>NZ_RZUF01000099.1 GCF_004005375.1 Rheinheimera sediminis | reverse complement strand
GTTTATTACGTTCGAATTTAGCCTTAGCCATAAATGGACCCTTTATTAACAAACGGCGGTTGTATGAAATAAGTTAGTTTGATTGTACAGCAAGAGAGGCTTTTAAGATGGTGCTGATACCCAGAATCGAACTGGGGACCTCATCCTTACCAAGGATGCGCTCTACCGCCTGAGCTATATCAGCAACTTGATCTGTTTGGAGCGGGCAGCGGGAATCGAACCCGCATCATCAGCTTGGAAGGCTGAGGTAATAGCCATTATACGATGCCCGCGGCCTACTCGTAGCTATTGCACTGAAAATGGTGGAGGGGGAAGGATTCGAACCTTC
>NZ_RZUF01000098.1 GCF_004005375.1 Rheinheimera sediminis | reverse complement strand
TTGAATCAGACTTTAGCGACATTCGTAGACTTTCACTATATCCTGACCGCCTACAGTTCTGCACTCTACATCAAATTTTTGTATCAATTTGCCATCAGCGCCAACCATAGTTCCAGCCTCAACCACACGACAATCAAGACGTTGCAATTGTATTACTTTATAGCCGGGCATTAAGTTGCAGAATCTTTTGTTGTAGCCTTCCCACACCCTGATTTTATCTCCAAGTTTGTCACTCCATTCACCTCTCAAGATCGGATCAACGCGCTCAAGTCTGGCAATCACTTCTGTCAATGGCGCACCATTTTCATCTACACTCAAATCAAGATTAA
>NZ_RZUF01000097.1 GCF_004005375.1 Rheinheimera sediminis | reverse complement strand
GCGTTAGCAGGTTTTCGGGTTTTAAGGGTTTTAGTCAGTAGTTTTTGTTCGGGCATTGCTCGCGTGTGGTTTTCCTAGCGGCAACGCCAAAAGGTTTAGTTCGCCAGTTTGCAGGTTTACTGCAAACGGTGGTGGCGGTAGCGTTGTTCTTCTAGGCTTCGCTCACACAGCTTTACAGGTTCCGGTTGGCTCGCCGTATCGCAGCTGGCTGGTTTAGTTTTTAATAAAAAGCAGTCGTGCCGTTGTTCAGGTTTGCCAGTGCGGCAAGCCGCGCAAGTTCGGTTCAGGCTGCTAACAAGCAAAGGCAGCCGACGCGTACCGCGCAGCTGCTTTGAGCGTTA
>NZ_RZUF01000096.1 GCF_004005375.1 Rheinheimera sediminis | reverse complement strand
TTGTAGTGGTCAAGTATTTCCGGACACTAACTTAGGTTGTTCTGCTATCACTGGCGGTAATCCAGCATTAAAGCTGTGTGGCCGCCTGTGATTGTAATACCCGAGTAAGTAACGGCTAATATCCGATTTAGCCTCTGCCAGATTTTCATATCCAGTTTTTGGTACCCATTCCGTTTTTAAACTACGGAACAAACGTTCAGTGGGTGCATTGTCCCAGCAGTTACCGCGACGACTCATACTTTGCTGTATCTGATAGCGCCACAGTGTTTGTCTGAACGAGAGCGCTGTATATTGGCAGCCCTGGTCAGAATGGAACATCAGGTCTTTTGGCTTCCCACGCTGTTGCCAAGCCATGGACAG
>NZ_RZUF01000095.1 GCF_004005375.1 Rheinheimera sediminis | reverse complement strand
GCTGTATCGCAGCTTTCATCATTCAACAGCGTTTCGGGCGGAAATACAGCTATCGCTTGCTGCAACGCCTGAACCCCTTGACCATAACGCATTAAAGGAGCAAAAGTCTGTTGTTCTTTCCCTGCCATAGCACTGATTTCACTGACGGCTTTTTGCCTGCCGACCGTGGATACTATAATTTGTTTATAGTTTTGTCGGACAGGGTCGACCAAAAAAACATAAGTCTCAGTAGTACTGGTGGAGTAACCCGGGCTTAGCTTTAAAGCCATTTCAGCCAATTGGCTATCGGTACAATCCATACACAAATCAGCACGAGTCAGGTACAAAACCCTCTCTGTCTGGGCATTCGCGGCCCCTGATA
>NZ_RZUF01000094.1 GCF_004005375.1 Rheinheimera sediminis | reverse complement strand
CACAGGCGGAGCGAGTTATACCACATCAAGCACCTACGATAGTTATGGCCGGCCTTATGAGCTGACGTACCCGACAGTAGGCAGCATCACAGGCCCAAAAATTCGTACTGAGTACAGCTATGGTGCGGCTTATAAAACTACAGACTACAGCAGTGGCAGTGCAGGCACAGTGTATCACCTGACCACAGCAGTGAACGCCAGAGGCCAGAGCACGGGTGTGACTTATGGCAATGGAGTGACTGCAAGTTTCACCTATGGTGATGATACAGGCTGGCTGAAAGGCAACACAGTGACAAAGGGAGGTACCACTATTCAGAGCTACAACTACGGCTTTGACTATGTGGGCAATGTCACCAGCCGTCA
>NZ_RZUF01000093.1 GCF_004005375.1 Rheinheimera sediminis | reverse complement strand
TTTTCAAGTGCTGATTATTAAACCAGTACTTTAGATACTACACCAGCACCTACTGTGCGGCCACCTTCACGGATTGCGAAGCGTAAACCTTCGTCCATCGCGATTGGGTTGATCAGTTCAACAACAAACTTCAGGTTGTCGCCTGGCATTACCATCTC
Organism: Rheinheimera sediminis; assembly: GCF_004005375.1. GTDB lineage: Bacteria > Pseudomonadota > Gammaproteobacteria > Enterobacterales > Alteromonadaceae > Pararheinheimera. Next base: position 213 of record NZ_RZUF01000093.1, on the reverse strand, counting down.
TACGCCTTCTGGCAGTTCTACTGAACCAGTCACGTCTGTAGTACGGAAGTAGAACTGTGGACGGTAACCTTTGAAGAATGGAGTATGACGACCACCTTCTTCTTTTGATAACACGTACACTTCACCTTCGAACTTGGTGTGTGGCTTGATTGAACCTGGCTTCGCTAATACTTGACCACGTTCTACGTCTTCACGCTTAGTACCACGTAACAG
>NZ_RZUF01000092.1 GCF_004005375.1 Rheinheimera sediminis | reverse complement strand
GGGTGCTCGTAGTTGATGTCACGGGCATTGGCCTGCACTTTGAGTGTAGCGCTGGTCAGTAACCGTTGCTGTTTGCGGTTATCCCGGCTTTGGTGCTCGTGGTCTATCAGCAATTGCAGCCGTTCTTCGAACGACAGCCCCTGATAGGTGCCGGGCTGTTCCAGTTGCTGCAGTAAGGCCTGCGCCATACCTGTCAGTTTCAGTTGTCGTAATAAAGTGATGTTTTGCTGGTTCATAACGGTCTCTCTTAATGGAAGCTTTGAGGGCCACGGATGTTTTCGTGGTGCTGGGGTAATGCAGGCAATTTCTCGTCTTCGGTGACGACGGTATCCAGATTGCTGCACAGGATGGCTTTGATATTTTTCAGGCGATTGAGTTGATGGGTGTTAGCAATCGCACAGGCCTGATTTAACCGCTCTGGTGGATATTGACGAGTCAG
>NZ_RZUF01000091.1 GCF_004005375.1 Rheinheimera sediminis | reverse complement strand
TTTTAACTGTTTAATTTCCTTATGGTCGGCTTGGCGCTGCCGTTTAGCTTCCAATTCCTGCTCGCGGGAGCTCATAAACCCTCGCAGTGCATCAGCTTTCCAGGCTTTTACCTGATCAACATACAAGCCTTTTGCACGACAATATTCACTCAATTCGGCTTCATTTAAGCTGGCAGTTTCCAGCACAGTGGCAAACTTTGCTTCTGCTGACCAATGTTCTGAGGTTGGTTTACTTCCGGGCACAGGACGACCTTGTTGTTTGGCTTTATCCCGCCAATTATACAAAGTTTGCAGCCCAATCCCTTCGTTTCTTGATACTTCAGCAACGCTCATATTCGAAGGAGGCAGTAACTTATTTAAAATCTGCTGCTTACGTTCTTCACTGTAACTCGGCACAACTAAGCCTTAACGCCCCAACTGGTTAAATTTTAAGTAGTGACAACTATCCTGCCAGAGCGGG
>NZ_RZUF01000090.1 GCF_004005375.1 Rheinheimera sediminis | reverse complement strand
AGGTCAGCTCCAGTTTCTGCTCGCCAATCCAATCTACATCTATGACTTTTAACATACATCACCCATATCATCTAACTTGCCGGGGTTTTCACCTTGGACTGCTTTTTGCCACATCAGCATCAATTGTGGCTTATGCTCAGCAATATGACTTTCTGCTCTTTTACGCTGTTTATTGGGCAAATACCCTTCCAGGCTTTCACCTGTTTCAATAGCTATGATCAGTTCATAACTGCCATATTTAACATGCAGATGTGGCAACTTATGCTGCTTGTTATCAAAAAAGTACAAGCAAAATGACAGGCCTAAAAAGGCATCAATCTCTGGCATAACAAGGCTGAATTGGTTATTCCAGAGAGACTATAGCAGTGTATCCCTAAAGAGACAAACTTGTATTATTTAGTGTTGCTTGGGGCACGGAGCAAGACTTGACCCCGTTGGTTGTCAGCAGTTAAAGAGAACTTCTTAAAGTCT
>NZ_RZUF01000009.1 GCF_004005375.1 Rheinheimera sediminis | reverse complement strand
AGGAAGTTTGGCAGTTCAGTTCTTCTTGGCGCTTTAGCCTTTAGATCTCCCGCTTCATACCTTCGATTCTTCTTATGCAACTTCAGATTTCACTGGGGCACAGGGCAAGACCTGACACCGATTTTCGGGAATTTTATGATACGAATAGCAGCACTAGCTATATTAGGTACTCTCTTGATTAGCACTCAGGCTCAGGCTACGAACCTACTGCCCGAAGCATTTAAAGGCACCTGGAATAGCAACTGTGAAGTACCGGATGATATAGATTTAATTCATATAGATAACAACGAATTTGGTTATTGGGAAAAAATAGCTACAGTGGAATCTATTAAGGTAATAAGCGACAGTGAAATCTCTGTGTCGCTGCATTTTTCAGATAATGATGGGTTTGAATGGGATGAAACCAGAAGTTATAAAATAACAGAGCAAAAACTGGTGGAAACTATCAAGATTCCAGATTCGATAGAACAACGCACAGAAATCAGGCGTCGCTGCGGGAAAGCCAAATAGGTCAAGCACGACAAAACCCAAGTTTAAAGCCTTTGATACGCTGCAAGTCCCGAAAAACAGCTTGCTGTTCAATTAAAGCTGCTTTAACTTGGTTCTAAACGAGTAACAACCATAGATAGGTTGCCGGAAAAGGAAGTTTGGCAGTTCAGTTCTTCTTGGCGTTTCAGCCTTTAGATCTCCCGCTTCATACCTTCTGCTTATTCCGCCGCAACTTAAGATTTAACTGGGGCACAGGGCAAGACTTGACCCAGGTTTTCATTCGTGAAGCAATAAAACTTATTAGTGGTAATATTAGAGCTAACTAGACTATAAATTTTAAAGAGAACGCCGTGATTAAAACTATAAATGAGGAAGAAAACAGCTTTAATGAAAGCGACTTTCAGGAGAATCCCCCTAGCGATGTTGTTGCATACAACGAGTTAAGGTCATGCGCAGATATTTTCCGCATGTATACCAGTGAAACATTGGACATACAGCCTGATTTTCAACGAGAGGAGGTTTGGAAGGGACCATCAAAGACCAGATTTATTGATTCTTTAATAAAACAGTTACCAATCCCTAGTTTATGCTTCAGTTACGATTACGAAAACGAAGAATGGCAAGTTATTGATGGGCTACAGAGAATAACAAGCATAATTAAGTTTCTAGACCCTCTTTCAGACTGGACGTTATCAAAACTTGATGATGTTGACCCTCGAATTTCAGGTGTCAAAGCTGCAGACTTCCATGTGAAAGGGACGGCCCTAAATAAACTTAAAGTAAGATTAGAAAACACAAGCATACCTGTGACAGTGCTTAGATGCGACCCCAAAAAAGAGAACCACGCAAATTATCTATTCATGATATTTCATAGATTGAATTCTGGAGGGATGAAACTAAACAATCAAGAAATCAGGAACTGCATATTTTCAGGCACTTTAAATAACTTAATTAAAGAATTAGACAAAGACCCAACTTGGGTCTCAGTTAACGAAAAAACTGGAAATTCTGTGCAATCAGAACGATACCGGAGAGTAGAACTAATACTTAGAATATTCGCTTTTACTGACGGCATACAGGACTATGAAGGTGAGTTATCTAAATTTTTAAACAACTACATGCGTAAAAACCGAACCCCTAATAATCAATTTATTGCAGAAAAAATACGAACATTTAATGAATCACTAGAAATAGTCGATCGTTGCATTGTAAGGGGCCAATATAAATTTGGTGCTGCGGCTTTAGAATCACTGATTGTAGCAATAAATAGCAATTTAGACTCTTTAAAAACATGTGACGACCAAACAATATCTGCTAAGTTATTGAAATTTTCAAATCTTTCAGAACTTTCGACTAAAGAGCTTTCCGAGGGGATAATGAAGAAAGGAAAACTAACATCTAGAATTCAATCATCGATTAAATGCTTTAGTTAAAATGATAGCCAAATCATACATAGAAAGAAGCCTCAAACTGGCACTAAAATCATATAACCAGTCAACGAACAACAACGCTCTAGTGGCGCTTTATAGCAAGTTTGCCATTCTTGAGCTATGCGGTTGGATTGAAATTTCAATGGACAACATTATCATCAGATTGTCAAAGAAAATGAATAAAGACAAAAACACTAAAGAACTCTTGGAAAAAGTAAAACGCAATTCAAGTTTTGACTACGATAGCAACTTCAAACCTCTAGTTGCACATGTCATAGGAATGGTTAATTTTGAAAAAGTAGAATCACGATGCGATTTGGGTAAGTTAGCAAAGTTCGAGGCAACATTGTCCATCCTGAAAAAGGAGAGGAACAAACTAGCTCATACTGATTTGAAAAACATATCTACTCCAATTCCATCCCCGTCAATAGCCTTAGCATATTTCAGTGATATTTACGAAGGTCTAATTGAAATGGAGAAATCATTTAGGTATTTGAAGCATATTTGATGCATAAATGTTGGCAACGTAAAAGTTCATGACATTTAAAAACCGAGCATAAGTCTTACTCTGGTTAGTGCTTTATTGCCAACGTTTATGTATCCCCTTGCCCTCACCCCGCCGTCAAAAACACCTTATAAGCCCCATTACTAGTAACCAGTCGATACTCATATCCCAAAGTATCCAAATGCTCAGCAATCTCGACATGATCAGCAATCTCAAACCCAGCCAGTACATCACCAGTAGCTGCTCCATGATTACGGTAATGAAACAAAGTGATATTCCATTTTTCGCCTAGTGTGTTGAGGAAGTTCATTAGTGCGCCTGGGTATTCCGGGAAGTTGAACTGGTAGACCTGCTCTTGCACTAAACGTGGTGGCATGCCGCCGACCATATGGCGGACGTGCAGTTTGGCCAGTTCGTCGTCGGATAAGTCCTGATAGTCGTAGCTTGCTGCTGATAAGGCTTGATTGACCTGTTGCAGCTCTTCCGCGCCGTGGCGTAGTTTGATACCAACAAAAATATGGGCTTTGTTGTCGCTGGCGTAGCGGTAGTTAAATTCGGTGATGGCGCGGCCGCCTAAGGTTTGGCAGAAACGGCGGAAGCTGCCTTTTTCTTCCGGAATAGTGACGGCAAATACCGCTTCTTTTTTCTCACCCAGTTCGCAGCGCTCCGACACATAACGCAAGGTGTCGAAGTTCAGGTTAGCGCCACTCAGTACTGCGCTTAAATTCTGTGGCTGATTTCCGCTGCGCTCGGCTTTGTCGGCAGTAGCCGCATATTTTTTCAGGCCAGCTAAAGCCAAAGCACCAGCAGGTTCTGCTACGGCTCGTAAGTCGTCGAAGATATCTTTGATGGCGGCACAAATTTCGTCACTGGAGACTGTGATCACATCGTCGCAGTATAAATGCGCCAGTTTGAAGTTCTCAGTGCCAATGCGTTTTACCGCCACACCGTCGGCAAAAAGCCCTACTCTGTCTAAAGTCACAGGCTCGCCCGCGTCCATCGCGGCTTTTAAGCAGGCGGCGTCGTCCGGCTCTACGCCTATTACTTTTACGCCCGGCATCACGGCTTTTATATACACAGCCATACCAGCCAATAAGCCACCGCCACCGACCGGAATAAATACTGCGTCCAGTTTGTTATGTTGGCTTAACAGCTCTTTGGCGACTGTGCCCTGGCCTGCTATCACGTCGGCATCGTCAAAAGGTGGAATATAGGTAGCGCCCTGAGTTTGGGATAACTCAATGGCGAACTTATTGGCTTCGTCAAAGGCAGTACCATGCAGCAGCACTTTACCGCCAAGGGCTTTGACTGCTGCTACTTTAATTTCCGGCGTAGTGATAGGCATCACAATAGTGGCGTTCAGGCCTAGTTTGCTGGCGGATAAAGCCACACCCTGCGCATGATTACCTGCAGATGCACACACTACAGCTGGCGCCGCCTGGCCGCCGGAGGCGGCACTACTGGTTAAAAACTGCTCACGCACTTTATGCAACTTGTGAAAAGCGCCACGCACTTTAAACGAATACACAGGCTGCATATCTTCGCGTTTTAACAGCACATGCTGGCCAATACGCTGGCTGAGTTTTGGCATAGCTTGCAGCGGGGTTTCTATCGCCGCCTGATACACAGGCGACAATAAAATTTCCCGTAAATACTGCTGCATCAAGGCTGGATTAGGCGCGGGGCGCTGCCAGTCGGCTGCAGTTTTGCCTTGCTGTTTTACCGCGTCTTTTACAGTGTCTTTTACAACATCGACAGCACTCGGCTCTTTATTCACGGCACTCATAGCTCTTCCAATTTACTCAGATCACGCACTGCGCCTTTGTCGGCACTGCTGGCCAGCATGGCATAGGCTTTTAACGCTGGGCTGACGGAGCGCACGCGGTCGACTGGTTTCCAGGCTAATTTGCCTTTGGCTTCCATAGCGGCGCGGCGCTCTGCTAATACGGCATCACTGACGCCAATGGCGATGCTGCGGTTTGGAATATCAATGGCGATGGCGTCGCCTTCTTCTACTAAGGCAATAGCGCCGCCACTGGCCGCTTCTGGTGATACGTGACCTATGGATAAACCCGAAGTACCGCCAGAGAAACGGCCGTCCGTGATTAAGGCGCAGGCTTTGCCTAAGCCCATCGACTTTAAGTAACTGGTTGGATACAACATTTCCTGCATGCCTGGGCCGCCTTTTGGCCCTTCGTAGCGGATAATCACGACATCGCCTGCGACAATTTTACCGGCCAGAATGGCAGCTACTGAACTGTCCTGGCTTTCAAAAATACGGGCGCGGCCGTTAAACACTAAATTTTCTTTTTCCACACCTGCGGTTTTCACAATACAGCCGTTAGGCGCTAAGTTACCGTACAGCACAGCCAAACCACCGTCCTGTGAATAGGCGTGTTCTTTGCTGCGGATACAACCTTCAACGCGGTCGTCGTCCAAAGTGGGGTAGCGGCAGCTTTGTGAAAAGGCCTGAGTGGTGCGGATACCGGCAGGGCCAGCGCGGTAGAAGTCTTTTACCGCCTGATCCTGAGTGGTCATAATGTCGAAGCGTGCTAACACATCACCCAAAGAAGTACCGGCCACATGAGGGGTGTTAGGGTTTAATAAACCAGCGCGGTTTAATTCGGCCAGAATGGCAATAACCCCACCGGCGCGGTGTACGTCTTCCATATGGTATTTTTGCGTGCTCGGTGCCACTTTGGATAAATGCGGCACTATGCGCGATAACCTGTCGATGTCGCTCATACCAAAATCGACTTCGGCTTCAATAGCGGCCGCCAATAAATGCAGCACTGTATTGGTAGAACCGCCCATGGCGATATCCAGCATCATGGCGTTTTCGAAAGCGGTTTTATTGGCGATACTGCGAGGCAAAGCGCTGGCGTCGTCTTGTTTATACCAGCGGTTGCATAAGTCCATAATGCGCTCACCAGCACTGATAAACAGCGCTTTACGGTCGGCGTGGGTCGCCAGCATAGAGCCATTGCCAGGTTGGCCTAAGCCTAAAGCTTCGACTAAACAGTTCATCGAGTTAGCAGTAAACATACCAGAGCACGAGCCACAAGTTGGGCAGGCGCTTTTTTCAATTTTTTCGCTGTCTTCATCGCTGACATTTGGGTTAGCGGCGGACACCATAGCGTCTACTAAATCCAGCTTGATAATTTGGTCCGACAGTTTGGTTTTGCCCGCTTCCATAGGGCCACCAGAGACAAAAATGGCCGGAATATTCAGGCGAAGCGCAGCCATTAACATGCCAGGGGTGATTTTGTCGCAGTTGGAAATACAGACCATAGCGTCGGCGCAGTGGCCGTTGACCATATATTCCACTGAATCGGCGATGATTTCGCGGGACGGCAGGCTGTACAACATACCGCCGTGGCCCATGGCGATACCATCGTCTATGGCGATGGTGTTGAATTCTTTGGCGATGCCACCCGCTTCTTCAATAGCTTCAGCCACCAGTTTGCCTAAATCGCGTAAATGCACATGGCCAGGCACAAACTGGGTGAAAGAGTTCACGACGGCAATAATAGGTTTACCAAAGTCGGTATCTTTTACCCCTGTGGCACGCCATAAAGCACGGGCTCCCGCCATATTGCGGCCTTCGGTAGTGGTGGCTGATCTTAACTTTGGCATTGTCTTGTTGCTCCGATTTAGTCTGTTTGTTGGGGGTCAGGCCTTGAATGTTGAATTTGAATTCAACATTCAAGGCCTGACCCCATCGTAATTTAAGCCCGCATTGAGCTGGCTTGGGTTTGTGTGAGTTCTGACTCCACACAATCCAGATAGTCGATATCGTATAACTTGTTTAGCTGATTGGTCAGCAGGCTGATAGGTTTGTCGCTGACGATAGACAGCGTCACCAGCAAACCGCTGAAATCAGCCATAGGTTTCATTTCCATGCCTGCCACTTCAAAGCCACGGTAACGGGTGACCTGCAATAACCGCTCTAATACCACAGGTTGGTTTTTAGTCTGAATGGTTAATACATGGTTCATAGCGCTTTCTCCGTTAACATATCCTGATTGGCGGCTCCTGGCGGTACTAAGGGCCAGACGTTATCTGTTTCATCGATCCGAACGTGTAATATGTATGGCCCAGGCCAGGTAAACATGGCCTCAAGCGCTGGTAAAACTTCATCTTTACGGCTGATGCTATGGCCAGGAATAGCAAAAGCAGCAGCTAAAGAGACAAAATCCGGGTTGTCGGATAAATCGGTTTCGCTGTAGCGTTCGTTGAAAAACAGCTCTTGCCATTGTTTCACCATACCCAAGCGCTGGTTATCCACAATCACGATCTTCACCGGCAGACGGAAGCGCTTGATGGTGCCCAGTTCCTGCACATTCATCATAAAAGAGCCGTCACCGCTGACTGTGACTACCGTATCTTTTGGCCTGGCTAACTGTGCACCTATGGCTGCTGGCAAACCAAAACCCATAGTGCCTAAACCACCACTGCTTAAATGATTGCGCGGGTGACTAAAGCTCATATGCTGCGCTACCCACATTTGATGTTGGCCTACGTCGCAGCATACGACGGCATTGTCCGGCATACGTTCGCTTAACTGTTTCAGCATTAAAGGCGCAAAAATACGCTCGCCCGGGTGGTCATAACGCCAGCCATGTTGCTGCTTCATGCTCACACAATGTTTTAACCAGTCTTCGCAGTGAGTGGGTACTGACATCGCAGGCAACAGCTGACGTAAATCGCCTAGCATGGCGCATTCGGCACGGCGTAATTTGTGCAGCTCGGCCGGGTCTATATCGATATGAATGACTTTGGCATCCGGCGCAAAAGCAGCCAGTTTGCCTGTCACCCTGTCATCAAAACGGGCGCCTAAGCAGATGAGTAAATCGCATTGCTGCACCGCCAAATTAGCCGCCTGTGTGCCGTGCATACCCAACATACCCAAGTAATACGGATTCGATGGCGGCACTGTGCCCATGGCTTTTAAAGTGGTGACCGAAGGCATAGCGCTGTTCGCTAAAAAGTCTTGCAGCTGCGGTACCGCATCGGCCATATGCACACCACCTCCAATGTAGGCGATAGGGCGTTTAGCGTTTTGGATTAATAAGCGCGCCTGATCCAAAGCAGCGGCAGGCAAAAACTGCTGCTGGGCTGTTGCGGCTTCTTCCACTAAACGTGGCTTAAACTGCACTTCGGCCAGTTGTACGTCTTTTGGAATATCAACTAATACAGGGCCTGGGCGGCCTGACATGGCCAATGCAAAGGCTTCGTTTAAGGTGTGCTCCAGTTCGGTCACGTCTGTCACCATAAAGCTGTGTTTGGTCACAGCCAGGCTTAAGCCTAAAACGTCGACTTCCTGAAAGGCGTCTGTGCCCATCACGGCTTGTGACACCTGGCCTGTAATGGCCACTAAAGGCACAGAATCTAATAAAGCGTCGGCTAAGGAGGTGACAAGATTGGTCGCGCCAGGGCCTGAAGTGGCCATGCACACGCCCACTTTGCCTGAACTGCGGGCATAGCCTATGGCAGAAAAAGCCCCACCCTGTTCATGACGGCACAGGTAGTGTTTGACCTTGCTCTGATACAGCGCGTCGTAGATTGGCATAATAGCTCCGCCCGGATAGCCGAAGATATGTTCGACTCCCTTTTGCTCTAGCAGCTTGATCACCAGTTCTGCGCCTTTCATCATCCCGTCCTTATTTCATTGCGCCCTAGGTAACCGACATTGCTTTGACTGATGAAAACTATCCAGCTCCAGCTCACCTGCTGGACGGGCGGGGACAAGCCCCGCCCCTACGGTTTTTGTTTTCATTGGCCCTGCAATGTCAGTTGCTTTGGGCATTTATCGTGTTGTTGTCAGTACAACAAAACCTGTTTCGAAATTTCCGGGGACCTTAAAACACAAAACCCCCGGACCTTTCGGTGCGGGGGTTTTGTTGAGAATTTTTTGCTGCTTAAAATTCCAAACGCGAGCCCCCGCAGTGACTAATCACCACGATTACGAGGACCACAATAATGTTCAGAATATAAGCTAAACGCATTTTTTAATTTTAACTCTTTGGTTAAGTATATTTTTTACTTCGGCGGTGTTTTTACGTTAGGTGCCGAAAATTTATGCCTATAGAAATAGCCGTCTACACATCTTTAGTCAACAACTATTTTTGCTTTTCGCCAATTTTTGTAAAAAAATTACAAAAGCTGCATTTTTAGGCAGAATAAGCCAGAATCTTAATTCAGAGTGTTGTTGATTGAGCGCGATGGATCAATTAGAGCTGTTTGACTTACCCAATCCTTGCATTGGGGTTTGCGAAAATAACAGCAGAGGCTATTGCCTCGGCTGTTTGCGCTCGCGTGATGAACGCTTTAATTGGCACAATAAGCCTGTGGCTGAACGTTCCCATATTCTAAAACTACTGGAACAACGCAGAGCAAGGCGCGATGCCAAGCTGGCGCAACTGGCTGCGGAAAAGGCGGCGCAGCAAAAACAGAACTCAGGCGAAATTCCAGCTGTAAACGACAATATGCCAATTATTTGGGACTTAGAGCTCTAAACATCGGATTGGATTTTCAGACGGGCGGGGATAAACCCCGCCCCTACGATTTTTGTGGAATTAAACCCGCGCTGTAGGCACTTTTGCGCAGTTGCTACGGGGTCTTTGCCAATTTTCAGTGACAATCTGCTCCGACTGTTTCACCAGCTCACCAGCAATAAACTCATACACCATAGCCAGATAGGCATAACCTATGGTTTCGTCTGAGCCTTGGTCGGTCAGGCAGTGTTTATAATCTTTGTCGGTTAACGGCACTTTAATGGCACCATTAAACCAGTTGGCTTTCAGCGGGTACTGCTTTTCACTGAACAACAGCTGCGGGTTGATATGGGAAGCTGCAGCACTGTTGCAATCCCGTTGTCGCAAGGTATTTAAAAACAATTGCTGGTCTTTTAACTCCCATACGCCCTGATAACCTTGTTGATCTGCTGCACAACCTGGCTGGGTAGTCAGCTTTAGCCGAATTTGTTCGGGAGGGTAGAGTTTTTCCAGTGGACTGCTATCCACATCATGCGGCACTCCATCGACAATAAATTGATCAGACAGTGGCATAACAGCAAAAGTAACAGCGCTGAACCACAACAACAGACTGATGCAGACATAACGCATTGAAGCTCCTTCATGATGGTGGGTCAGAACTACGCCTGACCAACAGGTGAACGGCTTTTTTTCGAACTTAGCCACTCTGTAGTTGTAGCCCGAATTCAGTAGTACTTGCAACCAATGCATCGAAACTTTTAACAACTTCGACGCTAGCTTGCTCGAAATCAGACAAGCTGACCAGAGCTTTGCCTGGGATACTAAGATACGGCATGGCTTGAGGTTAAGCCTTCTGCAGTGCGATTTTCAGCAGCTTTAGTCAGAAAAATTCCTGATAAAGGGGCAAGAAGCGCTTGCTGGAGTTTTATTTTGCTGTCAATCCAAAGGATAGATTGCACCTTGTTACACTGCTGGTTAGAGTGAAGGCCTTCCAACTGCAGAGACATGGATTTTTGAGCCAGCCCCAAAGCAATTCGACAACAGAGCTACAGCAAAAACTGAGTGAAATTCGCCACCAGTTTAGTAACTCTCTATGGCGCAGCTTTGCGCTCATCGCTATTGTTGCTGTACCTCTTTCTATGTGGCGCTCCTTAAATACCGGCTGGTTGACTGTTTACACTGTTCATCTGGCTGTGGGTGTTTTGTTGATAACAGGGGCCTGGCTGTGCCACAAAATGCCGCTGCAGTTAAAAGGTGGCTTGTTGATTCTGGTGTTTTGGGCCGTTGGATTACCTGGTGCTTTAACTTTTGGTTTTGCTTCGCCCGGTATGTGGTGGCTGGTATTAAGCTGCCTAGTCGCTTATGTATTGTTTGAAACCAGAGTAGCCCTGATATTGGCTACTGCTACTCTGTTCAGCTTGCTGGGTACAGCTTTTGGTTTTATGTCAGGTTATTTGGCTATTCCGGTCAGTATCACACGTTATGTGGCCGAACCCGCCTCATGGGCCGCTTACATCATAGTGAACTGTATTGTATTTTTTGTCGTGATTCGCACCTTCGTCAGCTATACGCAATCATTACAGGCCACTACTCAGCATCAGTTTCGGCAGTGGATAGATGATTTGCCTATGGGCATAGTGGTAGTGGGGAAAGATCAGCAGCCTTATTACCATAATAAAGCAGCCAAAGAATTATTAGGCTCCCAACCTGAGCTGCCTGTGGCTTTTATGGCAGGCACCAACAAAATTTATCCGCCAGATCAGATGCCGGCAGCTAAAGCTTTGGTGGGTGAGATTAGCCAGACAGAGGATATAGAAGTTGAGAAAAACGGGATGCGCCGCCACATCCAAGCCTGGGGCCGGCCCGGTTACAATGAACATGGCGAGCTGACCTTTGGAATCTCAGTATATGAAGATATCAGCGCCCGTAAACAACTGGATTTACTGAAGAACCGTTTTGTCTCTACCGTCAGCCATGAACTTCGAACTCCTTTAACCTCTATCCACGGCGCTTTAGGCTTAATTTTAGGCAACGCGCTGGGTGAGCCCGATCCAAAAATTCGCGCCATGCTGGAACTGGCGGAACAAAACAGCCAACGGCTGATCCGGCTGATTAATGACATTTTGGATATGCAAAAAATTGAAGCAGGCCAGATGACGTTTAATTTCGCCAAAGTACAGTTACAGCCGTTATTACACTGTGCTGTAGAGCAGATGGCCGGTTATGCCGAACAACACAAAGTGAGGCTGGAGCTGGGCGCGGTATCTGACGATCTATGGGTATGGGCTGACAGCAACAGATTGATGCAAGTGCTGGCCAATTTGCTATCTAACGCCGCAAAGTTTTCTTTTGCAGATTCGCTGGTCAACATTCAGGTGAGCCAACAGAATGAGCAAATCCGTATTGCCATTATCGATCAGGGCCCTGGTATAGAAGAAGAATTTAAGGCTTCTATCTTCCGGCCTTTTAGTCAATCCGACACTTCAGACGTGCGTAACTTTGGTGGTACGGGTTTAGGCTTGAGTATCAGTAAATCTATTATTGAACAGCACGGCGGCAGCTTGGCCTTTGAAAGTACCTTGGGTCAGGGCAGCAGTTTTTATGTCGACCTGAAAATGTGGTCAGAACACATAAGTTAGGCGTAACTTATGTGTTTGACCCCATTTTTGTTAGTTTTGCCAGATTTGCAGTTGGTGTGCGTTTAACTCTGGTGTTTCATCTTCCTGCCAGGTCGCTGTGAAGCCTGCAGGCACTAAATCGGCGGGGACAGCCATAGTGTCAGTGGATAAGTTCAGCAGCATCAGGCTTTGTTTATCGCCCATAGAGCGAACAATTTTCAGCAACTTACCATCCGCTAAGAACTCCGCTTTGTAATCCCCAGCTATACCAAACTCAGCACGTTCGGCTTTTTGTTTGATCAGGAATTGATACAAAGACCAGACAGACTTTTCATCCGCCTGCTGTGCAGCCACATTATTTGGGCCTTGTTGCTGAGCAGTCAGGAAAGGTGTCCACCAGCTGCTTTCAGCCTGAGGTGGGAATAAATCATCACGTTGCACCCAAACTTTTTCAGCTGAGCTAAAGCCAGCCTGAGCGCTGTTGTCCCAGAACATTGGCGAGCGGCGGTGTAAATGCTCTTTGTCAGATGCCTGAGTTAACGCAATTTCTTCGCCGTAATAAATGTACGTAGTGCCCGGTGAGCTAAACAGCAAAGCCGCAGCCAGCTTGGCTTTATTAAAATCCTGCCCTACTTGCCAGCTTAAACGCGGCTGATCATGGTTAGTCAGGAAAGGGCTGAAAAACTCCATTGGTGCCGAAGTAGTTTTACGTTGCTGCAAATTCGCCATCAGCAGATTGTCAGCTTGCGGACCAGCAGCTTGCTGCATAGTGCCAAACTCAGCATTTTGTTTGCCGACATTTAACAGCTCAAGCACTTTGTAGCCGAATTCAAAATCAAAACCAGCATCCAGACCTTTGCCATCGCCCCAGTATTTGGCTGCTATAGGTAAGTCTACCCAGGCTTCAGCCACCAGATAAGCGTCCGGCTTGACACTTTTGACGTATTGGGTGAAGTCGACCCAATAGTCGATCGTGCCCTGGGTATCAGCACGTTGCTGTGGCCCATCTTCCTGCACATAACGCACTGCATCTAAACGGAAACCAGCAACCCCTTTGTCCAGCCAGAATTTGGCCATCTTTTTCATTTCGGCAATCACATCAGGGTGTTTTAAATTCAGATCAGGCTGCGATGCGCCAAAAGCAGCGTAGTACCAGGCTTTGCGTTCTTCGTTGTAGTGCCAAACGGTTTCAGGTTTTACTTCAGCGCTCCAGGCCGGACCCCAACCATCAGTTGGCATTTCATCACGCCAAACAAAATAGTCAGCATAAGGTGCTTCGCCTTTGGCAGAACGCTGGAACCAGTCATGTTTGTCAGAAATATGGTTGATCACTAAATCGAGGATAATATTGATATTTTTAGCTTTGGCGGCCTGCACCAATTGCTCAAAATCCTGCATAGAACCATAATCTTGTTCTACTTGATAAAATTCGGTGAAGTCGTAACCATGATAAGAAGGCGCTTCAAACATAGGCGTTAGCCAGATGGCGTTAATGCCCAAATCCTGCAGGTATGGCAGCTTAGCCTCTATGCCTTTAAAGTCACCTGTACCATCGCCATCGGTATCGTAAAAACTGCGAGGCCAAATTTGATAGAACACTGCGTCCTGCCACCAGGGTTTTGTGGCGTTAATAGCTTCAGCTGTACTTTGAGTAACAGCTGTTGGTGTTGCAACACTAGTAGTACTGGCTTGTTCTGGCGCTTTGCCACAACCAGTTAAAGCGACGGCTAACGCCAGCGCGAGCAATGATTTATTCAGCATTCGAAGATCCCTGTTTTTTGAGTTTGACCCAGCTTAGTCAAATTCAGGCCACAGGGCCAGACTGCATACGAATGCACCCGCCTGGTGCATTCAATTTAGCGATCAACCCCCTACTGGTTGGTTAATCTTTTACCAAATGAAATAGCATAAGCCGGAGAACGCATTTGCAGCACTCTGTCACTACTTGCACGCACACCAGCACTCAGCACATTTGGATCGAAGTTAATGCCTGTACAGGCTTCTCCACCTTGTTCTGTGATGGATAAAAGCCCTAGATCCAGAGTTTTGCGCTCTTTGGGCCACAGCACCGAAGGATCGGTTTCAGTATCCTCTGCTTCACCCAGCACCAGCTGCATAATCCAGTTCGTTGGGCCTTTGGTTAACCGCTCTGCCAGTCGCTTCTGCAGGAAATCTGTTGGTGGTGCTTGGATCTCAGCGTCAGTTAAACCCTTCACGCCGTCTTTGGGCACAAAGTGCCAACGGACTTTTTGCTCCACCCCTTTATTGTCTTTGATAAAGAAAGTGTGAATACCAAAATAAGGCGTAGTGGCGTAGCTCCAGGGCGGAGAGTTTTTCGCTAAATACTCAGCCTGAGCTTGGGTGTCAGGATGAGCTGCGCGGAAGGCCTGAATTTTGGCTAGATCAGGTTTGCCAGTGGCGGGGTCCGGAATTAGAGTTTGTAGTAAGCCTAAAAAGTTCTCCGGATCTTTGGCACCAAAAACCGGCGTGTTTAGCATAGCAAAATGCTGGATTTGACCATTGGCAGTTTTTAGTTGTACACCTAAACCACGAGGAGAGCGCGCATTTTCCGGCGCATTCGGGTTGCCGCCTGCCATGGAAAAACGCGCAGTCACAGGCACAGCTTCACCAGATAACCAGGACACTGAACTGAAGTTTTTTGCATCAGGCAAAGCCTGAAAACTACCGACAGCACAAAAACCCTTGGCATGGCCTTTACGTTCGCCTTTATGTTCACCAAAAATTTTAGCGAATACGTCAATAAACTGGTTAGGAGTAGCTTGTTCAGCGGCGTACAAAGCTGGGCTTAACGCCAGCAGTAAAGACAAAGTTATTTTGTTCATGGACCATCCTTTCTGAATCACTGCAATATATACAGCTAACAAAGACAGGGCGATCAAGCAAAAACTTTCAGCGAAATCATATAGCCGATGAAATACAGCGGCTTGCAGTCACATCGGTGAGAATCCAGAGGAAGTAAGATGGATCAGAAGAGGTTATAAAAACATTGGAGCAAAGCGACGATGGCCAGAAGGGTGAGCGCCAGGGATGGTGCGAATAAAAAATGGCATGGAGCCATTTTTAACATTGGAGCAAAGCGACGATGGCCCGAAGGGGGAGCGCCAGGGATGGTGCGAATAAAAAATGGCATGGAGCCATTTTTAACATTGGAGCAAAGCGACGATGGCCCGAAGGGGGAGCGCCAGGGATGGTGCGAATAAAAAATGGCATGGAGCCATTTTTAACATTGGAGCAAAGCGACGATGGCCCGAAGGGGGAGCGCCATGGATGGTGCGAATAAAAAGTGGCCGCCGAAGACAACAAAACAGCAGCCACTGAGAAATCAAAGTTTCAATTAAAATTCAGGGTTCATCCCCAAAGACATTGCAGTTGCAGCAAGGCGAAAACAGGTGGTCAACGCCGCTGCGGCTGCAAAAACAACGGGTTAAAGAATACCGGAAATTGAACGCATCAAGCCTTTGACTAACTCTGGTTCGGCTTCAGCATATTCCATATTGACCTGATTAGCAGAAGACATAATACGGGTTTGGTATCTTTTCCATTCGGTTTCTTCTGTCGAGGTTACATTTTTATAACCACTGTTGCCTTGTTTCAGGCTGGATTTGTTTTCTTCCAAAACCACTACACCTTTTTTCGCCCGCTCAGAAATTTGCAGGTCGGTGACTATGCTGTAGTGCACATCTTTCACCATAGCGTCAGCGGCTAAACCAATTAAAGCACCTGCTACAGTAGCGCCAGCACGGCCACTGCCACTGCCAAACTGATTGCCTATAGCACCACCAACCAAAGCACCACCAAAACCGCCACCAAAGGCTTCATTTTGAGCACGCAGGTCGGTTTGGCCTGCCTGTAACACATTAGCTTGTAACAAGAAGTTAGCTTGTTCAGGATCACGTACTACACGGTAACCCTTGGCCTGCACTGCTTCGATGATCTGAGGTTCAATGGATAAACCTTGTTTATCTGAAGTGTTTCGAACCTGAATGAATACGGTACGCTTGTCATCTGCTACCGGGTCCAAAAAGATGGTGTCGCTCATCTTGGTCTGAACTTCAAGATTACGTTTGCTGATTGCCGTATGAGTAGCAGAACAGCCTGATAAAACCAGAGCACCTAAAGCTAAGGCTGCAACAGCGATTTTCATTTTTGACATATAAAACTCCATAACACCAAATGAGATTAGACCTGCATAGTTTAACGGACAGCTGGTTGCAGACCAAGGCGAAGTGTTCATACATCATGTTAAAAGGTGTAACAGACTATGCCATTTCTTGCTTTTGCTGCCGTGTCGATAAGAAGTATAAGAAAGCTGAATGAATTGCAGATGAACTGAATGGGGGGCAAACTGAATGGGGGTCACAAACTGAATGGGGGTCAGGCCTTGAATGTTGAATTCAGATTCAACATTCAAGGCCTGACCCTGAGGGATCCTGACCCTGAGGGATCCCTTCAAGGCCTGACCCTGAGGGATCCCCCATTCATTTAAAGGAACAACGCCACTTCTTCAGGTGTTAAATAGCGGTATTCACCTTCAGCTAAATCCGGGTCCAGTGGCAAAGCGCCAATTTGTTCGCGGTGCAGTTTTTCGACTTTATTGCCGATAGCGCCAAACATACGTTTCACCTGGTGGTAACGACCTTCACTGATCGTCAGCAAAACCTGATGAGGATCGATGATTTCCAGCTTCGCTGGTTTAGTTAAGTCTTTTTCACCACGCAGCATAATGCCTGCAGCAAATTCGGCTATGACAGCTTCAGACACAGGGTCGGCCAGCCATACTCGATAGGTTTTAGGGCAATGATGTTTAGGCGAACTGATTTTATGTGACCACTGTCCATCGTCTGTGATCAGCACCATACCTGTGGTATCCAAATCCAGGCGGCCCACAGTATGTAAACGTTCGATTAAAGGTTCGTCCATCAAGGCGAAGACAGTGTTGTGGTCCGGGTCTTCAGTTGAACAGATATAGCCAGCAGGCTTGTGCATGACTATGTAACGCAGACCTATCAGCTGTAGCTGCTCGTCTTCTAAAAACACCTGATCGGAAGGCTTGAGCTGTAACGCCGGTTGCCTGGCGATTTCGCCATTCACTTTCACCAGCTTTTGTCGCACTACTTTACCGGCCTGACTGCGGGTCAGACCAGTACAATCACAAATAAACTTATCTAAACGCATTTTGAGTTTCCCAACTATTCTGCTTTTAGTGTAACCACATCAGCGTACAGACTCCACTTACTTTGGCTTTGTATCTGCCTTAGCCGAAGCAGGCACCTGAATTTCAGACAATTTCTGCTCTTTCAATTGCCAGCGGAGGATCCTATTGTTATTGGTGTCGGCTATATACAGCTGACTATTAAACACCGCCAAACCACCTGGCTCGTTAAGTTCAGTGCCCAAACTCAGTGTCATCACCTGTTGCTCGTCTAAATCCAGCAGTCTGATTTTATGATTGTAGGTATCAGCTACCGCCAGAGTGTTTTTATCCAGCACCACCACATCTTTATTGTGTTGCAGCAGGGCCCGTTTAAAAGCACCATCTTTTAAACCAAACTCAAATAAGCCCTGCCCCACTAAGGTATCGACTTTACCTGAACTTAAATCGATTTGCCGTACTGCACTGGCTTCGGCATCTGCCACCCACAATTTATTACCTCTTAAGGCTAAACCACTGGGCTGATTAAAAGCAGAATCACGACGTTTGCCATCCACTAATGCTTCCTGCCCTGTACCAGCGAACACCTTCAGCTCTGCGCTTTTTAAATCCAGAGTCCAGATCTGATGACTACCCGCCATGGCGATATACAAAGTATTGTTATCCAGCGCTAAATCCCATGGGGAACGCAAAGACACTTGAGTTGGAGTTGAACCTGAGATTAAACGGCCCTGCGCCAGTTCACCATTGCCGGCCAGGGTGCTGACCTGAAAGGTCGTTAAATCGATACGACGAATAGCATGATTGCCTGTATCTGCCACATATAAAGCCTTGTCAGTCAGCACCAACCCCTGAGGCGAAGCAAAAGCGCTGCTGTCACTCTGGCCATCTTTGAGTTCAGCTATACCAGAGCCTAAGCGTTTCACCAGCTTGCCCTGATGGTCCATCAGCACTATTTGGTTATGCAGAGTATCACTGATGGCAATATAGCGCTCATCCACAGTGACACTGCCGGGCGCTGCCAGAGTAGTAGTTAAGGGGTCCACTAATTTAATCGGCAAAGGTGTGAGATTAGGCTTACCTTTGAACTCAGCCAGCAACTGGTCAATCGCCTGATCCAATACATCATAACGACCTTCACCTGAAGTTTGACCCACATATTTGCCATCCGGCCCTATCAGAACAAAAGTAGGCCAAGCCCGGACTGCATAAGAGCGCCAGAGCTGAAACTCAACATCATTCACCACCGCATGCTGCATGCCGTAACGCCTTACAATAGAGGTTAAAGTGCTGAGTTGCTTTTCGTTTTCGAATTTTGGCGAATGCACTGAAATCACCGCCAGTTGATGGCCATACTTCTGTTCCAGCTTGTGTAAATCAGGGATCACATGAATACAGTTGACGCAGCCATAGGTCCAGAAATCCAGCAGTACTACCTTGCCTTTTAGCTGCTGCATGGTTAAAGGTTGTGTCACATTCAGCCAGGGTAAGCCTGCAGGAAACTCAACACTATTAGTTCGGGCCGAGGCTTTGGCCAGGCCAAAAGTTAAACTACAGCTCATAACAACAATCCAAATCATTAGTTTAAAACGCATTCGTGACTCCGGGTCTGGCAACTCTCTCAGTCTATAGAACGTTCTTCACATCAATTTCGTTCAGTGTTTTAATTCAACAGGCCTTAATTAACCTGATTTTAACTATAGATCCATGACAGTGGCGGATTTTTGGTTGCTTTTTGCCCCAGAATTCCTCTATCTTGCTGCAGCACTAAGGTGTAACTTCTGCAACTTCCAGGCTCATTTTGTCTTACCCATGAGTCAGCAGATAGACAAGGTCCAAAACACTATAACTAATATAAGAGATAAGCATGACTAACTCGACAACACGCGGCAGCTGGGGTTCGCGTATCGGATTTATTTTAGCGGCAGCAGGCTCTGCAGTGGGCCTTGGCGCAATCTGGAAATTCCCTTATGTTGCCGGAGCCAATGGCGGCGGTGTTTTTTTGCTGGTGTATCTGGCCTGCGTATTTTCTGTGGGTGTGGTGATGTTGCTGGCAGAGATGATGATAGGTCGTACCGCCAAAAAATCAGCCACTTCAGCCTATAGGGCTTTAGGCAAAGGCTATTGGCATATAGCGGGCTGGTTGTCCGTACTTGGGGTATTTTTGATTCTGGGTTTCTACTGCGTGGTAGGAGGCTGGACTATCGCCTATATAGTACAAAGCGTGCAGGGCACTGTGCTGACTACTGACGCCAAAGTGTTAAGTGATACTTTTACCCATTTTATCGCTAACCCAACGTCCTCTTTGATCTATACCGCTTTGTTTATGATGATTACCGCTGTGATTGTGATTGCAGGGGTACAGTCTGGTATTGAACGTATTTGTAAAATTCTGATGCCTGCCCTTTTTGCATTGATGCTGGTGATGGTATGGCGCAGCCTGACCTTGCCTGGAGCCCTTGAAGGTGTGATGTACTTCATTACTCCTGACTGGAGCAAACTGAGCGTTAAAATGGTGTTAGACGCTTTGGGCTTAGCCGTATTTTCTTTATCTGTAGGTGCGGGTTTAATGGTGGCTTATGGCTCTTATCTAAGCCCTGAAACCAAGGTAGTCAATGCTGGTTTATGGATTGCAGGTTTAGCCACACTAGCCTCAGTCATGGCTGGTTTAATGATTCTTCCTGCTGTATTTGCCTTTAACGTCGACCCTGCCGCAGGCCCAGGTTTAACCTTTATCACTATGCCAGCCTTGTTTGCTCAAATGGCAGGCGGCCAGGTGTTAGCTTTGATTTTCTTCAGTTTATTGTTATTCGCTGCTGTCACTTCGTCCATTTCGATTCTGGAGCCTGTAGTGGCATTCCTGATTGACGAATATGGCATGCAGCGTAAAACCGCCACTATAGTGGTTGCGGTAGTAAACTATGTGGTGTTGGGTATTCCGGCTGCTTTGTCTTTTGGCGGTGGCATGGAAAGCTATACTATTTTCGGAAAAACTCCCTTTGATGCCATGGACTTTATGGCCTCTAATGTACTGATGCCTCTGGGTGGTATGTTTGCTGCCGCTTTTGTGGGCTGGCGGGTGTGGCCAGAAATTAAAGCTATTCTGGCCGGTGAAGTGCCAGCTGCAGTACAAAAGATTTACTGGTTATTAGCTGCTGTAGTATCGCCGGTGTTGATAGCTATAGTAGCCATCATGACCATTAAAGGCAGTTAAACAAAGCAACAGCGGTTTCACTTGTCAAAGCCGTTGTGACAATAAACACCAAGTCTGAGTAATCAGGGTAAAGTCTGGAATATTGGTTGCAAAATTCCAGACTTTAATAAGAGCAGTCATGGTGTTGTCCCGCCTATTCTGGCTAAAGCAGCAACCAGGCAAGGATTGAAACCATGATTAAAAAAGACTACCTATGGCCATTGATAGGATTGGCCGCAGTAGTATTTTCTGTCTACGTACTGATAGAACAGCTCAAAGGTATTTCATACGACGATGTAGTCCGCAGTTTAGAGGCTATCTCCTTACATGGCTGGCTGATGGCTGGTTTAGCCACTGTATTTGCCTATGTTGCCTTAGCGGGTTACGACAGGCTGGCTTTGTCCCACCTGCGTAAAAAAGTATCCTGGACCTTTATTTCCGTTGCCTCTTTTACTGCTTATGCCATAGGACACAACCTGGGAGCCTCGGTGTTTTCAGGTGCTGTAGTGCGCTACAGAGCTTATCGTTCACAAGGTTTAACTCCAGCCGAAGTAGGCATTCTGGTGGCGTTTTGCTCTTTTACTTTTGCGTTGGGCACTATTGTGTTGGCAGGTATTGTGCTGTTGATTGAGCCGGGTTTACCGGCGTTATTCCATAGTGCCTTGCCAGAGGGGGTTGCCCTATGGCTTGGCGGCGCCATGCTATTTCTGGTGGTCCTGTATTTATGGGGCAGCTTTATGAAAAAGCGTTGCATCGATTTGTGGACCTTCAAACTGGAGTACCCACGTTTTTCACTGATTTGCAAACAACTGGTAGTGGCTCCACTGGAATTATTAGCAGCTGCGGCCATTATTTATTTCGCCTTACCAGAACAAAGCAACCCTGGGTATTTTATGGTGTTGGGGATTTTTCTGGCCTCTTTTTCAGCAGCTTTGTTGTCTCACGCACCTGGCGGTTTAGGTGTGCTGGAAGTGATGTTTTTATTAGCCCTACCCAATGTAGACCCCGCAGATGTGATAGCTGCTTTATTAGTATTCCGCCTGTTTTATCTGCTGATCCCTTTTGCCCTTTCACTGATTTTTGTGGTCTGGTTTGAACATGATCAGCTGCTGCAAAAATTGAAAGGAAAAAAATCCGCCGGCTGAGCAGACCAATAGTTGTTAGAGCGTGCAAACAGGATGCTTTATGAAGACCACTCTGGTCTCTGCAGCACTTTGCGTTGCCCTTAGCAGCTTGTTCTGTGCAACTTTAGCTGCGGCTGCTTTACCTGAAATTCTGGACTATTACCCTGAATGTTTTTCCGGGCACACTGAGCCAGCCGTTGTTAGTGCCAGGCTTAAAACAGATGATGCTATGGCAGAATTAAGCGCTGTACCGCGCTTTCAACAGCTATTGCTGCAGCAAAAGGCAGCTGCCTCAGGTGCTGATGCTCTGACCATTGAAAAAGTAGCACAAAGCGCTCCGGTTCAGTTCCAAAATCGCCACAATGATGACCACACAGCAACAGTAAAAGTAACTGCAAAATTGCTGAATTATTGTGCTGACAATACAACCCTGAGCGATAGCGAGCCGCCCTATAACTCCAGCGGCCACAAAATTATAAAAAGCACCAAACTCATTTCAGTCACAGCAAAACAACTGCTGATACATCAGAGCGCCCCTGTGGATCTTGATAAAGATCCGGCCAATTACATAGTGTCTGTGCAGCAGGCTGTTGCCGGTGTAGTGCCGGTGTAGTGCCGGTGTAGTGCCGGGCCAGAGCAAAGCGCAGGTGATGGCGTTATTAGGACAACCTTCAGTACAAATCCAACTGAATAATCAACAGCAAATGTGGGGCTATGGCCGCAAACTCTGGCTGACCTTTGCTGACACCTTGCTGTGGATTTCAACAGACTCAGATTTGCTGTCAAACTACGCTCTGAATCGCATTGATTTGCGCGACTCCTACGACAACTCCAGCTGGAGCATTGAAGGTAAGGTCCCGCTAAAAAAGCCAGAAGTCCATGGTGCAAGCCACGCTGCCGGGCCAGTTTCAAAAACAAGCCGGATATCTGGTACAGCAACACAACCAACGTCAATTAGTTTTGCAGTTCGAAAGCTTTAAGAACAACAACACCAATACAACAGAGCAGTTACTGACAGGTTTTACTTTATCTGGGGCAGAAAAAACAGCGGCTACTACAGCAACTTACTCATCGAAGCCTATTCAAAACTGGTTACGACAACGAAAAGGCAGCCCTGACTCAGGCTCTGATCTAAATAACCTGAACTCGGGATAAGCAGCGCCACTGAACGGGCATCTTTTCGGGCCTCTCAGCGTTGCTTTGTCTAACCATAGCGCGCTATGGCGTACGACAAAACGCCTTGATAGACGCAAAAATCTGCGCATTCAGTCAACAAAGACTTAAGTGACTTAAATGACTTAGTGTATCCATATGATTTATATGATGAAACTAAAAAATTTCGACACTCATTATCCCGAGTTCAGGTTAAATAACCTTAAATAGTCTGCTGGCACAGGTCCCTGTTCATCAATTGCACAAAGGTATAGATGGCAGTTGGCTGGTCGCAGGTAACTATCTGTCATTGCAGTACAGCCATGACCGACTGGCTAAGCTGCGTTTGGGGGAATCCATGTTTGGCCAGCACAATGCCAAAGAGCTACAGCAATTGGTTGTTGCCGAAGGCTACCCGCTCACCAAAGCTGAGTTTATGACAAAGTACCCGGATGCTTTTGATTCTGGGCATGAAATACAACTGTATCTGGACAACAAAACGCTGGTGGCGGTGTTTAATTCGGAATCGGACGCAGCAGTAATAGAAGAGTTAGTGTTGACGCTACACTAATCCATAGTCTTTTTCGGCCGTTCCGCTTTGGGCTGGAACGAACTGGGCAAGACTTCGATACCCAGTTTACGACCAACTTTAATTAAAATTGGAATAGTAATGGGAGCAAAAGGCAACACAGCAAAAATACCCAAACCTGTGGCTCTGAGTACGTCCACCAGTTGATGATTAGCGAAACGTAACTCAGCCTGAGTCGCTTTGCCTTGCAAAGAGCGCTGATAAATAATCAGCATACGTTTGGTTTCTTCGGTTTCTTGTGACAAGGCCATTCTGAGCCGAATCATGCTGAAGCGAATTCGCGACATACTTTTACGCCGCTGTAACCTCAAGACCCGGATCGGCGCCTTGTGCAACCGACTTAACAAATTCATAACCACCTCAACTGCCCGCTCTCTGTATTATCGGCTGCTTTGGCGTCACAAGACAGTGTTATTTTGCCCTGCCTGGCCTATTACTTTGCCCACAGGGCGAAAAAGCATGCGATGCGGATTGATCACATTCAACCAGGCCTTAGTTGAAAAAGACACCATGCTCAAGCTAAGTTAGCTTTGCTGATACAACAACCAAAACGAGGGAACTGGCATTACGGTTGTTAAGCGGCATTAAATATACGCCCTTTGGCGCTGTAAAAGAGTGGACTTATGGCAATGCGTTAAAACGTCATCAAAGCTACGACGGCTCTATGCGTCTGACTGGAATTAGCACTGCTGCTGTTCAGGGTTTGGGTTTTAGTTACGATGCTAATAACAATATCAGCGGCATCACCCATCACATCACCAGCAGCTACAGCCAAAGCTTTAGTTATGACAAACTAAACCGTTTAACAGGCATCACCAGCAGCGGCTTGGGCAACCATAGTTTTGGCTATGATGCGTTGGGCAACAGAACCAGCCGCACTGGTGCTATCGCTGAAACTTACACTCTGGCGACAAACTCAAACCCTTTATCCAACGTCACTAAAGGCAGCCAAACACGAGTTTTTGGTTATGACGCTAACGGTAATGTCATCAGTGAAAAACGCTTCAATGGCAGTACCATTACTTATAGTTATAACGACGATAACAGAATGGTGACTGCGGGCACCACCCAGTATAAATACAACGCGCTGGGCCAGCGGGTGTATAAAAAAGTCGGCAGCACTGAAACCCGCTTTATTTACAGCCCACAAGGTCAGTTACTGGCCGAAGGCACCACCAAACAGTACATTTATTTTGCTGGGCAGGTGGTGGGTTATATTCTGAACAACCAGCTGTATTTTGTGCACAACGACCATTTAGGCAGGCCAGAAGTCATTACCAATGCCAGCAAAGCAATAGTCTGGCGGGCTAAGCTGGAGGCTTTTGACCGCTCTGTGTTAAGTACAAGTATTGGCGAGTTTAATATTGGTTTTACTCCGGGCATCCTGCCCTTCGCCCTGCGGGCCATGCTGCGCATGTTCAAAATCGCTCCCGGCGATTTTGTCCAGGGCAGTACTGGGACTCTGAAAAAGCCAGCTGGTATAACTATTTCAGGGATTACGATGCGACTTTAGGCAGATACCTGCAATCAAACCCTATTGGTTTGGTGGGTGGATTGAATACTTATTCTTATGTTGGTGGGAATCCTTTGATCTATGTCGACCCAACGGGACTAATTTGTATATCTAAAGATGCCAAAAATGGAATTACTGGCTTTGCAGGAGGCGCTGCTAGTGCTTTAGTCAACTTTCGTGATCCCAAAATCGCAATTGGATTAGGCTTACTAAATGCTGGCGTAGGATATTTTTACGGTTCGGAGGCTGGAGGAGCTGTCACTGGAGCCATTGCAGGTGGTTTTGGTAGTGGCCGGTTTTCTCCATCTGGTGCCGGTGCAGGTTTTGTCTTGGGCGGGCTTGCTAGTTGGGAGGGGACTGTTCTTGGCGGATTAGCTGGTGGCGCTACTGAAGCAATAATGAATCCTAACTTAGGGAACCGGGGAAGTAGCTCTTGGGTAAGGTCCGGAGGTCGTTCATTTGTTCGTAGTGGGCTAGCAGGTGCCGCAGGCGGTTTGGCTAATCAAACTTCAGGCTGGGCTATTGATGAGTGGAACAAGGATCAAGAATGCACATGTTCAAAATAAACTATATAACTGCACTCAAATATGCAGCAATTTTATCCATTTCGATACTGCTGAGTTACAGCTTTAGAACGCTAACTGACTATTTTATTGAGCTTTACCCTGAACATACATATTGGATTGAGAAGCTAATTTTATTATTGTTCGGCGTGTTCTTTTTAGTTTTTGTTCTTATGCCTTTTGCAAAGTTACTGGGAATTAAAATAGTGAAGTGATTTTTCCTTTCAGGAAAAACAATAGGTAGGGCATGTCTGTACCTTGCCCCTATTTTTCGTTTTCAGTTGCAACTTGGGCAGTACAATCACGCTCGGCATCACCAGCCCCAGCGGCTATACCCAAAGTTTCAGCTACAGTGGATGGCAGGCTGTATTTTTGCTCGCTTTGCTAAAATTTAATGAATGCTCTTTCAATACAATATCTGCTCCGCTTTCGCAGTTTTATTGTTATTGCATTGCCGTGAAAAAATTTACCGATTTTATTATGTAAACCAATTGTCACAGATCTGAAAAACTGATTTACTCATTCCGCATTTGAAAATCACTACATGGAGTTATTTGTGCCCGCACTATTCACTGCCCCCACCTCTTCAATGTTACTGCTCACTTTAGCTCTTAGCCTTGCAGCTCCCGTGCAGGCTGCGGATTTTATGCAGGAGTACAAGGCTTACAAAGCTGCCATTGAAAAAGATGATACAAAAGCGGCACTGTCCCATGCCAGAAATGCTTATCAGCTTGGCGCAACAAAATATGGAACAAATAGCCTTAATTATGCCAATTTGGGTATTAACCTTGCGGATGCGCTGATTAGCGCCAGACAAGCCAAAGGAACTCGCAACGCAAAAAAACATAAAGAAGCACATGCTTTATATCTGAGTAGTTTGAGCATTTATGAAAAAGAGTATGGTACCAAAGCGGCCGAATTGATTTCACCTTTACTCAGCGCTGCGGACAGCACCAAAGACGACAAAAAAGCGAATGAGCTGAGTCTGCGAGCGCTGAAAATCGCTGAGGCCAGCAATGACCCACTGATGTTGGCGCAAACTCAAATTCAGGCTTTTGTGCGGTTAGTGAACACCAAGTTTTATACAACTAAAATGATTTCTCACTTAAGAGATGCCTATGAATATTATGTCAAGCATTCACCAGCAGACTCTATTGAACGATTAGAAGCAACCTTTTTGATGGCTAACCTGCATGCAGGAAATAAACACCAAGACGAAGCGGAAGAATTATTCCTTGAAGTGATTAAACAGTTTAAAAGCTTAAACTACTCTCATCCTTACGCTTTAGGTTCACACGCCCGGCTGGTTTCTTTGTATCAAGAGTTGGGGGAAGCAGATAAAGCGACTGAACATTGTGTTGTTATAGGACAAATGCGCCCCTGGAGCGACAGCCAGCAGCAGATACCTTTGTATCGTTCTGAACCCCATTATCCAACCTTGTCTGGCATAAGAGGAGTGGAAGGTTATACCATCATTGATTTTGCGGTGAATGAGCAAGGCATGGTCGTTGACCCCAAAGTGCTGTCCTCCAAAGGAGGTAAGGGCTTTGAAACTGCAAGCCTCAACGCCGTGACAAACTGGCGGTACGCGCCAAAATTTGAAAATGGCAAGCCAGTGACCACACGCACAAAGGTGCAAATGAATTTCAAGATGTAATTCTGGCTTCAGTAAACACAGCAGCGGCTTTGTATGCCAAGGCCGCTGTCGTTTTTTTAATGGTTCGGCACGCTGTTCAGGTTCCGACTAAAAAATTCGGGTTTTTCAGATTTTCTCTGTGATAAGCCGGATTCGCTATGCCCTGATACTCCACTTGTGCACCTGCTACTTTAGCAATAACATGACCAGCGCCTGTGTCCCACAACATGGTAGGGCCAAACCGAGGGTACAAATGCGCGCTGCCTTCAGCGACTAAACAGAACTTCAGTGAGCTGCCTACTGCTATCAGTTCATGCTGCGGGAAACGGCTTAAATAATCTTCAATATCAGCACTGTAATGACTGCGACTGCCCACTACTTTCACCACTTCACCTGCAGCTGGCGTTAAAGCAACACGAATAGTTTCAGTTAAACCATGCTGTTGACGAGTGGCGCCTAAACCTTCAGCTGCTGCATAGGTTTTATCCAGCACCGGAGCATGAATAACCCCAAGCACAGGCTCGCCTTGTTGGATCAGAGCAATATTGACGGTGAATTCGCCATTGCGTTTAATAAACTCTTTGGTGCCATCTAAGGGATCAACCAGCCAGTATTCAGTCCACTGCTGGCGTTCTGACCAGGGAATATCAGCTGCTTCTTCGGACAACACCGGCACCTGGGGCGTTAACTTAGTCAGTTCGGCCAGAATCAAATGATGGGCAGCCAGATCGGCTTCGGTTAAAGGCGATTCATCGTCTTTTTGCTCAACTACAAAATCACGTTGGTACACAGTTAAAATGGCATCGCCTGCCGCTATGGCAATACGTCGTACTTGATCCAATAAGTCCTGCGTCAGTTGCAACATTAGCTCAATACTCCTTTTTCAGTCAGTAAGGCAATCAGCTGTTCGACACTTTGCTCCAGACTTTGCTGCGCTGTGTCTATGATCAAATCCGCTTGTTCCGGTGCTTCATAAGGATCAGAAATACCAGTGAAGTGACTGATTTCACCACGTCTGGCTTTTTGATACAAACCTTTCACGTCACGCTCTTCACAAACATCTAACGAAGTGGAGATATAAACTTCCAAAAACTTGTCATCCGGCAGACTATTTTTTATCGCCTGACGCTGAGCACGGTAAGGTGAAATAAAAGCGCTCAAAACCACCAGACCAGCGTCTAGCATTAAACCCGCTACTGCGCCAACACGGCGGATATTTTCAGTGCGGTCGGCTTCGCTGAAGCCTAAATCAGCACATAAACCATGGCGCACATTGTCGCCATCCAGCAAATAGCTGTGCACTTTACGTTTTACCAGTTCTTGCTCTAAGGCATTCGCCACTGTAGATTTTCCTGCGCCGCTTAAGCCGGTAAACCACACTACAACGCCTTGATGACCGTTTTGTTGCTCACGATCGGCACGGCTGATTTGATAGTTTTGCCAAACCACCTGACTCATAAAAATTCCTTACAGCGACTGAAATGGGAAAAATAGTGGAATTAACGCCAGCACAGCTATTGAATAGGCTAATGCCATAGGCAAGCCTACTTTAATATACTGACTGAGCTTGTAGTTACCTACAGTAAACACCAGTAAGTTGGTCTGATAACCCCAGGGCGAAATAAAGCTGGCGCTGGCACCAAACAACACCGCCATAATCAGCGGCATAGGGTCTATGCCAAAGGCTTTCGCCAGACTGATAGCCAAAGGGCAGGCCAAAGCAGCAGCGGCATTATTCGACATCAGCTCGGTTAACATTAAAGTGAAAAAATACAAGGCCGCCAGCGCCCAGAATAAGTGATAACCGCTAAACACCTGTAACAAGCCTTGCCCCAGCAGTTCAGACACACCGGTGTTTTCCATCGCTTGCGACAACACCAAAGCGCCACCTACTATCAGTACTATATCCAAAGGAAAACGACGGCGGATTTCCTGCATACTGATAATGCCAGTCGCCATTAAGCCGATCAGAAGCAGCACTAAGCCTTTGAGTAAGGGCAATTCACCTGTCATCGACAGGCCTACTACTGCAACAAAAGCGGATAGCACACCCCAGCTGCGGCGCAAGGATAAACGGGTGGCGGAATCCACGCCGTTCACCAATAAGAATTCTTTACTGAGCTTACTGTTCTGATGAAAGCTTTTGCCCGGCACCAGCAATAAGGTATCGCCGGTCTGCAGCACAATAGAACCTAAACCGCCCTGCAAACGTTCCTGCCCACGCTTGACTGCGACTACCACAGCATCAAACTCTTCGCGGAATTTTGCATCTTTTAGCGATACGCCATTTAAGCTCGACGAGTGGCTGATAATGGCTTCGGCCAACGCCTGACCATTCATGCTGTGATGACCATACAAAGTCAGGCCCTGAATTTCCTGCAATAAAGCCACAGATTCCATATCACCAGCAAACAGCAATACATCACCTTGTTGTAGACGATCGTCTGGACAAACAGGCGCTATGTTGTGTTCACCACGGACTATTTCAGCTAGAAATAACTTGCGTAAATGCCGTAACCCAGCTTCACCTATGGTCTTACCAATCAACACCGAGTCAGCGCTGATGCGAGCTTCAAGAAAATACGGCAGGTCAGCTTCTTCCACTGCCTTTTCCGTCACTGGCAGTTTGTCAGCAATCAGCCACATCATCAGCATACCGGATAGCACCACACCAGCGCCTACAGCAGTGGTGGTAAAAAACTGTAACAACGGTAATTCAGCTTTGTCTAAAAAGCTGTTCACCACCAGGTTGGTAGAGGTTCCTATCAGGGTCAGAGTGCCACCAAAAGTGGCCGCAAAAGCCATAGGCAACATCAGCTTGCTGGGGGCAAACTTCTGACTGCGTTTAATAGCACCAATTAAGCTGGCGACTACGGCAGTATTGGCGGTAAAAGACGACAAAACTGCGGTTGAAATCCACAAACGGCCAAGCACAGTGCGCAAGCCGCCGTTGTTAAGCTGCTGCCCTACCCAACTGATCAGTCGGGTTTTCTCCAGCGCTATAGACACCAGCAATAACAACACTAGTGTTAACAACGAAGAATCGGTAAAGCTGGCAGCAAACTGCTGGACGTTAAGTAAATCCGTCAGATAGGTCAGTACGGCCACTGCACCAAAGACCCAGGCGGCTGACAACCTGGTCAGGGTAAGCAGAGCTATCAGCCCTGCCAAAATAGCGAATACGCCGTACTGCTCCAGACTCATGCTCAGCCTTTGTTCAACTGGCTTAAATCCAGTGCCTGCCAATGTGGGAAATGTTTACGCACTAAGGCATTCAGTTCCAGCTCAAACTCACTGAACTCGGCCTTGCTGCTAACGCTGGCTAAAGCGCTGTCAACCATACCAGCACCAACAGTGATATTGCTGATGCGGTCGATAAAGATAAAGCCGCCTGTATCGCGGTTTTGCGCATAAGGGTCAAACACCACAGCTTCGGTCAGCTCCAGCTCGACCAGCGCTATGCTGTTCAGCTCCAGCTTGTCGGCCTGATGTTCTGCCAGGGTATTGACGTCTATGCTGTGGGCTATGGCTGTCACTTTACCGCTGACCTTTTTCGTCGCCAGTTTGATGTTATAGCTTTTGCCAATCAGCAGTGGCTCTTCATGCATCCAGACCACTTTGGCCAAAATGCGGTTCGATACAGCCGCATGATGCACGGCAGGTACCAGCACATCACCGCGGCTGATATCTATTTCATCATTGATGGTGATAGTAACGGCCTGGCCTGCAACTGCTTCCTGCCATTCGCCATCAAAAGTGACAATAGACTTAATAGTGGAACCTTTGCCTGAAGGTAAAGCCACAATAGCATCACCTACTTTAAAACTACCGCTGGCGATAGTACCGGCAAAACCACGGAAATCCAGATTAGGCCGGCTGACATACTGCACAGGTAAACGGGCTTCAGCTTGCCAGTTAAAACCTGTGACAGGGGCCTTTTCTAATAAGCTCAGTAAAGGACCGTCCTGATACCAAGGCGTTTGGCTGGAACTGTGCACTACGTTGTCGCCATTCAGAGCTGACAGCGGCACAAACCGAATAGAAGGCACGTTTAACTGCGCAGCAAATTGCAGGTAATCCTGTTTAATTTGCTCAAACCGTTGCTGATCAAAACCTAATAAATCCATTTTATTGATGGCAACCACAAACTGTTTGATGCCGAGCAATGAACAGATAAAGCTGTGACGACGGGTCTGGGTTTGTACGCCATAACGGGCGTCCACCAGAATAATAGCCAAGTCACAGTTTGACGCGCCTGTCGCCATATTGCGGGTGTACTGTTCATGGCCTGGCGTGTCGGCGATAATAAACTTACGTTTGTCGGTCGAGAAATAACGGTAAGCCACATCTATGGTGATGCCCTGCTCGCGCTCCGCCTGTAAACCGTCCACCAGCAAAGCTAAATCTATGGTCTCCCCTGTGGTGCCATGGGTTTTGCTGTCTTTATGCAAAGCGGCCAGCTGATCTTCATAAATCTGCTGACTGTCATGCAATAAACGGCCAATCAGCGTACTTTTACCGTCGTCGACTGAACCACAGGTTAAAAATTTCAGCAGCGACTTATGTTGTTGCTGCTCTAAATACTGCTCAATGCCTACTTGGGCTAATTCATTGGCGACTGACATCAGAAATACCCCTCACGTTTTTTCTTTTCCATAGAACCACTGGAATCGTGGTCAATCACCCGGCCTTGTCGCTCACTGGAAGTCGACAACAGCATCTCTTCAATAATACCTGTCAGGCTATCCGCAGATGACTCGATAGCGCCGGTCAGAGGGTAACAACCTAAAGTACGGAAACGCACCAGCTTTTGTTCCGGCACTTCACCCGGATTCAGTGGCATACGTTCGTCGTCCACCATAATCAAAGTACCGTTGCGCTCGACCACAGGACGCACAGCAGCAAAATACAGCGGCACTATGTCTATTTTTTCCTGATAGATGTATTGCCAGATATCCAGCTCAGTCCAGTTCGACAGCGGGAATACGCGGATACTTTCGCCTTTATTCACCTGACCGTTGTAGGTATGCCACAGCTCAGGACGCTGATTTTTCGGGTCCCATCTGTGGTGTTGGTCGCGGAATGAATAAACCCGCTCTTTGGCTCGGGATTTTTCTTCATCACGGCGCGCACCACCAAAAGCTGCGTCAAAGCCGTACTGATCCAGCGCTTGTTTTAAGCCCTGGGTTTTCATCACGTCAGTGTGTTTGGAACTGCCGTAGGTAAAGGGGTTCATATCCATGGCAATGCCTTCCGGATTGATATGCACCAGCAAATCAAAGCCGTATTGTTTTGCCACTTTGTCACGAAATTCGATCATCTCGCGGAATTTCCAGCGAGTATCGATGTGCATCAGTGGAAACGGAATTTTGCCCGGATAAAAAGCTTTGCGCGCTAAATGCAGCAGCACAGAGGAATCTTTACCTATGGAATACAACATCACCGGATTATCAAATTCGGCCGCTACTTCGCGGAAAATCTGGATACTTTCAGCTTCCAGTTGTTGTAAATGTGTCAGAGGTTTGACTGGCTGGCCCATAGGGTCTGCTCCCATTAAGTCTGTAAAAAAGAGTTCTAAAACAAAAAGTTTTTAAATTCTGTTGGTTAAAGGCTGCTGCGCCTGCTGATCCGGCCTGTCGCCAAACCAGTGTAACTTTTGCTGCAAGGCCACAACCTCACCAATAATCAGCAATGCGGGTGACTGCACCTGATGCTGGGCTATTAAAGTGGCCAGTTCGCTCAGCGTGCCGGTAAAAACCCGCTGATCGGTTCTGGTGCCGTTTTCAATCACTGCCACCGGAATATCTGCGCCACGACCAGCGGCCAGTAATTGCTGCTGAATATGTTCTACTTTCATCAGGCCCATATAAATCACCAGCGTCTGGTTCGGCCTGCTTAAACTTTGCCAGTCCGGCTCCACGCCATCTTTACGGCAATGACCCGTAACAAACTGCACTGTCTGAGCATAATCCCTGTGGGTTAAAGCTATACCGGCATAAGCGGCGCACCCTGCGGCTGCGGTAATACCTGGCACCACCTGAAATGGAATATTGTGGGGTAACAAGACTTCAATTTCTTCAGCACCACGGCCAAAAATAAAAGGGTCACCGCCTTTAAGCCTGCATACTTTTTTACCTGATAAAGCTAAAGAAACCAACAAGTTATTAGTTTCTTCCTGCGCCACAGAATGCGCACCAGCTTTTTTACCTACACAAACTAATTCAGCATCACGGCGCACCAGCTGCATAATAGGCTCTGAGACTAAATAGTCGTACACCACCACATCAGCTTGCTGCATCAGTTGCAGTGCTTTTAAGGTCAGAAGTTCCGGATCGCCTGGGCCAGAGCCGACTAAATAGACTTCGCCCTGAGCCGGGATTTCCCGCTCTAATAAATCTTCTAATTGCTGCTGTGCAACATCCAGCCGGTTGGCCTGCACTTCACGCACTATGGAGGAGTCAAATACCCGCTCCCAAAACTGACGACGACCGGCAAAACCTGAAATCTTTTGTTTTACTTTGTCACGAAAAGCTCCGACTAACTGCGCCAGCGGGCCTAAATGCGCAGGTAAAATAGCTTCAAGTTTTTCGCGCAAACGCCTTGCCAGTACAGGTGCAGTACCAGCACTGGAAATGGCGATCAGAATAGGGCTACGGTCGATAATGGCAGGGAAAATAAAACTGCAGTTCGGCTGATCATCCACAGTATTGACCAGAATATTGCGCGCATCGGCAGCTTCAAACACCGACTGATTCACTGCATCATCATCTGTGGCGGCTATGACTAAGACATGACCAGCTATATGTTCAGGTGAAAAACGGCTTTCAATTAAAGTGGCTTTGCCTTGTTGCTGCCACTCTTTGAATTCATCAGCAAAGTAAGTGGCCACTACTGTTAAACGGGCTCCTGCTTTGAGTAAAGTACCGGCCTTGCGTAATGCCACATGACCAGCACCCACCAGTAAAACGGGGCGGTTTTTCAATTGGGCAAAAATAGGCAAATACTGCACTTGAGGCTCCTGCTGCACTGGCAGCACTTTGATATAAACAGCACTTTGATTTGGTTAGAGTGGATACCTCAATCAAAGCTTTTTCATCTGAGCATGCATATTAGACGTCTAAACGTCTTTTTTAAAAGAATGGATATCGATCTCTTATAACCAAATGGAATAGAGAAATAAAAAGGGTCAGGCCTTGAATATTGAATCTAGATTCAATATTCAAGGCCTGACCCTCAGAGATCCTTATGACCCTCAGAGATCCTTAAACTTTCTGGCTTTGGCAGACTGCTGCAGTAAAGACCACATCAGTAGAACTATTCAGGGCAGTTTCGGCGCTGTCCTGAATCACACCAATAATAAAACCTGTAGCCACAACCTGCATTGCGACTTCATTAGGAATGCCAAATAAGCTACATGCCAGCGGAATCAGCAACAAAGACCCCCCTGCCACACCAGAAGCACCACAAGCAGAAACCGCAGCCAGCACACTTAATAAAATGGCGCTGGCAAAATCCACTTCTATTCCCAGGGTATGCACTGTAGCCAGCGTCAGTACCGTGATGGTAATAGCGGCACCGGCCATATTAATAGTGGCGCCCAACGGAATAGACACCCCATAGATCTCTTCGTTGAGTTTCAGCTTTTCACACAACTGTAAATTTACCGGAATATTAGCGGCCGAACTGCGGGTGAAAAAGGCTGTGACACCACTTTCGCGTAAACAGGTAAATACCAGCGGATAAGGGTTAGAGCCAGTTTTGGCAAACACCAGCAAGGGATTAACCACAAAAGCAATGATAGCCATGGCCCCTAACAGCACAGCTATTAACTGACCATAGCTGGCTAAAGCCGCAAAACCCGTGGTGGCTATGGTATCTGCCACTAAACCTAAAATACCAAAAGGTGCCAGACGGATAATAAAACGAACTAAAGACGACACGCCATGCGATAAATCAGAAAACACCAGCTTGGTACTTTTGCTGGCATGCTGCAAAGCTAAACCTAAACCCACAGCCCAAGCTAAAACGCCTATATAGTTGCCACCTATTAGAGCATTAATAGGGTTATCTACTACTTTCAGCAGCAAAGCCTTTAATACTTCGCTGATGCCTTCAGGCACTGCAATGACTTCCGGCACTGCGGTCAGCACCAGGGTGGTTGGGAAGATAAAACTCAGTAATACGGCAACCACAGCCGCTAAAAAAGTACCAAACAAGTACAACACCAACACAGGCTTAATACTGCCGCTTTCAGAGGCTTGTTTATTGGCGATAGCGGAAGCCACCAACACAAAGACTAATAAAGGCGCTATGGCTTTTAAAGCGTTAACAAATAAAGTGCCTAACAAAGACAGATTTTTTGCCAGCTCTGGCGACACGACTGCCACCAGCACGCCTAATAAAATACCAATAATAATTTGTGGCACTAAACCCAGTTGCAAAAGTTTTTGCCATGGACGGGAAGCTTCGGATGTCATAAGAGTTCTCTGTTGCTGCTGTGGTGCGCGCCACAGTTATAAGAATAAGTGCCAGATTCTGCCCTGAATCCGCTTTCGGGGCAAGTCGGAGCTGTCACAGCTATTCTCAGCGCAACTTTCATTGAAAAAGGGACGAGCAGCTTTACTCAGCATGACTGCTGATAATCTGCCGCAACACCCATTGTCTGTCTGGTGCATCGGCTGGAGGTTCAGGGATACTGATTTCGCTGACTTCTATCTGATAAACCTGCCCTGGCTGGTAGTCGAAGCCAAGAATATCGCCATACAGCAGTTGCCAGTCTTCGTTGGGGTTGTGACGAATTTGCAGACATTCAGTAGGCCCTACCGCCATGCACTGACGTTTTTCTGCAGCCACCCATAAGATCAGCCTGACTTCAGTGTTTTCAGCCAAAACCGGAGGATAAAGGCCAGATCCATCGGGTTGTTTTGCGACAACAACAGATCCTGTGGATGTTGGAGCTTCAGCAGGTGTTGAGGATTCAGAGCAGCCCACTAAAGTAAAAAACATCAGCATAAACAGCACCAGGTTTAACATAACCATTGTCCCTAATTTATTGTTCACTTTAGTGTATGCAACAAAAATAGACAGACACTGAACAGCATACCCTTATGGCTGGCTTGTTCAGTTCTTGTTGTGATTGGCTTATCCGGCAGTGGCGGCCAGTTGTTGATCCGTCAGCTGATATTTTTTCTGCAGTCTTTGAATACAGGCCTGAGTATTGAGCTGAAATACCTTATCAGTACCATAAGTATAAGGAGCTAATGTCGCCTCCATCGGAATAACACAGCCTGTGGCCATAAAATCTGTTAAAGCTGCAGGTAAAAACCGGATCTTCAAGCCCAGTTCCGGCCTTTCGGCATAAACACCTGGTGTACCTAAATCCAGCTTTTTAATGTTGGCCCAACTTACCTGGGCAGCAAAAGCCTCGGCCTGATGCTCACGGGCAATCACAGCACTGCGTAGCACCACATAATCCAGCGCTGTTAAATATTTAATACTGACATTGCCACTAAACCTGACAGAAAAAGACCCGTCAGCATATTGTTTTTCGCTGTAGCCACCATAAAGACCATAAGGTTCATAGGGTGTAGGAGTTGATTTGCAGCCACCTAACAATAAGCAAATCAAACCAGCAGATAAAAATTGATTCAGGGGGGACATGAAAACACCATTTTGTATCTTTATAGAGTCAGAACCAAAAGGTGGCAGCAAGCTGTGCTGCAGCCACCAGAGCATCGGGTTGTTATTTTTTAATCCGTCGGATCCAGTCGTATTTCCCGCTATTGGGTTCTGCGAGCAGCCGGTCAAAATGAGGTAAATAACCAAAAGCCGGAGGTTGATAACCCGGAAGAGTTTCCTCTGGAAACAAGGGCAGCCAGATATATTTGTAAATCAGAAGCTTCTGCATTTCTGGATGATATTCATCTGGGTCTATCCATACCGATACTTCCTCAGTGCAATACTGCTCTTGCCAGACAAAGATAGCAGCGGCCTGATTGCCAAATTCAAAATCATCTTGATCTGTTTCGGATAATCCAGTTATTTCCCACCAGAACTGTTCATCTTGCTGATAGGAATAACGAATTTCTTCGTTCAGTTTCCGCATATCGTAATCACCATCACGAAAATAGTGAAACATGCTGAGCACTGAATCAGTAAGCACGCCATAATAAGGTCCTTTTACCCGCTCCGGCGATGTCACGTTAATATCATCAGCCCCAAAGCAAAAGGTAAGTATTCTCATCAAAATGGGGGCGTGCGTGTTGGTTGCAAACTCCATATAATTATCCCTTACTTGGATACATTGTATTGATATACCAGGCTTTAGTTGCAGGGGCCAGGTTGTAAGACTCTGTGACATGATTTAAGCCGGTTACCTTATTTCAGATCAGGTCTAAGTGATGACACAGTGCGTTATGACTTAACGGGTCAATGCATAACTGGCATCGATATCAAAGCCTTGTTGTTGCATTTGCTTAAGCACTGATAGCAATAGCTCGTCATATTCAAGCGTCAGAGGGCGTGGCGCTAACATGCTATTGAGCACACCAAAGGCCGGGTGCGTAAGCTCTGGATTGGCTAAACCACGGTTTTGCCGCAGCTTTAAGATAAAAAGCGCAGTCAAAGGCCAGTAACAATATTCTACATTGCTAAATTCACAAAAAAACTTGCTCGGCGGCGCTAAGGTTTGCCGTACTTGTTCATCACAAATAAACAGCAGCAGCTCGCTTATTTTCGCCAGGTCTGGACTATCCCAATACGTGAGCACATCGGAATACGCAAAGTTATCTACTTGTGGTGCGAGTTCCACTCCCAGATAGCGGGCATAAATCAGCAGTAATAAATCACCGATATGACTTTTGGAACGAATAATAGATTGGCGCTGATAAGCACTGGCAAAAGCATGAAACAATTGCCGGCTTTCTTTCTCAAGGCTGGCAAGCTCGGCCACGCATAAACGAAACAGATCCGATGCACCTAAACCACCACGACGCTCACGGCCAAAACGGGCTAAAAAATGGTGCATGCCATAATGCGCCCGCGCAGTTTCAATATAACCATAACTTAACGCGCGCAATAAATGGGGGTAATCCAGTTCAGCACGCAGCGCCAGGCTGGTTTGCGCAGTTCTGAGCCAGTAAAGCTCCGGAATGGAGAGATAAACAAACTCCCACTCTGCTAATTCAGTAGGTTCTGGATCTATTCTTCTTAACAATTTGCCGTGCGCTGCGAAGTGCGTCAAATCAGGCAATTCGCTGTCATAAATGTCTTGATAGCTAGCCTGCGCCTTGCGGGCAATTTTCACCCGGCGAAAAAATTTACTCAGTTGAGTTTCATCAAGCATACCAACCTCTTCTCAATTATTGCCAGGGGGTAATAGTGCTGCAGCCATAACCTAAACAATGCCTCAGGGTCTAAGTGACGACCCCGGCACTATTTGTGATTGAACTGAACGACCAGCGCACTAAGTTGTTATTTTTTAATTCGCCGGATCCAGTCGTGTTTCCCGCTGTTGGATTCTGCAAGCAGCCGATCAAAATGAGGCAAATAACCACTGGCAGGGGGCTGATAACCCGGAAGAGTTTCCTCCGGAAACAAGGGCAGCCAGATATATTTGTAAATCAGAAGCTTCTGCATTTCTGGATGATATTCTTCTGGTTCAAGGTCCATAGACAATGCCCCAGAGCAATACTGTTCTTGCCAGACAATTATGGCAGCTGCCTGATTACCAAATTCAAAATCCTCTTGATCTGCTTCGGATAATCCCGTCATTTCCCACCAGAACTGCTCATCTTGCTGATAAGCATAACGAATTTCTTCTTTTAAATGGTTAGGGTCAAAACGAAAAGTATTGTAGTTTCTATCAAAAATCCTCATCACTGAATCTGTAAGCACACCATAATAAGGTCCTTCTACCTGTTCTGATGAAATCAGGTGAATATCGTCAGCACCAAAGCAATAACCAAGAATCTTCATTAAGTTAGGGACAGGGGTAGTAGTTTCGAATTCCATCGTCAGGTGGGTGTCCAGATCCACTCTCTTCCTTTACCTTTTGATACTGCGGATGATGTTATTCGCCTAAGCTTCCTGCCGCAAAAATGGCATCATCATCAAAGCCCTGCTGGCGGGCGCGGTCAAGCACGGCAGCCAGTGTATCGTCTATCACTAAAGGCACAGCAGTACTGATTAATAACGGGTTTAAAGCGCCAAAGCCAGGGTGTTCAAATTGCGGATTGGTTAAACCCCGGTTTTGCCGTAATTTCATCAGCAGCAATGCAGGGTAAGGAATAAACTGCCAGTTCATATTGCCTAGTTCGATAAAAAACTTACTGGGTGGCGCCACAACCTGAAGCATTTGATCATCACAAAGTTGCTGTAGCAGGCTGCTAACTTTCTGCAAGTCGGTTGTATCCCAATCTGCTATCAGCTCTTTATAAGCAAACTGCGCTACACCAGGTTCCATAGGCTGCCCCTGATAAGCTGCATATAACAAAATAATAGCGTCGCTTAGATGGCTGTTAGAGCGGTTAAACCAATTACGTAGATAACCCTGCTGATAAAAACTAAATAAACGTTGGCTGTAAAGAGATACACCCGCCAGTTCAGCTAAACAAAGGTTAAATATTGTATCTGGAGAGACTCCCCCCTTATATTCACGACCAAAACGACCAGGGTAAAGCAACTGGCCATGAAAACGTATAGTATTGTAGATATAACCATACCCCAATGCTTTCATTAAATATGAATAGTTAATTTGCTTAGTAACAACAAACTCTGCTTCTGCGAACAATTCATAGTAATAGCAGTTAATACATAACTCGCTCCCCAACCATTCCCAAGAAGCCATATTTAATTCCGGATTTGGTAATAGGCTACCTTCAAGCATACCTTTTTTAATGTAATGATCTAAACGAGGTTGGTTTCTTTCAAACGCCTCTTGATACTTGGCCGGATAGTTTTTAGCTTGTTTACGTTTACGTAAAAACTTGTCGAGTACCTGAGTCATAGTGGTTTATCTGTGGTCTGAAGTGCTGTTTTATGGATACGCCTTATCCAGTCATGTTTCCTGCTATTGGGTTCTGCAAGCAACCGGTCAAAATGAGGTAAATAACCACAAGCCGGAGGTTGATAGCCCGGAAGAGTTTCCTCTGGAAACAAGGGCAGCCAGATATATTTGTAAATCAGAAGCTTCTGCATTTCTGGATGATATTCATCTGGGTCTATCCATACCGATACTTCCTCAGTGCAATACTGCTCTTGCCAGACAAAGATAGCAGCGGCCTGATTACCAAATTCAAAATCCTCTTGATCTGCTTCGGATAATCCAGTTATTTCCCACCAGAACTGTTCATCTTGCTGATAGGAATAACGAATTTCTTCGTTCAGTTTCCGCATATCGTAATCACCATCACGAAAATAGTGAAACATGCTGAGCACTGAATCGGTAAGCACGCCATAATAAGGTCCTTTTACCCGCTCCGGCGATGTCACGTTAATATCATCAGCCCCAAAACAAAAACCAAGTATTCTCATCAAAATGGGGGCATGCATGTTGGTTGCAAATTCCATTGTCAGGTGGGTGTCCAGATCCATTTTCTTCATTTACCTTTTGATACTGCGGATGATGTTATCCGCCTAAGCTTCCAGCAGCAAAAATGGCGTCGTCATCAAAGCCCTGTTGACGGGCGCGATCAAGCACGGCGGCTAGTGTATCGTCTATCACTAAAGGCACAGCAGTGCTGATTAATAACGGGTTTAAAGCTCCAAAGCCAAGGTGTTCAAACTGTGGATTGGCCAGGCCCTGGTTTTGCCGTAATTTCATCAGCAGCAATGCAGGGTAAGGTATAAACTGCCAGTTTATATTGCCCAGTTCGATAAAAAACTTACTGGGTGGCGCTGCGACCTGAAGCATTTGATCATCACAAAGTTGTTGTAGCAGGCTGCTAACTTTCTGCAAATCCGTTGTATCCCAATTTGCTATCAGCTCTTTATAAGCAAACTGCGCTACTGTTGGCTCCATAGGCTGCCCCTGATAAGCCGCATATAACAAAATAATAGCGTCGCTTAAATGGCTGTTAGAGCGGTTAAACCAGTTGCGTATATAACCCTGTTTAAAAAAGCTAAATAAACGTTGGCTATAAAGAGATATACCCGCAAGTTCAGCTAAACAAAGGTTAAGTACAATATCTGGTGACATACCAGCGTCATAGTCCCGGCCAAAACGGCTTTGGAAACGCTGCAGGTTATAAAAACGCATAGCACTGTAGAAATAACTGTAACTCATAGCCTGCACTAAATACGGATAGTTGATCCTGCCTTCAGTGACAAACTCAGCCTCAGCAAGCATTTCGTAGTAACTAGTATTGATCATCAACTCACTAAAAGTTTCCCATGGAGCAATCTGCAGCTCTGGCTCAGCCAAATAGGCATTGGCTCTCACACCATCTTTAATATAGCAATCTAACCGCAGCTGATTTCGGTCAAATGCTTCCTGATACTTGGCAGGGTAGTTTTTAGCTTGTCTACGTTTACGTAAAAACTTTTCGAATATCTGAGTCATAGTCACTTATCCCAGCTCTGAAGCGCGCTGAAAATTGCTCTGTCAGCTTTGATGTTGCAAAGCGGGAATAGTGACGGAATTTAATCTGGGCAACAACAAATTTTCCCAATACAAAGCAGGGGCCGGGCGGCCAAACAAGTAACCCTGCATCAGCTGACAGCCCAGGCTTTGCAGGAAACGGCGCTGTATATCGTTTTCTACCCCTTCGGCCACTATATTCAGATTTAAGGCTTTGGCCAGCTGAATAGTAGTATGCAAAATACGCACAGTGCGGCTGTCTTGTGGGATACAGCTGACAAAACGTCGATCTATTTTGATGGTATCGGCCGGGCAATCCACCAACTGGCTTAACGACGAATGGCCTGTACCAAAATCATCGATGGAAATACTAAAACCATACTGATGCAGCGCTTTTAAACGTTTATGTAATAAAGGTTGTTGCACCGCTATATTGGTTTCGGTGATCTCTAACTGCAGGTAGCGGGTTAACCAGGGATGATCGGCACTGTGGCTCATTAGCTCAGCAAAAAAGCTGTCGTCCAAAAGCTCAGGCCCGCCCAGGTTTATAGCAATAGGGTATAACAAGCCCTGTTGCTGCCAGCTTTGCAAAATACTAACACTTTGTTGCAAGACTAAACGTGAAAACAGGGTCATCAGGCCATGGCGTTCTGCCATCAACACAAAAC
Source organism: Rheinheimera sediminis (assembly GCF_004005375.1). GTDB lineage: Bacteria > Pseudomonadota > Gammaproteobacteria > Enterobacterales > Alteromonadaceae > Pararheinheimera. The sequence continues at coordinate 125,632 of NZ_RZUF01000009.1, read as the reverse complement.
AATCAGGCGCTATGGCCTGTCCATCAACAAACCAGCGGCTTAAAGCTTCAAAACTCTGGATCTTTCCTTGTGGGTCAACCTTGGGTTGTAACCAAAGCTCCAGCTGTTTTTGCCGCAGCGCATCACGAAAGGCATTCAGTAATTGATAATCCTGCTCCATTTGTCTGGCTTGTTGCTGATCATAAAAACTGACGTTCTGGCCAGGGCTAGATAACTCTAACGCCAGCTCGCATTGTTCAATAAGAAGCTGTGCATCCTGATAGTCCGACCCTTTAGTAAAACTGACGCCAAACTGATAATTCATTCGAGCTGTGTAAGGACCCACTGTCAGCTCAACAGGCAATTGACTGGCAATAGCCTCGGCCAGTTGCCTTGGATCCAGCACATTCAAATCGCCTTTTAACCAGAGTGCGAACTTTACCCCCCTCACTCTGGCTAACACTGCATCTGAAGGTAAAGCGGCTTTCGCGACTTTTGAGAAATGCTGCAATAACTGGCTGCCAAATTCATAGCCATATTGCTGATTCAGGGTTTTGACATGACGCAGCCGGATAATAGCCATCAAGCCAAATTCATGCGGCACTGTCTGTTCCTGCTTGTAATTCACCAATTCCGTAAAACCAGCCGCATTAGGTAAACAAGTCAGTGCATCGTAGTGCAGCCAACTGTCCTGCAGTTTCTGACTTTGCTTTAACTGCTGCTGTAACTGCCGTAAAGCGCTGATTTCCTGCAAACTCACTACATGATAACCTGAGCGGGTCAGCATCACATGCTTTAAGACCAGAGCGGATCCGGATCGACTTTTTAAACTACATTCCACTTTCCCTTTCAGCCAATGGCCCTGCAGCTCGCCATCCTGAACAAAACTGAGCAGAGACAATAAATTAACTTGCTGCTCTGGCTTCAGGCCAAGCAGCTCCGCAGCCAGACTGTTGCATTTAATAACATCGCCCGTTGCGGTGACTAACACAGTGGCTGAGCCATTGTGCTCAAACAACTCTTCATAATAATTATGACTTTGCACTAAATGTTGGTTCAGATCGGTTAGCTGCACCGCGCTGCGTTTTAAGGTGCTGAAAATACGCGCCGCGGCCAGAGGCAAACACAAATTAAAAAACAAAAATAGCAGGCCATGCAAATAGCTGTGCGTCGCGGGCAAGGTAATAGATAAACCGAACAGATTGCCTGGCGCTTCATTGCGCAACAAATAAAAAAAAGGTATGAAATTCAGAACCATAAAAACCAATGCTGTTCTGAAACCAAAAAACATCAAACTGATCATGGGCAAGGTGTAGATAAAGACTATGCCAAGCTTGCCCATTTCAAAATCATCATTAAATAGCAAAATACAAGCGCCCGCTGCGATGACAACGGCCAACAGCATAACAGCACTTTTTTTGGTGTGATTTTTGGAAAGTAGTAAAGCCGCTACTAATGCAGTATAAAACAGAGAGGTGATGGCAATAACCTGATAAGCCCCGATTTTCCAGGCTTGCCAAGAGCTGTGGATCACTATGACAGACACCAGACATAACCCAGATAACATCATGATGCGCAGCACACTTTGTTGCCACGACGCACTATCAGCTTTCTCTAAATCCTGCGCTGTCAGTCGCAAAAAACGACTTAACCATCCCACATCCGGATCCTCATTCCATATCTCAGACCTCACAGCTGGCCTGATAAGGCTGCCACTCTGAGATATGCAACCCGATCTGACCAACTTTAATGATAAACACCGTTAGCGACAAGTTATTTTTAGTCAGTCTGGGGACAAATACGATGATTAGTGCACTTTCATCGTTCAACAGAGGATCAGATACCGTCACCATCCAAATGAATACCACATTCCCGGCCAAAGCCGTTAAAACGGGTCTCTTCTTCAGTCATGCCCAGTTCCAGTTTGCGGGTCGAATGCACGTCCCCGACTGAAACATAGCCTTGCTCCCATAACGGATGGTAAGGCAAGCCGTGTTGCTGCAGATAATAAAACACGTCTTTATTCGACCACTCGATAATAGGTTGCACTTTCACTGTGCCACGGCTGATTTCAATAACGTCTTTATCAGCGCGGGTACTGGATTGACTACGGCGTAAACCGCTGAACCAGGTGCCTACATTCAGCTCTTTTAAAGCACGTTGTAAAGGCTCCACTTTATTCATATGGTTGTATTGTTTGATACCGGCTTCAGTTTCCCACAACTTACCAAAACGGGCTTCCTGCCAGGCTGGGCTTAAGTGCGCACGATACACCTTCAGATTCAGCCGCAAGCGCTCTTTTAGCTCATCAATAAACTGATAAGTTTCGGGGAATAAATAACCAGTGTCGGTCAGTAACACCGGAATATCCGGCCGCTCAGTCGTGACCAGATGCAACATCACAGCAGACTGAATACCAAAACTGGAACTTAAAATCTGCTGATCAGGTAAGTGTTCAAGTGCCCACCGCACCCGCTCTGCCGGAGTTAATGGCAGCAGCAACTGGTTGGCTTCTGCCAGCAAATGTTGCTGCTGCTCTGTATCAAGCTGCAGCAACTGTTTATATTGACTCATGGTCCGTTTCTCCTGCCCTGATGGCCTTCAGGCTGTGATCAGGGCATGCTTGTTACTGAATTCAGGCGTGAAAGTCGGTTTTCGACACTTTCACTTCGGCCACAACGCCAACACGAACCACGAAATCACCAAAGCATTCACCGCTTTGACGCTCAGCCACCCAACGACCAATCAGGCCATCCAGCGCTTGCAGAATTTCAGCTTCGGCGACGTTATCCAGATAGAGTTTCGGAATACGGGTGCCCTGGGTATTGCCACCTAAATACAAATTGTATTTACCAGGACCACGACCTACTAAACCAGCTTCGGCCAGCATGGCGCGGCCACAACCGTTAGGGCAGCCCACCACACGTAAAATAATATGCTCGTCAGGTACAGCATGTTTGCTCAGCAGCTGTTCCACATGAGTTACTAAAGTGGGTAAATAACGCTCTGCTTCAGCCATCGCCAGTGGGCAAGTAGGCAAGGACACACAAGCCATAGAGTTTTTGCGCTGTTCTGTCACGCTGTCGTTAATCAAGCCATGCTGACGTGCTAAAGCTTCTATCTGCGCCTTATCTTCTGCGGCTACACCAGCAATAATCAGGTTCTGATTCGCTGTCATACGGAAGTCGCCTTTGTGAATTCGGGCAATTTCAGCGACACCGGTTTTTAAGGTTTTGCCCGGATAATCCAAAATACGGCCGTTTTCGATAAAGACTGTGAGGTGATGTTTGCCGTCTATGCCTTCAACCCAACCAAAACGGTCACCACGGCCGGTGAATTCATAAGCACGGCTTGGCTGGAACTTCATGCCAACCCGTTTTTCCACTTCAGCTTTAAAGGTCTCAACGCCGATGCGATCTATGGTGTATTTAGTTTTGGCGTTTTTACGATTGACCCTGTCACCGTAATCGCGCTGCACTGTCACCACATGCTCTGCCACAGCCAACACATGCTCCAGACCAATAAAACCAAAGTCTTCGGCTTTACGTGGGTAAGTACCTTTATCACCATGCGTCATGGCCAGGCCACCACCCACTAAGACGTTAAAGCCAACCAACTGGCCATTTTCAGCAATAGCAACAAAGTTCAAATCGTTGGCATGCACATCGACGTCGTTTTGCGGTGGGATCACCACTGTAGTTTTAAACTTACGCGGCAGATAGGCTTCGCCCAAAATAGGCTCCACTTCTGTGGTCTCGACTTTTTCTTCATCCAGCCAGATTTCGGCGTAAGCTTTGGTTTTTGGCAATAAATGCTCAGAAATTTTCGCCGCCCATTCATAAGCTTGTTGATGCAACACAGACTCGACCGGGTTAGAGGTACACAATACGTTGCGGTTCACATCACCAGCAGTAGCGATAGAGTCGATGCCTATGCTGTTCAGCATCTGGTGCATGCCTTTGATCTTTGGCTTTAACACGCCGTGGAACTGAAAGGTCTGACGGGTAGTTAACCTAATGCTGCCATACATAGTGTTATCTGCCGCAAACTCATCAATGGCCAGCCATTGTTCTGGTTTGATAATACCGCCCGGCATACGGGCACGTAACATAACGTTATGCAGAGGTTCCAGTTTTTGTTCAGCGCGCTCAGGTCGAATATCGCGGTCGTCTTGTTGATACATACCGTGGAAACGGATCAACATAAAGTTGTCGCCGTTAAAGCCACCTGTGATCTCGTCTTTTAAATCTTTGGTGATAGTGCCACGTAATAAATGACTGTCTTTTTTCAGTCGCTCGTTATCAGACAGCTGACCTTGCACCTGTAAATCCGGATTAATTGGCTGAGTCATTAATAAACATCCTTCTGATAACGTTTGGCTTGACGTAAATCGTCAAAATACTGTTCTGCTTGTTCTGCACTGAAGCCGCCTTGTTGCTGGGCTATATCGAGCAATGCCTGGTGCACATCTTTGGCCATTTTATTGCCATCACCACAGATATACAGATAAGCACCTTGCTGCAACCAGGTCCAGAGTTCTTCGGCTTTTAACCGCAGTTTGTCCTGCACATAGATTTTCTGCGCCTGATCGCGGCTAAAAGCCACATCCAGTTTGCTCAGCACCCCACGTTTTAAATAATCCTGCAGTTCCACCTGATACAGGAAGTCCTGAGTGAAATGCGGGTTACCAAAAAACAGCCAGTTCTGACCTGTGGCTCCAGCCTGATCCCGCTCTTGCAGGAAAGCACGGAACGGCGCTATGCCTGTGCCAGGACCTATCATAATGACAGGAGTTTCATGGTCCGGCAGACGGAAGTTATCGTTGTGCTCAACAAATACCTTGACCACAGCCCCTTCTTCCAGCCGCTCAGCTAAAAAGCCTGAAGCACCGCCTAAATGCGTTGCACCGAAGGCGTCGTAACGCACCACGCCTACTGTTAAATGCACTTCATCACCGACTTCAGCCTGAGAAGAGGCAATGGAGTACAAGCGGGGTTGCTGTTTACGTAAGGCATCCACCAGTTGCTGGGCCGTTAAAGGCGCTGGGTTTTGTAAAATCACATCAAGCGTCTGGCGGTTCTCCAGATACTGGCGCAAAGCCACTTTATCTTTCACCAGCTCCAGTAATTCGCTATTGGCTGTGGCTTGTGCGTACTTTTCAACAAAACTTGGATAGGATTGGGTCAACTCTAACTGCTCAGTTAAGGCCGTCTTCAGAGCCAGTGTTTGGCCGGCAAGCTGTACTTCAGTCGAGCCATCCAAACCCGTTGCAGTCAAAATTGCTTCAACTGCTTTGTCGTCATTAAGGAAATACACTCCCAACGCATCACCGGGCTGATAGGTAATACCCGAATCTGCCAGAGAAATTTCAATATGGCGCACGTCCTTGGTGGAATCACGACCAGTGATTTTCTGATTCACTGACAACTCAGCCGCAAAAGGAGTGTCTTTATGATAGGCGCTATCGTGCCCAGCAGTGGCTGTAGCACCAGGCCAGGCAATAACCTGGGCAGAACCGCTAGCCTGCTTTAACTCTGGCGCAAAAGCTAAGACTGCAGTTTCAGCCCAGCTGGCCGCTTGCGCTGCATAATCCACGTCCAGATCAGCACGGGCATGCAAACGCTTAGCGCCTAAAGCGGCCAGTTGCTCATCAAAGTCGATGGCGGTTTTACAAAAGAATTCATAACTGGTATCGCCCAAACCTAATATGGCGTATTTCAGGCCATCCAGTTTTGGTGCTTTTTTGCTGAATAAAAACTTATGGAAAGCCACAGCACTTTCTGGTGGCTCACCTTCACCATAAGTAGAGGTGACAATCAGTAAGTACTTTTCTTTTGCCAGTGCCGTGGTTTTGTAGCTGCCAATATCAGCAAGCTTAACCGCTATACCTTGCTGCTCAGCCGCTACTTTGATTTTATTAGCCACTGCTTTGGCATTGCCGGTTTGAGAGCCATACAGAATAGTCAGCACTGCGCTTTCGTTGCTCTGCTGTACTGCAGCAGGCAACTGAGTACCTGCCAGTTGAGCAGCCGCCGCCAGATAACCACTAACCCAGGCTTGCTGGATAGGATTTAGCTGGCTGACCAGCGATTGTAAATCTTTGATTTGTTGCGCGGACAAAGGACTGGCCTGAGCTGTTAAAGACGCAAATAGCATAAAAACACCACACATAAGCTAAGTTGAAGCCATTTTAGCCGTCTAAATGGATAAAATTAAATAACCCTTCTCTCTTCGTTATACCTTTTAGTTATTAAAATAAAGTTTTGATTTATAACCACTGAACACTAAACCTGACTTGCCCTTGTCAGAGCTGGTTGTTAGCATGGGGCTAATGCTCTATTGATGTAGTGTGGTGAGCTTGAAGTTACATAGTGTAGCGTTCTGTCTGGTATTACTTTATCTGCCGCTTGCCCTCTTTGCGCAGCAAGGCGAACTATCCGCTGCTGAACAGCGGCAGTTGCTGCAACAGCAATTGGCTGAGGCCACATTGCCCGAACAACAAGGGCCTTTATTAATCCAACTCACTCAGGCCTTTGTCACTCATGATCCCCACCTCAGTCTGGGTTATGCCAGTCAATGGCTGAACAGTACAAAAGACCGTCAAAGCACAGATTATCAAAAGCTGCTGCTGGAACAAATCACAGCTTATATGCTGCTTGGCGATTACCAACAGGGGTACCAAACCAGTGTGGAAGTTGAGCGCCTGGCCCGCGAGAAAAATGATATCAAACAACTATTTAACGCATTGCGACGTCAGGCAGATAACCTAAACCGTTTAGGTCAGGCCGATAAAGCCCTGCCTAAGGCATTGGAAGCGATGCAAATTGCCATTGATGCCAATCACCCTGTCCCGCTGCAAATCATCCGCTATGACCTGGCGCACATTTATCTGAATCTGGCAGCCTATCCGCAGGCGATTCAAATCGCCAGTGATGGCCTGGATTTGGCGATGACAGGCGATGACAGTAACGGTCAGGCTAATTTTTTGCATTTACTGGCGGAAGCCAGCGGACAATATCAACAGCATCAGGAAGCCGAAGACTTTGCCCGCAAAGCGCTGGAATTGCGACTAAGCCGGCAGGAACAGGCGTTAGTGGCTAAGTACTATCTGAGTCTGGCCCGCAGCTTAATGTCGCAGCAGAAATATCAGCACAGTGAGCAGCAACTGCAGCTGGCTTTACAGGCAGCGCAGAAAGTCGACAATAAAACTGAGCAAGCAGACGCGCTGCAAAGCTTAGCCTGGCTGGATTTACATTTTGGCCGGACAGAACAGGCCGAACAAAAATATCAGCAGATCCGGCAATTGCTGCAAGCAGATAACTTTGCTGCGAACCTGCGCATTTTCAGCCTGCAGCATTTAACCGCCTTACTGGAATTTAACCAACTGGAGCAGGCGTCAGCCTTGTATCGAACCCTGGCGCTACAGGCATCACTTTTTGCTGAGCCACAGAATCAATTGAATTTTTGGACTGTGACGGCAAAACTGGCGCACTTTGAAGGTAAATCAGCGGAAGCCTTTCAGGCTGCTGAGCAAGCTATTCAGCTGCAACGGCAATTATTTGATGACAAACTGCACAAACAAGCACTGGTCATTGCCAGCGAGCAACATAAAAACTTGCTGGAGCTTAAGCTGCAACAGGCTGAACAACAAAATCAATTGGCGCAGCTGAATCAGCAGCATCAAAAATATATGCTATTGCTGCTCTGCGCAGGTGGTTTTTTAGCCATAGCTTTGTTGCTATCGCTGTTTTATCACAAGTCGCGGCGTAATCAATTATTGCTGCAAAAACAACAGGAAATGGCTCAACAAAAGATTGCAGTAAAAAATGAGTTTATCGCCACTTTGGGCCATGAAATCCGCACGCCGCTGCAGGGCATTGATGCAGTTCTGGCGCAGCTGCTCCCTGAACTGACCGAACAAAGTAGCCAGCAGAAAATCAAACTGGCCCGCCGCTCAGTCTGGTCACTGGACAATATCATTAATAATATTCTGACCAGTAGTCGGCTGGAACATGGTGCTTACCATCTGTCCGAACAACAAGTTGCGCCGACAGAACTGCTGCACAGATTGCATGATTTGCTTGAACCACTGGCTCAAAATAAAGGGCTGAAATTAACCAGCTTTATTGCCCCTAATGTGCCAGCGCTGCTGATACTGGATGAAAATTTGTTGACGCAGCTGTTAACCAATCTGATCTCCAATGCAGTGAAATATACTCAACAAGGCGAGATTGAAGTTCGGGTCGAGCTGGACCCACGGCAACAGAACAACCTGACGCTGTTGTTTAAAGTACGGGATACAGGGATAGGGCTAACCCAGTTGCAAATCAGTCGGTTGTTGCGCGGCGAACGTTTGGAGCAACAACGTGCGTTGCAGGCTGGTCCAGGTCTTGGCATGCTGGTGTGTCAGAAATTGTTACAACAAGTAGGTTCAGTACTGCAAATCCAGTCTTTACCTGGCGTTGGCACAGAGATGAGTTTTAGTCTGAACTGCAAAAATTCAGATATGCTGCCGGAACAATCCAAGCCAGGCGTTGCAGCTGCTGACTGTGCAGCAAACAGGGCTTTAGTGGCAGAAGACGATGAATTATGCCGTTTGAGTTTACAGCAATATCTGACGGAGCTTGGTTTTACTGTCAGTTGTGTTGCCAGCCTGGCACAATTGCAACAGCTGCCGCCCCAATCTCCGTGGAGCTGGGTGTTTTTAGATGGCCAGTTAGACGATGCAGATGCTGGCGCTGTGATTGATTATCTGCAACAGCAAAAACAGATCAACGATAGCAGCAGGCTGGTGATGATCAGTGGTTCTGCTCAGCCACAACGCCCACCACAAATCAGTCTGGTACTGACCAAACCCTGGCGCAGAGAGCAACTGCAATCCTCTATAGCACAGCTGGCTCAACTGCCCCCTTTGCATTCGCTCTATCAGGCGGAGTATCTGCAGGAAGCTATCCAGGCGTTAAATCAGCCACAACGCCAACAGCTACTCAGCCATGTCATTGAACAACTGCACCAGCTCAGACTGCAGCTGAAACAAGCGCCACCTGATGCCAAAGTAATACACCGAATGATAGGCAGTATGGGCCAGCTGGGCTTACTGCGGCTCAGTCAGTTATGCAGGTTGAGTGAACAGCAACTGTTGCAGCAAGGTACAATAGACTCTTTAATGACCATGCAACTGGAGCTCTGTCTGGAGCAAAGCCAGGCAGAAATCCAGATTTTGTTCGCCCGGCTTGATGTTCAGTGCTGATTCATAGCCTTGATCGCAGCATGCATCAGATGTGGTTTTTCCAGCCTTGAGGTGGTTATGAGATTTTTGATGTATAGCAGTTTTTTAGTGCTCAGTACCGCCGGTTATGCCGCGGAGCAATGTGCTTTAACCTTACAGGATGATTTAAAAGTCAGTCCCGCTCTGGTCAGTATGCAAAGAGCGGATAAAGAATTATGGCGCATAGACACTAAAGGTCAGCTCTGGCTGGCACAACAAAAGCACAACACGGACAAGGACACACAGCAGCAGTTGAAAGCCTATCAACAAGGTATCCGTACGCAGGTGACCGCTTCTGCCAGCCTGATGGATGATAGTTTACAACTGGCACGCTCGGTGCTGGATCAGAATATCAAAGCCACGACAGGCCAGAGTTTGGCCGACAATCCTGAACTGCAACAACCCGTTACTCAGTTGGAAGAAAGACTGGAGCAGTTGATCCGGCGTCAGGACGGCACTATTTATGTATATGGCAGCCAGTTGCGTTCTGCCGACAAAAATCTGGCTCGCGAAGCAGAGCAAAGTATTCAGCAGGCGGTGGCGCAAATTAGTGGTCAGATGATGCTGACTCTTGGTCAAAATGTGCTACAAAGTCCGGGATCAGCCAGCGAAAAAATGCAGAGCTTTCGCGCCAAAATGCAAACTTTTGGCAGCCAGTTAAAAACTGATATGCAAAAAAACAGCAAAAATTTACAACAACGCGGTCAGCAGATTTGCCAGCAATTGCAGGCGCTCGACCAACTGGAGCAAAACATTCAGCAACAAGTTCCTGCCATGTCGCCTTATGATTTGATCAACACTCAGGCTGAAGGTTACAAAGCAGTGTTATAACAAGGAAAAATCGATGATCCAACGTATACAACCTGGCAAAAGATACAGCGAAGCTGTGATAGCCAATGGACTGGTGTTTTTATCCGGTATGGTACCTGACAATCTGGATGATGATGCCACAGCACAAACCAGCAATGTGTTGGCGCAAATTGATGCGCTCTTGGCTGAAGTTGGCATCAACAAGAGCCGAATCGTCGACGCCACTATTTATCTGGCAGATATGGCCGACTATAACGCTATGAATACGGCTTGGGATTTGTGGGTTGAAGCAGGTCAGGCTCCGGCGCGCGCCACTGTCGAAGCGCGTTTAGCCAACCCGGAATGGAAAGTTGAAATAAAGGTAACGGCAGCACTCTAATTACGGCTGGCCTGTGCTTTGTATTTCTTTTGCCAGTTGCTGTAGTTTTGCGCTTTGACCAAAAACTTCAGCAAACTGCGCTACTGTCATCTTATTTTTGTCAGTGACAGGCGTTTTGGCATCGACTGACTTGTCTTCTTCGCAAGCTATGGGATACAGCATTTTTCCTATAGTCCACTCCGCCTTGACTATAGCTCCCATCATAGCGGTATGACCGCGTTTATCGCGTAAACAGGCATCAGCGCCTTGCTTAAGTAATAATTCAACTGCACCTTGCTGACCTGAATAAGTCGCCACCATCAGAGCTGTATAACTTTGCTTATTGCGCTGATCGACAGGAAAGCCCTGCTGTAAAAACTCATTGAGTACCACTGTATCGCCTGTGCGGGCAGCAGCAAAAAAGTAAGACGTCAGTTGTTCCAACGGATCCGGGGCTTGCTCCTCGGCCTGCACCATTGCGCCTGCGAACAGAAGACTCAGTAGTAATAATCGCATCAGACAAATTCCTTAGAAATAGGGTTTATAGATATATATTACCCAAAGTAATTGGAGTTGCAGCGAGGCGATGTTGTAGGGGCTGGGTTTACCCTGCCCGCCTCGTGTTCAATCCGGTACCGGAATGAGAGCGCGAAGTCAACAAAGCTGCGGCTTCAAGTACGAAGGGCCATTCATTACCTAATTGGGTGCCTGCGAAACTCACCCTGGGTGCAGGACAGAGCATACGAGTTTCGCAGGACTTTAAAAAAAGGTCAGCTGACAGCATCTGTCAGCCGACCTGCACCAGGGATCGGCTTACAGCGACTTAGCGATTTGCTGTACTTGCTTTAAATCACCATTGACGGCTTTGGTTAAACGCGTGCCGTAATCGGTATCGGCTTTATAGAAGTGCGCCAGCATTTTGTGTTTAGTGGCGCTGTCTTTGACTGCCCCCAAATCACCCGACAAGTTACGGATCAGGTTGGCTTGCTGCTGTTTATCAAAGCTACGGAACAAAGCACCGGCCTGACTGAAGTTGTCCTGTTTACTGATAGCTTTTTGCATCACTGTGCCATCCAGCTTTGTCTCGACAGCACGGGCTGCAGCCACTACAGCTTTAGGTTCAACCCGACTTGGTTCGTAATTGACGTTGGATTTGCTGTTGCCAAAGTTCATAGCACCATCCTGATTGTGGTTGTCCACCATCACTTTGGCTCTGTTGATTGGCAATTGGCTATGATTTACTCCTAAGCGATACAACTGAGTGTCGGCATAAGAGAAAATACGGCCTTGCAATAAACGATCTTCCGATGGCTCTATACCAGGGATCAGATTGGCTGGCGCAAAAGCCGACTGTTCGGTTTCTTCAAAGAAGTTATCCGGCATACGGTTTAACGTCATAGTGCCTACTTTACGTTCTTTCACATCAGGCCAGGTTTTAGTGGCATCCAGTGGATTAAAGTCGAAATCATTCAATTGATCCGGAGTAATGACCTGCACAAACAAGTCCCACTTTGGGTTATTACCGGCATTGATGTTCTGGTACAGATCACGGGTCAGGTGGTTAAAATCCATGCCCTGAGTTTTAGTCACCTGATCGGCGTCCAGAGATTTCACGCCCTGCTGACTCTTCCAGTTAAACTTAACGTAATGCACCTGACCTTGGTTATTGATGAACTTATAAGCATGTACACCAAACCCATCCATTTCGCGGTAGCTGGCCGGAGTGCCCAAATCTGAATAAACAAAAGTCAGCATCTGGGTAGAACCCGGTTCGTGCGACATAAAATCAAACACCCGATTCGGGTCCTGCATATTGTCGACTGGGGAAGGTTTTAACGAATGCACCATATCCGGGAATTTAATCGCATCACGAATAAAAAACACCGGCAGGTTGTTTCCTACTAAGTCCCAGTTACCCTGATCAGAATAAAATTTCACAGCGAAACCACGAGGGTCACGTAAAGTTTCAGGGCTGTGGTTGCCATGAATAACAGTGGAAAAACGCACAAAAACAGGTGTCTTTTTACCTTGATTGGCAAAAGGAGCAGCTATGGTTAAATCGGATAAATCGTCTGTTGCAACAAATTCACCATGCGCACCGGTACCACGGGCATGCACTACACGCTCAGGAATACGCTCACGGGCAAAACGTTGTAACTTCTGGATCAGGTGCACGTCTTGCAGTAACACACTGCCGTTCGCTCCTGCTGTGGTGGAATTCTGGTTGTCACCTACCGGAGCACCGTTGTCTCTGGTTAAAGTGTTAGCATGCAAAGCTAAGGACAAACCTAAAGCTACGACTAAGGCTGATTTTTTAAACATTGTTATGACCCTCTCTGGAGTACGCTCTATCCTGCCGACACAGAGTAGAGCCTTAGGGTCAATTTAAAAAACAAAATAAAACTATCGGATCAATCTAAAAAACAAATTAGCGAAGCGGCTTAAATTTTACAGGCGCCGCCAGCGCAATCATCACCATCTTCATCTTGCATCGCAGCTTGTTCTGCTGCCAGCTGATCCGCAGCAAGCTGCTTTTGCACTGTTGTTTTTTCGGCGCCATCAAAATCCAGATGGTCTAAGTCAAAATCGAATTCGCTCATGGGTGTGCTCCGTATTGCTGTGTCTAGCCCGATACTTTGGGCTACTCTACGCAATTTTCAAGCCGGAGCACAGAGTATAGGCGCTGAATCAGCCGTATATTTTCACCAAAGCAGCACGACGCTCTTGTTCCGGCATAGCTTTTAATTGCTGAATTAACGAAGCTGGTAACTTACGGGCAGAGCCACGGGAATAAGTGCGAATTTGTGCCTCTGCATCCGCAGTTAACTGCGCAGTCATTGGACTCAGCAGTTTGACACAAGCGCTGCGGGCAGGCTTAAAACCCAACTTTTTCGCATAAGCCTGCAATAAATTATCAGCAGCATTCTGAGCAACCAGTTCACAGTATTCGGTGTTCGAATAGGTATAAGTTGCAGCAGCCTGAGCCTGGCTTGCTATAAGAGTAACAGCAGTAACGACAGCAGCAGTGATAAGTTTCATTGAGTATTCCTCGGCTTTAAGTTGATTAACTGCGGCCAATTATTCAGCACAGCCATGACAACTCTATGTAAGAAAGACGAGAAAAAGCAAAGCGGAAGCATTAAAAAATCTAATGCTTCCTTTAGGGCTTTAGAGAGACTAGAACACTGGCTGACCAGATTTCACTACAACAGCAGGTTGTTCCAGAGTTTTTATTTGAGTTAACGGGTCCACAGGCACAGCAACTAAATCTGCATATGCGCCAACTTCCAGCACGCCGACATTTTGTTGGCCCTGCTCATTTTTCCAATTCAATAAAGTACCGGCATTCACTGTTGCCGCCTGAATAGCCTGCAAAGGCGTCATGCCCCATTGCACCATATAAGCCAACTGGCGGCCATTCAAACCATGAGTATAGACACCGGCGTCAGTACCATAGGCCATCTTCACTCCAGCTTTCACCGCTTTCTCGAAGTTTTGTCGTTGTAACAAACCCACCTTTTTCTCTTTAGCTAACGACTCAGGCAAGATGCCAGCCTTTTCGCCTTCACTTAAGATAAAGTCGCTGACATACACATCCATTACTAAATAAGTGCCGTGTTTTTTTGCCAGTTTAATAGCTTCATCATCAATAAAACTGCCGTGTTCAATCGAATCCACACCAGCTGCAATAGCACGTTTAATACCCTGTAAACCGTGCGCATGAGCCGCAACTATGCGGCCTCTGTCATGTGCTTCATCTATTAAAGCTTTCATTTCTTCAAAGTTATACTGACTGGCATTCACATCGGTATTTTTCGATAACACACCACCAGTGGCAGCAAACTTAATCACATCAGCGCCGTATTTGATGTTTTCCCGCACTTTAGCCCTCACTTCATCTGGGCCATTCGCTACACCTGCACTTCTGGAGTTATAAATATGCGGCAGCAGATTATTGTCACAGTGTCCGCCTGTGATGCAGATGGTATTGGCAGCAACCCGCATCCGGGGTCCCTGAATCTCACCATCATCAATGGCGTCACGCAAAGACACATCGGCAAAACCAGCAGCGCCTAAGTTCCTCACAGTAGTAAAACCAGCTTTTAAAGTAGCTTTAGCTGCACTAACACCAAAAATAGCTTCGCGGGTTGGGGTTTCGACTAAACCACGATAACCATGTTTTTGTGGATCTGAGGTTAGATGCACGTGCATGTCAATCAGGCCTGGTACTACATAATGCTTTGATAAATCAATCAACTGCACGTTTTTAGGCGCTTGATCGGCATCGACAATAGCGCTGATGCGCCCCTCTTCAACCAGAATAGCTTTGTTTTTCTGGTAGTTGCCGGTGCGTACATCCAGCAAATGTCCGACCTGTATCACTTGATCAACCTGAGCACAAACTACAGTGCTGAATAATCCAGCTAACAGTACAGATACCTGAGTTAACTTCATAACAGTCCTTATTTACATCACTTTTTTAGTTAGCTGACTCGTCTTTCGCCGACAGTTCAGCCACACGACGCTCCAGTTCATCCAGCTTGGCTCGAGTTTTTGCCAGCACTTGAGTTTGCACATCAAATTCTTCGCGAGAGACAAAATCCAGCTGGCTGAGTTTTTGCTGCAACACCTGTTTCACTTTATTCTCTACGTCATCAGCCATCTCACGCATTTTAGGTGGGATAGCGGCGCCAATTTGTTTCGCAATTTCTTCTATCTTTTTTGGATCAATCATGGTGTAACTCCTTTAGAGTGATTTTATTCTACGGGCCTTTAGGCTCAAGGTGGATCCATTCTGCCGCATATTTGCCTTACTTGCTCGTTTTGTACTGAAATCAGCGCGCCTCTGCCCGGTCAATTTGAGTTAAACTAGCATTCTTCTGTGAAGGGTGCCTGATGAAACTTAACTCTCAACAAAACGATGCTGTGCATTATATCAGTGGGCCATGCCTGGTGCTGGCTGGCGCTGGCAGCGGTAAAACCCGGGTCATTACCAATAAAATTGCCTATTTAATTCAGCAATGTGATGTACCTGCCAAACATATAGCGGCCGTGACTTTTACTAATAAAGCAGCGCGCGAAATGAAAGAGCGGATCAAGCATCAGCTGGAACGGCCTTTGCTCCGGGGTTTAACCGTTTCCACTTTTCACACCTTAGGCTTAGAGATCCTGAAAAAGGAATATCGCGCCATCGGTTATAAGCCTAACTTCACGCTGTTTGACGATCAGGATAGCATGGCACTATTAAAGGAACTGACCGATGACGAGCTACAAGGCGATAAAGATTTACTGAAAGCTTTGCAAAGCAAAATATCTTCGTGGAAAAACGATTTAACTTTACCGGGTCAGGCGCTGGCACGCGCTACGGATGCACAAAGTATTAGCTTTGCCAACGTCTACCAGCAATATGCGCAGCAATTGCGGGCCTACAACGCTTTGGATTTTGACGATCTCATTATGGTCCCCACTTTGTTGTTCGCCTCTAACGAGCAAGTGCGGCAGAAATGGCAACAAAAAATTCAGTACCTGTTAGTGGATGAATATCAGGACACCAACACCAGTCAGTACGAACTGGTGAAATGGCTGGTCGGTGAACGCCAACGTTTTACTGTGGTTGGAGACGACGATCAGTCCATTTATTCCTGGCGCGGTGCCAAACCGCAAAATCTGGTATTGCTGGGCAAAGACTTCCCCAATTTGAAAGTCATTAAGCTGGAACAAAACTACCGCTCGGCCGAACGTATTCTCAAAGCCGCCAATATTTTGATTGCGAATAATCCACACGAGTACGATAAACGCTTATTCAGTGAATTGGGCTACGGTGTACCTTTACGGGTGTTGCCGACCCGTAACGAAGAAGACGAAGCCGAAAAAGTGGTGGCCGAAATTATTTCGCATCGTTTTATTAATCGTACTCAGTACAAAGAATATGCCTTGCTCTATCGTGGCAACCATCAGGCGCGAGTATTTGAAAAAGCACTGATCACCAACAGAATTCCTTACAAAGTATCAGGCGGCACCTCGTTTTTTTCCCGCGCCGAAATTAAAGATATCATGGCTTATTTACGCTTATTGGTGAATCAGGACGATGACAATGCGTTTTTGCGTATTATCAACACCCCAAAACGTGAAATAGGCGCTGCTACTTTAGAAAAAGTCGGCAGTCTGGCCAACGAAAAACACATCAGCTTGTTTGCGGCCTGCTTTGAACCTGAATTGGCAGAACGTTTGCCTGCACGTGGCCTGCAGGCGGTGCAGAATTTTGCCAACTGGATTAACCATGTAGCAGACAACGCGCTGCGAGCTGATCCTAAGGAAGCCGTAAAAGACTTGATCCGGCAAAGCCAGTACGAAGCCTGGTTATTTGAAAGTAGCGCCAGCCCCAAAGCGGCTGAAATGGCGCTTAAAAACATCAATGAGCTGTACCGCTGGATCAGCGAAATGCTCGAGGGCAAAGACGATGAGGAGCCGTTGAGTTTAAACGAAGTCGTCACCAAACTCACGCTACGCGACATGATGGAACGTCAGGAGCAGCAAGATGAAGCGGATCAAGTACAGCTGTTAACACTACACGCATCCAAAGGCCTGGAATTTCCTTATGTCTTTATGGTCGGTATGGAAGAAGGTTTATTACCCCATCAAAGCAGCATAGACGAAGACAACGTGGAAGAAGAACGTCGATTAGCTTATGTAGGAATTACCAGAGCACAGCGCGAGCTGATTTTTACCTATGCTCGCGAGCGTCGTCAGTATGGTGAAGTGATTAAACCTGAACCCAGCAGGTTTTTATATGAATTGCCTGCTGATGATTTGGAGTGGAGCAAAGCAGCGCCTGTAAAAACTGAACAGCAACGTCAGGAGACGGGCTTAGCGCATCTGGATAGATTACGCCAACTGCTGAAAAAGCCCTGATTGAGCTTCGCTTACAGGGCTGCTATCGGCAAAATAACAGCACCCCAATTCAGTCAGGTAGGACCGGCTTTCGTCACTTTCGGCAACAGTAGCCACCAAGCGATATTTGTGGGTTTGCGCCAGACTTAGTAGTACCTGCAGCAGCTGCTTGCGCTGATCGCTGCGCTGCAAGCTGCGACTAAAGGCTGTGTCTAACACCACAAAATCAAATGGATACTGCACGACCAATCCCAAAGCTGCCACTTCGGCAGAAAACTGGTCTACTAACAATCGAATACCCAGTCGTTTTAACTGATGTAAATTCGCCAGCTGAGTGTTGGTTAAACGCAGTAAATCAGCTTCCTTAAAGCCTATGCACAACTGGTGTAGTGGTAAAACAGAGCGGCGAAGCACATGACAGAGCTTATCAAAAAGCACTGTGTTATTCAGATGCCCATTACTTAACGTCAGGCAGAATAGAGTTGTACTGGCATTTCTTTGGCAAATCTGTCGGACTAATTCCAACTCTATATCGGGCATTAAGCCAGCTTGGGCGGCTTGACGGCTTAACTCTGCTTTATACTCAGCATCTCCTTGCTGCCAGTCCAGCAGCACCTGATAACCAAGAACTTCATGGCCAGCTTGCACCAGAGGTCTGAAGGCAGGTGCAAACTGTTTTTGATCAACAGCATGCTGCAAAGCCTGTTCCTGCCCTAGCTCCAGCAACATTTGCTGGCGCATCGAGTCATTAAAAATCACAAAACGGTTACGGCCAAAAGATTTGGCTTGATACATAGCGGCGTCGGCGTCTCGTAATAACTCATCCGCGCTTTGATACTCGGGTTGATAACAGGCTATACCCAAGCTAGCTCCTGAACAAACCTGCTGACCTTCGAGTATCATGGGTTGGCGCAAAGATTCAATTAAACGATCAGCCACTTCTTCTGCATCCAAATCACTTTGGATCTGACCTAACAATACAACAAACTCGTCACCACCCAAGCGGGCGACTAAATCATGTTCACGCACTGTTTGCTGTAAACGCTGACTGACTTCAATTAAAAACAAGTCGCCTATGTGATGGCCTAATGTATCGTTAATTAGTTTAAAGCGGTCTAAATCGATAAAAAGTAAAGCAAAACGTGGCGCAGCCTCACGGTTGCGATACGAAAAACGTTGGCGCAGCTGCATCAAAAACATTTGCCGGTTTGCCAGACCAGTTAAGGCATCATGATTGGCTTCGTGAAAGAGTTTTTCTTCAGCTTTTTTCCGTTCTTCTACCTGCAAACGCAAAAATAGATTAGTTTGACGCAACTCTCGGGTGCGTTCAAAAATACGTTTCTCCAGCTCTTCGTGCTGTCTTTTTTGTTGCTCTGTACTGAGTTTGCGTGAGATAGCCACTGCAATATGTTGAGATACAAAACGCAGTAAGTTCAGCTCTTGCTCGCCGTAACTATAGGTATTGTCATAACACTGCAAGGCGATGACACCCAGCACTTGCTCTCCAACCAGTAAAGGAGCCCCCAACCAACTGGTAGAAATTGCAGTCTGTACTGAACCGGACTGCACTCTGGCAACAACTCCGGTTTTGACCAAATCCAGTAACTGCGCCTGACTAATCAGCTTGGCTTCGCCAGAGCGGATCACATATTCGGTTAAACCGCTTTGTAAAGTACGTTCTTTGGGTGTGGGTGTATATTGATCCAGATAAAACGGGAAATGCAATCGGTCACCGGCTTCGTTTAACAGAGCTATGTAACAGTTGTCTGCTTTCATCAGTCCAGCCAAAATCTGATAGACCTCATGATAAAAACTCATCATGTCCGTACTTTTGGCTGTCATCTCCGAGATTTTGTACAAAGCCGACTGCAATTGTTCTGCGTTAGTACGGTCACGTATCTCTTTTTGCAACGAATAATTGATATTTTGTAACTGCTGAGTTCGTTCTCGTACAGTTTGCTCCAGCAACTCACGACTCTTAACTCTGTCTATTGCCGTAACAGTGTGAATGGCTATATTGCTGATCAAAGCTAAATCTTGTTGATTGTAGTGACATTCTGGGTCATAGCTTTGGATTGCCATCACACCTATGACTTTTTCACCACGGCAAAGAGGTACCCCTAACCAATACTGGCAAGCCGTTCCCTGGGCTGTGATGTCACCATTGTCGACTAAGCGCAGATATTCATCCTGGTTACAAAGCAACGCCCTTTTTGTGCGAGCCACATAACCTGTTAAACCAGAAGCAAAAGCATCGGACGGAGCGTCCGTCAGCACTTTTTGGTCTTTTTCGTCAGCAAAATATTCTAAGAAGAATTGCTGTTCTTGATCGCAAAGCACTACATAAAAATTATCAGCTTTGAGTTGTTGATTTAACAAGCGGTGGATAGCGGGATAAAACTCACGCATATCTTTGATGCCAGAAGCTAGCTCCGACAATTTGAGTAAGGCACCTTGAATGATGTAAGCCTGTTTATAACCTGCGACCAGCTTACGCAAACGTCTCAGCTGACTCATCACAAGGTTGCTGGCTTTATCCAGAGTCGTTATGTCCTTCAACTTTCTCTCTTAATCATCTCTAAGGCAAGGCAACCAAAATTGGCTGATGTGTAAACACTTCTATTATGCACAAAGCTTAACCAGATGGAAGGTTAAATGAGATAACTGGTCAGATCTTATTAAAAGCAATTGAGCTGTAAAGCTAACTCTTTAGTACGCTAACATTTACGCTATAAAAAAACGCTGCCAAAGCAGCGTTTATACCGACTGGAACTTTAAACGCCTTCGATCATAAATTCGATGGCAGCGGAAATTTCTTCATCGGAACAGTCCATGCACGTACCGCGAGGTGGCATAGCCCTAATACCTTCGATAGCGTGTTTTAACAATAGGTCGGCACCTTGCGCTATCCGAGGCTTCCAAGCCGCATCACCTTTTTTTGGCGCATCTAATGCACCTGTACCATGACACGCAAAACAAGCGCCCTGATACACCTGTTCTCCGGTACGAGGTCCTTTAGGTCCAGTATCTGCTGCAACCTGTGCACCAGCCAGGTAAACCTGACCTACAGGCTCAAGACGCTTTTTGATTGCTTCGTTGTCTGCATCCTGTGCAGCGACGTTGGCTATTGCAGCAGTTGTCATCAGCACTAAGGCAAAAGTGAGTTTTTTCATCTGGATAATCCTGTCAATAAGCCATACAAAAGTTAAGGTATTATAGCGCCGGGATCCTTCATAGTGGAAGCCCCTGCAATTTTTGGTTTTTCACTTCGCTTTTAATGCGGAGTAAGTCGGACGAAATCCGCAGGAAATCCTGCCTTATAACAGTTCAATCTTAATGAGTTTATTCTGAGACAAAAAAAATTGAAATCGGCGCTGTGCAAAGAAAATCTTTGTGGTAGTCTGTTTGCCCTACTTTGATTGCCTTGGACTGTTACTTTTTAGACAGCGGGCCAAAATAAGATTATTTTCCACAAAATGGAATAGCAAGAAAACCAATAAGAGAACCTCTAGAAATCCTCTTATTTTTCTTTTAAATACAACAACTTAAACAAAATCCACCGGAGTTACACCTAAAAATTCCGTACTACTTATTGCCTTCTGTCCACAAAGTTATCCACAGCTTTTTCGTGTAAAAAAGTATCAACTGAACACTTCGAAAATGCAGCTACAGCTGGCTGAATACGCACTGTTATGGCATTCTTAAGCAAAACATCAAGGGATCCTTATCATGGTTGTTATACCGGACAATCCTCTTATTCTTGTCGACGGTTCTTCTTATTTATTTCGCGCCTATCACTCCCCACCACATCTGACAAACTCCAAAGGAGAAGCGACAGGAGCTATTTATGGTGTAGTCAATATGCTGAAAAGTTTATTGCGCCAGTACAAGCCCAGCCAGATGGTGGTGGTGTTCGATGCAAAAGGCCCGACTTTTCGCAACGAAATGTATAGCGAATATAAAGCACATCGCCCACCCATGCCAGATGATTTACGCAGCCAGATAGAGCCTTTACACCAAATAATTCAGGCTATGGGTTTACCTTTGATTTGTATCAGCGGCGTTGAAGCTGATGACGTGATAGGCACATTAGCAGTTCAAGCCAGTCAGCAAGGCAGGCATGTGCTTATTTCAACGGGCGATAAAGACATGGCTCAATTAGTTGATCAGCATGTCACTTTAATAAACACCATGACAGATACCATTTTGGATCCTGCTGGCGTAGCAGATAAATTTGGCGTCGGCCCAGAGCTGATTGTCGATTATTTAGCTCTGATGGGCGATAAAGCGGATAATATTCCGGGCTTGCCCGGGGTAGGTGAAAAAACCGCTATGGCTTTACTCCAGGGTATTGGTTCAATAGAAAAACTGTACCAGCAGTTAGATCAAATTGCGACGCTGAACTTTCGTGGCAGCAAAACCATAGCCGCCAAAATGACAGAGTTTAAAGAACAACTGATGCTGTCTTATCAGCTGGCGACCATCAAAACAGATGTGGAATTATCGTTACAGTCAGATAGCTTAGAGATCAAAACTCCGGATCAGAGCAAACTGGCAGAGCTGTTTGCAGCTTGTGAATTCAGACGCTGGTTAAGCGAAGTTTTAGCAGGCAAAGACGCTGCGACAACAGTAGCGACAGAAGCTACAAAACAGAATGAAGAACAAGAAGCTGAAGCTCCAGCCAGTGGTATTGATATCAGTGGCTACCCCTGCATTTTAACCCAAGCTGATTTTCTGCAATTGCTGGAACGCTTGCCTCAGATTGAACTGGTGGCTTTTGATACTGAAACCACCAGTCTGGATTATATGCAGGCCGATATTGTCGGTATTTCGCTGGCGTTAGGAGCAGGCGATGCCTGCTATATTCCGTTGGCGCATGATTATGTTGGCGCACCTGAACAGCTCAATCGTGAATGGGTGTTAGCTCAGTTGAAAGACTGGCTGGAAGATGAAACTAAAGCCAAAGTGGGCCAAAACCTGAAGTATGACCAAAGTGTTTTGGCGCGCCATGGCATTGAACTTCGTGGCATTCGTTTTGACACTATGCTGGAATCTTATATTGTCAACAGTGTGGCCTCGCGACACGATATGGATTCCTTGTCACTGAAGTACCTCGGGCATAAAACCATAGCTTTTGAAGATATAGCAGGTAAAGGGGCGAAACAAATCACCTTTAACCAAATAGCGCTGGAGCAAGCCTCTCCTTACGCAGCAGAGGATGCTGACGTGACATTACGTTTGCATCAAACCTTATGGCCGATGCTTGCGCAACATTCAGGCTTACAAACGGTGTTCCGCGATATCGAAATGCCTCTGGTGCCTATATTGTCCAAAATGGAACGCACTGGCGTTAAAATTGACGGCCATTTGTTAGCGCAACAAAGTATGGATTTAGCCACCCGTATAAGTGAGATTGAGCAGGAAGCCTATCAGATGGCGGGTAAAGAATTTAACCTGTCTTCTCCTAAGCAACTTCAGGAAATCTTATTCGAGCAGATGGGGCTGCCTGTCCTTAAAAAAACACCTACAGGCACACCATCCACCGCAGAAGAAGTATTAGCCGAGCTGGCGCTTGATTACGAGTTCCCCAAACTAATTACTGAACATCGGGGTTTAAGTAAGCTGAAATCCACTTACACCGATAAACTGCCGCTTTCTGTTAACCCAGCTACAGGCCGGGTGCACACATCCTATCATCAGGCTGTTGCTGCTACAGGTCGTTTAAGCTCTACTGAACCTAACCTGCAAAACATTCCCATCCGAAGCGAAGAGGGCCGCCGTATTCGTCAGGCTTTTATTGCTGAAAGTGGCAAAACCATACTGGCGATCGACTATTCACAAATTGAACTGCGCATTATGGCGCACTTATCGCGTGACCCTGCATTGTTGAATGCTTTTGCACAAGGTAAAGATATTCATAAAGCCACAGCTGCTGAAGTTTTTGGTGTAAAGCTGGACGATGTCAGTTCAGAACAACGCCGTAGGGCTAAAGCCGTGAACTTCGGCCTTATTTATGGCATGTCAGCTTTTGGTTTGGCGCGTCAGCTGGGCATTAGCCGATCAGAAGCACAGCAGTACGTTGATTTGTATTTTGCACGCTTCCCTGGCGTGTTGGATTACATGAAGCGAACACGTACTCAGGCTCATGAGCTGGGCTATGTAGAAACTCTGTTTGGTCGTCGTTTGTACCTGCCAGAAATTAATGCCAAAAATATGGCCCGGAAAAAAGGTGCTGAACGCGCTGCTATCAATGCTCCGATGCAAGGTACGGCGGCTGATATCATCAAAATGGCCATGATCAAAGTGGCAGCCTGGCAGGATAAGCAACCAGCTGGTGTTGTCTCAATGATAATGCAGGTGCACGATGAACTAGTATTTGAAGTCAAAACTGAAGAACTGGAAAGAGTCAGTACAGAGCTGGTCGACATCATGCAATCCGCGGCTTCGTTGGATGTGCCCTTACTGGCTGAGGCAGGCTCTGGGCCAAACTGGGATCAGGCGCACTAAAAAAAATAGTGATAAGTCTGAACTAAGTTAAAAACACCCAGTCTTATTAATAGTGTATATGCCCATTCCTGGTAGTTTGATTTTTCGCCCCAACTTGTTTGGGGCTTTTTTATAGATGAAGAACTGCAGTAGCTACAACAGATCCCGACACTGTGCTGGTCTCCGCTAATTTCGGCCAAAACTGCCTAATTAATCAACAACACCAATGAACACCACTGGTAATAAAGCTACATTTTTTCAACTTAATAGCAATTTAAAGAAATATTTGTAGTTTAATTACAGCTATTGACTTGCATTTTTAATCAACACTTGTAGAATTAAATTCGTAGGGTACAGAGGTAAGATGTTCTATCTTTCAGCACTACTGAGCTTAATCGCTTATTTAGTGGCCAGAAAGAAAGGCTTATTTAGCCGCCCCACTGCTTGCAGTGGGGCGTTTTTTTTGTCTTTTGATCAGAGAAACTGAAATAAAATTAGATTTTTTAGAGCAAATACTTCAAACGTTCATAATTCTATGTATAATAGCCTTGTCTTGTTAATCCAAGACACCCTGTTGATTTGAAATTATTGAATAGCTTCTCCCCGTTTGCTATGACCGGCCTCCTCAAAAAGGGCCGGTTTTCTTTTTTCTGGCAGCGCAAAATCCCCAAACACTTATGATCAGCTGAGCTTATTTTTCTTTGCCATGTCATTCTGAGATTTGATCTGAACTAGTACTGTGATGCTTTTTAGAAACTGGGATCTAATAAACCTGAACTCGGGATAAGCCTTGCCACTGAATAAACTTTGTGTGCTTGACGTAATAATTTTACTTCGTTGATTTAATTAATTAAATCGACAAAACTCGACACTCATTATCCCGAGTTCAGGTTAATAAGAATAAAAAAAGCAGAGACATGCTCTGCTTTTTGAGACTGGGTAACACTTATTCTGCGTCTGCGCTAAACCATTGGTCTAGCTTTTGTTCTAACTCTGTCAAACCTAATTTGGTAAGAGAGCTGAACACCTGTACTGTGACATCGCCCATAAAAGCCATAGAGGCTTCCGTGACCTCCATCAGAACTTTTTTACGCGGCCCTGGACTTAACTTGTCCGCTTTGGTCAAAAGTAACAACACCTGCAAATTACTTTGCACAGCCCAATGAATTAAATCCTGATCCAAATCTTTCAGTGGATGGCGAATATCCATTAATATAACTATACCTTTTAAACTTTCACGTTTAATCAGATATTCACTCAGAGCTTTTTGCCATTTTTCTTTAACGGCTAAAGGCACTTTGGCAAAGCCATAACCAGGCAAATCGATCAAACGCTGGTTTTCAGATAAAGAAAAAGTATTAATTAATTGAGTACGACCTGGTGTTTTACTGGTTCTGGCTAAACCATTTTGTCTAGTCAGCGTATTTAATGCACTGGACTTGCCGGCGTTAGAACGACCAGCAAAGGCAACTTCGATACCTGTATCTGCGGGCAGAGCCTTAATATCAGGGGCACTGGTCAGAAAAGTTGCTTTCTGATAATTGATGATCGCTTTGTACACTGTCAGCTCCGGCTGTAAATTTAGCTATAGTGTAACGGATCCTGAAGATCCACAGAAGCTTTACTGTGATTTATGGGATTCTATCTGTGCAATATTCGTGTAAAATAAACATAAAATATAGGGTTATTCAACTTGGTTGCCAGATTTCTGGCGGTTCAACGCGGACAGAGACGGAAAAAAAATGAAAAAATTCGCACTTCCACTCACGCTCTTTTTAGGGTTAATCAGTACAGCTTATGCATTCGATGGGGATGCTGAAGCAGGTAAAGCTAAATCTGCTACTTGTGCTGCCTGCCATGGCATGGACGGGAATAGCCCTACCGATTTATACCCAAAAATTGCGGGTCAACATGCTGGTTATTTATTTAAACAGTTAAAAGAATTTCAACTAGGTGGCAAAACTGCGGGTAAGGAAGGGCGTTATAACGCCCTGATGGCTCCAATGGTTGCTGCTTTGTCGGAACAGGATATGAAAGATCTGGCTGCTTTTTATGCTAGTCAGACCATGAAGGAAGGCACTACACCAGAAGATGTGATTGCTAAAGGCGAAAAATTGTTTCGTGGTGGTGATATGGAACGTGGTATAGCCGCTTGTATCGCATGTCATGGTCCACGTGGTGTAGGGCACAGCTTGGCTGGTTTCCCGAAAATTTCATTCCAACACGCAGCTTATACCAAATCACAATTGGAAGCCTTCCGCAGTGGTGCGCGAGCCAATGATATGAATGGTATGATGCGCGATATTGCAAAGAAGCTGACCGACGAAGATATCGAAATACTGTCTAAATACGTAGGCGGTTTGCACTAACAGCCATTCTTG
Organism: Rheinheimera sediminis; assembly: GCF_004005375.1. Taxonomy (GTDB): domain Bacteria; phylum Pseudomonadota; class Gammaproteobacteria; order Enterobacterales; family Alteromonadaceae; genus Pararheinheimera. The sequence goes on along the minus strand of NZ_RZUF01000009.1, from coordinate 99,459 downwards.
CGTGAAAAGCCAGGCTTTATGCCTGGTTTTTTTATGCTCTCCCGCTAACCTTTCCCCTCAAGCTGTCGCTTCACCTAGTGAATAATGAGAACTCAACTTATTTTGTAAGATATGTCTCACACTCTAGTAAGATAATGCTCACAACGCGAAATAATATACGCAAGTCTTTGATTTATAATGTCATTACAAAATAGTTCATTTTTTTTGTACTTTTTTTATACTGCCGTATTGCCATTCTAAAAAATCGGAGTAAATTAAATCCGGTTACATTTAGTAACCATTGAAAACAGGGAAAGAAGGCAAGGACAGCAGCAGTGCATTAGTATACTTTTTAAGCATCAGAATGATGGCAGAGTGTAATTTACACGGTGCATGGATGGAACATTAAGTATCAGGAAGGTCGCGAATAATTATTTTCATAGGGAATTTGCGTAAAAATATAGGGAATTTGTGCAAACAGGGTGTTGAACTCCCGTCAGGACGACTTAAAGCAGATTATGTGTCGCGCTAGACACCTTATATAGAGGGCGGTAACATCTTACACCGCCCTTTTTATTTATCTTCACCATGAATTCAGCGTGCCCACTTTGTTCAGCATCAGAAATACAGGCTTTTTGCAGCGATAAAAGACGTGCTTACTTTCAATGTCAGCAGTGTTGTTTAGTCTTTGCTGACCGCACAACGCTTTTAACTGCGCAGCAAGAAAAAGCCCAATACGATTTACATCAAAACCAGTTGGATGATCCGGCTTACCGTAAATTTTTATCCCGTTTATCTTTACCTCTGCTCAGTACTCTTACACCTGAACAACATACAGGATTGGATTTTGGTTGTGGCCCAGGGCCCTTATTGGCACAAATGCTCAGCGAAGCAGGCAAAAAAATGCAGGTTTGGGATCCATTTTATGCACCGGAGCCGCATGCTCTGCAGCAAAAATACCATTTTGTCAGTTGTACTGAAGCCATAGAACATTTTATCAACCCAGCGAAAGAATGGTCCTTATGGCTGGATTTACTCTGGCCCGAAGGCGTATTGGCTTTGATGACCAAACGCTACACCGAGCAAAGCAGCTTCAACAATTGGCATTATAAAAACGACCCAACCCATATCAGTTTTTTCCATCAGCGCACTTTTGAATTTCTGGCAAAGCGGGATAATTTTGCACTACATTTTCCGGCTGATGATGTGGTGATATTTAAAAAACGAAATACCTAGGTTTTCTAAGATAAACTGGTTAAAATACGCGCCCTTTTTCGTAGGTAACACATAATGACCCGGATTAAAAAAACTCGCACCTCAGGCCCACTTGGTACCAGGCACAGACCGGCTGAGGAAGCTCGTCAGGACCGCACTCGCGCGCCCGAAACCAAAAAGAAAGGTGCGGGCTTAAAATCCGGTAGTCGCCATTCGCCTTCAGCCGAAGACAAGCAAAAACAATCAGGCAAAAGCTCTAAAGATCCACGCCACGGTAGCAAAAAGCCTATTGCGTTAGTAGTAACAGAAGCAGAACAAAAGCTGATGGCGCAGCCGAAACAGTTCAAGCCAGTGGTCCAACTGAGCAAAGCCAAAGAGCCAGAAATGCCTCCAGAGCAGGAATTAGCCTTGCTCGAGAATGATGAGAAGCTGCTGGAATTGCTGGATCAAGTGGATAAAGGTGAAATACTGACGGGTAAAGACGCTAAGTACTTCAATGCCAAAACGGCACGCCACGCAGAACTGGTTGCTCTTTTAGGCCTGGATCAAGATGACGAAGAAGAAGATATGGATCCATTAGCCAAGTTAGAGCGTACTGATTGGCGTAAAGAATTTTTAGGCGAATAGGGGATATAGTTTGACCTTAAGCTGGATACTAGCCACTTTAGTTGCTGTTTTAATCCTTGGTGGTCTAAGTTTTTATCTTGGCCGTCTGTTGTGGCTGATCAAACAACAACAGTTGAAGCAGCAACAAGTAGTTGCGACAAAAAACGCCAACCTTACCGAAAGTATAGTGTTAATTGCCAAAGCTATGCGGGAAGGACAGTGTGAGTTGTCAGAAGGTGCGTTGCGGCTTTGGGTGTTGTTGGACCATCTGCAGTTGCCTGAAAAGCCAGACGCGGTTCTTACCTACCCTGGCTTGTTTAAGATGTACGACGTAGTCAAAGATATGCCTACCCATCAGGCCCGTAAAGAGCGTGATAAAAAAGAGATCCGCCATCTGGATCACCTGCGTGAACAGGCTGAAATTGACTTGAAAGCCGATATACTGGCTGACGTGCACAAACTGCTGGCGTTTTTTCAGAAGCAAAAATAGTAGTAAAAAAGGCAGCCCCTGGCTGCCTCGCTTTTTCAAATCCATTGCTATTGCTTGTACACCACACCTGCTTTCATGACAAAACTGACTTCCCCCATCAGCTGAATATCCTGCAGCGGGTCACCTGGTACAGCTACTAAATCTGCAATTTTACCTGGGCTGACAGAACCCAGTTCCTGATCCACCTTTAACAGACGAGCCGCTGTAATAGTGGCCGACTGAATAGCTTCCAAAGCAGGCATACCGGCCTCTGTCATAAAAACAAATTCTCGCCAGTTATCTCCATGCGCCCCTACTCCGGCATCAGTGCCAAAAGCAATTTTAACTCCCTCTTTATAAGCCGTAGCAAAGGTTTGCTGGATTTTTGGACCTATAGCTGCAGCTTTTGGCCGAACCAGCTCTGGGAAAAAGCCCGGAATGGCAGCCTTTTCTGCGGCCCACTTACCCGCACTGATGGTTGGAACATAATAAGTGTCATGTTTTTTCATCAGTTTCATGGTGGCTTTATCCATTAAAGTACCATGTTCTATCGAGTCCACTCCGGCTTCGATGGCTCTGTCCATGCCTTCTTTACCATGCGCATGCACTGCCACTGTCATGCCATAATCTTTGGCTGTCTCGACAATAGCTTTTAGCTCTTCTTTATTAAACTGTGGATTCGAGCCACTTTTGGCCACACTCAGTACGCCACCTGTAGCCGTGATTTTGATCAGATCTGCACCTTCTTTGTAGCGCTGACGCACGGCTTTACGTGCTTCATCCGGGCCATTCACCACACCGTCTTTTGGACCTGGATCGCCCATCAGCTCATAAGCTACACCATTGCTTGGATCTGCATGCCCCCCTGTAGTGGCAATAGATTTACCCGCGGTATAAATACGCGGGCCTATGACATAGCCCGCTGTGATCGCTTTACGCAGAGCTGTGCTGGTGTGATGACTGGTACCCAGCTCTCTGACTGTAGTAAAGCCTGACAATAAAGTCTTTTCGGCATACGTAGCGCCACGTAAGGCAACATCAGCTTCATTCAACAAAAAAGCTTCAGTATAAGTACCGGGGTTCATCTGAGTGGAAAAATGAGTATGCATATCCATTAAGCCAGGCATCAGTGTATGATTTTTCAAATCTATGACCTGATCATCGGCGGCCGGGGTTGTATAACCGGACTGCACTGCGACAATTTTGTCGCCTTCGATGATGACAGTCTGTTGCGTCAATACTTTATCAGTGTCTGCTGTGATCAGTTTGCCGGCGTGGATTAGAGTGGTACTCTGGGCTGTTCCAGCGATCAGTAACGCGCTGGCAACGAGGGTCAATTGGAATTTCATTCGCTCTCCTGTTGGATAAACACAGCTTTTTCCAGCTGCTGTGCAACGACTATGAAACAGGAATGCCAAAGCAGCAAGCGCAGAAAAATTGAATGCGATACAGAGCCTTAGATCCGGGATTAACGGTTAATCCAGAGTTCCGAGCTCAAAACTCATGCCAGCAGAATCAATCTGTAGTTTAGTGTTTCCTTCTACCTGGACAGGCAAAGCCAAATCAACCAATTGATAATAAGCCGCTCTGCTGAATTTCGCTGTTAAACCTCGCCACAACTGCAGATAAGGCAAACACTGGCCATCGGGCTGAGCCTGCAAAAATAACGGATATTCAGCGGTAATTAATACTTGTTCGCCTAAATTAGTGGTCGCAATAAGGACAGGTGTATCACCAGTTTGCAGCTCTATAGCCACAATAACAAAAGCAGCATCTTCCACCTGAATACGGACTTTTTCAACCGGAGTCAGCAGGAAATACTCTTGTTGTTGTCGGGTGAGCACAGAAGCAAAAAGTTGAATTAGTTCTGGTCGCAAGATTTTAGAATCCAGATAGAACCAAAAACCCTGTCGATCGATACGAATGGGGATATCACCGCAAAAAGCTGGATCCCAAAGTTCAACAGGGGCTAAATGAGGCTGCTGTAAAGACAACTGCAGTTGTTTCAAATCCATAATGTTGCAACTAACAAAAGAAAGACATACAGAGCATAACAATAGAATGACTGCAGAGGAAATCAGGTGACTAACGAAGCTCGAACCCAAAGTTGGGTTTGGGTCTATTGGAAAATTGGGGTGACTGATGGGGCTCGAACCCACGACAACCGGAATCACAATCCGGGACTCTACCAACTGAGCTACAGTCACCACAAGCGGCGCGCATTCTAGCGAAATTCCTTGTTGAAGCAAAGCTATTTTTGTACAACAAGGCGCAAAGCCGCGTTTTGCTTGGGCTAAGCATACTGGGTATGTTAGGGTATTGCGGTCAGAGCACCTGACATGCACTGCAGCAGCGGAACGAAAATGGAGACAGAAATGCAACAGTTCCTGGAATTTTTAGAGAAAAATCAGCAATTGATTTTAAGTTATAGCGTCAAGGTACTGGTCGCTTTAGTCATTTTATATCTGGGTCGCTGGTTGTCGAAAAGTCTGACCCGCATGCTGGAGAAAGCCTTAATCCACCGCAAAGTGGACAGAGCCGTAGTGTCTTTTTTAAGTGGCATTATTCAGGCGGCCATTATGGTAGCGACTATTCTGATAGCCCTATCACAAGTGGGTATTCAGACGGCTTCCTTTATCGCTATCTTAGGTGCTGCCGGTTTAGCTATAGCATTGGCTTTACAAGGTTCATTATCGAACTTTGCATCAGGTGTACTTATTATTTTATTCCGCCCTTTCCGCTCTGGTGACTTTGTCGATGCAGCAGGTGTATCAGGTGTAGTGGAAAAAATTGAAATTTTCCAGACTGTACTTAAAAGTGCAGACAACAAACGCATTATTGTGCCCAACTCGCAAATTACCGGCTCTGCCATTATCAATTATTCTGCTGAAAAAACCCGCAGAGTGGATTTAATTGTTGGCATCAGTTACGACTCAGATCTGAAAAAGGCCAAAGAACTACTGGAACAAATGCTGAAAGCAGACAGTCGTATTCTCGCTGAGCCAGCCCCAGTCATTGCTGTTGGCGCTTTAGCCGACAGTTCAGTCAATATTTTAATACGTCCATGGGTAAATGCAGCCGATTACTGGCCTGTGTACTGGGACTCTCTGGAAAAAATCAAGCTGACCTTTGATGAACATCAGATTGTAATCCCCTTTCCACAAATGGACTTGCACCTCAAAAAGGAAAAATAAGGTATGAAAAAAACTCTCTGCTCCCTATCAGCTCTGAGCAGTCTGTTCGTTTTAAGCGGCCTTTTGACAGTACAGGCGGAAGAAAGCTCGTCCAATACGGCCAAATTAGGCTGGAGTACAACAGCGGAACTTGGCGCTATTACAACCTCTGGTAACACCAAAGGTACTTCTATCACAGGGAAAGTAGACGCCAAACAAGAATTGGAACACTGGTCGAATGACTATACCTTCAGCGCCTTTTTTAAGCGTGATGAAACGGAAACTAACGACGGTCAAACGCTGGTGGAAACCTCAGCTGAAAAATATGCAGCTTCTGCCAAAGGTGGTTATAAGCTGGATAAAGAATCTGCCCGATTATTTGTCTATGGCTTACATGTGAGCGATCGTTTTGGTGCTTACACCGAATACACTACAGTGGCTATAGGTTATGGCGATGAACTATTTAAAACCGAAACTATGTCGCTGGAAGGTGAAGTAGGTCCTGGTTATTACAGGGGCGAAACGGACCTGGAGGAAACTGAAAACGGTGTGATAGTGCGTGGAGCGGCAACTTATCGCTGGCAAATCAGTGAATCTGCCCGTTTTAAGCAAACTGTCAGCCTGGAGTACGGTGAAGACAACAGACGTTCTATTGCTGAGTCTTCGCTGACCGCAAAAATTAACGGCCGGATGCAAATGAAAGCCGCTTTTTTAGTACAAAACGACTCGAATGTACCAGTAGGTAAAAAGAAAACCGATACCCAAACCTCTTTAACTTTTGTGTATTCGTTTTAATTAGCCTGTTTTAATACTGCGGGGCGCGGTTTAGCCGCGCCCGCCACCAACAACGCTGCGGCATCAAGTACGACGAAGACTTAGCCTAAGTAATTGTTGTTGCAGCTAGGCGGCAAACGAATGAGACCCCATGAGCATAGTTTACCTATGTGATTGGGGCGAGAGAGTGCTGCCAACAACGCTGCGGCATCAAGTACGACGAAGACTTAGCCTAAGTAATTGTTGTTGCAGCTAGGCGGCAAACGAATGAGACCCCATGAGCATAGTTTACCTATGTGATTGGGGCGAGAGAGTGCTGCCAACAACGCTGCGGCATCAAGTACGACGAAGACTTAGCCTAAGTAATTGTTGTTGCAGCTAGGCGGCAAACGAATGAGACCCCATGAGCATAGTTTACCTATGTGATTGGGGCGAGAGAGTGCTGCCAACAACGCTGCGGCATCAAGTACGACGAAGACTTAGCCTAAGTAATTGTTGTTGCAGCTAGGCGGCAAACGAATGAGACCCCATGAGCATAGTTTACCTATGTGATTGGGGCGAGAGAGTGCTGCCAACAACGCTGCGGCATCAAGTACGACGAAGACTTAGCCTAAGTAATTGTTGTTGCAGCTAGGCGGCAAACGAATGAGACCCCATGAGCATAGTTTACCTATGTGATTGGGGCGAGAGAGTGCTGCCAACAACGCTGCGGCATCAAGTACGACGAAGACTTAGCCTAAGTAATTGTTGTTGCAGCTAGGCGGCAAACGAATGAGACCCCATGAGCATAGTTTACCTATGTGATTGGGGCGAGAGAGTGCTGCCAACAACGCTGCGGCATCAAGTACGACGGCTAAGTTATAGCCAGCCTTTTTGTCTGGCTATTCTGGCTGCATCAACCCTGTTTACCGCATTTAGTTTACTGATGGCTTCCGACAAATAATTCCGGGCTGTACCTTCTGCAATATAAAGTGCGGCTGCAATATCGGCTGTGCTTTTTCCTTCGGACGCTAATCGTAAAGCCCTGCGCTCCTTATCACTTAAAGGGTCGTGCTCACCCAAAGCCGATAACGCCAGTTCAGCATCTATCACTCTTTTACCAGCCATCACCTGATAAATTGCCTGTAACAGTTGTTCAGAAGGTGCGTCTTTGAGTAAAAAGCCCTGTACCCCGGCGGCGATAGCACGTTGAATATAGCCAGCCCGACCAAAAGTAGTGATCACTATCACTTTGATTTTACTGTGTTGCTGTTGCAGATGAAGTGCTAATTCCAAGCCGCTACGACCCGGCATTTCAATGTCGGTTAATAAGAGATCGAAGTCTTGCTGTTTCAGCAAAGCCAAAGCCTGGTCGCCATCAGCCGCCTGAGTGATCTGAAATTCTGCATTCAGGCCTAATAAAGCCGCTAAAGCACCACGCACCATGGCTTGATCTTCTGCCAGTAAAATACGCATCAGGACTCCTTCGGCAAAGTAAAACTAAAACTACTGGGCGAAAGTTGCCATTCCAGCTCAGTGTTCAATGCAGCTAAACGCTCCTGAATACCTGTCAGGCCATTGCCCTGTTTCAGCTCACTGAGTTTACCATTGTCCGATACCATCACCTGGTGCCCATGCGCAGTCTCATTAAAATGAATTTGCACCTGATCGCCATGACTATGTTTTAGCACATTAGTTACCAGTTCAGTCAGGATCAAAACAACGGCAGTTTCTTCGCGGGCGGAAAGAGTTGGCACTTCCCCACGAACATCTACAGCAAAACCCGCATCACGTAGTTTGCCGCTTAACAGCTGTACTTCACCAACCAAGCCCTTGTGTTTGTAGCCAGACACAGTCTGTCGTACCTGGCTTAAACTTTCACGGGCTATCTGCGCCAGTTCTTTCAGATGCTGAGCAGCTAACTCATACTGCTGTTGTTGCATCAACTTATCGGCAAGGTCAGCTTTGAGCACTATACCGGATAAACTGTGCCCCATAATATCGTGTAAATCCCGCGCTATACGCTCTCGTTCTACCATAGTCGCCAGCTGTTTAATTTCTTCGGCACTACGCTGCTCTTTCAGCATAGTTAAGCGTCGGACCCGATCGAGCACTCCGAGCACACCTATCGCCATAACCAGAGCTGAACCATACAACAGGAAGTAAGGTGCACCTTTGATAAAGAAGTGGTCCAGCAGCACCAGTAAGGCGATCAGTGCCGCAATTCCTGCTAAAAACTGACGGAAGTTATAAACAAAGCCGATAAAAAAACTGACATAAGCAAACATCGAAATAGAGCCGTAATTCAACGGCGTAATGCAGCTTGCAATCAGAGCCATCAGCAGTATAGGCAACAACATCTGAGTGATATCACTGCGGCCAATCCAGTAGTAACATCCCAAAAATGCCACTAAAGCTAACATCATCCACAAATAGTCGATCAGGCTGTAGTCTATGTAAAAAAACGGCGCTATATAAAACACCAGATTAACCAAATACACCCAGGACAGACGTTTTTCCAGCTCTAACATCACCTACTTCCTCAGCCGCAACAGGGGCTCTAAAGAGCCCCAAGCCATAAAGTTATTAACGATTTTGACTATAGTTTTGTTGTTGAGACAACAGAAACTTAGCCCAGCCATAGGAAGGGTCAACCTCTGCCGCTTTGGTCCAGTCTGCAATGGCTCCAGCCTTATCACCCAGTTCCTGCTTGGCTAAACCACGCCAGGTATAAGCTTCTGCGTGCCCCCAGCAAATCTGCTGACAGGGCTGCGCATACAATTCAATGGCTTTACTGCTCAGGTCAATCGCACTTTGTTTACTGCCACCAAAAACTGCAGGCGTATTGTAAGCTATGATAGCTTTCACTAATGTCACCCTTGGGTTGGCAGGTTCCAGCTCAGAGGCTTGTGCCATGGCTTTATTGGATTTAGCACCATACAGCGCTCCCTTGACCGGGTTATTGCCAATCTGCATACCATAAACGCTAGACAGTAGGGCCAGACTATCGGCTTGAGGCTGTTCTGCAGTCAACTGCTCTAGCGTGGACTGCGCTAGGTCCAGAGCTTCCTCAGCCTGATCTTTTTGGCCTGTAATGCCCGCCATAATAGACAAACGATAGTTGGCATAAGCATTGTTGTAATCTGCCGTTTGTTCGGCAGCGTAACTGGACAGCTGCTTCAAATCCATGGCATTGGTCGCTGCATCAATTTGTTCAATAGTAGCGGCCTGAGCCAGGCTAAAAGTTAAAGTGCTTAAAGCTATGAGTAAAGTTTTCATCTTGATAGTCCTTTTGCTGTTTCACCTTATTGGTGTGAAGCCAGTATCGGAAAATCCATAGAAAAACATCAGACACAAAAGTCATGACTTGAGCATGACTTTTGTCATCAATAAACAGCGCTAATAGCTCAGACTGCTGTACCCCAAACCCTGCTGTTTTTGCAGCTTAATTTGCACCGGAATACGCTCTTTTAACGCTTCCACATGGCTGATAATACCAATCATCTTGCCGCTGGCATTGAGTTGATCTAAAGCGGCTAACGCGGTTTCCAGCGTATCCGGATCCAAAGTGCCAAAACCTTCATCCAAAAACAAAGATTCGATGCGGGTTTTATGGCTGACTAAATCCGACAAAGCTAAGGCCAAGGCCAGACTGACCAGGAAGCTTTCGCCACCAGATAAGGTCTTCGTATCTCTGGCGGTATCGGCCTGCCAGCTATCGAGCACCTGCAGCTCCAGCTCGGCATCAGCTTTTCGCGCCAGTTGATAACGGCTGTGCAGTTTATCTAACTGCTGATTGGCCAGTCCCACCAGCTGCAACAAAGTTAAACCCTGAGCAAAACGACGGAATTTAGCACCATCGGCTGAGCCTATTAAGCTGTTGAATTTATGCCATTGCTGCACCAGTTGTTGCTGTTGTTCAATCTGGCTGTATAGCTCTTGTTGTTGCTGTTGATGCTGCTGATCGCTTTGCAGTTGCTGCCGGCATTGGCCTGCCTGCTCCAGCGCACTAAATAACTGCTGCTCCAGCTCTGTGCTTTGCTGTTGTAATTGCTCCAGACTTTGTTCTGTCAGTTGTTGCTTTGCCAGAGCTTCGGATTGTAGCTGCGCTTGCTCTAACTGACTTTGACAACGGATTTTTTCGCTCGCCAGCTTGTCTTTTAACTCTGTCAGTTGCTGCACTTGTTCTTCAGTCAATAACATGGCTAAAAAGCTGGTTTCGCTGCCAAATTGCTGTTGTTCAAGTTGTTTTTGCCATTCTTGCTGCAAGGAGCTTAACTTCAATTGCAGTTGCCGTAGCTGAGTTTCACTTTGTTGCTGCTGTCCGGTTTTTTGCTGCAGTTCATTGCTTAGTACACTGAGCCGTTGCAACACAAGCTCAAGTTCTTGCTGTGGTGTTGCACTCTGACTGGCCGATAGGTGCGCTACATCTGCTTGTTGCAATTTATCTAACCAGCTTTGGTACTGCTGCTCAGCCTGTTGCTGCTGCATCAGCGCTTTATCCAGTCGCTGACTCTGTCGTTGCAACTCTTGTTGCCACTGCTGCCATTGCTGCGCTTGCTCTGCCCACTGCTGCCAGATCTGTTGTTGTTGCTCTGAAGCTGGCAGAGCAAAACCAAAAGGTTGTAACTCTTGCTGCCACTGCTGTTCCAGTTGCTGTAACTGCTGCTGGTTTTGCCGCAGCGCTGCAGTGAACTGCTGTTGTTGCTGTTGTTGCTGCGTCAATTGTTGCAGCAGCAGTTGCTGCTGATGCGCCAGTTCATGCTGCTGCTGTTGCCAGAGTTGACGTTGCAGCAGTTGTTGCTCTATCTGCAGCTGTTGCTCCAGTCCCTGTTGAGCCTGCTGCTGGAACTGCTGCAACAAGGCTTTTTTTAAGCTGGCCTGCTGTAATTGCTGCTGCTCTGCCTCCGGCAGGTTGTGCAATAAGTCAGTCCATTGTTCACTTTGCTGCTTAATATCTGCGGCCAGCTGTTCCAACTGATAGTGCCGGGCTTTTTGTTGCTCTTCCAGTTGTAGTTGCTGCTCACGTAAGGCTTTGCCCTGCTCTTCGACTTGTTTCAGTTCAGTTGTTAAGGCCGCCAGTTCTGTTTCAGTCTGGCTTAAATCCAGTGCCTGATAACTGCTAATAGCTGGATGTGTGGTGCTGCCACACAGTGGGCATTCGTCGCCTGGTTGCAACTTGGCTCTGTGACTACTGAGCTCTGCAATCAGTTGCTCTTGCTGTACCAGTTTTTGTTTATCAGCCACTCTGTCGCTATACAACCTGAACTGCTCACGTAAAGCCGCTACTTGGTGCTGCAACTGTTGGCTGTCGCTTTGTTTTTGTTGCAGTTCCTGCTGTTCTTTTTGCTGTTGTTGCTGCTTTTGTTGTAACCCGGCGGCAACCCTCAGCAATAACGGATAAGTGTGCAGCTGATTTTTGCGATCTTGTATTTGCTGTTGCAACGCAGGCAGTTCAATAGCGAAAGCCGGAGTGCTCTGTTGCAATTGAACATCCAGTTGCTGTAATTCGACGCTGATTTGCTGCAACTGCTGATCTACTTGCTGAGTGTCAGCCTGAGCAAGCTGTTTTCGCAGGACTTTTTGTTGCTCTAACCCCTGCTGACGTTGCTGCAATAAAGGTTTCCAGCCTGCGACTGCTGCTGCCAGATCTGCACCCCGAGGTTGCTGTGCCAGTTGCGCTGTTAAACTCTGACCCTGTTGCTGCAGTTGCTGAACCTGTTGCTGCACCTGCTGTTGCATTTGCAAGGCTAAGCCTTGACCTTGCTGCAATCGCAGCTGATGCTGATCCTTTAAGTCATGCAACTGACGGCACTGAAGTTGCTGCTGTTCTTGTGTTTCAGTCACAGCCGAACGTTGCTGCTGCAGCTCTTTGTACAATGGCAACAACACTGCGGCTTTTTGATAACGTTGCAATTTGACCAAAGCGCTTTGTTGCATGGCCTGCTCTTGCTCAAATTGCTGCTGCTTCAGCTCTGCTTGTTGCAGCTGCACCGCAGCCTGCTGTTGCTGCTGACGCCAGGCTAATAACGGCGCTTGTTGCTGCTGTTTTGTTTTCAGTTGCTGCTGTTGCTGTTCCAAATCAGCTAACTGCTGCTGTAACAGCTGGCGTTGCTCTAAATCCAGCAAGACTACACCTGAGGCTTTGGCTTGTAATAATTCCAACGCCGTTTTGTGCTGGCGGTTTTGCTCATACACCTGCATCGAAATCTGGCCATAAATTTCAGTGCCCGTCAGCTCTTCCAATAGTTCAGCCCGCTCGTTAGCAGGCGCATTTAAAAAGGCAGCAAAACCACCCTGAGCCAACAGCATCGACTTGGTGAAACGACCAAAATCTAAACCTGTGATCTGCTCAGTCAGCTTTAGCTTTTCATTACTTTTGTCTGCCAATATTTCGCCATCTGCTTTGGCCAGTTCAACTTTGGCAGCCTGCAAATTGCCATCCACTGCACCACGGGAACGGCGTTGACTCCAGAAAGCGCGGTAACGCTGGTCGCGCACCTGAAACTCTACTTCGGCCAGGCATTCACTGGTATGACGGGTCATCAGCTCGTTGCTGCTTTGCGACAAGAGTTTTAAGCGCGGCGTCTGATGGTACAAAGCTAAACAAATAGCATCCAAAATAGTGCTTTTGCCTGCACCAGTAGGGCCTGTAATAGCAAAAAGGTTACTTTGATCAAAAGGCGGCTGAGTGAAATCAATTTTCCACTCACCTTTTAGTGAATTTAAGTTTTGCAGCCGCACCGATAGAATTTTCATGGCTGCACCTGCGGTTCTGGTTGCTGCAACTGTGTCAGAACCTGCTGCAACATCTGCTGAAATTCTGCTTGTTCGCTGTCGGTGAGCTCTTCAGTGGCAAGCCGTCGCTGCAATACCAGATCCGGTGTCATTTCATGCAACGACTCTTGCTGATCAGCCTGCAAAACACCAATAGCGGTCTGGCGTGCCCGACGTAGTTTTAGCAGTTCTACGGGTAACGCCTCGAGATGCTGTTGCACCTGGCTTTGCAAATCACTCAGATAACCGTCGCTGCCCGTCAATACCAGCTCCAGCCAGAGTTTTTGTCCGGGTTGTAGCATCGCCAGTGGTTGCTGCAATAAAGTATGGAGTTCAGTTAAGCTGCATTTCAGGCTCAAAAGCGGCTGGAAACAAGGAATGGGTAGCAGCTCAATCTTGGCTTCAAGGCTGCTGAAATCCAGCAAGACCATGGATTTTTGCTGTTTTGCTTCATCAAAACTCAAAGGAATAGGCGAGCCGCTGTAACGGATATGCGCTTTGCCTGCAACCAACTGAGGCTGATGGATATGGCCCAAAGCTATATAGTCAAAATCCGGAAAAACGCTGGCCGGGAAGGCCTCCAAAGAGCCTATATAAATTTCCCGTACCGACTCACTGCTGCTGGCACCTACTGTCGTCAGGTGCCCTGTTGCTAACAAGGGCAACTCCAGCCCAAGTTCGGCTTTCAGCGCCTGAGCTTTAGCGAAACACTGCTGATAACAGTCGGCTATGGCTTGCTGCAATTGCTGCTGTTTATCACTGGCCTGCTGACCACTGTGGCTTTGCAGTAAATCGCGGGAACGCAAAAAAGGCAAAGCCGCCAGAATAGCACCTGGTTCGCCTGCTTTGTTATTCAGTACCAGAAGATGAGATTCTGCAGCACCCAGCCAGCCTGGTACCACTTGGGTATGCAAACAAGCCAGTAATTCTTTGCCTTCCTGCAGTACAGCGACTGAATCGTGATTGCCACCCAGCATGACCAACTGACAACCTGTGGGTTGTAAATCAACAATCAGTTGATGATACAACTCACGGGCATAACTGGCGGGAGTAGTGGTATCAAAAATATCGCCCGCTACAATCAATGCATCCACCTGATGCAATTCAATCTGTTGCTTTAGCCAGCCAAACAAAGCTTTGTGCTCGTCTGCTCGGCTTTTGCCAATAAAATGCTGGCCTAAATGCCAGTCGGAGCTATGGAGAATACGCATAAAAAACTTGGATACGCTGCGCTATGCCGGAATAAGGCCAGCATAGCACAGGGCTACCACTTTCATAAGTTGCTCAGAAGCTGGTATCAACGGGCGTCAAATACCAGCACTGCATCCAGCACTGTTTCACTGACTTCACGATAAAACGCCTGATCGACATTTTCTATTGTATCTGTGGGCTGATGATAATGCGCATGATCCGGCACGCCAAAATACACAAAAGGCACCTGTCGTTTATGGAATTCTCTATGGTCTGAACTTAAGGTCCAATCCTGATGAGTGCCGACCCGCCATGCAGGTCTGTCATAGCCCAATAACAAGCGCACAGAGCTTTGTTGCTGCAGTTGCAGCAGAGGTTGTTCCAGCTCTGGATAATGATAAGAGCCAACCGCTATGAGTTGCTTATTGGTATCGTGACTGAGCATATCCATATTGATATTCAGCTTGATTTGTTCCGGCTTCAGCAGCTCTTGCTCAAACAACATTCGGGCGCCCCACATGCCGGTTTCTTCATTATCCAAAGCGGCAAACAACAAAGTATGGCGAGGCGGATGCTGTTTAAAATAACGCGCTATGGCCAGCAAAGCTGCCACACCTGAAGCATTATCATCAGCGCCGAAGTAAATCTTGCCCTGATGTAAACCTAAATGATCATAATGCGCTGTCAGCACCAGCAAAGGTAAGCTGGGATCCGAGCCTTCAATCCGGCCCAATACATTAGCAGAACCTTTCATTAGCTGGGCTTTACCTGAGGTCGGCTGATAAGGCTGTAAATAACCTTCTGTACCAGCTGCGACCAAACCAATAGCAGTGAACTGAGTCACCAGCCATTGCTGGGCTTTTAAGCCGCCCGGTTGACCTGTTCCACGACCCGCCAGCTCATCAGAAGCCAGGTAAGTTAAATCAGCCATTTGTTGCTGAAAATCCAGCCGTTCTGGCATAGCACTGACCTTAGATAAGGGCTGAGACTGCAAACGCTTTTGCTCCAATTGATTCAGCTGTTCCAGTAAATAAGGATGAAAAGCATAACCAAGGCCTGCAACAATCAAGACCAACCAAAGCCAAAGTGGAATACGGAGTAACTTCATAAAAATCCTGACAAGCGGTTTGAGGTAATGCAGCAGACTATCGCAAACTGCATAAGCTCACCAGATAAAGGCCGCGAAAGATCTGATATTTCCTGTCGCTCGCCACTGAACTTGAATGGTAAAATGCGTTTTCTTTAGTCCTGTTGTGAGAATCTTATGCCACAAAGCCGTAACGCCACGTTTTGGTGGGCCATTGCCTCTGTGTTGGTTGCTATGGTGGTGATCCAATCTGGCGCTTCGTTAGCCAAAACTTTATTTCCCATTATTGGGCCTGAGGGCACAACAGCATTACGGGTTGGTTTTGCGGCTTTGATTTTATCTTTAGTGTTTCAACCCTGGAAAAAATGGCCCGCCAAACAGGACCAAAAAGCCTTATGGTTTTACGGTATCAGCTTAGGCGGCATGAACCTGATGTTTTATCTGGCGATTGAACGTATTCCTTTGGGTATAGCTGTAGCGCTGGAATTCACAGGTCCTTTGGCCGTTGCTTTGTTATCCTCCAAACGTAAGCTGGATTTACTCTGGGTAGCGCTGGCGATGGCGGGTATTGCTCTATTATTGCCATGGCAAACTGAAGCCACAGCACTAGACCCTGTGGGTGTCGCTTTGGCATTAGGAGCAGGAGCCTGCTGGGCTGGTTATATTATCTTTGGCCAAAGAACGGGCAGTGCTGTACATGGTGGTACAGCTGTGGCCCTGGGTATGGCTGTGGCCGCGTTGTTTTTGTTTCCTATAGGTTTAGTCTCAGCGGGCAGCACTTTATTCAGCTGGACTGTTATTCCTTTTGCTTTTGCGGTTGCACTCTTATCCAGTGCCATTCCTTATAGCCTCGAGATGGTCGCGTTAAAACGTTTACCCGCTCAGAGCTTCAGTATTCTGATGAGCCTGGAACCTGCTATAGCGGCTTTGGCAGGCTTAATAATTTTGACCGAACAATTAAGCCTGTTGCAGTGGTTGGCTATTTTTTCTGTTATCGCAGCGTCTTTAGGTAGTAGCCTTACCGCGAGAAAAAGCCAGTCGCCTAAGCAGTGACCTAACAAGGCATTGAGTCCTCTGCTGAAATAATGGCAGTCTTAAGCTATTGCAGCCACAACCAAGACAGGTATAGGCTGAACTTCTGATTTGATGCAAGCTAGGAGCAGGTGGGCTATTGATGCTTAAATATCTGATGATTCCTTGCTGTACTTGTATCTTGACATGGCCCTGCCTGGCGCTACAACAATTTATCTGGCTGACCGACAGCTCTGCGCATCAACAACCACAACAGTACCGTCAGGCACTGGATTTTAATGCTCTAACTTTAGATTTCCTGATGAAAGACAGCCCAAACTTTCAGGCTGTCCCACTGCAAACTACGACAGAACGCGCCATTGCCATTGGTGGTGGTCGTTCTTATGGCGAACAACTGGATTCGTTGCTACAACAGCCACATTGGCAGCACAAATTCTGGCAACGCCGTTCGGAGGAAATTTCTGCAGGCCTGATTGATATGCTGTTACAAGACAGAGTCGATCTATTAATTGAGTACCCTAACGTAATGCAGCACTATCTGGAGCATTACAACAATAGTGGTGACATAACCAGTTTTAACATAAAGGAAGCCGAACCCTATATGTTGGGTTACATTTTGTGCGCTAAAACACCTCAAGGAAAGCGACTAACTGAGTTTTTTCAACACCGTTTGCAACAAGTCAGTCAAGATAAACGCTATTTAGCCTGAACTCGGGATAACGAGTGTCGACTTTTTTCGATTTAATGAATTAAATCAACGAAGTTAAATAATTACGTTAAGCAAACAAAGTCTTTGCTGACTGAATGCGCAGATTTTTAATGATCTCAAGGCGCTTTGTCTAGCCATAGCAAGCTATGGCTAGACAAAGTAACGCAGACAGACAGCGGCTAACAGAGTTATACAATCAGGTAGGAGGGCGAATGAAAAGAGTGCTGTTTTGGTTGTGTTTGCTCTGTACAAGAGCCTCAGATGCTGGCGAGATGCAGATCTACGGAGGCAAGCACTTTTCGGATATGGAACAACAAAAGCTCGAGCTGTGGTTAAATCAAAGCTATAACGCTACTCAAGCTTTACTTGGGCCTTTCCCTTTCATCACTGAAGTTTATCTTGCACGACGCATCGCCGATGAACCTGTACCTTGGGCCTACACCAGACGCATACAACAGCAACAAGTGTATTTTCAGGTCGATAGCAGCTTTGAACTTAGTGCCTTTGAGCAAGACTGGACAGCTGCCCATGAGTTTAGCCATGTGGCTTTGCCCCTGCTCGACAAAGAGGATTTATGGTTTGCCGAGGGTTTTGCCAGTTTTATGCAGTATCAGGTGTTACAGCAACAGCAGCAATTAGCCGGAACTCCCAACTTCTGGTATCAGCAAAAACTACAACCTTTACTCCCGCAACTACGGAGTTCAAAACTGGCTTTTGTAACTCAACTTAAGCTCTGGCTCGAACAACGAAATTACAAAGCGGCCTATTGGGGCAGCGCTTTGTTTTTTATGGAAGCCAACCAGCTACTACTCAAACAAGGCTTCAGTCTGGCGCAACTGATTCAAAGCTATCAACAGCAAAATAGATTACAAGATCAAAATCTTCAGCAGCTAATTGCTTCATTGGATGCACTGCTGGATACAGCGGTGTTTGCGCCCTTGTTGCTAAAATACCAGTAGCAATCCGCTCAGCAAATCTGGCAACAGCATCCAGCATATTTTGAGCTAACACCACCTAAATTGTTGTGATAAACGTTTTAAAATCGAAAGGGCTCAATAACGCTCTGTGTCAGGCGAACACACAAAGTAGGGTCGGATACAGGCTGGTTTAGTATAAAATCGTTACTGGTTGGACTTTTTTCACTTTTTCGATTTTTGACCATTGTGAAAGCCTGCACTCCTCAGTTAATTTAGAGACTTCAGATTTACAACGCACTTTATGCAGGTTTTATCACTATGCAGCCAGTTGAGGCACATAATCCGGACATAAGTCTTGCATCAGAACTGACAGAGCAGCAAAAGTTACAAGCACGTCAGCAGTGTTTTTATGGCTGCGTATTTTGTGGTTCTCCAGTGTTTCGCTACTACCAGTCGCCAAAGAGCCCGTCTGCTGTTTTGATTTGTGCTTTACACGCTAAACAACTGCACGGCACCTTCTTAAGCCCCAGTACTTTGCTCGAACGCATCAGCCAGCCATTCAATCAACAACGTGTCAATAAACCTGGTTTCAGTTTCGACCCTGAACGCAGAGTCCAGGTATCAGTTGGTATGAATACTGTGTATGCCGACTTTCTTCAAAGTGGTGGCGAGCAATATTGTATCTGGGTGAATGGACAGGAGTTATTTACGCTGCATTCTGAATCTGGCTGGTTGTGCTTTTCTTTTATGTTGTCCGATAACACTGGGGAAACAGTGATCCGGGTAGACAAAGGTGAACTTCAACTCAGCCCTGAACATTGGGAGTACAGCTATGAAGTCAACACCTTAAAAATACGAGATCAACAGCGAAAATTGCAGTTCACGGCTCAACTCTGTAACGATAGAGTATTGTTAACAAAAGGCCAGTTTATCGACAACTTCGGTGACGGCTTTGTGGTCGAAGGCAACAGAGTGATTGCCATGCTGGACGGGCAAAAGGGTGGGCACTATATGCATCGTATAGAACCCGGCCGCTACAAAGGGGGCTGGGCTTTGTTTAATAAAATCCGCCACCCTGATTTAGTGATGCCAGGAAATTTTGCCTTCGTTTGCGCGGCCAAACGCAAATCCTCAGGTACTGAACGCTAAGTTATACTTTGCGTATTATCTATACCTGAAGCCGTAAAAATAACTTTAATGCAACAAAAGTTACAATAAATGAAGTTTTTAATGCTACTTTCGGCTAAACTGCCAACCAATTTTTAAGCCATCTGGCCAGTCAAACACTGGCGACGCAGTAAAATGGAGAGACGCGATGCAACTGAACTTAAAAACAACTTTAGCCCTGATCTCTAGCCTGCTCCTGATCACAGCCTGCGGCGGAGGTAGCGGCAACAGTTCGGGTTCGGGCGGTTCTGGGGGTACTGGCGGCGGCACCCCAGCGGCTCCAAGCTGGACAGCAGGTCAGTTCCTTGACGAGTCTCAATTTAAGAATTTTTGTGTTGCCCCGCGCTCTGGCGCAGATCCATTTAATGGCGGTGTTTATCCGGATAAAGCTGGTACAGCCATGCATGAAAAGATGTGGTTGCGGTCCTGGAATAATAGAACCTATCTCTGGTACAAAGAAGTTGCTGATCTGGACCCAACCAGTTATGGCATTCCTGCTTATTTTAATCTGTTAAAAACAACAGCAGTTACAGACTCTGGTGTAGCCAAAGACCAGTTTCATTTTACCCAAAATACTGCGGATTACCTGCAACAATCTCAGTCAGGGGTTAGCTCAGGCTACGGCATTGAATGGTCTGTGGGTTCTACCCGAGTCCCCCGCTCTTTTGTGGTGGCCTACACTGAGCCCAATTCACCAGCAGCTTTGGCAGGTGTTAAAAGGGGTGACTTTCTGCTGGAAGTCAATGGTGTTAATTTTGTAAATGACAGCAGTAACTCAGGTGTAGATGCGATTAACGCTGCTCTGTTTCCTGCCAATTCAGGCGAGCAACACAGGTTTAAATTCCGCACTGTGGCAAACACTGAGGTCAGTTATCAACTTCGTTCTGCCGATGTAACTTCCAGTCCGGTGCAAAATGCCAAAGTAATAAACTCAGAGGCAGGTCCTGTAGGTTATTTTCAGTTTAATAGTTATATAGTACCGGCTCAGCAGCAATTAATTAACGCCGTTAAGTTATTCCGTGATGCCGCCATCTCTGAACTGGTAGTAGACCTGCGATACAACGGCGGAGGCTTGTTGGCGCTGGCAGGCCAACTGGGTTATATGGTGACTGGCCCTGACATTATTCAGAACAGATTTTTTGAACGTTTGCAGTTCAACGATAAGTATCCAAATACCAACCCTGTCACTGGCGCCAGTTTGAGCCCAACGCCTTTTTACAACCGTGAAATTAACTATGAATCAGGCACCTTAAGCAGCACAGTGTTGCCTAATCTGAATTTAAGTCGTATCTATGTTTTAACCACAGAAAACACCTGCTCAGCCAGTGAAGCTTTTATGAACGGCCTGCGGGGTATAGATGTTGAAGTGATCCAGATTGGCGGCAAAACCTGTGGTAAACCTTATGGTTTCTATCCAACAGATAACTGTGGCACAACCTATTTTACTATTCAGTTCAGTGGTATTAACTCCAAAGGTTTTGGTGACTATGCAGATGGTTTTAAACCCACCACAGCGCCAGTATTTGCTGCTGATGTCAAAGGCTGTGCGGCAGCGGACGATTTCTCTAAACAGCTCGGAGATCCAGCTGAGGGAATGCTGGAAACGGCTTTGCATTATATCGAAACGGACAGCTGCCTGACTTCAACAGGTTCGGGGATCAGTAGTGCTGTCGGCTCTTTGTCTGGAATAGGTGCAACTTTGTCTGGCTCCGCAGCAGCTTCTGGCCCTGCAGTGAGAAACCCAGCAGAAAAACCTTTAACTAACACTATTCGTGTACCGGTGAAGGACCAACAAGAGTGAACACATTGACATTGTTAAAGCACATTGCATTCAGTTGTCTATTGCTAGGGATCAGTGCCTGCCAGCAGGTTCAGGCAGTCGCCGAACCTGCTGTGCTGACGGAAACATCGCCAGAGCTGAAGCTGGAGTTACAACACCAGATCCAAAAAGCCATAGGTGGGCCCTTAGTACGGCTCGCCGATAATGCTTATTTGTTTGAAAGCCAAATTTGGATTGAATCCGTGGTACTAAAAGATGACAAAGGCCGCCCACTGGACGGCCGTCATATGAATTTAGCCAATCTCTTTGTGCTGCAAATTGACCAGGGGCAATGCCAGTTAAAGCACAATAAATCAGGCCAGGTTTTTGTGCTGACCAAAGCAAAATGCATGGCGGAGAAACAGCGGTTTCCTGAGCAATAGCTGGCAGGCCTGTTAAACCAGCACTGAGCCTGTCGACTCCTCTACCTCTGAGGACATCGCAGGCACTGCATAAAATGCAGATAACTCCCGCACTGTAGGATAACTCAGTTTTTTACTTGCCTCCGCTCTTGCAATAGTCACTCCCAGCAATAACCAAAGGCCGATAAACTGTCGTAGGAATAGGGCAGCCGACCTCAGTTTTAGCTTGACAGGCGATTCGGCGGACTTGCGGTTTCGCAACAACATACCGGCTTACTACAGCTTGCCATTTAACGTCATAACAGGAGCACACAAGAAATCTATAAGTGGGGCGATTTCAGACAAAAAATAGCGACTTGCTGAGAAATTTTTATGTCTCAGAGCAGAGAAATCAGGCCTTTCTCTGCCAGGATCTGCCTGGTCAGCTGCTGGTTGTATCCAACAAGTCTGGTATCGGCGATAAAAACCACTGGAACTACTTCTAGTTCAGCAGCTTTTAATATCGCAAACTGTTCTGGATCGGACTGCAGGCTGATGTCTTTATAGTCTAGCTTCAACTGCTGCAAATCATGTTTTAACGCTTTGCAATAAGCACAGTGTTCTGAGGTGTAAATCACTACTGGTGTTTTTGCGGACACGCCGAAATGGCTAAAGTCTCCAGTGACCATAAGCTCCACATCCTGGTTTCTGCTGAAGTAAGAATAGGCTGAAAAAGCTAATAACAAAACACAAAGCAGATAAGCGCCATAGTTACGAACCCAGGTACCAAAAAGAAAGCGGCTCATTGTTTAAGGTTTCCTATATGTTGGTTGAATTCTTCTTCCGACATTAACTGAAAAGTTCGTTCTCCCGGACTCACAGTGTTCGCAGTTAACAACTTGATGTTTTTATCTTTGATTTGTTTTACTACAGCTCTGTTTATTTTGGCCTGAATCACACAAGGCGGGCAGTATTTCTCCGGCTCGGAAACACCAACTAACACCAGCGTATAGTCTGAATCCGCAAAGTTATATTTACCTTGAGTGACTTTTCCCAGTGGGTGCGATGCAAGAGTATCCAATATCTGATGTTCTGCATTAATCTGCGCAACCAGATCCCGTCCCGGGTCACCTGATTAAATTTCAATAAAAATTCGCCACGCTGATTAATCAGAAAGATCTCTGGGATAAATACAGGTTTCCCGACTTTACGATAGTCCAGAGTTGGAATGTTCAGAGTCACATCATCAGTCTGAGCAAGCACACTGCTCGAAGCTAATAACAACAGAAGTAAAATACCAGTCATTGCTTAAGCTCCGGATAATACTGGCCGAGCGCTTCTTCTGGTAAAAACTCAATAGTTCGCTCGCTTGAATAGACCTTATGCACATTGAGTAACCTGATGTTTTTATCTTTAATTTGTTTTAACACAGCACTATTAATTTTGGCTTGAATAAGACAAGGCGGACAAAATTTCTTCGGCTCAGAATCGCCAATCATCACCAACGTATAGTCTGAGTCCGCAAAGTTGTATTTGTCTTTTGTCACTTTCGAGAGCGGATGCGATCCCACAGTCCCCAGCACCTGATGCTCTGCATTAATTTGTGCGGCCAAATCCCTGGTCACCTGATTAAACTTCAACAAAAACTCGCCCTGCCTGTTAATTAAAAATACTTCAGGCGTAAATGCAGGTTTGCCAACCTGATCATAGTCTTTGGCTGAAACCTTCAGAGTGACCTCATTCGCCTGAGCAAGCACAGAAGTCACAACAAATAATAACGAAAATAAAAGACGCATAACCTAAATTCCCTATTGCAGATACTGCCAGCTCTGGTGTTTTATCTTGCGCACCGACAAATACAACACCACCAAAATAAACAACAAAAATATGAGGTTAAATCCGATAAACAGCAGGTAGATAGCCGAATTGCTAATGATTCTGTCCAGCCGGGTAAACCAATCTGGCAACGCCAGAGCAGTAGAGAGGACCAGTGGTAAATAAATGACTGACAAAGTGAACAGCTCTTTCAGCACTAACTGACGACGCCTTGCACCTAAAGTCAGGCGCAAAGCCAACTCCCTGGCTGATTTTCTGGTCAGTAAGCTGACCGCATTCAGGCAAAATAACAGGCTACTGACTAATACCACCAAAGTCAGCACCAGAGATGTACTCAACAGCGCCAGTTGCGGTGCTTGCTGCTGACGAATCAAGTCTGACACTGATATCACCTTTGGATTTTGCAAGGTGGTGTCCAACTTACTCAACTCCTGTTGCACCAGTTGCTGCAAAGGTTCAACTGATGCTGTACTTTTAAGTACTATGAACTCCTGCCCGGTAATAGTAGGAGTGACACGATACACAATTGGAGTCACAGGATCGTCAGGGTTAATGCGATGAATATCTTTGGCCACACCAACCACCTGAATAGCGCGGCGCTCACCATCATTCATGGTCTGAGTTATTTGTGCCTGAGATAAAGGTATGTCTTTAAAGTGCTGCTGCCACAACGACTCGGATATCACCACTTGCCAGTAGTTGTCCCAATTCAGGCTTTCTCCCTGTAGCAGTTCGATCCCCATCAACTCAAAGTAGTTAGGTGAAATATGATTAGTTAATACCTGTGCATTATTCCGCCCCGTTAGTGCCGCGCCTGTACTGGTGTAAAAAGTAACGTAGGAGGCAGCCGGGTGCAGCACAGGTGTCGAAGTCAGGGCTGCCTGCTGGATTTCAGCAGTTGCCATCAGGTTGCTGATCAGTAATGACGGTAGTTTATTGACAAAATAAGTGCCACCAAATTTGGGAAAATCGAAAGTGACAATAGACAACTGCTCAGTGTTATATCCACGGTCCAGCTGGCTGTAGCGCCACTGTTGCAGCAGCAATTGGCTGGAATATGTCAGGGCGCCACTACTCAGTACAAAAAGTGCAGCCAGTAGTACAAAGGTCTGCATTTTCTCCGCTTTAGACACAGTAGCACCGCGACCTAGCGAATGCTGAGTCCATCTGTGTTGCGCATACAGGATCAGGCTGATCACCAGAGAGACAACAAGCAATAGCTGCAGCAACACCCTGAGTTTGGCCGCTGACAACTCAAACTCTGTAGCTGGAATGTCCGGCAACATGAGGCCTAATAACGAAGCACAGGGCCAAAACAGTAGCAGAGAAAAAACCAATACCAGGCTGAGGATGATCAACATTTCAAGGTGACGTTGATAGCCTAATTGTGCTGAAGTGGCTCCAAGCATTTTGCGCAGCGACATTTCGTTCAGCCTTTTGTCGCTGGCACTGGCGATATGACTGGTAAAGGCCAACAAACTAAATACCAGCAGCCCCATAAACAGCTGACTGAGTAATCCCAGTCTGGCTTTAATAGTCTCAAATTGTCTGACCGACATACCAAAGGCTGCTGATGTAGTAAAACTTTCATCATCAAACAGCAGCGCTTCATTTTTCAGCTCAACTTCAAGCTGAGCCAGTTGCGGGGAAAGTGGACTGTTATGCAGCAAATAACTGAATACATCGGGGCTAAGTTGGTCAGCATCGGCCAATCCAAGCAAAGGCAAAAAGCTAAAAGGCACGACTAAATCCGCATGCTGTTCCGAACGAAAACTCACAAAGCGCTCTGGCATCACAGCAGCAATCAAAGCCAGTTTGCCGTTAAGCATCAGGGTATGACCTATCACATTTTTTTGCTGGAAATGGGAAGTCCAGAACTGATAACTAATGGCAACCTGCAGCTGCGTATCAGCAGCCGGAAACTCCATGGCGACAAAGCTACCCAACGCAGGTTTCACACCTAAAGCATTAAAACCTCCGGAAATAAAAGACGCGGCAACTTCATGCTCCTGATCAGCTTCAGACCACTTTAGCCAGCGCATTTTTTCGTAAACCACTGTCAGTTGCGCCCGTTGCTTGAATTCTTTCACCAGATATGAAGCCAAGGGTGATGGAGCTGTACCTTGCTGATGCACTATTTGAGTCACAGTGACTGAAGGATTTAGCGCAGCAAAACCAGGGCTCAGATAGGTATTCTGAATAGCCCATACCTGCAACAATAAGGCAATAGGTAAGGACACCAACCACAAGCTTAGCCAGGTACCAGCACTGGTTTTATGGCGTAACCACCAGTTTTGCAGTAAATCTGCTACTAATTTCGATTTAGCCATTTGAGATAAATCGCCCGTCAGACAAACGCAGAACTCTCTTGGCTTTAGTGGCGAAGCCAACATCATGGGTGATCAGACAAATGGTTTTACCCGCCTCATTCAATTGCTGCAGAATATCGAAAATCAGCTCAGCTGTTGCACTGTCGAGATTTCCTGAAGGTTCATCCGCCAAAATGAGCGAAGGGTTATTAATGATAGCCCGTGCAATAGCCACCCTTTGCTGCTGACCACCTGACAGCTGAGAAGGCAGACGGTCACTAAACTGCAGCATGCCTACCTGCTGCAGCACCTGTTCAGCTTTTTCCCGATACATAGATCTGGGAATGTCAGAGTTGTAACTTAAAGGGACACAAAGATTCTGATAAACACTCAGATGGTTGAGCAGGTTAAAGTTTTGAAAAATAAAACCAATTTCCCGGTTTTTCAGCAAAGCAACGGATTTATCTGTCAGTTGTCTGACATCATGTCCCAGCAAAAAATAGTGCCCCTGTCCCGGCGGATTGACTAAACCTAAAACAGATAACAGCGTGCTTTTGCCAGAACCTGAAGTGCCAAGAATAGCCACATAGTCTTGTTGCTCTATCACCAGGTCCAGATGATCTAATACTAACTGTTCAGTTCCATGATAAGAAAAACAAAGTTGTTCTAACCTGATAAGTTCGGATCTCTGCGTCATAAGCGGTATACGTCTTGATCGGCCTGTTGGGCCGGTATGAGCACAACCTGCTCACCGGCAGAAATTGAAGGAGTCAGTTCCAGATGACCTTTGGCACTCTGGCGGACTGTAATTTGACTTTTCATCAGTTGGCCATCCTGATACTGATACACCCACCATTGATCAAACAGCTCAAAATCGCCTGGTGCCTGTACAGCAGCAACAGCAGTGGTGCTGCTAGACTGAATTTGTGCTTCAACGGACTGGTCCAGATTCAGATTGTGACTTTGTGCCGTCAAACGCAGCCGCACCTGGATTGCACCTTCACGCACTATAGGGTCAATAAACTCAACCTGCCCCGGAAAATCTCCTGCCGGGGTTTTAACCGTGGCAGCATCTCCGACAGTCAGCGCCTGGGCTGAATACTGAGGAACAAATACTTCAGCATATAAAGGGCTGCTTTTAACCAGTTCCAGCAACACCTGGCCCTGACTGACAGATTGACCTACGTCAGCACTCAGGTTTTTAATCACACCAGTATCAGGGGCATAAAGAGTTAAAGCAGCTAAGCGTTCCGCCAGATAGCTGGCACGCTCTGCTACCACCTTAAGTTTCATCGCCATAGCAGTGTTTTGCTCAGCAACAGACTGGCGGAACAACTTAAACTGTTTACGTAGATTGTTGGCTTCAAAACCTGCCTGCTCGGCCATCAGCCTGTATTGTTCGTATTTCACCGCCGGCAAGACACCACTGTCTTTTAACTTTTCATTAGCAGCCAGCTCCAATAACTGTCGTTTGTATTCACTTTCGGCTTTGGCTGTTGCCATCTCAAGCTGCAGTTGTTGGGTATTCAGCTCACTTTTGCGCAAAGCAACGTCCGAGCTGGCTTCGGCTACAGCAAGCTCTGCTTCTTTTTGTTCACGTAACAGCGCAGAATTTTTTAATATCAACAACGCAGCGCCAGCTTCAATCACTTGTCCCTGTGATACAACCAGGCTTTCAACCACACTATTTTCCGGTGCTGTGATCAGTTGTTGCTGCAGGCTGACAATTTTGCCAGTACCAAAAACAGCTTGCTGTCTTTGTTCGCTCCAGACGGTAGAAGGTGAGGCCAGTCGTTGCTTCACTGCACTACTGGGACCTGATAATACCCAGATGCTGCCGCATACCAGACCAAACAACACCATCACAAGTATGGATAACCTGACTCGTCTGGCTAAAGAAGACTGAGATTTTAATAAGATGTAACGATGCACCTGAAACGAACCTCGATTTAGATTATTGATTCAGCATTATTTGCTGATAACTGGTAGTTTAGGATCATCACCACAGACTGTGGTAGTGATACACCGTCCAGACCCGAAACAACTGGTATGGCTAGTACACCACGCATAGGCAGAAGCACTAGCGATCAGCAAGGAAACTCCTACAAATAACTTCTTTTTGTGTTTAAAAAAGAACGCATTTTTTCATGTAAGCTTCCTTTGACAGCCTTAAAAAAACAACCAATTAAGGTACAAATGTATACTTGATGATAAAAAAACGTGTGTCAATAGCTTTTATCGCCTAAACAAAGTACTAACTCAGCCAGGTCACAACAGCCTCTCTGCCTTGTGCATTTTTGGTGCATAAAATTCAGTATGTAGCTTAGGCTAAAGCCACTACATCAACAGCCCGCAAGACTCCACAACCATCTAAATTAAGGTACAAAAGTTAACTGAATTTACATTCTTCAATATCCATTTAATACTCATCAGCACCAGCATCGAGCAAAGCCGCCCAAAAAAGGTGCGAATTCTGTTTTCGCTATTTCGTTTTTTCTGAGACGGTTTGACGTCCAGACCCACACAACGCACTATCAATTTGGGCAGCTATGACGAACATAACGTGGAAAAAAGCTGTACGTTAGCCTGAATCGTCCAGGAAATAAAAATAGCTGGCAAACAGCGCCATAGGGACAGCCGGGGGAGACAAACTGACTGCTGTTGAGTGGCAAAACAAAAACAAGAAGGGGGAGAGTGCTGATGGCATCAACACGAAAACTAACAGAGAAAAGGTCTGACAAACCCAGATTCAAACGATCGTTGCTGGCAATGGCCATAGTGGGCATGTCGGTGTCGGCTCATGCGCAAGACGCTGAAAAAGTGCAAGAGCAGGAAGCGGTTAAAGAAGGCGTAGAAATCATAGAAGTGAAAGGCACTAGAGCGAATTTGCAAAGCGCTCAGAACGTAAAACGTCTGGCAGATACCGTAGTAGACGGTATCTCAGCTGAAGATATTGGTGTACTGCCGGATCGTAGCGTGCTGGAAGCGATACAAAGGGTTCCAGGCGTTTCGATTGAGCGCTTCGCCGGCCCTGACGACCCGGATCACTTCAGTGTCGAAGGTAGCGGCGCTATTATCCGGGGTATGACCCAAACCCGCAGCGAGTTTAATGGCCGTGATTCTTTTACCGCCAACTCAGGTCGGGGCTTATCCTTTCAGGACGTCTCCCCTGAATTAATGGGCGGAGTGGACATCTATAAAAACCAGACCGCCGATATGATTGAAGGCGGTATTGGTGGCACAGTCAGTTTGAGAACCAGAAAGCCTTTTGACTCAAGCAGCCGTCTATTTGCTATCAGCGGCGACTATTCTTACGGCGATTTAGCTGAGAAAGGCAGCCCTACTATGTCGGCTATTTATAGCGACAGATATCAGCTCGATGATGGCAGTGAATTTGGCTTTTTGCTAAACGGCGCGCACTCTCAGCTTTATGGGGAGTCGCATGGTATTCAGTCCGACGCCTATGTTCAGGCTTATGCCAGAACTTTAGCTGGCGCTGAAGATTTTGTGGGTACTGATGGTAATGGAACTGTGTGGTTGCCCAATGCAGCTAACTTACTGACTAAATTTGATGACCGCGAGCGTACCGGTATGTCGACGGCTTTGCAGTGGCAAAACAGCGATGACAGCTTCCTTGGTACTTTTCAGTATATTCGTTCCGACTCACGCTTATCCTGGCATGAGCAGGCCGTGAAATATCAGGGCGGCTACTACGGCATAGAAAATCGCAGAACCCGCCCTCTGGAAGGCACTGAATTTGAATTCGATGACCAAGGCTTGTTTGAATCCGGTGTGATCACTCAGGGTGTGGACGGCTGGCGTGTTGCCGACGGCAACGTCGACAGAGTGCCCAGAGCTTGGGGTGATAACCCACGCAGCCAGTTCGGCTACATGACTCAATTTGACAGCAGGGTCAAAGATACTGAAACTCTGGTTGAAGATTTTTCGCTGAATTTTAAATGGAAACCTAATGATCGCCTGGAATTAACCAGCGACTTCCAGCTGGTACAGGCTGAAACCAGTGACGATGATGTGGTGGTTCATACCGGTGCCTTTGCCGGACAGGCCTATGATGTCAGTGGTAGTACTCCAACTATGGCATTAATTGACCCTTGGTTTGGTTATAGAGACGCCAATCCGGAGTTATTTGCCAACGGCTATCCTGGTTTTAGCGGTGATGCGGCAGGTGACAGCAATTATTTCCAAGACCCAAGCTCCTATTTGCTGCGCAGCGCCATGGATCACTATGAACGCTCAGAAGGTGACTCATTCGCCACTCGTTTAGATGCTACTTATCAGCTCGACGATAAAGGTATTCTGACCTCTATTCAGGCTGGCGTGCGTTATGCCAAACGTGAGCAAACCGTGCGTTCCACCAGCTGGAACTGGGGGGCTTTAGCACCAGATTTCAGCAGCGCTGCTCCTGCAGGTTGGTTGGATACGCTGGAAGGCTCAGCCACTGATTTTGAATTGGTCGATTGGTCAGACTTCCATGGTGGTGGCATTGCCAATATACCGGGCAACCAGACGATACATGCCACAGAAGCCTATGTCCGCTCTATTATGGGCGCAAACCCTGCCCGGCAGCCATTCCAATCTGCTGGCGGCAGTTGGGTCCCCTATCCACAACGCGCTGGTGTAGATTCAGAATTTGGCATTTTCACCCCTGGTGAAGTGAACAACACCACTGAAACCAACAAAGCAGTGTATTTCCGCTTGAACTTTGAAGGTGACGGCGATTTACGCTACAGCGGTAACCTGGGTTTACGTTATGTGGTACTGGACCGTCAGGCCGATGGCTTTGTCACTTTCCCAGACCTGCTACCGGATTTCCTGCCACCAGCAGCACTGCAAAACCAGCAGCTGACTCAACCTGTGGTGCTGGATTATCTGAACCAGCAGATAGCAGCAGGCACTTATGCTGATCTGGAGGCTGCACTGGAAGCCCCGGAAAATCGCTGGGCGGGTGACCCAATTAACTATCTGCCTGATAACGACAGAGCTTTTGGTAATGATGCGGAACAGCGCCTGACGGCTGACACCAAGTTCACTATGCTGTTGCCCAGCTTTAATATCAAGGTAGAGCTGACTGACGAGCTGATTAGCCGATTTGCTTTTTCAAAAGCTGTGGCTCTACCTGATATGGGAGATGTGCAAAACAGAGTAAGTTTGGGCAATGAATCTGTGCAGTCAGTCAGGCCTATTCAGGTTATTGATCCGGATAATCCGCCTCCGCCACAGGACAATATGATCCAACGTGCCTTTGTACCGGCCTGGACTGGCAGTGGTGGTAACCCCTACCTGAAACCAATGGAGTCAGTGCAGTACGACATCTCTTTGGAATGGTATTTTGCTGACGTAGGCCAATTGAGCGCCACCTTATTCCATAAAGACTTGAAAAATTACTTTGTGCAGGGTGCATTTCCGCAATCCATGACCAACCCGGTCAGCGGCGCAACTCAAACAGCCTTGATCAGTTCAACCACTAACGGTGGCGATGGCAAAATGGATGGTTTAGAACTGTCTTATCAACAGTTTTATGACATGCTGCCTGAACCCTGGAATGGCTTAGGTATGCAAGCCAGCTTTACCTATATAGACGCCAGTGGTGTACCAAACAACCAAACGGATATCGAAGATGAAAGTTGGCTTGGTGATGATTTTTCAGATACAGGTATACGCGTCAACTTAGACAATGTACCGTTACAAGGACAGTCGGATCGCACCTTTAACCTGGTGGGTATGTATGAAAAAGGCAAATGGAGCTCACGACTGGCTTACAACTGGCGCTCTAAGTACCTGTTAACAACCAGAGACGTGATCAGTAAAGCGCCTCTGTGGTACGACGACACAGGTCAGTTGGACGGTTCAGTGTTTTACAATATGACGGAAAACTTCAGTATAGGTTTGCAGGCGACTAACCTGACCAATACCCAATCTGAAACCCTGATGTTGTTAAACAATGAAGGTCAGGAAGCGGGTCGCTCCTGGTTTGTTGCTGACCGTCGTATCGCTTTAGTGATGCGTGGCAACTTCTAAAGTTGTAGCTCAGTAAAACTATCAGGTCGTAGTATCCAAGTTGCATTTTGGTGGCTAACACCAAAGTGCAACTTGTTACTTGGATAGAGACTAAGTCATGATGGAAGCTAAACAACGTATCGTGATTTTGGGTGGTGGCACTGCAGGTTGGATGACTGCAGCGGCCTTATCCAGATTTTTACCTCCACATAGTTACAGTATTCAACTGCTTGAATCGGCGCAGATAGGCACTGTGGGCGTGGGCGAAGCCACTATTCCGCATATCCGCCAGTTTAATCAATGGATTGGTCTGGACGAGTCTGAGTTCCTTAAGGCTACAGGGGCTAGTTACAAACTGGCTATCCGTTTTCGCGGTTGGGGTCAGGCAAACAGCGATTATTACCACCCTTTTGGTTTAAGTGGTGAGGATTTATATGGCCTGCCTTTTCATCAGCACTGGCTCTGGTTACAGCAGCAGAAAACTACTTCATTAAAAGACTATGGTCAGTACTCGCTCGCCGTACTGATGGCACAACAAGGCAAATTCAGCCGTCCCGCTGCTGATCTGAAAGACCCCTCCTCTAGCTTTAATTACGCCTATCATTTGGATGCAACTCTGTATGCCGCTTTATTACGTCAGCATTCAATAGCTCAGGGGGTCGAGTGGTTAGATGGCAAAGTCACGGCTGTGACACAACATCAGAACGGTGATATTGCTCAACTTATATTGGAAGATGGCCGGCAGATAGCTGGCGATCTTTTTATTGATTGTTCAGGTTTCAGCGCTTTGCTGATTAATAAAACACTGCAGACTGGTTATGACAACTGGCAGCATTGGCTACCTTGCGATAAAGCCTTGGCTGTGCCGAGCGAAAAAGCCCCAGCACCACCTTCTTACACCAGTTCTAAAGCCATGGCTGCAGGTTGGCAATGGCGTATTCCTTTGCAACACCGCACCGGCAATGGCCTGGTGTATTGCAGCTCTTACCTGACTGATAGTGCAGCAGAGCAAGCATTGATGACAGGGCTGGAAGAACAAGCTTTGGCACCAGCCAGAGCATTGCAGTTTGTTACGGGGCGACGCAAACAAAGCTGGGTGAACAATTGTATTGCTATAGGCTTATCTTCAGGTTTCCTTGAACCTTTGGAATCCACCAGTTTGTATCTGGTGCAAATTGCCATTGAAAGCCTTCTGCAGTATTTCCCTTCCCACCCGGTTGGGGATATAGAGCGCGAGCTGTTTAACCAAAAAATGCAGCTTGAATACCTGAGGGTGCGCGACTTATTAATACTGCATTACAAGCTAAATTCCAGACCTGAACCTTTTTGGCAGTATTGCGCCCAGATGGCAATACCTGACAGTCTGGCGCAGCGACTGGAGATGTTTAAAGAAACAGGCCATGCGCTGGAATACCGGCAAGGGCTGTTTCAACCTGCAAGTTGGCTGGCACTTTATCTGGGCCAGGGCCTGCAACCAAAGCAATTGGATACTCGTCTAGGCGCTTTGGATCCAAACCAGTTAGAGTCCTGGTTCAGCCGCTATCAGTACCAGCTGCAACAGGTGGTGAACGCTATGCCAGAGCACCATCAGGTATTACAGCGCACTGAGCTGGCAGGCGCTGCCGTTGCGCCCGCCTTTAGTTTGTACGGACACAGGGGGTAGATCGAATGCAACAACCTCTGGTGTTCATAGGTCATGGCCTCTGGTTACAGATGGCAACAGCTATAGTAGCCAAGCATTTACAGCCTTTTGGTTATCCCTGTATAGCGATAGAGTTACCCGCAAAGGCGAAAGAACCAGCCGCCATGGCAGGCGGGCCTGAACTGGTCACTCTCTGTCAGATGCTAGGTTTGCCACTGCAACTGGTACTGGCAAGAGCCCAAGCTACTTTTTCTTTAGGAAGTCAGTATCAAAGTGGCGACAGCAGCTGGTTTGTGCCTTTTGGCCACTATGGCCTGAATGCAGCTGCGGCTGAGTTTGAACAGGCCATACTGCAGTTATTGCGGCTGGACGCCAACAGTAAGGCCGAACAGTTTTGTATAGCAGCATTAGCAGCAAGCCAGGGAAAATTTGCTTTGGCACCGGCAAACAGACCGGATCTGGCCGAAGCATTAAGTTACGGCTTGCATCTGCAGACTGCTGAATTCGCAGCTTGCCTGAAGCACTATAACCAGCAGCTTGGTGTGACCTTCCTCAGCAGTCAAACAGTGGAGATGAAGTACAGCGCCGAAGGCCAGATCAGCACGCTGCAACTGGATAATGGCACTGCTCTCCCTGTGGGGTATTGCCTGGATTGTAGGACTGAACCCGCAGCAGACGAAGCAAGCCACACTGTGCAACTGTTCTGTGCACAAGATACAACAGTGCTCTTGCAGCAGCCGCACAGCTCTGTGCTCCAGACCTCATGGGGCTGGTTAGTACGACTGCCCTTGCAGCAAGGTAGTCATTGGTTTAGCCAATGTACTGACCCGACTCTTGAGCTGTCGCACTTCAGACAAGAACTACAGCAATTGACAGGCTTATCCGAGTGGCAGCACAGTACCAGACAACAACCGACAGAGTCTCAACCCTGGCAGCTTAACCATCTGCGCTTTGGTCAAGCTGCAGCGACTTTAGATTGCCCTCTGTACAACGGCCTGAACGCCTTGCAATATCTGCTGATACGCTGGCTGGATTTGCTGCCCAACCAAAGCTATTGCCCTGCTACGGCGCTGATGTATAACCAGCACTGGCAACAGTTTCAGTCTGAAGTGCAAGACTTTTTGTGGTTACATCAGCACCCTCTTGCGACTAAAACAGGCCAGGCTTTTGCCCGTTTAGGCCGTGTACTAAGTACAGAAACCGATGCCATTAAAGCTGGCCAATGGTTTGGTTTGATGCAGGGTCTTGGCCTGAAGCCTGAACTGCGCAGTATGTTACTGGCTCACAGGACAGACACAGAAATACACCAAGGGTTAAGGCAAGTACAACAACAAATCGCCAGGTTAGTTACGGCTATGCCCTCTCAGATCGATACCCTGAATCGCTGCCTGCAGCAGCTTTCACATTGAGGTAGTTATGATAGAAAAAATAAGAAAAATCATTGTATTAGGTGGTGGCTCTGCCGGCTGGATGACAGCTGCAGCTTTAGGGAAAGTGTTGAAAAATCAATACTGTCAAATTCAGGTGATTGAATCAGAACAGATAGGCACTGTAGGAGTAGGTGAAGCCACTATCCCACAGATTATGCTCTACAACGAATTAATTGGGCTGGACGAAAACGACTTTATGCGTCGTACTCAGGCCACCTTTAAACTGGGTATTCAGTTTGTTGACTGGCAAAAGCAAGGCAGCAGCTATTTTCATGCTTTTGGTGATGTTGGCAAAAATATGGAAGGACTGCAGTTTTACCACTACTGGTTAAGAATGCGCGCTTTGGGTAAGGCTGCACCACTGGATGAATATACCCTGAGTTCACTGGCCTGTCTTGAGCAGCGTTTTATGCGGTCTATGGATGCAGGCAACTCACCATTATCGAATATCGCCTACGCCTTTCATTTTGATGCAGGACTTTTTGCCCAGTATCTGCGTGAATTAGCCGAGCAATGGGGCGTGCAGCGCACCGAAGGAGAAGTGGTTGAAGTACGACAGCTGGATAATGGCTTTATTCGCTCTTTGCGTCTGGCCGATGGCACTGAACATGAAGCTGACTTTTTTATCGACTGCTCAGGCTTTCGCGGTCTGCTGATTGAGCAAACCCTGAAAACCGGCTATGAAGACTGGAGCCACTGGTTACCGTGCGACAGAGCTATCGCAGTGCCAAGCGCCACAACCTCTGAACCCTGGCCTTTTACCAGAGCTACAGCCCAGCGAGCCGGCTGGCAGTGGCGTATTCCACTGCAACACAGAGTGGGTAATGGCCATGTCTACTGCAGCCGTTTTATGTCGGAAGACGAAGCCACTGCTATTTTGCTGAAGAATCTGGATGGTGAAGCGCTGGCAGAACCCAGACCTATCCGCTTTGTTACTGGCAAACGCAAACAATTCTGGAATAAAAACTGTCTGGCTGTTGGGCTGGCAGGTGGCTTTATGGAACCACTGGAATCCACCAGTTTGCATTTGGTGCAGGCCACTATTTCTAAACTCTTTAGCTTTTTCCCCGATCGGAATTTTGCCCAAAGTGATATAGACGAATTCAACCGTCAGATGCATTTTGATTATGACAAGATCCGGGATTTCCTGATCCTGCATTACCATGCCACAGAGCGCAATGATTCAGAGTTCTGGAATTATTGCCGCACTATGCCAGTGCCGGATGAACTAAGCCAAAAAATCCAACAATTTAAGGCCAATGGTCGTATCTTCCGTTTTAACAATGAAATGTTCAGCGACTTGAGCTGGTTTGAAGTCATGCTGGGTCAAGGCATAACACCACAAGGCTATCACCCTATGGCCGATTTGTTCCCTGAAGCTGAGCTGGCAAAACGGCTGGAGGGGATTCGCAGTGTGGTCCGTAAATCTGTCGACTATATGCCGTCGCATCAAAGTTTTATTGATCAGAACTGCAAAGCCGGAAAAATCTATTAATGAGGCAGCCTAGACTGAGGTTTAGCCGGATAGGCCAGCAGCAACAGCCGCTGCTGGTGGTAGATGATTTTATTCCACAACCAGAGCAACTGATCCAGTATGCCTTGCAACAAGCAGATGTCAGACAGGCGGCAGGCTTGTACCCGGGTTTACGTTCCACTGCACCGGCGGCTTTTGGCTCCTACCTGTTGCAGTATTTAGCTCAACCACTGCAGCAGTGTTTTGCTCTGGATCCGACCCAACTGCAGCAGATTGAAAGCTACTTTTCCCTGGTCAGTACTCCGGCGGCAGAATTATCGCCTATGCAGTCTATTCCCCACTTTGATCGGCCTTGTCCTGATGAACTGGCGGCTATTTATTATTTATGTGATGAACGCCATGGCGGCACCAGTTTTTATCGGCATCGCAGTACAGCTTATGAGGCTATTACGCCAGAACGTCAGGATTCTTATCAGCAAGCGCTACAGGCTGACTTTCATAAGCATGGTATCCCTAAGGGCTACATTTGTGGTGACACGCCACTGTTTGAAGTGATTGCTTCGGTGCCAGCCCGCTTTAATCGTCTGGTACTGTACCGCTGCTCCTCTTTACACTCAGGCGATATCAAGCCCGATTATAAATACGATCTGAATCCGGGTTCAGGGCGTTTTACCATCGCATCTTTTCTGTCTGCGGCAAAGATTTGACGCAAACGAAACACATCTCACGGATCGGCAGCTCGTGTTGCGCTTTATTCGGGAAAGGGCTCAGAGGCCAGACTGACTCGCCACCAATGATCTGTTCAGCTTTAGGCCACATTAGCTGATGAAGCAGCGACACAACAGCCCACAACACAGGCCAGCACCACCAGCTCACATCATCTGAAATAGGGCTAAGCAGCTGATTGCAGGAATCTCTGTTCGAACCGAGCTGGGTTGTTCCGTCTCGCCCCAGCTTGTTATGGCGTGCGGCCAAGCCTATTGAGACCCACAAAAAAACTGCACATTCAGGCAGTGAAGGCTTAAAGCTCTTATATGAATTAGCTTATCTATATGATTTGTAGAATTAAATGCATTCTATTCGGCACTCATTCTCCAGAACTCAGGTTCAATTACAGCTGACTGCATTGATCAAACGAAGAAATGCAAAAAAAAGCAAAAGCTTAACGCATTTTGGCAAGGTTATATTTTTTGTCCAGTCACTACAATTCATCTTGGGGAGTTGGCCATTCGGCGCGAAAGTGGAGAAAGCCGGTACGTTCAGCACCTTAACAAATAAACAGCATAAAGGCTTTTTGCAGGTGTATTGCACCTCGAAGGCTTTAGATACTCAAGTAACTTGAAGTTGCAGGAAGGCGGCAAACCAAGGAGACCCGGGGAGCATAGTCAAGCTATGTGACTGGGGCTAAAAGGCGCAGCTAACAAAGCTGTAGCTTCAAGTACAACGAGTATTGCCCTTTTGGGAATTGCAGAGCCATAACAAGAGCTCTCAGTCCCATGCAGAGGAAACGCTGTTTAATTCAGGTGACTATTACAAATCAAGAGGGTATGGATAGATGAACAATAATAAGATTTTTACCAAAACCGCAGTAGCCAGGGCTGTCACCCTGCTACTCAGTGGCACTGTTGTATTGCCACTTTATGCACAGGAAGCACAAGAAACCAAAGCAACAGAAACTGCACCTGTCGAAGTTATTGCTGTTTTTGGCGTACGCTCCAGTCTGCAACAGGCAGCTGAAATTAAACGAAATTCAATGGGGGTGGTAGACGCCATCTCTGCAGAAGATATAGGTAAGTTCCCGGACACCAACCTGGCAGAGTCTCTGCAACGTATCTCAGGTGTGTCTATCAGCCGCACCAATGGTGAAGGTTCTGAAGTGACAGTACGGGGTTTTGGTGCTGACAATAACATGGTCACGCTAAACGGCCGTACTATGCCAGCAGCTAATACGTATGCTGCAGGTTCAGGTGCTGACGGCACCAGCCGTGGTGGTAGTTCTCGCGCTTTTGACTTTTCCAATCTGGCTTCTGAAAGTATCAGTGGTGTTGAAGTTTATAAAACAGGCAAAGCCAATATTGCGACAGGTGGTATAGGTGCCACTCTGAATATCAAAACGAACCGCCCATTAGAGAATCCAGCCGGCGCAGCCAGCATAGGTGTCAAAGCGGCACATGACACCACCAACAGAACGGGCGACGATATCACCCCTGAACTGTCGGGTATTTTCAGCCACGTCACTGCGGACGATAAATTTGGTGTCAGTGTCTCTGCCAGCCATCAGCAACGGGATTCAGGTTACACTGGCGCCACGGTCAATGACTGGCAGGTTGGCTACTGGGACGATCTGTCATCCCCGGGCAGACTCTGGAACAATCCAAATACAGAGGTGACAAACGCACCAGCTCAAGGTCAGTTGTATACCCGCCCGAACGATATTCGTTATGCGTTTTCGAACTCAGAGCGGGAACGCGACAACGCTCAGTTGACCTTGCAATTCAGACCTACAGAAAAATTCACCGCAACTGGTGACTATACGTTCGCCGAAAATAACATAGTTGAACATCGTGGTGAGATCACCAACTGGGTGCAAACTGGCAATAACATCAAAGAAGTTGAATTTGATAACAATATTGTTAAAACCCCTACATACATTAAAGAAGAATATGCCAGCACTGTAGATGAAGGTTACGAGCAGCAATGGCGTGAGCAAACCAATACCTTGAAATCTGTCGGTGTAAATTTTGAGTATCTGGTCAGTGATGACCTGACTCTGGAATTTGATGCTCATGATTCCAAGATGCACAGCCGCGGCACAGGCCCACGTAACTCAGGTGAACTGGCTGTAGGTTTAGGTGCTCCTATCGTCGAATCCCGTGAATGGTTTTGGGGTGCTGATTTACCTACCTATCTGAACGTGTATAACGATGCAGCTCCAGGTAAAGGTGCCAATGCTAATGGTTTGGTCGATGCCGGTGATGTAGGTTCTTCTATTGCCCGTATTCGTAACGCCAGTCAGGAAAGTGATATTCAGCAATTTAAGCTGGATGCAAAATATGCGCTTGACGATGGCCATTTCGACTTTGGTGTTGAAATCCGTAATATGGAATCCCGCACCCTGCAGACGGCGGGTAATAATATAGCCTTAGGTAACTGGAACGTAGGCAACCCAGGTGAGTTTGGTAATCTGATCCAACCTTTTGATTTACCGGGTGAGTTTGATGACTATAAAACCTTACCTGGCGGTTACGGTTTTATAGCTGACCCACGCGCTTTGTACACTGCAGCTTTGGGTTTGTATCCAGGCATTCCAACAGCCTCTGAAACAACTTATTCTGCTGATAATCTTGTTAAAGAAGATACAATGGCTGCTTATTTCCAGGTGGCTTTAGCTGGTGAAATCGGCAAAATGCCTTTTGATGTGTTAACAGGTTTGCGCTACGAGGAAACTGAATCTGAGTCCAGCTCGCTGGTCAG
This sequence comes from Rheinheimera sediminis, assembly GCF_004005375.1. Taxonomy (GTDB): domain Bacteria; phylum Pseudomonadota; class Gammaproteobacteria; order Enterobacterales; family Alteromonadaceae; genus Pararheinheimera. The sequence continues at coordinate 60,041 of NZ_RZUF01000009.1, read as the reverse complement.
CAGAACATTTTTCCGCTGGGAAGACAACAATGATATTGTTGCTTATGCAGATAGCACTACTCCAGCACAACCTTTTGGTGCTAAAAACAGCTATGACTACCTGTTACCAAGTTTAGATTTTACCTTGCATCTGAGTGATGATGTGATAAGTCGTTTCTCCTTTAGTAAAACTATTGCCCGTGCCGGTTTAGGTAGCTTAGGTGTATCCGCTTCTAACTTTGGCGGCGGCGGTGGTTCAACACTTTTGGGTGCTCAACCTACAGCGAACGCTTCTAACCCTGGTTTATTGCCGCTGGAATCCTCTAACTACGACTTGTCATTAGAGTGGTATTACGACAATGGCAGCTATATGTCGGCAGGTTTATTCCAAAAAGACGTAGTGAATTTTATCGGTAGTCGCCAGGTAGATCAGCCTCTACTGGGCATTCTTGATGTCACAGGAGGTCCGCGTGCCATAGCTGCGGCGCAAGCGGTGCGAGATGCAGGGTTCCCACTGGATGACACTTATCTTTATGCCATGATGGTATTTACTGAATACCGTAATCATCCGGATATGATTGCCAAATTTGGTGCTAATCCTCAATTTACTGGTACACCTGAACAAATTGACTTCCTCGCTAACAACGCAGGTTTTGATTTAATAGCCAACCCGGATGATCCAGAAATGGTGTTCCGCACCAGCACACCTGATAACAACAGAGCCGCCAAAATACACGGTGCAGAGTTGGCTATTCAGCATTTCTTCGGTGAAACAGGTTTTGGTGTGCAGGCTAACTACACCTTAGTTCGAGGTGATATTGGCTTTAACGTCGCAGCGGATCCAGGCCAATCTCAGTTTGCACTGTTAGGCCTGAGCGACACAGCCAACCTGATTGGTATCTACGAAAAAGATGGCTGGACTGCCCGGGTGGCATGGAACTGGCGTGACAAGTATTTAGCCGAAGTAAACAAAGGCGGCTCGAACAATCCACGCTTTGAAGAAGCTTACTGGCAACTTGATACCAACGTTAGCTACGATGTTAACGAGCAACTGACGGTCTCTATTGAAGCGCTGAATCTGACAGGTGAAAACAGTCGCTCTCACGCCCGTAACGAAGCCATGTTGTGGTATCTGACTGACTTAGGTGCTCGCTATCAGGTAGGTATGCGTTACCAGTTCTAGTAGGGGCGGGGCTTGTCCCCGCCCGTCTGGACCATAACACGGTTTAGAAGGGGCTTGTCCCCGCCCGTCTGGACGATAACACGGTTTAGAAGGGGATTGTCCGCCCGTCTGGACCATAACACGGTTTGGAAGGGGCTTGTCCGCCCGTCTGGACGATAACATGGTTTAGAACGGGCTTAGCCCGACTAAACGACAAAGATAAACAGGGAAAAGTTGCTTATGCAGCTTTTCCCTGCTCTGCTGTACATGCTGATACCTAAGAAGTCACAGGATTAATAATATGACCAGGCATGTGTTACTGAATAATATCGATCATCAAAATAACCGCGTTATCCACTACTTTGGGCCTGAGTTTGGCGACAATGTACCCAGCGCTCTGGTGTTCCCCACTGAGTTTATTGAACTGCAAAAAGAATACCCCATACTGCTGCGAAAAGACGACCCACAGGGGTCCTACCAGGCCATAGCTTTGTTAGGTTTTTCCAAAGAAGAAAACCTCTACCTGAACGAGCAGCACCCCATAGGATGGGATGCACGTTATATTCCGGCCAGCCTTGAAAAAGGTCCGTTTTTGATTGGCTTCCAGCGCTCCATGGGGATGCAGGAAGAAGAACCAAACGCTGTGGTGCATATTGATATGAGTCACCCTAAGGTAAGCACAGAACAAGGCCAGCAATTGTTTTTATCCCAAGGTGGCAACAGCCCTTATCTGGAACATATTTCAGCCCGGCTGCAAACTATCCACCAAGGTACAGCTCTAGCTGCCATTTTTTATTCTGCTCTGGAACAACTGGAGCTGGTGGAGAGCGTGACCATTGAATTTGCTCTGCAGAATGGCGATAAAATCCGCTTGCTGGGCAATTACTGCATTAATGAACAACGGCTGGCATCTTTGCCTGCAGAGGCACTTGCCAGACTACAGCAGTCCGGCTTTTTAGCGCTGATTTACGCCATGGTGTTTTCAATGGGCAATATTCGCCATTTAATAGAGCGAAAAAATAGCCTGCAGAGCCAGCAATGACGGATAAGGCTATGCAGCACATTACACGTCAGACCAAAACTGTCTACTGCCAAAGCGGGGGGATCCCGCCTGAAGTATTGTCAGGCGCTGAACCTGTGATCCTTAAAGGTCTGGTCAGTCACTGGCCTTTAGTGCAACTAGGGCAACAAGGTTCAGCTGCAGTGGTGGATTATCTCTGTAGCCACTACAACGGTAAAACCACTCAGATTTATTACGGCGAGCCAGGCTTGAATGGCCGTTATTTCTATGACGAAAGCTGCAGCAAACTCAACTATGAAACCCGGCTGGGCCAGGTCGATCAGGTGCTGCAACAACTCTTAGAATGGCAAGATCAAGACCAACCACCTTCTGCTTATATTGCCTCCAATTTACTAAGTACTCATTTTCCAACCTTACGGCAGTATAACGATATTCAGTTACCTAAACCTGTTGTTAGCTATGAAACAGAACCTGACAGAGTCAGTATCTGGCTGGGCAATAAGTCACTGTCAGCCTGCCACTATGACTCTTCAGAAAACCTGGCCTGTTGTGTGCTGGGTAAACGCCGCTTCACTTTGTTCCCACCTGATCAAATCAGCCATTTATACCCGGGGCCTTTAGAGCCGACACCAGGTGGCCAGGTGATTAGCATGGTGGATTTCGAACAACCTGACTTAGAGCGTTTTCCTGACTTTCCAAAAGCTATAGCGGCAGGACAAATTGCTGAACTTGAGCCCGGTGATGCGCTGTATTTGCCCAGTATGTGGTGGCATCAGGTGGAAGCTTTAAGCTCCTTTAATATCCTGATCAACTACTGGTGGAGCACAGCACCTCGCTACACAGGTTCAGGTATGAATCTGTTGTATCACGCCTTGTTATGCCTGCGTGACAAACCAGAACATGAACGCAAAGCCTGGCAGGCTGTGCTGAATCATTATATTTTTGATGACCCGAAAAAGGCTGGACAACACCTGCCGGAACAGGCCCGTGGTGTGTTGGGTGAGCTGGACGAAATGCAAGCCAGACAATTGCGCGCCATGCTTTTGAACAGGCTCAATCGCTGATCAACAGCTAAAAAAATTATAAAAATGACAGGGGACAGACAATGCAACAGGTAAAAAAAGTAGTGATAGCAGGAGGCGGCACCGCAGGTTGGGTCGCCGCAGCTGCGTTATCGAAACGGCTGAAAGGTCTGGTTGAGGTAGTGCTGATTGAGTCAGAAGAAATTGGCACTGTAGGTGTAGGTGAATCTACTGTACCTCCAGTGCTGTTGTTTCATAACTTGCTGGGCATCAACGAACAAGAGTTTATGCAAGCGACAGATGCGACCTTTAAACTGGCTATTTCCTTTGAAAACTGGGGCCAGACAGGCGATCAGTATTTCCATCCTTTTGGTGTCACGGGCAAAGGTAGTTTTTTAACCGACTTTCAACATTATTATCTACACGCTTTACAGCAAGGAGTTGACGCTCCTTTTGGCGACTACTGCTATGAACTTCAAGCGGCCAAACTGCATAAGTTTGGTAAATCGGACAAGTCCAGTATCAACTACGCGTATCATCTGGACGCTGGCCGTTATGCCCGTTTTCTGCGAAAGTTCAGCGAAGATTTAGGTGCTGTGCGGATCGAAGGCAAAATTGCGCAGGTACAACAGCATGTCAATGGCGACATCCGATCGTTAGTACTGGAATCGGGGCAGGAAATCAGCGCCGATTTGTTTATCGACTGTACAGGTTTTAAAGCTTTGCTGATCGAACAAACTTTAAAAACAGGGTACGAACATTGGGATCACTGGTTACCCTGCAATAAAGCTGTGGTAGTGCAAACTGAATCTGCAGCGACCTTACCGCCTTATACCAGAGCTATGGCGCATGACAGCGGCTGGCAATGGCGTATCCCTTTGCAGCACAGAGTAGGCAACGGTCTGGTTTACGCCAGCGACTACCTGTCAGATGAAAAAGCGCAACAACGTTTGCTCGGCAATCTGGAAACTGCGCCGCTGATGGAACCCAGGATGCTAAGTTATCAGACCGGCAGGCGTAAAAAACTCTGGAATAAAAACTGCATTGCTATTGGTTTATCCAGTGGTTTTATTGAACCGCTGGAATCGACCAGTATTTTCCTGTTTATGAGTGGTATTATCCGCTTATTGCGGCTGTTCCCCTTTAATGGCGTAACACCAGCTCTCACGGATGAATACAACCAGCAGTCCATCACTGAAGTGGAAAAAATCCGCGACTTTATTATTTTGCATTACCACCAGACAGAGCGAACTGACAGTCCGTTCTGGAATTATTGCCGCACTATGAGTATTCCGGATACGCTGGCTCATCGTATTGAGTTATTTAAAGAAAGCGCCCACGCTTTTCAGACAGGCGACGAAATGTTCCGGCTGGAATCCTGGAGCCATGTGATGCTGGGACAACGACTGCAGCCTAAGGGTTATCATCAGTTAGTCGCAGCCTTGGCACAAGGCGAGTTGAGCAGCCATCTGCACAACATACGTCAGACTATTCAAGGTGCTGTAGACCGATTACCTTCACACCGTGATTTTATTCGGCACTATTGCCCATCAAATTTGAGCTGATCCATGCAGATCAGCAGACTGACGATAGGTCAGGAACTGAATCCACTTTTAGTAGTAGATAACTTTGTTCCAGAGCCACAAAGTCTGGTGGACTTTGCGGCTGGTCAGCAGTTTTTGGCCAATTCGCCTTATTATCCTGGCCTGAGGGCCGCAGCACCTGCAGCTTACCGCCAGTTTATGCTGCAGAGTCTGCAAGACACTTTGATTGAATACTTTGAGCTACCCGCCAGCTCACTCAAGTTTTCCGTCTGCCATTTATCGCTGGTAACTACGCCGCCAGCGCAGCTCAAACTACTGCAACGTATCCCACATTTTGATACCACAGAAAAACACGCTTTGGCTGCCGTGCATTATTTATTTCAGGGTAATCAGGGTGGAACTGCATTTTACCGGCATCGAAAAACCGGTTTTGAGTGCATAGATCAAAGCCGCACCAAAGAATATTACCGCTCACTGGAAAGTGAAAACCACGGCCCTGACCTGCCCAAAGTGACTGACGGTTACATCCAGAGTGATACACCGCTGTTTGAACAGATTGCACAGCAACCTGGCGTATTTAACAGGCTTATTGTATACCGCCGCCATCTACTGCACAGTGGCATGATTACCAAAGAAACCAGTCTGTCAGCCGACCCGAGGTTGGGTCGGTTAACAATTAGTAGTTTTATTGACCCGTTATAACAGCTAAGGGCCTTGACTTGTCTCGGCTCTTTCCACTACTACTGGGTGATCATGAAACGGGCGGGGACAAGCCCCGCCCCTACCCTTGATCATGGATTGTATCGCCATTTGTGGAGGATTTATCCCAACCGAAGGAGGCGGATACACCCGATCTCTATCGATTTTGAATTCAAGACAGGCGGAGATAAACCCCGCCCCTGCGGATTTATTTAGTTGTTGTGGCTTCAAAAGGCCCAGCTGGTAAGCCTTCACTGTTATAAAGCACAGCCTCCGGATTATCGGCCCAGCCATAACGCGCTTTAACCGGAACCTGGATATCAGGGTGGGATAACAGCAACTGATTATCCTTTAGCTGCACTTGCGCCCAGAGGTACTGACCGTCGGCTCCTGCTATCGCAAAGCTATTGCCTGAACCTTTCAGCACTAAGCCTTTACCACTGTGATGAAAGCTGAGTTTCAGTTGCGAGCCTTCAGCCATTACAGACGCCAGTTCAGGCCCTTGATACCCGACCTTTTCGCCTAAAGCCACAGCACGGGCTGCTAATGCCAGCCGCTGGCCTAAGGTTTTTTTATCGACCGGATGAATATCATTCCATTCACCTTTGTCGATGGCTACCACCATAGCCGTATTGGCTTCAGATAAACTTTGCCGCTGCGCTTCACGTAAACCTGCCCAGGCACTTTCTACAGGTTCTGGCGTTTTTTCCAGATAATTAGCCAACTGCACAAATAAAAATGGAAATTGATTTTGCTGCCCTGTGCCTTGCGCCCACTTGGCGCGCCAGTCACTGATCATCGCGGTAAAACGTTGTTGATACTGAGCGTAAGCACCCACATTAGATTCGCCCTGATACCAGATCACGCCTTTAATCGGCAAAGAGGTCAGAGGCGCCAATAAACCATTGTATAAACCCAAAGGTTTCCAGCGAATAAAAGTATCACCCGGCAAATTTTTAGCCAAAGCAGCGGTTTGCATTTTCCATTGGCCAGTCAGTGGCAGCGGATTGGCATCAGTGCCTATCCAATAAGGCTTGTCAGGGAGCAGACCTGTTTTGCCGTTGGTCGAGGTAACACGCACCGCAATCAGGTTAGTACCGGCTTTTAGCACTCCGGCAGGCAATTCATAACGACGAGGCGGGTACATATAAGTGGTATTGCCCACTTGCTTGCCATTGATATAGACCTCATCGGCATCCACTATCGAGCCTAGCCGTAAAATCCTCGCCTCTGCAGCTTGTGCTGCGGTCAGCTCAACAGTTTTACGTAGCCACCAGACGCCGGTAAAAGGCTCTGGTCTGAAGCCTGGCACGCTAAAGTTCTGCCAGCTGCTGTCATCCAAAGTTTCGCTGTACCAGGGCGTTTTGCTGGTTAAACCCGGGTCTCGGCGCTGTAAATCGCCATACCATTGCTCATTTTTGCTTTTATCTGCCGCACTGATGGACTGGATCAGCTTGTCATCACGAAACTTTTTCCCTTCAGCCAAAGCTTCTGGAAAAGGCTGCAAAGCCTGTTCACTCATCCAGGCTTCGACAGGCGAGCCGCCCAGCGCATTATTTAAAATGCCAACAGGCACGCCGTTATGCTGAAACAGTTCACGGCCAAAATAAAACGCCAAAGCAGAGAAGTTGTCAATGCTTTTTGGGCTGGCGGCAACCCATTCACCGCCGCTGAAATCCTGTTGTGGTGATTTGAAGTTATACTCTTGCGGCACTTTAAACTGACGGATCAGTGGATAGTTGGCGCTTTGTAAATCTTCAGGATACGCTTCAGCCACCCGAGCCATTTCCAGCTCCATATTGGACTGGCCGGATGCCACCCAAACATCACCAAAATAAATATCCTTCAGTTCGATGTGATTGCGGCCTTTAAAACTGAGTTGATGTGGCCCACCGGCTTGCTGCGCTGGTAATTGCAGTAACCAGCGACCCTGTGTTGTTTTGACCTGCCCTACTAACTGGCCATTAAAACGCACTTCAACGGCTTCGCCTGCATCGGCCCAACCCCAAAGTGGGATCTGGGTATCACGCTGTAACACCATACCATCACTGATCAACTTAGGCAGACGAACATCAGCATGAGCCAAAGGACTCAACAGTACAGCAGCTGTAAATAACACTCTTAACATAACCACATCCTTGAAAAGGAGATCAGATCACAGTGTTCACTGTTAACAATGTGACTTGACCTCAATTTTAGTTAACCTGAACTCGGAATAATGAGTGTCGAATACTTTGCATTTAACCAGACCAATCAAACAGATAAGCCAACCTGTTGACGTAACTTAAGTCTTTGCTCACTGAATGCGCAGATTTTTGCGCATATCAAGGCGCTTTGTCGTACGCCATAGCGAGCTATGGTTAGACACAGCAACGCAGAGATGCACGAAAAGATGCTCGTTCAGCGGCGCTGCTTATCCCGAGTTCAGGTTAGTTAGTTACCACATTGGCCCTGGCCTTCATTCTCTGCCAGACGTACTTTGGCTAATTGCAGCTTGAAGCCTGCTGTCGCTTCGAGTACCAGCGGCTGACTAATTTTGGTCAAATCAAAAGTAGTGTTGGCCTGACTGAAACAGCGCAATGGGATCTTCAGACTCTGCCAGCCTTTACCGCTCATACTGCTAAAGTAGCTGGTGAAATCCAGACTAGATTTACAGTTGTCACCACAATTCATACCGACCCTAACTTTTGCGGCAGCATCTGGGGCCTGCGTCATAGCAACTACCTGATACTCAAGTTCCAGTGTCATATCGCCATTGGCCTGACGACTTAAATCCAGACTAACGCCTTGTGCGTGATTTAATACAACTGCGGCATCTTTATGGAATGTCAGCAGCACTGAGTCTTCCTGCTGTAACCTGTCGGTAGCCGCAACTTCGATAGCGCCATCAGCTGACTTTTGCAGCGGTTCAGTGACAACAGTCACTTCACCTTTATCCAGCAATTGCAACTGCCATGGATTGACTGCCTTACCCGCATGCAGATAACGACTGAAGTTCAACACCTGATCAGCGCTAATCCCAGACTCTTCGCTTAGCTTCGCCACTTCGGTTTTATCGCTGTAGCTTAGGCCATAGCCATACGCAAAAAGTGGCTGATAATTCTGGTCGCCATAATTTAACAACTCGCCTGTGGCTTTTGCTGGCCAGGAGAAAGATAACTTACCCTGAAAATCATGGCGTATCTCCCCTTCAGGCGAGCGGACTAACAGATCAGCCACGGCTCCACCTTCACTACCAGGTAAAAAAGCAGCGACAAAGGCATCAGACTGGTTCAATTCCGGATTCACCCATAAAGGTCGGCCAGAGATAAAGACAGACACAGTTGGAATACCCAAAGCTTTTAATTCAGTAAGAGTTTGCAAAGCCCGGCCATCATCAAAAGCAAGATGGCTGCGATCGCCGACAAATTCAGCGTAAGGTTCTTCACCAAACACCACAACGGCCACGTCAGGTTTATCAGTAAAGCGGCCATTCTCGCTCAGCTCTACTTTGCCTCCCCCCATCTCTACCGCTTGTTTAATACCGGCATAAATAGATTCACCATTAGGGAAATCGGTGTTTTTATTACCTGAGCCTTGCCAGCTTAAAGTCCAGCCACCGCTTTGTTTACCAATATGATCAGCTGCATCACCAGCCACTAAGACTTTGCTACCAGCCTTTAAGGGCAACAGCTGCTGATTGTTTTTCAGCAATACTAAAGACTTACGCGCTGCCTGCCGGGCTAGCGCTCTATGCTCTGAACTGCCTAATAATTCATAACGACCAGCCAAAGGCCGCTCTGAAGGTTTGACCTGTTCAAACAAGCCCATTTCAGCTTTGATCCTCAGCACACGACTTACGGCCTCATCCAGTCGTTCTGCCGAAATTCGGCCATCTTTCACTTGAGCTAAAGTGTTCTGATACAACTTCTCCCAACTGTCTGGCGCCATAAACATGTCCAGACCACCGTTCAGCGAATTAGCACAGTCTGTTGGCGTGCAGCCCTTGACCTGGCCATGACCATTCCAGTCACCGACGACAAAACCGTCAAAGCCCATACGCTCAACCAGCACATCGTTCAGCATAGGCCGATAGCCATGCATTTTTTCGCCAAACCAGCTGTTGTAAGACGCCATCACCACACGGGCTCCGGCTGCTATAGCTGTGTAATAAGGCGCACCATGTAAATCACGTAGCTCTGCCTCAGAATGCTGATTGTCACCCTGATCTTTGCCATCTATGGTGCCGCCATCACCGAGAAAATGTTTAACAGTCGCCAGCATATGCTGGCCTTTTAAAAAGTCGGCACTGCCAGGCACACCCTGAATACCTTGCAAAATATGAGGCGCATAAGAAGCAACCAGCTGTGGGTCTTCACCATAAGATTCATAAGTGCGACCCCAACGGTCGTCCCGTACTACGGCAATAGTAGGAGCAAAGGTCCAGTCCAGACCTGTCACTTGCATTTCGACTGCTGTCACCCGGCCAATTTCACGCATCAGCTCAGGCTCACGCATAGCGCCCAAACCGATATTGTGCGGGAAAATCGTAGCGCCTTTGACATTGCTGTGACCATGCACAGCGTCCGTGCCCCACATCACAGGGATGTAAGGCCGGCCATCGCTGGTATCTGTGCTGGCTTGCCAAAACGCATCGGCCAGTTCCAGCCAGGCGGCTGCGCCGGCCCTGTTATCCCGACCAGGTGCTGAGTTACCGCCATTTAGCACAGAGCCTAAATAATAATCCCGAACCTGCTTTGGCGTCACTGAGGCAATGTCGGCCTGAATAATCTGCCCTACTTTTTGTTCAGGGCTCATCTGGGCCAGCAGCGCTTTAATTTTGTCTTCTATGGCCTGACTGCGCGCTATAGGCGGCTGTTGCAAAGGCCAGTTGGCTGGCGTAATCATAGGTTTTTCGGTTGAGCTTTGACTGGCAGCCTTGTCAGGCACGGCTTCAGGCGCCTGCACTGCGGGTTGACCACAACCCGTTAACACTAAGCCTCCCGCCAGCACAAGCAAACTCCTGCTGATTTCTTTTCGCTTCTTTGCCTTTGTCATTGCCATTACTCCTGCCTGCCAATTCATTAATAAATCCTCGCCTGACTTAAGTAAGCCTTAGTCGCGCCGACCTCTGTCACGTCACCTTTGATGTTAAAGCTGCCATTGAGACGAATATCTGCTGAAGAGCTGCCAATCATTAGCTTAATTTCGCCCGGCTCAACCACCCAGTTCATTTGTTGATCAAAAAACGCCAACAGGTTCACCGGTAACATAAATTCAAGCCGCGCCTGTTCACCCGCTTTTAACGGTACAGGTTGAAACCCCTTCAATTGCTTTATAGGCCTGGTCACGCTGGCCACAGGATCCTGAATATAAAGTTGAACGACCTCTGTTGCATCAAAGTTACCGTTATTGCGAATAGTCATGCGAACTCTGACTTCGCCATTGGCTTTGGCACTACTCTCGTCAATCTCCAGTGCACTGTACTCAAAGCTGCTGTAACTCAAACCATGGCCAAATACATACAAGGGACTAATATCGTCAAACAGGTAACCCCGCTTGGCAGACACTTTGTGGTTGTAGTAACTCGGAACATGGCCAGCACTTCGAGGAAAGGTCAGAGGTAATTTACCCGAAGGGCTTACATCACCTAACAAAACATTAGCCAGGGCGGAGCCGGTCTCCTGCCCCAGATACCAGGCTTCAACAATAGCTGGCATAGACTCCGCCAACTCCCCCAAAGCCAAGGGCCGGCCATTAGTCAATACCAGCACCAGTGGCTTGCCTGTGGCCAAAATAGCTTTGGCTAACTCCAGTTGATTGCCAACCAAATCTAAACTGGTGCGATCGCCTAAATGGGTATCAGCCCAGGCTTCGCGCGATAAGCCTTCGTTTTCGCCCAATACCAGCACTACAGCATCAGCTTTTTTTGCCAAAGCCACAGCTTGATCCAGCAAACCTTTGCGATCGGCCTCATCAGCTAAACGAATATCGTCATAGTTCCAGCGCTGCATCGAATAAGTACCAGCAGCTTTGCTACGATCGGCTATATCAGACGTCACAAAAGCCGCTTGTTTGGCTGGAGTTTGGGTTAAAGCTTTTGTCAGTTTTGTGCCTGGAGCAAACTCAACTTTAGCTTTGCCCTCTAGCTTTTGTCGTAAGCCATCAACAATACTGACAGTCTGGCGCGGAATACTGCTGTAGCCACCCAGTAGCACTTCATCGGCATGAGGCCCAATAACGGCCAGGTGTTTGATCTTGTCGGCTTTTAACGGCAAAGTACCGTCATTTTTCAGCAGCACCATAGATTTTTCTGCCACCTGACGGGCAAAAACACGATCTGAAGCTGCGCCCACTATGCCATTGGCTTTGCTGGCATCGACATAAGGTTGTTCAAACAAACCTAAACGGAATTTCAGCGCCAATACCCGCCGCACTGCTTTGTCTATTGCGGCTTCATCCAACTCACCGGATTTCACCAGGCCGGTTAAATGCGGAAAAGTTTTTGGATCCGGGGTCTCCATATCTACCCCAGCTAATAAAGCAGCTTTAGCTGCTGCGGCTTCGCTTTCATACAAACTATGCCTGGTATTGAGCTCCTCAATGGCAAAGTAGTCGCTGACAATCACGCCATTAAAACCCCATTGCTGGCGTACCACATCTTCCAGCAACGGCTTGTTAACGTGAGAAGGAATGCCGTCGATTTCATTGTAAGACGCCATAATACTGCTGGCATGCGCCAGTTTTACCGCAGCCTCAAAAGGCGGCAAAAACACTTCATGCAATTCACGCTCACCGATAAAAGCCGGGGCAATATTGACCCCTGCAGCGGGCTGACCATGACCTGTCAGATGCTTTAAGGTCGACACTACTTTATCTGCCGCAAATTGGCCGGTTTTCCCTGTTTTACCCTGAAAACCTTCGACTGCGGCTACACCCATGGCTGACATCAGGTACGGATCTTCGCCCATAGTTTCTTCTATCCGCCCCCAACGAGGGTCACGGGCTATATCAAGAATAGGGGTTAAAGCCCAGTGCGAACCGGTCGCCCGCATTTCACGGGCAGACAAAGCATAGACGTCATGCATATCCTGCGGCGACCAGCTACTGGCAAGCGCAATAGCTTGTGGAAAACTGGTGGCATCAAAAGCGGCATAGCCATGTAAAGCTTCTTCATGCATCATGGCAGGGATACCCAATCGGGTATTTTCCTTTAACCAGCGCTGCAGAGCATTATTAAATTCTGCCGTTTGCTGCGGGGTTTTAAATTCACTGGGGCGACCTATATGACCAATACCCAGGGGTATGAGCTCTTTAGCCTTTTCCGGTAGAAACTGCAGCTCTTTATCTTCCAGAGTGCGACGTTTTTGCCAGACGGTTTGCAATTGAGCTACCTTTTCTTCCAACGTCATGCGCGATAGCAGATCCTCTACTCTCTGCTCTGTTGGCAAACTGGCATTTTGATAAGGCTGCTGAGCCGAAGCCGCAAAAGCGACCCCTAAGCCCAATACAGCAGAAAGTAGTTGTCTACCCACGAGAGTCTCCTTGTCATCAATCCCTGTAGGGCTTTAAGGTTTGGATTTTGCCATTAGCGTCGTACTGAATTTCCGCCATTTTGACTGAACGTAAATGCGTGACACCTTCGGACAAAATGGAGTCGTGATAAAACAGATACCATTTGCCTTCAAATTCACAAATAGAGTGGTGCGTGGTCCAGCCAACTACAGGTTCTAAAATCCGGCCCTGATAGGTAAAAGGTCCGTACGGATTATCGCCTGTGGCATAACATAAAAAATGCGTGTCGCCAGTGGAATAAGAGAAGTAGTATTTGCCCTGGTATTTATGCAGCCAGGAGGCTTCAAAAAAGCGTCTGTCTGTATCACCAGCTAACAGTACCTGGCCTTGTTCGTCCAGAATCAGTACTTCACGTGGCGCTTCAGCAAACTCCAGCATATCGTCACGTAATTTTGCCACTTTTGGCCCTAATGCCGGTTCAGCGGCAGCAGGTTCTGCATTGTCAGCGCTGTATTGATTGTTGCGATAGTTTTGTAACTGCCCACCCCAGATACCGCCAAAATACATATAAAAGCTGCCGTCATCATCTTCAAATACAGCAGGGTCTATTGAATAACTGCCTTCAATAGCTTTTGGCTGAGCTTTAAAAGGCCCAACAGGCGAATCCGCTACAGCTACGCCAATCTGGAAGATGCCGTCCGGTCGTTTTGCCGGAAAGTAAAAGTAGTAGGTGCCATTTTTTCTGGCTGCATCGGGCGCCCACATCTGACGCTCTGCCCAAGGTACATCTTTAATGTCTAAAGCCACGCCATGATCGACAGCAGGGCTTTCGGGGTTATCCAGTGACAGCACATGGTAATCCTGCATACCAAAGTGATCGCCGTTGTCGTTAAAGGGAATACCAGCCTCTATATCGTGCGACGGATAAATATAAATACGGCCATCAAACACATGGGCCGAAGGGTCAGCCGTATAAATGTGCTCGACCAGAGGCTGGGAAATCGCTTTGGCCTTTAAAACTGTTAAATCTTCAGACATACCACTTACTCCGCTTGTGCTAAACCAGCGGCAGCGCGGCGTTCATTCAGCTCCTGCTCTATCTGGCTTTCTTTGTGTTTGTTAATTTCATACAGGCAAACGCAGGCTACCCCCAACAGGAAAGGCACTGAGGCAAACAGACTGACGGATAATTTAATACCATTGATCGTCTCAGGAGCTTGGGCAGCCAGCTGAGCGTCATAACCAAAGTGAGCCAGAATACCAGCGACTAAGGCACCACCTATACTCAAGCCCAGTTTCAAACCAAAAATCATGGCAGAAAAAATAATAGCGGTAGCGCGGCGATGGTTTTTCCATTCGGAATAATCTGCCACATCAGCAATCATGGCCCACAGCAGTGGAATAGTGATGCCGTAGAAAAATCCATGTAAAAGTTGTGAGGAAAATACCAGACCTATGGCATCGGACGGGAACAGATAAAACGCCATCACAAATAAAGTCGAGATAAAAAGCGCTACAGCAAACACATCACGTTTGCCAAAACGATCAGCCAGGGGCTTTGAAAACCCTATACCTAAAATCATGCAAATAATGCCGCCAGCATTAAATAAACTAAAACCTGAAGTGGCCGCATCTTTAGGCCAAAGAAACTCAGTTAGCCCCATACCAGTCAGCATAGCGTTTAAACCGGCAATAAAGGCATTAAATCCAATATCCTCAAGAAATACAGCGACATGTTGTTCGCTTAAATAATTTTCAAAGTAAAAAATATACATACCGCCTTTCAATGCCAGGGTAATAAATACCAATACAGTCAGCACCAGCATTATGGCCCAAGGACGGTTTTTCAGCAGATCGCCTATATCCTGACGAATGGTTGAGCTGCCAGCACTGCAGGTTAAAACCCGCTCTTTGGTGGTGATAAAAGTAATCAGGAAAAACACAATGCCCACACAGGCAAACAGCGTCATGGTGTTTTCAAAACCTACAGCTTTATCGCCATCGCCCAGAATCAGCACCAGCGGTAACAGCAGCGCCTGAATAATAAATTGCGCCACCATCACAGCAACAAAACGGTAGGCCGACACACTGTTGCGGTCGGCCATATTACCGGTCAGCACGCCACTTAAGGCTGAATACGGCAGGTTATTGGCTGAATACACCAGCACCAGCACCACATAAGTAATAAAAGCGTAGGCAATTTTGCCTTCAGGGCTGAAATCCGGCGTGCTGAAAGCTAACAGCGCAATGATGCCAAAAGGAACAGAGGTCCAGAGGATCCAGGGACGGAACTTGCCCCAGCGGGTTTGAGTACGGTCGGCGATAATGCCCATGATAGGGTTAAAACAGGCGCCGATTAAGCCACCGATAAAGATAATAGTAGCAGCAGCTCCAGCTGGTATTTGGTAGACATCTGTATAGAAAAAAGCCAAAAAAGTCATCAGGGTTTGAAAAATCAAATTGGCTGCCAGATCCCCGAGGCTATAGCCAATTTTTTCCGTGACACTTAATTTTTGTACTTCTGTTTGCATATCAATTCGCCTGTTGCTGTCTCACGCCTGCATGTCGCTGGCTGTTTTTATAGTTGTTTCTTTACTTTGGCTACCGCAAGAGCCACCGGCAAGCCTCTATAGCTTGATTTTTTCTGACCTTAACATACATCGGCAGTGGCCAAAGCGGACTAACGGAATGTACTGAAAGAATTATGATTTTTAACAAGGCGGCTGTATTTCGGTCAAACAGAACTTATGCTCAGACACTGCGTTCATCCACAGGAGTTATTATTTTGCAGCACAGCAATGAGCCATCAGTTTCAGAAGATAACAAAGTTTTTATTTTGTTTATCAGCTTAGTCGCCACCATAGGCGGCTTTTTGTTTGGATTTGACAGCGGTGTGATCAACGGCACTGTTGATGGCCTGCAGCAAGCCTTTAATTCGGAAAGCGTCGGCACAGGATTTAATGTAGCCAGTATGCTGCTTGGGTGTGCCGTAGGTGCTTTTTTTGCCGGCCGCCTTGCTGATATAAGCGGCCGCAAAACGATTTTATTGCTGGCGGCAGTATTGTTTATCGTCAGCGCTTGGGGTTCTGGTATTGCTGAAGGTTCTTTTGAATTTGTTATTTATCGTATTTTAGGGGGTTTAGCCGTAGGTGCGGCATCTGTTATTACTCCAGCCTATATTTGTGAAGTAGCTCCTGCCCGCTACAGAGGCATGCTTACCACTTTGCAGCAAATCGCTATTATTTTTGGCCTGTTCATGGCTTTTGTCAGCAATTATCTGCTGGCCGAAGTGGCCGGAGCTTCCACTTCGGCGTTATGGCTGGACTTTGCCGCCTGGCGCTGGATGTTCTGGATAGAACTGATCCCCGCAGTGCTGTTTTTAGTGATGCTGTTTTTTATTCCTGAAAGCCCACGTTTTCTGGTGCTAAAAGGTCGTAACGATTCTGCTGCAGCTGTATTGGGGCGTTTGTATGGCGACTCAGCCTCGAAGCGCAAACTAGCAGAGATCCAACAGTCCTTGTCTGCTGACCATCAACCCAGAATGACAGACTTATTGAGTAAACAGACAGGCAAAGTGCGCAAAATTGTCTGGGTGGGTATAGGCCTCGCCAGCTTTCAGCAGTTGGTGGGTATTAATGTCGTATTTTATTACGGAGCTGTATTGTGGCAGGCAGTCGGATTTTCCGAATCTGACGCCTTATTGATTAATGTCATTAGCGGTGGTTTAAGCATAGCTGCTTGTGTCATTACATTACTGATTATCGATAAAGTAGGCCGTAAACCTTTGTTGAAATGGGGCTCAATCGGCATGGCTTTTACCTTGGGTTTGATGGTGCTTTGTTTTGCCAATGCAGGACAAGATGAAAGTGGCAATCTGCTGTTGGGTGACTGGGGCAAAGTAGCGCTGATCAGTGCCAACGCTTACGTCTTCTTTTTTAACTTGTCCTGGGGCCCAGTGATGTGGGTGATGCTGGGCGAGATGTTCCCAAATCAAATTCGAGGTTTAGGCCTGGCTGTCAGTGGCTTAGCACAGTGGAGTTGTAACTTCCTGATTACGATGACTTTCCCATTGTTATTAGCAGGTATAGGTTTGGCTGGTACTTATGGTCTTTACACACTAGGCGCTGCGCTCTCTATTATCTTTGTGATCAGGATGGTGCATGAAACCAAGGGAACAGAATTAGAAGATATGCAAGGCTAAACCCTTTCCGGCATTTGATTAGAACGCGAGACGGGCGAGGATAAACCGCCGCCCCTACAGGGTGGTATATACCCCAAATATTGACGTTGCAGCCTTGGAGGTGCGGGTTTAGGTGCTGGGCTTGCCCCAACCCGCGTGACTGGGGCGAGATAGCGCAGTTAACCAAGCCGCAGCTTCAAGTACGATGGGTATATACCGGGGTGTTGTTTTATGGGCACGGTTCAATACCTTTCAGGCATTCGATTTGAACGTAAAACAGACGGGGATAAACCCCGCCCCTAGTGTGGTATTTAAAAAGAGAGTAAGGTTATGAAGGTTTTTTATCTGACCAATAAAGCTGGCGACCAGCTAAGTATTCTGGAACGTGGCGCAGCTATGCAACACTGGTCTACTGCATTGGGCAATAGCAACCGCGAACTATTGCTGTGTTACCCACAACCCGAGGATTATGGCCAGGACTGTTTTTATCTGGGCGCTTTGGTTGGTCCCTACGCCAATAGAATCAGTAAAGGCCGCTTGATGATAGGCCAGCAGCTTTACCAGTTGGAGCAAAACGAAGGCCAAAATCAGTTACACGGTGGCTCCTCTGGTTTGCATCAAATGAACTGGCATGTAGTAGAGCAACAAACTTCCAAACTGGTTCTTGGCTGCGAAATGGCGGATGGACAAGGAGGCTACCCGGGCCCTGTGTCTTTTCGCATCACTTATCAATTGTCAGACCAAAGCATTTTAGATGTTTTGTTGGAGGCCAGCAGTGATGTCATTACTTTGGTCGGTCCAACGCTGCATCCGTACTTTAATCTGTCCGCAGACAAGGCAAGCATCAACCAACATCAACTCTGCCTGAATGCGGCTCATTATGCTGTGGTGGATGCGCAAAGTATTCCGACAGGACAGCTGCCTAAAGTACAAGGTAGCAGCATGGATTTCAGCAGCGCTAAACCTCTGGATGACCTTCGCCTTGATCATAATTTTGTGGTCGACGGTAACTTACAACAGACAGCGGCTGAGTTAATCAGTCCGGATGGTCTGTTGCGATTGAAAGTAAGTTCCGACTATCCGGGCTTGCAGGTATACACAGGGGATCACTTAGGTGAGCCTTTTCAGTCACGACAAGGCATTTGCCTTGAACCTCAGTTTTTCCCGGATTCACCGAATCAGAAAGGCTTTCCATTTCACTTTACCCACCCCGGCCAACCTTTTAAGGCACGGATCCGTTATCAGTTAGAAAAAGCAGGTTAACAGCTGCAGCTTTACAAACTTTTAATTTACTTATCGGAGTTATTACATGCGATCTACTTCACTTTGTCTTATGTTATGCAGCACCCTACTCAGCGGTACTGTACTGGCAGAAAATCAAACAATCTCTCTTCAGCAGGCCTACAGCCCCTATTTCAGCGTAGGAACTGCCTTAAGTGAACGCCAAATTCGGGATCAGGAGCCTGGCACTCTGGATCTGGTGAAACAGCAGTTTAATGTTTTAACGGCCGAAAACATTATGAAATGGGAAGCAATTGAACCTGTGGAGGGCCAGTTCAACTTTGCTGCAGCCGACGCCATGATTGAGTTCGCCGAAGCCAATAATATCAAAGTGATAGGCCATGTATTGTTATGGCATGAACAAACGCCAGCCTGGGTATTTCAGGACGCTAAAGGCCAACCCGCTTCAAAAGAGCTGGTGTTATCCAGACTGACAAACCATATCAACGCCGTAATGGGCCGCTACAAAGGCCGTATTCAGGGCTGGGATGCGGTGAACGAAGCTTTAAACGAAGACGGAACTTTGCGCCAATCCAACTGGTATAAAGCCTTAGGCGAAGACTATATAGCCACAGTGTTTGAAATTGCCCACAAGGCCGACCCTAAAGCTGAACTCTATTACAACGACTTCAATTTATTTAAGCCAGAAAAACGGGACGGCGTGTTAAAACTGGTTGCTGCTTTAAAAGCGAAAAATGTGCCGATACACGGCATTGGCGAGCAAGGACACTACAGCCTGGATTACCCGGAGCTGCAGCAAGTGGAAGATTCCATTATAGCTTTTGGCAAAACAGGGCTACCTGTGATGATTACCGAACTGGATATCTCAGTGCTGCCATTCCCTGATCCGGAAAATATAGGTGCTGATATCTCTTTAAACATGCAATTAAAGCAGGAGTTTAACCCTTACGCCGCTGGTTTGCCTAAAGCCGTCAGCGACCAGCTATCAAACAAGTACCTGCAATTATTTGAACTGTTTTTACGCCACAGCAACGTCGTTCAACGAGTCACCTTATGGGGGGTCAACGACAACCAAACCTGGCGCAACGACTGGCCCATGAAAGGCAGAACAGATTACCCATTATTATTTGACCGGAAAAACCAGCCAAAAGAAGTGGTGCCTAAGCTCATCAAACTGGCGGAAAAAGCTGGTAAATAACTAAGTTTAATTTTCAAAGGGCTGGGCTTGTCCCGGCCGGCTTATCTTCTATACCTTTACACGATCTGGCGTTCGCTGCAACGATAAGAGGATGTAACCAAGCAAAGCCTAATTACACACCATAGAAATTTCTCGCTAATTTGACATGTCACTTTGATGCAATATGATGAGTTTATGCTTTTCAATAGGATACAGATAATGCCTGTCATCAGCCGCTTTTACGGCATTTTGATTGCCATGTATTTTAATGATCACAATCCACCGCATTTTCATGCAAAATATTCTGGCTATGAAGCGCTATTTGCATTTGATGGAACCATTCTGGAAGGGGAGTTGCCCAAAAGAGCAGCGACCTTTGTGCAGGAGTGGATAGGAATGCACAAAAGCGAGCTGGAAGAAAATTGGCGCAGAGCCAAAGCAGGTGAGCCCCTAAATTACATAGCACCACTGGAGTAAAAGATGTTGCATATAAAATCTGCAAAATACGTGGCTGATTACAAAATTTGGGTAGCCTTTGATGATGGCACTTCTGGCGAGGTCGATCTGGGTGGCGAACTGCATGGGCCAGTATTTGAAGCGCTGAAGGACGTCACCGTTTTTCGTAAAGTATCAGTGGATCCAGAGCTTGAGACTGTGGTGTGGCCGAACGGAGCAGATCTAGCCCCAGAGTTTCTTAAAGGGCTGCAGAATAAGCAAAATCAATCGAGGCTTTCCGCACATCTGCTTTGAGCAGCGTTAAAGAATCGAATCTGCTGTCAGGGCAAAGGGCAAGACCTGACACCAGATCTGTTCCGTAAAAAAATCAATTCCAACTATTGGCACCAAATCCCCATTGGGGCGCGAGCCGGACAAAATTGGGTGGCCAAGGTTTTAAGACGAGGAGTGTCTGAGTGAGGAGCGGTAGCGACGAGCGAGTTGCCTCGTCGCCTTGGACGCACGATTTTGGGCCGGGCTTTCGCTGCGACCTGGGGTCGCCTTTTCTTTGGATAGCTTTCTTTTGGCGAAGCAAAAGAAAGCTATCCAAAGAAAAGGCGAAACGCTTTTAACGGAATTTCAGCAGATAGGAGGTCAAGCAGTGACAAAAAAGAAAATAGGGCGCAGTAGCTTCTCTGC
Organism: Rheinheimera sediminis; assembly: GCF_004005375.1. Lineage (GTDB taxonomy): Bacteria > Pseudomonadota > Gammaproteobacteria > Enterobacterales > Alteromonadaceae > Pararheinheimera. Next base: position 39,387 of record NZ_RZUF01000009.1, on the reverse strand, counting down.
GCCCGGACAAAACGCCCAGACAAGCCGGGCAACGACAGGGTTCGGGTTCCCTTATCTGAATAACACCAGATTCACTTGATTTTCCAGCAATTCCTGACGACCGCTAACGGCTTTCGGGCTTAACTGTTCGCGCTCAACCATAGCAGCCAGCGATTGCAGAGAATGACCACCTGTTTGGATAGCGCCACCTAATTCACCTTTCCAACCGGCATAACGCTGAGCGACAGCCTGACCTAAGAAGTCTTTTTCAATCAGGGTTGCTGCACGTTTTAATGCCATAGCCAGGTGATCCATACCACCAATATGACCATGGAACAGATCGGCGCGATCCATACTCTGGCGGCGTAATTTGGCGTCAAAGTTAAAGCCACCTGTGGTGAAGCCACCAGCTTTCAGAATTTCGTACATTACCAGACTCAGCTCTTCTACGCTGTTGGGGAACTGGTCAGTATCCCAGCCGTTTTGCGCATCACCACGGTTAGCGTCAATGCTGCCAAAAATATCCAGAGAAATAGCGGTTGCTATCTCGTGATGGAAAGAATGACCGGCCAGAGTCGCGTGGTTGGCTTCGATATTCATCGCGAATTCTTTTTCCAGGCCAAATTGCTTCAGGAAACCATAGACAGTAGCAGAGTCATAATCGTACTGGTGTTTGGTTGGTTCCTGTGGCTTAGGTTCGATCAGTAAAGTGCCTTTGAAACCAATTTTATGTTTATGCTCAACCACCATTTGCATAAAGCGGCCCAGTTGCTCACGCTCCTGACGCAAATCGGTATTCAGCAGGGTTTCGTAACCTTCACGACCGCCCCACAGTACATAGTTTTCACCACCTAAACGCTGAGTTGCGTTCATGGCATGGAAAACTTGTGTAGCGCCGTAACTGAAAATTTCTGGATCAGGGTTAGTCGCAGCGCCTGCAGCATAACGTGGATTACTGAATAAATTCGCTGTGCCCCACAGCAGTTTCACACCGGTTTCAGCCTGCTTCTGTTCAAGTACGTCGACCATAGCGGCGAAGTTACTAATGTACTCTTTAATGCTGTTGCCTTCAGGCGCCACATCTATGTCATGGAAGCAGTAATAAGGAATGCTCAGCTTGCTGAAAAATTCAAAGGCAACGTCGGCTTTGGCTTTGGCTTGTGCCATAGCGTCGCCTGCTTCTAACCATGGACGACCAAAAGTACCCTGACCAAAAACATCCTGACCGTTCCAGCAGAAGTTGTGCCAGTAGCAGGCGGCCATACGCAAATGCTCTGCCATGGTTTTACCCAAAATGACTTCGTTGGCGTTGTAATGTTTAAAAGCTAAAGGGTTGGTGCTATCAGCACCTTCATATGCAATTTTATTAATCTGATCGAAATACTGAGCCATTTTGCTCTCCTGTGTTACACCAATTCCAATGCTGCTAATGGTGGGCATTGCTGACTTTAATCACAATTATGTTTTTTCAGAGCTATCTTGTGCTTTTGCTTTATTCAGGTGGTCTTTGCTATCTCGGTTAGATACCTGAACGGGCGGGGGTAAACCCCGCCCCTACAATTTATTTAATGGCATCGGCGTTCTATTGAGGCAGACGGGGACAAGCCTCAATAACATCGCCTTGTAATTTGAGACGGGCGGGGACAAGCCCCGCCCCTACCCATTAAAAATGCTCAACCAACGACTGATACAAAGCCTTAAACTTGCTGTAGCGTTTGGCTAAAGCTGCGTGACGTTTGGCGTCAGGCAGATGCTGGCTGACCACTGGTGGTGGCGGGCACAGCACATCCAGCGCTGTGTCGGGTTCCATCGCCAAGTAAGCAAGACGGGCAGCACCTAAAGCTGGCCCTACTTCACCACCTTCTCTGAAGGTCAACGGTTGGTTCATTACATCAGCCAGCAACTGACGCCAATAAGAGCTTCTGGCACCACCACCTATCAGGTTAATTTCGGTGGGCATCAGGCCGCTGGCATGCAGCGCTTCTGCACCCTGAAACAAGGCAAAGCTGACACCTTCAAGCACTGAATAAGTCAGCGCTTTTTGATCGGTGTTGTAGTCCAGACCAAACCAGACACCTTTGGCATTTGGATTGTTATGTGGCGTGCGCTCGCCCGACAGGTAAGGTAAAAACAGCGGCATATCTTCAATAGCACCAAGCCCTTGGTCTAAATCTGCTAACAAATTAGCCACAGGGGTTTTCACCAACTGTTCGGCATACCATTGCAAACAGCTGGCCGCACTTAAGGTCACAGACATCAAGTGCCAGGTATCAGGCAAAGCGTGACAAAAGCTATGCACAGCAGATTGTGGATTCGCCAGAAAACCATCACTGACGGCAAAATACACACCAGAAGTACCAAGAGATAACATAGCCTGACCAGGATGCACTATGCCAGCACCAACAGCACCAGCGGCATTGTCACCGCCGCCTGCAATCAAAGGCACAGCAGCTAAACCCCAGCGCTTTGCCAGTTCAGGTAATAAGATGCCGGTGATTTGATTACCTTCGTAAAGTTTCGGCATTTGGTCACGACTTAAACCACAAGCGCACAGCAGCTCGTCGTTCCAGTCACGTTTCGCCACATCCAACCATAAAGTGCCGGCTGAATCTGACATGTCAGATGCAAAGTCACCGCTTAAGCAAAAACGTAAATAATCTTTCGGCAGCAGCACTTTAGCCACCCTGGCAAAAGCAGCAGGTTCCTGCTGGCGTAACCACAGTAATTTAGGAGCAGTAAAACCTGGCATAGCCAGATTGCCGGTGATCTGCGGTAAATCCGCTACTTTCACCGCCAATTGCTGGCATTGTTCGAAAGATCGGCCATCGTTCCATAAAATAGCAGGCCGAATAATCTGGTTTTGTTCGTCCAGCAACGTAGCGCCATGCATCTGCCCTGCCAAACCTATAGCTTTTACACTCGCCAGGGATTGGCGCTGACTTAACTGATCCATGCATGACTGTAAACCAAGCCACCAATGCTCTGGATTTTGCTCAGACCACAAGGGTTGTGGTCTGCTGACCAATAACTCGGCACTGGCGCTGTCAGTCACTTTGCCGTTCTCGCCAAGCAAAATAACCTTGATACCCGAAGTGCCTAAATCTATGCCTATGTACATATTTTGTATTCTGTTCTGACTTTTGGTGAGCTAATACTTGGCGAGGCAATGTCAGCCAGCAATTACGAAAATTCATAATTAGTTACTGAATTCTGTTTTATCCTTTGCCAAAAAAGCTCGACTGGCTAATATTTAGCCCGCTCAATAAGAAAATTAAAAAAGATAACTATAAAGAGCCAAAGTAAGTGGAGTTGCATCAGTGTGCGGCTCCAGATACGGATGGCACAATGACAGGACGGGGAAATGTTTAAAGCAAAACACAGCATTACACTTTTGTTTAATGCCAATAAGGTATTTGACAGGCAAGTGATCGAAGGTATTGGTCATTATCTACAATCATCTAAAGTCGACTGGGATGTCTATCTTGAAGAAGACTTCCTTTGCCGCCTTGAACATATTCATGAGTGGGGTGGCGACGGAATTATTGCCGACTTCGATGATATGAATATTCAGCGCGCTTTGGCAGGTACAACCAAACCCATAGTTGGAGTAGGTGGTTCTTATACCAAAGCCTCAGATTATCCGGCAGTACCTTATGTTGCGACAGATAATTTTGCGCTGGTTAACGCAGCCTATGAGCACCTGAAACGCAAGGGATTAGACCAATTCGCATTTTATAGCGTTCCCACAGATGAACAGCACCGCTGGGCCACTGAGCGGGAAAACGCAGTGAAAAAGTTAACAGCACAGGATGGCTACGACTGTCAGATTTATCAGGGCCACTGCACCAGGCCTGAAACCTGGCAGTATGCGATGAACCGCCTGACAGACTGGATCCAAAGCTTGCCAAAGCCCATAGGTATTATTGCAGTCACGGATTCCCGCGCCCGCCATCTGCTGCAAGCCTGTGAACATCTGGGCATAGTGGTGCCGGACAATATTTCTATCATCGGCATAGATGACGATGACATAGCGCGTTTTCTGAACCGCATCAGTTTAAGCTCTGTGACTCAAGGCTGTTTCGAAATGGGCTATAAGGCAGCTAAACTGCTGCATACCCAACTCAATAACATAGATGTAGGGAGCAAACGCGTTCTGGTGCCTCCGGTGGGAGTCGCCTCACGCCAGTCAACCGACTTTAAGGCACTACGTGACCCTTATGTTATTCAAGCCATGCACTACATCCGCCGTAACGCCACCCGTGGTGCCAAAGTAGAACAAGTCACAGATTTTGTAGGTATATCTCGTTCTAACTTGGAACAACGTTTTAGAGCGGAACGTGGCCATTCGATTCATACTGAGCTGCATAACCAGAAACTGGTAAAAGCCTGCAAGATGCTGGTAGACACTCAGGTGAATCCAATAGAAATAGCCAATATCTGTGGTTACCCATCACTGCAATATATGTATGCAGTGTTTAAACGCCATTTCTGTCAAACCCCAAAAGAGTACCGAGAAACCCGCGGAGAAATGATGAATCATCTGGCGGTGAATAACTAAAGCAGTGTTGTAAATTGTAGGGGCGGGTAAAGGGCAGGGACAAGCCCAGCCCCTACGGTACCCGCCCGTCTCAAATTACAATCCAATGCCAGATAGCGGTTTATCCGCGCCTCTGTCGGTTTTAAATCCTCCCCTCCTAAAAAACGCACAAAGCTGACGTATTTTCATAAATCTGAAGTCGTTGATGATCATGGTATTTTTTGGACTGCCCTGACTCAAATTGTCAAAGGAACAGATGAAAATGAGAACAACCTACGCCTGTGTGATGCTGAGTTTCAGCCTGTTGCTAAGCGGATGCCAACCTGACAAACCAGCTAATGAAGCTGATACGACAGCCACTTTTCATTGGTTTGATTATCAGGGCCAGGACGCAGTTTTTGCTGAACCTTTAGCTAAAGGCTCCTACCAAAACCCTGTGGTTGCAGGCTTTTTTCCTGACCCCAGCATTACCCGTCGTGGTGATGACTATTACATGGTGATGTCGTCTTTTTCTTATACCCCGGGTTTACCCATTCTGCATAGTACCGACCTAGTAAACTGGCAACTGATTGGCCATGCATTAAACCGTTCCTCGCAAGCAGATATGGCAGGGATGCAGGTATCCCGTGGTATTTTTGCCCCAACCATTAGGTATCACGATGGTACTTTTTACCTGATCACCACAGTAGTGGATAAAGGCGGCAACTTTATTCTGACCGCGACAGACCCGGCTGGTCCCTGGTCTGATCCAATCTGGTTACCTGAAGTGGAAGGCATAGACCCGGATATCTTTTTTGATGATGACGGCAAGGTTTATATCAGCCATAACGGCGAAGCGCCGGGCGAAGCCTTGTATGAAGGCCACAGGGCGATTTGGATGTGGCAATACGACCCGGTGAAAAAAGCCGTGCTGCCGGATTCCAAAAAGCTGTTGGTCAATGGTGGTGTTGATTTAAGCACCCAACCTATTTGGATAGAAGCCCCTCATATTTACAAACACAACGGCTGGTATTATCTGGTCTGTGCTGAAGGCGGCACAGCTGATCAGCATTCGGCTGTAGTATTCAGAACCCGCAGCCTGAATGAACCTTTTGTACCTTACGACAGCAACCCTATTCTGACGCAACGAGACTTACCAGCCGACAGAGCCAATCCTATCACCACAGCTGGTCATGCCGATTTCGTGCAATTACCTGATGGCCAGTGGTGGGCGGTATTTCTGGCCACCCGGGCTTACGAACAACGTTTTTATAATACAGGGCGTGAAACCTTCTTACTGCCAGTCAGTTGGCAAGACGAATGGCCACATATACTGCCTAAAGGACAAGAAATTCCTTACCAGCTCACAGCGCCAACCGGCTTGATCAGCAGCACTGGCGGTTTGACACAAACCGGCAACTTCAAATGGCGTGATGAATTTGATGGTCAAAGCTTAAAGCTGGATTGGAACCTACTGCGCGAGTTTGATCAAAGCTGGTTAAGATTCGACGGACAGAACCTAAGCCTCAAAGCCAAAGCTGTTGGCATGAATTCCTTATCGCAACCAGCTTTTATTGGTCGTCGCCAGCAACATAGCAGCTTTGAAACCAGTACCAGCCTTGTGCTGCCAAAAGGCACTATTTCAGCTGGTTTGGTGGCCTTTCAGAATGAGCAATATCACTACTATCTGGGTGTAAAAACTGAAGACGGTAAGCCCACAGTATTTCTTGAACAAGCTAAAGGCGCAAAGCCATCTCTGATGACCAGCCAACACTTAGCGGCCGGCACAACAGAGCTACGATTAAAAATTCAAGGCAATGCTGCAGAAATCAGTTTTTATTACGCAGACAAAAATGGCGACTGGCAACAGTTGGGGCCGGTACAGGATGCAAAAATCCTGAGCACCCAGGTCGCAGGTGGATTTGTGGGCACAACGCTGGGTCTGCACGCGCGACAGCACACTGAGGACAAACCATGAAGCAATTCCTCTTGCTCAGCTTAGTTCTCAGCAGCTTTATAGTGCAGGCTTTACCCGGAGATTATCTGGCGCAACAACCAACCAAAGACGACTTTGCTCTGGTTGGTAAAAGTACCCAGGCAACAATTCAGCTGGATGATAGAGACCATAAAGGCTTAAAACGCGCCGTACAAAGCTTGCAACAGGATATCCAAAAAGTCAGCGGAAAAAGCTTAAGCATCAGCCCAAAAACAGATGCCAAACAGCTGCTGATTATCGGCAGCCTGGGGAATAGCGCAACACTGGATCAACTGATTGCAGCAGGAAAGCTGGATGTAAGTAGCATTCAGGGTCGCTGGGAAGCTTATTTGATTCAGGTGATAGACCAACCTATGCCCGGCGTAGATCAGGCATTGGTGATTGCTGGTAGCGACAAACGCGGCGCTATTTTTGGCGTTTATGATCTGGCCGAAACCATAGGGGTCTCACCCTGGAATTGGTGGGCCGATGTACCTGTGAAAAAACAGCCAGAGTTATATATCAAAGCAGGCACCCGCCTGACGGATGCACCCAAAGTAAAATACCGGGGCATCTTTTTAAATGACGAACACCCGGCTTTAACCAATTGGACCAGCGAAAAATTTGGCGGCTACAACAGCCAGTTTTATCAGCATGTGTTTGAGCTGTTGCTGCGGCTGAAGTCGAATTTCCTCTGGCCTGCGATGTGGAATAACGCCTTTGCCGATGATGACCCACAAAACGCCATTCTGGCCGATGAAATGGGCATAGTGATGAGCAACAGCCACCACGAACCTATGATGCGGGCTGACAAAGAATGGAACAGATACGGCAAAGGGCCATGGGAATACTCCAGCAACCGCGACAATATTTATAAGTTCTGGCAAGAAGGCGCGAAGCGGCATAAAGATCTGGAAAGTCTCTTTACCCTTGGCATGCGCGGCCAGGAAGATGAGCCGATGAGCGAAGGCGAAAACATCGGTCTGCTGGAACAAATTGTGGCGGATCAGCGCCAGATCCTGACAGAAACTTTCAAAGACAAGCCTGTGACTGAAGTGCCACAAGTCTGGGCTTTGTACAAAGAAGTGCAGGGCTTTTACGAGCGAGGTATGAGAGTACCGGACGATGTGACCTTACTTTGGGCTGATGATAACTACGGTAATATCCGCCGTCTGCCTACAGCGGAAGAACGTGGCCGTGCCGGCGGTGCTGGTGTCTATTATCACTTTGATTATGTCGGCAGCCCGCGCTCCTATCGCTGGATCAATACTGTACCTATGGCAAAAATCTGGGAGCAGATGAATTTAGCCTGGCAATTTCAGGCTGATCGTATCTGGATAGTCAATGTCGGGGACTTAAAGCCGATGGAGTTTCCGACCGACTTTTTCCTGCGGATGGCCTGGAACCCAGCGGCTTTTACAGCCGATAACTTAGAGCAATTTGCCGTCAGTTGGGCTATGCAACAATTCAGTGAACAATATGCAGCGACAGTGGCAGAACTGATCCAGGGCTACACCACACACAACGGCCGTCGTAAACCTGAAGCTGTGGAACCCCATACCTACAGCATTCTCCATTATCAGGAAGCAGAGCGCGTCAGTCAGGAACTTGCTGCTTTAGTGAAAAAATCCGACCAGCTATACCGTCAATTGCCGATGGAACAAAGGGATGCGTATATCCAGTTGGTATCGCACCCACTGAAAGCCAGTCAGGCGGTGTATGAATTAAACCGTGCTGTGGCGATGAATAAATTGCATGGCGAACAAGGCCGGGTCACTACTACGTATTGGGCAGAGCAGGTGCGTTATTGGTTTAAACAGGACGCAGAGCTGACGGCGCTTTACCACAGCTTGGGCAATGGCCGCTGGAACCATATGATGTCACAACCTCATATTGGTTTTACTTACTGGCGTAACCCACCTGCGAACTTAATGCCAGTGGTGTCAGTCGCAGAACCTATGCCAGTGGCAGATATGGGTGTTGCTCCTGAAGGTTCGGCTTTTTCATGGCCTATCAGCGAATACAAAGGTCAGCCGTTAGCGCTGGACACTTTTTACCCTCACGGGCAAAAACAGCGGGCTATTGAAGTATTTAACAAAGGTAGCCTGCCGTTTGAATTCAGCGCCAAAGCATCGACCGATTGGATCCAGTTGAGCCAGACTAAAGGCCAGATTGAAGTTGCACAGACTATTCAGGTCAAGATCGACTGGAGCAAAGTCAAAACTGGTTTGAATGTCGGTGAAGTGCATGTGCAGGGCACAGGCTGGGGCGGCGCAAAAATCAAAGTGTCGGCCCTAAAACCTGAAACAGAGCCAACTTCAGGTTTTGTGGAAGCAGACGGTTATATAGCGCTGGACGCAGCCAGTGCGACAGTACAGGGCAACAGCAAACAAAGCTGGTGGCAACTGATCCCAGGCCATGGCCGTGGTGTTGCCTCAATGGCCGCTATGACTGAACTGGATTATCAAACCAAAGATATTCGCAAAGCCCCTTATCTGGAATACCCGCTGTATTTCCATTCCACGGGCGAATTCACTTTACATAGCGTGATAGCCCCTACTTTGGATCTGGTGCCTGGCCGTGGTTTGCGTTTTGCCTTGGCATTGAATAACGACGTGCCACAAATCATAGATAGCCTGGCGGATAAAAGCCCAGCTGTATGGGATAACGCCGTGTTGGATGGAGTGCGGGTGATCAAAACTACCATCAAAGTGAATACGCCTGGCGAACACAAACTACGAATTTATCTGGTAGACCCGGCCTTAGTGCTGCAAAAACTGATCATTGATACAGGCGGCCTGAAACCTAGCTACTTAGGGCCAGAGCAAAGCCAAAGAATAGTGAAGAAATTATCTAAAACTTAAGTCAATTGGACCCCCAAATAATTGGAGCTACAGCGCGACGGCAAGCGAGCGAGCTCCCTGGAGCATAGTAAAGCTATGTGACTGGGGCGAGGAAGCTTAGCCAACAAAGCTGTAGCTGCAATAACGAAGGGGGAAGGAATTTAAATGAATCAGCTCGAACAACTTAGCAACCTCACCACAGTAGTGGCAGACAGCGGCGATATTGCCGCTATTCAACAGCTACAGCCTACTGAGGCCACAACCAATCCATCGCTTATTTTGCAGGCCAGTCAGCAGGCAGAATATCAGCATTTATTGGTCAGTGCTTTACAAGGAAATGAACAAGATATTGCTGCGGCTTGTGAGCAAGTGACAGTGAATTTTGGCTGCGAAATTTTGCGTCATATTCCAGGCCGGGTTTCAACTGAAATTGATGCCCGCTTGTCTTTTGATACCGAAGCGAGCGTGGCTAAAGCCTTGAGTATTATTGAACGCTACCGGGCCGCAGGAGTGGAATCCAACAGAGTGCTGATAAAACTGGCGGCCACCTGGCAAGGTATTCAGGCAGCAGCCCGACTGGAAAAGCTCGGGATCCACTGCAACCTGACGCTGATTTTTAGTCTGGCTCAGGCTAAAGCCTGCGCTGACGCTGGCGTAACCTTAATTTCACCTTTTGTTGGCCGTATTCTGGACTGGTACAAACAAAACCAGCCAGAGCAAGACTTCTCCGGTGACAAAGATCCGGGCGTTTTATCGGTCAAAACTATCTATAACCATTACAAAAGCCATGGCATAGCTACTGTGGTGATGGGTGCTAGTTTCCGTAACGTCGAGCAAATCCGCCAACTGGCGGGTTGTGATCTGCTGACAATAGCCCCGAACTTGTTACTGCAATTAAAAGACTCCACTGCGCCTTTGCCTGCGGCTTTACTGCCACAGACTGCGCAAAGCCCGGCGACTGCAAAAGCTCTGAGCCAGGCGGAATTTTTATGGCAACTGAATGAAGACGCTATGGCCACGGAAAAGCTGGCCGAAGGTATTCGCAAATTTGCAGTGGATCAGCGCAAGCTGGAACAACTGTTACAAAACCTGAACCAACAGTCTTAGGACACAGCCATGCATTCTAATCATCACACTGATCATAAAACCCGAGCTAACGCCATCCGTGCTTTAACTATGGATGCAGTACAAAAAGCCAATTCCGGTCATCCTGGTGCACCTATGGGTATGGCAGATATTGCCGAAGTGCTCTGGCTACAATTCTTAAAACATAACCCAGCCAATCCAGCATTCAGCAACAGAGACCGCTTTGTACTGAGTAATGGCCACGGTTCTATGTTGTTGTATTCGTTGCTACATTTAACCGGTTATGAGCTGTCTATTGAGGATTTAAAGTCCTTCCGTCAGTTGCATTCGAAAACGCCAGGGCATCCTGAATTGGGCTATACAGCAGGCGTCGAAACGACTACAGGTCCTTTGGGTGCTGGTATTGCCAATGCTGTAGGTATGGCTATTGCTGAAAAAACTCTGGCGGCGCAATTTAACCGGCCTGATTATGCTGTGGTCGATCATTTTACCTACTGCTTCCTCGGTGACGGCTGCCTAATGGAAGGTGTGTCGCATGAAGCTTGTTCTTTGGCTGGGACTTTAGGCCTTGGCAAACTGATCGCCTTTTGGGATGACAATGGTATTTCTATTGATGGTCATGTCGAAGGCTGGTTTACTGATGATACTCCGGCTCGTTTTCACGCTTACGGCTGGCAAGTGATTTCTGTTGATGGTCATAACCCGGTGCAAATTGCCGATGCGATCAGGCAAGCTCAGGCTGAAACAGCAAGGCCAACGCTGATTTGCTGCAAAACCATTATCGGCTTTGGTAGCCCGAATAAATCCGGCTCACACGACTGTCATGGCTCACCACTGGGCGATAGTGAAATAGCCCAAGCCCGTGAATTCCTGCAGTGGCCTTATGCCCCTTTTGAAATTCCGGCAGAGATTTATGCGGCATGGGACAGTAAAAGCAAAGGCGCAGTGCTGGAGCAACAATGGGTAGCACTATTCGCCGCATATCAGGCAGAGTATCCAGAGCTCGCAGCTGAATACCAACGCCGGGTCATCAACCGTGAATTACCAGCTAACTTTGAAGCGGCCACTCAAAGTTTTATCGACCAATGCCAAAATCAGCAACAGGATATCGCCAGTCGTAAAGCGTCACAACTCTGTATCGCTCACTTTGCAGGGCTGCTTCCTGAAGTCTTAGGTGGCTCAGCCGATTTGGCTGGTTCTAACCTAACCTTGTGGTCAGGCAGTAAAGGACTGAGCAAGGACGATAGCTCAGGTAACTATATTTATTACGGTGTACGTGAATTTGGTATGGCCTCTATCATGAATGGCATCAGTGCTCATGGCGGTTTCCGCTGTTATGGCGCAACTTTCCTGATGTTTATGGAGTATGCCCGCAACGCAGTACGGATGTCGGCGTTAATGAAGTTGCCGAATATTTATGTCTTTACCCATGATTCTATAGGTCAGGGCGAAGACGGCCCAACCCATCAGCCGATAGAGCAGCTGACAAACTTACGGACTACGCCTAATCTGGTGACCTGGCGCCCTGCCGATTTAACCGAAACCGCTGTGGCCTGGAAAACAGCCTTAACCACCACCAGCTCGCCTTCTGCTTTGGTGTTCAGCCGGCAAAACCTACGCCAATACCAGCGTAATCCTGAACAAATCAGGTTAATCAATAAAGGGGGTTATATTTTAAAAGACTGCGGCACAACACCAGACATAGTGCTGATAGCCACAGGCTCTGAGCTGCAACTGGCCTGCGATACCGCCGACAAACTGAGTGCTGCAGGTAAAAAAGTGAATGTGGTGTCTATGCCAAGCACCAGTTTATTTGACCAGCAATCTGAGCTTTACCGTGATGCTGTTTTACCGGATCAGGCAAAGATTGTTGCAATAGAGGCAGCCCATCCGGATTTCTGGTACAAATACGTCGGTAAAAAAGGTCTGATCATAGGTATTAGTAGCTTTGGCGAATCAGCACCTGGCCCTGCCTTGCTGGAATATTTTGGCTTTAACGCCGATGTGATAGCAGCTAAGATCCTGGCCTAAACCTCAGACATCAGACTTCAACTTGAGCTGGCCCCCAGGCAAAGCAGAGTTGAGGTCTCACTCAAGCTCCCTGAAAAAGGATTTTGTTATGCGCTTTGCTTTATCTCTGTTCTGTGTTGTATCTGTTGCCAGTTGCACTGCGACAAAGCCAGCACCTTTGCTTAAAGTGAACCAAAGTGGCTACCTGACCCAAGGCCAAAAACTGGCCTTGATCCCCGGCAAAAGCAATCAGGCTTTTCAGCTGGTCGCTTTGCCATCTGGCCAAACAGTCTTGAGTGGTCAAAGTTCAGAATCCCAGCTTTGGGCTCCGGCTGGTGAGGCCGTCAGTGTCGCCGATTTCACTCAAGTGCAGACAGATGGACGTTACAGGCTGGAGGTCGCAGGCTACGCAGCTGTTGAACTACAAATTTCAGCTCAACCTTATGCTCAATTGCACGACGCAGCGATAAAAGCCTTTTATTTTAACAGGGCTTCACAACAACAGGATCCGGCCTATGCTGGTACCTGGGCCCGCCCTGCCGGACATCCGGACGACAACATAAAAATACATGCCTCTGCCGCTTCGGCTAACAGACCAGAGGGCACTGTTATTCAATCGCCTAAAGGCTGGTACGACGCTGGTGATTACAATAAATACATAGTGAACTCAGGTATCAGCACTTTTACCTTATTAGATGCCTGGACAGACTTCAAAGATTTTTACCGTCAGCGAGAATGGACTATCCCTGAGTCCACCAACAGCATGCCGGACTTGCTGGATGAGGTGTTATGGAATCTGGACTGGATGAGCAGTATGCAAGATCCCGCAGACGGTGGCGTTTACCATAAACTGACAACACTGAATTTTGAAGGCGCAGTGATGCCGCATCAGGCTGTTGCTCAACGTTACGTAGTTCAAAAAACCACTGCAGCCGCTTTAAACTTTGCCGCTGTGATGGCCAAAGCCAGCAGAGTGCTAAGCGAATTTGAAGCCGATCAGCCAGCTAAGGCCGCTTTATTTAGCCAACAAGCGATAAAAGCATGGCAATGGGCCAACGAGAACCCGGCTATTTATTATCAGCAACCTGCAGATGTCAGCACAGGCGCTTACGGGGATAACAAGCTGGCAGATGAATTTGCCTGGGCCGCAGCAGAGCTTTATCTGTTGACAGGTGAACAGCCTTATCTGCAGCAGTTTTTTCAACTGGCGCAGCCAGTACAAACAGCTTCCTGGGCTTCAGTTTCCGCTTTGGGTTATTTTTCACTAGTAAAAGAAGCAAAGGATTTGACGCCCGAACAACGCAACTTGGTATCCAATGCCATTACAGCAGTGGCGGATCAGTTTGTAGCTCAGCATCAGGCTTCAGCATATAAAGTAGCTATGGTGCAGGAAGATTTTGTCTGGGGCAGTAACGCCGTGGCGATGAATAAAGCCATACTACTGTACAAAGCCAACCAAATTACAGCCAAAGCCGGCTATGTCGAGGCGATGCAGGGTTTACTGGATTATGTGCTGGGCCGCAATCCGCTGGATTTAACCTATGTCACAGGTTTTGGCGTAAAAAGCCCGCAGCATATTCATCACCGCCCTTCTGAAGCTGACGACGTAAAAGCTCCAGTGCCAGGTTGGTTAGCAGGTGGTGCCCAGCCGGGCCAGCAGGATAAGTGCCAGTACAGCAGCAAATTACCCGCCTTGTCTTATGTGGACGACTGGTGCAGCTATGCCAGCAACGAAGTCACCATCAACTGGAATGCGCCGCTGGTGTATATGCTGGCGGCTTTTTCTCAGCAAGTTTCAAAGCCTTGATAAAACAAAGCAGCCAGAGCATTCAGGCTGCTTTGAAAACTCCAGAGCCAAATGCTCAAGGCTGTGTTCATTGGAGCGGGCTTTGTGTCATCTATCTAACAGGATGGAACCGGGCTTTGTTGGCTTCGCTGCTGACGACTACGCCTGAACCACAACACCATCATAAGTCCAAGCAGAGCTGAACCAGCACCAGCCAAAGGCACATAACTTAAGCCTAAACCTGTTTTGATTATAGCGGCTCCCAAAACAGCCCCCAGCGCATTACCCAGATTAAATGCACCTATGTTCATTGCTGCAGCTAAATTAGGCGCAGCTTTGGCTTCCTGGATCACCAATGATTGCAGTGGCGGTACCAAGGCAAAACTGGCAATACCCCATAAGAAAATCACAGGCGCCACGATCAGCGGCAATGACAGAGTGACAGAAAACAGCGCTAATAACAGAGTGACGGCAACCAAAGAAGCGATCAGGGTTAAATCCAGCGAGCGGTCAGCAAAACGACCACCGAGATAATTACCTACCGCTAAACCAGTACCGTACAACACCAGCATAGAGGTGACAAAAACCGTTGAGGCATGGGTCTCATCCTGCAACAGAGGTACTATGTAGGTAAAGACAGTAAACATTGAGCTTGAGCTGACCACTGTTAATAACAAAGCCGCTAACACAGATCCTTTAGTTAAAACCTTAAGTTCATTGCGCACATTGGCTTTGCCTTCGTTCGCTAGTGGCGGCAATGACAAGCGCAGCGCCAGCATAGTAATTACCCCTATCACGGCCATAGCAAAAAAAGCCGGACGCCAGCCAATGACTTCACCAATATAGGCAGCCAGAGGCACACCTCCAATGGTAGCTATGGTCAAGCCGGAGAACATAGCTGCTACGGCAGCCGAGCGCTTTTCTGGCGGCACTATACTCATAGCAACAACAGAGCCAACACCAAAAAAAGCACCATGATTAAATGAGGTCACAATACGGCCAAACATCAACAGGTTGTAGCTGTCCGCCATAGCAGAGATCAGGTTACCCAAGGTAAAAATGCTCATAGATAACAGCAACAGGTTGCGACGACTCATAGTGGCAAAGACTAAAGTTATCAAAGGTGCGCCAATTAGCACACCAAAGGCGTAGGCACTTATTAACATACCCGCAGTCGGAATAGAAACAGCCAGATCATTGGCAATCACAGGTAACATCCCCATGGGGGAAAACTCAGTGACACCTATACCAAAAGCACCCAATGCAAGGGCCAGTAAAGGAATATTGATTTTCATGCAAAGTCTCACTCAGTTGTGATGCAAAGGCAGATAACCCATGCCCCGCGAAAAGTGGCGCAGGATACATTCAGTTTTGTTCCGTAGTCACAAATCAGCGTTGGAAAGACAAATCAAACAGCTGAAATGGAGACAGCCCTGCTCTTTACCTGCACTGGAAGTGCAAGTCAGACGGCCCCCAGTTATGCTCTGACTTACACAGAACTCCGATAGGATAGCGAAGCCATTCATGCTGCTTTTATTGGTGGTCACACGCCGGAATATGCTTTATCCATTATCTGGTAGAGCGGATGATGAGTACTGCTAAAACTGCCGATTCAGATAGTCAAAATAGGCATCTTTACTTACATATATAAAAAAAGCCTCTGAAGTCAGAGGCTTTTTTTTATAGCGACCGAACCGTAACCCTAGAACGGAATATCGTCGTCAAAGTCTATTGGTGGTTCCATTGGGCCACGTTGTTGTGGTGCTGCCTGATTAAAACCGCCTTGTGGCTGGTTAAAATTGCCCTGAGGCTGGAAGCCGCCCTGAGCCGGGCGTTGCTGGTAACCACCTTGTGCTGGCGCAGCTGCTGGTGCTTGAGGAGCATATCCGCCCTGAGCCGGTGCAGCGGCTGGCGCTTGCGGCGCATACCCGCCCTGAGCAGGGGCAGCTTGTGGCATACGTTGTTGTGGTGCAGCAGCAGCTTGTTGATAACCACCTTGATTACCGCCCTGATTGCCCATAGGAGCGCCGCCCATAGCTGAGCCTTGACCTTCGCCACGGCCATCTAACATTTGCAGCTCGTTGGCAATGATTTCAGTGGTGTAACGCTCAACACCTTGCTGATCCTGCCACTTACGGGTACGTAAACGACCTTCGATATACACTTTGCTGCCTTTACGCAGGTATTCACCGGCAATTTCAGCCAAACGCTGATAAATCACCACACGGTGCCATTCGGTATTTTCTTTCTTTTCATTGGTGGTTTTGTCCGTCCAGCTTTCGCTGGTCGCAATAGTCAGGTTGGCCACTGCGCCACCTGTTGGCATATAACGGACTTCAGGGTCAGTGCCAAGGTTACCAATGAGTATTACTTTATTAATTCCACGAGCCATGCGACTTCTCCTTAACTTTTTTGGCTGCTTTCAACCAAAGACTGTGCCTCTGCCAAATCAAAATGTTGCTGGCCGACTTTTAAATACAAACGTTGTTCCGCAACCACCACCGTGACCTCCAACACGCCCTGGAGTTGGGTCAGGCGCTGCGCCAATTGGGCTGCGGCGGCTTCATCGGCCACTTTGACAGGCAATGACAGCCGTTGCGATCGCGCTGGCACTGTCATGCTGCTGGCATAAGCTAACCATAGTAAACCAATCAGGGCAGCCACAGCAAACAAGCTTTCACCACTGCTAAAACTCGCTACAGCACCGCCTAAAATACCGCCTAAAAAGGCACCAAAAAACTGTGCACTGGCATAAGTACCCATAGCAGTGCCCTTCAAACCAGCAGGGGCAATACGCGACAACAAAGCTGGCATACTGGCTTCTAAATAGTTAAAACCAACAAAAAATAACAACAGCGCCAGAGCGATTGACCATAACTGCTGATTGATTAAAATTAACACAAAACTAACAATAAGCAGACTTATTGCCAGCAATAAATAGCCTTTTTCCTGCTTCTTGCGGCTGGCCAAAATCATCAACGGCACCATAAAAATAAAAGCGGCAATTAAAACAGGAAGATACAACTGCCAGTGCTGCTCTGAGACAAAATTTTGCTGCAGCAACAAGCTTGGCAACACCACAAAAATTGCTGTTAATAATAAGTGCAACACCAGCACACCAAAGTTCAGTCTTAATAATTCAGGGTGACGAAACAGTGCTGCAATTTGGCCTTTAGTCGCTAAGGTTTCAGAAGAAGGCGCCTTACTGACAGCTATAGGCACCACTTTCCATACCAGCAACAAGCCGGTAATGGCCATTAAAGCTGTGCACCAAAAAATACCACTTAAACCGCTGGCCGCCGCTATCGCAGGGCCTGCCACCATAGCTATGGTGAAAGACAAACCTATGGTCATGCCGATCACAGCCATGACTTTAGGTCGTTGTTCTTCCCGCGTCAGGTCGGAGGCCAACGCCATCACAGCACCAGATATAGCCCCCATGCCCTGCAGCACTCGGCCAAAAGTCACCATATACACTGAATCAGCCAAAGCAGCCACTACAGAACCCAGCACAAAAAAGCCAAGGCCCAGCAACATCACAGGCTTTCTGCCCCATTTGTCAGACAGCCAGCCCATAGGAATTTGCAACAGTGCCTGAGTTAAACCATAAGCACCAATAGCTAAGCCGATCCACAAAGGCGAAAAGCCAATCAGGTCTTTGCCAAAAATGGCAAAAACGGGGATCAGCATAAATAAACCAAGCATCCGGAAAGCAAATACCAGTGCCAGAGACCAGGCGGCACGTTTTTCCAGTGGATTCAGATTAGACATCCGCGATAATTCTCCGGGGTGAAAGCGGGCGGCGATTGTAGCACAGCAGGCTAAGCCTGACATTATGCTTGAGACCACTTTTAACACGGGTGAATAACTCACTACTGCAACTTAAACCGTGCTCTGAAAAAGCAGACCTAACCCGCACCTAACGCTCTTAGGTATGCTGTTTTTCTAAGCGCCTGACCTTGCTATAAGGCATGTATTTATATACAGTATCGTCAATTGAATTATCGCTTTACTGATCCGGTTAAAGCTTTGCCGCATAAAGCTTCAACTAAAGTCAAACTGACTGCCTCATAGCAATTTTTGCGATAATTCGTTTTCCCCAAGCCGACTCAACAGGCAAGAGACCCAATCCTATGGATAAAATAGATATTCGGGGTGCCCGCACCCACAACCTGAAAAACATTTCTCTGGAAATTCCCCGTGACAAACTGGTGGTGATCACAGGTTTATCCGGTTCAGGTAAATCCTCTTTGGCCTTCGATACCCTGTACGCTGAAGGTCAGCGTCGTTATGTTGAGTCGTTGTCGGCCTACGCCCGGCAGTTTTTAAGCTTGATGGAAAAACCCGATGTCGATCATATCGAAGGTTTATCACCAGCTATTTCTATTGAGCAAAAGTCTACCTCACACAACCCACGCTCAACTGTCGGCACTATCACTGAAATTTACGATTACCTGCGTTTGTTGTTTGCCCGTGTTGGCGAGCCGCGTTGCCCTACCCATGATTTGCCCTTAACTGCACAGACGGTCAGTGAAATGGTGGATAAAGTGGTGGCCTTTCCTGAAGGCACCAAGCTAATGGTATTGGCGCCTGTGGTGCAGGAACGTAAAGGTGAACACGTCAAAACTCTGGAAACCTTAGCGGCCCAGGGCTATATCCGAGCCCGTATTAACGGCGAAATTTGTGATTTGTCGGATCCACCCAAGCTGGATTTACACAAAAAACACACTATAGAAGTAGTGATAGACCGGATTAAAGTGCGCGACGATATCAAACAGCGTTTAGCCGAAAGTTTTGAAACCGCGCTGGAGCTGTCTGGTGGTATCGCCAAAGTAGCGTCAATGGACGATGAAAAGGCGCCTGAGCTGATTTTCTCTGCCAACTTCGCCTGCCCGACTTGTGGTTATTCCATGGCTGAGCTGGAACCGCGTTTGTTTTCCTTTAACAACCCGGCCGGTGCCTGCCAAAGCTGTGATGGCTTAGGTGTAAAACAGTATTTTGATGCCAATAAAGTCATTGTCAGCGACGAGCTGAGTTTGTCCGGTGGCGCTATTCGTGGCTGGGATAAACGTAACTTCTATTACTTCCAAATGCTGAAATCTCTGGCTGACCATTATGGTTTTGAGCTGGAAGTACCTTTTGCCAGCCTGACCAAACAGCATCAACAAGTGATTTTAAACGGCACAGGCAAAACCGACATTGAGTTTAAATACCTGAACGACCGCGGCGACATCATCAAACGTAAGCATCCGTTTGAAGGTATTTTGCCGAATATGGAGCGGCGTTATCACGAAACCGAATCCAATGCGGTGCGTGAAGAGCTGGCTAAGTATTTAGCTTCGCAGTCTTGCCCAACTTGTAATGGCTCACGTTTACGTGAAGAAGCCCGCCATGTCTTTATTGGCAAAACAACTTTGCCTGAAGTGGTGGAACTGTCGATTGGCGACTGTTTAGAGTTCTTCCGCCAGCTGACCTTAATGGGCCAAAAAGCGCAGATCGCCGAAAAAATTCTGAAAGAAATTCAGGACCGGCTGATGTTTTTAGTCAACGTAGGCCTGAACTACCTGAACCTGTCACGCAGCGCCGAAACCTTATCTGGTGGCGAAGCCCAGCGTATTCGTTTAGCCAGTCAGATTGGCGCAGGTTTAGTGGGTGTGATGTATGTGCTGGACGAACCTTCGATAGGGTTGCACCAGCGCGACAACGACAGATTATTAGGCACCCTGACACACTTACGCGACTTGGGTAACACCGTCATAGTCGTCGAGCACGACGAAGACGCAGTGCGCGCAGCCGACCATATTATCGACATTGGCCCTGGGGCCGGTGTGCATGGTGGTTATATTGTGGCGCAAGGCAGCCTGGAGGATATTAAAAATACCCCAGAGTCGCTTACAGGCCAGTATTTATCCGGCGTGCGTAAAATTGCAGTGCCGGATAAACGCCATGTTGGAGTGAAAGGCAAAGAATTACGAGTGTTAGGCGCAACAGGCAACAACCTGAAAAACGTCGATTTAGAAATTCCATTTGGCGTGATGACCTGTATCACAGGGGTGTCGGGCTCGGGTAAATCCACCTTAATCAACGACACTTTATTCCGTGTCGCTCACCGTGTACTGAACAAAGGCGAAGGCGACGAACCTGCAGCGCACAAAGCCATTCAGGGTATGGAACATTTTGATAAATGTGTCGACATAGACCAAAGCCCTATAGGCCGTACCCCACGTTCTAACCCGGCTACTTACACAGGTATTTTCACTGCAGTACGGGATTTATTCGCTGGTACTCAGGAATCCCGTTCTCGTGGTTATCAGGTCGGCCGCTTCAGCTTTAACGTCAAAGGCGGCCGCTGTGAAGCCTGCCAGGGCGACGGTATGATCAAGGTAGAAATGCACTTTCTGCCTGATGTGTATGTGCCTTGTGATGTCTGTAAAGGCAAACGCTACAACCGCGAAACGCTGGAGGTGAAATACAAAGGCAAAAACATTCACGAAGTGCTGGAAATGACAGTGGAAGACGCGCACGAGTTTTTCGAAAGCATTCCGGCTATAGCCCGTAAACTGAAAACTCTGATGGACGTAGGTTTAACCTATATCCGCCTTGGCCAGTCGGCGACCACCTTGTCGGGCGGTGAAGCCCAGCGGGTTAAACTGGCGCGTGAATTGAGTAAACGCGACACTGGCAAAACTCTGTATATCCTCGACGAGCCAACCACAGGCCTGCACTTCTTTGATATCCAGCAACTGCTAAACGTACTGCATAAACTGCGCGACGCTGGCAACACCATAGTGGTGATAGAACACAACCTCGACGTGATCAAAACCGCAGACTGGGTGGTCGATTTAGGCCCTGAAGGCGGCAGCGGCGGCGGTGAAATTCTGATCGCAGGCACACCAGAACAAGTGGCCGCTTATGAGAAGTCTTATACAGGGCATTATCTGAAGCCGTTGTTGGGGATGTAATATTCAAGCGCGGCGCTTTACAACCAGCGCCGCAATTCTACTGATAAACCGCGCTCCATAACCTCACCTTACTTTCGTCGCCACACTTTTATGCGCATAAAAGTGTAGAAATCATAAAGTAACGGGCGAAATAGTATTAAAAATCAATCGACTGGCAGTTCCATAAAGCTGCCGTCACCACTCAGTAAGGGTTTTCGGCCAGTGAAACATAGCGCATTGGTGCTGATACCAGAAACAACCCTGGACAAAAATCACAGTCTTGTAACACGGAAACACCAGATCCGACTTACCTGGAAGACTGGTCACATGCAACCGATAGCGGAAACCAGCTTTGTGTAATACCCCACGCACAAGCATTTCAAGCACTGTATTAGGGCTTTTAATGGCAGCCATATTTCTGTTTCTGATGGATTTGGAGTGTAGATCGGTTACACACGCTGACACTCAGAGCGTCCTCTGAGGCTTCTTAGCGTTTTACTTTTTACAGATAACATTTACACCAATCTGTTTTGATTGCCGCTATTTTCTATCTTTTTGCAAAACCTACCTTGTTCAATCTAGCCGACTTGCTCCCTTGACGACCACAGCTTAAACAATTAAGATGCAAATGATAATAATTATCAATTATTGAGGATATTTAGTAGAATCAGTCTGAGTGTAATGACCATCAGCTGCGCTGCAACTGTATTCCCCACACTATTAACCTGAACCTTAATCTGAGATTTGATTGTATGGCCGACCACAGATTTTTCCGCTATTCTGCTGCAACTGTTGCAGTGCTTTGCGCCTTTACTCAGCCGTTACATGCGGCTGAACCAGCACCAGTTGCAGAGGACAAAACTGCACTGGAACATATAGCAGTGCAAATTCGGGCGCCTTTTCGTGGCGATGTTCCGTTAAAGCAGCAGCCTATTGCAGTGCAAACCTTATCAGATGAGGCTCTGGACAATGCCGGAGTAACCAGCTTTGTTGAAGCACTGGATTTATCCGCCAGCATAGCCCGACAAAACAGCTTCGGTGATTTATGGGATAGCTTCGCCATCCGCGGTTTAGTGGGCGACGAAAACATCCCTTCAGGTTATTTGATCAACGGCTTTAGTGCTGGACGCGGTTATAGCGGCACTAGAGACACCACCAACATTGAAAGTATCGAGATTATGAAAGGGCCAGGCTCAGCTTTGTTTGGTCGTTCAGAACCTGGCGGCACTATTAATATTGTCACCAAAAAACCACAGTTTGACCGCGAAGGCTACCTGCAACTATCAGCTGGTCGTTGGGATAAATACCGGGTTGAAGCAGATTACACAGACGCAGTGAGTGAGGATGTTGCGGTACGAGTGAACGGTGCTTATGAAGATAACAAAAGCTTCCGGGACGAAGTATGGAGCAAAAAAACCGTACTGACTCCGTCTTTGTTGTGGCTGGTTTCAGATACAACCAAACTGGGTTATGAACTGGAATATGTTGACCAAGACGTTATTTTTGACCGCGGTATTGTCGCTTTAAATGGCGATCCTGCAGCTTTACCCGTATCCAGATTTTTAGGCGAAGCCAAAGATGGCCCAACCAATGTTGAAGTGACAGCGCATCAGCTGACGCTGGAGCAAAACTTTGGCCAGTGGGACTTGCTCAGTGGCGTGTTTTACAAAGACTCTTCGTTTATCAGTACATCCAGCGACGCAGAGTTGGCGCCGGCCCGTCAGCTGTTTTTAAAGGATGGCCAAACCTTAAGCCGCCAGCATAACCAGCGTGATTTCCAAACCACGGATTTAACAGTCCGCTCTGAATTAAGTGGCACCTTCACTACTGGCGATGTGGTACATCACCTGCTGATAGGTGCAGATGGTTATAGCTTTGTGCTAAATAAAGACTGGACTCGTTTCCGCCCTGCAGCAGGCCAAACAGCCTATAGCATTAATGTATTTAACCCTGTGTATGGCCAAACGGCGCCAGCCGGAACTCGTATTTTTGACCAAAAAGAAACGCAGGACTCCTACGGTTTATTTGTGCAGGATCAGATAGATTTAACCGCAAAATGGAAAGCACAGGTAGGCGGCCGTTTTGATAGTTTTGACCAAAAGATTGAGAACTACCTGACCGGCACTTCATCCAGCCAGCATCAAACTGTCTTTAACCCAAGAGCAGGCCTGGTGTATCAATGGTCGGAGTCTGCCTCCTTATACAGCAGCTACTCTCAAGGCTTCAGACCCAATACCGGAGCTGATGCCAATAACAACGCCTTCGAACCGGAAAAAACCAAATCCTGGGAACTGGGCACAAAATTTAGCCTGAATTCAGTCCAGGGCAGTCTGGCACTGTTCAGAGCTGAAAAAAATAATATGTTAACAACAGACCCTATTCAGGGTATTTCTGCGGCACTGGGCGAAGTGGAAAGCAAAGGTATTGAAGTGGATCTGTCTGGCCAAATCACCGATTCTGCCAGCTACGCATTGTCCTATGCCTACACAGACGCCTCGACGGCAAAAGACATGATCAACCTGGATTGGGGTGTAGAGCTCCCCAAGGGCAGCCAGCTGTTAAATATTCCAAAACACAGTGCCAACGCCACAGTGAAGCAGCAGCTGGAACTGTTCAGTTACCCCACCAATCTGGGTGCCACTGTGCACTATGTCGATGATCGTCTTGGTGAAACCATAGACCCAGACTACATACTGCCTGCTTACACTCTGGTAAACCTGTTTGCAGAATTTGAGTTAAACGACAAACTCAGCGCTCAGCTGAACATAGATAACTTGTTGGATAAAACCCACTACGTCAGCTCGTACTCGGCGATCTGGACCATGCCGGGTGCACCACGGAGTTACAGCGCCAGCCTGCGTTATAGCTTCTGACTTTAAAGCAGCCTGCCGCCAACAGCGGCAGGCTTAGTATTTCAGGCTTACTCAACTGAATTAGCTATTAACCTTAAACCCTTTCTCAAAAATTGTTTCTCTATGCATCGCCAAAAACTCGGCCTGTGGACTAGATTTGTCTGGTAAAAAAATACTTTTGCCATGAAAACTTTTTATTGATGAATCAAAGAAGTAGTCATTGCTGTGATTTATTTTACTCGACACCACAACACGATAACTTTCATCAATAGTCAGTAGTCCCAAATCAAAAGCTTTATCATGCAAAGCCGACAAAGCTAAACCATTGGTTGGATTTAAACGATTCTGAGGATCTTCACTCCAAGGCACGATATGACTAGCTATCAGTAATTTAGGCACAGCTAAGCCACTGATACAGCACCGATTATTGTACGCGCTTAATACCGCGGATCTAAAATACGACTGGCCGATACGAACCTGAGTTATCACCTCTTTTGTCATACCTTGATAACTAACCAGCGGCTCTTCTCGCACATCTGGTACCGTCTTTTGTAACGGTTCTCCCAATGCGGACACCGCCGCATTCATCTGCTCAGAAAAAGCTAACCAGTCCGCTTTCATTTCTAACCACATAGTACGATCTGCGGTGGAAGCACCTGTTAAACCTGAACGGCCAGAAGCAGTAATCACTGGGTCTAAACTAGCTAGATTAGACAACTTCATCGCCAGCGCCGAAGGAGTACGCCCAATCAAATTAGCAAAGTAAATAACTGTTGAATTGCGCTGGTCAAACTGGCCAAAACGCAACCTAAAATACAGGTCAAAAGCAACTAACAGCTGGTGCCGATCCCAGAGTTTTGACTTTACCAAGCTACAGGTCCTTTGTTTGGATGTCCCAATGAAAGTTACTTTGCCAGGTTCAGTTCAGTTTTCATAACAAATCTTAAAGCTATCTTTCACACAACCCATATGACTTTGCAGTTACCCCACCCCAATCTGCGTTAAATGCTGTTCTATATGCAGTTGATGTGCGGCCATAAAGTCATTTTGGCTAAGGCTGCCATATGCAAAGTGGGGCTGAAGCAAAGTGCTTTGCTGGAATAACTGCAGGGCGCTAATCAGCTGATCTAACGCGGTTTCTACTGGCAGATTAGCGTCCAGTTCTGGCATGCCGGGAATAGCTTCATCCAGCGGGTGCTGCATAGCGCCTGCGGTTTTAAACACTTTCAGCGCCAATGGCCCTAGGGTATGAGTAAACCAGGCCGCTTTATGTTCAGGGTAACCTGTCACCGAGCCCATCACACTCTGCGCCAGATGCTGAAATACCATAGTCGGGCTCCAGCTACCGCTGCTGTGCAGTTGTTGGCCTTTCAAGCCTTCCAGCTTTGCCAGTAAAATATCAGCTTCTGGTATGAAACGGCGACTGGCCAGTTCAATGCCAGCCACGGCAAGCACAGGCACTGCGGCCAGGCTATATAAAAAATGTCTTCTGTTCATAGGTGTATCCAGCTATTAAGGCATTAATCCAGTTCTTTCAACAACTTCAGCAGCGCCGCTGTATCCAGTCGTGCCGCCACATCACCGCCTTCCAGCAAACTATCGGCCAAAGCACGTTTTTGGCCATGTAAAGCAATGATTTTCTCTTCAATGGTGTTTTGTGTCACTAATCTATAGATGGTCACAGGTCGGGTTTGCCCCATACGGTGCGCACGGTCTGAGGCCTGATCTTCCACCGCCGGGTTCCACCAGGGATCTAAATGGATCACGTAGTCCGCTGCGGTCAGGTTTAAGCCCGTACCACCAGCTTTCAGGCTGATTAAAAATACCTCGCCTTCGCCAGCCTGAAAGGCATCTACCCGCTTTTTACGTTCCTGCGCCGGAGTGCTGCCATCCAGATACTGGTAACTGATCTGTTTTTGTTCAAGCACGGTGCGCACTATCGCCAGATGATCAACAAACTGGCTGAACACCAGCACTTTATGTTTGTTGTCTAACAGCTCTTCCACAGTGTCGGTGAATACGGTCAGCTTGCTGCCTGTCATGCCGCTATTGGGTGCAACCAGCTGCGGATGGCAACAAAAACGCCGCAGTTTGGTGATTTCTGCCAACACCTGCATGGCGTTGCCTTTATCAGCCGCCAACTGCTCTACATTTTCAATAGCTTGCTGGCGCAGCGCTTCGTAATAGTGCCTTTCGTCATCGCTTAGCTCTACTTGCAAAGTAATTTCAGTACGGGACGGTAGTTCGCTCAGCACCTGAGTTTTAGTGCGGCGTAAAATAAAAGGCTGGATCAGTTTTTTCAGATGCTGCCGCGCCGCTTTGTCGCCATTTTCTATAGGGCTGCTAAAACGCTGATGAAACTGCTCTTTCGAGCCCAGCAAGCCTGGGTTGATAAAACGGAATAAATTCCATAATTCACCTAAGTGGTTCTCCACCGGAGTACCTGTCGCTATCATGCGAAAATCAGCCTGCAACGCCATAGCAGCCTGACTGCGTTTGGTTTGTTCGTTTTTTATCGCTTGGGCTTCATCCAGCACCAGCGTATGCCAATGCTGCGCCTGAAACAGCTCAGAGTCCGACTGCAGCATGCCATAACTGGCGATCACCAGATCAAAAGCCCCGAGGTTTTCCAAAGAACGGCTTTGCTGATACAGCCGCACATTCAGCGTAGGGGCAAAACGTAATACCTCAGCCTGCCAGTTCATCGCCACAGAAACCGGAGCCACCACTAAAGCCGGGCCTTGTGGCGCACGCTGTAACAACAGCGCCAGAGTTTGCACTGTTTTCCCCAGGCCCATATCGTCTGCCAGACAAGCGCCAACACCCCACTGAGCTAAACGCGCCAGCCATTGATAGCCCTGTAGCTGATAATCCCGTAATTCAGTTTGCAAGGTAGAAGGTAAGGCAGGCTCAAAATCGGCCAAAGCTTCAAACTTTTGCAGTTGATCTTTCCAGGCTTTGTCGGTTTTCAGGTTGCCTACTTCAGCTGTCAATTCACTTAAAGCCGGTAAGGTCAGGTGATTAAAACGTAAACCTGTTTTGCTTTGTTCACCTAAAGCGCCAAGTTCAGCCAGACTTTTACGCAAACTTTCGGTTAAAGCCAGATAGTCGGTGTCGGACAACTTTAAAAAACGGCCTGATGTGCTCGCCACCATCTGCAGCAGTTCCTTCAGCGCTATGACTTTATTGTCATCCAGCTGAATTTCACCATCGGCAATAAACCAGTCGCCTTGTTTTTTAATACTTAAACTGAATTCTTTATGGGTTCTGCTGGCTTTCACACGGAATTTTTCGCCTTCGGGCCAGACCATTTGCAGTTGTGTTTCAGGCAAAGCTTTTAACTGTGTCAGTAATTCGAGGCTATGTTCTGGTTCAGCAAATAACCACTGTTCACCGTCCTGCTCCGCCGCTTCAATCGTAGGGCAAGCCTGCAATAACTTTTTATGACTGGCTTTTTCCTGTTTTAAGTTACGGCAAGCTTGCACTGCTTTGCCATCTTGTTCGCCGACTAATGTGGCACTGCCTTTGCCAGGCGTAAACCAACTGCCATCAGCAAGCGGCCGCACTGAAATTTGCAGCCGTAAGCCCTGACTGTAAGGCAATAAATGCGCATATAAACAGCTATCGGCTGGTACTTCAGGCAAAGCTGCTGAGAGTTCGGGTAAATCTGAGTGCACAGTCAGCACAGGGGCTATGGCCGAAATAGCTTCTACCAGTTGGGCCTTTGCAGCCACTGGTACTTTTAAACCATTCGCTACTATAGCCGCCACTTGTTTCACTGCTGGCGTCAGACTATAGACGGTAATTTTAGTCGGGGTTTCTTTGCGCCAGACCACGGATTGATCGGAGCGGATTTTAGGGTCCAGTTGCAGGCTGATTTGCCCGGCTTTTTCTTTTAATTGCAGCACTACGTCGCCTTTGGCAACTTCAAGTTTGCTATCCGGAGCATCAGCCCAACACAAAGCAGGATGACCAATTAACGCCACTAAAGCTAATGCCATATCCAGTTCGTAACTGCTGCCACCGTAATATTGCTCATAGCGCCGGATACAAGCAGCAACTTGTTTATCCTGAGGAGTCAAAGCAGGTACCGTTTCCTGCTCCCGCATCAGGCGTTTTAAGGCGATAGGTTTACCTTTACTCCAACGACCTGCTGCACTGAGTTTTTGCTCTTTAGGTTCAATTTTTAAACTTTGTCCTGTTTCAGTAAAACACCAGGCAATACGCTCTTCTTTGCCTTTAGTCACAGTCACTGCACCAGGGTTCAGCTGCATTAAGGCTTTTAAAGCCACCACCCAGCTTTCTTCCCGCTTTATCGCGTCCAGCAGCGGTGTCAACTTGTGCTTCTGATGCCAGCCGGGTAACAAAGGTTCTGCATCAAACTGCTTCGTCAGTAACTGATCCAGCTCAGCCACCACCCAAAGGTAGCCATAGTCGTGCATCTGCTGGCGCATTTGAATTAAATGCTGCTGCAATAGGTCGGTAGCAGGTGCATCCTGCCAATACAGGCCATAGCCAGTAAATAACATATCTATATCAAATTGCAGCAAATGATAAGGTGCTGCTTCTGCTGGCAACAGCGGAGTACCAGTGGCCAGATGTTCAACCAGAGGCGACAACACCGGGTAACTTAAGTCATAACCATCCTGCACTCCAAGGGCAAGATGCTCACGGGCTAATTTGATGCTTGCCGCAGAGTTTTTCCCCAGTAACAGCAGCAAATAGATCAAACCGGAAAAGCCGTGCATAAAAACTTTTCGTTTGCCGGTTTGTTTTTTTATATTTTTCAGATGCTGTTCCGCCATCAGCATGGCCGCATCAAAGTTACCTTCCATCGCCGCCATGGCAAAACGGGCTGGCAGACATAAATCCGGGTGCATATTCAGCAACAGCATCACCCTGACAAAGTCGCCCCGCAACAAAGCCTGAATCGCCAAATGCGGAGCTATTAAAGCAAGTGGAGCACCGGAATCCTGTAAGTTACAACAGTAGTGATACAAAGCAGCACAATCGCTCAACAACAAGCTACTTAACGCCAACTCGTCGTGCAACAACATTTCTTGCACTATGGGGTCAATGCGGGCAAAAAATTCAGCGCCAATTGGGTGCTGAAAAAACAAGGCGACGACAGTATCACAGTCTTCATTTTCACCACTGAGGAATTGTTCCTGCCACTGCAACAGGTCTTGCTGGTTAGCCATCAGGGCCGCAAAAAAGATTTCTCTGCGACAAAAATTATCCGTATAAAAACCCCAACTGTGGTATTCACCCAATGTCGTCAAATACTGCCTGGTACTCTGAATAAACAGCTGCAACTGTTGTTGCTGGTCCAGCTTTTGGATAATCAGCCATCGCAACTCAGGCATTTTTAAGTCGTTTAGCGCATAACCCCGGCCTTCAGGATGCATGATCAAATCCCTGTGCAGCAGTTGGTTCAGCAGCATTTTTATTTTAGGCTGCGAAAAAGCCATGCCGTCCTGATCTTTAACGCCAGCTAACACCAGAATTTGTAATAACTGGGTTTGGCTAATGTCGCTGTCCCATAAGGCAGTAACAGCCAATACAGCCAATTCGGCAGGGACTAAATCAGTGGGCAAAGAAACAGCTGAGCTCATACAACAGTCCTGAGAATAAAGAGAGTTTTTGACAAAAAGTGATGCGCCATCATAACGTGGCAACGGGGCTGTTACCCAGAAAAAATTCAGCGCTTTTTGGCAACAACTAGCGGGTTAGCTTCGCAATGAACGCAACAATGTGGCCGAAAACTCAATCTTTTCATTACTCAGCTGGCGGTAATCAAAATAAGGCGTCACCAGTACTTTGCTGCTGGGGTCTATCGCAAACTCTTCATTCAGCCAATGCAGCTGGCAAGCTAAACCTTGCTGGATCAGCTGTTTGGCATGGGTGCGGCCAGCAATTAAATGAAGAGTATTGTCGGCAAGCTTGAGCAGCGGCATATCAAATAACAGCGCTGTGTCTGAAGCTTGTTGCAGCAAAAACTGGTCACGATACTGCTGCCAACTGGCGGCCTGAGTCGGGAAGTTAAATAACTTTGGGTCCAAAGCGCATAGCAGTTTGGCGTAAACATTAAACAGCTTGCGCCAGCCATTGCCGCAGTGCTGATATATCAGATCGATATCACCCGCTTGCACCGCTTCGCAGTCAAACAACTGCTGGTATTGTGGCATTTTGGGTCTGTTTTCTACATAGACCCTAAAGCTGGCGTTTTGATCCCCTAGTCCTATCACGTTTTGGTGTCTCATCCGGTAAAAACTGCCGTTA
Organism: Rheinheimera sediminis; assembly: GCF_004005375.1. Lineage (GTDB taxonomy): Bacteria > Pseudomonadota > Gammaproteobacteria > Enterobacterales > Alteromonadaceae > Pararheinheimera. The sequence goes on along the minus strand of NZ_RZUF01000009.1, from coordinate 9,117 downwards.
TGGTAAAGGATTTTATCTGTTTTGCCTGCAGCTCAGGGAGCTAACTTATAGGCGGCTGGAGTCACCCCCAAAAACTGTTTAAAATCGCGAATTAAATGCGACTGATCGGTATAACCCAAAGCTTCGACCAGATCGGCAATCTCCACTGATTGTTGCTCCAATAGCAGCAAGCAGTGGTGCAACCGATATTTTCGGATCAGCCACTTCGGGGTGATGCCTAAATACTGGCGGAAACAACGCTGAATGGCCTGCACCGAAAGATTGCTGCGTTCAGACAGCAACTCAACTTTGGTGATGTCTGAGTGCTGTTTGATAAGATGAACCAGTTGCCGCACTCTGGCAGCTTGTACAGAGGGCGCAATAGCAAAGGGTTTAAAGCAGCATTGCAGTATGGCGACCCGTTGCTGATCTGAGTTTGCCATCGACAACTCAGACAATAGCTGACGACTATCTATAGCGAACAGCTGCTGCACATCCAACTGCTGATCGATAAAGTCGGCAGGTTTGAAGTTTAACAGTTCAGTCAATGCGCCCAACGCAAACTTAACGCCAATAATCTGGCCTTTGCCTTGCATCTCATAGCTATAACTTTTGCTGACAGGCCCAAGCAGAGAGGCAGTGCCATTGCTAATCACCAAATGGAAATTCGGGTCTGGTAAGTTTTGTTGAATGTGAGTGGCTTTACCGCGTAAGTCCCAATCCACCAGCCAAAATTGCTCAATCAATTCGGCCAGTGCGGCATCAGGCAGATAATGCCTTAGCTGATAGAGTTCAGCGCTTTGGCGTTGGTGCAGCACCCCAGTGATTGGATTGTGATTGCTTTGCAAAACCCTACCCCACAGCAAAGCGTCGGAATGACGTGTTTTTACAATACCCAGCTTCAATCGCATGATACTGTGAAATCAGCATCATTAAACAAGAAAGGCAAAACAACTCATGCAATTGAAAGGCAGATTTCAAATAACCAACTGGCAAGAGTCGGTCATCACATCCTTTGAGCAAGGAGCAAAACTCAGCAAAGCGCTGGTAAGCCAAAGCTACAGTGGGAATATCACTGGCAGCAGCGAAGTGCAGTACCAGTTGAACTATGAAACAACAGGGAACGCCTGCTTTAACGGCTTTGAATTTATTAGCGGCAAGCTTGGCGATGCACCTTGTCAACTGACGCTGAAACACGATGGCACTTTTGAAAAGGGCGTCGCAAAAAGCCAGTTTGTGATTATCAGTAGTGCTACCCATCCCGAATTGCTGGGCGTTACAGGGCTTTTTACCTCGGGCGAAGCCGGACAAGCGAGTTATCTGATGGGCTAAATGGGCTGTATTGCCCGCTTTCTTTTTGTCTAAACTCCCCACTCACAGGTCCCGCCCAGGACAAATAACCATAGATACTTTGTCACAGCCTCTTCAGGCTTACAAACTCACAAATACAGGAGTCCTAGGAATTCAGGTATTTTGCAGTGTTTTCGCCGCAGCAGCTGTTTTTTTTTCGATCACCGCCAGGCAAAAAATTTAATTGTTCATTTTCAAAGCTTTCTGGTGGAAATTCGTTCTTCAGGCGACTAGATTCAAATCAACTTTTGTTAACCGGAGTTGCCCATGTTTGGCTTTTTTGCAGAAAGCGCTGAGAAACAAGCACTTGAACAATCAATTATTGCCATTGTCAGTATTGATGAAAAAAACTTAGTGACCTTTTTTAATAAGGCTGCTGAAAAGCTCTGGGGCTATAAGCGTGATGAGGTGATAGGGCAAAACGTCTCGCTGCTGGTTCCCAGTGAGATAAGAAGCAGCCACGACGGCTATGTGAACAGACACAGAACTGAAGGCACCAACCGTATTGTCGGTACCTCCCGGGAAGTACAGCTACAACGCAAAGATGGTGTACGTATTTGGGCTTTACTGTCGCTATCACAAATTGAAATTCGTGGAAAAAAACACTACACAGCCTTCGTTCAGGATGTAACCAAAGAGCGTGATGCCCGCGAGATGATAGAACAAACCTTATCTCAGGCTCTGGACGCAGTGGTCGTTATCAACGAACGCAATGAGGTGACTTTTTACAACAAAGCCGCAGAAAAACTGTGGGGGTATCACCCAAATGAGGTGATAGGCCAAAACGTGAAAATGTTAGTGCCCAAAGCTATTCAACCCGAGCACGATAGTTATGTGAATAAAAACCGCACTACAGGCCAGGATAAAATAGTAGGCACCAGCCGGGAAATTAAAATAGAGCGTAAAGATGGTGCTGTGCTATGGGGCCAATTGTCACTGAGTAAAGTAAAACTGGGCGGTGTGACCGTTTACACAGCTTTTGTCAAAGATGTCACTCAGGAAGTGCTAAAACGCGAAGAAATGGCCATGCTGTCACTGGTTGCTAATAAAACAGATAACTCTGTCGTTATTACAGATGCACAAGGCCTGACCCGTTATGTGAATAACGGTTTTGAGCGACTTACAGGCTACGATATGGCCTTTATGCGAGGTAAAAAACCTGGTTCAGTCTTACAGGGTAAAGACACAGACCCAGATACAGTGCAACGGATCAGAGAATATATTCGGGATAAACGCTCCTTTTACGACGAAATTCTAAACTACAGCAAAGACGGCACTCCCTACTGGATATCTTTGTCCATTACCCCTATTTTTTCGGCTACTGGTCAGCTGGAGTATTTTATTTCGGTGCAGGCGAACGTAACCGAAGTAAAACAAATGGCGCTGGACTTTACACAAAAACTTAATGCTATCAGTGGCGCTCTGGTGATCCTGGAGTTTTCACCCGAAGGTCAGCTGATAAAAATTAACGAGATGATGCAACAAAGACTGGATCCAGCTCAAAGTCTGCCATCGCTGGGAGCTGAGATCTGGAATTCGCTAAGTAGTGAAGAAAAACAGGAGCTTCAAACTCAAGGTTATATAGGGCGCACCTTCATTTTCAAAGGCAAAGACAACAAACAACTGGCGTTGGATAGCAGATTTTGTGTGCTAAAAAACTTCAGAGGTGAGATTACTCAATACGTGATGTTTGGTGTTGATATCACTGAACGTAAAATAGCGCTGAATGAAACTCAAACTGCGATGCAAGCCGTATTGCAAGCCAGCCAGACCATCAGTCAAATTATCACCACAATTAATGGCATCTCAGAGCAAACCAGCCTGCTCGCACTTAATGCCGCCATAGAAGCTGCGCGAGCCGGTGAGATGGGCAGAGGTTTTGCCGTTGTCGCAGACGAAGTGCGCTCACTGGCCTCCAGATCCCGAAGCTCTAGTAATGAAATTGACGAGCTGGTGAAAGAAACTGTTAGTAAAATCGAGGAACTCGCGACACTTTTAGCAAGAATTGAGAATTAAGCCTCAGATTAAGCAGGCTCTTTCAATACAAAGAGCCTGCTTAGTCCGCAAATTGCTGACGCATAGGAGCACTCATCAGCGCATCCCATAACAAATTCAGATTCAGCCTGATGCTGTTCGCTTGATCTTCAGCAAAAATGGCGGAATTCATAGTAGCGGTTTGAATCACTTCTAAAGGGCTTAAACCTGCCTGCAGATACAACGCCAGCTCGTCGGGTAAACCCGAGTCTGCAAAGACAAAAGAGTCTGGGGTATCGGTGCCAGCAAGAATTTTTACACCAGCTTGCTCAAGAAGATCGCCACTGTGTTCTCTCTTTCAGATCTGTCTCCAGTATCTTATACAGAGCTGTTTTTAACTTTTTCTTACCCCATAGTTTCCAGATGAGTGTTGCGGCCAGTTTCATAAAAAATTTAGGTTCTGACTCCTTTATTAAAGCGGGCACCAGCAAATCAGCCCGTTTTGCCGCAGCATCAACCAGCGCATTGAGTTCAGTCGCTCCAACTAAGGGCCAGTCCGGCTGCCTGGGTTCGGGAAAGTCACTAAAGATGGGGATAATCTGCAGTTCTTTTTCGGTTGAATCAGTGTAAAACCCCTCTCTGCTGATTTCAGCGTACCCCTGACGAACCACCTCATAATCTGCAGGTAAACTAAAGTGATGTTTTAAAAAGTGATAGCAATTCAGCCGCCCCAACTGATAATCATGAGCGCGAAAAGCTTCTGCTAAAAAGCCACCAAAACCGCCGACTAAACCTGACGCCAAAGCATGCTCTTCAGCTTGTCCAGCGGCATTTTTCCGCGAAGGAGAAATCAGATAACGGCTATACACCTGCTCGTCATAAGCGGCCACCAGTTCATCAAATTTACATCTGGATTGATTCAGAAAAGCAGGGATTAACGCCTTTATAACCTTCAGCAGCAAAGCATCTGCAAAAGGCTCAGTGGACGCACCATCAGCCGTCTCTTTCGCTTCTTGTGCATGCTGCGGCGGGAAAGGGTCAATCATCACGACAGCCCTGGCGACTAAAGCGGCAAACTTTTCATCTCTTGGGTTTGGTTTTGGCGGATTTTTCATCAAACTAAAACGCGTTAATTCAAAAGGTTCGTTATTAAACATCCCACCGTCTACTGCGGTGTAAGGCAAAGTGACAGCAGCAACCGGATCGCTCATCAGAGTGGCGGTATTTTTTTCAGTAAAAAGTGTGGCTAGTTTTTCCGGACTAATCAGTTGCGATGGTAGGAGCGGCATTAAACGAAAGTTATACTTCGCCCTGTACGACTCTGGAAACTGCAAAGGCCACTGTCGGGCAACATAATGGCCTAAGGTATTGACGCTGACATAACGGGCAGCCAGGGCGGCAGGAAAGGAGCCGGATGCCAAAGCCGCACCGGCGAATTTGGCCCAGGGTCCGGTTTTGTAGTCCTGACTGGGATCAAGGATATCTTTGGCCGTTATTTTTTCAGTTTCTAACCATTGCAATTGCATTGGAATAGCAGGATCAGGATCAGCCCATACACTAGTCAGATTAGTAGAGCCAAGGTCTGTGACCACAAAGTGTGTGCGGTCGGCATGATTTGTCATGGCATAACCCGTTTTGAGTTGACCACCTGCTGTAAAAGGTACCGAATACCCCACACCACGCAAATTAGAGTGGGTAAAAAACAAATGCAGCGAGGAACTGAAATAAGCTTTACGCTCGGCAGTTTTTTGATAATTGGCAAAACACTGCTCAACAATATCAGCCAATGCAGCTGAATTCAGCACTGACACCAAAGGAGCTTTAGCCATTAAATCGTCAAGGCCTAACAACGCCTGCTGCGTTTCTGATAAAAATGCAGGCAAACGAACCCAGGCCTGATACAGCATGGGTAAGGTATAACTAACCTGCCCAACCTGCGGCACTTGTTTATGCTGTAACCCGGCTTTACGGTCTGCGGTTGCAGCTACCCCTACTGCACCCACTATGCTGCCAGCCGAAGCCCCCGATATCACTGAAATCACTACTTTGTGTTTGGGCACATTGGCTTGCCCTCGTTTTTGCTGCCACAACTCCAGAGCGGCGATCAGACAATCAAAAACTCCTGCCGTATAAGCGCCGGCAGAAATAGCTCCGGCCATAGTAAGTCCGAGCTGGAAAACGGCTTCAGTTTCTTGGGGCTGAATGGCGGGAACAGCAAGAGGATCTGACATGACTTTGCTCCTTGTCTACATTTTGACAACAATTAGTAAAGCAGGCTTTTCAAACAAAGCCACAAATTAACCTACTTTATTGTTCCGAACTTGACAAATTATCAAAACGTCACAGACTCAATTCAGCTTTCTTGCTGCCCTCAGCTGTCCGGGTAAAGTCCGTCCTGCGAAGCCAATGCTCAAACCATGGAGCAACACTCATAACTTAAATCCCATTCATAGCCAATAGAGCCTGCTGTAGAGAACTGGTGGGATTTTATCACCTGATAAAAGGAGACCTATGATGCAACATACTCTGCCCACTATGGATCAAAGTCAGGAATGGCTGTTTTTTGCCCTGACGCTGAATGATCTGATCCAAACGGAAAAACAGCAGCATTCCGACCCGTCTACATTGACTGCTTTAAGACGTTTGCTGTCTTATGCCGACAGCAATAATTGGCCAAAGCACTTAGAAGCCTACAAAAGCAGTTACCAGTTGCTCAGCAGAGAGTTAGTGACACAAAACGAAAGCAAACTACTGAATCTGCTGTTGGACTTTTCTAAACCACTGAAAGACTTTACTCCCGAATGGGAATACCAGACTGAACTGCTGGCCAAAGACAAAACTCTCACCACTAAAGCCGCCGCTGTCCCTTTGAGTTTTCACGGCAAAGTTAAAGTGCAGGCCGAACTTGATGTGTACAACAAAGCCGACGCCGCCACTGATCATCAGTTAGAGATCCGCCTCAGTCAGGCCTTGGTCAGACTGGGGCTGGACGGAGTGTTGAGCACAAGCTTTGGTACAGGCACAGTACCGCTTGCCAATGGCAGTTGGGGCCTCAGTGCAAAAAGTGAGCAAAAGGCCAGTTATGATCTTTTTTTTGTCGCACCGGATCACGAGGATCTAATTCAGGTTTTGCCCAAAGCGATTAGCACTTTACCCAAATGGGCCGATCTTGATGCCGCACTGCAACAATTAAGTGAACCTTACGCACCACAAAGGATATGCCTGACGCTGACGGGTAGCATTGAAGCAACAACTGAACTCAATATAGGTCAGCAGCTGATCCGCAATTTTACTAAAGCAGGTGCTGATGCACATACTCCCGGAGTTCAGCTCAAAGTAGCAGCCACGCTAAGCAGTAGTTTGTTATTGTCTGGGGCCTTTGAACTCATCCTGACCAAACTCAATGCAACAGAATTAGAAGTAAAATTAACCAGAACTAAAGCACATGAAAAGCAAGCAGGTTTAACTTTGGGTGGAAGCCTTAAAGTAACAGGTGCTGAACAGCTGGCCGAAAAATTACTGACCGAAACAACAGACCCAGAGCCATTGTTAGAGCAGCTAAAACAACTGGCAAACCCTTATGCGCTGTTGCAGGAAAAAGTAAAAACCAGGCTGAGTACAGCGCAGAATCTGGTCTTGGTTCAACTCAGCAGTGTGCTGTTTAATTTAGCTGAGACTGACGAAGTACAAGCCGAACTACAAAACTATCTGCAACAACAAATAGCAGATCTATTAAGTAAATATTTTGACCCATGGCAGGCGGATTCACCTCAACTGGTCGACAAGCTGGTGGCATCACTGACAGCTCAGCCCGAACTACAACAAAAACTCGCCACCTTGCTGACACCTGAACTCAAGCAACTGACTACTGAGATTCGGCACAACCTGCAACAACAACTCGAACAGTGGGCACAGCAGGTGATTGGACAACCGCAATTGTTCGAAAAACTGGATGCTGCAGGCCTGAAATTGCAGGATCTGGTGGTTCTACCCGCACCTTTGCCAGCAGTTTTAAAGCGCAGCCAAGACTGGTTAACTTTGTATGGTCAAAAACGCCAGGCTTTAGCAGAGGCTATCACCCAGGCGTCCGAACGCCAGTTGGGGTTAAGTTTTATGACCTCAATACAACAAGATAACCAGAGTCAGACCTTATGTAGTTTTGTTGTCAGTCAAAGCTCAGCCATAAGCCGGGCTTTATTTAAGTCCTGCCTGATAGGGCAGCTTAAGTCTGTACCAGAATTGCTGAAAGAGGCGCTAGCAGAAGGCAGCATCAATCAGGTTGAGTACCTATTTAAACAACAATTCAGCCAGGCTACAACTACAGGCTTAACCTTTGATTTATTTGGCTTTGAATTAAGCTGGAACAAAGTAGTCAGTTACGGTGCTGTATTTGCGGTCGATATGTATGGGCATGTAGTCGCAGCCAAAAGCACTGCTGATATCAGTGCCCGCTTTAAGTTTCTGGGCGAGCAACGAGAAGCCAGTTTAACCAGCATAGAACAACTGATAGATGCCCAATCTGCGCCTCGGGCTCAAGGCAGCCTGACCTTTAATTACAGCTATAGCGAAGAAAAACTTAAAGCTGATGATGCAACAGAGTTTTTTAACAGCCTGGTCGCTGCAGGTTTAGCCAACCAAGGGTTAAATTCAAGAGCCTTGGCATTGTTAGATTTAGGTTCAGTAAGACAACATAACAGCTGGCGCAATGTGGCGTTAAATTTGGCGTTGCAGATATCGACCGATCAACTGTTTAGTCTGGTGGAGCAAAACCCAAAACAACAATTTGAAACCGCCTGTGCCATTCAGTTTGAAGTCGCTGACCAGCTAGTGCCATGGTGGAAAAACGACAAGTGTTATGAAACCTTCTCAGACTGGACACAAAACACTGCCAAATTACGCAAACTGGCAGGTACTAATACTCAGCCTAAATTTCTGGCAAAACGACTGAAGGATGAGGAAGAATTAATCTGGGAGGTAGCACGTTGTGCTGATGGATGGGAAAAATATCTGCACCAACTGAAAATAATCAGACATAGTTTTCAGACTCCAGCAGGCTTGAGCTATCAACAGCTCCAGCACATCAGCAAGGAGATGAGCACAGCATTGTCACGCTGGGTAGTGACCAAAGATGCATTAAACAAAAACCGCATAAGCTGGCGCATGGCAGCTCTGGCCAGGTTACTTTGCCACAGCTGCCGGCTTGATCCTCTTCAGGTGACTGTTTTAGAAATAAAACAGGCTAGCCTGCAGCATAGTCTGCTGAAATAACTCAGACCGGGTACTGTGTTGCTGCAATGCCGCAGTACCCGCCAGTTGCGCTAAATCCTTCTGTCAGCCGAAGCTTGAAATACTGAGTTTTCTTTTGCCAATCTCATCAACTTTGTGTTGGATCAAAAAACTGTCAGAACAAAGGCGTAGCATGGGGTATAGCACAAAGAGCCACAATTTAATCACACATAATCAAGCTGTAGTACTTGTACTGGAAGAGGCTTTACTAGTGCTGCGCACACAACCAACGGGGAAAAACCATGCCAGATAAACACGATTTACATTCAGAGTTTCCGGAATACAAAGAACAGATCCATCAGTTAAAGCAACACAACAATCACTTTGCAGTGCTGTTCAGCCGTTACCATGAAATTGACCACGAAATACACCGTATTGAGCAAGGCTCAGAAGTTTGTAGCGACGATTATCTGGAGCAGCAAAAATTACAGCGTCTGCACTTAAAAGATGATTTATATCAGATGATCAAAGCAGCTGAAGCCACGGCCTGAACAGCTTGGGGTCACCCATTAGCCTCTCGGTGTCAAT
>NZ_RZUF01000089.1 GCF_004005375.1 Rheinheimera sediminis | reverse complement strand
CTGTACGGGGTTTATTTAACAAAAACTGCAATGCGGCTTTGCCCCCTTTACGCTCGGCTACCCTGTGAAAAATAACCGCAAAAGATTCTGCATAGGACATCATCAGCTTTCTCTATAAAACATTTTCAGCCCCAAGTACACAATAGCCATTCACCCACCCCACCTTGGGTTCTGGCACAATAGCGCAGTCAGAATACATTCTTTCCTGCTTTTGCATGGTCTGTTGTGCATTTTTATAGTGTTCAGCAAGCTTTAACAGCTCAGCTTCGTCTGTATGCTCAGTCGAATACGCCACATAAGTTTCAGGTCCTCCACACGCTTTGTGGCCGAGCGCAAGCACTCTGCAGTGCGCGAGGGTTTCGTTACGCTATTGACACCGATAAGCAGATGGTGAAATAAATCCTGAGTTTCAGGCTGTTTTTCCGGCCTGTGGTAGCTTCTGGTTACCTACTACTTGTGTTCAAAGCGTTTCGCCTTAGGCGAGATAGCTTTCTTTTGCTTCGCCAAAAGAAAG
>NZ_RZUF01000088.1 GCF_004005375.1 Rheinheimera sediminis | reverse complement strand
TATCGCTGTTTGTACCAGCAACTTGTTGTAATGGCTGGCGTTGGGGTCGGCCAGATAGTCAGCGCAGTCGAACCAGCGGGCCTGTAGTATTTCGCGGGGGTCTGGTTTAGGTTCAGTTTCTTCGGCTGTTAAACGGCACACCATATACAAATTTGATGCGCCAAACTGGCCCTGATGATGATGGCGTAATCCTAAAAAGCTATCAAAACTTGCTGCAACAGCTGTTTATTCCAGCACTTCACGAATAACTGCCTCAACCAAATGTTCTTTGGCATCCACCATACCACCTGGCAACTTAAAATAAGACGGGCTTCGGCCCTCCAACGGTTTTTCCTGTACCAGCAGTACTTTACCTGAAGCGGATAACACCACAGCGCCCACTCCTATACTGTGAGTAGCGGCTGAAGGTAAATAACTGTCGGCTTGTAGTTTTTTACTTAGCATCAGTTTTTCTGGTGTGCAGTGATGAAAAGCAAAACCCAGCTCCAGTGCTACAGAAATCAATTCAGCACGGGAGGCCGGTA
>NZ_RZUF01000087.1 GCF_004005375.1 Rheinheimera sediminis | reverse complement strand
CCCACTGGTGTGCAGTTCCGGACTTCGCGGTTTCCCCAACGGCTTGGATTTGCTGCTTTCGCCGCTTCAATCCGTTCTTTTCTTTGCGTCAAGATCGCAACGTCCTGACCGGTATGGCGTTGGTGTGGCGTCACGAACCGCAACTTGCTGTGCTTATGTTCGTAGTTGTACCAGCGCGTAAACTTCAACACCCAAGCTCTTGCTTCATCAAGGCTTTTAAAGCCTGCTGATGGCCAGTCCGGCCGGTATTTGCAGGTGCGGAACAGCGACTCTGCAAACGGATTATCATTGCTGACACGTGGCCTGCTGTACGAGGTCGTCACGCCAAGTTCATAGGCTTTCATTCGCATGGTCTGCGATTTCATCGGCGCGCCGTTATCCGAATGCAGCACCAGGCCACTGTGTAAACACTTCTCCCGGATCAGCGTTTGTTCTAACAGTTGAGCAGCGTTTTCACCTGATTCCTGTTCATGTACCTCAGAACCAACAATTTTTCGGCTGAACACATCCTCGAGCATATACAGGTAGTAA
>NZ_RZUF01000086.1 GCF_004005375.1 Rheinheimera sediminis | reverse complement strand
GCTGCATCACTTTTAGCAATCACTACACCAAATTCATTCAGCAATCCACGAAGCTGATTACTCATCGCGGTTTTATGGGCCACTAACAGCTGGCGCATCTTTTCAATTCCTTGCAAACCCTGCTCTTCTGTCGTCAGAATTCTCGCTGGTTTCATATTCGGCTGCCGCGCCGCAGTAGCTATGGCTAATGCATCATTTGCATCGGTTTTTTGACCCTGGCGAAACGCTTTTACCCGACGGGCTGGCAAGGCTTTTACCTCATGACCAAGCGATTGAGCGTAACGGCACCAGTAGTGACTGCCTCCGCACGCTTCCATCACCACCAACGCTTTAGGTTCTTTACGCAGTAATTCTTTTAGCTTTTCACGATTCACTTTTTTGTTATAAACCAGCTTGCCGAAACCTGTTGTTTTCACTATCTGAAAGACTAATTTTGCAAGGTCGATAGCAAGCACTGTATAGTTTTCCATGTATGGACTCTCTTTTGGTTTGTGTGACAACTTCACCATAATCCCTCTCAGGGAGGGGAGTCCATACATCTACA
>NZ_RZUF01000085.1 GCF_004005375.1 Rheinheimera sediminis | reverse complement strand
GTGATGAGTGGTTTGCTCAGCAGTGGCTGGGTGAACAAACAACAAAACATCCTGATCACAGGCCCCTGTGGCAGCGGTAAAACCTATTTGGCGTGCGCCTTAGCTCACAGTGCCATCCTAAAAGGCCACAGTGCAAAGTACTACAGACTGTCACGTTTACTGCTGGAACTAAATCAACAGAAAGCAGACGGCAGCTACAGTAAAGCACTGAAACACATTGCTAAATATGACGTTCTAATTCTGGACGACTGGGGCCTGGAGCCACTCAAAGCAGCGCAGCGTAACGATCTGATGGAAATCATGGACGACCGGCACCAACACGCATCGACCATCATGGTCAGTCAGTTGCCAACAGAAGAATGGTATCAGGCGATTGGAGATAACACGCTGGCCGATGCCATCCTGGACCGACTGATGCACAACGCCCACCGATTGAAATTAAAGGGAGAATCAATGCGAAAAGACAAAAGTGAATTGACTGAAAATGAACACCTGAGCTAAAAAGGAGCTGAGCCCAACGCGGGAAAAAACTGGTGTTCACAATCACCAGAATAGGTGTTCAGATAAATCAGAATACGCA
>NZ_RZUF01000084.1 GCF_004005375.1 Rheinheimera sediminis | reverse complement strand
ACCCGGTAGCCTTGTTGTTCATGCGTTTTACTGTCCAGTACCCGAACCACCCAGTCGAGGGTATCCTGGCCAATGTCTTTGGCCCAGTTCATCAACCGGCCACGGGACCACTGGTGGTGTTTTTCATGCCGGGTGGGCATATGCTCTGCCTGGGTACTCATGCCACGCCGGTTTACCCGCGGATGACTGGCAACCCGTTTATTCTGGAAGTACAGCGTGATAAGGCGGTCAGTGGCGTGCAGTTCTAACTTTTCGCCCACCAGATGATGGGGGGCGGAGTACAGATGTTCGCCATACTGCACGTGGTAATCGATATTCAGCTTGACCTGTTTAATCTCAGTGTACTGATAGGCTTCACGCGGTAAGTTGCCAAGTGCCGGTTTATCCAGCTGTTCAAACCATTCCCGGCGGTTACCGCTAAATTGTTTAAAGGGCCGTTCATTCACCTCCTGCAGCAGTGCGTTGATGCAGTGATTCAGTTCTGCCAGCGAGAAGAAGGTGTGATGGCGCAACCGGGCTAAAATCCAGCGTTCAATTACCTGTACGCCCACTTCCGCTTTGGCTTTATCCTGAGGTTTGTAGGGTCTGGCGGGCATAAT
>NZ_RZUF01000083.1 GCF_004005375.1 Rheinheimera sediminis | reverse complement strand
GAACACATCCTCGAGCATATACAGGTAGTAAAACTGCCCACGCACCGTGCTTGGCAAGTAGGTTATATCCCAACAGAACACCTGGCCAGGCCCGGTCGCTGTGTAGGTTGTTGGCAGCGTTGACCCCTTCGGCGCTAAACTCCGGCCACGATGATGCAGCTGACCAAAGGCTTTTAGTACCCGATAAAATGTTGATTCAGAACCATAATATTCATCTTCATCCAACAACGTTGGGACGATCTGCGATGGCGGCAAGCTGGCAAACTTTGGCCAATTGCATACCTCAATAATCTTCGCCTGCTCGGCTTCCGTCAGCTTATTCGAGGGCTGTGGACGAACCGCATCCGGCCTTTTATCAGCGGTGATCTTGCCATCCCGATACCAGCGCCGATAAGTGCGCAGTGTGATGCTAGCTTCTTCGCAGGCCAGAGGAAGTCTCGCTCCAGCCTGGTTTGCTTCCTGTATCAAGTTTACACATTCAGTGCGCTCTGAGACCAAGGTTAATCGTCCTCGTTGTCGTTCTCCCAAAGCGCATTTAACTTTTTTCTAAGCACCAACAAGGCTGCGGTTTCAGCCAAAGCTTTTTCTTTGCGCCTCAACTCGCTTTT
>NZ_RZUF01000082.1 GCF_004005375.1 Rheinheimera sediminis | reverse complement strand
GTAAAGAATCCACCTTCTGAAGAAGGTGGCTTTGTGTTAAGCCCCTAAAAGGGGCCCTTTGTCTAGTCCAGCGCCAATTCGGCCTGCTCTTGCCGTTCCATTTTTTCTTGGTGCCGCACATAGCGCCTAATTATATCTTCGTTTATTCCCACTGAATCCACGAAATAACCTCGTTGCCAGAAATGATTTCCCCACATTTTATTCTTTCTCAGATGAGGAAATTTGCTGAACAACTTCAACGCTATTTTTCCTTTTAACGCCCCCATTAAGCTCGAGATCGATACCTTCGGTGGCACTTTGATCACCAAATGAACATGATCGATCTGGACATTCAGCTCCACTACTTCACAACCCAACTGAGCACTGTAAACCTGAATACAACGCCAGACTTCCTTGCCTACATTGTCTTTCAGTATTCTGAACCGGTACTTCGGCGTCCAAACAATATGGTATTGACACCGCCAGAACACATGCGATGCTTGTTGATATCTACTCATGTTAATTACCTCTTTTGACTCCGCGAAAAATCAAAACGGCAATTAGCATGGGTAGGTCTTTACAGGCAAAGCCTTTTGCATGATAACCACCTACTGAAGTAGGTGGTTTAGGGCCGAAAA
>NZ_RZUF01000081.1 GCF_004005375.1 Rheinheimera sediminis | reverse complement strand
GGAGTGGATCAGTTTTGCATTGTTGGTAACATTATTCGTAAAGAGAAAATATCCAAACGCTTATGCAAGGTTTATCGAGCCAAAGAGAACTGCGCAACAGATTGACGTTGTGAATCTGGAAAGGTCATGACCGATATCCAAATAAATCCCTGTAATAAATACAATAATGTTGCCAGCAAAGGGAATTTAATTTAGCTTACAGACAACAAGATGAAACAAAGTAAGCCTTACAGGGCAAAGCACCGCGTTAGTATGCTGTTAGCATCGTCAGTTGTTAGGATGAATTAAATCAGTAGAGAGTAGTATTTTGTTGAAGGAATAACACTTTGAAAATTGCATTTATCGACATTCAAAATTTCAGAAAATTAAAATCTTGCCATTTAGCGCTAAGTGAAGAAGAGACAATCTTTGTCGGCGCGAATAACAGTGCAAAAACATCAGCGATGGATGCACTAATAAAATTTTTAGATAACAAACGTATATCAATAAGTACGGAGGGAGTGCAGAGAGTATCAAGCCGGAGTTTCCATACTCAGGATTTTACTTTATCAAATTGGCGTGGATTGAACTCTATTGGTGCCGCTTGGTTGACAACTGCGTATTCTGATTTATCTGAACACCTA
>NZ_RZUF01000080.1 GCF_004005375.1 Rheinheimera sediminis | reverse complement strand
GCCTGCGGTTCAGATTGACCTCAGAAAAAAATCATCGGCCTTGAACGTTAAAATAGTCCGCTTGCCAGCGTTGAGGATTGGTTTGAACATAGTTAGCTATATGCTGATAAGCCTCGTCATTACGAATCACATGGTCATAGTAGCCGCGCTGCCAAAGATGCGGAGTATTTTGACCAAATTCACCACGAATCGCTTTTTGGGATAAAGATTTAAAAGAGCCAACCACTGAGCCTAAGGTTGTACGTTTTTTCCCTGGCTCGTTGGATAGCGCGAGAATGGCATGAAAATGATTTGGCATTAGAACCCATGGATGCAGCTCTACAGCAGGAAAACGTTCTGGTACTTTTTGCCATTCCAGAGCTACAACGCAGCCAAGAGCATTGGTTTGCATCTGCTGGTCGACAATGTCACCGAAGAGCAAAAAACGCCTGTAACAACATAAAGTGATGAAGTAGAAACCGTTGTTACTGTAGTCAAAGTTTTTTAAACGGCCTGTGCGCCTTTGAGGTAATACAGAGTTCAGCATCCCCGCCCCCTGTGAAAATATTCTGCCTAAATGATCATGATTTAATTCACTCAGTTTAGTAGACGCTGGATACTCTCGACAGCAATTTAAATTGGTTCAATACCACAACCAAATCGTAGGG
>NZ_RZUF01000008.1 GCF_004005375.1 Rheinheimera sediminis | reverse complement strand
GGCCACTTAGGCTAGATGATTATCAGATCACATTGTTATGAGTGAACAATGTGATCTGACCCCATTTTTTTTTGCTTTTTTTATAAAAAAATTAATTCGTAACTTAATGAAAAATAAAGAAAAGAGATTTTTATTGCCGCTCAGTGGAAAAAAATTGCCTTTTTTTACTAAAGTCCTGAAATCAGTTGCCGATAGCTAGTTAAGCCAAATTGCAGTTTGGCGAGAATTGCGGGGTTCCGCTTAACAAGAAAGGTTGCGCCAGGGTTTGCAGACCCCCGCAACTTTAAGGAGTGACTTATGGCTTTAGCAGTAAACACCAACGTATCCGCGTTGAACGCACAACGTCAGTTATTAACGTCAGGCAACTCATTGGATTCATCATTCAAACGTTTGTCTTCTGGTTTTCGCATTAACAGCGCAGCTGATGACTCAGCTGGTTTACAAATCAGCAACCGTTTAACAAGTCAAATCAATGGTTTAAATCAGGCCATCAGTAACGCAAATGATGGTATTTCAGTGGCTCAGGTCGCTGAAGGTGCAATGGACGAAATCACAAATTCATTGCAGCGTATTCGTGTTTTGGCTGTACAATCCCAAAATGGTATCAACAGTTCCTCTGACCGTGTTGCTTTACAGAAAGAAGTTTCAGCGTTAAAAACTGAAATCAGCCGTATTGCTCAGAACACCCAGTTTGGTGGTATTGATCTGCTTAAAGGTAACTTCTCTGCGAAGTTCCTGGTCGGTGCAAACGCTGGCCAAACTATCAGTATCAACTTGTCTTCTACAGCTCCGGATGGTGGTTTCGGTACTTCAGGTCTGAGTTTATCTGATTTGTCAGTGTCCAGTGTCGGTGGTGCTTCTGCCGCTATTGCAAGCATTGACAGCGCGATTAAAACTATTGACTCAGCCCGAGCTGATTTGGGTGCGCTTCAAAACCGTTTCCAATCTACTATCCGTAACTTAAGCAACATCGTTGAAAACGTATCAGCTGCCCGCAGCCAGATCCGGGATACTGACTTTGCGAAAGAGACGGCTGAATTGACCCGGGCACAGATATTGCAGCAGGCAAGTACAACTATATTGTCGCAGGCTAACACCAGACCTCAAACTGCACTATCTTTATTAGGCTAATAGTGGCCTTTTAAATAAAGCCTAAGGAGGCGACACTTCATTAAAGTTGTCGCCTTGCTTGCCGATACAGAGGTAGATGCACATGAGTTCGGTAATCACGGGTAATTTTGGTTATCAGCCATCAGCCCCCAAAGCTGCTGCAGGTGATGCAGTTGAGCTGAATAAAATGAAAAGTACAGCAGAGAATACAGCTCCGGAGTTAAAGGTGAAGGCCGAACCTGCGCAATCAGAACAGGCCATTACACAAGACCAACTGGGCGAAGCGGTTGAGAATATCAATCAGTTTGTTAATTCTCAGGGACGTACTTTAAATTTTTCTGTTGATGAAGAGTCAGGTAAACCTGTAGTAAAAGTGGTTGACTTTGAGACCAAAGAAGTTATTCGACAGATCCCTTCTGAAGAAGTACTGACCATGGCCAAAGCGATCAAAAAACTACAGGAAGACCTCGGTTCTGCGACAGGTTTAATGATTGATAAAACGATATAAAGAGAGGGTGAATCATGGCAATCCGGTCGTTAGGTGCTGCGTCAGGGCTTGATCTTGAAAGTTTGGTTACACAGCTGGTTACTGTGGAGCGAAACAGCAAAGTCAGTCGTCTGGACACTACGAAGAAGGATCTTGATTCATCGCTTTCTGGTTTTGGCAAATTAAAGTCTGCGTTGACCAAGTTTAAAGATACAGTAACGGCGTTGGGTGACGATAAACTTCGAGCCAGAACCACCAGTATCAAGCAACCTACTGACACTAAAACTTATTTGGAAGCAAAATCCAGCAGCACAGCTGCGCCCGGAAATTTTGATATCAAGGTCAAATCCCTAGCTACCGGCAGCCGGATTGAGAGTGCGAATAATGCCTATAGCAGCGCTTCAGCTGTTGTAAGTACCACAGCAGGTAAGCTTAATTTCGAAGCGGATGGTAAGAGTTTTGAAGTGGCAGTGACTGCGGGAATGACACTGGACCAGTTGCGTAAGGCAGTGAATAGTGCAGATGGTAATTTCGGTGTCAGCGCCAACATTATTAATGCTGGTGATGGCATTGGTACTAAATTAGTACTGACATCATCCATCACAGGTCAGGGTAATGAATTAAAAATTACCAACGATAACGCCGAGCTTGATAGCGTCTCCACTCAAGCTTTTGGCAGTACCGATGAGGAGTCTGGCGGTCTGAACGTGGCTATTCAGGCGGCTAATGCCGAAGTAGTAATAGACGGTATCAGTGTATTTAGTAAAAATAATACTTTTACTAATGCTATTCAGGATACTGAGCTGACAGTGCTGGCAGTCACACCTGATGCTAACAATGCCACTTTGTCTATAGAAACAGATAAAAAGGCTGCGGAAGATAAAATCAAAGCCTTTATGGATGCTTATAACGGCTTATTAAATGAAGTCAATAGCCTGACAAAAAACCGTACCATAGGGGATGATGGTAAAACCGTAGTGGCTGAGGGTGGGGCTTTAAGTAGTGATCCTATGGTGCGCAGTATTATGAGCCAGGTCACCAGAACCTTAGGCAGTGCGTTTTCATCCGGTGGTGACGATCTGAGCAATTTGTATGCCTTGGGTATTACATTTAATGATCAAGGCAGAATGGAAATCTCCAGTGCACGCTCTTTTGGTGCCGATTCAGGCCGTGAACGTTTTGATAATGCGCTGGAAAATAACTATGACAAAATTGCTGACTTATTTGGTGCTGAAGGCGGTATTACCGCCTCACTGGATAAAGTGATCTCTCAATTTACAGACCGTGACGGTTTATTAGTCAACAAAGAAACCTCACTGAAAGACCAATTGAAAAAAAATTCTAAAGATCGAGAGGCTTTTGAACGATATATAGTGAGCTACGAAGAAACTTTGCGTCAGCGTTACGGTGCTTTGGATTCCACTTTGGGTCAGTTACAAAGCACGTCCAGTTACCTGGTGCAACAGCTGGCAAACTTGCCACGATATGGTAGTTAACAGGAGCTTGCCATGAGTTACGGTATTAAGGCCTACAAATCTGTAGGAGTGAAAGACGATTTAGCTGTCGCAGACCCGCATCGGGTAATTCAGTTACTGATGCAAGGTGCGCTGGAGAATATGGCCAAAGCGAAGGGGGCTATGGAACGGAAAGATTTTGCGGAAAAATCCCGTACTGTGTCTAAGGCTATGAGCATCATCTCAGCCCTGCAGCACTCTCTGGATATGGATGTTGGCGGCGAAGTGTCACAGAATTTATGGTCCTTGTATGATTTTATGGTGAATCATTTAATGCAGGCCAGCCGTGAAAGTAGCCCGGTTAAAGTAGATGACGTGATTGAAATTATGATTAAAATTAAATCTGGCTGGGATGCAATTCCAATGGAAGATCGGCAAAAAGGTTTTCAATTGCTGGCGGAGCGGCAGAATCAGGCGGCATTGGCTTCCGCTTAATGACAGATTTAACCAATCAGCTAACAGCAAAACGCCAGCAAATACTAGATTTGCTGGCGCAGGAAGAATACCCGACAGATCAATTTTCTATCCATTGGCAGGACTTCCATGTCTTGCTGGTGCAACTCTGTGAAAATCCCCAACAAACACCTGATTTACAAAGTATATTGGCAGATAACTTGCAGTGGGTTAGTCTTATCACTGAACAAGTCACTTCTGAGAGAAGTACTGTAGCTGCCAGAATGTTGCAATTACGTAAAGGCAAAAAGGCGCATCAAAGCTACGGAGACAACAACTAAGCAGGTGCCAGGCTTATATGCTGAAATACATCAATTACCAAATCCTCGATAATGCCGGGCAGCAAGAAGCTCTGGAAAAACAAGTTTCTGTGAGCATAGCCCGTAATATTCGTCAGAATATTGACGCCTTTCGGCAACATATTCCCAGCCTCGTTGGTGTTATTCATGAGCATGAAGTTCAGCAATATTCCTTGTTTTGTACTAAAGATGCTGAGCTTAATATCGTTGACTTTGCTACTGGCCGGGTTTTTTATCAGAGTGCTGCTCAGCAAGAAGTGATGGACGAGGTACAACACTACTATAGTCATGCTGCATACTTCAATTTAAGCCAGCCAAAAGATGACCGCAGCTGGCGGCATCAGGCGTTACCGCCGCAGGTGGATGCGCTATTGGTCTTTGGGTTGGGGCTTGGGTACCACCTGAATGAACTGCTGATGAACTGCAGGATACGATACCTGGTGGTCTATGAGCCTAATGTAGATATTCTGCTGTGTTCCGTCCAGGCCAATAACTGGCTGCAATTGCTGGAAACAGCTCAAAGTATGGGAACCCGCATTTTTCTGCAAATGGGGTCTGATGCGACAGCTGTACCGGCTGAGTTAGCTGAGCTACTGGAGTTTGATCCAAACATTAATCAAGTTTTTATTTACCGCCACCAGTTTCATCCGATGATGGACGAGGTGATTCAGTATTTAGTACAGCACTCAGGTAATAAAAGTGCATTAACTCAGGCCACTCGGCAGTTTACCGGATTCAAAGATTATAGCGATTACGTGTCTGAGCGCGCCGGCAATTTGCTCGGTGATTATCAGCCTGTTGATTACAACACTGAACAAGCCCAGATGTTGTACCAGGCCAATATGGCAGCTTTAGAAAAGTTTTACCCCAAAGTGCATAAAGCGATGCTGGAGCATAAAACCAGAGCCTGGCAGTTGGTGCAAGACAACAATGGCTTGCCTAATCTTTATCATCAAAAACGTCATGCTTTGTTTCATCATGATTTACCAGATGAATCTGAGCAATTAGTAAACTACTTTATTGAGCATCCTTTTAAAGACGACGTGGTGCTCAGCCAGGGAACCAGCCATAAATTCAGGAATTATCTGCATTTCTCCAAAATAGCTGAATTGCAGCCGCTGATTGCGAAAATACTAAAGCAACAGGGTAAATTTCCTGAGCAGGTCGAAACTCTGATTGTTTTTGGCGTGGGCTTAGGCAAACACATTGAACTCTTGACTCAGCAGCGTCAAATTAAAAATTTATTTGTCTGTGAACCTAATCTGGACTTTTTTGCTGCCAGTCTTTGGGTTTCTGATTGGGCTGCTATTATTCAGAAAGCAGATGATAACGGCGGCCGCATCTATCTGAATCTGGGTGGAGATGGCAGCCATTATTTTTATGATTTAATGTCACAGTTTTATCAGGTCGGAGCTTATGCAATAGCTGATACTTACATGTTGAGCAGCTACTACAATGTGGGCATGCAAAAGGCGATAGCAGACTTACGTGCCGAGCTGAAAGTAGTGTTGGCCATGGGCGAGTATTATGATCATGCCCGCTACGGTATAGCTCATACCTATCACAGTTTATTGTCAGGCCATCGCTTTTTAAAACAGGCAAACAACGAATACAGTAACCACAAAGCGCTGAATTTACCTGTGTTTATCGTAGGTAATGGCCCTAGCCTGGATGATTGTTTTGATTACCTGAAAGAGTATCGGGATCAGGTTGTTATTATCAGCTGTGGTACCACTTTGAAGTCTCTGTACAACCAGGGTATCCGACCGGATTTTCATGCTGAAATTGAGCAAAACAGAGCCACCTACGACTGGATCACTCAGGTCAAGGATCGAGACTACCTGAGTCAGATTAACTTACTCAGCGTTAACGGTATTCATCCTGATACCAGTGCTTTATTTAAAGCAACCTATTTGTGTTTTAAAGATGGTGAAGCCTCCAGCTATATTTTTAGTAATGGCTTGAAAAAGCATGGCTACCAGATTGCGTCTCTGGCCTACGCCTATCCTACAGTCACTAATTTAGTTATGAATTTTGGCATTAAGTTGGGCTGGAAGTGTTTTTATCTGTTTGGGGTTGATCTTGGTTTTGTCGATATTAATCGCCACCATTCACAACATTCAGCCTACTTTAAAGCTGACGGTTCGGCGGTCTACAACTACAAGGCTCAGCATGGCGGCGGCATTCCTGTTGCAGGCAATTTCAGGCCTCAGCTTTATACCAAGCCTGAGTTTGACGTATCGCGTAAACTAATAGAACAAGCCATTGCTAAGGCTGGCAGGGTTATAGAGATTTACAACTGTAGTGATGGTGTAAAAATAAAAGGCGCCACCGCGCTCAGGCCTGACAATATATTGCTCGAGCAAATTTCTGCCGATGATAAAGAGCAGCAGCTAAAGAAGTTGCTTGAAGAAGCATTCTATCCGCCTCTACCTAGTTTGGCTGACAAAATTTATACCGAACTTTCTCCTGAATTGTACAAAGCATCTATGGAGCAATGGCTGGATTTATTTGCTGAAGATGCGACAGATATGAGCTCTGCACGCGCAATGATCAGTGAGCAATGGAATTTTATGCGTTCAAGAGCTGTGACAGACAAGGACATTACCTTTTGTCTGTTTCATGGCAGCGCCAACTTTATTGCTGCAGTTCTGACCAAAACCGCTGCTAGTATCAGTGCTGAAAACGAAGGCGCATTGGAAACCTTTAATCAGATTTTGGCACTATGGCGGCATTATTTACAGCAAGGGATGGAGTTGTATTTAGCTGAGCCTTTAGCTTTGGATAGGGTGGATGTCAGTGGTTTGTTTACGCCACCTAAGACAGCAAATTAGACACTCAGACCTAGAGAGTTTAAATCGTGCCGTGACTTTTGCAGAATGAGTTTGGAAGCCCGCAATAGTAGTGTTTATGCAGGCCCATGGGTAAATAGTAAGACAAAGCCAGCCTTTTAATGAGCTGATGCAAAAAGCAGCCGCTGGCCGTTTTCTGACTTAGGAATACGTTATGAAATTATCAGTGATAGTTCCGGCATTTAAACTGGCGCCCTTCATCTATGAGTGTTTATTAAGCCTTGTTACGCAGCACACAAACTTTGATTTTGAAGTCGTGGTTTGCGACGACGCGTCACCGGATAATACCTTTGAAGTTATCAATTACTTGCAATCTGCGTTTCCCCACCTGGTCGTGCTGCGCAATGAGGTCAATCTAGGGTTAATCGGCACTATGCGCCGACTGCTTGAAACGGCCAGAGGGCAGTATATTGCTTATGTAGATGGTGATGACATCGCTTTGCCCGGAAAGTTACAGCAACAGGTCGATTATTTGGAACAGCACCCAGGTTGCAGCATGGTTTATCATGAGTCAGATATGTTCGACAGTGCAACAGGTCAGCATTTGAAATGGTATTCCAAAGATTATTACAACTATCAGTATATTCCGCAGCAAGCGGATATTACTCATTTGATCCGCTATACAGTCTTCTTGCAGGCCAGCAGTGTGATGTTTCGTCGCCATGCGTCTTTGATACAAGCCTTGCAGCATGACTGCAAGATTATTTGTGATTTCCCATGGCATATGATGAATATAGGCTTGCTGGGGGGGACCATCGACAGACTGGATGCAGTATTAGGACGTTACCGTATTCATAACAACAGTTTTGGTGCCCAGACACAACAGAATCATCAGCGTCGGTTAAATGTGACCGAAGAATTGGTTTCAGCCTGTCGTTTAGGTCAACAATTTGGTGTAGCTGAAGATGTTATTGAATATGGTGTGAACCATATTTATTTTTCAGCAGCTTTATATTTTCTGCGATTAAACGAAACCGAATTATTCAGGCAAATGATAGAGTTGTCAGCCAGCAGACAACTTTATTTTGACCAGCGTCATCAGTCAGTCTTTGAACACCGGGATCAGCCTGATGTAGTCAAACAACAATTAGGTTGGGTGGTATGAGTTATCAGGCTATTGTAATTGGTGCTGGTATCTCAGGAGCAGTAATGGCCGAACAAATGGCCAGTAAGCTCGGTTGGAAAGTACTGGTGTTAGAGCAACGTGAGTACCTTGGCGGAAATTGTTTTGATCATTTGGATGAAGAGGGGGTGTTGATCCACAAATATGGGCCTCATTTGTTTCATACCGATAAACAGCGGGTTTGGGATTACTTGTCGCAGTTTACCGAATGGCGGCCTTATGAACACCGAGTGCTTAGTCAGATTGATGGTCAATTACTTCCTATTCCTTTTAATTTGACCAGTATACGCAAAAGTTTTGCTGCACCTGTGGCTGAAGCCATGATTCAAGTGCTGCAGGAGCGTTTTGGTGAAGGTGCCAGAGTACCTATTTTGCAGCTCAGGCAAGAGCAAGACCCCTTATTGCAACAGCTGGCAGAATTTATTTATCAGCGTGCTTTTGTCAATTACACCAGTAAACAATGGGGCGTCGGGCCAGAGGCTATTTCCCCAGCTGTGACGGCCAGAGTGCCTGTTGTGGTTAGTGAAGACGATCGTTATTTTACTGATCCCTGGCAAGCTGTGCCTTTACATGGTTATACCGCCATGATTAGCAATATGCTCTCGCACCCGGGTATAGATTTACAACTGTCATCTCCTATGCATACAAGAGTTCAACTGGATTGGAACGCCCGACAAATATTACTTGATGAGCAGCCATTTGAAGGCCCACTTATTTATTGTGGGATGATCGATCAGCTGTTGCCTGATAGCGCTGTTGTATTACCTTACCGCTCCCTTCGTTTTGAGCATAAACATCTGAAACAAAAATGGTTTCAGCCTGCAACCACAGTTAATTATCCGAACGAACATGCTTATACCCGTATTACCGAATTTAAGCACATTACGGGACAAGATCACACAGGGACTAGTATTACCTATGAGTATCCTTGTGACTATAAACCAGAGCAGGGGCTGGAACCTTATTATCCGATTTTCACCGAGCTTGCTCAGCAGCAGTATCAACAATGTGTGGCTCAGTTGCATCAGTTTCCACAGATTGTTGCACTCGGCAGATTAGCTGAATATCGCTACTTTGATATGGATGATGCTGTGGATAATGCGCTTGAGAAATTTTCTGTCTTGCGACTCAGGTTTAGTGTTTGAGTACAATAGTTACTTACTAGGAGGATGTTTTGGCAATACCTGTTCTTGCTGCGTTAATGAGCACATACAACAGTGCTGCATATCTGCGTGCCACAATAGACTCAGTTTTGTCTCAAAGTTTTACAGATTTTGAGTTCGTTATAGTGGATGACGGTTCTACGGATGATACCGTCAGTATTATTAACAGCTATCAGGATTCTCGTATTCGACTGTTTTGTCGTTCGGAAAATAAAGGTGTTGGTTTTTCTCTGCAAGAAGCAATCCTGCACGTAACGGCTCCATATGTGATAAAAGTTGATTCGGATGACCTGAGCCATTTTGATCGTTTTGCCATTCAGCTGAATTATCTGCAGGAAAACCCCGATGTTGCTGTTGTTAAATGCTATATCGATGCTTTTGCTGAATCTGATGATCCGGAAACGGTTGAACGTTTAAATACTCGGCAGCGTGATTACTCCGCGGCAAACCAAATTAATACTGTAAGTCTGATCCGACAGCATTTGCCCCGTTGGTTGTGTGTTGAGCATACCAGTTACTGTGCGCGCACTGATGCTATTAAAGCTGTTGGTTATCCTGAACAGCGTTTGTGTGAGGATTATTCTTTATTTTACCGGTTGAATGAACTTGGTTTTCGTATAGGTTGCGTCCCGGAATATTTGGTTAAAGTCCGTGTAAATAAACAATCTGTGACTGCGGATGTCAACACTGAGCGGCTGTTGTCTTGGTTCACGTATGTATTTGAATTGAAGGAGCGAAGAATAATGCAGCTAGTAGGCGATGCTCCCGGGATATCAATTTATGGCAGCGGCGGTTTGGCACGATTAATGTATCGAATTCTAAATAAGCATGGTGTTCAGGTCTTGAACTTTATTGAACAAAACAGCAAAGCTGCTGTAGTAATTGACGGTGTCGAAATTCCTGTAAAAGGATTGTCTGATTGCCTGCAGCAAAAAATATTGATAGCAGCGCAGCCAGTAAGATTAGAAATGGTAAGGCAACTGACAGAGCTTGGCCTAAACGAGTGGCGTGATTTTATGGTGATAGCTTAATGAAAGTCTCAATAATTACTGCGACATATAACAGCGAAACAACGATTAAGGCTTGTCTGGATAGTGTAGCGAATCAAAGCAGTTTATCTGATGTTGAGCATATTATTGTCGATGGCAGGTCAAGCGATGCTACCTTGTCGTTAGTTAATCAGTATCCACATGTCAGCAAAATAGTCTCAGATAAAGACAGGGGTATTTACCACGCCTTCAATCGCGGAGTTGCGTTAGCTAGCGGTGATCTGATTTATTTTTTGAATTCCGATGACTCTCTATACGACAGCAATGTCATTAATGATGTACTCGCTGAATTCACGCCAGAGACAGATTATTATTGCGGAACTATTTTTTGTGTCAACGAAGAGACAGGCGAATCTTACTTCACTACGACCCAAAAAGATGATCCAATAAATTTCAAACCTCGTCATCAGGCGTTTTTTTGCCGCCGTGAACTCTTCGATAAGTATGGCTCTTTTAACGAATGTCTGACGATTGCTGCAGATACTTATTTTATGAAGAAAGTCATTCTGAAAACCAAAGGTCTCTTTGCCCAGCGAACTGTAGCGCGCTTCAGTCTGCAAGGGATGAGTTCTAATGATACGAGTATAAATCATGTATTAGCACAGGATACGATGGTAGATAATTTACTCGGATTGAATACAGCTCATTCTCAGTTGCCGGAAATGCTAGCTTCGCAAATACTGAACCTATCGTTGTTAAAACAATTAATGCTGAATATGTTACAAGGACATATAGACCTTTCTGCTTTGAAGGGAAAACGTCTTACTATTTTTGGTGCCAGAGAGCTGTCTCAGGTTTTTTATCATTTTTTCAGCCAACAAAATATTCAGGTGATAGGTTTTGTGGTGTCATCTGCTGATAATCTGCCTGAGTACGCTGATGTTCCTGTGATGAGTTTGCAAGACCTTGAGCAGGCTGCTCCGGATGCAGTACTCAATTGTATTGAAGGAGGCCATGAGAACGATGTTGCCCAGCGTATTATGTTAGCTTGCCCGGGCGTCCATGTATTAAGCTGGCGTGATTTCTGTGTGCGTCAATCTTCTATTTCACAGTGAGAGCGTCAACAACTATGAAAAAAGCGCTTATTACCGGGATTACAGGACAAGATGGTTCTTATTTGGCAGAGCTGCTGTTAGAAAAGGGTTATGAAGTTCATGGCATCAAAAGACGTTCGTCGTTGTTTAATACGCAAAGGGTAGATCATATTTATCAGTCCCCTCATGTTGAACACCGTAATTTTATATTACACTACGGCGACCTTTCAGACTCCTCGAATCTGACCCGGATTATTCAGCAGGTTCAACCTGACGAAGTATATAATTTAGGTGCTCAAAGTCATGTCGCTGTAAGTTTCGAATCTCCGGAATACACTGCAGATGTAGATGCTATGGGTACTTTGAGGCTGTTAGAGGCTATACGTTTGCTTGGTCTTGAGAAGAAAACCCGTTTTTATCAGGCCTCTACCTCCGAATTGTATGGTTTGGTGCAGGAAACTCCTCAGCGGGAAACCACGCCTTTTTATCCTCGCTCACCTTATGCTGTTGCTAAATTATATGCCTACTGGATCACCATAAACTACCGGGAAGCCTATGGTATGTATACCTGTAACGGTATTCTGTTTAACCATGAATCCCCACGCCGTGGTGAGACTTTTGTGACCCGTAAAATCACCAGAGGGCTCGCTAACATTGCGCAGGGACTGGATAGATGCCTGTATATGGGGAATATAGATGCGTTGCGTGATTGGGGTCACGCTAAAGATTATGTGTACATGCAATGGTTGATGTTGCAGCAGGAAAAACCTGAAGACTTCGTTATAGCGACCGGCTTGCAGTATTCGGTGCGTCAATTTATTCAGTGGACTGCTGAAGAGCTTGGCATAGGGCTGCGCTTTGAAGGTGAAGGTGTTGATGAAGTAGCTATTGTCGACTCAGTTTCAGGAGAGGACGCGCCTGCGGTGAAGCCTGGTGATGTTTTGGTTCGTATTGACCCTAAATACTTTCGTCCTGCTGAAGTGGAAACCTTGTTGGGTGATGCCAGTAAAGCCCATGCTAAATTAGGTTGGAAACCGCAAATAGATACCAGAACCTTATGTAAAGAAATGGCTCATCATGACCTGAAAGAAGCGAAGCGTCAGGCTTTTTTAAAACAAAATGGCTTTGACTGCGCTATGAGTAGCGAGGGGTGAGCATGGGCAGACGTCGTATTTTTGTTGCTGGACATATGGGCATGGTTGGCCGCGCTTTGTGTCGACTGTTACAGGCTTTGCCTACAGTTGATTTGGTCACAGCAACCAGAGACGAGCTGGATTTAACGGACCAATCTGCAGTGCAACAGTTTTTCCGACGTCAACAAATTGACGAAGTTTATCTGGCCGCAGCTAAAGTCGGCGGTATTTGGGCAAATAACCAGTATCCGGCCGATTTTATTTATCAGAACTTAATGATTGAATGCAATCTTATTCAAGCTGCACACCTTGCTGATGTCCAGAAATTATTATTTTTAGGCTCTAGCTGTATTTATCCTAAATTATCTCCTCAGCCTATTCCTGAATCTGCTTTGTTAACAGGACCTCTGGAGCCTACAAATGAGCCTTATGCCATTGCAAAAATTGCCGGTATTAAGTTGTGCGAAAGCTACAACAGACAATACGGCAGAGATTACCGCTCAGTGATGCCTACCAATTTGTATGGCCCGGACGACAACTTTCATCCTCTGCACAGTCATGTGATACCGGCTTTGATTGGTAAGTTTTCGAAAGCTATCAAAGAGCAAGCTCCCTCAATCAGTATCTGGGGAACAGGTAATGTCAGAAGAGAATTTATGCACGTGGATGATTTAGCCCAAGCTTGCCTTCATCTGATGGAGACTGAACAAGCTCAGTATTGGCAGGGGCTAGACCCGATGAACTCTCATATCAATATAGGAACTGGTAGAGATTGTTCTATTAGGGAGCTGGCGGAGTTATTGCAGGAACTAAGTGGTTATGCAGGTCAATTGTATTATGACGCCTCACAGCCCGAGGGGACTCCTGTCAAAAGACTGGATGTGACCCGATTAAAGAATAAAGGCTTTGTTTCGAGTATCGAACTGAAAGCCGGATTAAGTCAGACATGGGATTGGTATAAGTGCAACCACCATGTTTGATGTGACTCGATCTATCAGTCAGAGATTGATGGATATTTTAATTTTTGTAAGGTCTCTGCGAATTCAAAATCAAATTGATCATTAATATCAATAAAAGTATTTTTGGCATTACATAGGCCAAGGACCCTTTACGTGAAGCGCCACAACAACCACACCTTGCGGTATGGTTGTTGTGGACTTCCCTTAAAACCCTAGCAAGGATAATTCACGAGTTGCTTCACGTATGCTGCAAACTGTTTGTTTACCACTTTTTATGCACAAGATGTAATTTTCTAGCATTTCAACAAACATGTCGTTTCGTTCGAACTTTTCATTTGGAAACGATACCTGCTGACCTTCTCTATTCAGAAAAACCAATGTGTTCTGGTGACAGTCCCATTCAAACCGTCCTGAGGTCGTTATGATAGTCATTTTATGAACCCTTGGCTTCTGAAGATAATCAATGTGTATAACGCCCGTCATTGCATTTTCAAATTCTATTTGGATATCTGCAATGTCTTCCACGTCTATTCCTAAACTGCCTGTTGACTGAGTTAATACCGTCAGTTTCTTAAACCCACCAAAAATAAAGCTGAGATAGTTCAGAGGATGAATTTGCGTGAGCAAAACGCCGCCTCCTAGATCTTTTCGCGCGCTGTATCCTTTTTTATAGTCTTCCCATGGATGCCAATCAGGCAAGTATTCGGACCATTGCGCTGATACCCACAAAGGCCGTCCAAATTTATCTTTATCTACCAGTAAGTCCCTCAGTAAGCGAATGTGCGGATGATGACGAAACTGATAGGTCACCAGGGTGATGAGATTCTTTTCATCCACAATAGCATTTAGTTCTTCCAAGCCTTCTAAACTGTGGGATAGAGGCTTTTCAATGTACAAGTGACATCCGTGCTTGGCAGCTAATAAGGCGGTTTCGACATGTAGAGATGTTGGATTAGCAATGATACATACATCTGGGGAGTGCGAAAGAGCCTCGTTGATATCAGAAAATTTAGGTGTTTCTGCAATGATATTCTGCACATCGGGATACACACTTTGACCTGTGGTATATAAAATTATATCGTCATATCCTAGCTTTTTAAGGTTCTGAAAATGACGAACGCCTATTGACCCCATACCGCAAATTAAAAACTTCATGTGAGTTTTCTCTCAGCTTGATTAAAATCTGAGATGCTGTCGATATCCACCATCTCATCGTGGCTTATAACCAAAGGGAATACCTTTCCTCCGCTTACCGAACCGGATAGAAGAGTCGACGCCCGCACCATCTCAAGATCCCCAGTTTGAAAGTACAAATTGGGTAACTTTTGTCGGGGCAGGTTAAAGGCTTCTTTCTCTGACTCAACAAACCCTTTCATACTTCCATCTTCCGCGACTGACCAAACTCGATAAGGGTGCTCTTTAACTGGAGCTACCGTTCGTACTGAAGTGGCTGCGGGATTATTCGTCAGAATTTCGATGCTTTTTTCTATTAAGTTTGCTGGTCTAAGCGGAGATGTTGGGCGAATAAGTGCCAGAAAATCATAATAATCTTTATGTTCAATAAAAAAGTCTAAAGCATGCCTCATAAAACCATAGTCTTGACTGTCATCTTCTGCGATATTTTTGGGGCGCAAAAATGGCACGCTGGCACCCCAATGCCGGGCAGTTTTAGCATACAGTTCGCTGTCTGTTGATACGATAGTTTTGGTTATTAAAGGACAGCGAGTAGCGTATTCAATGGAATACGCTAATAGTGGTTTGCCTTTGAGTAAACGAATATTTTTATCCGGTAGTGATTTACTGCCAGACCTTGCAGGTATTACAGCCAGTACTCTAGGCATTTTTTTTTCTCAATAATATGTGAACTTCAGAAGACTCACCAACCTTATCTAATTCCAATTGAGATTGATCTAAGAATTTTGACAGCCTGTCCTTAAAATCATTTTTTATGGCTTCAGAGACATGCTTTTGTTCTAACTTAACATATATTTGTCTGTACAAGTCCACCATGTCAGTTCCAAACCACCATCTACCAACAATCTCAAGTTCGAATTCTGAGCACATATAATCAATGGACTTTTCGGTGTATAGGTGTGTGTGACCACCGTGTAATTGTCGGTGAAAAATATTGTCATCTAGCATTTCAATGTAGACGGACAAGCTAAACGTAGGGACCGACAAAAAGACGTACTTGATGTTTGGATTAGCATTTATTTTTGCAAGTGCCTCTCTTGGCGTTTGCAGATGTTCCAACACACCAATCATTGAGACAACTTCTGCCTTGGTCTCTTCCAGTCCTTTGTGACCATCATCAATGGAGTGGCTGGTTAATCTTGCAGACGTGAACATTCGGTTTGCCAGATTTACTTGTGCGACAGAAACGTCTGAACCTGTCACATTGGCCAGACCGAGTTTTACGAGTGCGGCAACGAAGTACCCTGAACCAGCACCATAGTCAAAATAGGATAATTTATGTGGATTTACATTTTCTCTTTTTAAGCAGGTAAACAAAAACTCCGCTTTAGGAAAATAAATACTTGCAGTCCTATATTCGTAGTCCTCAATAGTGCCGGAGGAATAATTTTGCGCGTAGCTCGTATCATCTTCTTGGTAGATTTTCTCACAAAATTCTTGAGTGTCTTCATGTGCGCCGTTCAGGTGAGTACAGGTTTGGCATATTTTGTAGGGTATCGAATCTTTGATGAAGTCAGCTTCTACATGTAGTTCCTGTGCGCAGTTCTTGCAGTGCTTTCGGAGTGACTGCGCTGTGTACAACTTTGCTATTTCCCTTTGTTTTTCAACATGTAAAGCATTTTCTTCAAAGAATGAGTGCTTCTGGATAAGCAATGCGGAAGAAGGCTTACCAAATTGCTTTAACATACTTGTAACTCCTCACTAAAGCGCTTGATTTTTTCATTATCATCACAGGACAGTACTTTCTTTATTGCTCCGGCACCATTAGATACACCCACAATAATTTTGGGGGAATTAATATTGTCGACTATAATATCTCCATCGTCGCCGAAGTAACCGCCTGAGACAATATTGCAATAGGACAACGATTTCCTCCCATATCCTGTAGATAGAATGCTATCCATTTTAAGCATTTCATAGATAAAACCCTCTAAAGCGGCTGTTACATCCACTCGATACAACTCTAATTTGTTCTCAATTGCTGATCTGATCGCCTCGGGAGTTATATTGTTCTTCCCTAAATCCAAGACTAACGCATTACATGAGATGGTTTGTATTACCTCAGGTGTAATTATCGGTACGCCATTTGTACATCCAATCACCACATCAGCATTAAATGTAGTGGACAATAAACTGCTATGGAACGTAATTTGAGAAACGGTATTCTCGTGTTTGATTAGATTTAATCCATTAGCGATTTGATGGCCTATATGAAATTGTTGGCGATAGGTATGAACATCTGCCCCGCACTCAACGAGCTTCAAAGCCAATTTGTTGCCTATGTTTCCCGCACCGAGGATTGCAATCTTTTTACCGCTTAGCACTCGTAACCTTTGACTTAAGAAAGACCAAGCACTGTTAACCGTCAAATCGTTTGGTTTAAATTCGAATGTGCGGCTATGTTTAATTTTTTGAAAGCAAATTTTAGATAAATTACCAGTTTCAATGGGGCCTATGGTTTTGCGGTGGAGGTAAATTGAGTCTTCGCTTGTAATCGGCTGTTTGTGTATAGATAGAGGTAGTTTTTTTTCTGTATCCACCAATACAATATCAACCTGACCATCGATGATTTCTATTAGCTCCAACAAACATTCCTGCTTGAATATTACACAACCTGCGACTGCAAAATCTCTCGTTACTCTTAGTGGAGTTACATAAGGATTTTCTTCTTCTTTAGACGTTGTCGCTATGGTGAAAATCCGTTTGACGGGTAATTTTGTCAATTCAGATACAAGTGACCTCACGACTTCAATAAAAGGTGTCATGTTTCCTCCTATGGCCGGATTACATCCCAAGTGATGGGAGTATCTGCCGGAACAAATTTTTGTGCTTTGCAGCCAATCACCAAATCTTCATATTTTGCATAAAGCCCGTATGCAGGTCCTTTATATACAATATGTTCTTTATTTATTAGTTGACCTGGGTGGATGTCGACGCTTGAATACATCGTTTTTCTGAATCGAATCATTGTGCTGATTTCATCACCTGCAGGTTGCTTTATTCCGTCACCCAATGCTTCTTCGATCAAACGAATATTGGAGATCATGTTTTTCATCTCCGATGGTTCTAAGGATAAGACGTGGTCAGGACCCTCCATATGCTTATCCAAGGTGAAGTGTTTTTCAATTATGTTCGCGCCACGGCTAACCGCCGCTAAACTGACCACATCTCCAACAACATGGTCAGATAACCCCACAGGCAGGTGGTTAAAGGCTTGTTTTAAAGTGTCTATTGCACGAATATTCATTGATGCTGGTGGACAGGGATACGAAGACGTGCAGTGCAACAACAATACCTGACGATTGCCTGTGTATGCCACTGTCGTAAGTGCATCCTCAACATCAGCAAGCGTTGCCATACCAGTCGACAATATGATTGGTTTACCGGTTAATGCAACCTTTTCAATCAGTCTGAGATTGACCAGATCGAAAGATGCAATTTTGTAGCAGTCAACACCTAATGTCTCTAATTCGTCTACACTTTCTAAATCAAATGGAGCAGAGAACAATGTCATCCCTTTTTCTCTTGCATACTCAAATAACTCTTGAGTTTGAGTAATCGACAACTCATTCTTCTTGAACATTTCGTAATCGGTTTCTTGAGTATTTAGTACTTTTTCAACGTAGCGAGATGTTTTTCCCTCAATTGCCACTCTAAGATGGCTCTTGTAGCTCTGCAATTTGACAGCGCTTGCTCCTGCGTCAACAGATTTATCAATAAGTTTCTTGGCAAGATTTAAATTTCCATTGTGGTTCAAACCAATTTCCGAAATTACATAGACCGGATAGCCATCACCGACCCATTGATCACCTAATTTGACTCGTTTATTAAAAT
This sequence comes from Rheinheimera sediminis, assembly GCF_004005375.1. GTDB lineage: Bacteria > Pseudomonadota > Gammaproteobacteria > Enterobacterales > Alteromonadaceae > Pararheinheimera. The sequence continues at coordinate 152,616 of NZ_RZUF01000008.1, read as the reverse complement.
CTAAGCGAGGCTTAGCTTTGTCTATTTTGTTTATCTTAAATGTGGGATCGGTGAGTATTTCTGCCAAATCGATTGACTTGCTGAACAAAACTTGTAGATCTGCATAGGCGTATTCAGCCAAACTGCCAAGTGTATATAGATTTTCGATTGAATCTATCTTTGCCCGAGTCTTCGCAAGTTCATTTTCATACCCCAAGAAAAACATGGGATACACTTCGGGCAATTTGATAACTTTGGTATCAAGAATTGATTTTTCATCGTTGACCAAATTTAAAGACAGGAACTGCGCTTTGACTCTCTCGATCAGGACAGCAGAGTCCATTTTATCAATGGCATCCCCATGGTTGTAGGTTATTTCGAAACATAAGATTGTGCTATTACTCTCGGGGTCTTTAACAAATGAGTTTTGATCTGATACTCGATTGAAAAGAATTTTGGGGTCATCTATGTAGATGAAATCTACGCCTTTGGGTAACACATCAGCCGTTCCCATCGCCAGGTATACAAGTGTTACACCGCGATAGCGTAATTGAGTTGACTCTCCCAAAAAGTTACACATAGTGCAGTAGGAAGTTGTATTGATGACAATATCGCGATTACTGACTGTAATGTTTCGTTTTGATGTTGCAATATTTGCAACTCTGCTATCTCGCAATGCGATCCGCTCAATACATTCGTTTAAACTGAGTTTTCCGCCTAAACCCAAGACTTTGTCCCTCAAGTTATTCAGAATGGTGCCGCTTCCTTGATTGCCTACAGCACTCCATTGCCCCTCAAAAAATGGCCCTGATTTATCTCTGATTTTTATTCGTTTGGGTGCCCAGTTTGCGTCTAGTTCTTTTACTGACATTCCCCACAGTTTTTCAGGGTACCGAATAAAAAACATCTCTTGGAGCGTTTCTCCCGCGAGAGCTCTAATGTACTCATAGTAGTTTCTTGCTTGAGCAACTTTGTCCGGATCAACGTTTTCGAGTTCACGTTTGATTTTGTTCTTTATTTCGCTCGGCAGGTTGTCGATAAATTCTCGATTTACAGGATAATCATAGAATTTATTATCCTTAAGATTTTTTGACCAATGATGTCGCTCATAGAACAATTCGGGGAATTCGGCTTTCCAATACTCTTCTATGTCTTTGTCTGGAGTGTGGTAGATGTGTGGGCCGAGATCGAGTTGACGCCCTTGCCAGGTTATGCTTTTGGCTAGTCCTCCGACGGTCTCTGATTTCTCAATGATCGTGACTCGTTGGCCTTTTTTTAACAACTCATAGGCAAGACTTAATCCTGTAACACCAGCACCCAAGATATAGTAATCGTTTACCACGATGTGAAGCCTCCATCTACAACGATATTTTGACCATTGACGTAGTTTGATGAGGCGCTCAATAAAAACAGCAAGGTAGAATGCAAATCTTCGGGATTCGCCATTCTGTTCATAGGTGTTTTTGATTCGTAGTTCCTTACAAAATCGTCACTTTGTCGGTTATAAACTCCGCCCGGAGATATACTATTTGTTTGTATGTTGACGTGACCAAAATGTGTGGCCAAGTATTTTGTGAGTTGAATGATTCCCGCCTTACTTATGGAATAAACCTCTGAGTTATTTCGTCGGCTATTTCCATAAATCCTAGGGTCACTGCTCACCACACCATAGATTGAACCAATGTTAACTATTTTGCCTTCAGAGCGAAGTTTCATCCGTTTTATCGCACCCTGACACATTAAAAAGGTGCCAAGCAAGTTCACCTTTACAACGTCCATGAACTCTTCAGCAGTGCGGTCTTCAAAAGGCGTAAACACGCCTATACCGGCGTTGTTTATGAGTCCGTATACATCAGAATGTTCGTTAAATAATTGGTTCACAGCGATAGGATCAGTAATGTCTAACTTAGTAACCTCAAGATCTGTACCAAACTCTGCTAATTGATCTGTATTTATATCGACAGCAACAACCTTATAATCGTTTTCAAGTAACAACTTAATGTAGCTTTTACCGAGTTGGCCGTTTGCGCCTGTAAGAATAATTTTTTTCAATATCTTTCCTCAATTGACTGACTGTGCCATTTCTCACAATACAAATCGCTGTTAGTTTACCGTCCAAATTAAAATCTTAGAGTCGATAGACACTATATATTTTTCGATTTCTTCTTTATGTGCAAATGAAGCCACAAGTATCAAATCAAGTGCTAGATTAGATATGTTGTCTGGGTTTAAAACGGGTACTCCATCAAGCTCAGATAATTGTTGATACTGTTTGTCAAAGATATAAAGTGGTCTTAAGTTACTTGTCGTTAAGACTTTTAGCAACATAACTCCTATAGTACCAGCGCCGTAGATAGCAAAATTATTACTATACTCTTTAGCCAGATCTAACATCGTACAAACACTGTCAAGAGTCAGTTCTTTCTGTTGGTTTTTAAGTCGTGTTAACTTAGCTGCAGCCATTTGGTGTTGATAATTGTCGTCATTCCATCCTAAAATTTGTGCTATTTCTTCCACTGGTTTTTTATTTCTAAGTCCTAATTCTTCTTGCGCCCAACTTATGGATTGTTGTGCGTGCTTTGGATGTTTACAAAATAAAAAAGGTATAAGCTGTCTGACATACTGCTCAGTAGTATGTTGAATCATGAATACAAATAGGTCTTGATTTGCTTTGGCATAAGGATCGTTGTCAAATTTATAATTTGAAAAGTCTGAGAATTTACCGTAGATCGAGACCTTAGCCCCACAGTAGGCAGCATATGGCAGGTGGGAACCTATAGTATTAGTTGTTACGAATTCGAAACTGGAAAATATATGTTGTAATCTAATAATCGCATTAGTTTGGTTTGCACTAGCACCTATTATCATTGGGTAATTGTACTTTTTTAGAAGCTCGGGCCAAATACCGTGTTCGTAACATGAATGATGAATGCAGAAGACTACTTCATCGAAATCATGCCTTATTTTTTCGATGTCTTTGATATATTGCTCTTCGTTACCAACATTTGGTACGTGTGGTGTTGTATGTTGTGGCATTACCAGTAAGGTGTTTGGCACTCGAAGTTTTGCATCAATGGCTTCGGCATATATAAAAGGCATACCTACAGCAGTTGCTTTTATCTTGTGATGTGCCAAGAAATTAACATGCTCCTCTTGCGCCACCAGAAAATGCTCATCATCTTTACCCCAAACTGTGAGTTGTTGTTTGTATTTAAGTGGGATATGTATCCAGCCGTGCCTCCAACCGGCCCAACTAAATGGGACGTTTTTGATCCTCAGTTGCTCCGCTATTAAACGTGAAGCTCCATAGTAATCTGCCTCGGATAAGAAATTTGCATCGTCATTATGGTAGATTGGTTCTGGAATACGGTGTAAAAGCTCATCCAACATATTGTCTTTTCTCATAGTAAACATCTTATTCTGATAGTAATTCAGACAAGAGAATTATTTCATTGTTAGTAACCGTTATAACATACATGTCTTTTATTGCTTTAAACCTAGCGTCGCCAGACAGATAGCTTAGTTTACCTTCAGGATCTCGTGCTTCACGAATACGGGATTCCACGAAAGCCTCTTGTGCTTTGAGGGGTTTTAGGCCGCCTAAACGATCATTGCGCACGAAGAATAGGTTGTTACCCGCGCTGTTGGAGCCTATTAGTGAGTAACCCTTTTGCTTTCCAAGATACTCAAAGGCCGAAATGGACGCGCCGTAATAAAGGTTACTGTAATGAGCGTCGGTGCGAAAAAATTTGGGATCGTAAGGAACAGAAATCGTAGCTTCCGGACCAAAGACACTGTTCCATTCTACAGCCACTATCACTGGATTGACTGCATCAATAGCTTGCCACACCCAATAATCATTACCGTCAATATCGACGCTCAACAAGCCAATATCACCAGAAAACCCCGCATTATTAATTAAATGATTGATGTTATCGCGGTCAATCCAGGCATGCACTGCGGTCAAGTCATTTCGCCAATAGAAATCTTGCTTTTTAATAGTCTCTACATTTCGCTCAGAACCGTCAAAAACCAGCCCTCGCCAGTTATTGTTTACTAATAAAAAGCGGGTATTTGATTCAAGATAACTTTCGACTCCAAATTCTATAAAAGTAGATTCTTCTTCAGAGATGTTAGTTTCTTTGATCAGATATTGAATGATGCCATCTTCTCCAAATTGAGAGAAAACCTTAAACTCGGCATCGTGCAGGCTTTTTATATCAGTACGTTGTTGGTTGGCAACGGCCAGTGCACGGCCCTGCAAAACCATCATATCTGATAGCCTTTTATGCACAGAGCTCATGGCGTTTCGGACTATTGCATTGATATCTGGTTGCTCGGGAGTCGCGGACATCTGTTGTTCCTTAAAGTTGTTGAAGTATAGCTGAAACGATCGCTTGATATTTTTCGGCAAACAATGCGCGATTATCAGCTAAATTAATTCTGGCTTTAGTAAATCGGCTAACAGCTCGCTGTCTTTCATCATTTCTTTCTTGCCAAACATGCAACATAGCTGCGGCCAGTGCTGAAGGGTCTTGAGGCGAAAAGTAAACAGCATCTTCAGGAGCCTGTTCACGATGTACCGCAAGATCGGAGAGGATAATCTTTTTACCTGTATATTTAGACTCTTCCACTGTGGTACTCCAGCCTTCAAATAATGAGGGATTGATTACAGCCAAAGCTTGGGCCATCAGAGACATCATCCGGCTGCGCTCAACCAAACCGAGCACAATGAATCGCTCTTCAAGCCCCAGCTCCTTAATTCGTTCCAATAGCTTTTCGATATTTGCTACATTGCGGTAGTCACTTAAACTACCTGTGCAGACCACCTTAATCTCAGGCTGCAGTAGCAACAGGGCTTCGACCACTACTGCATGATTTTTATGTGCCCAGAATTGATTTGGAAGATAGAAAAAATCTTCATTTAGCTGTGACTGATCCAGTACTTGTTGTTGATAAATAAGATCTTCGTCTTGAATATAGGGCACAAAAGGCAGTACGTGGGTTTTTACAGATTGGTATTGAGGATATAACTCTCTGAAATCGTTTTCTGCTGCTTCACTACTCAACAACAAATGACCTAAGCGCTCAGCTACCATGTCCATACTTTGGTCTCTGCCTCTAAGCTCGGCCTCACTAAACAGATGAGGTAAATGACAGTGCTGAAAATCGGGCATCCAGTAGAGCGTTGGTGGGAGAAACCTCTTACCTGGAAGGGCATGAGTAATCAAATCGAGCTGGTAGCGTCGCGCATAATATGCCAAAGGAATATTAGTCTTAAAATGACGAGAAAGTCTCCTGATACGATCAGAGTTATTAATCAGGTGCTCACATTGGATAATATTGATGTGGGGGCGGTAACTCTGATTAAAAATGTCGCTGCGATTCGTCAGAACATAGTATTCGTGATCCGGGCACGGATATTGGTCTAGTGCAGACAGTAAGCTTAGGAAATAGTTGATTCCGCCAAACCAGCCTTCATCTGCGATTACGCAAATTCCGATTTTTTTCATGATTGCTCCTGTTTCTTAAACCATGCAACATAACGTTCTAGCCCTTGTTGCAAGCTTGTGTGATTAAGTTGTGGATAGGCGTGTTGTTCTAGGCTATCGGATACAAGGTTGTCAGGGTCGCCGGGCTTACCAATCGAAGAAAACATAGGTGCTTGCCGATAGCCTGCTATTTTCAATAACATGGATAGGATTTTATTAATGGTGACGCCTCGTCCGGTGCCTGCATTAAGCAGTTGATTCTGTTCGTTGATATGCTGAGTCATCAGATTTAACAGAAAATCGATCAGATCATTGATGTAAACCCAATCTCGTTGTTGCTCTCCACTTCCGAAATAGCAAAAGTCTCCTCGCTTGGCCTTGTTCAAGGCATCCCATAGCAGTTGCTTACGTAGCCCTTCGCCATAGACTGAAAAGGGGCGCACTATTTGTGCAGCGATTTGATAGCGCTTGGAATAGAACTGGATCATTTCTTCCGCGACTTGCTTATGCAATCCATATGGAGACATTGGCTTGAGTGGGCATGTGATTGAGGTGCTATCGGTTGCATTCTCACCGTAAACCGCTGCACTAGACAGATAAATCAGCCTTGAGTGTTGCCAATCTGTTTGCATCTTGTGTAGCAATGCGCTTAAGTGGGGTACTGTCTTGGCAAAATCATGGTAAGGGTCTTGCCACGAAGATGCGACTGATGCACCACCTGCTAGACTGAAAATCAGATCCGGTGTTGTACATCGCTGATAGAGTTGGCTGTTCAACTCTCCATGAAAGTAGTCAACTTCGCCCTGTGCTGCTTGGGCAAGATTGTTGCCTATGACTTGAACCTGATGCTGTGCCTTGCTTAATGCTGCAACTAAGTGCGTGCCAATAAAACCGCCACCACCCAAGACTAGGATTTTTTTACTCAATTTGTGATTCTCCAAGGCCATTTTGCTGCTAGCCTAGACTGATTTCAGGTGAAAATGTCTTACTGATTCTTCGTAGTTTTTATTCCTACAACAAGCGTAACATTGACTCAAATCTGCAACATAATTAAGTAGCCATAATATTTACTCTATCTTTGTTCTGTTGCTGGCTGTGAATACGTAAGCTCTATTGCGAAGTTCTGAATTTTAAATTTGGGGGGAATTAGCCGACCACAAATTTGCATGTCTGTTGAGACAACATCGATATACATTCGCTCACGTGCATTTTTAACCACATTCCAAGCATTGTTAGCCTGGTAGCAAAATCTCTCGAAACCCTTATTAAAGATTGATCAATCCCTTACAGCTTTGGTTTGCTCTGAAAAATTGGCTTCTACTATGTCTTTATTTCGCTTTTACAAATCCATATCAAAATTACCATGCTGGTAATAGTATGAGAAACCTTCTAAGAATAATACAAAACTGTGTCAAACCAATCAGTTGTCATATACCCTAAACTCACTCTATAGTCTGGTCGCAATCAGTGAATACATTCTGAAATGCGCTAAAAATTATCCAGAAAATACTAAAGGCAATAGCTAAGATTGGTTTATATTCTTTAATGGTATCGGCAGCACCTTCTAAAGCTTCAATTTTTGAACCTTCGACATCCATATTTTCAAATTTGGAACCAATTTGTATTTGCCAGAATAGATTTATCCACCAAGGCAAATGAAGCTGACTGAAATCGTTACGGTAACTAAGCCAGCTACACATGATGGACTAGGAACGCTTTAATCTGTTGAGTAAAAAAGGCTGCCAAGTCCACAAATAGTTCATGGTTATCCAGAGCAGCGGTTTTTTGCAGCATACCCAAGATAGAAGCAAAATGCGTTACTCGCGGACGTTCAGATCTGTGCAGAGCGTGGCCAGCCATGGTTATTCCTACCGCGACCGATTAAGTTTGACCGAGAAAGAGCCAAACAATTTATGCTTCAATTCACTTATATCGGGGCTGTTTGTTACAGATTAAGAGTGTTTTGACATTCTGCGTAAGCGACAAGAGCGCGTTCTTTTTTAACATCAAATGTAAAGAACTTCGAAAAAATAACAAAAAACATCTCAGCAACTATCCTGCTTTGTGTTATGCCGTACTACCCGCATCCACAGTAATCACAGTACCTGTGATAGAGGCAGCCTGCTCGCTAAGCAAATACAATACCGCAGCGGCTGCATCATCCGGTGTCGCCAGCCTGCCCAGCGGGCTGCGGCGTTTGACGCTTTCCAGTTTATCGCCTTGTAAGCTATTGGTCATATCGGTTTGCATATAGCCTGGAGCAACGCAATTGACAGTAATACCTGCTTTGCCAACTTCTCGTGCCAGCGATTTGCTGAAACCTTCCAGTGCCGCTTTACTGGCGGCGTACACGCTTAATCCATTAAAACCAGTTCGGGCGATAATAGATGAAATATTAATAATGCGACCGCTCTGATTCAGCAGCATTGGCCTTAACAGGTATTTGCTGAGCAGAATTGGGGCCTGCACATTAATATTTAGCAAACTGCTAATTTCACTATTGTGCATGGTTGCCAGCACGCCGTCATAACCGACTGCTGCATTGTTAATCAGCGCATAGGGACGGCCGTATTGTTTTACCAGCGTACCGCAAAGGCTGGACAGCTGTTCCAAATCAGAAAGATCGACAGCAGTAAAATGCAGTCTTTTATCGTTATGCTGCTGCAGTTGCTGCAGTTCATTCGACAAGGTGCGGGCAAGAGCAAGTACTTCATAACCCGCAACAAGTAGTTGGCGGCAAATGGCTAACCCCAGGCCTCTGCTGGCGCCGGTCACAATCACTAACTTAGCCATGAGGCTCCTTTCTGTTTAGTTTGCCAGTAGCATTCGTACTTAAGTGGTCAACAAAGTTAAATCGGGTAGGGATCTGGTAGCGCGCAAGATGCTGCTGACAGTGCCCAACTAGCTGAGGTTGTAGCTTTGCACGGTCAGTATGGCTTGTGACAACAATATCTGCCACCACCAACTGTCCAAGCACACTGCTGGCTTTGGCATAGACTTTGGCCTGTAATACATCCGCTATTTGCAATATGACCTGCTCAACCTGTTCAGGGTGTACTTTATTGCCACCAACGTTGATGATGCCACTGTCGCGGCCTAGAAATTGTACGCGATTACCCTGAATATGAACCAGATCCCCGGTGTCCATATAGCCTTCACTATCAAGACGTCTGGCGAGGTTGCTATCTGGTGTATGAAGAGGTTTTAACCAAAGATGATGTTGTTCGTCGATTTTAAATGCCAGGCCACTATGGTGGGTGTCTAACCAGCTGAGTGGAAAGCCAGCCTGTTGGTCAGAGACAGCAAAGCCCACACCTACTTCTGTTGACGCATAAATATGTAATAGACGGGCGGAAGGAAACAAAGCAGATAGCTTGTTCAGCAAAGCCTGATCGGCAATTTCGCCACCTAGTGTCAATTGAAGAAGTGGGAGTTGATGCAAGCAGCCTGTCATCAGCAATTGACGCCATAACGAAGGTGTTGCTGATAATGCTGTAACACCAGAGTTTAGCATCATCTCTATACGCTGTTCGGCATCACCACTGCTGCAATCGCTGATACAGGCTCCAGACAGCAGGCTTTGCAGCAATACCTGCAAACCTGCAAAGCGGGTGGGTTGATAGCATAGTCCCCAGTGCAGTGAGCTTTGAGCAGCAGCTACCTTGACTGCTCGGCTTAAGCTGGCAAAAGTATGTGCAATCCATTTAGGTGTTCCTGTAGTTCCCGAAGTTGCCAAATACCAGAGTGTGTCTTGGCTACAGCTAGTTGTGTGCTGTATCACTGAGGGTTCACAGGGCCAGTGTTGAACCTGCTCCGGTATATCCAGCTCAGTTTCAGGTAACAGATATAAGGCACTACACCAGCCATCAAATGCCAACAGTGCCGTAAGAAACTGTGGCAGAGCGCTGTAGCGTATAGCTACGCCTTGTTGCTGTAACTGCGGATACTGCTGACGTAGTGCTAAGGCACCTGAAATGAGTTGCTGGTAGCCGACCTGTTCACTATCGATCAGTGCTATACCACTGTAATTTGCTTGCTGTAATTGTCGCAGCAGGTCCATTATTTATTTGTTCCCGTCCTGCTGTGCCTGACGATAAATAGTCACAAATTCGGCAAAGGTGCGCGGATAAACAGCAATCTGCATTTGGCTGAACGGGTCAATGCCAAGATCTTCTTCCAATTGGGCTACCAGCATGGCAAAGCCAAGAGAATCAAGACCACTTTGAAGCAGTACTGTATCATCGGTGATATCAGCGATCAGCTTGCAATTGGCAATAGTGGCTACATGAGCCAGAGTAGTACGGATAGTTTGTTCCAGTTTCACGGTATCAATCAGCCCATTAAATAAATTGAATAAGATCGGCGGCAGCACAGATTTGTTTGGGCAATCTCGCCAATACCCGGGTGCGATTTTTCCGCCATTCATCAAGTTCATATCTGAATACGTTAACCACATAAGGTTCATCGTTACGCATTTGCCCCGGTCGATCTGGCAGCGGCTGATAGCCAAAAAATTCATGCATCCTTACGACACTTTGGTTAAAGGATAACACTTCTGCATACAGGCTCAGTTGCCCGCATTGTGCAGCGGCATAATCCAAAGCAGCAATTTCCAGCAATAAACCTGAGCCTGGCCAAACATCGGTTTCACCGAGGTAACAGCCCCATTCGAGCTCCCCCTTGCTGCGCTGGCTAAAGTTTAATACACCTATAGGTCGGTCGTTCTGTTTAAAAACAAAAACTTGTCTGCTTTCATCAGAGTGCAGCTTTTCAAACCAGCTTAGATGTTCTTGCCAACTGATAGGGGCATCATTGTGCATATTGCGCCGAATTTCACTTTGGTTGCGCCAGTGCCATACTCGTTCTAAATCTGCGGCGGTTAAAGAGCTAAAATGGCTTATCGGATAAGTTTTGATGGCAGTCATAAACTTACAAATACTCCCAGCTCATTGCAGTGCCTTTTTTCGCTGATTTTTTGATAGGTTTGCCCAGTAGCATCGGCAGATATTTTGGCTCCAGTCCAAGTCCGGGCCGGATTGAACGCAGGTTTTGCGGAGTGAACATATCACCAGCCTGCATATCTTCGGCTATGTACAGCGAGCGACGGAACTTGCGCGAAGCTTGTTCTTTTTCTGTACCACCATAAGTCACTTTTCCCAGAGCAACAGCAGCGCGTTTGCATTCTTTAACCAAAGCACTAAATTCTTCCGGCTCAAGTGAGAATTCTGCATCGACTCCACCTTCAGCTCGATCCAGAACAAAGTGTTTTTCAATCACTGTAGCGCCCAAAACAACACTTGCCACCGCAACACCAATGCCGGCCGTATGGTCTGACAAACCAACCTGGCAATCAAATAAAGTGGCCAGATGGGGGATGGTCGCCAGATTAGCATCAACCGGATCTGCCGGATAATGGCTGGTGCATTTTAATAAAATTAACTGTTGGCAGCCATTGGCACGCAGAACTGCGACTGATTCTGACAATTCGGTTTGTGTAGCCATGCCTGTTGACATAATGATTGGTTTGCCAGTTTTGGCAACAGCGGCCAGTAGCGCATGGTCACTGTTTTCAAAAGAGGCAATCTTATAACAAGGCACATCCAGCGACTCTAAAAACTCTACCGAAGTTGAATCAAAAGGCGTACTGAAGGCTAACATGCCATGGCTTTTGGCCCGCTCAAATAGAGCTTCATGCCAGTCCCAGGGGGTGTGGGCAATCTGGTACAACTTGTACAAGCTGGTTCCTTGCCAGAGGCTATTTTTATCTTCGATATAAAACTCGCCTGTGTCTATATCCAGCGTCATGGTGTCGGCTGTGTAAGTTTGTAACTTAATAGCCTGAGCACCAGCTGCAGCTGCTGCATCGATCATCGCCAGCGCTTTATCCAGCGACTGGTCATGATTGCCGGACAGCTCAGCAATAATCAAAGGGGGATGAGAAGGACCTACTTTATGCTGGCCTAACTGAATATCCTGAAAAGGTGCTTTGCTCATCTTTATCTTCCTGTACTACTGAGGCCTTACTTCTGGCCCTGAAATTCGCTGTTAAGTCGTTCTACAATAGCAGCACAACCGCCGCCTTGCGGCACCAGTTGTCTGGCATTGTCGGACATCTGCATCAATAGCTCTGGTTGTTCCAACAGCTGTTGCACAGCACTGCTTAGTTGAGCTGCCGTTAAATCCTGCCCTTGCCCGAGATAACCACAGACACCGGCTTCAACCAGGGATAAAGTGCTGGCGATCTGATTTTCCGCCAAAGTCACTACCAATCCGGGCAACGCCAAAGCGCAGCGCTCCCAATGGGTCGACCCTCCGGCACCAATCATTAGAGTGGCTTCACTCATTAATTTTGCCATATGAGGGGTCTGAATAAATAAGTCAAAACGACTATCTTCAGCGCAGAGCTTTTCCAGCTCAACCTTATGTGGATTAGCAAGGCCTATCACTATATCGGCATGAAAGTCTGTTTTCTGAAGCTGCTGTAAGGCTTTAATGGTCAGACTGGTTAAATTTAGCTCGTCAGTGCCTCCATAAAACACTAAAAAGCGCTGGTGATAAGCATTTACAGCACGCTTAATTTGAGCAAATTCAGGTCGCAGCAACACATAAGAGGGGCCTAACCACAGTTGAGCCTCTTTGTTTACTAGCCGATCGTAGCGACTATGCATATCGGGGTAAAGATTTTGATCCAGCAGGTAGTCGCACTGATGTGCTCTGTTGGCCAAATCATCAATCACCAAAAGTTTTAGGTAAAAGCCGGTCATGGCCTGTTCAAAGGTTTTGGACAATCCGTAATGATCAATCACCAGCAGATCAACAGGCTCTTGCAGTTGCTCGCTCAGCTCTGCTGCATCCTGCAGTTCTGTTACACCCAACCAGGCGGCATAACCTGTTGCTTTGCTTTTTGGCGGCTGTTGTAGTGTGATAACGCCAAAACACTGATCCTCCAGCCACTGAATTAAATGACCCGGATGTGCACGACAAGCAAACTGTACTTGCCAGTTCGATTGCTGCAAGGCTTTCGCTAAAGTCAGGCAACGCATCAAATGGCCTGAGCCAATGACTGCCGAAGCGTCAACACGGAACAACGCTTTTCTGTTGACTGTCATGGTTGTCTTAAAAGCAGTTGATGTAATAGCTCAGCGCGACGCCAATCCTCTGCTGTGTCTATATCCTGCACTAAATGCTGTGGCAGCTCATACAAATAAGCGCTTTCTGAAAACACTGGTTTTGCGTCCAGCCAGCTTTGAGTGCGGCCACAATAAAACTGACCGGCATCATGAAAAGTTTCAGGCAAATCCTGAGAGCGTTTTGGGATAGAAGAGGGATCTACCGCCTGGACCCCACCTTGTTCAGTGCGATACAAAGCGCGCTGAATAGGAAAACTAAAACGACAACCAGAGAATACATAGTCTAAAGCAGGATCCTGCTGCAATTGCCGCATGGCATCGTTCAGCATCTGCGATTGCAGCAAAGGAGCAGTTGCATAGATGCAGGCAACTAACTCAGGTTTTAGTTGTTGCTGTAATGCCCAGCTTATGGCGTGGCGAACTACAGCTGAGGTGCCCGTATGATCATCAGATAATTCTGCAGGGCGGATAAATGGCACTGTAGCGCCAAAGCTTTGCGCCACAGCTGCAATTTCAGTATCGTCAGTTGATACCCACACTTCATCAAAAACACCGGACAAAAACGCCGCTTCAATAGACCAGCCAATCATCGGTTTGCCATTAAAGTCTTTAATATTTTTACGGGGTATACGTTTACTACCGCCGCGCGCCGGAATAATGGCTAATCGCATCCGTTACTCCTTACAAGCACTCTGCAAGGCTGTAGCGACCTGCTGTTGCTGCTCGGGCGTTAAATCAGCATAAAGGGGTAAGCTAATGATCCTGCTGTAAAAAGCTTCGGCTTGAGGGAAATCACCCCACTGAAATCCCAGCTGTTGGTAATAAGGCTGGGTATGAATAGGAATATAATGCACATTGACGCCAATACCAGAGCTGCGCAATGCTTCAAACACAGCTAAGCGGCGGTTTTCGTCATGCAACCGAATGATGTACAAATGCCAGGCCGATTGACCTGCCGGGCATTCATCCGGCAGATCCAGGGGTAAGTCTTGCAATAACACCTGATAACGGGCTACAGCGTCCAGACGCTTAGCGATAAAGGTATCCAGTCGGCTCAATTGACTTAAACCTAAAGCTGCCTGCAGCTCAGTCATCCGATAATTCAGTCCAAGCTCTACTTGCTGATAATACCAGGGGCCATGACTGATCTCTGTCATATCGTTTGGGTTACGGGTAATACCGTGGCTGCGAAACAATTGCATACGGGTGACTAAAGTTAGATCTTTGGTCAGAGCCATGCCGCCTTCAGCTGTGGTGATGATTTTTACCGGATGAAAGCTAAAGACCGTGATATCACTAAACTGGCAACTGCCTATTTTTTGTGGTTGTCCGTCTTTTTGCTGCAAGTAAGAGCCACCTATAGAGTGGGAGGCGTCTTCAATAATTCGGATGTCATAAGGTTGGCACAATGTAGCTATCTGCTGCATGGCGCAACTGTGACCGGCCAGATGCACTGCAATAAGTACTTTAGGTAAAGTGTTGTTAGCGGCAGCTTGTTGTAATTTAGCAGCCAGGGCTTTGACTGACATAAGACCTGTATCAGGCTCTACGTCGACAAAATCAACAGTAGCGCCACAATACAAGGCACAGTTCGCTGAGGCGACAAAGCTGATAGGGCTGGTCCAGACTCTGTCGCCTGGTTTCACTTCTAACGCCAGACAAGCGATATGCAAAGCACTGGTTGCGCTATTCACTGCAACTGCGTAAGGCACATTACAATAACTGGCGAGAGCCTGTTCAAAAGCAGGCACAGCAGGGCCTTGGGTCAGAAAATCCGATGTTAATATGTCGACTACAGACTGAATATCAGCATTATCAATCGACTGCCTGCCATAGGGGATCATAGCATTGCATCCCGGTTGAAGCTTGCCAGCTCTGCCGCAGTTAAGAAATGTGGATTTTTATCTGACACATATTCAAAGCCTGGTTGAACCAGTTTACCTTTTTCTTTAAGTGCGTTAATAGTGAAGTCATTGCTTCTGTTAGAAAACTGGATAGAGGGTGCAATCACATAATGGTCATCGTATTCATAAGTATTGTAAGACATATCACCAGGACACATCATTTCATGCAGTTTTTCACCTGGGCGGATGCCGACTTCTTTTATCGGTAAATCCGGTGCTATAGATTTGGCTAAATCAACAATACGGATAGACGGAATTTTTGGCACAAAAATTTCACCACCCAGCATACGTTCGAAGTTTTTTAAGACAAAATCAACGCCTTGCTGCAGGCTGATCCAAAAGCGGGTCATCTCCAGATGAGTCACTGGCATATGGTCACTGCCTTTTTGTTTTAACTGCTCAAAAAAGGGCACGACTGAGCCGCGAGAGCCTACCACATTGCCATAACGTACAACGGAGAAACGAGGTTTACTGCCACCGGATATATTGTTAGCCGCGACAAAGAGTTTGTCAGAAGCGAGTTTAGTGGCGCCATACAGGTTGATAGGGTTTGCAGCTTTGTCTGTCGATAGCGCTATGACTTTTTCAACATTATTTTCAATTGCGGCATTAATCACATGCTCGGCACCATTGATATTGGTCTTAATACACTCCATTGGATTGTATTCAGCGGCTGGCACTTGCTTCAGAGCTGCGGCATGAATGACATAATCCACGCCACGCATAGCGCGAATTAAGCGCTCTTGATCCCGCACATCGCCTATCAAATAACGCATGCAGGGCGCATTGAATTTCTGCTGCATTTCGTACTGTTTCAGCTCATCTCTGGAATAAATGATAATTTTATTGGGTTTGTAACGCTCAAGCAGGGTTTGGGTGTACTTATGGCCAAAAGAGCCAGTACCACCTGTAATAAAAATATTTTTACCGTCAAACATAAGCGCCCCTGATGTGTCATAAAACTGACAGTCATATTGGATCTCTACCCACTGTAACAAACGATAGCATAATTTATTCCACTATTAAAAAATCCTTTTTAAATAGGTGCTTAGCTCTGAGTCTGTCGTAATGGGCGTTGGTGTACAAAAAAAGCACAGCTCAAAGCTTGGGCAATACCGCTATTTTGGGGTAAACTCAGCATATAGCCACTCCATTTTGGATTAGCCTGAGGTAGCAGTATGAAAATCGGTAGCTCATTTGCCAATGAAAACCAGCTGAAATTTAATTCGAATGAATCTGAGAATCTGCTGAAAAAATTAGCCACGGCGCGCAGGATCAATAGCGCTGCAGATGATGCTGCAGGACTTCAGATAGCCAACCGCTTAACTCAAAGCGCTAATGCGTCCGCTCAGGGCACACAAAATGTCTACGATGGTATTTCTCTCGCTACTGTGGCTGATCAAGGCTTGCAGGGAGTAACTGACAACCTGAATGAAATGGGCCGTTTGGCTGTGCAGGCTGGTAACGGTTTGTTAACCGCATCCGATCGTCAGGCGCTGCAGAAGCAAGCTGATGCATATGCCGCCAGTATTCAGGACCAGATTAAAAACACTGAGTTTGCCGGTATTAAGCTGTTTGATCAGGAAGGTGCTATTCCAGTGGGCACAGGCAACGGCAGTATAGGAATTAAAACTCAGGATTTATCCAGCCGTTTGACAGATTCAGGTGCTTTTAGTATTGACTTATCTTCGGCAGAAACTGCTGAAGCCTCATTAAAGTCTATTCAGAGTTCTTCAAAAATAGTGGATAACAACAGAACAGATTTAGGCGCCACTATTAATGCGCTGCAGTCCACAGCACGTAATCTGCAAACTCAGAATGTGAATGAGCAGGAAGCCATCAGCCGTATCCAGGACCTGGATTATGCCAAAGCCGTGACAGAGCAAGTGGCTGCCGGGGTTCGTGAGCAAGCCTCAGTTTCTGTGATAAGCCAGGGACGAATTTCAGAACAACAAGCCTTAAAGCTGTTAGCTTAATTTAAACGCTAATATTTTGACACCAGCGTCAAAATATTAGCGTTTTACCTTGCAACCTCAGACAAGCTTTGTAGAATGATAAAAAAGTATTACAAGTCTGAGTCTTATGACCACCAAGCTCTATATTCTTGACCAGCAGGAACAGCGAACTTCTCGTTTAGCCGCAGTACTGAGTTTTATTTCTGAAGCTCATCAATTGTTAGATTACTACGAGTTGGATCAGCATTTACATGCCGGTTCGAAAGCTGTGATTTTATTAGGAGCCTTGTCCAGTCAGGATCATGATCAGCTGATCCGTCGTTATCCCGCTTGCGCTTTTTTATTGCTAGGGGAAACACTGAAGCATCATTTAGGCTTGGCTAATGTGGTCGGCTTACTGACCGAACCTTTCTCTTATGCTTCATTTACTCAGTTACTGCGCGATTGCCAGGAGTACCAGCGTTTATTACCTGGCCAGAAAGGCCAGTGTGAACAGTCTCGTTTTATTGGTATGGTTGGCCAGACTCAGGCGATGCAGCAAGTTCGCTTTCTTATTCAGCAAGTTGCCAAAACGGATGCCAATGTATTAATTCTGGGCGATTCAGGCACGGGTAAAGAAGTAGTTGCCCGCAATATTCACGTATTATCCAATCGCAGTCAGGGTCCTTTTGTGCCGCTGAATTGTGGTGCTATACCCGCTGAATTGTTAGAAAGCGAATTGTTTGGTCATGAAAAAGGTGCTTTTACCGGAGCTATTTCAACCCGAAAAGGCCGTTTTGAATTGGCGCAGGGCGGTACCCTGTTCCTTGATGAAATTGGTGATATGCCTCTGCCCATGCAGGTGAAGTTATTAAGAGTGCTGCAAGAGCGGATTTACGAACGGGTTGGCGGCAGCCAGCCAATCCGCGCTGATGTTCGCATCATTGCGGCGACGCACAGAGCCTTGGAGCAAATGATTGAAGAGGGGCGTTTTCGAGAGGATTTATTTTATCGTCTGAATGTATTCCCTATTGAAACCCCGGCTCTGCGCGATCGAGCTGATGATTTGCCGTTGCTGGTGCAAGAGCTGATTATCCGCACTGAGCAACAAGGCCATGCCAAAGTGAAATTTACTGAAAGAGCGCTGGAGAGTTTGAAGTTGCACCCTTGGCCAGGTAACGTGCGGGAGCTGGCCAACCTGGTTGAACGTATGGCGATTATGTTTCCGAATCAAGTAGTGGATGTGGCCGAGTTACCACAAAAATACCGTCATCTTGACGTCGAAACCTATGTCCCTGTATATCCGGATGCCTTGCTGGAACGGGACGCCATTAATGAACTCTTTCAAAGCAGTGACGACGAGGAAGACAGTACGGAAGACCAGCGGTTTTCTGTCGAACAGACCATGGATGTTTTACCAGAGCAGGGCCTGGATCTGAAAGACTTTCTGTCTGAATTGGAAATCTCTCTGATCACTCAGGCGTTAGAACGACACGACTATGTGGTTGCCAGAGCGGCAGAAATCCTTTGCCTGCGCCGTACTACTTTGGTAGAAAAGATGCGTAAATACAATTTAATGCGGGATGAAAGCCAAAGCTAATAGTATAACTGTCAAAAAAATGGCCTGCTAAGGCATTGATTTTATTTTGTTTAATTATGTTTTTTGCTTTGGCATGCTTTGTGCATTTGAATGGTTAGTGTCAATTCATTTGCAGAAACGTTATGAGTACAGCCAAAGCCTATGCGTATCCTGCTTCAGAAATGCAGGCGCGAGCTCAGCCCGACCTGGCTGCAGCGACCGCCATTTCTGCAGCCCGTCAGGCCCGTCGTCTGCAGCATTTAGTCAACAACCTGCCTACAGCCATTATAGTGCTGGATGAACGGGGCTATGTCGCTGAGGCGAATCCCATCGCTATTTCTATACTTGGTGAGCCTTTGGTTGGGCAGCGCTGGCTGGACGTGATAGCTCGTTCGTTCCGACCTCGAAGTGATGACGGCATGGAAGTTTCTTTATTAGATGGCAGAAGAGTGAAGTTGGCGATCAGTTCATTGGAACCTGAAGCTGGCCAGTTAATTGTGTTAACTGATCTGACCGAAACCCGCCAGTTGCAAAGCCGATTGGCTCATCTGCAACGCTTATCTACGCTTGGTAAAATGATGGCTTCGCTGGCGCACCAGATCCGTACTCCTTTATCCTCCGCCTTACTTTATGCGCAAAACCTCGCCAGCGCTAAGCTCAATCCTCAGTCTCGGCAGCTGTTTCAGCACAAGCTGGTGGCTCGTCTGGTGGATCTGGAGCAACAGGTAAATGACATGCTGTTATTTGCCCGGGCAGGACGAGAGCAACAAGTAGCAGCTTTGTCTTTACAGCAACTGCTGACCGAGGTTTTCGCTGGTGTTGAAGCATTAGTGGAACAACAGCAAAGCCACATCAGTGTTCAATTGCCTGAACCTGATGTCCAAATTCTGGGCAACACCCGCAGCTTAGCCGGCGCTATTCAGAACTTGATACAGAACAGTATGCAAATCATAGGTCAAGGCGCGGTCTTAAGGCTAGAGGCCCGGCTGCATGATACAAATCCACAGCAAGTGGTTATTGCAGTGGAAGATAACGGTCCAGGTGTACCAGAGCATTTACAGCAGCAAATTTTCGAACCCTTTTTCACCACCCGCAGCCAGGGCACTGGGCTTGGACTTGCCGTGGTACAAGCTGTTGCTCACTCCCACAACGGTTCTATCCGTTATTGCCCCTCAGCTCTGGGAGGAGCCCGTTTTGAATTGTTATTGCCAGTCTATGTGCCTGTGAGTGCAGGTCAGGAGTTAAATGATGCAAACAACTAGTATTTTGGTCGTAGAGGATGATGCAGGCTTACGCGAAGCATTATGTGACACGCTGAGTCTGGCCAATTATCAGGTGGTTCCAGCTCAAAGTGCTGAACAGGCTTTGCAGCTGTTGAAAGAGCATAAAATTTCTTTACTGATCAGTGACGTTCAAATGGGCACTATGTCTGGTTTGGATTTGCTTAAAACGGTAAAACTGAATTATCCGTCTTTGCCCGTACTGATGATGACGGCTTACGCCAATGTTAACGATGCGGTCATTGCCATTCGTCATGGTGCTGCAGACTATCTGGCGAAACCATTTTCTCCCGAAGTGCTGGTCAATATGGTTAGTCGTTACGCCTTAGGTGCAGAAGTCGCGACCGTCGAACCTATAGTGCATTCTGAACAAGGTAAACAGCTGGTAAAACTTGCCGCAAAAGTTGCCCGCTCTGACGCCAATGTGCTGGTGCTGGGCCCCAGTGGTTCAGGTAAAGAAGTATTGGCTCGCTACATTCATCAACAAAGCGGCCGTCCTGACGGTCCTTTTGTAGCTATTAACTGTGCTGCAATTCCGGAAAACATGCTCGAAGCAACCTTGTTTGGTTATGAAAAAGGCGCTTTTACCGGAGCTATACAGGCTTGCCCAGGTAAGTTTGAGCAGGCTCAGCAAGGTACTATTTTGTTAGATGAAATCAGTGAAATGGATTTAAACCTGCAGGCAAAATTACTCAGGGTATTGCAAGAACGCGAAGTAGAACGTTTAGGTGCGCGTAAAGTGATCAAGCTGGACGTACGAGTCATAGCGACCAGCAACAGAGATCTGAAACAGGCTGTAGCTGATGGCAAATTTCGGGAAGATTTATACTACCGGCTGAACGTATTTCCACTGACCTGGACGGCTTTGGCAGAGCGCCCTGCTGATATAGTGCCACTGGCGATGCATTTACTAGAGCGGCATTGCCGCAGTACAGGCATGCCTCTGCCCAGATTAAGTCAGGCTGCGCAGCACAAGCTGATGCAGCATTACTGGCCTGGCAATGTGCGGGAGCTCGACAATATAGTGCAACGGGCTTTGATTATTTGTGATGGCGCTCAGATCAATGCAGCTGATATTCTGCTGGAGTCAGCTCCAACTATGATGGATAGCATAGCGGATAGCTCTTTTGGTTTGACGAGTGAGCAGGATGTTAGTGTTTTTAAATCTGAAATCTATGAGCAAGAGCATCGTATTATTCTGGAAACTATGCGAGCCTGTGCGAACAGCAGAAAAGAAGTGGCTGAGCGTTTGGGTATCAGCGCCAGAACGTTAAGATACAAACTGGCCAGAATGCGCGAGTCCGGTATTCAGTTACCTGCCTAAAAAATTCCAACAAAAATGGGGTCCTATCACATTGTGAACTGTTAACAATGTGATAGGACCCTATCTTCGCTTGTAACATGCTGATTTTATTCTATTTAATTGTGGCACGATCCCTGCTTTATTTTTACTTATCTTAGTAGTAGCAATATTTTGACAGGTCTCAGCAGATGAATATTCAAGGTCATAGTCTCTATCAGGAACTTCAATCCCTGGCTTCACAAGCCCGAAGCGTGTCTACTGAATTGGCCATTCCGGCTATGCCTGAGCAAAATAGTAGCCAATCTGATTTTTCCGCCATGCTCAAAGGCGCGCTTGATAAAGTGAATGGCTTGCAGGGCGAGAGTCGTCAGCTTTCGACAGCTGTTGAAATGGGCGACCCCAAAGTCTCGCTGGCTCAGGCCATGATTGCAGGGCAAAAAGCCTCATTGGCGTTTGAAGCTACAGTGCAGGTGCGCACCAAGTTAGTCGAAGCTTACAAAGAAATCATGTCGATGCCGGTCTAAGGCGGGGGGTTAAAACGTGGCAGAGAGTACCTCAACTGAACTGGCAATTTCATCAGACGATTTTGGCAGCAGCACTCCGGTGCAACAAGAACAGAAATCCGGCTTCCTTGGCTCTATGGGCGGCGGTACCGATATGGTGCGGCAAATCAGTCTGATCGTCGCTTTGACTATTTGTATAGCATTAGCTGTGCTGATTATTTTGTGGGCCCGAGAGCCTGATATGCGTCCTTTAGGGACCTTTGAGACTAAAGAGTTGATCGAAACGCTGGACTATTTAGACAGCCAAAAAGTGGAGTACAAGCTGGAAGGTCAGGTTGTCATGGTCTCTGGTAAAGAATACCAGGACATTAAACTGAGACTGGCCCGCGCCGGCTTACAGCAACAGCAAACCACTGGTGATGAAATTCTGATGCAGGACAGCGGTTTTGGTGTCAGTCAGCGTTTAGAAATGGAGCGGTTAAAGCATAGTCGTGAACAGCAACTAGCCCGCACTATAGAGCAATTTCAAAGCATAGCTTCAGCCCGGGTATTACTTGCTATTCCGAAAGAGAACATTTTTGCCCGCCGTGAAAAACAACCCTCAGCAACCGTCATGGTCACGGTTCGGGGTGGTAAAAGCTTAAAAGAGGGAGAAGTTGATTCTATTGTTGATTTAGTCGCCTCTGCGGTACAGGGGCTTGAGCCAAGCCGCGTTACTGTTACTGATCAAAATGGTCGTTTACTCAATAGCGGCTCACAAGATGCCTCTTCGGCGCGCAGCCGCAAAGAATATGAGATGGAGCGTGCTCGCGAAGAAGAGTATCGTCAGAAAATTGACTCAATTTTGATGCCGGTGCTGGGCGTCGACAACTACACAGCTCAGGTCGACTTGCTGATGGATTTCACTGCCGTTGAGCAAACGCAGAAACGTTTTAACCCCGATTTACCAGCAGTGCGCAGCGAAATGAGCATTGAAGAAAACAGTGTAGGCGGTGGACTAGGAGGTATACCTGGAGCCTTGACCAATCAGCCGCCATTAAACAGCGCTATTCCAGAGCAAGCTGTCGGAGCTGACGCTGGCAAAGCCGTAGTACCAGGTCGTAATACCAAAGAAATGACCCGTAACTATGAGTTAGATACAACCATAAGCCATTCGACGCAGCAATCTGGTGTGATTCGCAGGATCAGTGTCTCTGTGGCTGTAGATTATTTACCTGGCTCTACTGCTGCTGATGGTACTGTGACTGAACCTCAGGTCCGCTCTCAGGCTGAACTTGCTAATATCCGGCGGTTATTGCAAGGTGGTATTGGTTTTGATGTACAAAGGGGCGATACTATAGAAGTAGTGTCTGTGCCTTTCGCCCGCAGTATATTAGCTGAAGCAGTCGAGCCGCCTATTTACGAGCAGGAATGGTTTGCCCGTATGCTGAAGCTGGTGATGGGTACCTTGATAATCATAGTGCTGATATTGGCTGTGGTTCGCCCTATGCTGAAGAAACTGATTTACCCAGAAGATACGCAGGAAGCCTATGATGAGTCGTCATTAAGCAGTGGCCTGGATTTGGGTGATGATACTCTGGATATGTTAACCCGTGAGTTTGATTCAAAATCTGTTGGTTTTGCTGCAGATGGTACCCTGATGCTACCAGACTTACATGGTGATGAAGACCTGTTAAAAGCGGTTCGTGCCCTGGTGGCCAACGAGCCAGAATTGTCCTCACTGGTCGTTAAAAATTGGTTAGCCGAAGATGAGTAATGTTGAAACCACCAAGCCGAGCTTTGACGTAACCAAATTAGATGGCGTGGAGAAAGCCGCCATCCTGTTGTTGAGTTTGTCAGAGGAGGATGCAGCACAGATCTTAAAACACCTTGAGCCCAAGCAAGTGCAAAAGGTGGGGATGGCGATGGCGCAGATTGATGATCTGAACCAGGCAAAAATCTCAGCTGTGCATCGGCTTTTTATTGAACAAATTCAGAATTTCAGCACCATAGGTTTCCAGAGCGAGGACTTTATCCGCCGGGCTCTGACCGCTGCTTTGGGTGAAGAAAAAGCCTCTAACTTAATTGATCAGATTATTTTGGGTGGTGGCGCCAAAGGTTTGGATTCACTGAAATGGATGGACTCGAAACAGGTGGCGAACATTATCCGTAATGAACACCCGCAGATCCAAACTATTGTATTGTCGTACTTAGAGCCAGAGCAATCGGCCGAAATTTTGTCGCAGTTCCCGGAAAAAGTGCGCCTGGATTTAACTATGCGTATTGCCAATCTGGAAGAGGTACAACCTGCCGCTTTGCAAGAATTAAACGAAATCATGGAGAAACAGTTTGCGGGTCAAGCTGGTGCTCAGGCTGCCAAAATGGGTGGCTTAAAAGCAGCTGCCGATATCATGAACTACCTCGACACTAATGTTGAAGGGCAGTTGATGGATTCTATTCGTGAACATGACGAAGAAATGGCGCAACAAATTCAGGATCTGATGTTTGTCTTTGAAAACCTGATAGACGTTGACGACAGAGCTATCCAAGCCATTCTGCGTGAAGTGCAGCAGGACGCGCTGATGAAAGCACTCAAAGGTGCAGACGCCGACTTAAAAGAAAAAATCCTGAAAAATATGTCCAAACGTGCGGCTGAATTATTGAATGATGATTTGGAAGCCATGGGACCTGTTCGTGTCAGCGAAGTGGAAGCTGCGCAAAAAGATATACTGTCAGTTGCCCGCCGTTTGGCTGATGCGGGTGAAATTATGCTCGGTGGTGGTGGTGGTGAAGACTTCCTGTAACAGGATTGTGGAGTAACGTTGTATGACCATGGATCCTTTTCTAACCAAACGACCTTTTGCGCCAACAGATGAGTTGCTTGAAATACTCAAACGTTGGCCCAGTCCTGAGCTGAGCTCAGATAAAAAAGTGCAAGCTGGTAAAACCAATGCGCTGAACAAAACACTGCCTGCAAAATCGACGGTTTCTGTAGCTACACCAGAGGATACTGAACTTGAGATCAAACCTTTAACCGCAGAGGACATTGAACAAATACGCCAGGCCGCGTTCGATGAGGGGTTTGCTCATGGAAAAGAAGAAGGTTTCTCTAAAGGCTACGAAGAAGGCCGCGAACAAGGCAGTACTGATGGTTTAACTCAAGGTCAGGCGGAAGGTAAAAAACTGGGTTTAGAACAAGCCTCTGAAGAAATAGAACAGAAAAAACAGGAGCTCGCCGCTTTACTTGATCAATTGCAGCAGCCTTTGGCGCAAATTAACCAACAGGTAGAGCAACAACTATTGCAACTTTGTCTGGCAATGGCAGAAGCTGTGATTGCGGTAGAGGTGAAAACCAATCCTCAAGTGATTTTAAAAACACTCTCTGATGCGACTTCGGTGTTACCTATGCAAGCCGAGCAGGTTCTCATTAAGCTGCATCCGGAGGACATAGCCGTTATAGAGCAACATTACAGTGCTGAACAATTGACGCAGCAGCAGTGGCAATTGCGGCCGGACCCCAGTATTGAACGAGGTGGCTGTTTGTTGGAAACCCCCTTGTCGTCGATGGATAGAAGCATAAAACATAGATTACAAAGCAGTCTGGAGCACTTCTTGCATACTGCCGAATAAGAGTAAGCCTTGCTTGGTAGCGGGCTTTGGTTTCGGAGTTTTAGCCTTATGTCATCGTCACAGTTAGCCGCCAATTTGAAACAGCAGCTGCAACATATCCAAAAAAGCAGACCTAATCTGGCTGGGCGCCTGGTGCGTGTGGTGGGTTTAACGCTGGAAGCGACAGGCTGTACTGCGGCCATAGGTCAGACATGTCATGTAGAAACTGCATCTGGCAAGTTGTTTGCTGAAGTGGTCGGCTTTGCCAACGACCGTATTTTTCTGATGCCCAAAGACGATGTATCAGGCGTGGTGCCAGGTGCCAAAGTAACGCCTTTGTCTGATTTTAAAGGTGTTCCTTTAACCATGGCATTACTCGGCCGGGTGATTGACGGAGCTGGTAAACCTCTGGATGGCAAAGGTCCTATTTTAAGTCAGGAATTTGGCGGTGCGAAAAAGCCTCCTATTAATCCTCTGCAACGCCAGCCTATTCATGCGCCACTTGATGTCGGTGTGCGTGCGATCAATAGTATTATTACAGTCGGCAAAGGCCAGCGTATGGGCTTGTTTGCGGGTTCCGGCGTGGGTAAATCTGTCCTCTTAGGCATGATGACGAGGGGCACGGCAGCGGATGTTATTGTCGTCGGGCTGGTTGGTGAGCGTGGCCGTGAGGTGAAAGAGTTTATTGATGAAATTCTGGGAGAAGAAGGCCGTAAACGTTCAGTTGTAGTGGCAGCTCCGGCTGATGTATCGCCTTTGATGCGGTTAAAAGGCTGCGAAACTGCGGTGCAAGTTGCGGAATATTTCCGTGAGCAAGGTTTGGATGTATTACTGCTGCTTGATTCAATTACCCGATATGCACAAGCACAGCGGGAAATTGCTTTGGCAGTGGGTGAACCTCCTGCCACCAAAGGCTATCCACCTTCAGTTTTTGCCAAACTACCTGCGTTAGTTGAACGAGCTGGCAACGGCGCTGTTGGGCAGGGCTCGATCACTGCGTTTTATACTGTACTGTCTGAAGGTGATGACTTACAGGACCCGATAGCAGACGCTTCGCGCGCTATTTTAGATGGCCATATAGTGTTATCACGTCAATTAGCCGACAGTGGTCATTTTCCTGCCATAGATATTGAAAAGTCCATTAGTCGGGTTATGCCTGCAGTAACCAGCATGGCGCATCAAAAGCTGGCGAGGGCGGTGAAACAACTCTACGCCGCTTATCAGCAAAGCAAAGATCTAATCTCTATAGGCGCTTATGTGAAAGGTGCCGATCCGCAGTTAGATGCTGCTGTCACTCTGATGCCAAAAATCCGTGGTTTTTTGCAACAAGAGATGAAGGATGTTGTGCCTTACGACGAAAGTCTGACGCAATTAGATAAACTCTTACCAGCGACTATGGGGCGTTAAGTTATGGCTTTAGCACAGCTTCAGTTGTTGGTGAAAGTCCAGCAGGAAAAAGAGGATAAGTTACAGGCACAATACAGAGCTGCCGTGCAAAACTACCAATCCATGCAACAAAAATATCAGGGATTGGCAGATTACCGTGTGGAGTATGTGCAACAAACCCAAAGTCGTGGGCAGGAAGGCATGGCCAGCCGTAACTTTAATCAGTATTTGAATTTTATCGGTAAGCTCGATGCGGCCTTAACAGCGCAGCAGCAATATGTGCAACAAGCCAAAGCTACTGCTGAACAACGCCTGTCGCAGCTGCTGGCTATGCAGAAAAAACGCAAGGCACTCGAAATCCTGATTGAACGGGACCTCACTGAAATACAACACAAAGCGGACAGGCAAGAGCAAAAAATGCTGGATGAAATTGCTACTCAACAATTTTTCCGCAGAGTTAGTTAAGTGTGGCTCGTATTTTGTATGTCTTATCCATTATCTGCTTGGCGACAGCATCAGCTTCGTTGTTGATGGCAGGCATAAACAAATAATCGCAGCATCAGGCTGCCAGGTTGCGGATCGGAGTAACAGATGGCTGAATTATTATCAATGACAAGGCTCAGCTCTGAGCCAGCCCCGGCAGCAAAATCACAAGCTACCTTGTCTAACGGGGGATCAACCGAACAGGAGCAAAGTTTTGCTGCTACTTTAGCTGCCGAAGTGAATGGTAAAGCGCCAGATCGATCTGCAAAGAACCCGGCTAACCCCCGGCAGAATACTGCCTCTGATGCCGCGGAACTCAAAAAGTCTGCCGAAAACAAGCATCAGGTGGGGACTGAGCCACCAAGTGATGCAACCTCAATAACAGTAACGCTTCCAACAGAGTCTGATGAAGAGAAGGTGCGGTTACTTGTTGATACGGAAGAAGAGCCTCAGTCGGAAGAGGCAGCCGAAGCCGGCCAATCTCATTGGTTTCAGTTGTTGGAAAAAGCAAAAGGTTTACACGATCGTTTAGTTAAGGCTGAAAAAGCAAAGGCTGATACCAGGCTGGATCCCGAAGCCCGGGTGGATAAACCAGGCCCTGGTCAGGGTTCTGAGCAGGACAAACTTTTGACAGCCACAGCAGTAACAGAGGCTGATATTGTAGCGACGTCGGTACAGAGGAAAGACGAACAGGGCGCTCAGGGGGCTCTAAAGTTAACTGGAGTAACGCTGGATGAACAAAACGCTGAACAGCTCAGTTCCACTATGAAGCAGACGATAGTGCCTAAAAGCCTGACCACAGGCGCTCAGGGAGAAGCTTCTGCTGCCCCAGCAAAATCTCTGCTGGGGGTAAATAAAGAGACTGCAGCGGATCAACAGAAAGTGACGGAACTTCTTGAAAAGCTATCTGGAAAAACACAACAAGAATCAGCAATAAATCAGTCAGCAACCTCTGCAGAAGCGAAAGAGACTGCAGATATCAGCCTGAGTAAAACTTTTAAAGAGTCTGCTCACGATCAGAGCCAAACATCAGCATCGAATGACAAAACATTAAAAGGAGTGAGGGTTGCTGAGAACGTAGATAGGGATACAGCACCGATAGAAACATCGCCGCTGGTCGCTGCGAATAAAACTCAGCTTCAGGTCGAGCAGTCAACTTTAGCTAAAGTGCTTACTGGCACTTTGAATCAAACCGAGCAGCCATTGGATGCAGAACCTGATACAGAGCGAGCAGATACAGAGCGGGAAAGTATAGCTGCTGTTTTTGCTACTGAACCTAAGACCATAACTCAGACGCAAAGCGCTGCAGCTGTTGCGGTTCAGCCCTCTAAAACTTCAGACTCCAAACTGACCACTGAGGAGGCCTTAAAGCAAATTCAGGCGGCGTCGACGCCGGAAGACTCTGAACAGGGATCTGCGGCTTCATCTGATGGTTCAGAGCAACAGAATAAAGCGGAAAGCTTACGCAGTGGCATTGAACAGCAAAAAGGTAACAGTCTTGCCGTGACAGAGGCCTCTTCATTCAGCAACCAGTTGAAATCCAGTCTCGAAAAAACTCAGTCTGCTCTTCCTGTGACGGGGCGTGAACCTATTGCGGAGCAGAACCAAAAGCAAATAGATGTGCTTGGACAAAAATTGAGTTTACTGCAGCCTGAAGCGTCAAATCAGCTGAAAGAAAAAATGCTGATGATGGTAAAAGACAAAGTGCATACTGCTGAAATCCGTCTCGATCCCTCTGAATTAGGCTCGATGCAAATTAAAATAAATCTGCAGCAGGATCAAATGTCAGTGCAATTTATGGTGCAACAAGGCAATGCCAAAGAGTTGATGGAACAACAAATGCCAAAACTAAAGGAATTGTTACAGCAGCAAGGTATTGAACTTAGCCAGGGATCGGTACAACAGCAAAACCAGTCTTCTTCGGGTCAGGGCGGTGGTCGAAGCGCTGCGGGTGGCGGTGGAGCTGCTAATGGCGTTGCAGATGAACTGATTGCCCCAGCACCTGTTGCGACAACAAATTCGGATCGGGTGGTGGATTATTACGCTTGATTGGTCCGAATACAAAGGCTATTGCCAAAGTCTCAGAGACTAAGTTTTGGTGGATAAATATACAGATTTATTAGCGAAGGGCAGAAAAGCGGCAGATGTTCAGTTAGAGATTGCCTTTGATGTATCGCGAGGTCAATAATACGGCTTCATCTCTAGGGGTAAGGAATAAAAATGGCAGCGGATAAAGACTTAGAAATTGGCGATGGCCAGGCAAAAAAGAAAAAGTTGTTGATCATCATAGGGGCAGTGGTCGTGCTGGCCGTTGGTGCTGTGGTTGCTGTGCTAATGATGTCAGGTGGTACACCAGAGCCTGAAGTGGCCGAAGAAGGTGCGGAAGCAGCTGCTGTTGTTGTAGACGCAAATGCCCCGGCCACCATGGGCTCTGCTTTGTATGTCAGTATGCCGCGGCCTTTTATCTTTAATGTTCCTGGTGCGTCTAAGGATCGTCTGGTACAAATTAAAGTGCAGCTGTTAGTCAGGGGCGCTAACAATGAAGAAGCAGCTAAAGTGCACATTCCTCTGATTGAAAGTACCCTGTTACGTAACTTCAGTACCAGTAACGCGGAAGAATTGATCACTGTTGAAGGCAAAGAGAACTTAAAGAAAAAAGCACTGAAAGATGTGCAGGAAGCCCTAACGGGTGTGGCTGGCAGTAACGTAGTGGAAGAAGTACTGTTCACTGGTTTTGTGATGCAATAAGAGAGCAATAGCTTGACTGATTTATTGTCCCAGGACGAAATTGACGCGCTACTTCATGGTGTCGATGACGTCGAAGAAGAAGAGGTCGAGGAAAGTGGCGGCGGTCGCGGGCGCTCTGCGACCGAATATGACTTCTCCTCCCAGGATCGTATTGTGCGTGGTCGTATGCCCACGTTGGAGATGGTCAACGAACGTTTTGCCCGTCACATGCGGATTAGCTTGTTCAATATGATGCGTCGTACTGCTGAGGTGTCGATTAACGGCGTGCAAATGATTAAGTTTGGCGAATATGTTCACACTCTCTTTGTTCCAACCAGTTTAAACATGGTGAGGTTCCGTCCTTTAAAAGGTACTGGCCTTATTACAATGGAAGCAAGACTGGTATTCATTCTGGTGGATAACTTTTTCGGTGGCGATGGCAGATACCATGCCAAGATTGAAGGCCGTGAATTTACTCCAACAGAGCGGCGCATCATCCAGATGTTGCTAAAACTAATCTTTGAAGATTACAAAGAGGCTTGGGCTCCTGTCATGGACGTATCCTTTGAATATCTGGATTCCGAAGTCAACCCTGCCATGGCCAATATTGTCAGTCCTACTGAGGTGGTTGTTATCAGCTCCTTCCATATCGAACTGGACGGCGGTGGTGGAGATTTCCATGTGGCCTTGCCTTATTCGATGCTGGAGCCTATTCGGGAATTGCTGGATGCCGGTGTACAAAGCGATAAAGAAGACACTGATTTACGCTGGAGTAAAGCATTACGTGATGAAATCATGGATGTCAAAGTTGATCTGACCACCAAAATGCTGGATGTAGAGGTCACGTTGGAACAATTGATGAATTTACAGGCAGGCGACATTATTCCGGTAGAAATGCCCGATCATATTACAGTCTTGATTGAAGACCTGCCAACCTATAGAGCAAAAATGGGGCGTTCCAGAGACAATATTGCCTTGAAGATTATTGAAAAAATTAAACGACCTGAATCCGTGAAATCAGAAATGCATGTGTTCACCAAAGGCGGCCGACGTCTGGACAGCGATGCAGATATCAGTGAACTGGAAGCGGATTTAAACTTATCTGAACGTGGGGGGAGATAATCATGGCCAATGAACAAGATACGATGGACGAGTGGGCTGCTGCTCTAGCCGAAGCCGAGGGTGGCACTGGTGCCACAGCAGTCGAACTGGATGAATTAAAAGAAGAACCAGCTCAACTGACGGTCGATGAAAAACGCAAACTTGACACTATTTTAGATATACCTGTCACTATCTCTATGGAAGTAGGTCGTGCCAAAATCAGTATCCGTAATTTACTGCAACTGAACCAAGGCTCTGTTGTTGAGCTGGAACGTCTGGCCGGTGAACCACTGGATGTATTGGTGAATGGCACTTTAATAGCGCACGGTGAAGTGGTTGTAGTCAACGACAAATTTGGTATCCGTCTGACCGACGTCATCAGTCAGATTGAACGCATTAAGAAGTTGCGTTGATGCGCTGCGGTCTTTGTCTTTCGGTCTTGAGTCTGGCAGTGTTCAACACTGTTCAGGCTATGGCTGCAGACATAGCGGCTGAAACAACGGTCACAGCTAGCCCTTCTATGGCTGGTAATGGCATGAATGCCATGAATATTATCAATGTGTTTGGTTCTTTGATGGTGGTGCTGGCATTGATGCTGGGTTTAGCCTGGCTCTATAAAAAGCTGGCAATAAAACTACCAGGCTCGAGCCACGTAAAAATTATCAGTTCAGTCATGCTGGGACCGCGTGAACGCTTACTTGTTATTGAAGTGCAAGGTAAACAAAGGGTGCTTGGCGTAACAGCCAATCAAATTAATATGCTGTTTGAGTTAGAGCAACCACTGCCAGATGATCATCTAACGCCTGATTGGCGTGCTCAACTTCAGGCGTTAATAAAAAAACAAAAGTCGAATTCTTAAATGTGGCCACTAATTGCGATAGTACTTTTATTGTTATCTCCTGATTTGCTGGCCCAGCAGGGCGGCGGCTTGTCCGCATTGTCTGTTACCACCAATCCGGATGGTTCTCAGGATTATAGTGTGACGCTGCAAGTTCTCGCAGTCATGACTGCACTGAGTTTCCTGCCAGCCATGGTCATTATGATGACCTGTTTTACCCGTATTATTGTGGTGCTGGCTATTTTGCGTCAGGCCATAGGGTTACAGTCTTCACCTTCAAACCAGATACTGATAGGTATTACGTTGTTTATGACGTTTTTTATCATGGCGCCGGTTTTTGATGAAGTGAATCAAAAAGCACTACAACCTTATCTGGCGGAAGAAATGACCTCCATTCAGGCTTTTGATGAGGCGATAAAGCCAATGAAAGCTTTTATGTTGCATCAAACCCGGATGAAAGATTTAGAAACTTTTGCTGAGATTGCCGGAACACCCAAAGTCGATAATGTTGCCGACTTGCCTATTACTATAGTGATCCCCGCTTTTGTCACCAGCGAGCTAAAAACAGCATTTCAAATTGGTTTTATGATTTTTATCCCATTTCTGATAATAGATTTAGTGGTAGCCAGTATTTTGATGGCCATGGGGATGATGATGTTGTCCCCTATGATTATTGCCTTGCCCTTTAAACTGATGATGTTTGTTTTAGTGGATGGCTGGTTATTAGTGATGGGGACTTTAGCCACTAGCTACGGAGTGGGAACATGAGTCCAGAGGTTTTTGTTGATATTTTGAATGATGCGCTGTGGCTGGTGATTCTGATCGTTTCTATGGCCATTATTCCGTCGCTCATTGTTGGCTTGATTGTGTCAATTTTTCAGGCTGCAACCTCGATCAACGAACAAACCTTAAGCTTTTTGCCGCGTTTAATAGTCACTTTGCTGGCCCTGATGTACGGTGGTCACTGGCTGACCCAAACACTGATGGATTACACCGAGAAACTCTACATGAGCATTCCTACGGTAGTAAGCTGATGGAGTATCCATTACAGCAACTACTTCAGGTGATTGCTGACTTTATGCTGCCTTTTGCCCGCGTGTCAGCCATGATGTTTATTATGGTGGCTTTTGGTGCAAAAAATATTCCCACCCGCGTGAAAGCTGCATTTTGTGCAGCTTTTATTGTGATGATCATGCCAGTAGTACCGCCAGTGAGAGATGTGAACCTGATGTCGCTGAATCTGGTGGTGCAAATGATTCAGCAAATTCTGATCGGTCTGGCAATTGGCTTTATTTCACAAATTTTTGTTCAGGCTTTTGTCACTGCAGGTCAAATTTTGGCGACTCAAACCGGTTTGGGTTTTGCAGCTATGGCTGATCCTGCCAATGGTGTTTCTGTGCCGGCTATAGGTCAGTTCTATTTGATTTTAGCGACCTTATTGTTTTTGGTGTATGACGGTCATTTGATTATGTTTCAGATGGTCGTATTTAGTTTTGAAACTTTACCTATTAACGGCCAGTGGCTGGATGTTAATAAATACTGGCAAGTAGCAGAGTTTGGTAGCTGGATCATAGTGACGGCTCTCGCCATTACCTTGGCGCCAGTCACTGCAATGCTAGTGGTGAATATCGCTTTTGGCGTGTTAACCCGAACAGCACCTCAATTAAATATTTTTTCCATAGGTATGCCCATCAGCATGTTGGCAGGTTTACTGATTATGTGGCTGACTATGGATACCTTTTTGTTTCATTTTAATCTGAATTGGCAGCACGGTATCGAATACACCTGCAAGTTAATTGGCTGTTAAGAGGAGGCTGTTATGGCAGATTCAGGTCAAGAAAAAACCGAAGAACCCACCAGTAAAAAGCTGAGCGACACCCGAGATAAAGGCCAAATTGCCCGGTCCAGGGACTTTGCTACTTTTGCTGTGCTGGTAGGAAGCAGTGCCGGTGTTTTAATTTTTGGTAAAGAGATTGCGGCTGCCGTGCTGGAGGTTTGTCGTCGTTTGTTGTCCTTGGATGAAAAAGACATTTTTAATCCTTATTCGATGTTTTCTGTATGGGGAGACGCTCTGACAGAATTATTTCCCGGATTATTGAAATTTTTTTTACTGATTTTGCTGGCGGCTTATGTCGGAAGTGTGTTGGTCGGTGGTTATAACTTTACCTGGCAAGCTGTTGGCTTTAAATGGAGCAAGCTCAACCCTGTCGCTGGGATCAAACGGATGTTTGGTCTGCAGGCTATAGTGGAGTTGATTAAAAGTATTGCCAAAGTACTAGTGATAGGCGGATTAACTTTTGCCTTGCTCTCTACCTTTTTCGACGACATCATGGCCTTGTCGCTAATGACAAACCCAGAAGATATTTTTGCTTCTGCAGAGATTTTAGCCTGGGTGTTTTTTGGCATTTGTTTTAGTGTCATAGTGATAGCGGCCATAGATGCGCCTTATCAGAGCTGGAAACATCATAAAGAATTAAAAATGACCTTGCAGGAAGTCAAGGACGAGTACAAAAATTCCGAAGGTGACCCTCGCGTCAAAGGTCGGATCCGTAGTCTGCAATATCAGGCTGCGCGCCGCCGAATGATAGCTGCTGTTCCAACAGCTGATGTTGTGGTCACTAACCCGACTCACTTTGCTGTTGCGCTTAAATACGACCAGGCTAAATTCAGAGCGCCATTGGTTGTTGCTAAGGGGGCGGATGAGATGGCGCTTTATATCCGTCGTTTGGCAGAAGAAAACAAAGTGCCAGTGCTCGAATCACCTGCCTTAGCCCGTTCAATTTTTTACACCACAGAGTTGGATCATCCTATCCCAGAGCAGTTGTTTGCGGCCGTCGCTCAGGTTCTTGCTTACGTCTATCAACTGAATATGTATAAAAAAGGGAAAGGAAAACGCCCGAAAAATCTGACGAAAGACTTACCTATACCCGAAGATTACCGGCACTAAAAATGGAGGCCGATCACATTATTAAACGCTAATTTGTGCCGCCTTGATTTTTATGGAACGGTTTTTGTATATCAGCCTGTAGCGTCAGTTATTTGTCAGGCCTTATATGTCGGTGACCCAAGTATTTTCCCGTATTGACCCCGAAGTGCTGTCTTATATCAAAGGTATAGGCACTCCTCTTATGATCCTGGCTGCTTTAGCCATGGTTGTGCTGCCACTACCACCTTTGATGTTGGATATTTTATTTACCTTTAATATCACATTAGGCTTAGTGGTACTGTTAATTACCATCTACACCAGAAAACCCTTAGATTTTGCCATATTTCCCAGTGTGATTCTGGTGGCTACTATCATGAGGTTAACCCTCAATATTGCCAGTACTCGGGTGATCCTACTTGAAGGCCATAACGGCCCGGATGCCGCAGGTAAAGTTGTTGAAGCCTTCGGTGAAGTCGTCATAGGTGGCAATTATGCTGTGGGTCTGGTGGTTTTTATTATTCTTGTCATCATCAATATGATGGTAGTCACCTCTGGTGCCGCCCGAATTTCAGAAGTAACTGCTCGTTTTACCTTAGATGCTATGCCGGGCAAACAAATGGCGATAGATGCTGATTTGAATGCAGGTTTCATCGATGCTGACCAAGCCCGTAAACGCCGTGAAGAGATAGGCGAAGAGGCCGATTTTTATGGCTCTATGGATGGTGCGAATAAATTCGTTAAAGGCGACGCCATGGCTGGTATTGTGATCATGGTGATCAATATCATAGGCGGTTTAGTCATTGGTGTTTTGCAGCACGATTTACCTTTTATGGAAGCTGTTGAAATCTATACTTTACTGACCATAGGTGATGGTCTGGTTGCACAAATACCTGGCTTGTTGTTATCAGTTGGTACCGCCATTATCGTCACCCGTCAGAATAAAGACGGTGATTTTGGTACTCAAATGGCGGGCCAGTTTAGCAATTTCAAAGTTCTGGTGCTCGCCTCCGCTATCCTGACTATTATGGGCATAGTACCTGGTATGCCCCATGTCGCTTTTTTAACTCTGGCGGCAATAGTGGGTGGTGCAGCTTATTATCTGTACAGAATAGAGCATCCAACCCCAGAAAAAGCTGCAGCTATCAAAAAAGCCGAAATGACGACCCCTGTTGAAGTTGCTCCTGTTAAAGAAATTGGCTGGGATGATGTACAACCTGTCGATACTATAGGTTTAGAAGTAGGTTACCGGCTCATTCCTTTGGTCGACAAAGCTCAGGGCGGAGAGCTGCTGACCCGGATCAAAGGTGTGCGTAAAAAACTATCTCAGGAGCTGGGATTCCTGGTCCCAGCCGTGCATATCCGCGACAATCTTGATCTTGAACCTAATACCTACAGGGTCACTATGATGGGGGTGACCACTGGAGAGTCTGAGCTTCGTCATGATAACGAACTGGCTATCAATCCGGGTCAGGTCTTCGGTACTGTAAAAGGTATAGCCACTAAAGATCCTGCTTTTGGTCTAGAAGCGGTCTGGATAGCTAAAAACCAGCGTGAACATGCGCAAACCTTAGGTTATACAGTGGTAGACGCAGCCACAGTAGTGGCCACTCACTTAAGCCAAATCCTAACTAACAATGCAGCTCAGTTGCTGGGGCATGAGGAAGTACAGAACTTACTGGATATGTTGGCCAAGTCTTCACCTAAGCTGGTGGAGGCTCTGGTGCCTGATACCTTGCCACTGACCATAGTCGTGAAAGTGCTGCAAAACCTGCTGCATGAAGGCGTGCCTATCCGGGATATGCGCACTATAGTACAAACATTAGTAGACTACGGGGCTAAGAGTCAGGATGTCGATGTGTTAACCGCCTCCTGTCGCGTCGCCTTAAAACGTCTGATCATTCAGGAAGTGGTAGGGAGTGCCCCAGAAGTTCCAGTGATCACTTTCGCACCTGATTTAGAACAAATGTTACATCAGTCAATGCAATCCGCTGGCAATGATGGCGCAGGCATTGAGCCAGGTCTGGCTGAGCGTATTCAACAGTCCCTGGCCAGCGCTTGTCAGAACCAGGAACTGGCTGGCGAACCAGCAGTTTTACTGACGTCCGGTATTCTTCGATCAGTTATGGCACGATTCGTGAAATACAGTATTCCAGGATTACGGGTTTTGTCTTACCAAGAGATCCCTGACAACAAACAAATCCGCATTGTCAGTGTGGTAGGCCAGTCGAATTAGGAGTTAAGCTATGAAAATCAAACGCTTTGTTGCCAAAGACATGCGTACTGCTTTGACAGAAGTTAAAGAGTTTTTAGGCCCTGATGCTATTATTCTGTCGAATAAAAAGGTAGCTGGCGGTGTTGAAATTGTGGCTGCTATTGACCCCGAAGCCTTGCCAGCTAAGGCTGCGTCAGAAATTCAAGCCTCAGCTCAGCCTGCTGTTGGCGCTCGTGTCAATATCAAAGTGGATGATGAGGCTGAACCTGCACCCGCCGATTCTCTGCAGGCCCTGTTGGCCCGGCAAATTAGTAAACAACCTGCGGCTGCACAGGCTATCTCTGCCAATAAAATGGCGGCTGCAAAAACAGCTGCGGCAACCAATGCGTTATTTTCGGTCGCAAATTCAGCAACTGTCGATAGTGAACGTCAATCTTCCGGCGCTTCAGCTTTAAACCTGAGCGAGTTAACCCGTTATCAGGAGCAACAAGCCAAACTGATGCAAAAGCAGTTTGATGCCATGCGTAACGAAATGTCGTCGATGAAGCAACTATTGCAACATCAGGTATCTGGACTGATGTGGCAGGATTTAGCCCGGCGTGAACCTGTCCGTGCTTTGGTGATTGAAAAGCTGTTAGCTCTGGGGTTATCCGAGCCTGTATCCGATCAGATTGCTTGTTTTATGCCTGAAGACATTAGCGATGCTGAAGCTTGGGATAGCGCGTTGGAGTTACTGACCGGGCAGTTGAGTACCACCAATGACGATATTATGCGCCGTGGCGGAGTTGTGGCTTTGGTTGGTCCTACTGGTGTAGGAAAAACCACTACTGTGGCTAAGCTGGCTGCTCAATTTGCAAAGCGCCATGGTGCAGATCAGGTGGCGTTAATCACTACGGATTCATTCCGCATCGGTGCCTACGAGCAACTGGCTACCTTTGGCCGGATTATAGGTTGCCCGGTAAAGCAGGTGAAAGATAGCGAAGAGTTAGCTATGCTGTTAAATCAGTTACAACAACGTAAATTGATACTGATTGATACTGCCGGTATGAGCCAGCGAGATGTTCGTTTAGCTGAAAAACTTGCCTCCTTAGTGCATAATTCGCGTGTCAAAATAAAAAGTTATCTGGTATTGTCTGCAACATCTCAAGCTCGCGTCATGCAGGAAACCGTTGAGCATTTCAAACGTATTCCATTAGCGGGTTGTATTTTCACCAAACTTGATGAATGCTTAAGTTTGGGAGAAATCATTAACGTGGCAATACAAAATGCGTTACCGGTCAGTTACTTGACTCATGGCCAACGAGTCCCTGAAGATATTGAAATGGCAGACGCAAAAACAATGGTTGCCAAGGCAGAGCAGTTACGGACCTCTAATAGTAGTACGGGTTACCAGTGGTATTCAGATGCAGTGACCCGGGTGGAAGGAACCTATGCATAATCTTCCGATGAATGATGATCAAGCCAGTGGCCTGAGAAGAATGAACCAACAGCAACAGATGGTAAAAGTAATAGCAGTGACAGGGGGGAAAGGTGGCGTAGGTAAAACCAACGTGACATTGAACCTTGCTATGGCTATGGCTCAACTGGGTAAAAAAGTATTGGTTTTGGATGCTGACCTGGGGTTGGCAAATTGCGACGTCATGCTTGGACTGCGGGTCCAGAAAAACTTATTTCATGTGTTATCTGGCGAAGCTGAGCTGGATGATATTCTTATCGAGGGGCCTTTCGGTATCAAAATAGTGCCTGCGACCTCAGGTACTCAATCCATGACTGAGTTAAAACCAGTAGAGCATGCTGGCCTTATTCGTGCTTTTAGCGAAATGCGGACACGTTTTGATATTCTGCTGGTTGATACTGCTGCAGGTATTTCAGACATGGTGCTAAGCTTTTCCCGTGCTTCTCAAGATGTTTTAGTGGTGGTCTGTGATGAGCCCTCATCAATCACAGATGCCTATGCATTGATGAAAATCCTTAGTCGTGAACACGGTGTGCAACGTTTTAAAATTGTCGCCAATATGGTGCGCAGTTTAAAAGAAGGTCAGGAGTTGTTTGCTAAGTTAAGTCGGGTCACGGATCGATTTTTAGATGTCAGTCTGGAATTAGTTGCTACTATTCCTTTTGACGAGAACGTAAGAAAAGCGGCTCGTAAGCAAAAAGCCTTTGTGGATGCTTTTC
Source organism: Rheinheimera sediminis (assembly GCF_004005375.1). Taxonomy (GTDB): domain Bacteria; phylum Pseudomonadota; class Gammaproteobacteria; order Enterobacterales; family Alteromonadaceae; genus Pararheinheimera. Next base: position 114,076 of record NZ_RZUF01000008.1, on the reverse strand, counting down.
CAAAAACGCCCGCTTCCTTGGCTATACGAACTTTAGCAACCCGTGCCGTACAATGGCCTGTGCCTCCTGTGGCCTCCGGTCATCTGGAATTCTTTTTAGAGCAGTTGGTACAACAACCTGAAGCGAGAGGTCTGGTTTGAATAGCAAGCTTGCAGCCTATGGCGCCGCAGATCAACTAACTCAAATGGTCGAGCGGCATGCCCCTTTGGTGAAGCGTATTGCTTACCACTTGTTAGCCCGGTTACCCGCTAGTGTATTGGTCGATGACTTAATTCAATCGGGTATGATTGGGCTGATTGAAGCGGCGAAAAATTTTGATGGCAGTAAAGGAGCAAGTTTTGAAACCTTTGCTGGTATTCGTATTCGAGGTGCTATGCTGGATGAAATTCGCCGCGGCGACTGGACTCCACGCTCGGTGCACCGCAATTCTCGTATGATAGCTGAGGCTATCGCAGAACTGGAAGCTGAACTGGGTCGTGATGTAAAAGATAGTGAAGTTGCTGAAAAACTTGATATATCCTTAGATGAGTATCATCATATGTTGAGTGATGCCAGCAGTGGTCGAATTATTGGTATCGAAGATCTGGGCATCTCGGATGATGTTTTAGTGACGGCAAATGATAAAGATGACGATCATTTGTATGAACAACAGGCAACTGATGCGTTTCAACAGGCGTTGATAAAAAATATCAGTAGCTTACCGGAGCGAGAAGCGATAGTGTTGTCTCTGTATTATAATGACGAACTAAATTTGAAAGAGATTGGTGCTGTGCTGGATGTCAGTGAGTCCAGAGTCAGTCAAATTCATAGTCAGGCGCTGGTGCGCTTGCGCTCCAGAATGCAGGATTGGTTGTAATAGTTTGAGTTAGTCCAGCTTGGGCTCTCACCGGAGGGGATTTTGGATAAGAATATGAAAATTCTTGTGGTTGATGATTTCTCAACCATGAGACGCATTATTAAAAACCTGCTAAGAGATCTTGGCTTCACCAATGTGTCTGAAGCTGATGACGGCAGTACCGCTTTGCCTATGTTGCAAAATGGTGATTTCGATTTTGTAGTGACAGACTGGAACATGCCAGGTATGCAGGGTATAGACTTGCTTCGTGCAATTCGTGCTGATGCTAAGCTGAAACATATTCCTGTGCTGATGGTTACCGCTGAAGCCAAAAAGGAACAGATCATTGCTGCTGCACAGGCTGGAGTGAACGGTTACATTGTCAAACCTTTTACCGCTGCGACCTTACAGGAAAAACTGGCTAAAGTATTCGAACGCTTAGGTTAAACCGTAACCGACAAAGGAGTACACTATGTCTGTAACTACGGCACCTTTGATTACTTTAGAGCAAGCCAGAGAACTGGTTCAATTGTTGGAGTTTGGTGAAACCGACGCAGCAAATGAACTGGTACAACAGTTGGCCGTTCCTGGTTCTTCTGAGTTATTTGCCGAGGTTGGAAAACTGACCCGGCAATTGCATGACTCGTTAAAAAGCTTCCAAATTGATCCATCTTTAAGTTCGTTGCTGGAAGATGATATTCCGGACGCCAAAAAACGCTTGAATCATGTAATCGATATGACAGAACAAGCCGCCAATAAAACCATGGATGCTGTAGAAAACTGTCTCCCAATAGCCGACGAATTGAATTCCCACTTACAATCTATTTTGCCAAACTGGCAAAAGCTGATGAGTCGCGATTTAAAAGTCGGTGAGTTCAAAGCCTTATGTCACAATCTTAATGGCTTTTTGCATCAAGCCACCGGAAACTCTGCTACCTTACATGCGAGGCTGACCGAAGTTTTGATGGCGCAGGATTATCAGGATTTGACGGGGCAGATTTTACGGCGGGTCATCGAATTGGTCCGGGAAGTGGAAGACAGCTTAATTGGTTTATTAACAGCCTTTGGCCAGACCAATCTGAGCACGGAAGCGCGTCCCGCAGCCGTATCAAAAAAACCAAAAGCAGGTCACGAAGCTGAAGGCCCTATTATCGACGCAGCAGAGCGTGATGATGTGGTGTCCGGTCAGGATGATGTTGACGATTTATTATCAAGTTTAGGTTTCTAAAAGGGGAGCTGTAGCATGGGCTTTGATTTAGATGAGGATATTTTACAGGATTTCCTAGTCGAAGCCGGCGAGATCCTTGAACTACTGCAAGAGCAGTTGGTTGAGTTGGAAAACAATCCGGATGACGCAAATTTATTAAATGCCATTTTCCGTGGTTTTCACACTGTTAAAGGTGGCGCTGGGTTTTTATCGCTGACAGAATTAGTAGACGCCTGTCATGGCGCCGAAAACGTGTTTGATATTCTTCGTACCGGCAAACGCCGTGTTACTGCAGAATTGATGGATGTTATCTTACAAGCGCTTGATGCGGTCAATGCTATGTTTGCAGACGTGCAAAATCGCGCTCCTTTAACCCCTGCTGACCCTGCTATTATCGAAGCTCTGCACCGTCTGAGTATGCCAGAGTCTGAAGATGAACAGACCCAGCACGCTCCTGCTGCAGAACCTGAACCAGAACCTGAAATCAGCATGGAAGAATTTGATGCTGTGGTAGAGTTTGCAGCTGCACCAGCTGTTGAAAGCTCTGCGTCTATTGACGAAATCAGCGATGATGAGTTTGAATCTTTACTGGATGAATTGCATGGCAGCGGTGCGCCCGGCCGTGATACCTCTGCAAACTTACCACCTCCTGCGACTAAAGAAACCGCAAGCGAAGACATTACTGACGATGAATTTGAAGCCATTTTAGATCAATTGCATGGTCAGGGTTCCTTTATACCCGGAGAAACAGCAGCTGCAGTGCCAAAAGCTGTAGACAAGGCGCCGGCTAAAACTGAAGAAAAACCTAAGGTAGCCAATACAGACGATATCTCTGACGATGAGTTTGAATCTTTGTTGGATGAATTACACGGTAAAGGCAAAGCTCCGATCGGTCCAGCTGAAGCCGCTGCTGCTGCAGCTAAGGTCGTTCCAGTTGCAAAAGCTGCTGCCAAAGCCGTTGAACCCGCAAAAGTTGCAACTCCGGCTGCACCTCCTGCACCAGCGCCAAAAGCTGCACCTGTTGCTGCAGCAGCAAAAGATGCTGATGCGGATCCTAAAGCTGCTGCGAATCAACCTGAAACTACGGTTCGTGTTGATACCAAACGTTTGGATCAGATCATGAATATGGTCGGCGAGTTGGTTTTGGTGCGTAACCGTTTAGTCAGTTTATCCGGCTCGGCTCAAAATGAAGAAATGAGCAAAGCCATAGCTAACCTGGACGTAGTGACTGCAGACTTACAGGGCGCAGTGATGAAAACCCGGATGCAGCCGATCAAAAAAGTCTTTGGTCGCTTCCCTCGAGTAGTTCGGGATTTAGCCCGTTCGCTGCAAAAAGATATCAATCTGGTGCTGGAAGGCGAAGAAACAGATTTAGATAAAAATCTGGTGGAAGCTCTGGCTGATCCATTAGTTCACTTAGTGCGAAACTCGGTTGATCACGGCATCGAGATGCCTGATGTTCGTGTGAAAGCGGGTAAACCACGCACAGGTTTAGTCCGGTTAGCCGCATCTCAGGCTGGTGACCATATTTTGTTAACCATCACAGATGATGGTGCAGGTATGGATCCAGAAAAACTGAAGGGCATAGCCATTAAACGCGGTGTGCTTGAGCCTGATGCCGCAGCTCGTATGTCAGACACTGAAGCCTTCAATCTGATTTTTGCGCCAGGTTTCTCAACCAAAGAACAAATTTCTGATATTTCGGGCCGTGGTGTGGGTATGGACGTGGTGAAAACCAAAATTACCCAGCTCAATGGCACTGTGCATATCAATTCTAAACTGGGTCAGGGTACTATTCTTGAGATTAAAGTGCCCTTAACTCTGGCGATCTTACCTACCTTGATGGTGATAGTAGGTGAGCAGACCTTCGCTTTGCCTTTAGCTACAGTGAATGAAATTTTCCATCTGGACTTAGCTAAGACAAATAATGTTGATGGTCAGTTGACTATAGTGGTCAGAAACAAAGCTATACCGTTGTTTTACCTCGAGCACTGGCTCGTCAGAGGCTCGACCAAGAAGATACGCCGCGAGCAGGGCCATGTGGTGATAGTGCAAATCGGCACTCAGCAAATTGGTTTTGTAGTGGACTCTTTGATTGGTCAGGAAGAAGTAGTGATCAAGCCTCTGGATGCCTTACTGCAAGGTACACCTGGTATGGCTGGCGCTACTATTACGTCAGACGGTGGTATAGCCCTTATTCTGGATGTGCCTAACTTGCTGAAACATTATGCCAAACGCTCCAAAATAAAATTTGATCGCTTTGACAAGTTCTCAGCTTAAGAGAGTGAACTATGACCATAAGGGTATTAGTTGTTGATGACTCCAGTTTTTTCCGTCGCCGACTGACGGAAATACTGAGTCAGGATGCCGAGTTAGAGGTCATCGCTACCGCCAATAATGGCAAAGAGGCGGTAGAAAAAGCTTTAGCCTTAAGGCCTGACGTCATTACGATGGACATCGAAATGCCGGTAATGGATGGCATTCAGGCTGTACGTGAAATTTTAAAAGTCCAACGTACTCCCATTCTGATGTTCTCCTCGCTGACGCATGAAGGTGCAAAAGCCACTTTAGACGCATTAGAAGCCGGCGCTATCGACTTCCTGCCGAAGAAATTTGAAGACATTGCTCGTGACAAAGCAGAAGCCGCTGATGTGTTGCGTCAGCGTGTCAAGACAGTCGCCAGACGTCGCGTGATCAGCAGACCCTCAAGTTTAACCGGGTCTGCCAATTCCATCTTAGCATCCCGTGCTTCAGCTACGCCTGCAGCAAGCTCAACCGCTATACCAGCGAGAGCGCCTTTGGCTCAAAGCCTTGCTGCCAGAGCCTTAGCTGAGCGTGCTGAATTGCAAACTCGTGCTGCAGAGCGGGCCGAAACTCATCGTTCAGTCAGCTTTGATTCCAGCGGCAAAAACTACAAACTGGTTGCTATCGGCACTTCTACCGGTGGACCTGTTGCGTTGCAGCAAATTATCACCGCTTTGCCGGCCAATTTCCCTTTGCCGATAGTCCTTATTCAGCATATGCCTGCGGCCTTCACCGGTGCTTTTGCCAGCCGGTTAAATGGTCTGGCTAAAATTGAAGTGAAAGAAGCAGCAGACAACGATGTGTTGCGTCCTGGCGTAGCTTATTTAGCTCCAGGTGGTAAACAAATGCTGGTAGATGGGAATGAAAATCAGGCCAGGCTTAGGGTGCGTGAAGATGATTCTCCTCGTATCACCTTTAAGCCCAGTGTAGATGTTACTTTTGGTACCGCAGCAAAAGTTTTTAACGACAAAGTGCTGGCTATAGTGCTGACAGGTATGGGCTCGGATGGTCGGGAGGGTGCTCGTCTGCTTAAACAGGCTGGTTCCCGTATTTGGGCTCAGGATGAAGCCAGTTGTGTGGTCTATGGCATGCCACAAGCCGTTACTGCTGCTGGCTTAACAGATCTTGAAGTGGCGTTATCTGAAGTAGCTACTCGCATTGTTTCCGAAGTAGGCAATGGATAAGCTTACTTTTGCCGGGATCCTGATTGTATTAGTTGCCATAGTAGGGGGCTTTAGTCAGGAAGGTGGCGACGTCTTCACTTTGTTGCATTGGCCCGCCTTTGTGATTGTGTTTGGTGGTACTTTGGGTGCTGTGCTTATTCAAAGTCCTGCCTCGCAGTTTCGGTTGAGTATCAGTCTGCTGCCTTGGGTGATCCGGCCGCCTAAGCTTGATTTTGACGCGACGATCGAACGCATGACTCAGTGGGGGCACTCAGCGCGGTTGCAAGGTTTTTTGTCCTTGGAACAGGATGCATTAAATGAAAAAGAACCTCTACTAAAACGCGGTTTAAACTTATTGGTAGACGGCACAGAAGCTAAAGTACTGCAGGATATTCTTGATACTGAGCTGCATCTGGACAAAGAACGTTTATTAAGAGCGGCCAAGGTGTTCGAAGCCATGGGGGGCTACAGTCCGACTATAGGTATAGTGGGCGCTGTGTTAGGGCTTATTTTAGCCTTATCCAATATTTCTAACCCCGACGACTTAGGTCAAGGTATAGCTATAGCTTTTGTCGCTACTATTTACGGTGTGGGTTTAGCTAACTTTGTTTTTATACCTATCTTTAATAAAATCAGAGCGTTAGTTGAGGAGCGAGCGCTATTTCACTCCATGATTATTGAAGGTTTGTGTTCTATAGCTTTAGGTGAAAACCCTCGTTATGTAGAATCTAAGTTGATGGCATACAGAGCAGCTTAAATGTACAGACCTCGCCGTTCGCCAGCCATTGAACCTGAGAAGTCAGACGCAGAACGTTGGTTGGTGTCTTACGCTGACTACATGACCCTGTTGTTTGCACTTTTTGTTGTGCTCTATTCGATGGCCACCATGGAGCGGGAGCAGATTAAGGCTGTGCAGGACACTATTGCTAAGGTTTTTGTGACAGGGGATATCACGGCAACAACTAGTCAGAGCGACTTGGTTCAAACTAAGCCTGAGTCGGGTCAGGCAAAAAGTGATTTCGAGCTGAATGATTCAGGTTTAGAGGAGCCACAGGGACCTTCTGTGTCAGCTGACAAGCCTAAGCTGGATTACATCGACAAGACAGAATTCGGTAGCCCTTTAGTGGGAATGCAAAAAGAGATAAATCTGGCTCTGCATAGTTTAATCGAGTCAGGTTTAGCTAAAGTAACATTGGATGAAGATTGGTTAACAGTTGAATTAAATAGTGGTTTATTGTTTGGCAGCGGCAGCGCGCGGGCAAATAGCTCAGCTTCTGTGGTGATGACTGAATTAACTGCTATTTTAAAACAGTCGAATAATATTTTAAGGGTGCGGGGTTATACTGATTCGGTACCTATTCGTACTGAGCAGTTTCCGTCCAACTGGGAATTGTCTGTCGCCCGGGCTGCCTCTATAGTTCGTTTATTGGAAGACTTAGATATAGCTCCCGAGCGTATGGCGATTGAAGGCTATGGTCAGTATTCGCCTTTTGCAGACAATGCGACAGCTCAAGGTCGTAGTCAAAACCGTAAGGTGGTCATAGCTCTGTCAAAATATGCTTATCAGCCTGTGACGGTTAAAGCGTCAGAGTCAGTTGAGACTGAAACCGAAGTGGAACAGGCTGCAGAGTCTGCAGCTATGCAGCAACAGAATAAAATACGGGTGATCCGTTTGCCTCATGGTGGCATCCGGATCACGACCAGACCGCCTGAACCAGGCGAAGAAGAACCACCTAGTCAGTAGGAAAAGTAAATTGGTTGTTTGGACTATCGCAAATCAAAAAGGTGGGGTTGGCAAAACGACCACCACAGTAACTTTAGGCGCTTTGCTTGCACAGCGTGGTCATCGTGTTTTACTGATCGATACTGACCCTCATGGCTCTTTGACTTACTACTTTGGCATTGATGCTGAAGAGTTGGAAGTCAGCGTTTACGACATTTTTTTGCGTGGTAAAGATATTACCGGTGAAGAGATCCTGCAGTCACTTTGCCCTAGCGGTATGGACAATTTAGACATATTACCAACGTCTATGGCGTTGGCTACTTTGGACCGCTCGCATGGTCAACAAGGTGGTATGGGGCTTATTTTGAAAAAAGCTCTGCAAAAAATTGAAAAAGACTATGACTACGTATTGATTGACTGCCCTCCCGTTATTGGTGTGTTGATGGTGAATGCCATGGCAGCCTGCGATCGAATTCTGATCCCGGTGCAAACCGAATTTTTGGCATTAAAAGGTCTGGATCGGATGATTGCTACAATGCAACTTATGCATAGCTCATCGCCACAAGACTATGCTTTTACCATAGTGCCCACTATGTATGATAAAAGAACTAAGGCCTCGCTTGATGCTTATAAAGCACTTAAAGCCCAGTATCAGGAGAGAGTATGGTCAGCTGTTATACCTATAGACACCAAATTCCGTGATGCCAGTCTTGCTCAGACTCCACCACCTGTATTCGCGCCAAAATCCCGCGGCGTTTTTGCGTACAATACATTGCTAACTTATTTATTGCAGTTAGCACCGGAGGACTAAGATGAGCGATTTACAAGCCAGCCAAAAAGTGATGAAGCATTACATGAATGCTTTATTGACAGAGGACGTGGTTGAAACGCCTATTGATCAAGCCAAAAAACAGCAACTGAATGCATTACTGGCGACTGTTTCAGCTCCTGTTATTGCCCCTGTGAAAACTCCGGCACAGGTAAAACCTGCAGTTGTAGCTCCAGTAGTGGCTCCAGCTGTAAAAGCACCGGTGGCAACTCCGCTAGCCCCCGTTACAGAGCAAGTGAAGCTTGCTGCTGTTGTTCCAGCTGTACAAGCTGCAGCGCCTGTGGTGAAAGAATATCGAAAAGGCCGTTTTCAAGCGTTGTTTTTTACTGTCGCAGGCTTAAAAGTTGCGTTACCCTTGAAAGCGCTGGGCGGTATTCATAAGATAATGCCTGTCAGCTCTTTGCCAGGCCAGCCACAATGGCTTAAAGGCGTGATGTTATACCGTGAGCAGAAAATTAACGTCGTTGATACTGCACTTTGGGTCATGCCAGAAAAATATGATCAAGAGCTGGCAGAAAAGCTAAACTATCAATATGTTATTATGCTAGGCAATAGTCATTGGGGTTTGGCTTGTGATACCTTGGTCAACACTATTGCTCTGGAGCAAGACGAAGTAAAGTGGCGGGAGACCGAAGGTAAAAGGCCATGGCTCGCCGGTTTAATTAAACAACATATGTGTGCTTTGCTGGATGTCGATGCTCTTATCGCTTTACTGGCAAAGGGCATGAATAGTCAAGACTGAGTTCAGAATACAAGCATTTAACCTCTGGGTAGGAGCTAGGCATGAGTAATTTAACAGCACAATCTGGCAAAACTAAAGAAGTCACAGACTTAGTGCTGCAATGGGTGACCTTTAAACTGCAGGAAGAAACCTACGGTATTAATGTCATGCAGGTGCAGGAAGTTCTGCGGTACACCGACATAGCCCCAGTGCCAGGTGCGCCTGATTATGTGATGGGCATTATCAATTTACGTGGCAACGTCGTCACAGTCATTGATACCCGATCACGTTTTGGTTTAGCGCCCTCAGAAGTCACAGACAATAGCCGTATTGTGATCATTGAATCAGAACGGCAGGTTATAGGTATTATGGTCGACAGCGTCGCTGAGGTTGTGTATCTGAAGCAATCTGAAATCGATACAGCACCAAACGTAGGCACTGATGAAAGCGCTAAGTTTATTCAAGGGGTATCAAATCGTGATGGCGAGCTGTTAATCCTGGTCGATCTGAACAAGCTTTTATCTGACGACGAATGGGAAGAGATCCGTAGCATTTAATGGCTAATCTTCTGACTGAATTCTCATGGGTATGGCTGCTACTCATAGCAGCCATACTGCTGCTTTCTGCTGTTATGGCAATGCTTGGTTCACGCCAAATCAAGAAATTGCTAAGTATCATCAATGAAAATGCAGCTGCGACCTGGCAACAGCAACAACAGTTTGAGCAACTGAGTCAGCAGTTGGAGCTACAAGCGCAGAAACTTAAGCGTGCACATCAGGATATCGAAGAGTTGCGGTCTACTGTTATTGGTGTTGGACAAAGAGTTCTGACATTAGAGAGTCATCTTGGCCAAGGTATGCAACAAGTTGCGGAATTGGCTGAGCAACAAAAATCACTGCATTTGTTTGACCCAGAGTCAAAAATTTACAGCAGAGCCATGAAAATGGTCCATCTAGGTGCCAGCCTGGATGAAATCATGCTCGAGTGCGAACTGCCACAGGCAGAAGCTGAACTGCTATTTAATCTGCATAAGCAAACTCAATAATCTAACAAGCAGAAAACTTGGCTCAAATCATTTCAGTTAATCATATATGAACTCGGAACAACGAGTGTCGAACACAGTGCATTTAACGCGATAAATCAGACAGATAAACACGCCCTAATCCATACCAGTAGCTTCAGCCTTTACTGACCGCATTCACAGATTTTTGTAGATCTCAGCGCGCTTTGCGGTACGCCAGAGCTGACTTTGGCTAGACGAAGCAAGGTACAGAAGAGCGAAAAGAGCTTTGGTCAGTTTCACAGCTTAAGCCATCACATCAGGTTAACCACTGTGACCTGACGTCATTCTGCTATAGTTTAGCGACAAAGAAAGCTTCATTTCCGGATAAGCTATGCATCAGCCAATTCTTGTTCATCATGGTGCTACTGACGGTGTAACAGGCTCCTGCCATCAATATTATTTCAATCGCCAACAAAGTGTTCTGATCGATTGTGGCTTGTTTCAAGGGGTCGAACAGGGCAGGAACAAAGCGGGAGCAGACGCTGCCCAAATAGAATTTTCTCTGCATGGCATTCAAGCCTTGCTATTGACTCACGTGCATATTGATCATGCGGGTCGTATTCCCTATCTGATAGCTGCTGGTTTCAAGGGCCCAATCTATTGCAGCAAGGCCTCTGCTTTGCTCTTGCCGCTGGTTTTAGAAGACGCATTGAAAATGGGCGTGACGAAAAATAAAAGGCTGATCAGCGGCTTCATCCGGGCGCTTTCACGTCAACTAAGACCTTGTGATTACAATAACTGGTATCCACTGGAAGGCTGCGATACTGTTGTTGATGTGCGTTTTCAAAATGCGGGTCATATACTAGGCTCTGCCTATATTGAAATTCGACACTCTATTCCACACACACTAGCTGCTCCACATCAAGCTGAGTACAAAGCTGTGTTCTCGGGCGATTTAGGATCACGAGATACGCCTTTGCTGCCTGACCCTACTCCGCTTGATAGTGCCGATTTATTGGTACTTGAAAGTACATATGGCGATAAAAATCACGAAAACCGTAAAAACCGCCAAGAGCGTTTACAGCAGATGTTGCAGAAAGCGCTGAGCGATAATGGCACAGTTCTTATTCCTGCATTTAGTATAGGCCGTACTCAGGAGCTGCTTTATGAGCTCGAAGATATAATTCATCGAATGCGGGGGCAAGCTATTCATAACGAGCTGAAGTGGGAACAGCTGCATATTATTGTTGATTCGCCTTTAGCTGCTGGTTTTACTTCAGCTTACAAAGAGTTAAAACAGTTCTGGGATCAAGAGGCAAAACAAAGAGCGCAAAATGGCCGTCACCCTTTGCAGTTTGAGCAACTACTGACGGTAAACTCTCATGATGACCACCAAAACCTGGTCCGGTATCTGGCCGAAACCGGACGGCCCGCTATAGTGATAGCGGCCAGTGGCATGTGTGCCGGTGGCAGGGTAGTCAATTACCTGAAAGCTTTGCTGGGTTCAGCTCAGCATCAAATTCTGTTTATTGGCTATCAGGCACGCGGCACACCGGGTGCCGCATTACTCAGGCTAGGTAAAGCAGGTGGCGAATTAATGTTGGATGGACAAAAATATCCAGTGCGGGCTGAAGTTATCCAACTTGGTGGGTATTCAGCACATGCAGATCAGCAGGATTTACTTGCTTTTGTTGAGGGCATGCGAAAAGCGCCTGAGCAAATCCGGCTGGTACATGGCGACGAGGAGGCTAAACGAGAACTGAAACGACAACTGCAAGCACGAGGCTATCAGGTTGTTATTGGCTAATGGCTCAGATTGGCGAGCTTGCCACTTGTTAATTTTAAGTTCTCATTCAGCCTGATTGTTTTACTCTGCCTGCATTGCATAAATTCTGATACCATTTCGGTAGTTTCAGCTCAGTGGAAGTCCCTATGATCAAAGTATTAAGTGTGTTTGGCACCAGACCAGAAGCTATAAAAATGGCGCCTTTAGTGAACTTATTAAAAGAAACTTCAGGCATTGAAAGCAAAGTGTGTGTAACAGGCCAGCACAAAGAAATGCTGGATCAGGTACTGAAGCTGTTTGACATAGTGCCAGATTACGATTTGGCCATTATGAAAGCTGGCCAGGATTTATATGACGTCACGACAAGTATTCTTCTTAACATCAAAGCTGTTTTACGTGATTTCAAACCCGATATAGTCTTGGTACACGGCGATACCAGTACCACCTTTGCCGCAGCATTAGCCTGTTACTACGAGAAAACAGCAGTAGGCCATGTCGAAGCAGGGCTTCGTACTGGCAATATTTATAGTCCCTGGCCAGAAGAGGCCAACCGTAAGTTAACTGGTGCTTTAACTAAACTGCATTTCGCACCAACAGAGACGTCTAAACAAAATCTGCTTAAGGAAAATATTGACCCCACCGGCATTGTAGTGACTGGCAATACAGTGATTGATGCTCTGCATCAGGTGGTGGCAAAAATTGATGGTGATGCCAATTTAACTGAAAACTTTGAGCACCAATTCCCCTATGGTTTGAATGGACGTCGTTTAGTGCTGGTTACAGGTCACAGACGTGAAAGTTTTGGCGATGGTTTTGAGCAAATTTGCGCAGGCTTAAAACAAATTGCACAGCAATTCCCCGACACAGATGTGGTCTATCCTGTGCACTTAAACCCCAATGTACGTGAACCTGTGTTTCGTTTGTTAAGCGACACGTCCAACGTGCATTTAATAGAACCCCAGGATTATCTGCCTTTTGTTTATTTGATGAGCCGCAGCACAGTAGTGCTTACCGACTCGGGCGGTATTCAGGAAGAAGCACCATCTTTAGGAAAGCCTGTGCTGGTCATGCGAGATACCACAGAGCGCCCTGAAGCAGTAGCTGCTGGTACAGTCAAACTGGTCGGCACAGACGCCAGCGTTATCGTACAGGAAGTGAGCAGATTGTTAACGGACAAAGCCTACTATGAGCAGATGAGTTTCGCCCATAACCCTTATGGTGATGGCAAAGCCTGTGCTCGGATTATTGAGGCGATAAAAGCAGGCTTTTAAGCTATTTTGACAGTATTTATAGCGGCGAAATGTGAATAAACATTTCGCCTTTGTTACCTTTAATACACAATTTTTCCATAGACAAAAACAGCGTAATTCGCTAAAGTCGCGGCCGGTTTTGTGTTGCAATAAAACTACGAAGGACATTTGGCATCAGGATGTGCAGAAACCCTCACTGAGTTACTTCTGACATAACGCTGGTTTAACACTAAAAGACGTGCGAAAAGCAAAGTTTGGCCATACTTTTTTGTCCGAAAAACCAACGAAGTTGGAAAAAGAGGCTTGAGTTTGCTGCATAGCGACAGCCAAAAGCCGAAGCTGCGGCCAGTTTTCGCTTGGAAAAACGAGTAAAGCAGGTAAACTAAGTAAAGTTTTTTGCTGGATCTAACTACTATAAAATCTGGAGTTGTAGGGTGCTGAAATTAGTAAAAATCACTGCATTTGCTGCATTATTTGCCGCATTGCCTATATCTGCTGTGACACCATCACCAGCCATGATAGCGCAGATTCAAAATTTGTCTCCTGCAGAACAGCAGCGCTTAGCTAAGCAATATGGGATTGAATTACCAGCAGGGGCAGGTGCAAACAGTACTTCTTCTCAGGCTGAACCTGAAGTTTTGATTCCAAAGCAACACTCCGCTATTAGAGAACAATCGCTTCTGAACTCAGACAAACTAGCAGTTGATTACGACCAAACGCCTAAACGCTTTGGTATGGCAATGTTTGATTCACAGATCAGTACCTTCGCTCCTATAGATAATGCGCCTGTTGCTGAAAACTACCGCTTAGGCCCGGATGATATTGTGTTGTTGCAATTGTTTGGCAAACAAAATAGCAGTGAAGAATTAAAAGTAAGCCGCACTGGCACAATAAGTTTGCCTGAAATAGGCCCTGTTAATGTCAATGGTTTAACTGTAGCCCAAGCCTCAGATCTTATTGTTAACAAAGTGCGCGAAGCCATGATAGGTGTTGACGCTGTTGTTACTATGGGAAAATTACGCACCATCAATATTTTTGTAGCTGGTGAAGCAAAAACACCAGGCATGTTTGCTGTTTCCGCTTTAACTAATGTAACTCAGGCTTTATATGTAGCTGGTGGTGTATCTGAAATCGGCAGCTTGCGAGACATTCAGGTCAAACGCAACGGCGAAACTGTAGCTCGTTTTGATTTATATAACCTGTTATTGCGTGGTGACAACAGTGGTGATATTCAACTGAAACATGGTGATGTTATTTTTGTCGCACCATTAAAAGCCACAGTTGAAGCCACAGGTGAAGTAAAACGCCCTGCTGTTTATGAAATCAAATCAGGCGAAACTATAGACAACTTATTATCTATGGTTGGTGGCACCAAAGCTGGTGCTTATCCTCAGTCTGTAGTGCTCGAACGTTTTGATAGTAATAACTTACGTAATTTGTTAAATCTTGATCTGACCAATGCTGTAAATAAGCAAATGTCTTTGCGAGATGGTGATGTGTTAAGCGTCTCAGCAACTTCTCCCCGTATCGAACATCAGGTGACTTTAGTGGGGGCTGTAGTGCGCCCTGGCCAGTATTCATGGCGGCAAGGTTTAAGAGTTACTGACCTTGTTAAATCATTCTGGGCTGATCTGCATATGACGGCAGATTTAGATTACGCACTGATAGTTCGTGAAGTTAACGATGCCGGTGATGTCAAAGTTCTACAGTTTGCATTAGCTAATGCCGTAAATCAGCCGCAAAGCGCAGATAATATAGAGTTAAAACCACGCGATTTAGTCTTAGTTTTTAACTATGCCGAGCAAGCCGTTAACAGAACAGCGTTAAACGACTATTTTCGTAAAGAACTCCAGAAGCGTTTTCATATCAGCGAGGACGTGCGCTGGGCTGCAGGTCAGGATTTATCGGCTATAGGATTCAGCAAACTCTCAGAAAGTAAAGAATACAGAGCCGCCAATAGCTTATCTGTTGGAGTGACCAATGATGTTGGGGGGCAAAAAATTGTCGACTCTCAGCAGGGCAATGAACAACGTCGCGTGAGTGAGCAAGCTACGATAGTTGGCTCTACTGGTGCTGAAGCATTACCCGGAATTATGCAGCATGTAATGTCAAAGCTTTTTTATGATAAAGATCTGCTGGCATTATCAGCTAGTTTTAAACGTACAGAGCTGATGTATCCGCTTATAGAAAAACTGAAGATGCAAGCCCGTAACGGTGCTACCCCCTTATTGGTGCGTGTAAGTGGTGAAGTTAGAGTTCCTGGCGAATATCCGTTGGTTGAAGGTGCTAATTTAAAACATTTGATTGCTGCAGCTAGCGGTTTAACTGACTCTGCTTATTTAGGTCGCGCAGAATTAACCAGAGCTGACGCAGTAAGCAGCAATACAAATTCTGTGGAAGTGAAAAATGTCGCGGTAAATCTCGACGCAGCCTTTAAAGGCGATGAGGTTATTCAGCTTCAAAGTCGCGACAGACTGAATGTTTTTGCAATCCCTGATTGGAATATAGAACGAGCCATTGAAATTCGTGGAGAGGTCAAGTTTCCTGGCCGCTACACAATTCAACGTGGTGAAATGTTATCTGATGTAATTGAACGTGCTGGTGGCTTAAGTCGCAATGCTTTTATGCAAGGTGTGGTGTATACCCGTGAAAGCGTAAAAGAACGTGAACGTCTGCAACTCAAGAAGCTGACTGACCAATTGCGCGCTGACATAGCAACAAAAAGTTTGTCTGAGGCTGGCATACAAACATCACCACAAGAAGCAATGCTGATGATCGACCAGTTAGAAAAACAACCTCCAGTTGGTCGATTAGTACTTGATGTTCCAGCAATTTTAGCTGGCGATATCACTGCAGACATTCCTGTGGAAGATGGTGACTTGTTTTATATTCCGCGCACTGATTATACAGTTTCGGTTGTCGGTGAAGTACAGCATGCCAGTAGCCACAGATTTAAAGACAATATGACGGTTGACGATTATCTGAACCTTGCTGGAGGCCTGCGTAAGCGTGCTGATGAAGAACGTATTTATGTGATCAAAGCAAATGGTTCAGTGGTTATACCATCTACAAAAGGCTGGTTTGCGGTGAAGAGCTCTCAGCTTGAACCTGGCGATGCCATTATTGTCCCTGTGGATACTGAATATAAAGACAGTTTAGGTCTTTGGACCTCTGTTACGCAGATATTCTATCAATCAGCCGTTGCTTTAGCTGCATTGAATTCATTCTGATAGTATTTGTGAGCGTTTTTTAATAAAAGTATTAGGCAGTTAATTATTCTATCGCACTGATAGGCATGATTTATGTCAATTCGTTTTCATTCGTTTTAATATTGGTGTTCGTAAATGATTCACGATAAAAATAGCACAAATAATGAGCTTGTGAATAAATCCGGTGATGACGAGATAGACTTAATTGGTCTCCTTTCACTTATCTGGAAGGGAAAGTTAACCATCATTTTAGTTACCTTTTTATTTGGAGCTTCTTCGATTTATTACTCGCTAGGTTTGAGTGATATATACAGAAGTGAATTGTTAATGGTTCCTGCTGAACAAAAAAATTCCAGTGTATTACCTGGGCAGTTAGGTGGTTTAGCTGCAATGGCAGGAGTAAATTTAGGTTCTGGTGGAATAGACAAAACAACAATAGCGTTACAGACTTTACAATCCAGAGATTTCATTTCGAAATTTATTAGAAAACACAATATACTAGTGGAACTTATGGCAGCTAAAGGCTGGGATCGGCAAAGTAATACATTAGCTATCGACGGGAGTTTATATAGTGTTAAGGATATGTCTTGGATAAGAAATGTTAAAGCACCAAGAAAACCTGAGCCATCGATGCAAGAGGCTTATGCTGTTTTTAGTGATCTTTTTAAGTTATCAAAAGACATAAAATCAGGATTGATTACTTTGGAGTTTAAACATTATTCTCCGTTTCTCGCAAAGCAGATACTTGACTGGCTAGTTGCTGATATAAATCAGGATATGAAGTTAAAAGATATTCAAGAGGCTGAAAAAAGTATTGTGTATTTAGAGCAACAAATTTTAAAAACTAATATATCTGAGGTTAAAACAACTTTATTTTCATTAATTGAAGAACAGACTAAAACTTTGATGCTTGCAAATTCTCGTGACGAATATATGTTCAAAATGATTGATTCGGCGTTTGTTCCTGAAATGAAATATGAGCCGAGACGTTCGATTATTGTCGTTGTTACCACCTTTTTCGGTTGCATTTTCGGAGTTTTTGTTGTTCTGCTCTTTCCAAGACTAAGAAATTGAATAGTAGATAAAATTTTTAATTGACATAGGCATTTATAATGAAGAAAAAAGCGTTAATCACTGGTGTAACAGGTCAAGATGGCTCTTATTTGGCCGAGTTTTTATTGGAAAAAGGTTATGAAGTTCATGGTATTAAACGCCGTGCTTCATCTTTTAACACACAACGTGTGGATCATATTTATCAGGACCCGCACATAGATAATAAAAATTTTATCCTTCATTACGGTGATTTGACGGATTCATCAAACCTTACGCGTATACTGCAGGAGGTTCAGCCAGACGAAGTGTACAATTTAGGTGCACAAAGCCATGTTGCCGTAAGTTTTGAATCGCCGGAGTACACTGCTGATGTAGATGCAATGGGTACTCTAAGGTTACTTGAGGCAATTCGCTTGCTAGGTTTGGAAAAGAAAACCCGCTTTTATCAAGCTTCAACGTCAGAGCTCTATGGTTTAGTGCAGGAAATACCGCAGAAAGAGACTACGCCTTTTTACCCACGTTCTCCTTACGCTGTTGCCAAAATGTATGCCTACTGGATCACTGTTAACTACCGCGAATCCTATGGTATGTATGCTTGTAACGGTATTCTGTTTAACCATGAATCTCCGCGCCGTGGCGAAACTTTTGTTACCCGTAAAATTACTCGTGGCTTATCAAATATTGCCCAAGGTTTAGAGTCCTGCCTGTACATGGGCAACATGGATGCTTTGCGTGACTGGGGTCATGCGAAAGACTATGTACGTATGCAATGGATGATGTTGCAGCAAGAGCAGCCAGACGATTTCGTAATTGCGACGGGTGTGCAATATTCGGTTCGTGAGTTTATCAGCTGGTCGGCAAAAGAATTAGGCGTCACTTTGCGTTTCGAAGGCCAGGGTGTTGATGAAATTGCTGTTGTTGAACAAATCGAAGGTGATAACGCTCCGGCACTGAAAGTGGGAGATGTTATTGTAAAAGTTGATCCTCGTTATTTCCGACCTGCCGAGGTGGAAACTTTATTAGGTGACCCAACTAAAGCGAAGCAAGTATTAGGTTGGGTGCCCGAAATTACCACACAGGAAATGTGTGCTGAAATGGTTGCAGCCGATCTAAAATCAGCAAAGCGCCATGCTTTATTAAAAGCGCATGGCTATGAGTTGCCAGTATCTGTAGAGTAACGACTAGTGTTCTGAAACCACAATATATCCTTGTGTATTGTGGTTTTCATATTTGAGGTTTTCATGAAAAAGATATTTGTTGCTGGTCATAACGGTATGGTTGGCTCGGCTATAGTGCGGCAGCTTGAAAAAAGCGGAACAGCAGAGGTTATTACCAGAACTCGCAAAGAATTAGATCTGACTAATCAGTCGGCTGTTCAACAGTTTTTTGCTGAACAAAATGTAGACCAGATATACCTGGCCGCGGCTAAGGTTGGGGGCATTATCGCTAACAATACCTACCCTGCCGACTTTATTTATGAAAACTTAATGATACAAGCCAACATTATTCATGCAGCTCATGTTAACAACGTACAACAGTTACTTTTTCTCGGTTCCAGCTGTATTTATCCGAAACTTGCTGCTCAGCCTATGGCTGAAGATGCTTTGTTAACAGGCACTTTAGAGCCAACCAACGAGCCTTATGCTTTAGCGAAAATTGCAGGTATTAAGTTGTGTGAAAGTTATCAAAGACAATATGGCCGTGATTACCGTAGTGTAATGCCAACAAATTTGTACGGTCCTAATGATAATTTTCATCCTGACAATAGTCATGTAATACCGGCATTGCTAAGACGCTTCCATGAAGCAAAGCTTGCAAATGCTACAGAAGTTATTGCTTGGGGGTCAGGTTCGCCAATGCGCGAGTTTTTGTATGTTGATGATATGGCAGCAGCAAGCATTTTTGTGATGGAACTTGATAAGTCGACTTACGATAAGCACACCAGCGCTATGTTAAGCCACATTAATGTAGGCACTGGCTTAGATTGTACGATCAAAGAGTTAACTGAAACTGTAGCTAAGGTTGTTGGCTACACCGGTAACATCGTATGGGATACCACTAAACCTGATGGTGCACCACGCAAACTGATGAATGTTGACCGTCTTAAAGAGCTAGGCTGGCAGTATTCTGTTGATTTGGAATCAGGGCTGGAAAGCACTTACGAATGGTTTTTAGACAACCAGGAAGTGTTTAGAAAATAATGCTTAGCGTTGAAGATTTCAAGCAAGTGGTTAAGACTGCTCCACTGTTTTCTATTGATTTAGTCGTACTGAACGAAAAGCATGAAATGTTGGTTGGTTTACGTAAGAACGAACCAGCAAGCGATTTTTGGTTTGTACCTGGCGGTCGTACCTATAAAGGTGAAACTATAGTAGAGGCTTTTAGACGTATCACAGCAGCAGAGCTTGGGCGCTCATTTGAACGCGAATCTTCTGTAATGCTTGGTATCTATGACCATTTTTACGAAAACAGTTGTTTCGATGAGTCAGTATCAACTCATTATATTAATGCCCCACATTTCATGTTAGTAAATAGTAAAGAGTTGAAGCTCCCATTAGTACAACATCACAATTATCGTTGGGTTCCTATTCAAGCTGTTGAGGTTGATGAGACAATACATCGTTTTAGCAAAGTCTTTCTCTCAGACTTATTAAGTTATCTGAATTAGATGAGCATTTATTTAAAATAGATATGGGATAGCTGAGAGCTCAGAGCATCAATATGAATGATTTAAAAATAAACACCCGTGAAGCGAAGCAATTTGTCGGAAATGCTGCTGAGACTATTCTGAATTCAGCGTTGAAGTTTGGCTTAGTTTTTGAGTACAGCTGCAAGACTGGTCAGTGTGGCGTGTGCAAAACAAAAGTGATTTCCGGCACCATAGCTGAACTGCAAACACAACTCGCGCTAACTGAACATGATCGGGCTGAGAATAAAATTCTCACTTGTTGTTGTGCTCCAAGTTCAGACCTGTTGATTGATGCTGAAGATTTAGGCGCATTACATGGCATTGATATTAAAACTTTGCCCTGTCGGATTAAACACATCACACGTTTTTCCGATGAGTTGATAGGCGTAACTCTCAGACTTCCACCAACGGCTCATTTTAAGTTTTTGGAAGGCCAATATATAGATATAATAGGTCCTAATAGCATTCGGAGAAGTTATTCGGTAGCTAGCACAGCTGAGCAGAACGACATAGTTCTTTTTATTAAGCGTTTCGAAAATGGAAAAATGAGTAATTATTGGTTTAATCAGGCAAAAGAGAATGATTTGTTAAGAATGGAAGGCCCTAAGGGAACATTCTTTTTACGTGACAGTAAGCAAGATTTGGTCTTTTTGGCTACAGGCACCGGAATAGCACCCATTATTTCAATTCTGTCCGGTTTAGATAATGACCCGGATTTTGTACAAAGTGGCCCAATCAGTTTGTATTGGGGGAATCGTTTCCCTGAAGAGTTTTTCTGGACACATTCTTTTAAAAAACTGCAAGTAAACGTGAATTATGTGCTGTCGAGAAAGGCTGATAACTGGCCTCATCATACTGGCTATGTCCAGGATGTTGCTTTGGCATCAGATCACAATATGGCAAAGTCAGCTGTTTACGCTTGTGGTTCAAATATAATGATTCAGTCAGCAAAGGAGCGCTTTTTAGCTTCAGGATTAGCGGAAAATAAATTTTACTCAGACGCTTTTGTGCAAAGTTATTAGATTACTTAAATAGGAAATGAACAGATGAAAGCAGTGATCCTTGCTGGTGGCCTTGGTACCAGACTCAGTGAAGAGACCAGTACAAGACCCAAACCTATGATCGAAATAGGTGGTAAACCAATACTCTGGCATATCATGAAAATGTATTCAGCTCATGGTGTAAATGAGTTCGTCATTTGTTGTGGTTACAAAGGATATGTAATCAAAGAGTATTTCGCCAATTACTTCTTGCATCAATCAGATGTCACTTTCGCTATGCATGATAATCAGATGAAAGTTCATCAGAAACGAGCTGAGCCTTGGGTTGTAACTTTAGTTGATACAGGCGACGAATCAATGACTGGTGGCCGCTTAAAACGAGTTGCTGATTACGTTAAGGACGAAGAAGCGTTTTGTTTTACCTATGGTGATGGTGTGGGTGATATTAATATTGCCGAAACTATAGCGTTCCATAAAACTCACGGAAAGGATGCTACTTTAACTGCAACCTACCCACCTGGTCGGTTTGGAGCTTTAGACATCAATAAGGGTCAGGTACTGAGCTTTAAGGAAAAACCTAAAGGCGATGGGGCCATGATTAATGGTGGTTTTTTTGTGTTATCGCCTAAAGTACTCAGCCGCATTACTGCTGATTCAACTATATGGGAACAAGAGCCCTTGATAACTCTTGCTGAAGATAAGCAACTTATGGCCTATGAGCATCATGGCTTCTGGCAACCCATGGATACGTTACGTGATAAAGTCCATTTGGAATCCTTGTGGCAGTCAGGCAAAGCTCCCTGGAAAGTGTGGGAATAAAAGAGAATATGATGGTTAATCCAGACTTTTGGCGTAACAAGCGCGTTTTCGTTACTGGTCATACAGGCTTCAAGGGCAGTTGGTTGTCTATTTGGTTACATCTGATGGGCGCCAAAGTCAAGGGTTATGCACTAATCCCACCGACAACACCCAGCTTATATAATGAAGCCAAGGTAGGATCTTTAGTAGAATCGGAGATTGGTGATATACGTGATTTTGAACAATTAAAATCCAGTATATTAGCTTTTGAGCCTGAGATACTGATCCATATGGCAGCTCAGCCTTTAGTTCGTTTGTCTTACAGAGAACCTTTGGAGACTTATGACATAAATGTTATGGGCACAGCCAAAGTGTTGGAAGCAGCAAAAGTCTGTAAGTATCTGAAAGCTATAGTCAGCGTGACTACAGATAAATGCTATGAGAATAAAGAATGGGAGTGGGGTTACAGAGAAGATGAACCTATGGGCGGGTTTGACCCTTATAGCAGCTCTAAAGGCTGTGCCGAATTAGTGACATCTGCTTACCGACGTTCTTTTATGCAGGAAAAAGGTATTGGTTTGGCTTCTGCTCGGGCTGGTAATGTGATTGGTGGCGGTGATTGGGCTGATGATCGCCTGATCCCTGACATTTTGAGTGCGTTTGAACGCAACGAGCCTGTAGTGATTCGCAACCCTAAATCGACCAGGCCTTGGCAACACGTTTTAGAACCATTGTCAGGCTATTTGGTTTTAGCCCAGAAACTCTATGAAGAGCCAACTAAGTATGCAGAAGGCTGGAACTTTGGTCCTTTTGAAGGCGATGCTAAACCAGTAGATTGGATTTTAAGTAAAATGACAGCGCTGTGGCCAAACTCCTCATGGAAGCTTGATAACGACGCTCATCCACACGAAGCTGGCTATTTAAAGTTAGATGTATCAAAAGCCAAAAAGCATTTGGGATGGGGTCCAACCTGGCGCTTGGAACAGACATTAACGCGAATAATACTGTGGCAACAGGCATGGTTGAATAAGCATGATATGCAAAAAGCCTGTGCAGAAGAAATAAACGATTATATGAGAGATATGAATAATGCAGACAACTGATTCTTTAAGAAAACAAATAGCAGACTTAGTAGAGCAGTATGCCAAAGTGCAATATGCAGAAAAACTATTTATTGCTGGTCAGACTCCAATTCCGCCTTCAGGTAAAGTGATAGGTGCTACCGAATTGCAGTATATGGTTGACGCTTCCTTAGACGGCTGGTTAACCACAGGTCGTTTTAATGAGCAGTTTGAAAAAGAACTGGCAGCTTTTATCGGTATAAAACACCTAATTACTGTTAACTCTGGTTCTTCTGCAAATCTCGTTGCGTTCAGCACTTTGACTTCGCCAAAACTAGGTGAAAGGGCTATTAAAAAAGGTGATGAAGTTATCGGTGTCGCAGCGGGCTTTCCAACTACTGTGAACCCTATAGTGCAATTTGGTGCTATACCGGTGTTTGTCGATGTGGATATGGCTACTCATAATATCGACGCCGATTTAATCGAGGCAGCAATCACACCGAAGACAAAAGCTATTATGCTGGCTCACACTTTAGGTAACCCATTTAACCTGGCGAAAGTGAAAGCTCTTTGTGAAAAATATGGTCTTTGGTTAGTCGAAGATTGTTGTGATGCACTAGGTGCTAAATTTGACGGTAAGATGGTTGGCACTTGGGGTGATATCGCAACGCTGAGCTTTTATCCGGCTCACCATATGACCATGGGTGAAGGCGGCGCTGTATTCACCAACAACTCAGAGTTGATTAGTATTGCTGAGTCTTTTAGAGACTGGGGCCGTGACTGCTACTGTAAGCCTGGTTGTGACAATACTTGTGGTACTAGATTTAGTATGAAATTAGGTAGCCTACCAGCGGGTTATGATCATAAATATACCTACTCACACTTGGGATACAACCTCAAAATCACCGATATGCAAGCTGCCTGTGGTTTGGCTCAGTTGAAGCGCCTTCCTGAGTTTATTGCCAAGCGTAATTCCAACTTTGAGTATTTAAAGAATCGTCTGGAATCTTTATCCGAATATATCGACGTTGCTAAACCAACTGAAAACTCAGAGCCTTCCTGGTTTGGTTTTCCTATTACAGTGAAAAACTCAGCTGGTGTAAATCGCACTGACCTGACTAAATATCTCGATCAGCATAAAATTGGAACCCGGTTATTGTTTGCGGGCAATTTGATCAGACAACCTTATTTTCACAATCTTGAGTATAAGGTTGTAGGTGAACTGATGAACACCGACAATACAATGAACAACACTATTTGGGTTGGTATCTATCCTGGTTTAGGTGAAGAACATTTGAATTTCATAGCTGAAAAATTAGAAGAATTCTTTGGTGTAAATTTCTAATGACCAAAGCCACTGTTTTATTAACTGGTGCGACTGGATTTTTGGGTAGTAACCTACTCAAAGCGCTGTTAGATCAGGAATATAAAGTTGTTATTCTAAAACGTTCAACCTCAGATATTTGGCGTATCAAACAGTACATGGATCGGGTTGTAAGCTACAACATTGACATTGACCCTATATCACTTGCTTTTGAACAGCAACGGATTGACTGCGTCATTCATACAGCCTGTCACTATGGACGTAACGGGGACTCTTTACATCTTATTGTAGAGAGTAACCTTATGTTTGGTTTAAAGGTGCTGGATGCTGCAATAGCTCATAATGTAAATACCTTTATAAACACGGATTCTATGTTGCCAAGAGAGTTAAACGCATACAGCTTATCAAAAAAACAGTTGGTAGATTGGTTAAAACAGCAATCCGAAAAAATTCAAGTGATCAATCTGAAGCTTGAGCATATGTACGGTCCTAAAGACGATACGACTAAATTTGTTCCTTGGGTCGTATCGCAACTTAGGCAAAATAAAATAGAAATTAAACTTACCAAAGGCGAACAGCAGCGTGATTTTATTTATATCGACGATGTTGTTTCTGCTTTCTTAACTGTTTTCGATAACATTCGTAGTTTGGGTCAGTTCAGTGAGTTTGACGTCGGGACTGGTAAGTTAATTTCGGTTAAATCATTTTTATTGCAACTTAAGCAAGCTTACGAGGATAGTTTTGGTGCATCGCCTACCACACTAGCTTTTGGTTTATTGCCTTATCGTGATGGCGAAATGATGACTGTTGAAGTTAACAATCAGGCCTTAATCAGCTTGGGGTGGTCACCAAAAATATGCCTAAAGCAAGGTATCGAAAATAGTTTAAAGGAAAGTATATGAAGTACTTAATAACGGGTGGTTGTGGTTTTTTAGGCTCAAATATTGCCAGTGAGCTATTGAAGCAAGGCCAAGAGGTAATCATATTCGACAGCCTTTATCGGTTTGGTAGCAATCAAAACTTAGAATGGTTGAGAACTCAAGGTCAATTTGAGTTTATCCACGGTGATATACGAAATACCAATGATGTTGAGAGAACTATTAAGCAGCATAAACCTGATGTGATTTACCATTTGGCGGGGCAGGTAGCTATGACAACATCTATTGCTGATCCTCGAATGGATTTTGAGGTAAATGTTGGCGGCAGTTTTAATCTACTGAATGCGGTACGCCTATATTCGCCAGAAAGCGCGATTATTTATTCTTCTACTAATAAGGTATACGGCGATCTTGAGCAATTTCGATATAAAGAGACTGAAACCCGCTACGAATGTGTTGATAAGCCAAATGGTTTTGATGAAGCTGTTAACTTAGACTTTCATTCTCCTTATGGCACATCCAAAGGAAGTGCCGATCAGTATATGCTCGATTTTGCAAGAATTTATGGATTAAAGACAGCAGTTTTTCGTCATTCATCTATGTTTGGTGGTCGTCAGTTCGCAACATTCGATCAGGGGTGGGTCGGTTGGTTTACACAAAAGGCTATTGAAACTAAAACAGGTAATTTGGCAGAGCCTTTCACAATTTCAGGAAATGGAAAACAAGTACGTGATTTACTTTATGCAACTGATTGTGTTGCTCTCTACTTGGATGCGGCTAAAAAAATTAGTGAGATAAAAGGAAAAGCTTTTAACATTGGTGGTGGTATTGATAACTCGTCATCTTTGTTAGAGCTATTTAGCTTTTTAGAGCTAGAGCTTGATATTGAAATGACCTATAAACAATTGCCGGTTAGAGAAAGTGATCAGCGGGTATTTGTTTCCGATATTACGCAAGCTAAAAATTGTTTAGGCTGGCATCCTAAAGTTAGTAAGGTCGAAGGTATCCGTAAGATGATTGAATGGGTATCGACCAAGTGAGTTTATCTAATGTTAGAAGCAACAATTATTTTACCCAACTAAAAGTATCTGCTTTGTATAAAGTTGTCGCGATAGCTGCTTCTTTCATCGCTTTACCAATAATGCTTAAATATTTGGGCCCAGAACGTTTTGGTATTTGGACTACGATGCTCACACTACTAACGTGGGTCATGTTATTTGATTTAGGTATCGGGAATGGCTTAAAAAATAAAGTATCTGAAAGTATAGCGAAAGATAATTCAAATTACGCCGCTGAATACATCTCAACGGCGTATATGCTAATAGGCTTAATTTCTTTTATACTATTTGCGAGTTTTCTAATAGCAGCTATATGGTTGCCGTGGCAGAGTATATTTAATACTCAATTTGTTTCCGAAGTAGATTTGAAAAGCTCTGTAATTACTCTCAGTTTCTTCATTTTTTTTAATTTTTGGATTAGTCTGATAAACCAAATTTATCATGGCCTACAAAAATCTTCTGTAGTTGTTGTAGGTCAGTGCATGTCTAATAGCTTCGCACTTGTATTTATATCTATTCTGTATAATTTTACTGAACCCTCAATTTTATTAATTGTGTATGGGTATGGTTTTGCGTTGGTTTTGACTAACGTCGTTTTTAGCTTATTTCTCTTTAAAAGATATCCTCAGCTAATTCCGACTGGCCGAAAGTTTGATCGCAATAAAATAAAACCATTGCTATCATTAGGTATTAAATTTTTTATCATACAGTTAGCTGTGTTAGTCATTTTTATGACTGATAAAATTTTAATTACCCAGTTACTGGGTCCTGAACATGTAACCCCTTACGAGGTTTTATTTAAGCTGTTCAGCATCATTACAATTTTACACGGTATGATACTTATCCCACTTTGGCCAGCCTACTCTGATGCTTATAATCGTGGTGAATTTGATTGGATCCGTCGAAATATTAAACAACAGTTAAAGATCGCACTTTTCCTTTTTATTTGCACATTTTTAATGGCTGTATTGGGCCCAATAATCGTTAGTATTTGGACTGATGATCTCGTCAGTGTGTCTCCACGATTATACTACCTATTTGCTCTTTTCATTGCCTTTACCATTTGGAGTAACGTATTTGCGTATTTTGTAAATGCGGTTAATAAATTAAATTTGCAGTTATTCACCGCAGTTATTGCCGCAATTGTTAATGTTCCTTTATCAGTTTATTTTGTACGTGTTTTGGATATGGGATTAGAAGGTATTCTCTTAGCAACGGTAATTAGTTTATCGTTTTTCAGCCTTCTAGGCCCAATCCAAGTTTATAGAATTCTTGTAAGGAAAAGATAATGACACCTTTAGTATCTATACTGATCCCAGTATACAATCGAGAGAATATTATTACTGAAACCTTAGAGTCTGCATTAGCTCAGACCCACGATAATATTGAAGTTATAGTTGTTGATAATGCCAGTACAGATGATACCTGGCGGGTTATAAAAGAATTTGCAGAAAAAGATAGTCGTGTTCTGGCTTTTCGAAATGAGGTTAATCTTGGGCCTGTTCGTAATTGGTTGCTTTGTGTTGAACGTGCCAGAGGAGAAATAGGTAAGATCTTGTGGTCTGATGACTTAATAGCGAAAGATTTTCTTGAAAGAACGTTGCCGTTGCTGCGAAGTGATGTTGGTTTTGTATATACTGGAGTTAAAATATTTACTGACGATAAACCAGATTGTGGCACAACGCACTATCAAATGCAGGATACTGGAATATACGATTCTGTAGATTATATAAACAAAATACTTTCAGATTTGGATGCCCCATTCTCCCCAGGTTGTGCAATTTTCAGGATGAATGATATAAGAAAAAATTTGTGGCTTGACATACCTAATAAAATAAAAAGTGATTTTTCAATGCATGCGATAGGTAATGATTTGATGTTGTTTCTCTTGACCGCTTCGAACTATAAATTTTTTGGTCATGTTACAGAACCTCTTGCATTTTTCCGAGCTCATGGAGGCTCAATAAGTACCTCTTCAACAAATGGTAAACTATTATTACATTACGCTTTAGCAAAGGCTCATTTTGTTGAAAATTTTTTGCCAGCTGAGAAGAATAATTTAGCCGCTAGAATTCAAGTTATGCTTTGGAAATATAAAGATTCTACTGTATATAACATGCATTCGGTTAGTGATTTTTTCAGCACTAATGTTTCGGTGAGTAAAAGAAAAATATTCATGCGTATACTAAAAAAAATACTACGATTGCCAAAAAATTATTTTAATAAATTTTTCAATTAAGAATCTTATTAATGTAGTAGGGGAATGAGCTATTTAGTATTTATCGAGCAAGTATTACTGACGTTTATTTCATTGACACTCTTGCCTTACTTTTTTGAGTTTGATATTTCAAATAAACCAGTTGCAGGTTTTAGTATTTAATATGAGTTTAAAGTATGAAAATTTCTGTAGTGGTAGCGGTATTTAATGGTGAGAAGACTATTCGATCTTGCATTGATAGTTTCTTAAAACAAACATACTCAGAAAAAGAACTAATAGTTTTCGACGGGCATTCCACCGATAGCACTAGAAGTATTTTGCAGCAGTATGATAAAGAGATAAGTTATTGGAAATCAGAAAAGGATTCAGGAATTGCTGATGCTTGGAATAAAGCATTAAAACACGTTACTGGAGAGTGGGTAATATTTTTAGGTGCGGATGATCAGTTTTATAGCGTTGATGTGTTCGAGCGAATGGCTGCAGTGTTGAAAGAGAGTGTCGCTGATTTCGTGTTTGGTCAAATTGTGTTTGACGGTGGAGAATATGAAGGTATTCGAATAGGTAAGGAAACCACTTTAGCCGAATTAAAAAGAAAGATGACGTTTCCTCATACTGCTACTTTTAATAGAGTTGAATTTTTGCAAGAATTGGGTGACTTTGATGAGTCGTTTAAAATTGCGATTGATTATGAGCTGGTTTTAAGAAAAAAAGATTTAACTTTTTCATTCTATAATATGCCAATAGCTTTGATGGGATGTGAGGGAGTTAGCTCTCGTTTAGTCAAAGAGACTTTTAAAGAGTTTAGACGAGCGCAGTTAAAAAATAAGACTGACTACAAGGTGTTAATTTATTATTGGTATATAGCAAACAGGGTCAAAAAGAAATTGGTTGATCTTTTGCAATCAACAAAAAGACTGCTGTTATAGATTTTATAAAAAGAACGTTGCTAAGATTAAAATGAATATACTACAAATTAATGTATGCCTTGATAAAGGCGGTGCAGCAAAAGTTGCTCTTGATTTGCACAATAATTTACAAAAAATTGATGTAAACAGTCAGTTTGCGTATGGTTGGGGTGTTAAGGGAGGCAAGAGTGATTCTGAATCAAATGTTAAGAATTGCTTTCGGATAGGATCAAAACCTCAAGTAATAGCTAATTTTGTATTCCATAATCTTTTCGGGTTTGATTTGTTCAGCCCTTTTGGTGTTGGGCGTAGTAAGCTAATTGACGCGATAAAAATGGCTGATGTCGTTCATTTGCATGTGATTCATAGTTATTTCATTAGATTTTCATGGATTCTTGACGCAATAGCTAGTGCTAATAAACCTGTAGTTTGGACTTCGCATGATTACTGGATTCTTACAGGTAGGTGTTCTTCCGTAGGGGATTGTAATAAGTGGCAAAGTGGTTGTGGTCATTGTCCTAATTTATCAAGCTATCCGGCTACCTTTGTGGATTTTTCTGCAACAGAATTCAAAAGAAAACGAATGTACCTAAGTAAAATTAGCTCAAATTTGGTTTTAGTTTCTCCTTCCAGTTTTCTTGCTAATGAGCTTAAAACAGAATTACCTAACGTAGACGTTTGCCATATTCCAAATTGGTTAGACAAGAACTTTGAAGACGCTTGTCGTAATAATATCTTAGCGAATGAGTTAATTAAACTGCCCTTTGGTTCAGTAAATGTTCTTGTAGTGTCTAATAATTTGGACGACACATCCAAGGTTAATAAGGAATTAATTATTAGCCTGTTAGATGTCGAGGGAGTATTTTTACACACAATTGGTAAAAACTCGCCTTTTTCTGGAAAAAATGTATATAACCATGGCGAAATTACAGACCGTATTGAGATGGTAAAAGTGATATCTTCATGTGATGTTTCCTTATTTACATCTAAAATAGACACTTTCGGATTAGTAATGATTGAGTCTTTGGCATGTGGTGTACCAGTATTAGCTGTAAAAAGTAAAGCAGCTGAGGAAGTACTATTAGCTCTCAACATTAAACCTATAGATTCTTACGCGGATATTATAGAGTTAATCAGGTCAAGAACGTTACCAACAGAATATCTTAATAAGACAAGAGAATCTTTACAAGTCTCGATCTTCGAGAGGTTTGGCCATAGTGCTGCGACACAGAATTATGTGAAAATTTACAAGCGTTTAATTTCGGCTAACAAATTATCATGATAATTAGATACCGTTTTTTTTTACTTTTATCGATAATATTCATTCATTTCATGTTTTTATCCATAAGTAAATTTCCTTTAACCATTGCTCCTTTGGCTATTTGTATATTTTTAACTAGGCACTACCGTATTACCTTTAACAAAAAAAAGTGCTTATTATTATTTTTTGTGATTTTCTGGCCGATATTTATTTTTTTGACATACTCGCTATTTATTAAAACAATTGAAATAACTGAATTTGCAAGTACTTATCTCCTTTGGTTATTCGGTTCGGTAGCCGTTGTGCTGGGATCTATAAGTCATATTAAGAAATTTGAGAGATATAGTAGTATATATATAATGGCTTTGTTTTTAGTTATTTCTTTTTCTATTGTGCAAGTGTTAGCTTTGAGGGTTTTTGATATCGAAGCTTTGTACAATCCATTCGGAGAATTCACTTATTTAAGTCAATATAGTTTGGATAGAGTTTATTCTTTGACTGGCCCTAGAGCTTATGGATTATTCTTAGAGCCATCTTACAATTCTTTTATAATGTTTTTCTTAATGTCGATGATTCTGATGGATGATAGATCAAATTTCAGAATATTCGTTTATGTCATCGGAGCTTTGGGGATCGTTTTCACCGCGTCTGCGTCAGGAATCCTGTTAACATTCATTTTGTTATTTTTAATTTTTTGGTTGACTGTAATTAAAAATAACGTACTTAGGCTGGTTTTACTGTTTTTGGTGCCCATAGCTTTAGTTTCGATGATCCCAGAGGAACTTATGGTTAGGTTAAATGAAGTGAATTTAGAGGGGACCTCAGGTTATTGGAGGTTGGTTGCTCCGATAAAAATTATTTATGAGGCAATGTTAGTGTTGCCTTTAGGAATTCCTTTCGGTCAAGTAAATGATTTTGTTTATAACTTAGGTATAGATCATGGTGGAGAGAAGGGCACTTCATTAGATAATGGTTTTGCAATATTGTTTTTTTACTTTGGGCTTTTTGCATTTATATTTTTAGCAGCTATTGTTTATAAATTGCTTGTTGCTATATATTTTCGGAATTATAAAGGGGTGATTTTTTGGTGGTTTATTTTTGCGAGTTTACAATTTTCAGGCGGCATATTTTTGCCTGAGTTCATATTTCCAATTCTATTAATATTGTATCAATATAAAATTGTAAATTTTAATGAGAAGCTTGATGGACCTTTCAGCGGAATCAAGAAGTATATATCCTAATATTAAAGTTGCTTTAGTTAGTAGATGTATATGAGTTTTTCTGCTTAAATATTTTAATTTGATTAAGTTAAGGTGTACTAATGAACCCATTGTTGACAATAATCACCCCGGTTTTTAATTCTGCCAAGTTGCTTCAAAGTACTATAGATTCGATTAAGAATCAAACATATGACAATATTGAATATATCATTGTTGATGGTGGTTCTACTGATGGAACTATTGACATAATAAATGATAACTCTCAAATGGTAAGCGTGTTAATTTCGGAGAAGGATTCTGGGATGTATGATGCGTTGTCAAAAGGGCTGAAAGTCGCCAAAGGTGACTTTATTTGCTACTTAAACGCTGGTGATATTTTATACCCTGATGCTGCTAGTAAAGTAGTCAAATTTTTATCTGAAAACAAATTAGATTGGGTAACTGGTTATATTAGTGAGTGTAATGAGAGTAACGAGATAACGAAGATAGACTTGCCTTTTAGGTACAAAACACATTTAATTCAGAGAGGCATGTATGGTAAGTATCTGCCATATATCCAGCAGGAGTCTACATTTTGGAGTAAAAGGCTAATCCACAAGATAGATTTTGATAAGCTAAGAAGTCTTCGATTGGCTGGCGATTATTACTTGTGGTACTGTTTTTCTAAAGAAAGTAAACTTGAAATACTGAAAACCCCGTTAGGTGCATTCAAAAAACACGAAGGGCAGCTTTCGGAAGATTTGCATCGCTATTGGAAAGAAGTTGGAGAATTCACTGAACCTTCGAATTTATTTAATAAGCTTGAGGTTCTTTGGGAGGGATTATATTGGCTTCTTGATGTTAGAGTGAGAGAGAAACTTGTATCCACTAATTGGCGGTTCGACCATGCTAAGCATAAGTGGATGAAAAAATGATTCTTTTACTGTCTTTTATTTTGTAAATACTATGGACAAGTACATCTCACATAATGTGATGCAGTAATAAAGCGTTTTTTGTAATTATATTTTTTAAATTTACTTCATCATGATTTGTCGTGATGCTTATTATAGCGAATGCTCTACTATATCACTTAGATTACTTACCGAAACTGAATGTTTTTGTGTTTTATGATGTTGTTCTTGCCATGGGTGAAGCACTGTGGTGCTTTTGTTTCTGAATTAGGTTATTATCTGTGGGTTACATCGTCGCAGTAGTTTTTATTTCGATATTTGAATGTTGGTCGCTTTTGAGTTGAATGTTCGCCGTTTTTTTATAGTTTTAATGTAAATGTATTCTGTATGAAAAATTGATAAAGTATATCCACTTTTTAATTTGATGTGATATGACATGTTAGGGGTCTTATGATTGTTCCAATTATTTTATGCGGCGGTACCGGTAGTCGTTTGTGGCCTTTGTCACGTGATTTAATGCCAAAGCAGTTCTTAAAACTGGATGGCGATACTACTATGCTTCAAGCCACAGTTCAGCGTTTGCACGGGTTAGATGCTTTACCGCCTTTAGTAATTTGTAACGAAGAGCATCGTTTTATTGCTGCTGAGCAAATGCGTCAAATCAACCAGCTTGATCATAATATTATTCTTGAGCCTGTTGGCCGCAACACAGCGCCAGCCATTGCCCTTGCTGCAATGACTGCTGTCAAAAAAGGACAAGATCCTCTTTTGTTAGTGTTGGCGGCCGATCATATTATTTCCGATAGTCAGGAATTCCGTCAGGTTGTGACTCAAGCTTCAGAATTTGCAGCAGCAGATAATTTGGTTACCTTTGGTATTGTCGCTACAGGTCCTGAGACTGGCTACGGTTATATAAAAAGAGGCGGCGAGAAATCAGGTGCTTACAGTGTTCAGCAATTTGTTGAAAAGCCTGATTTAGAGACAGCCAAAAGCTATGTTTCCTCTGGTGAATACTATTGGAATAGCGGCATGTTTATTTTCAAGGCAAGCGTTTATCTTGCTGAACTCAAACAGCATCGTCCCGACATCTATGCAGCTTGCGAACAAGCAATGGCTGAAGTTGACCCCGACTTAGATTTTATCCGTGTAAATAAAGAAGCATTTTTAGCTTGTCCGGACGACTCTGTCGATTATGCTGTGATGGAAAAAACCACCAAGGCGGTTGTTGTGCCATTAAATGCCGGCTGGAGCGATGTAGGGTCATGGTCGTCTTTGTGGGATGTCACTGCTAAAGATGAAAACAACAATGTCCATAAAGGTGATGTGTTGAGCGTTGCCAGCAAACATAACTATGTATTTGCTGAGACTGGTCTTGTCGCTACTGTAGGTCTTGAAAACATCATTGTGGTTCAAACCAAAGATGCGGTATTGGTTGCTGCTAAAGATAAAGTGCAGGATGTGAAGTCTATTGTTCAGCAATTAAAAGGCGCAGGCCGCACCGAGCATAGGATTCATCGTGAAGTATATCGCCCTTGGGGTAAATATGACTCTATCGACAATGGTGCTCGTTATCAGGTCAAGCGTATTACTGTAAAACCAGGCGAGAAGCTATCTATTCAGATGCACCACCACAGAGCTGAACACTGGATTGTTGTATCCGGTACAGCCAATGTAACTGTCGATGGTAAAGATACTCTGATGTCAGAAAACCAATCTATATATATCCCTCTGGGCGCAATACATGCACTGGAAAACCCTGGCAAAATCCCTTTGGAATTAATCGAAGTGCAATCAGGTTCGTACCTGGGCGAAGATGATATTGTGCGTTTTTCTGACAGATACGGCAGGGCTTGATCCATGCTATTAGTGTTAGCTCAGGTTATTGCACAGAGTAATATAGCCTTTGGCACCAGTGGTGCCAGAGGCTTGGTAACAGACTTTACAGACGAAGTGTGCGCCGCCTTTGCACAAAGTTTTGTAAGGGTCATGCAGCGTTCTTTTAGCTTTAAGCGCATTGCCATAGGTATTGATAACAGACCAAGCAGCCCCCAGATGGCTGCTGCTTGTGCCGGTGTTTTAGAATCAATGGGTTATTCGGTTGATTATTATGGTGTTTTGCCAACGCCTGCATTGGCCTTTCAGGCTATGCAGGACAAAGTGCCGGCAATTATGGTGACGGGTAGTCACATTCCGTTCGACCGTAATGGCTTAAAGTTTTATCGCCCTGACGGCGAAATCAGTAAAGATGATGAGCAAGCAATTCTGAACGTCTCAGACGAGCTAACTTGTTTTATCTCTGCTTTGCCTGCCACCAGTTCTGTTGCATCTGATAACTATATACAACGTTATTTAGATATTTACCCTCAGCAGATGCTGGCTGGTAAACGTATTGGTATTTATGAGCACTCCAGTGCAGGACGTGATTTGTATCATAGAGTCTTTACTAAGTTAGGTGCTGAAGTTATCTCGTTAGAGCGTACAAACACCTTTGTTCCAATCGACACCGAAGCGGTCACAGAAGTGGATCAGCAAAAAGGACTGGATTGGTCGAAGCAGTATGGTTTCGATGCAATTTTTTCTACCGACGGAGATGGTGACCGTCCACTCATTGCAGACGAAAAAGGTCAATGGTTGCGTGGCGATATAGTTGGCCTGCTTTGTGCTAAAGCTCTAGGTATTCAGTCGCTGGCTGTGCCGGTTAGCTGCAATACAGCGATAGAACAAGCCGGAATATTTTCTACCGTAATTCGTACTAAAATTGGTTCTCCTTATGTGATTGCTGCTTTTGCTGAACTTACCGGTTCTGTCGCCGGTTTCGAAGCTAATGGTGGGTTTTTACTTGGATCTGATGTAACAGTTTCCGAACAGGTGCTGAAGGCTTTACCAACCCGTGATGCTTTATTGCCAGGTTTGGCATTACTTGCATTAGCTGGTGAACTGCCGCTGTCAAAGCTGACCGAAGCTTTACCGCAACGTTATACCGCGAGTGACCGTTTACAGCAGGTACCAACCCAGTGGAGTAAGGAGTTTTTAGCCAAAGCGGCTTCGTCCCCAGAAGAGTTCCTTGATCAGTTAGGCCAGAGTGCACGCACACTGCAAAGTCTGGATCAGACCGACGGCTTGCGCATGCGGTTTGTCGACGGTGAAATTGTGCATTTACGTCCATCAGGTAATGCGCCTGAGCTGCGTTGTTATGCGGAATCTACAGAACAAGCTAAAGCTCAAGATTTAGTGCTTGTTATTCTTAACGCGGTGAAGGGATTACTGAACTGAGATGAAAGTTTCTATTATTACGGTTTGCTATAACAGCGCTGCCACTATTCGCGATACTATCGAATCAGTGTTGGCACAAGATTACTCCGATATCGAATATATCATTGTCGACGGTGCATCAAAAGATAATACCTTGAGTATTGTAAATGAGTACCGTGACCATATCGCAAGAGTAATCAGCGAGCCGGATAAAGGTATTTATGATGCGATGAATAAAGGTATCAAGGCTGCTACCGGTGATATCGTTGGCATACTTAACTCGGATGATTTTTACGAGTCCAGGGATGCTTTGTCTTCGGTCGTAAATGCATTCGGTGAGTGCGAAAAGGCAGAAATGATATTTGGTGACTTAGTTTTTGTTAAGCCAACAGATTTGACTAAAGTGACTCGCTTTTATTCTTTGCCTAACTATGCCGGCTGGAAGCTCCGCTTTGGTTGGATGCCTCCGCACCCAGCAACTTTCATTAAAAAAGACGTCTACGATCGTTTTGGTTTGTACAAAACTAATTTCAAAATTGCTGCTGATTATGAGCTTTTTGTAAGACTACTCATGGTTCAGAAAATCGCTTTCCAGCATGTTGATAAAGTATTGATCCGTATGAGATCCGGTGGAGCCAGCACTTCAGGTTTGAAAAGTTCAATGACTTTAAATCATGAAATTATCAGAGCCTGTAGAGAGAATAATATATATACGAATATGTTATTTTTGATGTTTAAAATTCCTTTTAAGTTGATTGAATTGCTCAGAAGGCCATCCGCGTGAATAGTAACCCTGAAATATTATTAACCGGAGCAAGCGGTTTCGTTGGGAATGCTCTTCTCGGCGTGTTAGGTCCGAAACACTTGAGTATTCTGGGTAGAAAGTCAGTACAGGGCGATTTCAAGGCTTTTTTCCATGCTGATATAGCAGGAAACACAGATTACTCAGCTGCTTTAAAAGGTATTGATGTCATTATCCATAGTGCTGCCCGAGTGCATGTTATGGATGAGAAAAGTTCTGATCCACTTGCTGAGTTTCGTGAAGTGAATACTGCCGGAACCTTGAATTTAGCGCAACAAGCGGCAGATTCAGGCGTAAAGCGTTTTATTTTCATCAGTTCGATTAAAGTGAATGGCGAAAAAACTTTTCCTGGTAAGCCTTTTCAATACGATGATAAACCTATGCCTGAAGATGCATATGGTATATCTAAAGCAGAAGCAGAAACAGGACTTAGGCAAATCGCTTTAAAAACCGGGATGGAAGTTGTAATTATTCGTCCTCCTTTGGTTTACGGACCTGGAGTGAAAGCAAATTTTGCAGCTATGATGTCTTTGGCCAAAAAAAATCTGCCTCTTCCTTTAGGCGCGATAAATAACAAACGTAGCCTGGTTGCAATTGATAATCTGACGAGCTTAGTTGTTACTTGTGTTACTCACCCAAAAGCGGCTAACCAAACTTTTTTAGTCAGTGACGACAATGATCTTTCTACCACTGAATTGGTTGAAACAATGTTTGGAGCAATTGGTAAAAAAGCTATTTTTATTCCTGTTCCGGTCAAAGTATTGCATTTTGCAGCCAGGCTTTTAGGTAAGGGTAGTGTAATTGATCGCCTATATGGCAATTTGGAGGTCAATATAGAGTTTACTAAAAATGCTCTAGGTTGGAGCCCAGTTGTTTCAGTACATGAGGCAATAAAGAAATGCTTTGCAAAGGAATAAAGCTCTTATGATGTTTCGTTTATTAGATGTTCTATTTTCAATAATTGGATTAGTTTTGACTTTTCCTTTCTTGATCATTCTCACTCTAATTGGTTTGTTTGATACTGGCTCACCGATCTTTCGTCAAGTCAGGGTAGGGCGTAACAAGCAGCCTTTTACACTAGTAAAATTCCGTACTATGAGACCTGATACAGCTTCTGTCGCCAGTCATTTAGCCAGCGCCTCAGCTATTACACCTTTTGGGGGATTTTTACGTAAAACTAAACTAGATGAATTACCACAGTTATGGAACGTGCTGAGAGGGGAAATGAGTCTGGTTGGGCCAAGGCCTTGTTTGTTTAATCAGGAAGAGTTGATTGCAGAACGCGATCAGCGTGGGGTGTTTAATTACAGACCAGGTATTACAGGGCTTGCACAGGTCAACGATATTGATATGTCTACTCCTGTGTTGCTGGCCGAAACTGATCAAAAAATGCTTTCGAATTTGTCTTCAAAAAACTATTTCAAATACATTTTTATGACCGTTGCTGGTAAAGGTGCAGGCGACAGGGTAAGACACTGAGCTTTAAGTTCACTTCGCGTTAATGCTCTGACAAGTAAGCTTGGTTAAAACCCACTAAAGGATTAAGCAATATTTATGAAAGTTACGGTGTTTGGTATTGGTTATGTTGGTTTGGTGCAAGCTGCAGTTTTAGCTGAAGTTGGCCATGAAGTGGTTTGTGTCGATATCAATGCTGAGCGTGTTGAGAAACTGAATCAGGGCATTATCCCTATTTATGAGCCTGGCTTAACGCCGCTTGTGACTAATAACTTTCAGGCGGGACGCCTTCGTTTTACCACTGACGCTGCTTTTGGTGTGGAACATGGTTTAATTCAGTTTATTGCCGTGGGGACACCGCCTGACGAAGACGGCTCAGCCGATTTACAGTATGTGTTAGCTGTCGCTAAAACCATTGCTACTCATATGAATTCTCCCAAAGTCGTGATTGATAAATCCACTGTACCTGTAGGCACCGCAGACAAAGTGAAACAGCAAATTTCGACTGTGTTAACAGAACGGGCTGTGGATATTCCTTTTGATGTTGTATCTAACCCTGAATTTTTAAAAGAAGGCGCTGCGGTAGCTGATTGTATGCGACCAGATCGTATTATTATTGGAACCTACAATGAGCAACCCATCGACGTTGTGCGTGAGCTCTACGAGCCTTTCAATCGCAATCACGACAAAATGATTTTTATGGATGTTCGTAGTGCAGAGCTAACTAAGTATGCAGCCAATTGCATGCTAGCGACCAAAATCTCATTTATGAACGAAATGGCAAATCTGGCTGAGTTACTTGGTGCCGATATTGAGGCTGTGCGTAAAGGTATAGGGTCAGACCCTCGTATTGGCTATCACTTTATTTATCCTGGCTGCGGTTATGGAGGCTCTTGTTTCCCTAAAGATGTGCAGGCACTTATTCGTACTTCTGCACAAAATGGCTATACGCCAAAAATTCTACAGGCTGTTGAAGCTGTGAATAATAAGCAGAAGTACAAACTACCCACCCTGGTAAAAAAACACTTTGGCGATGATTTAACAGGCAAAACTTTTGCAGTATGGGGCTTAAGTTTTAAGCCCAATACCGATGATATGCGCGAAGCGTCCAGCAGGGTGTTAATTGAAGAGTTGTGGGCTGCTGGAGCAAAGGTTCATGCTTATGATCCTCAGGCGATGGAAGAGACTCAGCGCATTTATGGTGTCCGGTCTGATTTTGTGCTTTGTGGCACTAAAGAGGCCGCTTTACAGGAAGCAGATGCCTTAATAATCTGTACAGAGTGGCAACAATTCAAAGCGCCTGATTTTGACTTTTTAAAACAACAACTCAAGACGCCAGTTGTTTTTGATGGCCGTAACTTGTTTGACCCTGAACGGCTTAAACAAAAAGGTTTGCAATACTACGCTATAGGTCGGGGCCAAAGTGTATTGCAGTTTTAGTCCCTGTGTTGTTTGCCTGATAAAAAATTGGGCTTTTCGATGATTCGATAAACCAGCTTTCTTTTTTTGCTTGAAGCTGGTGATGAGTTATGTTTTAAGTATGGAGTTTTTCTTGCGCAATTTAACCTCTAAAACACTGCAACATTGCTTGCAACCTCTGATGGATTGGCCGCGCTTTATTAAACGTTCAATATCTATGTTGGTCGATGCGATCATTTTATTTGCTTCCTGGGTATTGGCTTATTATTTACGCTACGACAGTTTTGAGCTGGTTCGAGATGAATCTTTTATCTTAAGTTTTATGGCCGTAGTATTGGCTACTCTTGTTGTTTTTAGTCTGTTTGGTCTTTATAGGGCTGTGGTCCGATATATAGGTTTGCGTTCTATGATTGCCATAGCTGCAGGTGCTATTGTCTCTGGCGTGTTGCTTAATTTTGCCATCGACGCGAATGCTTTTTTATATAGTTTGTCGGGCAATTTAAACTATGTATTTTTTGCTTTTGTCGGAATAGCAGGCAGTCGTTTGTTGTTACGTGAATTGGTCACTGTGATTGGTCGTGCAGCGCAGCACAAGGTCCTAATTTATGGTGCTGGTGCCAGCGGTCGGCAATTGCTTTTAGCGCTGGCCAGCAGCGCTGAATTTCGAGCTGTAGCTTTTGCTGATGACGATCCATCTTTTCACGGCGTAATGATCAGAGATGTTAAAGTCTATTCTCCTGATTGTATTAAAGCCGTTATTCAAAAATATGGCATTAGCCGTATTTTATTGGCCTTACCTTCTGCCAGTCGTGGTACCAGAGCTAAACTGATTGAACGCTTGGAGCCTCTAGGTTTGCCTGTGTTGACTATCCCCGGAATGGCGGATTTAGTTGACGGTAAAATGAAAATTGATGAGCTTCAGGATGTCAAAATTGAAGACTTGTTGGGGCGTGATCCAGTGGCACCTGTACCTTCGTTACTAACAGCTAACATAACGGGCAAGGTCGTGATGGTAACTGGTGCCGGAGGCTCTATTGGCTCAGAGCTATGCCGGCAAATTATTTTACAGTCGCCACAAAAACTAGTGTTATTCGAAGCCTCTGAATTTGCTTTGTATGAAATTGATAAAGAACTGACAGCTATGTTGAGTAGTCGGCAGTTAGACGTTCAATTGCTGCCAGTGTTAGGTACGGTGGTCGACCAACAACGCTTGCAGCAAATTATGCAAAGCTATCATGTGCAAACTGTTTACCATGCGGCGGCATACAAGCATGTGCCTCTGGTTGAATTTAATGTGATTGAAGGTTTACGTAACAACTTGTTTGGCACCTGGCACACAGCTGAAGCAGCTATAGCTTCAAAGGTTGAAACTTTTGTACTAATTTCGACAGACAAAGCGGTCAGACCAACAAATGTTATGGGTACAACCAAAAGGCTGGCTGAGCTGACATTACAGGCTTTGGCAACGAGGCAGCAAAGTACCAGATTTTGTATGGTGCGTTTTGGTAATGTGCTTGGATCATCAGGCTCTGTAGTGCCCTTATTTCGTAAACAAATCAATAAAGGTGGGCCTATCACCCTTACTCATGAAGACATTACCCGTTATTTTATGACGATCCCTGAAGCCTCACAGTTGGTGATCCAGGCTGGCGCTATGGGCGAAGGCGGGGATGTCTTCGTGTTGGATATGGGGGAGCCTGTTAAAATTTATGACCTTGCGAAAAAGATGGTGCATCTGACAGGGCTTGAAATTAAAAATAAGCAAAATCCTATGGGCGATATTGAAATCAAGATCACAGGATTAAGACCTGGCGAAAAATTATATGAAGAGTTATTGATTGGAGAGGATGAAAAGCCTACCCGTCACCCCAGGATAAAAGCCGCGAATGAAATATGTTTAAGCTGGCCTGATATGCAAGCCCTGTTGAGTGAACTGAGTGAAGCCTGTCTGAATTATGATTTAGAGAAAATAAGAGCGTTAATGTTAAGTGCTCCTACAGGCTTTAATCCAACAGATGGTATTTGTGATTTATGGTGGCAAGCCAATAAAAGTATCTGATGGTTAACGTTTAGTTACCAATTTAGGGCTTGTGCCATTATGGAAAAATATGTAATGTTGCTGTAAATAATGAGCTCGAAGGACATCTTTATTCATAGATAGTTCATTTTTGCTGCGCTAAAACTGGTAGAGCGTCAGATGCTGTTCTAAGCTGATGTTCTTTAAAGTTGCCTTTAGCCAACAAAAAAGACGATTCTGGTGAGCAAAGAGGGAGTGAAAGCGTGACTTGGATGATGTCGCTACCCCGTACAACAAAGCGCGGAATATCTGTTTTAGCAGATTTGTTTTTTTTATTAAGTGCACTTTTCATAGCCAGTTGGTTGTCAGGTGTTTTACAACTAGCTGAGTTTTTCTCGTCTCATAGTCTGGGTTTGTTGGTCTGGCTGGCCTTTAGTATTGCAGTGTTTTCATTGTTAGGGCTCTATCGCGCTATTTTGCGTTATATGGCTCCTCAGGCTGTGGCCACTGTGATAAACGGCGTTCTTTTTGCTAGTGCTGGTTTGGTTGCTTTGTTGTGGTTTTTAGCCATCGCTGACATAGCTCGTTTTGTTTTGTGCTTCAGTGTAATAGCTGTGTTGCTGATTGGTGGCAGCAGATGGGGCTTTCGTAGTGCCATTCAACTGCAACGGCATAAAGCAAAACATCGAGTGCTTATTTATGGTGCCGGTTGTTCTGGCCGACAGTTATTGTACGCACTGCAAAGCGGTGACGAGTATAAACCTGTTGTTTTTGTTGATGACAACACAGAACTACAGAAAACTACAGTTTGCGGTTTGACAGTACTTCCAGCCGAACTTCTGGAAAAAGCCATACAACGTTATCGTATAGACAGGGTACTTTTGGCTATGCCGTCTGCAGGCCGTGGTCGTAAGCGTGAGTTACTGGAGTGGCTGTCTGCATTGCCAGTGCCAGTTCAAAGTATCCCAGGCATGGCTGATCTGGTCGCAGGTCACATGAAAATAGACGATCTGCAGGATATACGTATCGAAGACGTGTTGGGCCGCGAAGTGATTGAGCCCAATCAGCAATTAATGTATGCCAATATCAGAAGCAAAGTAGTGATGGTGACAGGCGCTGGTGGCTCTATTGGCTCTGAGTTATGCCGCCAGATCATCCGGTGTAAACCTCGAATTTTAGTGTTATTTGACGTATCTGAGTACGCCTTGTATTCGATAGAACGAGAACTTAATGCCTTGAAACGGCGCTTTGGTTACTCTTGTACAGTCAAGCCTGTTTTAGGCTCTGTCCAGCAGCAAAAATTGTTAGAGCAGGTGATGACAAACTTTCAGGTGCAAACGGTCTACCACGCCGCTGCGTACAAACACGTTCCCTTAGTTGAATACAATATGGTCGAGGGAGTGCGTAACAATGTTTTTGGTACTTGGGCTTGTGCAGAAGCCGCCATTGCGGCAAAGGTAGAGAATTTTGTACTTATTTCTACAGATAAAGCCGTTCGTCCTACCAATGTGATGGGAGCCAGTAAACGTGTGGCCGAACTGGTGTTGCAGGGCCTTGCCAGTAGGCAAAATAGCACTCGTATGTGTATGGTACGCTTTGGTAATGTGCTGGGTTCTTCAGGTTCTGTAGTGCCTTTATTCGCCCAGCAAATTAAAGCGGGCGGCCCTGTTACTTTGACTCATCAAGACATTACCCGGTTTTTTATGACGATACCTGAGGCCTCGCAGTTAGTTATTCAGGCTGGTGCTATGGCAAAAGGCGGAGAAGTTTTTGTGCTGGATATGGGCGAGCCTCTGCGTATTTATGATTTAGCCAAACGCATGATTCATTTGGCTGGCTTAACGTTAAAGGACAAAACTAATCCTAATGGCGATATAGAAATTCAGATCACAGGGCTTAGGCCTGGTGAAAAGCTCTACGAAGAGCTGTTGATTGGTAATAACGAAAGTAAAACAGAGCATTCGAGGATAAGAGCGGCCAAAGAACAATTTCTGTCATGGTCTGCCACTATGCTGTTGTTAAATAGCCTGGATGTCGCCTGCCAGTCTTTTGACCAGCAAATGCTCAGGCAAATTTTATTGGATGCACCCACGGGCTTTGCTCCGAATAGTGAAATTTGTGACTTGTTATTTTTAAGTGGTCGGCGCAGTGAGTCAGCGAAAAAAGAGTTGGTTCACTAGCGTAAAACCATGAAAAACAAGTTTTTCCTGCTTAAATGAAAGCAGGGGAGATGTAAAGCGGTGGCAAAAAAATGCTTGTCGGTAGTTCGAAAAACCTCTATCCTAAGAGGACTTTTTTAAAGGGATGATGTGATGAAAAAATTAAGTGTCGTAATGGCTGCTATGTTAGTGGTATCTAGTGCTGCTATGGCCCAGGGCGAAGAAACTGGCGCTGCAGGCGCTGGCTCAGGTGCTTCTGCTGCCGGTGCTGGTTTAGGTGCTATCGGTGGTATTGCTACAGGTACTATCGTAGCTGGTGCTATTGCTGCTGGTGTGTTAGCTTCTGTTGTTGCTAACAACCGTAGTGATTCTCCGGTGAACTGCCCTACAGGTCAAACGTTGGTGAATGGTGTCTGTACTAATAACCCGCAACCACAACCAGGTTGTAATGGTAGCGATCCATTAGTGGGTACTGTGTGTGTTGGTACTACTTCAACTGT
Source organism: Rheinheimera sediminis (assembly GCF_004005375.1). Classification (GTDB taxonomy): domain Bacteria; phylum Pseudomonadota; class Gammaproteobacteria; order Enterobacterales; family Alteromonadaceae; genus Pararheinheimera. Next base: position 70,086 of record NZ_RZUF01000008.1, on the reverse strand, counting down.
AACAGTGTCAGGTACAGGTACTAATACTTCTACCATTTCTGTTCCAGTGACCTTCACTTACGCACCAACACTGCGTTAATTGATTGTACTGTGAAAAGGCCGCCTGTTGGCGGCTTTTTGTTATCTATAACTTTTGCTAGAAATGGATCTTATGCACAGATTAATATGGCTTTTTGTCTTTTTTGCTTTGGTCAGCCTGGCAGGGTGTTCCAGTACTATTCGCACTTATACCCAAACTTTGGAACTGGCATTTAATCCAGGCGACGGAGCCAGTTTAACTAAAACTGAGCTTGCAGCCAGAGAAAGTGATGTTTTATACGCTAAAGTAGGTGCTTTGCCTAATGCCGTGCTTGTATTGGCTTTTATCGAGCATGGGCAGCACAAATGGATATCAGCCGACGAAGCCATGTTGGTGCTTGAAAAAGGGCGTTTGGTAAAGACAACAGGTTTTGACAACAACTTGCTATATCTATCTGATACTGCATTGGATCCACTACAACAAAAAATGACAAAAATTCAAGCGGGTCAGGCCTGGCAAAGTGTAACCGATTGGTCTGGAAATTCGGAATCTGGCCACCCGGTGAGTTATGAAATCCTTTATACCGAAGTAACCTCCCTTGATGTACTTGAACAGAAGTTTCAAACCAAATTAGTCACAGAGCAGGTTACTTTTTCTAATGGCCAGACGGCTATTAATCAGTTTTGGTTTGATTTAAATAGCGGTTGGTTATTAAAAAGCCGTCAGACCATTGCACCTTTCTGGCCTGAAGTTGAGCTGGTTCATATCAGTAATGCAGGTCGTTTATTGGGTGTCATTAAAAAAGGGAGTTTAAGATGAGCCGCTTAAGCTGTTTCGGCCTCGCTGTGTGGATTATTAGCATAAGTATAGCTAAAGCTGCAACGCCAGTGGTTTTAGTAGAGCATCAAGGCAAGTATCAAGGTTATTTTGAGCAGCCCAGATTGGGGTTGGTTGTTTATCAGTTCAATACCTCCGCTTCTTTGTACTGGCCAGCGGCAAAGCTTTTTAAAACGGATGCAGAAACCACATTAAAGCTTGAGCAACAACGTACAGCACTGCTGAACCGACTAGCCGCACTTAAACATGAATTTCAGCAAGATTCTGATCCAGCTTTAGCGGCAAGTGTTGAAAAAATAGAAAAAGATATTGCGTCCTGGGAATTGGCGGGCAATATGAATCTACCTCTGGACCCCGATAGCGTTCGAGCTAAAAAGTCTCTTAATCCTTTGCTTGCTGCAGGACAATACACACTGCGTGTCGGTACCAGACCGACAGAATTACCAATGCAAGGCTTAGTGGCTGAATACAAGATGCCATTGCGAAATGCCGTTTCTGTCGATAGCTATCTTGGAAGCATCTCTATACTGGAAGGTGGCAGCCACTCTTTTGTTTATGTGATTCCTGCTTTTGGTGAGTTTTACATTGCAAAAACAGGGTTATGGAATAAAAGTTATCAGGAAGTATCACCAGGTAGTCTGTTATTTATTCCTTTTGAACAACGACACTTGCCAAGCGAATTTAGTGATATTAATGAACAAATTGTAGAACTCTTGTTACACAAGGTTGTGACCCAATGAAGAAGTCCTGTTTAGCTGCTCTTATTTCCTCGCTGTTGTGCTCGACAGTCATTGCGGATCAATACTTTTCTCCTGCATCAAACGGTTATTCCCAAGGCAATCATGGGGGTATTGGCTTAATTCAGATGCCAACAGCTCGTATGAATGATGCCGGAGCCTTTAGCCTGAATTACCAGGATAGTGAAGAGTACCGATTTTGGTCAGCGTCCTTGATGTTGTTCCCTTGGATGGAAACGACATTCCGTTATTCAGATGTTCGTACCCAGTTTTATAGCGATGATCCTGGGTTTAGCGGCGATCAGACCTATAAGGATAAAGGGATCGACGTTAAGTTTAAGTTGTGGAAGGAAAGTGAGTTTTTGCCAGACCTTGCTGTAGGTTTTCGTGACTTTGGCGGTACAGGTTTATTTGAAAGTGAATTTATTGCGGCAAGTAAAAGATTAGGTCCTTTTGATTTGCATTTAGGCATTGGTTGGGGGTATTTAGGCCGCAAAGGTAATATCACTAATCCATTTTGTGAAATCAGAGATAGTTATTGCGAAAGGCCCGGTGGATTCAGTGGTTCAGGCGGAAAAATTGACTACCAACGTTTTTTTAAAGGACCTGCCGCTTTATACGGTGGTATTGAGTATCAGACTCCATGGCAGCCTTTGCGCTTGAAACTGGAATACGATGGCAATAACTATTTACAGGATTATGCTGGTGTATTGCAGCAAGATTCCGATTTTAATATCGGCGCCGTTTATGCTCTGAACGACTCATTTGATCTGAATTTAAACTACCAACGCGGCAATACTTTTGGCTTTGGTGTGAACTACAAGGTCGATTTTAATAACCTGAAACAAATCAAATTTGACCCTGCAGTTAAGCAAATACCTGACGTTCCAGTGGCTTCGATCGATGTTTTAGATAAAGTGCAGCTTCGGCAGGATTTGTATTTGAATGCAGGTTTTGTGGTGAATAACTACGTATTAAAAGCTGACGAAATTATTTTAAAAGGTTCACAGATAGCTTACCGCGACGAAGATGTTGCCATGAATCGTGTTGGTCGAGTGCTCGCAACCCATTTGCCTCGAAGCATCAAAACTTACAGGGTGATCATTCAAGCGATGGATTTGCCTATGGTCGAGACTGTGATTGATGCAGAGCAATTTGCCAAAGCTGCACGTTACGAATCACCAGAAGCGGATGTTCGTACAACCTATCAAAGAGTGGAGCCTGCAGTAGATAATCAACAGTGGGCTGTAGAGCGCAACGAAAGTGGCTTTGGGTACACTGCGGATGTTTTCTGGATACAGACCTTTGGTAATCCTGAAAGCTTCTATATGTATCAGGGGGGGTTATTACTAGGCGGTGGTTATCAATTTGATACGCATTTTAGTCTGCAAACCACAGTGAAAGTGAACGTACTGACCAACTTTGATGACTTTAACTTTAAAGTTGATGCGCAGGAAACTGGTGTACCTCGCGTTCGTACTTATGTTCGTGAGTATGTGAGCCGTAGCGACGTGACCATGGAGAATCTATACGGACTTTGGAAAGATCAAGTTTCAGAAAACTGGTACGGTCAAGCTTACGCAGGGTATTTGGAAACCATGTACGGCGGTATAGGTGGTGAACTGTTATACAAACCCATAGATACATCATTGGCTATTGGTTTAGACGTAAATTACGTTCGTCAACGTGATTATGATAGCGAGGTGGCCTTTTTTGACTACAAGGCGCTCACAGGTCATTTGAGCTTTTATTGGACTCCTCAGTGGTTAAAAGACACTATGCTGACTGCCAGTTTCGGTCAATATCTGGCGAAAGATAAAGGCGTGACGCTGGATTTCGCCAAACGTTTTGATAGCGGCATTGTAGTAGGTGCTTATGCCGCTATTACAGATATGTCGTCCGAAGAATATGGTGAAGGCAGTTTTACCAAAGGTTTTTATCTGTCTATCCCCTTTGATTTATTCTCGTTGAAATCAGCCATAGGCAGGGGGCGTATTCCATGGGTTCCAATAGCCCGCGATGGCGGCCAAATGCTGAATAGACCGGTAAATTTAAATGGGTTAACCGAAGCTCGTTCTCCGTTTATGAGATAAAGTGAGATTGGTAGAATAAAGCCACTCTTATGAGTGGCTTTATTATTTGATGGAAAAAATGAATGGTTCAGATTACAGCTTTACCTCTGCCTGGTTTATTGCTTTTGCAGCCTAAAGTCTACGAAGATGAGCGAGGCTATTTTTTTGAAGTAAACCGAAGTGCTGAGCTCGAGCAAATATTGGGTCATATCGACTTTGTACAGGAGTCACAATCTGGCTCTGTGCACCATGTGCTTCGGGGGTTGCATTATCAGTTGGAGAGACCACAAGCTAAATTAATACGAGTGTTAAGTGGCCAGATTTTTGATGTCGTTGTGGATTTAAGGCTACAATCAGCCAGTTTTGGCCAGTGGTATGGTCTGGAATTATGTGCGGAAAAAAGACACCAACTTTTTATTCCGGCCGGCTTTGCTCATGGTTTTTTAACTTTAAGCCAGTACGCTGAAGTCGCTTATAAAACGGATCAGTATTATGATCCTTCCTCAGAACGTGCTATCAAATGGGACGACCGGCAATTGGCAATAAACTGGCCCTTACAAAAGCCTCCTCTAGTCTCAGCCAAAGATGCAGCGGCCCAATCTTTTGCTAGCGCCGATGTTTACCCAACAATGGGGTTAGAACAGATTTAATGTTAAAAGTAGTATTGCTTGGACAATCAGGTCAGCTGGCATCAGAACTTAAGTTCAGCGCTCCTGCGTTTATCCAGCTCAGAGTACTGGGTCACGCTGAGTTTTGTACTTTGTCTGATGCAGTTTTAACAGATTTTTTTTTGCGATTCAGGCCGGACTGGGTGGTTAATGCGGTGGCTTATAATCAGGTTGATCAGGCTGAGTTATCTCCTGACGTGGCTCTTGCAGGTAATTTTTGTTTAGTTCAGAAACTGCAGCAACTTTGTGCCTTGAATCAAACCAAGTTGTTACACATATCCACAGATTACGTCTTTGACGGTGAAAAGCTGACTTCTTATAAAGAATCAGATCAGCAATACCCTCTAAACTACTACGGGAAAACGAAGTTGTTGGCAGAGCAGTGGCTACAGCAAGAATATAAAGCGCAGAGTTTCATCATTCGTACTAGTTGGCTTTATTCAGTCTATGGTAAAAACTTCGTAAAGACTATGTTGCAACTGATGCAAACGAAACGACAATTGCAAGTGGTGCAGGATCAAATGGGCTCTCCATGTTGGGCATATGGCCTCGCCGTAGTTATTTGGCAGATTATCTGTAATGAAACTGTGATTGCTGGAGTCTATCATTGGGCTGATTCTGGGTTTTGTTCCCGCTATGAGTTTGCTTGTGAGATCCAACATTTAGCCATACAACTGGGCTTAGTTGGTGACGAGGTTGAACTGATAGCTGTCAATTCTGAACAACTGAACAGCGTCGTTAAGCGTCCGGTTTTTAGTGCTTTGGATAGTGGTTTGCTCAGAGAATTGTTATCTTTGCCGCCAGTACCCTGGCAGCAGCAGTTAGCGAAGGCTTTAAAGTTACTTTCAATTGGATAAACGAGTAAAAGGATAAGTTATGAGTTATGTATTGTTAACTGGTGGCGCGGGCTATATTGGCAGTCATACAGCTTTAGCTTTGCTTCGCGCTGGCGAACAAGTGATTAGTTTTGATAATTACAGTAACTCCAGCCCTGAGTCATTAAAGCGGGTAGAGCAGTTAACGGGCAAGTCAATTATTCAGATTGAAGGGGATGTACTTGACCCCGTCGCATTAACTGCAGTGTTCCAACAATATCCAGTGAAAGCAGTAGTGCATTTTGCTGGTTTAAAAGCCGTTGGTGAATCAACACAAAAACCTTTGTGGTACTACGAGACTAATGTAGGCGGCACTATTAAACTTTGTCAGGTGATGGCGAAGTTTGCTGTAAAAAATTTGGTATTCAGTTCATCTGCTACTGTGTACGGCGATGCGCAGAATAGTCCCTTGCCCGAGACTACGCCCACTGTGGCAATGAATCCTTATGGTCAATCTAAGCTAATGACAGAGTGGGTCCTACAGGATTTGTATAAATCTGATCACAGTTGGAACATAGCTGTACTGCGTTACTTTAATCCGGTAGGTGCTGATTCGAGTGGTTGTATTGGCGAAGACCCCAATGGCATACCAAATAATCTGATGCCTTTTATTACCCAGGTGGCTGTAGGTAAACGTGCCCAACTGCAGATTTTTGGGAGTGATTATCCTACCCCTGACGGAACAGGAGTTCGGGACTATATCCATGTCACAGATTTAGCCGCAGGCCATGTCGCAGCTCTGCACTATTTGTCTAAAGAACCCGGCTTTGATTGTTTTAACTTAGGCAGTGGCGAGGGGTTATCAGTGCTTGATATAGTGAACGCCTTTGCAGCTGTGAATCAGGTTGCAGTGCCCTATCAAATAGTTGACAGACGCCCCGGTGATGTAGCGCGTTACTTCGCTGATCCATCTAAAGCTAAAACTGGATTAAATTGGCAAACAGAACAAAGTCTTCAAGACATAGTACGTGACAGCTGGAACTGGCAAAAAAATAACCCGAACGGTTATAAATAAACTGGGGCAGATCGCATTTTTCAACGGATGCGATCTGTCTTCCTCTATGCCAAATAAGCCACAGTATCCAGTAGATATTTACCATAAGCGTTTTGTTTAAAAAGCCTAGCGCGCGCCACTATTTGCTCTTTAGTCAACCAACCCATTCTGTACGCAATTTCCTCAAGGCACGCAATTTTTAAACCTTGTCTTTTTTCTACCGTTTCTACGAATTGGCTTGCATCCAACAGCGAATCATAAGTACCAGTATCGAGCCATGCAAAACCCCGGCCCAGTAAACTGACTTTAAGGTTTTTAGTAGTGATGTAACTTCGAATGACGTCTGTGATTTCCAGCTCGCCTCGTTGTGACGGAGTAAGACTCTTGGCGATGGATACAGAGCTGTTGTCAAAAAAATACAGGCCGGTCAAAGCAAAGTCTGATTTTGGCTTCAGAGGTTTTTCTTCAATACTCAATACATTTTGGTTAGCGTCCATTTCCACAACACCAAAGCGTTCCGGATCTGTGACATGATAAGCAAAGACAGTGCAGCCTTTTTCAACTTTGGTCGCCTGAATCAGGCGTTCAATAAAATTCTGACCATAAAAAATATTGTCCCCCAATACCAGGCAGCAATTGTCACCTGCAAGAAAGGGCTCAGCCAGAATAAGTGCCTGAGCTATACCTTCAGGTTTCTCCTGCACTACATAAGTGAACTCAACACCAAAATCTTCACCTGTCCCCAACAGATTCAGAAAGCCAGACAGGCTTTCAGCTGTAGTGATAATTAATATTTCACGGATCCCAGCCAGCATCAGCACAGAGATAGGGTAAAAAATCATAGGTTTGTCGTAAACCGGCAAAAGTTGTTTTGATGTAGATAAGGTCAGAGGGTACAACCTGGTGCCCGAACCTCCAGCTAACACTATGCCTTTATACTTTGCCATCATTCAATTCCTGAAAGACCTTTACGGTTAAGCTGATAATGACCGGATAAAATATTCTGCCACCATTGTGGGTTATTCAGATACCACTTTAGGGTTTTCTGTAATCCAGCCTCGAAACTTTGTATCGGCTGCCATTGTAGTTGCTGTAAAATTTTTGTGGTATCAACAGCATAACGTCGGTCATGGCCAGGCCTGTCTTTGACAAAACGAATTTGCTCTGTGTAGGATTTACTTGTTGCCGAAGGGCGTAATTGATCCAATAAGCTGCAGATGCAGTGAACTACTTCGAGATTGGTTTTCTCTGCATTGCCGCCAATCATATAAGTTTCACCCACCTGACCCCGGCATAACACTGCCCATAATGCACTCACATGATCCTCTACATGCAGCCAGTCACGGATTTGACCGCCATCACCATAGACAGGTAATTCTTTACCTTGTATCGCTGATAAAACTATATGTGGGATCAGTTTTTCCGGGAACTGATAAGGACCATAGTTGTTGGAACAATTAGTGATTAAAACCGGCAGGCCGTAGGTACGATGCCAGCTACGAACTAAATGGTCTGAGGCTGCTTTTGACGCTGAATAGGGAGAGCTTGGCGCGTAGGCTGTGTCTTCATTAAATAAAGCTTCTGTGCCCGCCAGATCGCCAAAAACTTCATCGGTAGAAATATGATGAAACCGGAATGCTTGTTGTGCTTCAGGGCTTAAACTTTTCCAATAGTGCAAACTGGCTTCCAGCAACTGGAAGGTGCCCTCTATATTGGTTTGAATAAAGCTGCCAGCGTTTTCTATGGAGCGGTCAACATGAGATTCTGCAGCCAGATGCATAACGCAGTCAGGTTGAAACTGTGCAAAAATCTGACTTAATTGCTGACGATTTATAATGTCAGCCTGGTAAAACTGATAGTTGCTATAGTGCTGTACATCCCACAATGACTCCAGGTTGCCCGCATAAGTGAGTTTATCTAGGTTAGCGACCAGAACATTGGGTTGATTCAGTAAAAACCGGACTAAATTTGAGCCAATAAAACCTGCGCCACCAGTGACCAAAATTCTCATTTGTTACCTGCAAAAAATAAAATGGGTTCAGAACACCTTAGTTACTTATAACTAAGGTGTTCTGAACCCATTTTACAACATCTGCTCAATTTGTTCTTTGATAAAATGGTACCTTTTCCGTTGTTCTTTGGGCAGCTCGGCGTCATCTATCAGGTTCATACACTTGTGAACCAGATAAATTAAATCTTCGTTTAAACGGCCGCGTTGGCTGATGGCCTGCAGTAAATTCATCGCTATGCTGGCGTTTGCCGGCATAGTTTTTTGTGCTTCGATAAAATAGGAAATGGCTTCAGAATATTGCCCCAGACTATAAGCCTCCATACCAGCGTTATGGCTTGCCATCATGGTGGCTCTTTTGTGGCTGTACTTATCTTGTTCCGATAAAAACATCATATTCAGCGCTTTGTTATACAGATCAGAACTTTGCGATAAGGTATTCAAGGAACCCATATAGTGGTCACTCATCGCCAGATTACCGGTTTCGAAATAGGCTCTGGCTCTGTCCAGCAATGCTGAAGCAGATAAAGTGCGGCCTAAGCTCAGTTCTTCGCTCTGTTGTAGTAAGCTTGTCGCTTTGTCTGTTTTACCCTCTAGTACTGCAGCCCTTGCTTCTATCACCAGTTTGTCGTGTTCGTAACTGCTTGGGTTAAACCGTTTTTTAACCTCTTTGAGAAAATAGTCTACCTTGCCAATCACCTTTCCCCGCTCACGCACTGACATTGACTGAGCATTTTGGATCATAGCTCTGGCATAGTTCAGCATATTGTCTGCTGTGTCATAGATGGAATACTTAGCGGCTTGCAGCAGTTTAGAATGTACCCGTACTGCTAACTCTGTTTGATTATTGATTACAGCTAAATTGGCCAGCACATGCTGACGCAGATAGTTTTTAGGTGAGGCCTCCGCCACAGCGCGCACTGTATTAAAAGCTTCTTCAGCTTTGTTTTGACTCAAATACAGGCGCGTTAGCCAATCCAGCGCTTCAATTTTCGTTTCAGGCTGATCGGTGAGCTCAATCAACATGTCTTCAGCTTCGGTGTCCTGTTCCTGATAGCCTTTAGCCACAGCCAGACCCAACTTGGCCCAGGGCAGATCACGAAAAGCCAACACCTCGGTGTACAATAGTTCCGCCTCTTTATAGCGTCCTACTTTCACTAAGAGCTCACCTTTTAAGCGTTGAATATAAGCATGATAAACAGGGTATTGTTCCAGGGAAATGTCACAGGCTTGAATTGCTTCAGGGTAGTTTTCTTCAGCAATCATTTGATAGGCATATGTTAACGCCCGTTTTACCTGAAAGGCCCGGCCTATGCGCCGCTCAAGTTCGGCATAGCTAAAGGGCTTTAACAGGTAATCATCCGGCAGGAATTCGATCATGCCATAGACTGCCTGACGATGACGTTCACCACTGACCACAATAAAGCAGCAACTGTGTTTTAAGCAGTGCTCAGCTTTTAAGGCTTCAAATAACTGATAACCATCGCGGCCTGCGCCTAAGTTGTAGTCGCACAGAATAAAATCAAAATCAGTTTTACGGCAAACTGACATGGCAGTTTCCGCATTACGCGCCACAACAACATGGTCAAAACCAATTAGCGCTAACATACTTTTCATGTACGCTATGACTTGTTCATAATCTTCTATGACCAGAACCTTTTTCGAACGATAAAATGCTCGCTTGGAAATCACTTGGCTCAACTCTCATTACAACTGCTGTTAGCCTATCATACTATCAACCTGTTTTGGGGAAGCTTCAGTCACCTGAATGCGGGATCCGCAGCGCCACTGAATGAATGTCTTTTATAGCGCTGTGTGTCACTCGGCCCGGCCATAGCAAGCTATGAGCAGCACAGTGCCGTGATAACCACACAAGTCTGTTGCTGCATTGGGCAGCTAAAGCTGCGCAAATTTAAATGAATAAACGGACTTTATTGATTTAATTTGTTAAAGACCCAGTGAGGCACTCATTATCCCGACTCAGATCCACTACTAGCTGCTTACAAGGACTGGTCTTTCCATAAATCAAGCTGTTGCAATTCTGTGGGACAGGCGCCGGCACGGATCCACTTAGCTAAAGCCTGAGCTACATTAGCGTACGCGACTCTTTGGAATGAGTTTGAACCAGCCAACCAGTCAGCGATAACGGCCGTAGTCAAATGCTCTGTACTTTGTCCAAGTTGCAGCTGAGTGAGCGCAAGAGCGTTAGACTCTTGCTCCATCTGTCCCTGTAAGGCTTTGACTAAGATACGTTTTTGTAGCTGTAAAGCTTCACTTACCAGCTCAAAACCTGCGTTGCTTAGTACGGCGCCGGACTGATGTAAATCACGCTTAAACTCATCAACACAAGGACCAGAACACTGAATATGTCCAAGCTGGTTTTTACTCAGGCCCGGGCCATAGAGGTAAAACTGATACTGCTGCAGAGGTTGCAAACACTGGATCACCTGGCGTTGATCTTCAAATGGCAGATACACCAACACTTTATTTGCATCTGCTGTATTTATCCCAGGTTCTAAGTCAACAATAGGCGGCAATATAGGCTGGTTAAAATGATGCCAGTGCAAGCCTATTTGTTGCTGAGCAGGGGCAAACCATTTGAAGATACTGCGGCTGAGTAGGGTGTCATGAATTTGCGGGACTTGATGGAGAAAGGCATATTGATGACCAAAAGCGACAGAGCGTTTTTTTTGTCGTCGCGCCGCCCAGGCTGTGATAGGTTCAAAGTCGGTGAGCACTAAATCATAAGCTGAACAGTCCAGTTGACACACATCACGCCATAGCTCCAGAGGTTTAGCCCGGGCCGCAGTTTTCAGATAGTTGATCTGACCTTGTTCTGTGACAAAGGTTAAGCCGGTTTTTACCTGAAAATCACCAAACTGCTGCATATCAAATAGTTGTTCAGCGGGGCGACCAGAGAACAAAAAGTCAACGGCTATGCCCTCAGCTTGAAGGTATTTGCCCATAGCGCGGGCTCTGCTGATATGTCCATTGCCTGTTGCCTGCACACCATACAAAACCCGCATCGATTTACTCCGGTTAGTCCCTCCAGACCAGTGCTTTAAAGTGTGCACGGCACATAGAGACATAGTGATTATTACCGCCTATCTGCACCTGGCTGCCAGCAGTGGCTGCTTTGCCATTTTCGTCCAGCCGCACCACGAAATTAGCTTTTCGGCCACAGTGACAAACGGTTTTAAGTTCTACTAATTTATCTGCCCATGCCAGCAATGCCTGGCTGCCGGCAAAAGTTTCGCCTAAAAAGTCAGTTCTCAGACCAAAAGCCAACACTGGCACATTCAGATCATCAACCACATAGGTCAGCTGTTTAACCTGAGCTTTGGATAAAAACTGAGCCTCATCAATCAGCACACAGTCCAAATCACCCTGCTGTTTCAGAGTTTTGCAAGCTGCAATAAAATCAAAGTCGGCGTCAAAAATCTGCGCATCCATCGACAAACCAATGCGGGAACTTATTTTTCCGACACCAAATCTGTCATCAATAGCAGCGGTAAAGAGCGCTACCGTCATACCTCTTTCCTGATAGTTATAAGCACTTTGCAGTAAAGAGGTCGATTTACCTGCGTTCATCGCCGAATAATAAAAATACAATTGCGCCATCTGCGTGGTCTCATGATTGAAAGTCTCGCGCAGTATAACCAAAAGCTAATCTGTGTCGTAGACTAACGGCCAAAGATGACAGTAAGAAGACAATTGACGTACACTGCTCAGCGCCATAAAAATGGGATTTAAGGGGATAAAATGGATAAATTGTTGTTTGGAACAGTGCTGCTGCAGGTGCTGTTAACGCTATTCATGATGGTGTTAATGGGAAAGCGGCGCTTTAACGCGGCTAAAAATCGTGAATTACCCTACAAGGCATTCAGGGTAATGGATTTAACCGGTGCTAACGAAAAAGTGATTACCGCCAGTCGTAACTTTGATAACCAGTTTCAACTCCCTGTGTTGTATCTGTTTGCCGTTACTTTTGCGCTGCAATTTGCTCTGGCCGATCTTGCTCTGGTGGTATTGGGCTGGCTCTTTGTTATTAGCCGTTTAGTGCATGCTTATGTGCATGTGGGCGCTAATCATGTCCGTTTGCGTTTTGCGGTTTATCTGTTTGGTGCCCTGATGTTAGTGATGTTCTGGTTGAAGTTAAGCCTGACCTATTTACTTGCTTGAGCATGGATTTATTTGGTGCTTATCTAAGCCTGGCACTAAGTGCTTTTGTTTCCGCCACTCTGTTGCCTTTTGGCTCAGAGTTGGTGCTGATGGGGCTGGTGCACCAGGGCTATTCGCCGCTGCTGCTGTGGTTGATTGCAACTGTATTTAATACTCTGGGCTCTGTACTGAACTGGTATCTGGGTAAACAACTGCTGAACTTTCAGCATAAAAGTTGGTTTATGTTTAAACCCGCTCAAATAGCAAAAGCCAGCGGCCAATTTCAGCGTTGGGGTTTACCTTCCTTATTGTTGGCCTGGCTGCCAGTGATAGGCGATCCACTGACCTTAGTCGCTGGTATTCTGAGAGTACCGTTGTTTTGGTTTGTCGTCTTGGTAGGTTTAGGTAAAGGTTTGCGTTATGGTGTGGTGATAGGACTTATGCCTGGGGTTTAAATCGAATGAAAGGAGTGTAAATGAAAGTATTATTATTCTCTGGTCTGGCTATGATTTTGGCCTTAGGTGCTATAAATGCCCAAGCGCAGCAAAGCTCGGTAGCTGAGCCTGAAGTGAAAGCCGGATGGCAAACCCTGCCGCAGGACAACCTACTTTATCTGGAAACAGACCAAGGCCGTATTGTCATTTTATTAGCACCGCAGTTTGCCCCTGAACATGTAAAACGTGTCAAAGAATTAGTAAAAAACCGCTTTTATGATGGTGTGACTTTTTATCGGGTGATTGAAGGTTTTGTCGCTCAGTTCGGTGTTCCTGAGCATGAGTGGGGCAGCAGAACTAAATTAACGCCGATGAAAGCTGAATTCAGCTGGCCTGTGAATGGTCGTGATCCTTATCTTTTAGTGCAACGACCAGATTTATTAGCCGAAGAAACTGGGTTTAATCAGGGATTTGCTGTAGCTCGTGAACAAAACCAAGAGTGGTTGGTGCATTGCCCCGGTGTAGTGAATATGGCGCGTGCGAACGAACCCGATACTGCAGTGGCTGACATTGCCATTATGCTGGGGCAAGCGCCCAGGCATTTGGACAAAAATATGTCGGCATTTGGTAAAGTGATTTGGGGCCAATATGCTGTGAATCGTTTGCGTCGTGGTGAAGTAGCTGACGGCGGCGTAATAGGTTCTGCATCAGCGCGGACTGTGATTAAACAAGCCCGCTTAGGTTCAGATTTGACGCCAGATAAACAGTTGCAACTGGAAATGCTCAATACCAATAGTTCTGAGTTTTCGCAGTCTCTCGCCGAGCGTCGTTCCCGCATTCACGTGTTTTATCAACACAAAGGCAACGGAAATATGGATGTTTGTTATCCGCAGGTGCCAGTGCGTGAAGTAAAAGTAGGGTAAAGACCTTCCAGCTCCAAATGAACTCAAGCTACAGGGAGGCGGCAAGCCAGTCAGCCCTGCAATGAGTGTAACGCCATTGGACTGGCTGATATAGCGCACTTTAGAAAGCTGCGGCTGTAAGGAAAATAAAGAATTCACTGGTCGATGGCGGCCTTTTCAGTCATTATGTGCGCCTTTTCTGTGGCGCTCCGAGGGGATAGCAATGAACTATGAATTAACAGCTGATGATTTAAACAAACTCAGTTTATTGGACGCTGAACAGCGTTATGACTACTTTATTCAGGCCGTAGCCGATTTAGAAAAGATCTGGATCCTGGTGGATGAAGAAGGTTTTGTTTTGGTTGATGCCGATGAAGAGCGTTGCATCCCGGTTTGGCCACATGCTGAATTGGCACAACTGTGGATCAATGGAGACTGGGCTGAATGTCAGGCCCAAGCGGTAGATATTGCCACTTGGCTTGATAAGTGGACCAGCGGCTTAGACGGTGACGAGTTAGCCATAGCGGTTTTCCCACACGCTGCAGAACCTGGCGTGGTCATTGGCCCTGAAGAGTTCGCTGAAACTCTGATCGAAGCCACTCAAGACAACGAATAATAGTGTTAAATTGGGGTCAGAATCTGACCCCATTTTTATAGCTAAGATTTTCTCCTTGAAGCTATTGATAACAATTCTTGATTAGATTACTATGCCTGCACTTTAATTCGCAGGTGCATTTATGTACGTTTGTCTTTGTAAAGCAGTCACAGATAAAGCCATTCGCCAACAGGTCGAAGCGGGCGCTTGTTCTATGCGTGAGCTGAAACAAAATTTGGGTGTAGGCACTCAATGTGGCAAATGTGTCTGTCAGGCCAGCGATATTCTCGACTCTGCTTTATCCAAACAGTCAGCACAACAACGTATTCCGGTGTTAATGATCAATACCACCCGTCCTGCTGCTTAATTGCATTGGGGGCAAATTGCATTGGGGTCAGGCCTTGAATGTTGAATTTGATTCAACATTCAAGGCCTGACCCCAATTGACAATTCATTTTTAAAGTTAAATGGGCTGCATTTGTTGCTGCGGCTAGGCATAATGTTGGCATCTTTTCCTGAGGTAAGCCTTATGACTAAAATTGCTAAGGTTGCAATAGTGGGCGGCACCCACGGCAACGAATTCTCCGGTATTTATGCCATTCGCCAGTACCAGGCTAATCCTGCTTTAATTCAGCGCCCAAGCTTTGAAACCAGTACCTTGTTTGCCAATCCTGAAGCGCATAAAGCCAATAAGCGCTATTTACACAGTGATTTAAACCGTCAGTTTAAAAATGTCGATTTAGCCAATCCAGAGCTCAGCAATTACGAACAAAGCCGCGCCAAAGTGATTAATGAAATTTTGGGCCCCAAAGGTAACGCCAAAACCGATCTGGTAATTGATTTACACAACACCACCAGCAATATGGGGGCGTGCCTGATCATGACGCAAGCTGGCCCTTTTTATAATCAGATGGCTGCTTACGTGAAGATGAAAATGCCGGAAGCTATTATCTCCCGTGATGAAGACCATTTAGCCGCAGAAGATCATGCGCTGATGTGCACGCTGGGCCGCTATGGCGTGATAGTGGAAGTGGGGCCACAGTCTCAGTCTGTGCTGCGTCAGGATGTGCTGGAGCAAATGCATGAGATGACAGCGCATATTCTCGACTTTGTGGAACTGTACAACACCCAGAGCCTGCCAGAGCTGCCAAAACGCACTGAAGCTTACCTGTATTTGCACAGCATTAAATTGCCGATGAATGAAAAAGGCGAACGTTTGGGCATGGTGCACAAAAATGTGCAGGACAAAGACTACCAAGCTATTCACCCAGGCGATCCGATTTTCACTTTGTTTGATGGTACTGAAGTGCCATACGACGGCGCTACAGTGGTATATCCAACCTTTATAAACGAGGCTGCTTATTACGACAACAATCTGGCGATGTCACTGAACGACAAAATCTGGATCGAGCTGTAAGGTCAAAGCCTTGTTATTTGGATAACTCTGTTGGGGTCAGGCTGAAAGCCAGACCCCAGACATTACAGCTGAACGTAGCTGGCTTTTTTCTGGATAAGCTCAATAGCGTAGTTGTCCGGGTCGCGGACAAAAGCGATTTCTGTAGTACCACCTTTCACCGGACCAGGTTCGCGGCTTATTACCCCGCCTTTAGCGCGTATCAGCTCACAAGCGCCATAAATATCATCGACTTCCAGGGCAATATGGCCGTAAGCTGTGCCCAGCTCGTAGCTGTCAACGCCCCAGTTGTAAGTTAACTCCAATACAGCGCCTTGGCTTTCATCGCTAAAACCAACAAAAGCAAGGGTGTATTTGTATTCAGCATTTTCTGAAGTACGTAACAGCTTCATGCCGAGCACTTCAGTGTAAAAGGCCAAAGAGCGTTCTAAGTTCGTCACGCGAAGCATGGTATGTAAAATGCGCATAAAATTTCCTTCATCGGCTTTTCAGTGAACAGGTACAAAGATCCAAGCAGACTGAGGCAACTTGCGAGCTACCGAACTGCATACATCTTTGCTTAAATTCACCCTGTGATGGCAGATAGTAGCACAAGACAGAGCCGTAACTGGATCGCTGCTCGACACAAATGAGATGGCCTGCAATTCTATGTCGATGATCCACCTCTAAACGTCGTCTATAAAGTCTGCATACCCTCACAGTTGCTGCTGGATTTAAGCTTCCTGATAGGCGGCACGCATTAGTCTGTTCTGCACGGCAAGCCATGCGCCATCCGAAGGCGGATGCTCTACCACAATAAGTTCGGCACCACTTTGATCTGCTAAATACAGCTGTTTGTATAAATCTCGGCCATACTGCATGGCGTCATTTGGCATGCGATATTGCCAGTGAACCTGCGTTGTATAAGACGGTTCACTGAAAGACAGCACCGCAAGTTTTAGCCTGTTGTTTTCAAGCAGCCTGTTGAGCTCAAGAGTGGAAACACAGCGCAATGGGGTCTGAGGTTGGTAGTGAGCTGCCACATTGCCCGAGACCTTCACCTGATGCTGTTCCGGTGTCTCCACCTTCTGCCCCAGTACCTGCTCTAACTGTTCTGCACTAATAGGACCGGCGCGCACTACCGCTATGGAGTCACCAACCAAACTGACAATAGTAGATTCAAGACCAAACTCACAGTCGCCCCCATTCAGCACTGCATCAAGTTTGCCTGCCATGGTGTCCATGACGTGCTGCGCACAGGTTGGGCTTAATCTTTTGTAGGGATTAGCAGAAGGTGCTGCGACCGCTAGTTGCTCAGCTGCCAGTAGCTGCAACAACACAGGATGAGCCGGCACTCGTAAGCCTATGGTATCCAAACCTCCAGTCACACAGCTGTCGACGTGATCTGCTTTTTTAAGCAACAAGGTGAGTGGACCTGGCCAAAATGCCTCTGCAAGTGCAAAAGCCTGGGCAGGAATATCTTTTGCCCAGTCTTTCAGTGCTGTGGCTGCATGCAGATGGACAATCAGCGGATGATCAGCAGGCCTGCCTTTGGCAACAAAAATCTGCTTCACTGCCTCTTTGTTTCGGGCATTTGCTGCCAGGCCATAAACAGTTTCAGTAGGCACTGCAACCAGCTTTCCTTGCTTTAATAACTCTGCTGCAGTGTGGACATGTTCTGCAACTGCAGAGTGTAACATCAGGGTATTCAACACAGTTTGACTCCGGTACCTGGTGGTTGGTAGTTAACCTGAACTCGGGATAATGAGTGTCGACTTTTTTCGATTTAATGAATTAAATCAACGAAGTAACATTGTTACGTTAAGCAACCAAAGTCTTTGCTGACTGAATGTACAGATTTTTGTGGATCTCAAGGCGCTTGGTCGTACGCCATAGCAAGCTATGGCTAGACGGAGCAACGCAGAGAGGCGCGAAAAGATGTCTATTCAGTGGCACGGCTTATCCCGAGTTCAGGTTAGTTAAGGATTACAAAGTGGGCAATAAGCCGGTTCTGCATAAGGTTCGGCCGGAGGCTCATGCTCGGTATGACCACAACAATCGCATTTTTTTATATAGTATTTCACCCGCTGCGTGGGGTAAGTGCAGGCGGAACAGGGCAGACCCGGTTCATGCGCTTTACGCCAAAAATCGGCCGCCTGACACACAGGACAAAGTGCAAGCAACCTGTCAGCGAGCTGGGCTGCCGCCTGCTGAATATAACGCTGCCGGGCAGGGCATAAGTGAGCGCGTAAATCTGGTGAAATACGAATAACTTCTGTCAATTGCCCTGAGGTACTAAGCAAATCTGCATGCTGCACAGCCTGAAAAATAGCATCAAAGCCGAGTAGTCCTTTTAGCAAGCCAGTGCTGTAACTGAGGAGCCAACCTTGTGCTGCATCATGCTGCTCCAGGTGCGCACGGATCAGTGCAAGCTGATCTGTTTTGAGATCAGACAAAGGTACCGGGCCTGAAGCATAAGCCATAATGAATTGCTGCTTATCCTGATAAAACAGGCACAGCACCTCGTCATCCCAATTCAGCAAGCCAGGAGCTGGACCACCACCAAAGCTGCCCTCACTGCCAATACCTATAGCAAGGCCTGTCGCTTCGCAGGCCAGTTTTGCTTTGGTTTTTGCGCAGTCCAACGGGCTTTGTGTGCGCGCTGTTTCACCAGAAAATGAACCCAAAGCGTCAGTATCAAAAGCTTCGGTCAGCTGTAGTTTTAAGCCAACCTGGGCTAAAGCAGGCGCTATCAAAGCTAATTTTTGATGTTTCGTCAGTAGCGCTGCCCTTAGTTCTTTTGCTTTCATCTTATAGCCCTTGCCCCAACATAAAGCCCGGTTCACCGTGAAAGGTGCAGAGGTTCTCGGTTTTAATCACGTCCAGATTATTGGCTGAGATAAGACTAAGCAGGCGAATGATATCGCCATATCCGAGTTGCGTCAGGCCTGCTTTGAGCATAAAACGACATCGCCATTGGTCGGTACAGAAGGTTTCAGGAAAGCCATCAGGCCATACTTTTACGCCCCTATTCGTGATCATTTCCAATTCAAGTTCTGCGGTTTCCAGCAGCTTCAGGCGTTCAGCCAGCATGCTCGCTGAGAGTTGGTGTTTATGCAAAAAAACGTCAACGCCGACGATAATTTTTTCCGCAGGCGCTTTCGCTTCATAGTCTGGAGTAGCAGGCTTTTGCTGCAGAGCTGAGTTTTTATAAGTCACGGCCGTAAACCTCTGCGTTGGCACCAAGTCGAGCTATGACCGCAGCAGCAAACTGGTCGGTATTGACCAGAACTTTGGTTTTTTCACCCATAATAGCTATATCTTTGCCTTCGAAGCTCTGCTGCTGACGGCCATTGTTTCTATTATTTTCAATAACAAGCTGCTGATTTCTCATGGTAGCGATACTTCAATGTGCCAGTGGGCGCACTGTATGTCAGCAAATCTATAAATAAAAATACTTTGTTTTAATTGAATCCATAGCTTCAAAGCTATAGATTTGTGCTGTGCTTAGTAAAAACAGAGAATTCATTATGCCTGCTCTCACTCTTGCCCGATTTCAGCGTATTACTCCACAACAACTTCGGGCCTTTGAGTCTGCAGCGCGTTTGTTATCAGTCACCAAAGCAGCGCAAGAGCTGTATGTCAGTCAGCCAACAGTGTCGGTACAACTGCGCGAATTATCTGTGACTACAGGCCAGCGATTATTCGAAACAACAGGTAGGCAAATACGTTTAACTCAGGCCGGCGAAGAGCTTTATAAAGCAGTACGTGAAGTGGCTGCATGCTGGCAACGCTTCGAAGCCAGAATTGCTGAAATCAATGGATTGGTCAGCGGTCGTCTGCGTATCGCTGCAGTAACAACGGCCGAATACTTTGTGCCTGATTTATTAGGGCCCTTTTCCGCTGCACATCAGGGGGTAGAAATTGAGCTGGCAATTGAAAACAGAGACAGAGTGGTGGGGCGCCTTACTCAGGGGATAGACGATCTGGCGGTCATGATGATGCCCCCGGATGACCTGCCGCTGGAACGCCTGCAGTTTCAGATCAATCCCTTGGTGATCATCACTTCGTCAAAGCACGCTTTAGCGAATAAAACAGTTGAGCTGAATGAGTTAAGCACAGAGCGTTGGTTGATGCGAGAGTCCGGAAGTGGCACTCGTATGGCGGCAGAGCAGCATTTCAAAGAACATAATTTTAAACCAAATGTAGTGATGAGTTTAGGCAGTAACGAAGCGATAAAACATTCAGTCGCAGCAGGTTTAGGTATTGCAGTGCTATCGCAATTGGCCTTACAACCTTCGGTATGGTCAGGCGCTCAGTCTGCGGCAGCCACGACTAAAACTGCGGTGCCACTAGACTATGAGGCCTTGTGCCAAGCCGGATTGAGCATAGTCAAAGTCAAAGACTTCCCAATTATCCGGCATTGGTCTGTGGTCTGGCGTAAAGATAACCCGTTATCGGCCACAGCCCGGCATTTCCTAGACTATCTGCAAGCTGCAGCTGCACAAAAAAAGACGTGAGAAGGCGACTATGGGTCGACTTTCTCTTTAAACTCACACAGGTCCTCAATAATACAAGAGCCACATTTGGGTTTGCGTGCCACGCAGGTATAGCGGCCATGCAGGATCAACCAGTGATGCAAGTCAAACATAAACTCTTCTTTGTTTGGCGTATTCCGGATAATGCTTTGCTCGGTCTCTTCAACCGTTTTGCCTTTGGCGTAGCCGGTGCGGTTGGCCACGCGCTGGATATGGGTATCAACGGCGATAAAGTAGTTACCTTCGTTATCTTTTAGCCAGCCGAAGGCGGTGTTCAGCACCACGTTGGCGGTTTTGCGGCCTACGCCTGGCAAGGCTTCTAAAGCTTCCCGATTTTCCGGCACTATGCCATTGTGCTGGTCTATCAGGATGCGGCAGGTTTTAATCAGGTTCTCTGCTTTTGAGTTAAACAGCCCTATGGTTTTGATGTACTGCTTTACGCCATCCACACCTAAATCAAAAATGGCTTGCGGCGTATTAGCAACAGGGTAGAGCAGGCGGGTGGCTTTATTAACGCTGACATCCGTCGCCTGAGCAGACAGCAACACAGCAACCAGCAATTCAAAAGGAGAATTGAACTCCAGCTCAGTGGTTGGCTTGGGATTGTTTTCCCGCAGTCGCTGTAAAATCTGAATACGTTTTGCTTTATTCATCTGGTTTTATTTAAAACTCTTTATTCAAATTTTTTAAAGCTAACTGGACACATGAGTGACTCGTGCCCGGCTGATTTTTTGTTCCGCAGGTTTAGCTTTGGCCGCAATTCGAGCATCTACAGCATTTTTGCCTGCAATCAAAAAACCCATCACTAAAAAAGCACCGGGCGGTAATATGGCCAACAAAAACTGATGATCCGCCTGGTACAAATGCACGGTCAACACTTTGGCCCAGTCACCCAGCAGCAAATCAGCTCCGGCAAACAAGGTGCCAGCCCCCAGTACTTCTCGTACTGCACCCAAAGTACAGAGCACTAACGCAAAACCAGTGCCCATCATCAAGCCGTCGAAAGCCGCTGGTAGCACTGCGTTTTTCGAGGCATAAGCTTCAGCTCTGCCTATCACAATACAGTTGGTGACCATCAGTGGAATAAAAATGCCTAGCGCCTGATACAGGTTGTACATAAAAGCATGCATCAGCAGTTCGATCACAGTCACTACGGAAGCTATGACCATGACAAACACCGGAATACGGATTTCATTCGGCACATAGTTCCGAACCAGCGATACCACTGTGTTGGTACTAAGCAATACCAGCATAGTGGCTAAACCTAACCCCAGCGCACTGGTCAGGCTATTGGTCACGGCCAACAAAGGGCAAAGCCCTAATAGCTGCACCAGGCCCGGGTTGTTTTTCCACAGCCCTTGCCGAACAAGTTCCTGATAAGGGCTCACTTTTTGTTCTACAGCAGTAGTTTCCATAGGGCTCAGGCTCCACAATTAGCTGGCAAGCTGGCCAGTTCAGGATGTTGCTGAATATAGATAGCAGCATTTTTCACTGCTTTCACCACGGCGCGTGGCGTAATAGTGGCACCGGAGAACTGATCGAATTGACCGCCGTCTTTTTTCACCGCAAAGCTGCGATCTTCAGCTGAGGCCAAAGTTTTGCCATTAAAACTTAAAACCCAAGGGCTTTTACGAAGTTCTACTTTATCTCCAAGGCCCGGGGTTTCTTTATGGGTCAGTACTCGAACGCCAATAATCTGTTGCTCTGGGCTAATAGCTGCCAATACCTCAATAGCACCGCTGTAGCCATCTGGCGCCGTGGTTTCTACCAAATAGGCTTTGACTGAGCCATCAACGCGATAGCGGTAGATCTGTTGTGTCGCATCTTTTCCCAATAACTCTGTATCCAACACCGCGACGCAATCGTGCAAAACCTCTGTATTGCCTGCAAGTTCAGGCATTACTTCAACCAGAGTGCGAAGTTTACTATCAAGTTGCTGCTGCTTAATTTCAACTTTGGTGATTTCATTCACCGCAGCCACGGCAAAAACACAAAGCAGGGCTGCAGTGCCCAGCAGCAAGGCGTTTTTAGTGACAGAACTCAGCATTAGCGCGCTCCCTTATTTTTATGGCCATAGGTGCGTGGCTGGGTGTAATAGTCAATCAAAGGAACCGCCATATTGGCCAGCATCACGGCAAAAGCGAAGGCATCCGGATAACCGCCGTAACTACGGATCACAAACACCAGGCCGCCAATTAAAGCCCCAAAAACCAAGCGACCTTTTTCTGTGGTGGAAGCCGATACCGGGTCGGTCGCAATAAAAAATGCTGCCAGCATAGTGGCACCAGAAAATAACTGAAACAGCGGGCTGGCATTGGTGTCTGGCGATAGTAACCAGGCGATAAAACTAAAGCTAAACAAGGAGCCTAACACAGCCACCGGAATGCGCCATTGAATGACTTTTTGCTGCAACAAAAACAAACCACCGAGTAAATAGGCCAGATTAACCCAAAACCAGCCTTCGCCGGATAACCAGCCAAACACCGGTTTGTCCATGCTTTCGGTTGTGGTGTAGCCCTGCGCCAGGTCCGTTTTTAATGTATCCAGTGGTGTCGCCATACTGACGCCATCCACATTTTGACGCAGTTGGCTGATACTGTAGCCACTGCAACTGAACTGGGTGAAAATAGTACAAACCGCATCAGCGGGCCCCAGACTTTGCTGTTGTAAAGGTGCTGCGGGTAACCAACTGGTCATAGGCAAAGGAAAGGATACTAAGAGCAACACATAAGCCGCCATCGCCGGGTTAAATAAATTGTTGCCTAAGCCTCCGTACAGTTGTTTCACTACAATAATCGCAAAAGCTGTTCCTATCACTACCAACCACCAGGGGGCATAAGAAGGGATAGCTACAGCAAGCAATACGGCGGTCACCACAGCGCTGTGGTCCAGCAATTTAGCTTTCACTTTTTTACCGCGCAGGGCCAGTACTGAGGCTTCACAAAGCAAGGCGGTCGCTATGGCCAATAGCAGTTGGATCAGTACCCCATAGCCAAAAAAGTAAGCTTGTACTGCAATACCTGGTACAGCAGCTAAAGCCACCAACTTCATCAACTGAGCTGTGCTCTTTTGGTTGTGCTGGTGCGGGGAGCTGGCGATTTTAAAACTCATAACGGCTCACTATTTTGTTGTTTTTTCGCTTTAGCCCGCGCTATAGCAGCTGCTATGGCGGCTTTTTTCGCATCGACATCAGATGCTGCTGCTTCAACCTGAGCTGGCTCTGCAGTAGTTTCAGGCTGGGCTTCAGGCTCTTGCTGCGTCAGCTTTTTTGCTTTAGCCCGCGCTATAGCGGCTGCTACTGCGGCTTTTTTCGCATCGACATCAGACGCTGGTGCTTCAACCTGAGCTGGCTCTGCAGCAGCGGCTGCAACTGAGTCTGGCTGGGATTGCGGCTCTTGCTCTGTCAGTTTTTTCGCTTTAGCCCGCGCTATAGCAGCTGCTATGGCGGCTTTTTTCGCATCGATATCAGACGCAGCTGCTTCAACCTGAGCTGGCTCAGCAGCAGTTGCTGCAACTGAGTCTGGCTGGGCTTGCGGCTCTTGCTCTGTCAGCTTTTTCGCTTTAGCCCGCGCTATAGCTGCAGCTACTGCGGCTTTTTTCGCATCTGCATCAGCTGCTGGTGCTTCAACCTGAGTTGGTTCTGCAGCAGTTTCAGGCTGGGTTTCAGGCTCTTGCTGTGTTAGTTTTTTTGCTTTGGCACGAGCTAAGGCGGCGGCAATAGCGGCTTTACGTGGGTCTTCTGTTGCTGCTTCAGTTTGGGCTGGAGCTGACTCCGTGGCCGCAGATTGTTGTTTTTGCTGCTGATAAGCCAAAGCTTCGGCTTTTTTACGCTCGCGCTCTGCAATAATTTGTGCTTTATCCAGAGCTGGTGCTGCTAGTTGTTGGCTGCGCTCCAGCGCCTGTTGCACAGCTGCAGCGCTTTGTGCCGCCTGACCACTGGCTTGTTGCTGCGCAACACGCTGAGCCGCCAGTTGTTGGTTGCGTTCCAGACGTTCTTGTTTTTCCCGCTCTAAACGTTCGGTACGGGCATCAAAACGTGCTTTGGCTTGCTCTGCTTTTAAGGCTTCACGCTGGGTTTCACGGATCTCTGCTTTGGCCACCCGGTAGTAATGCACCAACGGAATTTCGCTTGGACAGACATAAGCACAGGCGCCACATTCAATGCAGTCGGATAAATTGTATTCGGCTAGTTTGTCCTGATCTTTGGCTTTGCTGTACCACAACAGTTGCTGCGGTAATAAGCTGGCAGGGCAGGCGTCAGCACAAGCACTACAACGGATACAATCCATTTCCTCACTGACTGCACCCAGTTCCTGTTCGGTCGGGGCTAAAATGCAGTTGGTGGTTTTAACCACAGGTACAGACCAGTCTGCTATCGCAAAGCCCATCATTGGGCCTCCAACAATAATGCGCTGGCGTTGTTCTGCCTGAAAACCGCAAGCAGTCAGCAAATCTGAGATGGGCGTTCCTATCAGTGCCAGTACGTTTTGTTGCTGCGCCAGGGTTTCGCCAGCCACAGTCACTACGCGGTGGATCAGTGGAATATCGTCCAACACCGCCTGAGCTATCGCAAAAGCTGTACCGACGTTTTGCATCACAATGCCAATATCCAGAGGTCTGCGACCTGCTGGCACTTCTTTATTCGTCAGCAACTGAATTAATTGTTTTTCGCCACCTGAAGGGTACTTGGTGGGGACTTCCCGAACGAAGTAGTTATCTTTTTGGCCTATAGCAGCTTTTAATGAGGCTGCCGCTATAGGTTTGTCGTCTTCTATGCCTATCAATACTGCTTTTGGACTCAGCAGTTTTACCAGTATCTCTATACCGGCAATAATGTCGCTGGCGCGCTCCTGCATCAGCATGTCATCTGCTGTGATATAAGGCTCGCATTCCACAGCATTGATAATCAGATAATCAACCGGCTGCTTCACATTGACTTTAATGTGCGTTGGAAAACCCGCACCGCCCATACCGGCAATACCAGATTCCTGAATACGTTCCAATAAAGTGTAGTTATCTACCACTGCAGGATCCAAAGGTTTGCGGGGACGCCACTCGTCCATACCATCCGGAGTCAGCACTAAAGTAGGTTCAGCTAAGCTGGAAGGGTGAGTACTGGTATGAAGTTCAATCGCCAGCACTGTGCCAGAGGTGGGGGCGTGCACAGGTACAGCCATCGCATTATCAGCCTGAGTCAGAGCCTGGCCTTTAAGTACCCGATCGCCGACTTTGACTAATAGCTTGCCAGCAACACCAATATGCTGGCGCAGTGGAACATATAAACGGTCAGGAATATCTAAAAGCGCCACAGGTTTTTGGTTAGTGCGCTCTTTACGGCTTGGTGGATGAATACCACCATGAAAGTCCCAGACTTTTCCTGCCTGAATTTGTTGAAATAAAGTAGGCAAGTTACGACTCCAGCACTTTGACAGGAATGGCATTAAGGTCCCATTTCCAGCGTTCAATGCTGCTGGCCAATGGCACCATATCTATGCAATCCACAGGACAAGGTTCAACACATAAATCACAGCCGGTGCACTCGTCAACAATAACAGTGTGCATTTGCTTCGAAGCACCCACAATCGCATCCACAGGGCAAGCCTGAATACATTTGGTACAACCAATACACTCATCTTCGCGGATAAAAGCGACACGTTTTATTGCCGGAGTTTGAGCTGCATCCAGAGGTTTGGCTTCCACCCCCATCAGATCGGCCAGCTTTTTGATAGTGGTATCGCCACCTGGCGGACACTTATTGATGTCATCGCCATTGGCTATAGCTTCCGCATAAGGCCTGCAGCCCGGATAACCACATTGACCGCATTGGGTTTGCGGTAAAATTTCATCAATTTGTTCAACCAGCGGATCCGCGTCCACTTTAAAACGTATGGCTGCGTATCCTAAGGCGGCACCAAAAATAACAGCCAGAATACCCAAAGCCCACAAAGCAGTAATAATAGACATTTACGCTTTCACCAAACCAGTAAAGCCCATAAAGGCTAATGACATTAAACCCGCAGTAATCATACCTATGGCAGCACCTCTGAAAGACACTGGCACATCAGCCGCGGCTAAACGTTCACGCATAGCCGCAAATAAAATCAGTACTAAAGAAAATCCTACTGCAGCACCAAAGCCATACACCACTGAAGAGAAGAAATCGTGCCGGGCATTGACGTTCAGAATAGCCACACCCAGCACAGCACAGTTAGTGGTGATCAAAGGTAAAAATATACCAAGTAATCGGTACAAGGTCGGACTGGTTTTATGCACCACCATTTCGGTAAATTGCACGACCACAGCAATCACCAGGATAAAACTCAAAGTACGGAGGTACATTAAGTCCAGCGGCTGTAGCAGGTAAACATCAACCAGATAACTGCAAAGAGAGGCTAAAGTCAGAACAAAAGTGGTGGCCATGGACATGCCAATCGCAGTTTCTAGTTTTTTTGATACGCCCATCACTGGGCATAGCCCTAAAAATTTCACCAGCACGAAGTTATTCACCAGCACTGTGCTGACCAGCAACAGCAAAAATTCCGACATAAAAGAACCTCAGAAAAAAGTCGCGCTATTATGCGGCTTTGTAACAATCGAAACAACAACACTAAACGCGAATGGCATAGAACTGAGGCGATAGCGCTGGATAAAACTGATTAAAAATCTCGGGCGACCATAAAGGTCGCCCCTACATAAACATCAAGGCTCCGTAAGGGCGTGTCTTGTACCCGCCCGCAGACATCAAACGTAGGGGCGGGGTTTACCCCGCCCGCAGGCACCAAACCAATGCCACCCAAATCCAAATCAACATCAATGCACCGTAGGGGCGGGTCTTGTACCCGTCCGCAGGCACCAAGGCAACCCAAATCCAAATCAACATCAATGCATCGTAGGGGCGGGTCTTGTACCCGCCCGCAGAAACCAAACCAAGGCCACCCAAATCCAAATCAACATCAAGGCATCGTAGGTGCGGGTCTTGTACCCGCCCGCAGGCACCAAACCAAGGCCACCCAAATACAAATCAACATCAAGGCACCGTAGGGGCGGGTCTTGTACCCGCCCACAGACATCAATCGTAGGGGCGGGGTTTACCCCGCCCGCTGAAACCAAGCCAAGGCAACCCAAATCCAAATCAACATCACTGCATCGTAGGGGCGGGTCTTGTACCCGCCCACTGACATCCAACGTAGGGGCGGGGTTTACCCCGCCCGCAGAAACCAAGCCAAGGCAACCCAAATCCAAACCAACATCAATGCACCGTAGGGGCGGGGTTTACCCCGCCCGCAGACACCAAGGCAACCCAAATCCAAATCAACATCAATGCATCGTAGGGGCGGGGTTTACCCCGCCCGTTTACACCAGCGCATTATTCCAGTGGCGCGGGCTTACTGAAGAAGTAACCTTGTACACCATCTATTAACAGCGATTCCAACATCTGTTGTTCCGCTGCCGTCTCGACATGTTCTGCAAAGACTGCGACGCCAATACGGTGGGCTAAATCGACCATCAGCCGAACGTAGTACTGATTGTTTTTATCGTCTTCAATCTGTCTGGTGTAGCTTGCGTCCATTTTTGCAAAATCAGGTTTTAACTCGCGGAAAAATTTAAACGACGTAATGCCAGCACCAAACTTTTCCACTGTTATCCTTGAACCGAACTGGTGCAGCATATCAATCAGCTTTTTACTCAACTTCAGATTCTGCAACAAACCCGACTCGCTTATTTCAAACACCAGCCTGGAACTGACATCGGAGTCTTTCGCTAAGCGCTGCTCAAGGAAGCTGATAAAGCCTTCTGTCTGCACCGAATAGTCTGACAAATTCACACCAAAACTTTGATCCGGATGTTTGGCTGCCAGTATCAATGCCTGTTTTACGATCAGCTGTTCTATTTCGATCAGCTTGTCGAGCTTTTGCGCCATCTCTAAAAACGACGCTGTGGGTAACAACTGATCGTCACTGTTACGAAATCGCACTACTAATTCGGCATAGGTTTTAGTGGTTTTATTCAGAGCCTGAATAGGTTGGGCTAACAAGCTCAGCCTTTGGCTTTGCACTACATCATCAAAGAGCCTAAGCCAATCTTGGCTACTCAGCTGAGAGTCGGCACTTACTTGCTGCATATCGCTTAGCAAGTGCCATTGATCAGATTGAGCCGCCACTTTGCTGTTCTTCGCTTTCGCCAGGCCCAATGCGGCATCGGCCATCGCCAGCAATTCAGCTAAAGGTTTACCCTGAGCCACTTCAACTAAAGCGGTTAACGCCACTGCATCCAGTTGTTTTTGCTGCCGATATGACTGAAAACCTTGTTGCAGCAACAACAGCAGATCTTCCGTGTATTCAGTACTCTTCTGTGGAAACCAGACGCAAAAATCAGTGTTGTTTAAGCGAAACAATGGACTTTCATCCGACAACTGCGGCAATGCCTTTAATAAATCCGCCATTTCTTTGATGTACAAATCACCAGCCAGATAGCCTTTAGTCTGGTTGATTTGGCTCAGACTACTGCAACGAACCACAAGAAAAATGGACTGATACGCAGCGTTAGCGGCTTTAACCTGCTGCTCGTAATAGCGCACAAATTGCTGACGATTCGGCAGTGAAGTGAGCTGGTCATACAGAGCCAGTTCTAATAAATAGTCGGTTCCTGAACTGCTTTGTTGCGACTGCAGTGGCTGCACTACAGCGGGAGCTTGATGCACTGCTTCTTCTATAGGATGAGGTGGCAGATCTTTGGCTTGTTTTGGCCGGGCTGGTTGCAGGTAATAGGGCAAAATGCCCAGCACTAGTATGCCAAAAAATAAATACAGGGATAAAAGTTCTAACCTGTCTAATTGTTCGGCCAGGGCTGGCAAAAACTCCACCTGTAAATTGTGTGATTGATCTTTAATAGAGGCCGCGATGATAGGACGGTCAAACTTATCCAGCAGCCAGAACGCCAGTCTATAAGTTGGCAGCGTATTGCTCTGCTCATGCAACACCACTCCATCCAATTGGCTGACTTTTAAATAAGGTAAATCAAAACTGCTGCTGAGCTGACGAGTCAGGATCTTGGTGTCGCCTGTTAAATCACTGACCAGCATTTGCTGAATGGCACTGTAATGCAGCTGATACAAGCTTTGGATTTGTTGAGCGGCCGCAAACCAAAACAGCCAAAGTGCCAGCAATGCTGAAACAAAAGCGGCAGTCCAATGAGTTAACGCATTAAAGGATGGGGACTTCATAGCAGGCAATCCATACTGAATTCTTTTCCGGACTTGAACATCAGAACAGAAGCTTAAGATATTTCAAAGAAAAACACTAAAGAAAAGAAAGAATTAACTATGGAGGATAGAGTACTTTTGGTGGCTCCCCAGGTTGGACTCGAACCAACGACCTACGGATTAACAGTCCGCCGCTCTAACCGGCTGAGCTACTGAGGAATTGTCTACGGTTACCAAATTGTCATTACTTCAGTTGGCTCCCCAGGTTGGGCTCGAACCAACGACCTACGGATTAACAGTCCGCCGCTCTAACCAGCTGAGCTACTGAGGAACTGAAATAATGTGTTGAGACTACAGTGGCTCCCCAGGTTGGGCTCGAACCAACGACCTACGGATTAACAGTCCGCCGCTCTAACCAGCTGAGCTACTGAGGAACTGTGTTCTGCAACGGGGCGCAATACTAATGCCGGTGTTAAACACTGTCAACACTTAGACCAGAGCTTTTTCACAAAACAAGTTCACTTGCTGCTTGTTTAGCCAAAGCCAGTAGAAAAGCTGTGCAACTGATAATTCTGACTATGCAAAAGCTATTCGCACTTAGTGGCTAGACTGTAATTTGTCAAAGTCAGGCCACTCAAGGGCTGGCGTAAGTTACCCACAGAATCTGTGGATAAGTCTGTGAGTTGTTGGCCTGAAGGGGAAGCTAAGCCTTAATTGATAAGGCTTAGCGCCAGATCAATAGGTTTCAGGTTAATTTTTTATTCTTTATAAAACAATGGCTTATAAATTTGAAAGAACTGAAACTTTATGTCATACCTTGTTAATGAAACAAAGTTTCTATGCAAAAGCAGATTGTGAACATTTTTTAGTAGTCCAGCACAACTTTGCACCAGATGGCTTTTATATTTAACCTGAGCTCGGGATAACGAGTGTCGACTTTTTTCGATCTCAAGGCGCTTTGTCGTATGCCATAGCAAGCTATGGCTAGACAGAGCAACGCAGAGAGGCGCGAAGATGTCTATTCAGTGGCAGGGCTTATCCCAAGTCCAGCTTATTTATGGTGGCGCGGGTAGTGCGAAGTGTTACTTTTCTCTACAATAGCCGCCACTTGCGCTAAAGCTGACTGTTATGACTCAATCCACTTCCAAACGTCCTGATCTGCTCAAAGGTGATATTCAGGCCACACTCAAACAAATGACGGTACCAGTGCTTTTTGGCATGCTCACGCTTATGTCATTTAATCTGGTGGATACCTTTTTTATCAGTATGCTGGGTACAGCAGAGCTGGCTGCTGTCAGTTTTACGTTTCCTGTCACTTTTACCGTGATCAGCTTAGCTATAGGTTTAAGCATAGGTACTTCAGCTGTGATAGCCCGTGCTTTAGGCAGTGGTGACGAAAAAAGTGCGCGAAGTGATGGCTTAGCCGCCTTATGGCTGTCAGCCTATCTGGTCATGGCCTTGTCTTTGCTGGGCTATCTGACGATCGATCCTTTATTCCGCCTCCTAGGGGCAAAAGACGATACCTTGCCTTTTATTCACGACTATATGCAAATCTGGTTTTTAGGCGCTGTGTTCTTAATTACTCCTATGATTGGTAATGCGGTGCTGCGTGCTGCTGGCGATACCAAAACGCCCAGTATTTTGATGGCTTGTGCGGGTTTACTCAATGCCATCCTGGACCCGCTGTTTATTTTTGGCTGGGGCCCTGTGCCAGCGATGGGAGTGGCCGGAGCTGCACTGGCCAGTCTGATTTCCTGGTTATTGGGATTTAGTCTGATTTTGTATTTACTGATGGTGCGCCGCAAACTGGTTGATTTAGGGCATCAGCCTTTTGCTGAATTTATTCAAATCAGCCGCAAAATTTTGTACATAGGTTTGCCAGCTGCGGGCGCCAATATGCTCACTCCTTTGGCCATGGCTATCTTAACGGCCCTGATGGCCAGTTATGGCGCTGAAGCTGTTGCCGCTTTTGGTGTAGGGGCACGTATTGAAAGTATTGCCTGTTTGGTTGTGCTGGCGCTTTCTATGACCTTGCCGCCTTTTGTCAGTCAAAACTATGGCGCCTGTGCTTATCCGCGTATTGATGAAGCCTACAGGCGTTGTATTAAATTTATTTTAGCCTGGCAGTTTTTGGTTTATCTGGGCTTAGCTGCCTGCGCCTGGGCTGTGGCCGATGTATTTACCGACGATCCTTTAGTCGCCCAGTATATCCGCTACTTTATCTGGATTTTGCCTTTAGGTTATGGTTTGCAGGGCATCATTATCCTGACCAACTCGTCCTTTAATGCCTTGCATTTACCTATGAATGCGTTACAGCTTAGCCTGATCCGCCTTTTCGTATTTTATGTACCTTTTGCTTACGTCGGTGGTTTAGTTGGCGGAGTAATAGGGGTTTTTGTTGGCGGCTTAATTGCCAATCTGTTTACATCTTCTCTGGCGTACAGTTGGTTTACACGTAAACTGGCTGCTTTAACTGTAAGTGGAGGATCCTGATGAGTCTTGCCTTTAAGTGGCATAGTCGCCGCGAGTTGAACAAAGTGATACAGGGTGAAACTCTATGAGCCGCGATTTTGAATTAGTCTCCAATTATCAACCTGCAGGCGATCAACCTACAGCAATAGCAAAACTGGTTGAAGGTCTGGAGTCAGGTTTAGCGCATCAAACCCTATTGGGTGTGACGGGCTCAGGTAAAACCTTCACCATGGCCAATGTGATAGCCCAGGTAAACCGGCCTACGCTGATTATGGCGCACAATAAAACTTTGGCGGCTCAGCTCTATGGCGAGATGAAAGAGTTTTTCCCGAATAACTCGGTGGAATACTTTGTGTCTTATTACGATTATTACCAGCCAGAAGCTTATGTGCCGTCCAGTGATACCTTTATCGAAAAAGACGCCTCCATTAATGAACACATAGAACAAATGCGTTTGTCGGCCACCAAAGCGCTGATGGAACGCCGCGACGTGGTCATTATTGCCTCTGTTTCCGCTATTTACGGTTTAGGCGATCCGGAATCCTATATGAAGATGCTGTTGCATCTGAAAGTGGGCGACATAGTCGACCAACGTTTTATCCTGCGCCGCCTCGCTGAGTTGCAATACAGCCGCAATGACGCTGCCTTTGAACGCGCTACTTACAGGGTGCGGGGTGATGTAATTGATGTATTTCCGGCTGAATCGGACGAAATCGCTGTGCGTATCGAACTATTTGATGAAGAAATTGAGCGCATCAGTTTGTTCGACCCACTTACAGGTTCAGTAGAAAAAGTTGTCAGTCGCTACACTATTTATCCAAAAACTCACTACGTCACGCCAAGGGAAAAAATTCTAGAAGCGACAGAGCGTATCAAGGTCGAGCTAAAAGAGCGCCGTGCGCAGCTGCTGGCAGAAAACCGTCTGATCGAAGAGCAGCGTATAGGCCAGCGAACCTTATTTGATTTAGAAATGATGATCGAACTAGGCTATTGCTCAGGCATTGAAAACTATTCACGCTACTTATCAGGGCGCGGGGAGGGCGAACCGCCGCCCACTTTGCTGGATTATTTCCCGGCCGACGGCTTAATGTTTATCGACGAATCCCATGTCACCATTTCGCAAATAGGCGCCATGTACAAAGGTGACCGTTCACGCAAAGAAAACCTGGTGAACTATGGTTTTCGTCTGCCTTCAGCCCTGGATAACAGGCCACTGAAGTTTGATGAATTTGAATCCATAGCGCCGCAGCGCATTTATGTCTCTGCTACTCCGGCAGATTACGAGTTAAACCAATCAGCAGGCGAAGTAGTAGAGCAGGTAGTGAGGCCAACAGGCCTGATCGACCCTGTGATTGAAATCCGGCCTGTGGCGACACAGGTGGACGACTTAATGTCGGAAGCCTTTCGCTGCGCCAAAATTGGTGAACGGGTGCTGGTGACAGTATTGACCAAAAAAATGGCTGAGGATTTAACCGACTATTTAGCAGGTCATGGCGTCAAGGTGCGGTATTTACACTCAGACATCGACACAGTAGAGAGGATGGAGATTATCCGCGATTTACGTTTAGGCGTATTTGATGTGCTGGTGGGTATTAACTTATTGCGGGAAGGTCTGGATATTCCGGAAGTCTCTCTGGTCGCTATTCTGGATGCAGACAAAGAAGGCTTTTTACGTTCAGAGCGGTCCCTGATCCAAACCATGGGGCGAGCTGCCCGTAACCTGGCCGGTAAGGCGGTGCTCTATGCCGATCGCATCACAGGTTCGATGCAGCGCGCTATTAATGAAACCGAACGCCGGCGCACTAAACAAATCGCCTACAACGAACTGCATGGCATCACACCTACTGCTATTAAGAAGAAAGTATCGGACGTGATGGACCTGGGCCAGGATGCCGATCTGCCAAAAGTGGCAGAGAAAATCAAACTGGCCAAAGGCAAAACACCTTATCAATTGCAGGCAGAAATCAAACAGCTGGAGCAAAAAATGCTGCAACACGCCAAAGACCTGGAATTTGAACAGGCAGCACAACTGCGCGATCAAATTCATCAACTACGCCAAGCCTTGCTGGAAATCTAACATAGATACAGCGGGGTCAGGCCTTGGATCTTGAATTTCAATTCAAGATCCAAGGCCTGACCCCGCTGTCTATGACCCCGCTGTCTATCGCCCCCCGCTGTCCATCAGACTTTTCTCATTCTATTTGTTTATCTTTTTGATATTTATACACTTATTTACAAAATCATTCAGAGAGCGTTAACTTTCAGAGTTTTACACTGCCTGCGTTTTCTTAACCAAAAGGTAGTAATTATGAAAGGTTCTGTGCTCGCTTTACTTATCGCTGTAGTCTCAACTGGTGCAGCAGCGAACAACTATCAACATGAATCATCAGTGGCCTATGGCAATACAGATATCAACGGTGTTGATATCGATGGATGGCAACTGAAGCATCAGTATTTCTTTAATGCAGTAGACACTTCAGGTAAGACACCACGCGCTGAAGCGGCATTCATCAACAAAAATGCCAGCGTTTTCGGTACCTTGTCACGTTTATCATCCAATGAAGCGGATCAAAACTCTTGGTCTGTCGGTGGTGAATACATGGACCAAAGCCATAACTTTTACGGCAAGTTGGAATGGACACATTTCAGCGGCACAGACCAACAGGATCTGGATGGTACTCTGGGTTACTTTATTAGTCCGGACTGGTTAGTAGGTGCTATTTTCGAACATGACAGACCTGAGCAAGCTGGCAGCAGCACTAACTATGGTGTGATGACGAAAAAACTCTGGGATTTAGGCACAGGTGACATGATGAATCTTGAAGCCAGTATCCTGGATTATCGCCAGGCTTCAGTGACGCGTTATGGGGTAGGTGCTGACTATTACTTCGGTAAAAACTTTTCAGCTGGTGTTGGGTATGAGTGGATCTCTGACAAAGTATTCAGTGAAAGTGAAGACAGCCTGAGTTTGCGTGCGAACTGGTTTGCATTGCCGAACTTGTCCTTGTCAGCAAGCGTCGTCTTCGACTCGCTCGAGACAGATGATGATGTGTACCAGATAGGTGCAAGCTACCGCTTCTAAGCTCTATGGATCCATGGGGTCAGGCCTTGAATGTTGAATCAAATTCAACATTCAAGGCCTGACCCCAATTGTTCCAAATTCAACATTCAAGGCCTGACCCCAATTGTTCCCAATTGTTCCCATATGGCTTTAGCCACTGGGCCTGGTTGTTGATCTTTATGTCGCGCTAAATGCACTTCTCCACGGATATGCTTTGGAAACTCCAGTGGTTTGAGCTGCACCAAAGCACCGCTCGCTAATTCTGCTGCTACCTGATGTCTTGCCACCATGCCCCAGCCTAAATGGGCTAACAGCGCCTGCTTCATACATAAACTGTTGTTCACTTTCACCCGCCGTGCCGATTGCAAGGGCAATAACTTTCCGCTGTCAAAATCCAGTGCTTCTGAATTCGCCACCAATTGCGGCAACTCGGCCAATTGTTCCTGACGCGTTAAAGGTTCAGTCAGCTGCTGTAAAAACTCCGGGCTGGCTACACATAAAATATCAAAATGACCAATAGCTACAGTTTCAAAATCGCCAAGGCTGATAAATACTGGAAACCAGGGGCTAATAGCTAAATCAACTTGCTGATTCTTAAGTTTTTCCAGTGCTTGCAATCTATAGTCGCAACTGAGCTGCAGCTCGGTATGAGGAAACTGATGTTGCGCTTGACGAATAGCGGGTAAAAACAGAGCCAGATCCACAGCTTCGTCAAAAGCCACGGCTAAACTGGCCTCAGCGCCCCGGCTTAAATGCTGGGCTAAAGATTTAAGTTGAGCACTTTGATGCAGAAGCTGTTGAGCTTGTTGATAAAATCGTTGGCCAGCCTGAGTAAATTGCAAGCGATATTGACTGCGGTCCACTATAGTAAAACCGCATTCCTGCTCGAGTTTCTTCAGCGCCATACTCAAGGCAGGCTGGGTTTTATGCAATTTAGTAGCGGCTTGCAGTAAGCTTTCACTGTTTGCTACGGCGTCCAAAATATAAAGCTGAGTCAGATTCATCAATTTTTCTTATGAAGAGATGAAATAAATATAAATTTTAATCTTATCCTGGCTTTTGTATAGTGCCAGCGCGAATTTAAGTGGTATGACAAAGGGAGAGGTTTAAATGTCCAGACAAACGATGATCTACAAGGTTTTAACTCTGGTTTTGGTGACGGGCTGTTCCAAGCCTGCACAAATCGAAGAACAAAGCCCAAGCAGGCCAGTGAAATTGCACCAGGTGCAGGATGGCCAGCAAAAGTTGATCCGGCAGTTTCCGGCTCTAGTCGAACCCACAGAAAATGCCCGTTTAACCTTTCGTGTCAGCGGTAAACTTACCCAATTTGCTATAAGGCCCGGCCAGGAAGTGCAAAAAGGCGACGTGCTGGCGCGTTTAGACCCAACAGATTTTAAACTCAGGTTAGAACAGGCTCAGGCCAAATATCAATTATCTAAGGCTCAGTTTGACAGAGCCGCCAGCCTGATTGGTCAGAATCTGGTGTCGCAAGCCATGTACGACGAAACCAAAGCACAATTGCAAGTGGCTGATGCCGATTTAAAAACAGCCCAAGCCAACTTAAGTTACACCGAATTAGTCGCTCCTTTTAGTGGCACTGTGTCGCGTTCTCTCGTCGAGAATCACGAAAATGTCGCAGCGCAACAGGCCATTCTGGAGTTACAACTCACAGGTATGGTCGACGTGGTGATCCAGGTGCCAGAAGACGTGATAGCGCTGGTCAGAAAAGACGTCAGTTATCAGCCAGATGTTATTTTTGATTCCTACCCTAGCCTAAGTTACAAAGCCGACATTAAAGAATGGGACACCCGCGCCGACAGCGCAACCAACAGCTTTAAAGTGGTATTCAGTATGGCGGCGCCTAAAGAATTTAACGTGCTCTCAGGTATGACGGCCAATGTGCTGGCAGACATGAGCAAGCTGATGCGCACACCCTCTGCTGGAGTGACGGTACCTGCCACCGCAGTCTTTGCAGCCAATGATCAACCCGTAGACGCCGCAGAGCGTTTTGTCTGGGTGTTTAACGAGGGGAAAGTCAATCGACGCGCAGTAACAGTAGGGCGTTTAACTCAGCAAGGTATAGAGGTAGTAGCTGGTTTATCTGCCGGTGAGCAGGTGGTTACTGCAGGTGTGCAGCAACTGACCGAAAATCAGCAAGTGCGGCCATGGCAACGTGAGCGGGGTTTGTGATCTATGGATGTCGCTCAGTATTTTATTAAAAATAAAACCTCGTCCTGGCTGGTCACTGCCATTTTACTGATAGGCGGTACCATGGCCTATTTTGGGCTGGGACGTCTTGAAGATCCGCAATTTACGCTGAAACAGGCTCTGATCATTACCTCGTATCCAGGCGCTTCGCCCTTACAGGTTGAGGAAGAAGTCAGTTACCCCATTGAAAATGCTATTCAGCAGCTGCCTTATGTCGATCACGTAACGTCCATATCCACCACCGGCACGTCGCAAATCATGGTCGAGATGAAAGGCATCTACAGAGCCACTGAATTAAAGCAAATCTGGGACGAACTGCGCCGTAAGGTCAATGACTTAACGCCACAGTTACCACCCGGAGTGCAAAGTCCTGTGGTCAATGACGACTTTGGTGACGTCTATGGCATGTTATACGCCATCACTGGCGACGGCTACACAGACGAAGAAATTCGCGACTATGTCGATTTTTTACGTCGTGAGCTGGTGCTGGTCGAGGGCGTGGGTAAAGTGTCTGTCAGCGGTCGGCAGCAAGAACAAGTGGTGGTTGAGATCTCTCGCTCGCGTTTAACCGCTTTGGGTATACCACCAACACAAATAGCCAGTTTATTGCAAACCCAAAACGTGGTGTCCAATGCGGGCGCTTTGCGCTATGGCCCTGATCGGATCCGAATTCATCCTACAGGTGAGTTCCAGTCGGTGCAGGAACTAGAGCAGCTGATTATCAGTAATCCTGCCGCTAAAGAACTTATTTATCTGGGCGACGTTGCCAAAGTCTACAAAGATGTGCAGGAAGTACCGAGCCAAATCATTAAATTTGATGGTAAAAATACCCTGACTCTGGGCGTCTCATTCAGTAAAGGGGTGAACGTAGTCGACATAGGCGCTTTTGTCTCCCAGCGCCTGGCTGAACTGGACTATGCACGCCCTGTAGGGATGGAAATAAGCACTATTTACAATCAACCTGCAGAAGTCGAAGCCTCAGTCGGGGGGTTTGTCCTCAATCTGCTTGAAGCTGTGGTGATCGTCATAGTGGTACTGCTGATATTTATGGGGCTGCGCAGCGGGCTGTTGATTGGTCTTATTCTGCTGTTAACAGTACTTGGCACCTTTATTTTCATGCAGCAAATGCAAATAGAGCTGCAGCGGGTCTCGCTCGGCGCCTTAATTATTGCTTTGGGTATGCTGGTGGACAATGCCATTGTCATTACCGAAGGCATTTTAATCGGAATGCAAAAGCGCTTAAGCATCAGTCAGTCCGCTTCAGCCATAGTAAAACAAACCAAATGGCCTTTATTGGGCGCCACTGTCATAGCTATTACAGCCTTTGCGCCCATAGGCTTATCCAGCGACGCTACGGGCGAATTCGCTGGTAGTCTGTTTTGGGTGTTACTGGTCAGTTTGTTGTTAAGTTGGGTTACAGCTATCACCCTAACGCCCTTTTTTGCCAGCCTGTTTTTTAAAGACGAGCTAAAGGCGGGGCCTGATGCACAGCTGGACCAGGCAGCAGAGCTATATCGTGGTGTTATTTTTGACGGTTACAGAGCGGTATTAACAGCCGTATTGCGTTACAGACTGCTCAGTTCAGCTCTGATGCTAGTGCTGTTAGTTCTGTCTGTGCTTGGTTTTAGTAAAGTAAAACAAGTGTTTTTCCCTGCATCCAATACCCCCATCTTTTTGGTGGACTTATGGCAGCCAGCCGGCACTGATGTGCGGCAATCAGACGCCGAAGCTCTGGATATAGTGAAGTATTTGAAAACACAGCAAGGGGTGGAAGCTGTCACGTCCACAGCAGGTCGCGGCGCAGATCGTTTTATGTTGACCTATCAGCCAGAACGCTTTTATGCCGCTTATAGCCAATTAATAGTGAGGGTAGAAGACAAAGCATATTTTGCGCAGCGGATGGCCGATGTTGAACGTTACATCACAGAGCAGCATCCAGGGTTGCAATTTAAACTAAAACGACTGGATGTAGGGCCTGCCACACCCGCCAAACTCGAAGCCCGTTTTAGTGGTGCAGACCCCGAAGTACTGCGGCAATTAGCAGAGCAAGCCAAAGCTATACTGGCAAAAGACCCAGGCAGCAGAAACTTACGTGACGACTGGAGCAACAGAGTCAAGGTGATCCGGCCACAGTTCAACGAAGCAATGGCGCGTCGGGTTGGCATCAGCAAGCAAGACATAGACGACGTCCTGCTGACACATGTCAACGGCCGTACAGTGGGCATTTATCGCGATGGTACTCACTTACTGCCCATCATCACCAGAGCGCCGGATTCAGAGCGGCAAAGTGTGGATGCTTTGGCCGACTTGCAGGTCTACAGCCCAAAACTGAACCGTTATATTCCTATCAGTCAGGTGGTGACTCGCTTTGATCTGGAATGGGAAGATCCACAAATTAAACGCCGTGACCGTAAACGCACTCTGACAGTGATGGCCGATCATAATATTTTGAGTGACGACACCGCAGCCGCGCTGTTGAAAAGAGTCAGACCACAGATAGAAGCTATAGCGCTGCCACCTGGCTACCACCTGGAGTGGGGCGGAGAGCTGGAGGCCCAAACCAAGGCACAGAAAGCCCTGTTTAGCTCATTGCCACTCGGGTATTTGGTGATGTTTGTTATTACCGTCTTACTCTTTGGCTCAATGCGCGATTCACTGGTCATTTGGGCTTGTGTGCCTATGGCATTAATAGGGGTCACCCTGGGCTTACTGGCAGTGAACGTGCCTTTTGGCTTCCTGGCGTTACTGGGTTTTTTAAGTTTGTCAGGTATGCTGGTGAAAAATGGCATAGTGCTGGTCGACCAAATCAAGCTTGAACTCAGTCAGGGCTTAGCCCCTTATCAAGCGGTTTACGACAGCGCAGTCAGCCGGGTTCGTCCTGTTTCTATGGGGGCCATCACCACTATTTTGGGCATGTTACCTTTGGTCACAGACGACTTCTTCGCCAGCATGGCCGTAGTAGTGATGTTCGGCTTAGGCTTCGGCACTATCCTGACATTGCTGTTTTTACCTTTGATGTACTGCACCATCTACCGCATCCGCTCCTAAAAGCAGTGGGGTCAGGCCTTGAATGTTGAATTTCAATTCAACATTCAAGGCCTGACCCCTTTTTCTTTTTGCCTGCCCCTTTTTAATCTTGACTGTTAATGGTAAAAACTTTGGCGACTTGTTTAAAAGCCCCGAAATGGATTTGTGTAAAATGAAAAAAATCGCCCTTGCTCTGGCGTGCAGTATTGTTTTCTCTGTTACAGCAGCCGACCATTTACCCCCTTTGCCTGAGTGGCAAGGAAGCACTTTAAGTCTGATTAAACCAGCTCAGCATCCCTGGGTAACACCGGCTGAACTGTCTGATTTATCTGAAACTCCAGACTACCAAAGCACCATCAAGTACCTTGAACGGCTGGCCGCCAGTACCTCAATGGTGAAGTTGGAAGTGATAGGACAAAGCCCCCAAGGCCGGGCCATTTATCTGGTCAAAGCGGGCACAGATCCGGACATGATAGGCCGCGACAATAAACCCCTGCTGCTGGCTCAGGCTGGGATCCACAGTGGCGAAATTGACGGCAAAGACGCCGGCTTAATGCTGCTGCGCGACATAGTACAAGGCGACAAAGCCGACTTGCTGAAAGAAGTAAACCTGCTGTTCATCCCAATATTTTCAGTAGACGGCCACGAGCGCAGCGGTAAACACAACAGGATGAATCAGCGTGGGCCTGAGCTTCAGGGCTGGCGTTCTACTGCACAAAACCTGAACCTAAATCGCGACTATATGAAAGCCGAAGCTCCGGAAATGCAAGCGCTGCTGAAGTTACTCAACCGTTATCAGCCCGATCTCTATCTGGATCTGCACGTCACAGATGGCGAAGACTATCAATACGACATCACCTACGGCTTTAACGAACCTTTTGCCGCCCTCAGCCCCAACGCAGCCAGTTGGCTCGCTACCAGCTTTCGGCCAGCTCTTGATCAAGCGCTGACTGAGGCAGGTCATATTCCTGGCCCCCTAGTGTTTGCATACGACAGCTCCGACTTCAGCAAAGGTTTAGCAGGTTCAACCTCAAGCCCGCGTTTTTCCAATGGCTATGGTGATTTACGCCATATTCCAACAGTATTGGTAGAAAACCACAGTTTAAAGCCTTATAAACAACGGGTATTAGGCACTTACGTGCTGCTGGAACACAGCTTAAAACTATTGCAACAACAAGGGGCAGTATTAAAACTGGCAAAAAAAGCCGATGAAAATGCCCGTCCTCAACGCCAGGTTCTGGCCTGGAAAGCCAGCGAAACTCCAGACTACATCAGCTTTAAAGGCGTAGAGGCTGTGCAGAAAAAAGATCCTATTACAGGAGTTCAATATCAAACCTGGACAGGAAAGCCGGTCAATTTTGAACAATTGCCAGTGTATTGGGAAAAAGAAGTCGCAGCAGAGATCGAAGTACCAACAGCCTATTGGATCCCACCTGAACAGCAAGCAGTGATCGCCAAACTGGCTTTACATGGTGTGCAGTTTACCAGCTTAAAATCGCCAAAAACTATCCAGTTGCAGCAGCTAACTGCCACTAAGCACCAATTTGCCACTCAACCTTTTGAAGGGCGCTTTGGTGTCAAGGCCGAGTTCAGCCGTCACTGGAAAAAAATCCGCTTACCAGCCGGCTCAATCCGGGTCAGCACCGATCAACCTTTAGGTGCCCTGGCTGTGGCCTTGCTGGAACCCACAGCACCCGATTCCTTATTCAGTTGGGGCTACATGCCAGGCATGTTTGAGCGCGTTGAGTATTTTGAAACTTACGCCCTGGTGCCTTTAATTGAGGTTGCTTTAAAACAGGATAAAAAACTTAAAGCAGAATTTGAAGAAGCGCTAAAACAAGACAAAAAGTTGGCCTCAGATCCTAACGCCAAGCTGCAATGGTTATACCAGCGCCTGCCGTACTACGACCAAAACTACCTGAAATACCCAATACTGATAGAGTAAAATGGGGCAGAGCACCTTGTTAGTAGCAAATAGCGAACAGCGAACAAGGTGCTGCTGTCTTCAAGCGCTTGGTCTACCTCAAGCCAGCCTAAGGTAACCTGAACTCGGGATAAGCCGCGCCACTGAGTAGGAATCTTTTTACGTCTCTCTGCGCTGCTTTGTCTAGCTATAGCTTGCTATGGCGAGACAAAGCAATTCCCAAAGTGTCTGAACTATAAAGGGGCAAGGGGCCGACGCAATAGGCTAAGGCAATGGGCGCAGCTTATTTAGCCTTCAGTGGCATCTAATTCGATTAACTCTTTATCATGCTGGTGATAAACAGCGTATCGGTTTTTGCCAGAGTTCTTCGCCTCATACATGGCCAAATCAGCCTGGCGGATCAAGGCCGCATCATCAACCGCATCTTGCTGCGGGTAGAACGTAATGCCAATACTCGCGCTTACCTTAGCTTGTTGTTGCCGTAACTCAAAAGGAGTGCTGGCGGCCAGTAACAGGCGTTTGATCAGTGGGAAACAATCTTCCTCACTGACCAGATTGGTCAACAACGCAATAAACTCATCGCCACCCAAGCGCGCCAGCGTATCGTTTTCGCGCATTACAGCACGCATCCGATTGGCCAGCTCTACCAGCAAATCATCCCCTGCCGCATGGCCCAGGCTATCGTTCACCGCTTTAAAACCGTCAATATCAATAAAAATCACCGCCATCAGCTGTTTACTGCGTTTGGTTAACGCCATATTTTGCTCAATGCGGTCTTTTAACAACAAACGGTTCGGCAAGCCGGTCAGGGCATCAAAATGCGCAATAAACCTTAGTTTATCTTCCTGAGCTTTTTGCAGCGTGATATCAGAAAACAAGGCGACATAATGAATAGCCTGATGCTGCATGTTGCGCACCACAGAAATAGTCAACGCCAATACAATAGCTTCGCCATTTTTGCGCTGACCGTTAATTTCACCTTCCCAAAAACCAGCCTTGCTCAGCTTGTCCCACAAGGCCTCAAAATACAGCTTGTCCGAATCTGACGCGCCCAACAGCGCCAGATGACAGCCCAAAGCCTCTTGTTCTGAATAACCGGTAATACGACAAAACGAGTGGTTCAAATCCAAAATAGTGCCACTGGCGTCGGTAATAAAAATCCCTTCACGGGCTTGCACAAATACACTTGCGGCCAGCTCTTGTTTCATTTGTGCATAGTACCTTTCGGAAATATCCACTTGAGAGCCAATCACCTCAGTCACCAAGCCATGTTCATCCCGCAGTGCGCAAAATTGGCTTTCAATACAAATTTGCTGCTGATGCAGTTCAGGGTCTTCCACCAGCAAACCTGTCTGCAACGGGTTGCGCACCAGAATACAGCTATAATTCAACACACCCTGATGGCCGGCATCCCGCCAATCCATCAGCTTTTTCGTGATCTGCTCCTGACTATCCGGATGCACAGACAAATTCCACCAGTCTTGCATTCGCATAATTTCCATCGAACTTTTCAGATAAATATTAAAACAGTTCGGGCTGATGTAATTCAGCCTCATACTAAAAGGGTCAAAGGCACAAATCACCGCCGGGCTGCGCTCAATCAGCACATCCAGCCGCTTAAAGCTCTTCTGCAAGCGTTTTTCCGTGGTGTAACGCCGGCTTACATCTATGCCAAGCAAAACAAAGCGAACTTGCGACGCACTTTCACCAGGCAAACAAAACAAGTCCACATCCAAAAATAACTCTTTGCCGTTCGGCAAATGCACTTGCAGGTTAACCACAGTGGCCTGTGTCGACGAATGCGCTTTGGGGTTCAACGCAGCCAGTACTACCGAATGTTGTTTCTCATCAGGTAACCAGTCTAAAAACACTTTGCCTTGCAACTCAGCCTCTGAGCTATTCAACAGCTTAAGCGCATTGTCATTAAAGTGCAGCACAGTGCCACCAGAGTCCAGTCCCAACAGCAACAAGTGCGCTGTGTTATTAATTACCTTGTCGGTACGAAGTTTTTGTAACGCCAGCAGCTCATTGCTCTGTCGCAAGCTGGCGCAGGTTTTTTGATCGGCTCTGCTTCTGTAGATAAAAACCAGCAGCAACAGCAGCAAGAAGGCACCCTGAGCAGAGATAAGCAGCACAGCTTCCTTGTGGTCACTCCAGCTATGCATAAAGCTTTCTGCTGGCGCCAGTTGATAAGGAGGGAAAGCCAAAGCCTTCAGGCTATGTTCCACACTCAAATAATCGGCTGGGGCGCCAAAGGCATAATTCATCCCCAAAGTTCTGGCTTGTGCTTCCCAGTTCAGCAAAGCAGCCATCACGCGGCTTATAGTGCCTGAAGACACAGCAGGCATCACCAACACAGGCCAGTCCGG
The DNA here is from genome assembly GCF_004005375.1 of Rheinheimera sediminis. Taxonomy (GTDB): domain Bacteria; phylum Pseudomonadota; class Gammaproteobacteria; order Enterobacterales; family Alteromonadaceae; genus Pararheinheimera. Next base: position 25,590 of record NZ_RZUF01000008.1, on the reverse strand, counting down.
ATAAAGCCGGGTCGAGCTATAGACAGGCAACTCAATCAGCTGCTGTGTATTAAGAATGCGCACCATCTGCTCAGTCACCACAGCAGAGGCAAATAGCTGCTCCACAGCACCGCTGCGAATAAAACCTATGTCAGCACGCTGATTAAGCACTGCAGCCACAGTATCTGCGTCAGACACATTGTGCTGCACCAGATTGGCAGAAAGCCGAACCCCCAGATGCTGCAGCTCCCGCAGTTGCGCAACATAACCCAGCAGCGAATGAGGCCCAGCGGCAGCAATACTGGCCTGAGGCATAGAATTCAAATCACAAAGCGGATTAGAAACCAGGCAAAACATCACACCACCGGCCAATTCAAACAGCCCGCTCTCGGTCAGGGTCACCTGGCTCAGCAAAGGCGGCAGAGTATAGCCTTGGTTTTTCAGCAGTATGTAATGATAGGGGTCGGTCAGTAAAAAATCGGTAGTGGCCTGAAGGCCAGGCAACTCCAGCATATCAGGTTCAATAAACACCAGTTCAACGCGCATAGGCTGCAGCTGCTCAGACAAAAACTGCTGCAAAGGCTGGTAAGTGGATACAGCATCGTCACTGGAGTTATGCATCAGCACACCAAATCGAACCACAGGCTCAGCCGCCTGCAGCTCTGCACTGCCGGGCAGCGCTAAGCATAACAAGAAGAGTAATTTTAACCAGAGCAAAGGCTTCATCCGTTGTGTACCAACTGTTTAAGTGCAGCAGGGTGCAGCAGACCAGCGGCGGCGATAGGGTGGCGCAGCTCTGGCATCCACTGCTGCAATTGCAGCAAAGTTTTCCCCAGTGCAGAAGAGTCTGCCATCAGCTGTAAATTTTCAGCTGGGCCAGGGTGCAGCACACTGGCAAAATAACGTCTTGTTTCTGCCAGGGTTAAATTCCGCCAAAGCGCGGTGCGTCTTAAGGTGTCGCCTTTAAACAGCTCCTGCTGTCGCAGGCCAAGATAAAAACTGTTGAGTAACAGGGCAGGGGTGTTGCTTAGCCAGTTCATCCGGTCAGCGCGAATAGCCAACACCTGAAAACTGGTAGGGGCGCTATGGTCAGCGGCAAACAACGGCTGGGCGCCATTGCGTTCTATATAATGACAAACCGGAGGGCAGCTGATCGCAGCGTCAATATAGCCTTCTTGCCAGGCCATCAATTGTTTTAACTGCGGCAAGTAAGCCAGCTCGACATCCTCGCGTTGCAAACCTGAACTCTCAAGATAATACTGCAACAATAATTCAGAAGAGGCCCGGGGTTCTAAGGCTATGACTTTGCCTTTTAAAGCGGCAGCAGAGCCTAACTCAGGTTTAGACAAAAACGCATCCGAACCGCAGGATTGCGACAACACAGCAACAATTTTCAGTGGAATGCCGCCATGCAGGCAGCTAAGAAACTCATCTAAAGCTAAGGTTGCAGCATCCAGCTCGCCCTTTAGCATAGAACTCAGCACAGCCTCAGCCGACTGGCTTTTACGTAAAACAACAGAGGTTGGCAACAGGCCAGCGTGCTCGCTGAGGTAAAAAGCCTCATGTCCCGGGTGCTGATAAATACCCAGGTCAAAGGTTGATTGATAACCACAAGCTGTCGCCGTGGTCAGAACAAGCGGTCCCGCCACACACAGCTGAAGAAACTGGCGGCGGGTCAGCTTAGGCGCTATCCCCATACTCTCTTGCAATCCTTGCAACTTTTTACTGTTGCTAAATAAAAATTCAGCCTAACGACAGACCTGCACTACTCAGACTACCCGGCTAGCCTGGAGCTTAATATCTTTACGCGTATACACAATACAGCTTAAACACAACAAGGTAATAAACAGCACCGCATTAGCCGGCGCCTGTAGATTAAAATCAACCAGATTGTGGATCAACATATGCACAATAGCAATGGCACAACCAAAAGCTATGCCTCTGCTAATTTTATTTTCTTTCAGCCTCATGGTTTGCAGGTTAAGCCACAAGGCCCAAAGCAACCAGATCCCCAAACCCAGGGTCACAGGTACGCCAAACTCTATGGCAAACTGCAAATATTCATTGTGGGCATGGTCGTAAAAGCCATGGTAATGCCCGGGTTGATAAGCCGGAAATACGGTATAGAAACTGCCGCCACCGTGGCCAAACCAAGGCGCGTCATAAATTATAGGCATACCATCCCTTACTACTTCATCCCTGGCTTCTGACGCAAAAGAGGTTTCCTGATAGCGCTGTTGTAACTTCTCAATGCCAAAAATCGAGCCTATAGCCACCATATCAAACACAAAAATACTGATCACTAAAGCTTTTAGCAGGGCAGGACGGTTTTTATAAAACCAAATGGCATAAAGTGCTATCGCAAGTAAGGCGGTAAAAAATGCGGCGTTGCCCATGCGGGAGCGGCTGAGGATCAAGCCAATCACCATAATAATCAGGGCTAAACGTAAAATAATTTTGCTACTAAGCAAAGACGACACCAAAGTACGGCTAAAGTTACGCCAGTTCCACTGCATGGCATGGCTCGACAGCTGAGCCATCAGTAAGCCTATGCCCACAGCCAAAGTCATAGCCAGATAATTGGCAAAATGGTTCTGATACACAAAAGAGCCGCGTGCTCTGTTGCCTTCAGGTACACCAAACAAAGGTGAGGTTTCAGCGCCTTGTAAATTCAGAATAGCGCCGTATGTGGCTTGAAATACGCCGCTGGCAATAATGGCATAACACAGCAGCTTTAGCTGATCGTCGGTGCGGAAATAGCTGGTAATCAACCAGGCAAACAAACCATAACAGAGGGTTTTTATCAGCAGAATTTGGGTTTGATTCGGGTCTACTGTGCTTAGCCAGTCAACCGGAGACCATAGTTGAGCCGACAAAAGTGCCATTACGGCGACAAAAGGCAGCAAGCTGTACTGTTGCCACCGGCCAACAAACCAGGGGCTGCGGCCAAAATACACTGCAATCAAATGCAAACAAAAAATAGCCAGCACCAAAAGCTCAAGAATAGCCCAGGCCCAGGGTCTGTTACTTGCAAGAGGAATAGGAGACCAGCACAGTGTCAGGCAACACAGTAAGCGAACTATCTGGTTTAACAAATGAGGTGTATTCATCAATTGGCGCTTTCCATTTCGCGCAGCTTATACAGGTGTTCAAACTGCCTTGTATCAGAGACAAAAATACAGAATCAATGCAAAATCGAAGAGGGCCAATAGGCCCTCATCTTTAGTCAACGACTATTAGTTGCCAGAGGCTGAACCACCGCCACCGCCAGAACCACCGCCGAAGCCAGGAGCACCTGGAGCGGCAACAGCACCAGTACCGGCACCAGCACCAGCGCCAGCAGCTGGAGCAGCAGCAGTTTCACCACCAGCAGCAGTAGCCTGAGCCACTACGTCTTGGTTTACGCCAGAAGTTGCAGCAGCAATTGCAGTGACAGTATCAGCTGAAACGCCAGCAGCAGCAGCAGCAGAAGCTACAGCAGCAACAGCAGAGTCACCTAAAGTAGCAGCAGCTTCCATTGCAGCAGCAATTAAAGCTTCTTTAGCTTCAGCAGTAGGAGCAGCAGCAATTAAAGCTTGCAGTGATGCTTCAATAGATTCAGCAGCAGCAGCTTCAGCTTCTGCTTCAGTCATGCCTTGGGCCTGATACTGAGCAACTAAAGTTGAGTATTGAGCAACAGCAGCGTCAACTGCTGAAGTGTCTTGTGCCATAACAGTGGCGCTGAACAATGAAGCTGCTAATACAGCGGCTGCAAGTGTTGAGGTTTTTTTCATAAAGCTCTTCCTTGTGGGTTAAATTTTAGGCGCGTGCGTCAATTCTAGGTTTATTATCGGTTGTGTCAAGATAGATTTTTTCATGCGTTGCGCCACTTTCTGCGGTGCCAACAACCAATTTCCCTGAACTGCATCCACACCAGCCTCAAAACAATTAGTCATTATTTGTTCACATTCAACATGAGGCGCCAGCACTTTAATACCAATGCCTTGGCTTATTTGGCATAAGGTCTTGATAAAGAACTGGTTATCTGCATCGTTAATAGTGCTGGTATAAGTGCCGTCAATTTTTACATAGTCTACGTTCAGGCCTTGCAGGTATTTAAAGGTCGTCATGCTGGCGCCAAAACGTTCGATACAAATTTTGCATTTATGCCGCTTAATAATTTCCATTAATGCTTTAGTTTGCTCTGGTGCTTTTAAAATAGCGTACTCAGACACCTCAAACACCAATCTGACCTGACCGGCCAATTGCAGCAGTTCTTTATCCAGCCATTGCAAAAATTCAGCCGAGCCAACAGAGCCAATAGACAAGTTCACGCCATAAGTATTTTCCGGGTTGTCCTGCACCTGATTCAGAATAAACTGAATAACCTGCTGGTCCAGTTGCAACGAAATACCCTGCTGTTCTGCCATGGCATAGGTTTCGGCTGTCGACAGCTGCGAATGCATGTAATAAAACCTCACGAATGTTTCCACATATTCAATCGACTTATTGGCGTTTACCACAGGTTGCGCCCACAACTCAAAATGATGATGCTGGATCAAATCTTTAATCACCGCATGCCAGGCCATACGGCCTTCCGGCTTAATCAACATGCTTTGCTCTTTTACCATCAAAGGTAATTCAGGGCGTTGCGCTCGTTGAATAATAGCGCTGTCGAGTGTCGACAAACAGTGATGCAAGGTGTCGTCAGGCTCTACTTCCATCAAAGCCACAGAAGCAAAGCCATTGGTATAAAACACGCTGTCGAGCAAATTCAGCTTGGTTTCTAACAGCTGCATTTGTTTTTCCAGTGCTTCGGCGTTGGTTTGGCTTAAGAAAATAAAATCACTGCCGCCGAGGCGGAATAATTGATTACTGGCCGACTGCTCCAGCACCTCTTTAAACTGCTTTACTGCCAGCAATATGTATTGATCGGCCGCCTCATAACCCTGGCGGTGGTGAATATCCTGCAATGAATGCAGGCTCATCATGCCAATATGCAAATGCAGGTCATGGGCTTTTTGCTCATTTTTTTCGGCTGTGTAGCGCTGCTCCAACAACCTTCTGTTGCCAAGGCCTGTTAAATGATCAGTAAAAACTTTTTGCTGCAGGGCATCGGCTTGCACACTTAAGGTTTTAAAACTGCGCTGAATATTAGCCACCATAGCGTTCATGGCTTTAACCACAGAACGCAAGTCTGTGGTAAAAGGCAGTTTTTCCAGCTGTAAAAAGTTCTTTTTGCCTACTTCTATTGCCTGGTTTTCAATCAGGCGCAGTGGTTTCAGTACAGCCCTTACTATCAGCTGTATCACCAGCAAACTAATAAGTGCAATAAGCGCAATGCTGTAAAAACTATGCTTGGCTTGCTGCCACAAGGTTTTATAGGCAATGCCAGGGTTAGACCTGACCGACAAATCCCCTGCAACCATCCAGCCATTATTAACTTCAGAGCTTTGCAAAGGCGGGTTCAGCGGAAACCAACTAACAAACCACTCCGGCACTTCGTCAAATTCAATAGGGTTTTCTTTTTGAATTTTTACTTCGCCTTTGCTGGTTTTAAATTCCAGCTCAGCGTAATAGCCCGAATCAAAAATAGCGCTCACCATGGTTTTGGCTATCACTAAATCCGGGTCGTCCATATAAGCCGACATAGACAAACCCAGGCTGGTGGCCGTGTCTTGTGCATGCGACTTCATTTGAGTATTCAGATAATGCTGCGTACTTTGCACCGAAATGTACAAACTAAAAGCAAAAGTAAAAACCGCAACCAGCATTATCAGTAAATGCAGTTGGGCTCTGAGTGAAATACCGGGCAGCTTACCCCTAAACTTGTGAACCATAACTGTTACATTCCCTTTTCAATTCGATTAAGCAAGTCCTGCCAGTTCGAACCCCCTGTCTTGCCTTCAACTTTACGCCCCAGGCCTTGCGCTTTGGCAAGCCACAAGCCTTCGGCGTTAAAACCGTAAATAGGCTTCAGATCAGGTCGTCGTGTTGCTGGCTGCACTTTTTTAATCAGGTTGTCCAAAACCAAAGGCACTTTGTCCTCACTTTCCATGTAAATAAGCACCATATGAGGCTCGTTTACCGACAAAGCCCGAACGTACATAATCCTTAACTTACTATCTGGCACACCCATAGCCCGCAGCGACACATACTTAGCTATGGCGTAGTCTTCACAATCACCAGCGGCGGTGCCCAAAGTTTCTATCGGCGTTGCCCAGTAGTCTGTTTGCTTCCAATGCGCTATATCAGACTGATAGGCTATGCTGTCGTTAAAAAACTTATTTACCTTGTTCACCCGCACCCAGTCCGACTCGGTTTGCCCTTCTTGCAGCAATTCGTGCCATTGTTCCACTCTGCTTAGCGCGGCATCGCCATATTTAGCGCGAACACCTTCCAGCAATTTGGGTTCAAACACGGCCTGCAAGTAACTGGCATTGCCAAATAAAGACAAAGAGCAGGCCAGTAGTGCTACAAACACCGACTTACGCAGCATAAACCTCCCCGCAGTTCCTTTGGCCTTTACTAAGTAACTTAGTACAGGCTAAGGCAAAGTTAAACAGCTGATACGAGCTAATGCAATGCCCGCATGATTGAAATATCTTTTGCTGTGGGTCAACAGGTTTGGCTGACAAACGGCAGCTAATTTGCCATGTTCTACACCCCTTGCCAAGGTGCGGCCCAAGTTAAATTCTGCCCTATCAGTTTTGCCATATTTTTGGGCAAAAAAGCACCAAAACAGCACAGCGAAATTTGCAAAAAATAGAAAAATGATAATATATGTTATCGATTTTATCATTTCTATCTGGTATTGCCAGCTTTTGTTATTGGCACAATAAATGCTTACCTGTAACATAAAAAGCAAAGCAACAAAAAAGCGAACGAAAACAGCGCTAAAGCTAAAGACAAATGCAGGCCAGGTAATGCGGGTTACCTAATGCAGGTTAAAATTTGTGCGGGTTGAGATTAGTGCAGGTTAAAAATTATGCCAAAAAAACTGGCTTTTATTCCCTTGCTGCTAGGCTCAATGCTAGCCGAAAAGCCAGGCACCAGCGCTAGGCATCAGCACCAGGTATTATTGCCAGTCAAGGCGAGCTTTACCAGCGCCACCAGCAGCCAGGTTTAAGCTGTCATTAGGGTTAACCTGCTGTAACAGCGCAGTTAAAAACTCGCTTTGGGTACAGTAACAGTGCGCTAACACAGAGAACAGAACACAGAAAACAAAACCTAATTGGTAGCTTAAAGCTGGGGCAAGCAAAAAACTGCCAAAAAGCTGTAAAAAAACCTAAAAAAATTGCCTGGAATAAATGCTAACTACAGCAACAGCTTAGCGGTAAACATTAAGCCTGGCGCTTTGTCATGTTAATGTCACCTGTTGAATATAAAGTCGTTTCGGGTTACCTTCGCAGCCCGCAAACGAACAGTAAAAGTACAGGCAAGGAATGGCCATTGCTGAGTTCTAAAGCAAAAGCCTTTTTTGCCTTTTAATTAAATCAGCCTTACACAGAGGGAATTGTATATGCAGCCTACTACCAACCGTAAAGTTACCCGTGCTGTTATTCCGGTTGCTGGCCTTGGCACACGCATGTTGCCAGCCACTAAAGCCATTCCAAAAGAAATGCTGCCAGTGGTCGACAAGCCACTTATACAATATGTAGTGGAAGAAGCCGCAGCCGCAGGCATTACCGAAATAGTGCTGGTGACGCACAGCAGTAAAAACTCTATTGAAAACCACTTCGACACTAGCTTCGAGTTAGAAACTCAGCTGGAAAAGCGGGTAAAACGCTCCTTGCTTGACGAAGTGCGCTCTATCAACCCAAAAAACGTTACAGTAATTTCAGTGCGCCAAAACGTAGCTTTGGGTTTAGGCCATGCCATTTTATGTGCCGCTCCTGTAGTAGGCAACGAGCCTTTTGCCGTGTTATTGCCCGACGTATTAATAGACAAATACACCAGCAACTTAAAGCAAGACAACCTCAAAGCCATGATCGACCGCTACGAGCAAACCGGTACCAGCCAAATTATGGTGGAGCCAGTGCCACGTGAACTGGTGCATAGCTACGGCATTGTAGATTTAGCCGGCCAGCCAATAGAGCAGGGCAAGTCGGTTAGCTTAAAAGCCATGATCGAAAAACCAGATGTAGACGAAGCCCCTTCCAATATGGCCATTACCGGCCGTTATGTGTTATCGCCTTTAGTCATGGAAATTTTAAGCTTCACCCAGGCCGGTGCCGGCGGCGAAATTCAATTAACAGACGCACTCGACCAGCTCTTAAAAGAAGAAGCCATGGAAGCCTACCGCATAGTTGGACGAAGCCACGACTGTGGCAGCAAACTGGGCTACCTGGAGGCTATTATCGACTACGCCTTAAGAGACCCTAAACTAGGCGAAGATTTTGCGGCTTTACTGAAAAAAATGATGACAGGCAACCAGTTAAGTTTAATAGCTTAATACTCTGAATAGTTGTGGTTCAGCCACTCAACTAATGAGAGTGTGCGTTTTAAACGCCACAGATATTTACGGTGTGTGCTTTACTAGCTTAAATACCGTACGGGCGGGGTTTGTCCCGACCGCAATCGAAACAAAAAATGGTGGTAAGGGCTCTTCTCATCCATAAATTGCGGTGTGGTCTACCACCCCAATAAATTACTGTAGGGGCGGGGTTTACCCCCGCCCGTCACGTTTTAAAAAACGGCAGGTAATATCCGGCCTAGATAGTAAAAGGAAAGGGAATGAAGATCAGTATTTTTGGTACAGGCTATGTTGGCTTGGTCACAGGCGCTTGTTTAGCTGACGTAGGCCACGACGTAATTTGTGCCGACGTAAATCAGGCAAAAATTGACGGCTTAAAACAAGGCATAATTCCTATCTACGAACCAGGCCTGGAAAACGTGGTAAAAACCAACGTCAGCCAAGGCAACTTACGTTTTACCACTAACGCTGAAGAAGCAGTGAACCATGCCGAAGTCATATACATAGCAGTAGGCACACCTCCAGACGAAGACGGTTCAGCCGATTTACAATACGTAATGGCTGTGGGCAAAACTATAGCCCAACTAATGCAAAGCTATAAAGTAGTAGTGAATAAAAGCACAGTACCAGTAGGTACTGCCGATAAAGTCACAGCTGTTATTCAGCAAACCTTAGCTGAGCGCGGTTTTGCTGCTGAATTTGACGTAGTCTCCAACCCTGAATTTTTAAAAGAAGGCGCCGCAGTCGCCGACTTTATGCGCCCTGACCGCATAGTCATAGGTACCAGTTCCAAGTTTGCCGAAGACATCATGCGTGAGGTCTATGCACCTTTTAATCGTAACCATGAAAAAATCATAGTCATGGACGTGCGCAGCAGCGAATTAACTAAATACGCCGCCAACTGTATGTTAGCCACCAAAATCAGCTTTATGAACGAAATGGCCAATATAGCCGAGCGTGTCGGGGCTGATATCGAAAACGTGCGTAAAGGTATAGGTTCAGACCCGCGCATTGGTTACCACTTTATCTACGCAGGTTGCGGTTATGGTGGCAGCTGTTTTCCCAAAGATGTACAAGCACTAGCACAAACCGCACGCCAATTTGGTTATGTGCCAGAAATTCTCGACGCAGTAGAAGCAGTAAACTATCGTCAAAAACACAAACTCTTTGAAATGATCTGCAAGCACTATGGTGTATGGGACAAAGCCGAAAAAGGCGAAACCAAGGACATTCTGAAAGGAAAAACTTTTGCCCTTTGGGGTTTAGCCTTTAAACCCAATACCGACGATATGCGTGAAGCTCCAAGTAGAGTATTAATGGAGCAACTTTGGGAGGCCGGAGCTAAGGTGCAGGCTTATGATCCAGAGGCTATGGAAGAGACTCAGCGGATTTATGGTCAAAGTGAAGATCTTCGTTTATGTGGTACTAAAGAAGAAGCACTTAAAGGAGCATCCGCTTTAGTAGTTTGTACGGAATGGAAAACATTTAAAACAATTGATTATAAGCAAATTAGCCAGAGTCTTGAAGATAAACTATTAATTGATGGTCGAAACCTATACAGGAAAAAAAGCGCCAATGAGCATAATATTTCCTATTATGGTATTGGAGTAAATTGATATGATGTTAAGTATTATCATCCCTACATATAACGAGGAAAACTATATTGTTGATACAGTGTCTTCAATAATAAATGCAATAATTCCTTGGGATTATGAAATACTTTTGATTGATGGCAATTCCACAGATAATACTTTAAACTTGGTAAAGAAATTAACAAATGGAATAAGTAATTTTCATATTTTAAATAATCCAAAGAGAATGCAAGTTTATGCTCTAAATATTGGTATTAAGGAATCTAAAGGAGACATTATTGTAAGGTGTGATGCTCACTCTGTATACCCAAAAACATATTTTCTGAATTTGGTGAACTACTTGTTAGATAATGAACATCTCAAAATTGGAAATGTTGGAACGCCTTTTGAAACGAAAAATAAGTCAACCACTGAGATTACTAAAGGTCTGCAAGACGCTATGTCCAATAAAATTGGAGTGGGCGACTCACACAGGACGAATACTTGTTTAGAGAAAGAAAAAGAGGTAGATACCCTACTTTTTGGTGCATGGCGCAAAAGCGTATTTGACGACGTAGGTCTCTTTGATGAAGCTTTCATCCGTGGGCAAGATTATGAGCATAATTTAAGGCTGAAGGACAAAGGTTACAAAGTCATGCAGATACCTGGTGAGCCATTTTTTTATTTCACTCGAAGCAGCTTTAAAAAACTAGCAAAGATGATATATCAATATGCTTATGTCAAAGGGCAGCTATTGTCTATAAGAAAAAAACCAGTAAATGTAAGATCTCTTATACCTGTCTTATCTTTGCTTATTTTTACATTAGTTGCGTTGGTAGATAGACAAATTGCTTTCTTGTTACTATTAATCTATTTTACAGTAGCAATAATTCAAGCCGTAATAAATTTTATCACTCATTCGAGTGTTTTAAGGTCTGTCAGTTTATTTTTCTCATTCCCAGTTATGCATGCTTCTCATGCTTTAGGTTTTATTGCAGGCTATTTAAAGACTCAATTTAGTAAAGATAAATCCAATGCTATGGACGGCACCCGATGAAAAACGAAAAAATATTAATATCCGCGATACTATACAATAATGAGGCTGAATTAATGAGTTTTGTTCAGCATGTTTTTAGTGTTGCTAAAGAATTTATAGTTGATATTTGTGTGACAGTTAATTCATCTTCACTTCACGGAGAGGAGTATGCCTCATACAAAGAGAAGCTCATTTTGACGGGGGCTACTATATTAGAACCTGGCAGCAACTTAGGCTATTTTGGTGCCATGAATTATGCATACAAAAAAAAGTTTACTGAAGGTATCCACAGATACTTTATTGTATCTAATACAGACTTATCGTTTGATGCAGATTTTTTCAAAATATTAAATGACTACAAATTGCTTGATGCGTGTATTGTAGCTCCAAGAATAATATCTTCATTGAGTTGTAACGATCAAAACCCTATGTATGTTGAAAGACCAAGTAGAGTGAAGTTTTATATCTTGTCCAAGATATTTTCATCGTTGATCTTAACTATCATGCAAAGGGTATTTAATCTCGTCATAAGAAAACTCAGAGGGGGAAAGAAGGCATCTGGTGTGGCTGTGAGTGCTAGAGAAATATATGCTGCTCACGGAGCTCTAATTATTATTAGCGGAAATTTTTTTAGTGAAGGCGGTAACCTAAATTATCCAATGTTCTTGTTTTGCGAGGAAATTTTTCTTGCAGAAGAAGTCAGGAGTTTAAAAGGTAAAATAGTATATGAACCGTCATTGATCTCTTATCATGAAGAGCATAAAACGACAGGATTTATTCCATCAAAGAAAATGAGACAATTTCTATCTGAGTCTCATTTGTTTTGTTACGAGAACATGTTGAAATGATTTTTTTTGTATTGTTATGTCAAGTCATTCTCTTGTATTTTTCAAGAAAGTTGTTTCCATCTTATGTGCACGCGTGTACTTTTTTTTCTTCATTTCTATTTTTAGTATTGATTGCTTCTTTAGTGTTTGCACCTGATTATTACTTTTCACACGATGCGTATTTTTTCGTATTGTTGATGCAACTAGCTTGTCTAACTGGTGCTGTATGCTCAAAAATTGTGCTTAGGGATAAAAGTCTTTTAAAAAATACAGCGCAAGACGTGCTCGATATCCGAAAGAATCTTCCGCTATTCACTCGGATAATTTGGTCATCACTAGCGTTTGGGGCTATATCTATTTTAGATACTCTAGCTAGAGGAGGGGTTCAGGTTGGTTCACTTTTCAATTTTGATGCACTACTTCAAGCATCTAACGAGATTTCTGTAGCACGGTACACTGAGGAATTTAGAATTTCGATGGTGTCAAGTATTTGTCAAATGTTCATATTTTTTTCGCTTCTAACATCGGCTTTTGTTTTTAGTTTTGGTGGAAACTATATTAAACGATCCTTAATTTTCCTTCCTTTTTTGCCTTTGCTGGTTGTATCGATTGTTCTTACAACGAGAGCTACCGTTTTGTTTGGCGTCGTATTGTGGGTCAGTTCATATATGGCTACAAGTTTTTATACAGGAAGAAATATTTTTTACAAAGTTGATCCAGCCTCTATCACTAAGCTAGTTTGTTTTATTTTACTAGGGGGGGCTTTCTTTGTAGTGTTACAGTTTTTCAGAGCTGGTTTTTTTGACTTAGCGGCAATACCTGAAATTCTTCAACATCTAAGAAAATGGCCTTTTGGAAGTATTGCAGGCTTCTCCATCTGGTTTGATAATTTTCATGATTCTGAAATTTTTACAGGCTGGGGGTATTATACTTTTACTGGAATGTTTGATTTATTAGGGTTAAGAGATAGAGAGACTGGCCTGTATCTGGATTATGTAGATTTAGGATCTGGAGAGTTTGGCAATATTTACATGGCTCTTAAAGGACTTTTGCTTGATTTTGGTTTCTTGTTAACATCTGTAATTTTTTTCCTCATCGGCTATCTTTCCACACGGTCTGCGATACGCCTTTCTAAAGGGATATATTTAGCGATACCACTGGCATCAGCTTTTATTTCTTTTATTGCTTGGTTTCCTATCGTAAGTTTCTTCTCATACACTGGACATATTTTTTCCTATATCCTTTTCTTTTCTCTATTGAAGTATATTAATATGAGAGAACATAGTCGATGAGATATGAAATATTAGCACGCTTTCTTATTTTTTTCTCAGCTAGAGTAGCACCGAGTGCTATTAATTTTATAATTCTACTTGTCGGAACTGTAATATACCCACCAGATGATTATATTTCTCTTTCTCTATTTTTGACGTTAATTCCGTTTTTGTCATATTGCTTTTATGGTTGGATAAACCAAATCTGTTTACGAGAAGACCTATCGTCGTCAATAAATCGACGATTTGAGTTTGTAACATTAAATTTATTATTTGCATGCGCTGTAATGTTTTTATGTTCTCTTTCTGCTTTATTGATTTCTGAACTAAGTATTTATCCGATACTTGGGGCTTTATTTCAATCTATACATCTTATCGCTGGTTCGTTTCTCCAAAATCAAGGCCGTAACAAATCTTATGCAAAATTAGAGTTTTCTAGATTTTTCCTTCTTTCACTAATGATTCTCTTTTTCTATTTTTTTCGTTTTAAAGTGGAAATTTTATTTTTACTTTACTGCGTAGTTATAATGGTAAATATTGTCTTTTTTTTCTGGCCCGCTATGATTGCAGCTAAAAGTTCATTCATATCAATATTTGGTGAATCCAATATTTTTTCTAAAAAATATACTAAAATTTTTAGTCTTTTTAAGCGATATTTTTGGGTGTCGGTTTGGGTTTCAATGTCGCTCTCTATGCCAGTTTTAGATCGGTTTATTATTCAATATTTCCTACAGGAAAATCAGCTTTTCTTTTATTCTTTATACTCAGACTTTATATATCGATCTTATGTATTTGTCTTACTACCCACGGTTGTTTTTTTTCAAGTAGACATGTTTAAGTCATACAGAAACGGAGACTTTCTTCATTTTTCTCGATTGCTTAAGAGATCTGTATACATTCAGGTTTTAATGTTTATGTTTTTTTTCTCCGGCCTTTTTGTTTTTTCTCATTTTTTTATGTCAAAGGTAATCGAAGGTTTTTTATTTGATTGGCGCCCCTTTGCTTCATTTTCACTTCTATGTTTTGCTTGGCATTTTACCATGCTTCATCAGAAAGAAATTGAAGCTAAATTGGATTTTGGTATACTTTCATTATTCTTATTTATTACTTTAGTATGTTATGTTTCTACTTGTATATTGATGATTAAGTTAAATTTTCTGATGTGGTGGATGATGCCGTTAGTACTTAGTGCGTCGTTGCTTTTTTACAATTGCTTTGTTTTTAAAGCTCGTAAAATTAAATTTTTTGATGGTGGATTATGAATGTATTAGTTACAGGTGGTGCTGGTTTTATTGGCTCAGCAGTTATACGCCACTTAATAAATGATTCAACGCATAACGTGCTGAATCTTGATTGCCTAACTTATGCTGGCAATCTGGCATCTTTGGTCGAGGTCGATAGATCTGAGCGTTACAATTTTTCTCAAATAGATATTTGTAACAAAGAAGCAGTTAAGAAAGTGTTTAGCGAGTTTAAGCCTGACATCATAATGCACCTTGCTGCAGAAAGTCATGTTGACCGCTCTATCGATGGCCCTGCTGCTTTTATTCAAACCAATATAGTGGGTACTTACACTTTGCTTGAAGCTGCCCGCGAGTATTGGAAAGCTTTAGAGCCTGCTAAACAGCAGTTGTTTAGATTCCATCATATTTCTACGGATGAAGTGTATGGCGATTTACATGGCACAGATGATTTGTTTACCGAAGAAACACCTTATGCGCCCAGTAGTCCTTATTCCGCCAGTAAAGCCAGTAGCGACCATTTAGTTCGGGCCTGGAACCGTACCTTTGGTTTGCCGGTAGTGGTGACAAATTGTTCGAATAACTATGGTCCTTACCATTTTCCTGAAAAGCTTATTCCATTAGTTATTCTAAATGCGATACATGGTAAACCTTTGCCTGTGTACGGCGAAGGTAACCAAATACGTGATTGGCTTTTTGTTGAGGATCATGCCCGAGCCTTAGTTAAAGTTGCTACTGAAGGTAAAGTAGGCGAAACCTACAATATTGGCGGCCATAACGAAAAGCGCAATATCGAGGTTGTGCAGGCAATTTGTGGTTTATTAGAAGAGCTGGCGCCAGTGAAGCCTGAAGGCGTTGAACACTACGCTAACCTTATTACTTTTGTAAAGGACAGGCCAGGACACGATCTACGTTACGCTATTGACGCGAGCAAGATTGAGCGTGAGTTAGGGTGGGTACCAGAGGAAAGTTTCGAGACTGGTTTACGTAAAACTGTGCAATGGTATTTAAATAACAAGGGTTGGTGGCAAGCTGTTTTAGATGGCAGTTATCAATTGGAGCGTTTAGGACAGGGAGAGTAAAAATGGCATCATATAAAGGAATAGTACTGGCAGGTGGTTCGGGTTCGCGGTTGCACCCTATTACTATGGGTGTGTCTAAGCAGTTGTTGCCAATCTACGACAAACCAATGATTTATTACCCGTTGTCTGTGCTTATGCTGTCGGGTATTCGCGATATTTTAATTATATCTACGCCAGATGATATGCCTGGTTTTCAGCGTTTGTTAGGCGATGGCAGTCAGTTTGGTTGCCAGTTTAGTTATGCCATACAGCCAAGCCCAGATGGTTTAGCGCAAGCCTTTATTATTGGCGATGCGTTTATAGGAAACGACAACGTTTGTTTGGTCTTAGGTGATAATATTTTCTATGGTCAACACTTTAGCGAGAAATTAACCAAGGCAACTGAGTTAAGTAAAGGCGCTACAGTGTTTGGCTATCATGTAACAGACCCTGAACGTTTTGGTGTTGTTGAATTTGATCAAGCGGGCAGAGCCTTATCTATCGAAGAAAAACCTGCTCAGCCTAAATCAAATTATGCTGTTACAGGTTTGTATTTCTACGACAACGATGTAGTTAACATTGCTAAACATATTAAGCCATCTCACCGTGGCGAGTTGGAAATTACGGACGTAAACATGGCCTACCTTAACAGAGGTGATTTAAATGTAAGCCTGTTGGGCCGTGGTTTTGCCTGGCTAGACACAGGCACCCATGATTCGTTGTTAGAAGCAGGGCAATTTGTGCAAACTATAGAGCATCGTCAGGGCTTGAAAGTAGCATGCCTGGAAGAAATTGCCTTTAACCAAGGGTGGATAACCCCTGAGCAACTAGCCAAAAGGGCTGATGTTTTGAAAAAGACGGGGTACGGTCAGTATCTGTCGCGGTTACTTGTTAATCCATAAGCTTAGGGGCTATTAGTTTATGAAGGTGATAGAAACAGGTTTACAAGGCTGCGTGGTGATAGAGCCTAAAGTATTTGGTGATGAACGTGGCTTTTTCTTAGAAACATTTAGTGCAAGCCGTTACGCTGAGCTGGCTGGTATTGATTTGCCTTTTGTTCAGGATAACCATTCACGCTCTGCAAAAGGCGTGTTGCGTGGTTTGCATTTTCAAAAAAAACGCCCTCAAGGCAAGCTGGTTCGGGTGGTTCGTGGAGAAGTATTCGACGTGGCAGTAGACATTAGGCCTGCTTCAGCTAGTTTTGGCCAATGGTATGGTTTAATTCTGTCCGAGGAAAATAAAAAGCAGTTTTGGGTGCCACCAGGTTTTGCTCATGGTTTTGTGGTGTTATCCGACATGGCCGATTTTGAATATAAGTGTACAGATTATTACGACCCTTCAGATGAAGGCTCGTTAAGCTGGAATGACCCGGATTTGGCTATTCAATGGCCTGAGCTGGATCTGGATTTTAAATTATCAGCCAAAGATAGTGCTGCTGGTTCTTTAAAAGCGCTTCGAGAGGAGCTGGCTTTGTTATGAAAATTTTAGTCACAGGTGCTAATGGTCAGCTAGGCAAATGCCTGGCTGATGTGTTTCAAGCTAGTGAGCACGACGTTGTTTTTGCTGACAGGGCTCTTGTTGATTTGTCAGAACCTGAACATATTTGTCAAAAGCTAGACAATTTGAAGCCAGATTTTGTGATCAATGCGGCGGCTTACACAGCAGTAGACAAAGCCGAAGCCGAACCTGAGTTGGCTCAGCTTATTAATGCCAGTAGCCCTGAAGCAATAGCCCTATGGTGTAGTGCGAATAAGGCTGGTTTTATTCATGTATCAACAGATTATGTATTTGATGGTACGGCAACAAGGCCTTATGTTGAGACCGATTCAGTAAATCCAACCAGCGTTTATGGTAAAACTAAACTTGCTGGTGAAATCGTTGTTTTGCAGGCTTATCCCGCTGCAATTATTATTCGTACTGCTTGGGTTTTTAGCGAGTACGGTAGTAATTTTGTGAAAACAATGTTGCGATTAGGCGCGCAAAGAGATGAGCTAAAAGTAGTTGCTGATCAGGTTGGTTGCCCTACCTATGCAGGTGATATTGCTGCCGCTATTAAAGACATTGTGTTAAAAGTAGCTGATTCGGGTCGTGACGGAGGTGTTTATCATTTTTGTGGCGATAAGGCGGTAAGTTGGTTTGAATTTGCTCAACAGGTGTTCGCTGCAGCGAAAGAGCATGGAGTTTTACTAAAGGATGTGGTGGTACAACCTATTCCAACCAGTGAATACCCAACCCCAGCACGTCGGCCTGCTTTCTCCGTTTTAAGTACAGCAAAAATGCTCGACTCATTTGGCGTTTTGCCGTCAGATTGGCAAAACGCTTTGTCGCATGTAGTTAGTGGGGTCAGGCCTTGAATTTTGATTCAAAATTCAAGGCCTGACCCCGAAGGATGAACCCGAGGGATGGAAGTGCTATTTCCAATTATTATGGCCGGTGGCATGGGCACTCGTTTATGGCCTTTGTCGCGCAGTAACTACCCTAAGCAGTTTATTCCGCTTTGTGGTGAACACAGCATGCTGCAGGAAACCTTGTTGCGTTTAAAGGGCTTGGCCCATCAGCCTGCTATGGTTATTTGCAATGAAGACAACCGCTTTATTACCGCTGAACAGGTAAAGCAGCTGCATATAGCCAATGCACAAATTTTATTGGAGCCGGCAGGGCGTAATACAGCACCTGCTATAGCGCTGGCTGCCTTTACTGCTGTTGCAAAAGGCGACGACCCTCTGTTGTTAGTACTGGCCGCCGACCATGTGATCCAAAACGTGCCAGCCTTTCATGCCGCAGTAGCTCAGGCGACAGTTCTGGCGCAAGCGGGCAAGCTGGTTACCTTTGGCATAGTGCCTGGCCATGCTGAAACTGGTTATGGTTATATTCGCCGGGGTGAGGCTGTTGCTGCCAATGCTGCCAATGCGCCGGAACAAAGCGCGCAGTCAGGCGAGCAATCAACTTATGCAGTAGCGGCTTTTGTAGAAAAACCAGATGCGGCTACAGCTCAAGGCTATTTAGCAAGCGGTGAATACTACTGGAACAGTGGTATGTTTTTATTTAAAGCTTCACGCTATTTAGTAGAGTTAAAGCTACACAGACCAGATATTTATCAGGCCTGTGAGCGCGCTGTTGCAAATTTAACGGCCGACCTTGATTTTATCCGCATTGACAAAGAAGCCTTTTTGGCTTGCCCTGATGACTCTATCGACTATGCAGTGATGGAGAAAACTCAGGATGCAGTAGTAGTTCCTTTGGACGCAGGTTGGAATGACGTAGGTGGCTTTGCGGCTTTGTGGCAGGTAGCGACCAAAGACGCAGAAAACAATGTGTTGCGTGGTGAGGTCTTTAGTCACAATTCGCATGACTTGTACGTGCATTCTGACGACAAAATGGTGGCTACTGTAGGTGTGAGCGACCTGGTGATTGTGAACACCAAAGACGCTATTTTGGTAGCGCATAAAGACTGTACTCAGGACGTAAAACATATAGTTAACCAGCTAAAAGCGGCTGAACGCACTGAAGTAAACTTTCATCGTGAAGTGTATAGGCCTTGGGGTAAATACGATTCGGTCGACAATGGCCAACGTTTTCAGGTGAAGCGTATTACGGTAAAACCTGGCGCTAAGCTTTCAGTGCAAATGCACCACCACCGCGCTGAACACTGGATAGTGGTTGCTGGTACAGCTTTGGTTACCATAGACGGCAAAGATCAATATTTATCCGAAAATCAATCGGTTTATATTCCTATTACCGCAGTTCACGCGCTGGAAAACCCAGGCAAAGTGCCGCTGGAACTGATTGAAGTTCAGTCGGGCAGTTATTTAGGCGAAGACGACATAGTACGTTTCTCCGATAAATACGGCCGGGTGTGAATAAACGGGGTCAGGCCTTGAATGTTGAATCATTGGTGTCAGGTTTTACGGGCGACCATAAAGGTCGCCCCTACAGTAATCTTGATTTATGGAAATTCATTGTAGGGGCTGGGTTTACCCCTCCCGTGAATGGTCAGCCAAACGTGTGCCGGATATTGGTTTAAAACCACTCACGACCATAAAGGTCGCCCTACAGTAATCCGGATTTATGGAAATACATTGTAGGGGCGGGGTTTACCCCGCCCGTGAATGGTCGGCCAAACGTGTGCCGGATATTGGTTTAAAACCACGGGCGACCATAAAGGTCGCCCCTACAGTAATCCGGATTTATAGAAATACATTGTAGGGGCGGGGTTTACTCCGCCCGAATGGTCGGCCAAACGCATGCCAGGTATTGGTTTAATACCACGGACGACCATAAAGGTCGCCCCTACAGTAATCTTGATTTATGGAAGTACATTGTAGGGGCGGGGTTTACCCCGCCCGTGAATGGTCGGCCAAACGTGTGCCGGATATTGGTTTAAAACCACGGGCGACCATAAAGGTCGCCCCTACAGTAATCCGGATTTATAGAAATACATTGTAGGGGCGGGGTTTACTCCGCCCGAATGGTCGGCCAAACGCATGCCAGGTATTGGTTTAATACCACGGACGACCATAAAGGTCGCCCCTACAGTAATCTTGATTTATGGAAGTACATTGTAGGGGCGGGGTTTACCCCGCCCGTGAATGGTCGGCCAAACGTGTGCCGGATATTGGTTTAAAACCACGGGCGACCATAAAGGTCGCCCCTACAGTAATCCGGATTTATGGAAATACATTGTAGGGGCGGGGTTTACTCCGCCCGAATGGTCGGCCAAACGCATGCCAGGTATTGGTTTAATACCACGGGCGACCATAAAGGTCGCCCCTACGATAATCCGGATCAATGCAAATACATTGTAGGGGTGGTGTTTACCCCGCCCGTGAATGGTCGGCCAAACGTGTGCCGGATATTTGTTTAAAACCACGGGCGACCATAAAGGTCGCCCCTACAGTAATCTGGATTTATGGAAATTCATTGTAGGGGCGGGGTTTACTCCGCCCGTGAATGGTCAGCCAAACGTGTGCCGGATATTGGTTTAAAACCACGGGCTACCATAAAGGTCGCCTCTACAGTATCTGGATTTATGGAAATACATTGTAGGGGCGGGGTTTACCCCGCCCGTGAATTGTCAGCCAAACGTGTGCCGGATATTGGTTTAATACCACGGGCGACCATAAAGGTCGCCCCTACAGTAATCCGGGGAACATTGGGGGCCTGACCCCATTCGTAAACAAAGAATCAGCAAAACCAGGAGTCACCATGCTTAATACAATGGACGTTATCGCCAATAGCGGAATTGCTTTTGGTACCAGTGGCGCCCGTGGTCTAGTTACTCAATTTACCACTGATGTCTGTGCCGCTTTTACTCATGCTTTTGTTGCTCAAATGCGGCCAGCTTTTCATTTTGATACTGTTGCTATTGGTATCGACAACAGGCCAAGCAGTTTACATATGGCGCAAGCTTGTGCTGTGGCGGCTCAGCAGGCTGGCTTAACAGCTATATTTTATGGTGTGTTACCTACACCTGCATTGGCTTTTGTCGCTATGCAGCAGGCTATTCCAGCCATTATGGTTACAGGTAGTCATATTCCTTTTGATCGCAACGGTTTAAAGTTTTACCGGCCGGATGGTGAAATTAGCAAGCAAGACGAGTTTGCCATTATTCATTCTGAAACCGAATTTGAAGCCATTACAGCCTTGCAGACACTGCAGATCAACACCTCAGGGGCAGCAGCTTATATAGAGCGCTATCTACAGGTGTTTCCTGCCAACTTATTGCAGGGCAAGCGCATAGGTATTTACCAGCATTCCAGCGCAGGCCGTGATTTATACAATCAGTTATTTAGTGCCTTGGGTGCTGAAGTGATCACGCTGGAGCGCACCGATCATTTTGTGCCTATAGACACGGAAGCAGTGTCAGAAGAAGACAGAGCTAAAGCCAGGCTATGGGCGGCAGAGCACAAGTTGGATGCTATTTTCTCCACAGATGGTGACGGCGACAGGCCTTTGTTGGCTGATGAGGCAGGCAATTGGCTGCGTGGCGATTTACTCTGCTTACTGGCTGCCCGCTATTTAGCTGTTGAAGCTTTGGCTGTGCCTGTGAGCTGCAATACTGCTATTGAAAAGACCGGCAGCTTCAGCACTGTGCTGCGCACCCGTATAGGTTCGCCTTATGTTATTGCCGCTTTTAACGATTTAGCCGCAGACTACAAAACCTATGCTGGCTTTGAAGCCAATGGCGGTTTCCTGCTGGGCAGCTCAGTGCAGATTGGTGCAGCAGAGCTGGCCGCTTTACCAACCCGTGATGCTGTATTGCCTGCGTTGGCGGCTTTGGCACTAGCGGGGCAGGGCAGTGTTTCTGCTTTGTTAGCCAGCTTGCCAGCGCGATACACTGCCAGCGACCGCATTACCAATTTTGCCACTGAAGCAAGCAAGGCCATATTGGCGCAAGCCGCAGCAGCGCCAGAGTTGTTTTTACAGCAGCTAGGTTTTGTGGACAGCAGCATCAGCGAGGTTAATCAAACCGACGGTTTACGCTTAACCTTAGCCAACCAGGATATCATCCACTTGCGCCCATCGGGCAATGCTCCTGAACTGCGTTGCTACGCCGAATCCTGCTCAGAACAAGCAGCGCAAGAATTAGTCCGCCAAACCCTTCAGGGGGTCAGGCCTTGAATGTTGAATCAACATTCAAGGCCTGACCCTGACGAATTCCATTGAATGTTGAATCAACATTCAAGGCCTGACCCTGACGAATTCCATCTATACAAAGTCAAAACTAACTCTCGCAGCTGTAGTTATTTTGTCGCAGCAATGCACAATAAACTATCTGCCTAACCTTGTCGGGTTTGCCCAAGCTTAATTCAGTTGCGCGTGTAAATAGTTCATCTGTTTTTGAGTCTCTTACTGACAATTGTATTTGTATTGTTTCTTTATTGTAATTGTGTGTTAGTTTTGCTTCTTTAAACGATCCGCAAACTGGCTCAACTTCTTCAGAACCCTCATAGCAAAATGCATATTTATACAGACATTGCTCATCATTAGAATTTAAATCTATAACAGCTGTTAATTCTAAATAATCAATACCGTTAAAGGCTTTATTAGGGCATAACATCATCACCCCTAAAACAGCGCCAACTTCAATTTCAATAGTTTTTTCAGGTAACTTAGCGAGGCCTGATTCTACGGTAAAATGAAGTTCTTGAGCAGCATTCGATATATCTTCTAAAACTTTTTTTACACCGGCGTAATTAGAGTTCGATGCAAAAAATAGATATTGGTCGAGTAGGCTTCTTGGGTAAGACGTATTTGCAACGCTCGACAATTCATTTAAATTACTTAAGGAGCCTGACAGGTCGAGAAATTCTGCGACTTTTTCATAGTCTAAACCTTCTGATTTTACATGTTTTAGAATGTCAGAAGCCGCCGTATGGTAGATAGATGTATACACTATATTTTTTTCTAGTGTAGATATGTTGACGTCAATATATGCAGTAAGTCCAGATAATTCATTGTATGTGACAGGTATTTCAAAATATAAATGATTGTCGCTATCGGTTGCTAATAGGTTTTTGGATAAAACATAGATGACCTGCCGTTCGAGTTCTACATAGTAAAAATCTTGTTCTGAAATATTTTTATTGTTTATTCTAATAATCCCTGCATCCGCGGCACTTTCTTCAAGTGTAGAGCGAGCATAAATAATAAACACATGGTCCTCGTCGATAACCGGGACAGGTGTGGTGGGTGGTGTAACCACAGGCGGGGGAGGTGTTACTGGTGGCTGCGTTACTGGTGGAGGACTTGGCACACCAGAGCTAGGTGGTGGCGGATCATTACTTTTCTCCCCACCACCGCAAGCTGTAGCAAATAATAAAACCGCCATCATTAAAACGGTTGCACGAAAAAATCTAAAGGATATAGCTGTTTCGTTCATAAAACACCATCTTAAATTTTAAAACTGACTGTTATTTATACTTTTGAAACAGACTCATAGTATTTAATCATGAATTGTATTGTATTTGTACTGCGTCTACGTTGTAGGTTTTTTTCAACTAAAGGATCTTTACTGAGCTCCTTTTTGTAAATTGGAAATAAGCCACGCCCAGCGCTTAGCGCTGCTCTTAACATTTCTCTCATAATAACCATCTCACTTACGTCAATAATCCTTACTCCATCGTCTTCACGTAATGCTGCTGAAACAAATTTATTATAGATGCTGTGATAGCCATTATGAATGACAGCTTTTCCATTACGTGCACATTTACTCTTTATTGTGTCATTCATAGGAAGCGCCATTAAATTGGATTGGTCATTCACTGCAAAATAATTATTTGTATCAACTTTTAGTAATAATTTTAGGGATTGTGGAATGATATGATGCACTTGGCAACCGTCTATTTTTGCCGTTGTAGTGTGCAAAAATAAAGCGCGATAATTTTTTTCAAAAAACGAACTATTTTCTGTGACCGCATATTTAAAAGATCTACCGTGGCCGATTTTAGTTCCATTAAGTACAAAACAACTCGTCGGGTAATTAGTAATTATAGAATTAGTGAGAGTACCGCAGCGGAGTGCATTTCCACGTATATCGGGGAAGTCTAAAGACACTGCTTCTAAAGCATTTGCATCTACATCATCTGGTTCAAAAAAGATATTAAGTGTATCTCGAAAACTGAGTATCTCAGTTAAGGGATTCCCGCCTGTGAGCATTAGCTTTTCAGTACTAGAAAATCCTTTATTAGACGCTTTATAAATAATACTCGCTGATTTACCTAATGTCTTAACCAGAGCGCCGGCAACTGCTTTGCCTGCTTTCTTCTGGATTTCTTTCAGCGCTTTTAGACTGGCAAATTTTTGAGCAATCTCTACAATCGCCTCGCCTCCCATTGAGCCAAGTATATAAGCGAATTCTGGAGATGACATTGCTCTTATTCCTGCCGATTTTTTTAGATCTAAACCTATGGCTTTCGCAAATGTCTCTTTAAAGGCTGCTGATGTTATAACTTTTTCCAGTTCAAAAGAATCCAACCAGCCACCTTCTGGAGAATTTTCAATAAGAGTGACCAAAGGGCCAAGTAGAGACTCTAAATCAGTATCGCGAAAAATCTCTTTATACATGGTTAGTGAGTTGTTAAGTTCATCAATAAGTTGTGGAAGCTCCGCTAATTGCTCAATGACTTCAAGATCGTCGGTAATAAAATGGCCAACAGTTCTCGAAATGGCGAAGCTAATAGATGCTCTTCGAGACATAGCATCCATTTGCTGGTTTCGAATTGCCATTAAGCCATCATTCAACCCGAGTACAACATTACTGCGAAATTTTGCTTTAGCCAAAGCATCTGAAGCCATAAAATTTTGGTTTAGGGCAAGACCTTGGGTCGATTCGGCTTCCTGAAATAATTTAAGGTTTGATGCAGCTGTTTCTAGAAATCCTCTGCGAAACTTTGCAGCAATCTCAGGCATGAAATTCAAATGTATGCTGGCTTCGCACAGGCTTCTTTTGTCTCCGAATGAACCAGAAGATATTTTCATCCAATCAGTGTAAAGCTCTACCCCCGAGATCAAGTTGTGAGCAAACTCATACATGTGCTGCGGAGCGGGAAGAGGGCTTCGTGCTGCGACTAGAACGCTATGTGCATCTACATCATATTTAGCTCGTGCATAAATAGAGTCATTAAGAAAAATAGTTTCTATGCGGGTATTATTAATTTGATGCACTGGGTAAATGGTTTTCGTACTGTTTTCTGCCAGGCAAATTGTCATTTCCTGTTCAAATCTTTTTTTATACTCTTGGCAGACAACCCCATTGCAAATATCCTGATCTGGGTAAACCGAAATCGTATTTCTGTAAATACTGGTTGTATCTAATGCATGAAAAACTTCATATTTATATGACCCGGCTTTTAACGCTTTTAGTTTGATCGTCGCGACTCTTTTATCCGCAAGATCTATTGTCATGCTCTCTCTGTTAGCCGAATTGATCGAGATGTATGCATTGTTTATCACGCGATCAAAGTGAACTTTTATCACAAAATCTTTTGTTTCTGTAAGAGGTTCGGGTGAGGTGGACACTGATTTAACTTGAGGAATATCACTTATAATATTTAGTTTTCCTCGATAAAGGTCACTATCTCTGGCGGAGTTGTTCACCCTCACGCTGTAAGCCTTGCTGCCTGCTTTTAAGCCGGTGCTGCGCGGTAG
>NZ_RZUF01000079.1 GCF_004005375.1 Rheinheimera sediminis | reverse complement strand
CCTGCACGACCTTCGTCTAACAGTTTACGGAACATTTCTACACCAGTACAAGTAGTAGTCACTGTGTCTTTCAGACCAACGATTTCTACTGACTCACCTACTTTTACGATACCTTGCTCTACACGGCCTGTTACTACAGTACCACGACCAGCAATTGAGAATACGTCTTCGATTGGCATGATGAATGGCTTGTCAATCGCACGTTGTGGTTCTGGGATGTAAGAATCTAAAGCTGCTGCCAGCTCAAGGATTTTTGGCTCCCACGTTGCATCGCCTTCCAGACCTTTTAACGCTGAACCACGGATTACCGGCAGGTCATCACCTGGGAAATCGTAGTCAGAAAGAAGCTCACGTACTTCCATCTCTACCAGCTCTAACAGCTCTTCGTCGTCTACCATGTCACATTTGTTCATGAATACAACGATGAAAGGTACACCTACCTGACGAGATAACAGGATGTGCTCACGCGTCTGTGGCATTGGGCCGTCAGTTGCAGCTACAACCAGGATTGCGCCGTCCATCTGTGCAGCACCAGTGATCATGTTTTTAACATAGTCAGCGTGGCCTGGGCAGTCTACGTGTGCGTAGTGACGAGTTGGTGTATCGTATTCAACGTGAGAAGTGTTGATCGTGATACCACGAGCTTTTTCTTCTGGCGCTTTGTCGATTTGATCGAAAGC
>NZ_RZUF01000078.1 GCF_004005375.1 Rheinheimera sediminis | reverse complement strand
GCAGCCTTGCGGTCTGCGATACCCGAAGTGCTGGAAGATGGTGAAAATGACGTACCGATGAGCTTTCGTGAAAGCATGGCTCAGATGTGGGCCTTGTTTCAGACCATAGAGGCGGAGTTAGCTCAGTTGACGCGACAGCAAACGGCGTTGACGATACAGGATGAACAAAGTCGTTCACTGATAGAGCTCGAAGGTGTGGGTCCGATAGGCGCATTGGGTTTAAAGTTGGCGATAGGCAATGGCTCGCACTTTAAAAATGGCCGTGATGCGGCCGCATGCTTAGGATTAACACCGGTTCAGCACAGCAGTGGTGGTAAGCAAAAAATAGGCTCTATCAGTCAAATGAGCGGGCATAAACGCTTACGCTCAGTGCTTATTCAGGGAGCGATATCCGTCCTGAGTTATTTAGATAAGCGAGAGGCCAGAACAGCCAAAGAGATATGGTTAAAAGCGCTGATGCAACGCAGAGGAAAGCGAATTGCGGCAGTGGCGCTGGCCAATAAAACCATCCGCACAGCCTGGGCGATGCTCAGTCGTGGAGAGAGTTACAACGCGTCGTTGCAAACGGCGTAACGAGTTCTATCAAACAGATGCTTAAACACAGGTAAGACCGACCATCAAGAGCCTGTTCGCCCCACAGCGTTGAGAAAACCGCTTTGTAGAAAAGGCATGATGGTGCGAATACATTGAAGGTGCAGAGGTAGCTCCTCACGAAAGCCCGTATATAAGTGCGCATCTATACCAGTGTAAAAAAATTCTGTTGATAGTTCAGGGGAGTCCATATAAGGGGCGA
>NZ_RZUF01000077.1 GCF_004005375.1 Rheinheimera sediminis | reverse complement strand
CGGGTGGGTTGAATACTTATGGGTATGTTGGCGGGAATCCCACTATTTATGTAGATCAGTTTGGACTAAATCCTTGGCTTGGTGTCAGTATGTTTTGCGCCGGATATTCTGGCGGTTCAGCATTAAACGATTACTTTGATTTGACGGAGAAAGCCAACCAATTAAATGATTTGCGTGATAGCCGAAATAAATTGGCTCAGGGTATCGAGGATGCTGAAAATGATAAAGGATGCAATAAATCCGATGTTGATAAAGCATATGAGTCACTTCATAAAACGGACAAATTAATCAGGGACATGAACTTCGCTTTAGCGAAAGACAAAACAATGTGGGCATCATATCCTACAGCTATGTTGGCTTGCACAACTGTTTCGTACCGGATGGGTATGAAGGGGGCATTCAGATGATGGTGGATTACTTTCACAACGGAAAATATTTCCCTTTGATTTTTGGATTTCTATTTTTCTGCATTATTTTATTTTTTTATCTCAAAGAGAAAATAATTCAATGCGTAAGAAAAAAGTATGATTGCACGAGAGAGCAATCCTTTGTAATCCTTTCGCGTTCTGAAGGAAAGAGCAGCCGATTTCTTATAAATTTGTTTTTCTTTACAAGAATAGCTGCAACTTCTTCATATACTCTAATGATTATTTTTGTCATTTTTGCGGCTATTTATTGGCATTTTAGAATATCGGACCTCACAGCTAGCTGAACTACGCATAGGAGGAGGTTTTGCAGCCTGCCCCTGTTTTTCGTTGTGAACAAAAGCGTTTGATAGGCATCACCAGCAGTGGTTTGGGCAATCAT
>NZ_RZUF01000076.1 GCF_004005375.1 Rheinheimera sediminis | reverse complement strand
TACCCAACGCATCATAGCCAAAACTATGATTACCCAAACCACTGCTGGTGATGCCTGTTTAGGGCAAATCGAAAAATAGGGGTAAGGTAGAAGGCCTTACCCCATGTTTTTTAGCTTTTATCTTTGTTGTTTAGCTTGACCCAATAAGCTACAACTACAAAAAAGCAAAACATATACAAATAGCCTAAAAACTTCTTTAATGCCGCTATTTGATGTTCTTCATAAGGTAGTGCTTCTATTTGTTCTGTCGCAAAAGGTAAAAGCAATAACGACAGACAAGCAAACGCTATCATTGCTCCTGATGCTTTCCATTTATTTTTCATCACTTTTTACATCCACAATCATCAAAGCTTTCCACGAAATCCATACCCACATCCGCCAGATCTCTGCCAAATCCAGATAGTGCACCAAGCCCAGCACCCTTTGTTAGATTTCGCAAGAAACCATAGCCTTTTCCTCCAGAGGTATACCCACCTAAGAAGCCTGACACGGCACCATTCAAAGTATCATCTAACGCTATTTTAGGTGTACTACTTGCCGTTACCAAAGTGGCAATTCCAGCTGCTGTAAAATTACCTCCGTTTACAAGTGCAGTAGCTCCACTTGCCAAGCTAGGGATCCCTAGCTCAGCTGCTGCATACTCCGCGACGCCATACGAAGCTGCACCTACAAATATTCCTGCCAATCCAAATCTGGCTCCTTCAATCGCACCTTGTGCAGCCCCTTTTATTCCATTTCTCTCCGCCAGAGAAAAACAATACAATCCAAAAGGATCTATGCCAGTTAAAGGATTCCCGCCGACATATGAGTAAGTATTCAACCCACCCGCCAAACCAATAG
>NZ_RZUF01000075.1 GCF_004005375.1 Rheinheimera sediminis | reverse complement strand
CGGATCGTGCGAGGTGATAACACTAGATCTACTCCTCTATCTGTTTAACGTCCCGCGCAAGCGCGCGAACTTGTGAGCGTCGCAGGGGCCGGAGGCCCCAAATGGCGCTGATTGTTATGTTTAAAGTACTAACGCAAGTAATATACCAATTGATATACCACTTTGAATTATTGCCCCAATTGGATTCGAAGGATGCTCTTCGCAATTTTTTTCTAATTCATTTTCATCAGCTTTCGTTAAAACTCTCTGCTCTTCGATAGTTTGGCATTCGACATTAACAGGGAGCTCTTCTGATTTAGAAACTTGATTATTAGAAGCACATGAAACACAAAAAAACATCAATAAAACGCAGATATACTTCACGATTTCTCCTTAAACATAACGATGCCCGCAGTGGCGAGCGAAGCGAGTCCAGCAGCCAGAGGCTGCCTACTGCCGGGCCTTGTTATGCCTTACTGCAAACCATTATTTTTATTGAAACGCCTGACTTTGGCGCGCATATTTTTCATTGGCGACGCTGTATTAAACTGGATCATGCGACCAAGCGTCCATTTTTCGTACCAGGCTTTTCCATACAATTGATCGTTACTCAAACTTGAAACTAACGCGATTAGTTCGTTTATCGTTGAGTCCAGTTCATTAAGTAAATCGTTGAATTGCCAGTTACTGTACTTTTCGTGAAAACTGACAGCAAGTAAGCCCAGTTGATTCCATTTATAGCCCCTTTCAGGAAACTCAACTGGTTCACCACTGGATGTCAAAATATGCCACTTTAATACTAATCTCCCCCAACCAACAAGATAAGCAACAGTGTCACAGACGCTGATTTGCGTTCCTTTGATGTTACCTGCGTATTCTGCCCCAAAGTGAACACCTAT
>NZ_RZUF01000074.1 GCF_004005375.1 Rheinheimera sediminis | reverse complement strand
GCTGTTCCGGTTTGCTCCCGGCAAACCTGGTCCGCCTCTGGGCACCATAAAAAAACAAACAGCTCGTCCTTGTGACGGGCTTTTTGTTTTCTGTTATTCAAATGCTTGATCTTGGTTACAAACGAACTGTTGTTCGATTCATTTTACTCAGCCGTGATCTCTTGTTGGCTTTGACGCAATAACACAACCCCAAACCATAGCTGCCACACAAGTTGAGACAAGCCAAAGGCTTCTTTCAGGTAAGGCAGGGTATGAAAAACGGTTAGTATCGCAAAGCTGCCTGTGAGCAGACCAAGCCAATGTAGTTTTGCCTTTTGTGGTTGTTGCAGCAATCCGGCCAGGCTGAACAACAGGATCCACAGACCACCCACCAATTCAATACCGCCGCCCAGAGCATGGGTCATCATCCCCATAACAGAAAAGAGGGTTACGGCGAGATCTGGATCTGTATTGACCAGATTGATCACTCGCTCCAAACCTGTCAGGGCTATCATGCCAGACGCCATCATTAAGACCACCCAAACCTTGCCAAACAACCCTGAAACTTGCACTAAGGCAGACCGCGGCTGAGGCAACTGCTGAGGGATAGCAATCACCATCACGGCCAGTAAAAAACCAAACAGCAAATAACCTATGGCATAACCTGTTGCTACCAAAAACTGATGCTGATCTATGTATTGAATTCTCAGTAAAGGTTCTGCTTGTTCAGGTTGAGATAAAGCAGCAAAAAAGATCAGTGCTACTGTGAAGTAACACAAAGCCATGCCTATGGAGGCTAAACCTCCGCAGCGTTGTAAGGTTAAAAAGGATGCTGAATTGGACGCGCCTTGGTAAAAGGACATGGTGACTCCTGCAAAAAAACGAATTAATCTGGGGTAAGGGTTCGTATAAAATCTTATGCAAAGCCGAAGCTTATGTCGTCCGCGACTATAAGCGCGGACAGTTTTTTATGCCGCAGTTAGCTGTTATTACTTAACCTGAACTCGGGATAATGAGTGT
>NZ_RZUF01000073.1 GCF_004005375.1 Rheinheimera sediminis | reverse complement strand
CGGGTGGGTTGAATACTTATGGGTATGTTGGGGGAAATCCTGTTTCGTTTATAGATATTTTTGGATTATGTAAATGCAGTAGCCAAGCCAAAGCCAATACCCCTGATGGTGATAAATGGAACATGCGACGGAGCGTTAATGGTACTGATCAGGTATATCGATTTGGTAGATGGAATTCAGTTTTTGCTCCTGACCCTAACGCCGCTTTTGATTTCTTTGCTAGTAACTTTGTTGCAACTGCAAGCGGCTCACTTGGAACAGGATTGGCGTTGAACTCTTGGAGAGTCTCTGGTGTTGGGACCGGTTTTTCAGTTCTCGGTTCTGCGATGTATACTGGGTATCAAGGGATACGGTCATTTGGAGAATGGCAGAACGGAAATTACTCAGCCAATGAAATCAACGTGCTCAGGCAGTATAACGATGCTCTGACGACTTGCCTGCGTTCCGAAGCAGGAGGTTTGGGTGAATAAACGAAAGTGGCTAAATATACGACGAATGGGACATCTCAAGTTCACACTTATATACGGACCATTGGTGGGAGTATTAAGCTGTTTTTTGGGCATGTCCGCTCTATACGCGTACAAGAGTATCAGAGAAAAGCAGTTTATTGATTGTTCAGTGTTCCTGTCTAACCACTGGTTCTGGATTCCATTCCTAATTGCATGGGGAGGTCTTTTAACATATTTTTCCTGGATTGAGTTGAAAAAAAAATATGAGACCGACCCAAACTAAAAAAACAGAGATAGGGGTAAGGTCTTGGACCTTATCCCTATTGTTCAATTGACACTGGCTATAACTAATGAGTTTGTGCAGAAGATAAGCGCATCTACAGCGCCATTTGCCGGATGATTTTGCTATAGGTATGCAGGGTCTGGCAGCCAGACGGGTCAGAAGCCAAGTCATAAGTGATGAAGTACGTTTACAACAAAGATAACCGGATGCAAAGCGCAGGCTCAGCACAGATACAACGCATTGGGCCAGCGGGTCTATAAAAAAGTAGGCAGTACTCAAACCCGCTTTGTTTACAGCCCCAGTGGTCAACTGTTAGCCGAAGGCACCAGCAAACAGTACAT
>NZ_RZUF01000072.1 GCF_004005375.1 Rheinheimera sediminis | reverse complement strand
AGTTTCAATCCACGCGCCCCGTGCGGGACGCGACAAATTAAAATCACCGACTTGGATTAGCTGATTCTGTTTCAATCCACGCGCCCCGTGCGGGACGCGACCAGGCTATGCGGCCCGATTGTCGTTTGATGTCGTAGTTTCAATCCACGCGCCCCGTGCGGGACGCGACCGCCAGGTTATCCGCTCAATTGCTCAAGGGATTAGTTTCAATCCACGCGCCCCGTGCGGGACGCGACGAGCAAGATACATAAACTTTTATCTAACATGAGGTTTCAATCCACGCGCCCCGTGCGGGACGCGACGCGAATTCAGCTTGAGCCCAATAGCGGTGATACGTGTTTCAATCCACGCGCCCCGTGCGGGACGCGACTCGCAGTAAGTGGGACAGTTCGACCAGGCGCACAGTTTCAATCCACGCGCCCCGTGCGGGACGCGACTTAGATACGGCAGCGGTTACGCCTTTATCATACGTTTCAATCCACGCGCCCCGTGCGGGACGCGACTGCTGAATAGCCAAAGGCTCAGGAACGGCCTGAGCGTTTCAATCCACGCGCCCCGTGCGGGACGCGACATTTTAAGAGCCCCCACTGCCGCCCCCTTTAGCCTGTTTCAATCCACGCGCCCCGTGCGGGACGCGACAGCGACTGGCGGCGCTGTTGTTTGTTTAGTATTTTGTTTCAATCCACGCGCCCCGTGCGGGACGCGACTGCCTTTTTGCAAAGGCACGCATAGTCTAACCGTTATGTGCAATTTGCGCTAACGTCAGATCAATATGAAAGAAACAAATGAACACGGGTAAGGCGGCATCTTAATTACCTTTAGGATCAGTGACTAAGAATGCCGCTAATGTTCCGGCTTTTTAAAGAGCACTACAGGTTAGCGATGAGCTAAATAATGAGGGGATCGGCAAATAAATCCAGCGTTGCTTTGGCACCATGATGTTCCACTTTACTACGCCAATTTTTACCAAGAATGTAAAAACGCAAGCTGTCGACACTATCATCATAGGTTGATAGCAGCTTAGACTTTAGAGCGACCCACTGAGCAGGGTTGATCTGATCCAGTAGTTCTGTACACCGCGC
>NZ_RZUF01000071.1 GCF_004005375.1 Rheinheimera sediminis | reverse complement strand
AAAAGCTGGCTGGCCGGCGATCACCATGTACATACCCATTACAGCGTGAAATGGGATAATTCAGTGTTTCCGCCCACGCCCATTATTGGCGGAGATGCCAAATATTCAACAGCTTTGAATGCGCAAATGGCCGCACATTATGGTTTAAGCTGGATGGTGGTGACTGACCACGGCGGGCCAAATCGCGCCAAACTGGCGTTAGAGCAGGCTTATCCTGAGCTGGTGGCTTCACGTAAAGCCTTGCCGCAGATACTGCAATTTTACGGTATGGAGTTTGATGTGCCGGGCAATAGCCCTGGCGGTCGACATGCCAGTTTTATTATGCCGCAGAGGTCTTCTGAAGCAGAGCAGTTGTACCAGATAGAAAGCCGCTACAATGGCCGTCAGGGTGTGCCACCAGGGCCGGAAAAAGCAGAGGATGCTTTTATGTTGCAGGCGCTTAAAGCCATGAACGAACTCCCTGATAAACCTTTGCTTTTGGTCAATCATCCGGCGCGTTTAGCCACAGGTTTTCGACAGTACAATAAAGTGACACCACAGCAATTACGCGATTGGCAAGATACAGCAGCTGATGTGGTCATTGGCATGACGGGCGCTGAAGGCCATCAGGCCGCGACTTTAAATCCGGATGGCAGCACAGACCCAACCGCCATTCGTGGCGAATACCCCCATTATCCGACTATGGGCGGCTATGACCAGATGACAGCCCGTTTAGGTGGGGTGTGGGACAGTTTACTCAGCGAAGGCCGACGTTGGTGGGTGACAGGCGTATCTGACAGTCATGGTCATTACACCGATGGCTGGGCTGATTTCTGGCCAGGCCAATATGCCAAAACTTATGTCTACGCCGATAAAAACTACGACAGTATTTTTGCAGCACTGAAAGCTGGGCAGGTTTTTGTCACCACTGGCGATTTAATAGATGCTTTGTTTGTTGAAGTGGCAGTGAAAAACTCAGCTAAAACCGCCACAGCAGGCCAGACATTAACAGTCTCAGCAGATGATGAGCTGGTGCTGCGAGTGCGCTTTCGTGACCCTAACAGCAACAATGGCGGCGGTTTTAACCCGCAAGTTGAACGGGTGGATCTGATTCAGGGGCTTATCACAGGCCCGGCCCCAGAGCGAAATAGCGACGAAGCACCAGAGACCAAA
>NZ_RZUF01000070.1 GCF_004005375.1 Rheinheimera sediminis | reverse complement strand
TTTCAGAAACGGCAAGCTGTTTTTCGGGACTTTTAGCAAGCTATCCTTGAGGGGCTGATTACTCAATTACCGACAAATTGACGAATGAAGCCTAAAAGGCTACATTCGTAGCTTATTTGGCTTCATTTGGTGCTGCTGTGTCTGCTCTTACGGATTTACTGTTTACCGGTTACCGCCGTCAGGTGTTGGGTTTGTTATTACTTAAACCCGACGAGGCTTGGCATGTACGCGAAATTGCCCGTTTAACTGATACTCAACCCGGCACATTGCATAAAGAGTTAACGAAGTTGGCACAGGCGGGCATTTTGAAGAAAACACAGCAAGGGAATCAGCTGTGTTATCAGGCCGATACCAGCT
The DNA here is from genome assembly GCF_004005375.1 of Rheinheimera sediminis. Classification (GTDB taxonomy): domain Bacteria; phylum Pseudomonadota; class Gammaproteobacteria; order Enterobacterales; family Alteromonadaceae; genus Pararheinheimera. The sequence goes on along the minus strand of NZ_RZUF01000070.1, from coordinate 827 downwards.
GCGTGGTGTATGAAGAACTCGCCAGTATTCTGCGTAAAACTACAGGTTTGGCTGATGTGTTACGGCAGGCTTTGTTGCCTGTATCGGATCAACTGCAGTGTGCTGCAGTCTTTGGTTCAGTCGCCAGCGGCAAAGCGACAGCCAGCAGTGATATTGACCTGCTGCTGGTGGGTGAACTGAGTTTTGTTGATGCAGTGAAGAGCCTGTATCCAGCGCAGCAACAGCTTGGCCGTGAGATCAATCCTAAACTATATTCAGTAGCCGAATGGCAGAAAGCGCTGGCGGAGCAATCCGGTTTTATCCGTGAATTGCTGGCTAATCCGCTACTGATGATCGCAGGAGACAAGGATGACCTTAGACAATCTGATTGGCAAACTGCTGGAACGCATTAACCCCGATAGCTCCGCTATTCAGCGGCTGCTAGAAGCTGCACAACGCAATATTAAAGATGCAGAGTTGATTGGGCTGAGTAATGAAAACCGCTTTGATGCTGCATACAAAGCCATTATGCAACTGGCAAATGCTGCACTGCAGGCTGCTGGATTTCGAACCCTTACCAGTAAACCTGGCCACCATCAAACCATGCTGCAATCTTTAGTAAAAACTGTGGGTATAGAGACAGACAGGCTTATAGTGCTGGACGCTTTGCGTAAACAACGTAATGTTGCTGATTATTCTGGCGATCTGGTTGAAGACGCTGCCGTCGCAGAGTGCATCAAACAGGCCAAAGAACTGTTGGTTTTGGCGCAAGATTACTTAACCAGAAACGTCAAACAGAACTAAACTGCCAAACTTTCTTTTCCGGCAACTTATCTATGGTTGTAACT
>NZ_RZUF01000007.1 GCF_004005375.1 Rheinheimera sediminis | reverse complement strand
CCTACTGAAGTAGGTGGTTTAGGGCCGAAAAAAAAAGAGCCTTAACGGCTCTTTTCAAATATAGCTGAAATTAGAATTCAACTTTACCATCACGGATATGCTGTTCGCCCCGCTCTTTGGCCAAAGCTATTTGCTTCTGACGTTCAGCAAAAGATGCTTTCTGCTCATCAGTAATTTTGTCATGGCAATGCGGACAACTTAAACCTTGCACATAAAGAGGCGACTTCATTTCTTCTTGGGATAATGGCATACGACAGGCGTAACACTGATCGTAGCTACCTTGCTCCAGGCCATGTTTAACAGCAACGCGCTGATCAAATACAAAACACTCGCCCTGCCACAAACTTTCAGGTTCTGGCACTTCTTCCAGATATTTCAGAATGCCGCCATCGAGATGATACACCTCTTCAAAGCCCTGCTCTTTTAGAAAAGCGGTAGACTTTTCACAGCGAATACCGCCGGTACAAAACATCGCCACTTTTTTATGTTTGCTTTTATCCAGGTTTTGTTCTGCCCACTCAGGGAACTCGCGGAAACTGGTGGTATTTGGATTGACAGCATTTTTAAAAGTACCTATGGCCACTTCATAATCGTTGCGGGTATCGATAACGATAGTATCTGGAGCAGAGATTAACTGGTTCCAGGCTTCACCTTTGACATAAGTACCGACTATATGAGCAGGGTTGATACCTTCAACCCCCATAGTGACAATTTCTTTCTTCAGTTTGACCTTAGTGCGATAAAACGCTTGTTCATCGGCTAAGGATTCTTTGTAGGACATGCCATCAAAACGATTGTCTGCTTTAAACCACTGCTGCATGGCATCAATGCCCTCACGCGGACCGCAGATAGTGCCATTGATCCCTTCTTCGGCAAGCAGTAAGGTTCCTTTGACTTTATTCAGCACCAAGTGTTGATACAAGGTGTCACGCAGGGCGACATAATCAGGTAAAGCGACAAATTTATATAAAGCGGCTACAACGTACATTAGTTTGATTCACCTTCTGCAATGCCGGATCGTAAATCCGGGGCAAAAATTACGGGTCGACATTATAACCACAGAAAATGAAATGACAAGTTGAGGTCGGCTTAATGCCAGAATTCCAGCTCTGAGGGCACTGCGATCGCCAGCTCAAAGGTTTGTTCACCATCTGTGATCAATAACTTGTCATCTTCCCGCCACAAGTCCAATTGCATATGACCTTTGAACATGCTGCAAAAGTCCAGTAGCTGCTGATGGGATAAGGTATGGAACTGCAGATTGCTGAAATGTTGTTTGTATTGGTTTTTTACTTTTTTCTGTTGTGTTTCGTCCAGAAACAACACCACCTGATCAGCCTGGTGACTGGCGCGTTGCATATGCTTTTCGCTGAGTAAATCGACATTACACCAGAGTTTGATATGGTCAGCAGCATCGCTGACATACAAGTCGGGAGTTTTACCCGCCCCTGCTGTGTTCGCCAGTTGGGGTGAGAATTCAAAAAATGACAGATAAGCCAGCAAGCGCTTGGCAAAGTGCTCGGCGAGCTCTGTTTTATAGGGGGCTATATAACAGGTTCGTTTTTGATAAACATGGCTGGCCTCGGACGCATAAGTCAGATCCAACCGAATCACTTTGTTGACGACTTGCATAGGGACACCTCGCTGGTATCGGCAACAATCTTCTGGTTAGTGTAGCGAAGATTGAATTGCACTGTAAACCAGATGCATAGCCAGTGCCAGCAATACAGCACCCATTAAACGATCAAACCAATACCCTTTACGCAGTAAAAAAGCTCTTACTTTTTCGCGGGTTAGGATAACAGATAAAAAAGCAAACCAGGCGGTTGTCGCAAATGCCATGTAAGTACCGTATATCACTTTGTACGAGAGTGGCGTAACAGGCGAAATAATGACGGCAAAAAGTGACAAAAAAAACAATGTCGCCTTTGGGTTTAAGCCATTAGTAACAAAACCTGAGGTAAAGGCTTTGAGCCTGGATGGCGTCTCGGCAACAGGCGCTGTAACATCTTCTGACGCTGTATGGGATGGCTCACCGCTACGAATAGCCTGCCAGCCTATATGGGCCAGATACGCAGCAGACAACACACTAAACAGAGTAAATAACCAAGGCGTTGTTTTAATCAACAGTCCTAAGCCAAGCAGCGAATAACAAACATGTAAAAAAATCGCCATACCTATGCCAAGACTGGCTGAAAGTGCAACGTTACGACCATAACGCACGGCATAACGCAAAACGATAGCAAAATCCGGGCCTGGGCTTGCTACTGCCACTAAATGCACTGACGCGATAAGTAAAAATTCTGGCCAAAAATCCATGGCTTATCCTCTTGATTATTCGAACATTATTACGCAGATATTAAAGCATGACAGTTCCGGCTGTCGAAGCTAAATCTTAAATTAATCTTACTTCGTCACAAAAGTACTTGCGTCTGAATCATTAATCCGCAAAAATGTTATAACATCACACTTCATAACTAACATTCAAAGGCTTTTTTGATGCGCCCTTCTCTTTTTCAACTTACACCTGTGGCCATGCTGGTTGTTTCGGCATTTTCAGCTCAGGTTGTCGCACAAAACATCACAGTAAACGGCCTTGTGCTGGATAGTGACGGTAAAGCTATAGAGCAAGCTCGGGTACATGTGCATGGCCGTCAGCACTATGTGTATGCAGACAAAAACGGCCGCTTTACCATTCAGGCTCCAGCGGATGCTGAACTGCATATCTCGGCCAAAGGCTATGGCGACCAGTTTGTTACCTTGTCAAATGGCAACGAACTCAAAGTACAACTCCAGTCTGGTGGCGTGGAACGTATTGTAGTTTCAGCTTCAGGCTTGCATCAATACGATTTGGACATGGCCACTCCTGTTTCTGTGTTATCAGGCGAAGAACTCAGTCGTAAAACAGCGCCTACTATAGGTGAAACCTTAAAGTCGATGCCTGGCGTACACAGCAACTATTACGGTCCAGTAGCCTCAAGCCCTATTTTACGTGGCTTGGATGGCCCACGGGTTCGCATATTAAGTAATGGCCTTGATTCTGCTGACGTATCCCGCATTGGTCCGGACCATGCTATCAGTGCTGACGCCATCACCACAGAACAAATAGAAGTGTTACGTGGCCCTTCCACTTTGTTATATGGCAGCGGCGCCATTGGTGGTGTTGTGAACGTGGTCGATAACAGATTGCCACGTCAGTTGCGCGCTGCCAGTACTCAAATTGAAACCCGCTATAGCTCTGGTGCAGATGAAAGAACTGCCGTCTTAACTCATGATGGCGGTCAGGATCAAGTCGCTTGGCATGTGGATGGCTTTAAGCGTAAAACCGATAATTATGATGTGCCAAATTTTACCAATGATGAAGGCGAAAGCACTGATCAACTGGCAAATTCATGGCTGGATAATTCGGCAGTGAATGGTGGTTTAAGCTGGATCACCGATAAAGGTTTGCTGGGTTTTTCCATAGGGCATATCGACAGTGAATATGGCATTCCTGGCCACCATCATCATGAAGAGCATGATGATCAAGACCAACATGATGATGACCACGACGAGCATAATGAAGAAGCTGTATTTGCCAAAGTGAAGCAAGACAGATACGGCTTGGCTGGCGAGCTCTATACACCTTTTAAAGGCATTGAAACCTTATCTTTTAGCAGCGCCCTGACGCGTTATCAGCATCACGAAATAGAAGAAGGCGTCATTGGTACCACCTTTAAGAATGATAGCTTTGAGAGCCGCTTTACTGCCGAGCATGAAACTATAGCCGGCTGGCATGGTGTTTTTGGTTATCACCTGCAACAAAGCGATTATCAGGCGATAGGTGAAGAAGCCTTTACACCAGATACCAAAACAGATTCACACGCCTTATTTGTACTGGAAGAGCACAGTTTTGGCGACTTCATAGCTCAGCTAGGTGCCCGTATTGAGCACGTCGATTACAAAGCCTCCGGTATTGAGTTTGAGCATCACCACGAGGAAGAAGACGCGGACGAAGATCATGCAGATCAGGTAAAACATGACTTTACTGCGTCTAGCCTGTCTGCAGGCCTGGTCTGGAACTTTCAGCCAGGGTACAACACCGCTTTATCCGTCAGCCGCTCTGAACGAGCCCCTGGCGCTGCCGAGCTATATTCAAACGGTGCGCACATTGCTACCCGCACTTACGAATTAGGTTTGGTCTATCAGCTGGATCAAGACGGTGAAATTTCAGAGTTTGATGTCAACTTCAAAAAAGAAGTGGCGAACAATATCGACCTGACCTTACGCAAGTATGAGGGTGATTTTACCTTCACTTACAACCTGTTTTATAACAAGGTACACAACTACCTGTATATGAGAGATTCAGGTTTAACCATGGCTGACCTGCACTCCCATGCAGATGAAGACCATGCTCAGGACCATGACGATCACGAAGAGCATGATGAAGAGCACGGTCATGCGGAAGATGAAGCTTTCTCGATATTTCACTATCAACAGCAGGATGCCACTTTGTATGGCGCCGAGTTTGCGATGGCCTATCAACTGACAGCTGAACAACAGTTGGAGATTTTTATTGACTCAGTGCGGGCCAAGCTGGACAACGGCGGTGATTTACCCCGTATACCGCCAGTGAAAGCAGGTACAAGCTATAGCTATTCAGCACAAAACTGGTCAGCAAACCTCGACTGGACTCACTACATGAAGCAAAATCAGCTGGCAGCAAATGAAAGTGCAACTGGCTCCTATCAGATCCTTGATTTGAGTTTTAGTTACTATTTTAATCTGAATGAGCTGGATCTGACTGCCTTTGTCAAAGCCAACAATCTGACCGATGAATTAGGTTTTGTGCATAGCTCCTTTATCAAAGAAGATGCTCCTCTGCCAGGTCGTTCTTTCATTTTAGGTGTTAAAGCCCGTTTTTGATCTTGTATATTTAAAGTTCAATAACGCACAAGGCCCCGGTTATCGGGGCCTTGTTATCTGAATTCGTAAATTACTGGCCTCTGGCAAACAGGCCAACCCCTTTATCTTCCATCGCTTCCCGATACCCTCCGAGCCATTGCGATCTGGTATCTAAATTCTGATAAGGACAAATCTCTTTTGAGCGACCTGTGACAGCGGCGCGATAACCTTGAGCGTGAGCACGTTCTAAACGATCTCTTTTCTGTCTTTTCATAAGGCAATCTTCCTCGATCTGATAAATAAGCAAGCAACTTACGTTGCCCTTTAATAGATAGTAGATAAGACCAAAAGGTTCCATCAGTAAACTTGGCCCTCGCCTATTGACATTAAGTAAGAACCTGAACTTATTTAAGATTTAATGACAAAATAATTTAATTTTTTTTAAAATTATCTGAAAAAAATAATCTGACATGCTCGAAGCCAGAGCGGCCGGCGATAGGAAAGTATTTGCTTTGAATAAAACTAAAAATAACAAACCCGCTATTGCGGGTTTGTCATGTTTAAAGCCTGTGTATACCTATTGGCTTAAGCGTCGTCTTAACCACACCAATGGCAGTAGCAACAGACTATACCAGGTTGAAGATCCACCTTTACGTTCATAGCTTTGCTCTTCTTCCACCTGGCAGCTATCAATAGTGCCGTTAGGAACCGGTGTCAGTTTCACTGCTCGGGTTACGTTTTCCATCACTGGGTTACCAGCACTGTCTTTTACCACGTCACCTTTGGCGTCACGTTGTTCAACGGACATCACAGCATTGGCAATAATTTCATTATTATTGTTAATATCTTTGGCTTCAACCAGATTAAAAGCAGTACCACAGGGCAATAGAGTGTTTAAATCAGTAAAGCTGTTAGCTTCTATATCAAACAAAAACGCAACCTTTCGTCTTGTCGTGCCGTCAGCAGGCAAAATATCTGCTGAACCTACAACCATGCTATTGTCGTTAATAGCCTTTGGAATGGTATCTGAGCTGTTGAAAAAACCATTTGGAAAAGTCAGAGTTTTTGTATTGTAATCAAACACAAATAATCTATTGGTCGGCAATCCATTAAAGGTTGTACTTGCTGCGCCAATAATAATATTTTCGTTATTAATATCTGCGGCAAAACTGGAATTCCACTCTAAAGGGTCAACGACTGCGGATACTTCGCCTTCATGGAAAACGCTAGCGTGGGCAACAAAAATTCTTCGCTCTTCGTTGGTATAGCTCGAGTAGCCAACAGCTATTCCATTGTTATTCACTGATAAAGCACGGCTGGAGTAGAGGTTTTCAGTTGTATTCTCGATTACAGGGCCTAAAATGCCATATTGCACAGGAGCTGAAATTTGTCCGGCTTCATTCATTTTCCAGACTAAAGCGCGTTCTATATAACCCGATTTATACTGATCGTAACAAAGAGCAACAGGCCTGGTTTTACCGGTACAGGCGGTTTCAATAGAATCCACCACACTTTCCATCATGGAGACGCTACCTGAACCTGCTATATAGTTGTTCTCGCTGATTTTATTTGCTGAGGAAAAACCTCCGCCGAAGTCCTCAAAAGGAATAGGTAGTGCTGTTACACTGTTACCATTGACGACATAAGACTTCAAATATGCCGCATCAGGCACCCATAAATTCACTGTTGCTGGGGAAGGTTCAGCTTCAGTGGCCTCAGGAGTAAAACTTTGCTGGCGGTACGTTGCTGTCGCTACACCAATAGCATGACCCGTATTGTTGATATCGTACAGATACTCTCTACTTGTAGGGGCTGCAGCTTGCTCACGAATCTTTACTTGATCGCCTGTTACAAGATTGAATGCCATTACATCTGTATAACGCTGCACTTGGTAATTATCAGTATTCGCTGTTAAATAATTAATTAAAGCGACCTGTGACGAAGCACTGATATTTCCTAATTTAATCTGTTCTATTTGTTCCGCTGTTAAGGCGGCCACTAGACTGGCATTTTCAAAATCAATAGCACTAATATCTACCGGAAAATTATAGATAACTGAACCAGAACCTACTGCATCCCCATTGTCATTCAGCGCGGCGCCAAACTGTGAACGAACAGTGGTGATTTCAGCAAGCTCCTGAACCTGATAAACAGCGGCGTACGCTGAACTGGCGGCCAGGCCGGGTAATAAGGCTAATACTACGGGCGATAATCTCATTCAGGTCCCCTGTTACTGCTGATTTAATGCTTCTAATTGTTCCCAACGCTCATAAGCGTGCGCGAGCTTCGACTCAGTCTCATGCAATTGGTTCAACGCTTTTTGGGTGTAGTCGGCACTTTGCCGGAAAAAATGTGGATCATTGACTTGCTGCTGTAAGGCACTTAATTCTGCATCAAGCGTCTCGATTAAAGCGGGCAATAGCTCCAATTCTCGTTTCTCTTTGTATGATAACTTCTTACTGCTGCTGGATGAAAGCTCCACAGGCTTTTCTTCGACAGGTTTTACACTTTTTTGCACTGTTTCAACAGCTTTTACATGATTTTGCTGCCGTTTTTGATAAGCCACCACATCTTCGTAGTCACCCGCTATGTCCACCACCTTACCTTGGCCGGCAAAATACAATGAACTGGTGACTGTATTGTTAACAAATTCACGGTCGTGGCTCACCAGCAATACAGTACCCTGATACTGCTGCAGAATATCTTCCAGCAGCTCTAAGGTTTCTACATCCAGATCGTTGGTGGGTTCATCAAGGATCAGTAAATTACTTGGCTTGGCGAATAAACGTGCCAGCAATAAGCGATTTTTCTCACCACCAGATAAAGCCCGAACTGGTGTTCTGGCGCGTGCTGGTGCAAATAAGAAGTCCTGTAGGTAACTTAATACGTGACGGGTTTGACCGTTTTGTACGATTTCCTGTTTACCATCAGCAACGTTATCCTGCACTGTGGCATTTAAGTCCAGCTGAATACGGTGTTGATCAAAATAAGCTACTTCGAGGTTAGTGCCGCGTTTTATCTCGCCGCTGTCGGCCGTATATTCGCCCAGCAACGTTTTGATTAAGGTGGATTTACCTACCCCATTTGGCCCAACCAAAGCAATACGATCACCACGCATGACCAGAACATTAATGTCTTTAAGGACAGTTTCGCCTTTAAAGCTGACATTCACATCTTTAGTCTCAAACACCAGCTTGCCGGATTTTTGCGACTGCTCAATGGCAAATTCTACCTTGCCCATTTGTTCAACCCGGGCAGCCCTTTCGTTACGTAACTCTTTTAAAGCACGCACACGGCCTTCGTTACGGGTACGACGGGCTTTAATGCCCTGACGGATCCAAACCTCTTCTTCAGCCAGCTTTTTATCAAACAGCGCATTGTGCTGCTGTTCTACTTCCAGCAGTTTTTGCTTACGCTCCAGATACTCGGCGTAGTTACCAGGATGAGAGGTTAATTCTCCGCGGTCCAAATCGATAATACGGCTGGCCAAAGCGCGGATAAAGGCCCTGTCGTGCGAGATAAAAATGATCGCACCTTTGAAGTTCATAAAGAACTGTTCCAGCCATTGTATAGCTGCCACATCCAAGTGGTTCGTCGGTTCATCCAGCAGTAAAACTGTGGGCTGAGACACCAAAGCTTTGGCTAACGCAGCTTTACGTAACCAACCTCCGGATAATGAAGCCAAAGTGGTATTGGGGTCCATCTCAAACTGCAAACAAAGCTCTTCAATACGGCTCTCTAACTGCCAGCCATGACGGGTATCGAGTTCAGCCTGCAAAGTACCAAATTCACGTTGCTCCGCTTCAGTAGCGTCAGAGAAATGATCAGCCAGATGGTAAAAACGCTGTAGCTTTTCCGCTAAATCGCCCGCGCCTTCCCGAATAAAATCCGCCACCTTTATGTCAACACGAGCTGGTGGGTCTTGCTCTAACCGGCTGATAATCAAATTATTCTGCCGGACCACCTGGCCATCATCCAGATTTTGATGACCGGTCAGGATTTTTAAAAAGGAGGATTTACCTGCGCCATTACGGCCAACCAAACAGACACGTTCGCCGGCAAACAAACTGAAATCCACTTTATCTAAAATTGGGTGTGTACCAAAGGCAAGGCTGGCTTGCTGAAAACGTAATAGTTCCACTTTTATAATCCTGACGACTGCTGACGCAGCAGTTGTTGTATCTGTTCAAGTTCAAAGGGCCAGAACAGTTCCTGTTCATTCACTTTTAACACCGGAATATGCACACGGTAGCGCTCAAAAGCTGCCGGCTCGTCCACTATATCTATAATTTCAACAGTACCAGCGACACCGGCCTGCAGCAGAAGCTGCTCGGCCTGTTCACACAAATGGCAACCCCAGGTGCTGTAAAGCCTAATTTGCATCAAAACTTACTCTTCAAGGCGTTTAAACAGCTCAAAGCACACGTGAATATTTGGGTTGCGTTTAAAGTCTTCCGGCAAACTTTGTGCTGAGATATCTTTGATGCTCCAGCCCGCTTGTTCCAGTTCTGCTTTATCGATTTTAAAACGTCTTTTATTGTTGGAAAATATCACTTTGCCGTTCGGCGCCAGACAGCGCCCTACCATAGTCAACAACTTGACATGATCACGTTGCACATCCCAGGTATCTTCCATCCGTTTCGAGTTCGAAAAAGTTGGCGGATCAACAAAGATTAAATCAAACTGGTTTTTGCAGCCTTTGAGCCAATCTAAACAGTTGTCCTGCACAAACTGGTAGGCTTTACCTTCCAGACCGTTGATCAGAAAGTTGCGTTTTGCCCAGTCCAGATAAGTATTCGACATATCCACTGTAGTCACAGACAAAGCGCCACCTAAAGCTGCATGCACAGAAGCTGTTCCAGTGTAGGCAAATAAATTCAGTACTTTTTTGCCTTTGGCTTGCTGCTGAATAGCCAGGCGTGTGACACGGTGGTCTAAAAACAAGCCGGTATCCAGATAATCACGCAGATTTACCAGAAACTTAGCGCCATATTCAGTGACTTCTTTGTACTGACCTGCTTTGGCCAACGCCTGGTACTGCTCTTTACCTTTTTGTTTTTCACGAACTTTCAGCACCAGTTTGTCGCTGCTGATGCCCAGTACTTTAGGCACTAAGTTCACCACATCAAACAAACGTTTTTGAGCTATTTGCTCATCGACATTGGCAGGAGCAGCGTATTCGTGGATCACCACTTCGCCGTCATACCAGTCGACCGCGACGTTGTATTCCGGAATATCGGCGTCGTACATCCGGTAGCAGCTGATGTTTTCGCGTTTCGCCCATTTTTCCAGCTGCTTGACGTTTTTCTTTAGTCTATTACCAAAAGACTCACTTTCCGCATAAAACAAAGCTGCACTTTGGCTGTTGGCATTGACCTGTACTTGCTGTTCGGTCAGCTCGAACATGGTAAATTCACAGTCTAAAGGACCGTTGGTGAATTTATAGCTTTTGGCTTTGGATAACTTCAGCGCCCGCAATAAATCCGGGCTTGAGGTAATAATGGCTAAACGCCAGCCCTGATAGTGTTTTTTCAGGCCTAAAGAGAATTCTGCATAAACAGGAATAAGCTGAGGCAAATCGCCTAAACGCTCACCGTACGGTGGGTTGGTAATAATCACGCCTTTGCCTTCGCATACCGCTGACTGGATCTGAGTCGCATCCTGAGTGATGAACTCTATATAGTCAGCCACACCAGCACGAGCAGCATTTTGACGGGCTTTTTGTAAGGTACGCTCGTCAGTATCGCTACCGACAAAAGTCACGCCTTCAGCAATTGCCTGACGTGAGCCTAAAGCTTCAGCGCGCAGTTGTTGCCAAAGATCTGGTTGGTGATCACCCCAGCTTTCAAAAGCAAACTTTTCACGCTTTAATCCGGGCGCCAATTGACGCGCCATCAGCACTGCTTCTATTAATAGAGTACCGCTACCACAAAATGGGTCATATAAAGGCTGATCAGCTTTCCAGCCAGAGCGTAATAACAAGGCCGCAGCTAAATGCTCTTTTAATGGCGCTTCGCCCTGCTCTTTCCGATAACCACGCTGATGCAGTGACGGCCCAGAGAAATCCTGAAAGAAATGGAAATGCTGACGTTCTAAACGCACCTGAAAACGCACGTCCGGATCCAGACGATCGACATTGGGGCGCGCATCGTAACGTTCACGGAACTGATCCACTATGGCATCTTTTACCCGCATGCCACCAAACTGGGTATTGTCTATGGTCGGATGCTTACCTACACATTCAACCGCAAAACTTTGCTCCATTCGCATTAATGAAGGCCAGTTAATGCGCGTGGCCACCTGATACAGATCTGAATTGGCATCAATTTCGATGGATTGTTCCAGGCGCAGAATACGAGTTGCCAGACGTGACCATAAGCACAGCTGATATGCATCTTTAAGTTCAGCCTTAAAACGCACTACGCCCATGCCTAATTTAATAATTTCGCCTTGATAACGACGGATCTCATCCGCCAACAGCTCTTCAACACCTTTAGATGTTAAGGCCCAGAATTCCAACATATGATCTGCCCTGCAATAAAATGGCGCACATTATAACAGAAGCGCTTTCGAAAGCATTGGGATGTTTTTAAGCAAAAAAACAATGATTTGTAACACCAGCGGCTTTTTTCGGTTAGATCGCCTACTTAAACGGCTATGCGTTTAATAATTGCGCAGTCAGTTCGCTTCTTTGGAATTTACTGATATTAAGCCTTGCACTGCTATAGCAAAAGCTCTACTATGCGCCCCGCAAACACGGACGCGGGATGGAGCAGCCTGGTAGCTCGTCGGGCTCATAACCCGAAGGTCGTCGGTTCAAATCCGGCTCCCGCAACCAATTCGTGACAGGCGTGGTAAAGTAATTTAGCCCTCGGGCTCCTCTTTATAACCCCGTGACGAAGGGCGACGGTTCAAATCCGGCTCCCGCAACCAACTTAAGTAAACAAATTTATTTTGAATGTTTAAGTATATAACGTGAATGCATTACAACCTTAACACAGGCTGCTTGGTGTTAAGATACGGACGCGGGATGGAGCAGCCTGGTAGCTCGTCGGGCTCATAACCCGAAGGTCGTCGGTTCAAATCCGGCTCCCGCAACCAACTTAAGTTTTCTTAAGTAATGTAAAAAAGTAGTACCCCACTTAACACACTCTGCTCGGTGTTAAGATACGGACGCGGGATGGAGCAGCCTGGTAGCTCGTCGGGCTCATAACCCGAAGGTCGTCGGTTCAAATCCGGCTCCCGCAACCAACTTAAGTTTTCTTAAGTAATGTAAAAAAGTAGTACCCCACTTAACACACTCTGCTCGGTGTTAAGATACGGACGCGGGATGGAGCAGCCTGGTAGCTCGTCGGGCTCATAACCCGAAGGTCGTCGGTTCAAATCCGGCTCCCGCAACCAACTTAAGTTTTCTTAAGTAATGTAAAAAAGTAGTACCCCACTTAACACACTCTGCTCGGTGTTAAGATACGGACGCGGGATGGAGCAGCCTGGTAGCTCGTCGGGCTCATAACCCGAAGGTCGTCGGTTCAAATCCGGCTCCCGCAACCAACAATCAACCGACTCAATAGTCGGTTTTTTTGTATCCAAAAACTGGGATGGAACAACCTGGTAGCTCGTCGGGTCGGGCTGCTCTTTATAACCCCGTAGCGGAGGTCGTCGGTTCGCTCTTCACAAAGATCGGTGCTCCCGCAACCAACAATCAACCGACTCAATAGTCGGTTTTTTTGTATCCAAAAACTGGGACGGAACAACCTGGTAGCTCGTCGGTCTCCTCTTTATAACCCCGTGGCGAAGGTCGTCGGCTCGCTCTTCACAAAGATCGGGGCTCCCGCAACCAACAATCAACCGGCTCAATAGTCGGTTTTTTTGTATCCAAAAACTGGGACGGAACAACCTGGTAGCTCGTCGGTCTCCTCTTTATAACCCCGTGGCGAAGGTCGTCGGCTCGCTCTTCACAAAGATCGGGGCTCCCGCAACCAACTTTAAGACCGACTTTATAGTCGGTTTTTTTGTATCTGATATTCAAGATAAATCAGCCTGGTAGCTCGTCGGGCTGCTCTTTATAACCCCGTAGCGGAGGTCGTCGGCTCGCTCTTGACAAAGATCGGTGCTCCCTGTAGGCAAACAAAGCTCAAAGCGAAGCCAGACGAATCTTAAAGGCAGCGCCTTGCCAAGCCTTTCCGCCAGAAAAATAACCCTGAAACGTCAACACACTCTAAGGGTTCATACAGCATTAATACCCTGCTAATTCTGCATAGCCTTTGCCATTAAATCCATGTGTTGCTCTTACCCGACCTTCCCAATATTTTGTCGATAGCTTATTTAGAGAATCTTTTGTGATGGTTTCAATCAGAACAGGTGCTGAGTCAGGCAGTTCAATTTTCCATACACTTGGATATTGTGTACCATCGATGGTGATATGTTCTAAAACTTGTAAACTTATATCTTCTCGTGGGATTTGAGTCACCTCACCACTTTCAGCAATACGTGTGCCACTGCAGTATTCATAGTTTTGTTGTGCATCGCGGATACAAAATAACATTAGGCCTTGCTTGGGGTGTTCTTCACTTACCAGGCTAAACCAATCCCAACCTAGTTGATTTTTATCCAATAAACTTGCCGACCATTCTCTGTCATACCAGGCATTACCAGATACTTTGTAGTCTTTGCCATTAAAAGTGATGGTACCTCTTGTTTCTAAAAACGGGTAGCTGAAGTAGTAAGAAGCGTGACCGCTGTCAGTTTTTTGGCTATAACCATTTTCACCATGTAAAGTGAGTGGACTGTTATTCAGGGAAACATCAATGGCATAGTCGTCCTGTTTTGCCTGCATTTGCAGCGGTAAAAAACTTTGCTCTGTGCTTTTTAATGACCAATCATCTAACTGTGCTGAGAAAGGGGTTGCTGAAATGCTGGCTTGTCCAGCACGGGCAAAGCGTTCAAAAGCAACATGAAATTGCTCGTGTTGCAGCGCAAAATGGGCAAAATAAAGTTGATTGTCCCACCACGTCGATTCAAAGGGTAAAGGCGCTCTAGTTCTGAACAATGTCCACTGCGCACCGAATGTTTCGCCAGTGTCCGCAGTTAAGTTCGCGGTGATGTACCACCATTCAATGCCTTGCTCCAAGTGTGGACCGTGATCTTGCGGAAAAACCACTCCTCGTTTCTTCTCGACAGGCTCACCACTTACTATCTGTAAGGCGTGAGAATTTTTTGATGATGGTGCGGGATCACAACCCAAAAACAATAACATTGAAAGAACCAGAAAAGCGCACTTAATCACTGGCTAATGTCCTTTTAGGTGCAAACTGGTTGTAAGTTTTTTAACAGGCAGATAGGCACATACCACAGCGGCGATCAGCAAGAACATACAGGTACTCAACAGTGCTGGCAAATCTAAACTCAAATGGATAGTCCAACCAAATGCGATAGGCATGACAAATTTTAATAATGCCAGCCCGAGCGCAAAGCCTAATGGCAACGCAAATATAGATGTAAAGCTAACCAACACTGTTGTTTGCACAAGCTTTAGCTTTTGTAACTGAGCTGCATCAACCCCTAAACTACTTAAAACGGCCAGTTGCTTTGCGTGTTGGGCACTCAAGCTCAGTAAGCTTATGCAAAGACTGACTAAAGCAATTGCGAGAATAAACCCATTTAAGACTTTTGTGACCTGGAAGGTGTCGTTAAACAGCCTATTGGCTATGTCTTTAAAACCTTGATTCTCAGTGATAGAGGCGCTATCAATCTGGTACTCATTAATCAGTCGCTCAGAGAGTTGATCTACTGTGATTTGCTCATTTAGAGTGATAGACAAGCCATACACTTGCCAGTGCAAAGAGCTTGATTTCATTGTTTGTTCTTCGGTGATAAGGCTTAACGCCGTGTTGCCATAATCATAGGCAAAGCCAGAAATTCTGCATTGAAAACTGTGTTGGTTTTGTTTAAATGTCACAATGTCACCCAACTGGTGATTATATTTTATGGTGGCTTGCTCATTAGCAATACAGCCATTGTTAGCAAAGTGTGAAGTATTCACAGCCTCACCAGAAGTCAGGTTAATGTGTGTAAATGACTGATATCCTTGACCAAAACTAGCAAGAGTTGCAGGTACTTTATTTAAGTAGCCATCGCCAGCCATATAGATGCCAACACGTTTTATGTTCGGTTCTGCGTTCAGGCGAGCTCGAAGATCTGGGTCATACTTATCGACATGAATGTATAGATCTGCGCTTAATTGCTTTTCCAGATGCGCATTAAGCGTGTTACTAAAGCTTTTCACCATGATCTGCATGCCAATAGCACTGCCAAGCGCCAGCAAAATCGCCACTATGGCAATACGCAATTCTTTCAACTGCAATTTACTGTCGGCATACAACCACTGCCATAAAGGATGCCTAAACGGATTTTTAAAGCTGAGCAAAAGCTGCAAACATTTTGGTGTGATAAGCACAAACAGCAACAGAATAAAGAAGCAAAGTAACAGAGCATCAAATTCAGAGTGGGCATTTATGTAAAAGTACGAAAGGGCTGCAATTACAACAGCTAAAAACAAATAAAATACGGAGCTGCTGTTAGTTTGCAGTGTGGTTTTTTGTGTCAGTAGCATAGTCACCAATGTGGCGATATTCACTATAAAACCCAAAGCAAAGCTTCGCCATTGCCAACTGATGGTGAGGGCTTGTTCGAGTTGATATAGCCCCATTAGTGTGCGGTTTATATCAAGCACCAACGCATTGGCAATAACAAACCCCGTTATACTGCCTAACAGAGCTGTCAAAAAACTCATGAAGGTAAACTCAATCACTAGGGCTGTGCGAATGGCTTTTGGCGAACACCCTAAAATAGTAAACTGAGTAAGTAGCTTTTTTCGACCCGCAATAGAAAGCTTAATGGCGTTAAAACTTAAAAATGCCGCCACAATGTAGCCCAGCAATGCCAATGCGGCGAGGTTAAAAAAGAAAGCCTCAGATAAGGCATCGAAGTCTTGCTCTTGAGCTGCGACTAATCTGGCATCAGAAGACAAAATTGATTCGATTTTTGGGATTTGTTCAAGCGTCAGACCAACGAACTCGATAAAGCTGATTTGCCCCTTAGCCTGTAGCAGTAGATCAGCATAAGCAAGGTCGGTAATAGACCACAGACCAAGGTCATCGACCAAGCGGAAACCAGGTGTAGCTGAGCTATTGGCAAGCTGAAGCTTATTACCATTAAGCGCTAATTTCGAGACACTGTTGCTATCTATCATGATGACGTCAAAAGCAAAGCCTGTATCGCTCCCACTGCCGGATTGAGTTGTGCTTGTCGGTGCTGGTTTTGTCAACCAAATAAGGCTATCTATGCCTTGAAGATACAGTGTTTTACCTGAGGTTAGTTTTAGCTTGCCGCGTAAAACAGGTTGCGCATTACTAAAGCCATTCTGGCGAAGCTTTAACCAAATTTTTCCGTCGATATACTCTTGGCCAATAGGGGGTTTTACAATATGACTGACTGCAGCATCGATGAGAGCAGAAGACTTCTGGTGACGATTTTTGGCTTCTTGATTCAGGCCTGTAATGGCGGTAAGTAGCGCGCTTCCTAAACTCAAGCCAACAATAAACAGTAGTAACAACCAAGGATGGCGTCTGAAATACGTGATATGAGTAGTTAAAATGAGCTTAATTTCAGTCATTGAACTGCCCATTAGCCAATACTTTTACGCTATCAAAATAGCGGGTCAACTGCTGTGAGTGCGTCACCATGACCAAGTTGATTTGCCGCTCTTTACACAAGTTTGTCAGCATTTCGACCACTTGGTGGGAGCGTACTTGATCGAGGTTGCCTGTAGGTTCATCGGCTAAGATCAGTTTTGGTTGATTAAGCAAGGCTCGAGCAATACCTACGCGTTGTTGTTCGCCGCCTGAAAGTTGGCTGGGCAACTTATTTAGCTTATTGCTCAACCCCAATTGTTCAACCAAAGCGTCTAGCTCAGCAGGCGTTTGATTTGGGAAATTGAGTTTATATTGAAACAAGATATTTTGTTTCACAGTAAGACAGTCAAGCAATTGATAATGCTGGAATATAAGGCCTATTTTTCGGCGATAATATGCAAGCTGCTGCATATTATATGCAGAAATAAGCTCGCCATTGACGTCAATTTGACCACTATCTGGACTGAGTAGGCCGGCCAACAAATGAAGTAAGGTCGTCTTACCTGAGCCACTGTCTCCAAGCAATGCTACTTGCTCTTGCGCAGCAATGTTAAAACTCAAGCCATCAAACAGAGTTTGAACTTGATCGCCATCTTGTCGACGGAATAACAAATTGGTCACACTTATCACTGTACTTCCTTGCTGCTCAGTGCTTTTAACTGCTAGTTTACAAAAAAATAACTGTGCAAAATAGCGAAACTTACCTTAGCACAATCCAGAGACTCATCTTGCTCACACTGCTTCACTACAGGCCGAATTGACCTGCCAACGCTCCTCCCCCTTGAATAGCATTAACTATCCCTTCGCACCGGAAAAGTAATTTTGTAATGCAGACCCTGCTCTGGTTCGCTTTGCACTTCTATATGACCTTTTAAACTCACAGTCACCAGGTTGTAGACAATATGTGCTCCCAGTCCTGTGCCACCATTATTCCGATTGGTGGTATAGAAAGGTTCGAACAAATGCTGTAATGCACGTTTATCCAATCCCTTGCCATTGTCACTGAATCTCATCAACAAGCTTCTGCCATCCATATTAAAGCTCAGTTGAATTCTTGGATTAGATCTATCTTTCACCCCATGGATCAGTGCATTCATCACTAGATTAGTAATGATCTGTGCTATTGCGCCGGGGTCTGTGTACAACACAATATCATCTTCGCACTGAATATCCAGTGCACAGCCGGCTTTATGCAGCTGAGGTTTTAATGTCAACAGTACATCCTGCACATAAGGGCCAAGATTAAATTCCCGAAGACTGACATTAGATTGATCAACAGATACTTTTTTGAAACTCTGAACTAAATCTGCTGCTCTGCCAGTATTTACCTGCAAAATTTTCAGGCCTTCGTGCAAATGCTGCAAAAAACGTTGAAACTGGCTTTGCTGCAACATTTTTTGCGCTACAGCGTGCTGAACTACGTCCAGTTCAGCCTGTAAATGACTGGAAGCTGTCACGCAAATTCCCAATGGAGTATTGATTTCGTGTGCAATACCCGCAACTAATGAACCGAGTCCAGCCATTTTTTCTTGGGTGATTAATTGCTGCTGTGTTAGTTGCAACTGCTCAAACGAATCCGCATTCGCCACTGAGATAGCAACATAGCTTGCTAAAGTGCGCAACAGTTCAATTTGTGAGTCTGAGTACGCATGCTCCTCCATACTTTGAACAGAAAAAACGCCTACAGCTTTTCCACTGACCGTCAGTGGAAAATAAAGTACTGATTTAGTCATGGCACCATAGAGAGGTTGCGGGACCTCTGGTAATTGCAGCAGAAACTCACTACTTTCCCGAATGATAATTTCACGTTGCTCGTTAAAACAAATCACAGCCGGAGTATGGACCTGAGTTAAATCCAGCTCAAACCGAGGTGCAAGCTGGTTGTTTTCCATCCAAAAGGCAAAATCAAGTGTGTGTTCTGCTTCGCGATAAATGCCTATTAATAGTACATGGGCATCCAGCATATGCGATAAATGAGAGTGACACCGGGTTAACACCTGCTTCAAGTCTAATGAGGCGGTGATTTCACGACTTATTAATTGCAATAATGTCAAATCCTGATAAGAGCGCTGCAATGCCTGATGTTTCTCCTGTAATTGGCTAGTTTTTTGACTTAATTCCTCAGTCCTTGAGCTAACCAGAAACTCCAGTTGCCGCCTCATCTCCAATTGCCGTTTCATTTTCTGTTGAAACCACGAAAAACCTGCAAAAAGCACCAAAGTAACAAGAGCCGCTCTAAACCACCACGTCATCCACCATGGCGGAAACACTTGTATGATCAGTGAGGTTTGACTTTGCCATGGTCCGTTTTCCATACTAGCTTCCGCTTTCCATATATATCGGCCAGGTGGTAAGCGGGTATAAGTCGCTACTGGCTGGCTGGCTTGGATCCAATCACGATCAAAGCTTTCGAGTTGATAGCGGTAACGGAGTTTTTCAGGCTGAACAAATTCAGGGACGGAGAAATGTAGACTGAACATATCCTGTTGATAAGCCAAAGAGAGTTGTTCCAACGAAGACAATACTACAGGCAGCAGAGACTGGTTTTCAGTTCGGGCAGGAGCCACAATTTGGTTGAATAAACTCAGACTGGTAAGTTTCAACCTATTCAGAGGCCACTGCTGTGGCAACTGAGTGATAGGGTAATAATCCAGTCCCTCTTTTCCCCCACGAAACAGCCACCCCTGATGCTCAGCCCACGCACCTATCCAGGTAACACTTTGCACACCAAGGCGCTCATCGAGCTGGATATAGCTTTGTTGCTCCGGCAAATAGTGCTGCCGGTATAACAAACGAAATAGCTGAGCAGATTGCAGTTCTGGATCATCATCTAGTGCTGTCAGGTAAGGTTTAAAACCTTCAATGTGAGCTGGCGTATGTCGTGAACGCAATGCCCTGTGACGCAGATTACCTGCTTGCACCCAAAGCTCTTCATTTTCCTCCAGCACAAGTTGGATACCATTAAATTGCAACCCATGTGTGCTGGCATCTTTTTGTTGCCATTGCTGTAAGCTATTTTGCTTTGGGTCATAGAGAAACAAACCTTGATCAGCACTACCAATCCAAATCAGACCAAAGCTGTCCTGATACACCAGGTTTATGTCATCTACCGGCAAAACCGGATTGCTGTATCTATTTAATGATGTGATCCTCTTCCCATCGGCACTTATAATAAACACACCATGACCACGAGTTCCGACCCAAAGCTGATGCTGCCGGTCCATAGACAATGATTTAACCACGGGCTGTGCCCGTTCACCTGCCAATAAAGGAATAGCACGCCACTGTTGTGAAGCCGGCGCAAATTGCCAAAGACCCTCCTCAGAACCAGTCCAGACTACGTTTAATTTGGGTGACCAACTCACTTGACGAGCACTAAAGTCCTGCAGGCCGGGAGGCATAGGCAAAGTTTCAAGTTTGGATTGTTGGGGATCAAAACGTAACAGGCCACCATGGCGATTGGCTAACCACACCGTATTACTATCGGCCACATCTATACCCAGTACATCGCTGGCAGGCAGAAGATCAAGTTGGTCTGTTGCTGTAGGCAAAGTACGGATCTGTCGAGCGAACCGACTAATACCTGCAACCCGCAGCTGATTTATAGTCCAGACAGTACCCTGTTTATCTAACATCAATGCAGAAATACTATTAGTCGGCAAACCGCCACTAAATTGGCCTAGATGCTTAAATTGTTGCCATATCTGACCAGTTTGCTGTTGATACCATAATCCTGCATCGTAACTTGCAAGCCATAAGCCACCGCTTTCATCCTCCAGCATGTCCGTTAATTGCGCCTGACGCAATGATGCGGGCTGAAGGGGAATAGTCAGCTCAGATGTATTGAGGTCCAGTTGCAGCAAACCACCGTTAAAACTGGCCAGTAGAAGAAGATTAGCTGTTTTTAATCTTAACTTGTTAATTGAGCCAGCTGCTTGCCCCCTGCTGGTTTTATGCCAGCCCCTTATTTTGTTCTGCTCTGGATGCCAGGCGATAAGGCCGCCATTAGAGTCAGACAAGGTTCTGAGGGGCGCGTCTCCGGCCCCCAAATACAAAGTACCGTCTGCGGTCATCAATAAGTCATTAATATGTATACTGGATACGCCGTCAACACGCTCCGGAAGACCTTGAGCATGCAAAACTAGTTGTTGAGGGTCCAGTAAATATAAACCCGCACCATAGCTGCCCACCCAAATTCGTTGCTGTTGATCCTGATAAAGGACTGAAATTTCGCTGGTTCCCGCTCCGAAAGTTGCAGGCAGTGCTACTCTGCTGAAACTTTCTGTCAAGGAATTGAATTTGTTCACGCCAGAATAACGGGTACCAACCCATAATATGCCCTGCTCATCTACCAGCAAGCTGCTGATCCAATCTGCAGATAACGAATATGGGTCTGTCGCGTCCGCTCTGAACAACGTCACTTCAGATCCATTCAAGCGGTAAAGACCATGTTGAGTGCCAAGCCAGATTTGGCCATCATGGTCCTGAACCATTGCAGTGGAAGAAATATGAGCCTGATTTTGCTCCAGTGACACAAAACGGCTATACACCTGCCGCACCTGCTCTGATGCAAAGGCCAAAGACCCCCAAAACATCACTAATCCAAGCAATAAGGACCCAAGGCCTTTTACCACAGATCTTCCCCAACTATACGGCATCAATAATTCAGTATTTACCGTTTTTACTAATTGAGCAAATAAAACAAGGGTGGAGCATGGATCCTCAGCCTCTGACAAAGGGCTAGCTGTTCAGTCTCAGAGGTAGCCATTTGAGACAAGCCTAGTCCGACTGCGCTAACAACTCTTCCAGACAATGCTGCTTGATCCCGTAAAAACGCTTTATCTGTTGAACCTGCTCTAACATCTGTTCGCGTTTTTTTGGTTTTTGACTTTTGACTGCGAGGATCATTTTATTCTTACTGGTGTGCTCCAGCGAGATAAATTCAAAGACCTGAGTGTCGTAGCCATAGGCTTCCAGCAGCAAAGCGCGCAAGCTATCAGTCAGCATTTCAGCTTGTTCACCCAAATGAATACCGTGTTTTAACATAGGTTGCAGCAATGGAGGGCTGATCAATTGTGGCCTTAACTGTTTGTGGCAACAAGGTGAACACATAATCATCGATGCACCAGTACGAATACCCATATGAATAGCGTGGTCTGTAGCTGTATCACAGGCATGTAAAGCGATCATGACATCTATACCTTTGGCTTGAAAATGTTTCACATCACCCTGCTCAAAACCAAGACCCTGTAAATTCAAATCACAGGCGACAGCATTACATAAATCCACTAGTTCCTGACGAAGTTCTACGCCAGTCACTTTGGCATCAAGTCCCAATTGGTGCGTCAGGTAATCATGTACCGCAAAAGTCAGGTAGGCTTTACCTGAGCCAAAATCGGCAATATGCACTGCAGGTTTTTGTTTTAGAACCGTTTGATCCAAGGCGCGGTCAAAGACTTCGACAAACTTATTAATTTGCTTCCATTTGCGCGACATCGCAGGAACCAGCTTGTGCTGAGTGTCTGTGACACCAAGCTGCCGTAAAAAAGGCCTTTCCAGCGTCAAAAAGCGCTTTTTTTCTTTATCATGCGTTAAGGCTGTCGGGCTTGCCTCGGTCTGTTTGATCACCTTAGTGCTACTTAACACTTTGCCTTTTTTACTGACACTCAATTGAGTTTCGCTGTCTGACGCTGTGAAATGCGCCGCTTTAAACTCTGTGCCTAATAGGTTTTGGATCAGCTCAAGCCCTTCACTGAGCACAAAGTTTTTGGTGATATCACGGGTTTTATGTCGGTATAAAAAACTTAAATGCGCACTGTTTTTCAGCAAGACAGGCCGTACTTCAATCCGCACTAAGGTTGTATCCCCGCCCTGATAACCACTTAGCAGCAGTTTTTGCCAGCTGTTGTTTTCGAGCTTTTGCGTTAGAAGTTGGATAAAGGCACTGAAATCTGAAGTACTCACTGAAATTCTCTGATAGCAAAAAAGGACGCTAGTATAAACCTGCGAGCCAAAGTCACTCCAGACATCTTTAGGGGGCAGACGCTATTTTTGGATCAACAGCAGGCTCGCTATCAAACTCAATCTGAGACTTTTCGACAAAATACTCCGGAAGCTCGGCCTGAATGGCTGGCGTTAGATCTTTAAACTCATTGACCTGTTTCACCAGGTTCGCCCTGCCCTTGTACAGCTGGCTTTCAGCAGTTTCATAAGCTTCCTGGGCTCTGTTTAAGCTCTCTTTGACTCTTAAAAAAGTGGTCAGAAAGGTGCGTAATTTGTTAAAGACCGCGTCTGCACGTTTGGCCAGTTCTGCTGTATGTTTATGCTGCTCTTCATAACGCCATAACTGCCGGACAATATTCAAGCTAGTCAATAAAGTGGTTGGTGTCGCCACTAAGACATTTTGATTCAGCGCTTGCTGGAATAAGCTTTCATCGGCTTTTAAGGCTTCGACAAAGGCCGACTCTATGGGCACAAACATGAACACCAAATCCGGTGAATTCAGACCAGGTAACTTGTGATAATTACGATCGGATAATTCTTTAATACGAGCAGCCATGGCAGCAACATGCTCCTGCAACGCGAGTTGACGTTCTACATCATCCTCTGAGTTGATATAACGGCTGTAGGCGTTTAAAGATACTTTGGCATCAATGATCAGGTGTTTGCCCTGGGGTAAAAACACCACTAAATCAGGCCGTAGTTTAGCGCCATCTTCCTGAGTCACCGAAAATTCACGCTGGTAATCCTGACCCGCTCTTAAGCCTGAACGTTCCAGCACATTTTCCAACACCAGTTCTCCCCAGTTGCCCTGCGTTTTTTTCTGGCCTTTTAATGCAACCGCTAACTGATGCGCTTCTTCTGTGATTTGCTGATTGAGGATTTTTAAATGCTGCAACTCGTGATTCAAAAGCGCCTGCTGCTGACTGTCTTTGAGGTGAATATCTTCCACTTTACTTTTGAAAGCATCTAACTGCAGGCGGAACGGATTCAGTAAGCTATTCAATGCTTCCTGATTAGAGGCTTGGAAACGCACCGACTTGTCTTCAAAAATTTGTTGGGCCAACTGCTGGAATTCAAGGCTGAGTTGCTGTTTGCTGTTTTGCAATAACGCCTGTTGCTCGGCAAAATGCTGCTGCTTTTCTTTTAAACTGATTTGCAGCGCACTGTGTTCACGTTGCAACTGCATATAGTCTTGCTGCTGTGTCTGATGCTGCAGTTTTAACTCAGCCCAGAGCTGTGATACCTGCTGATACTGGCTTTGGCTGCGAGCGAGTTCAGCAGCGTACTTCTGTTGCTGGTAACTTAAATCTTTAAAGTCATCCTGAGCCTGCTGCAATTGCAACTGATATTGTTGCAACAACTGCTGGTCGTGCTGGCTTTGCTGTGCCTGAAGCTGGTTTGTGGTTTGTTGCAACCCAAGTTGTTGTTGCAACTGAAGCGATTTGCTACGCAATAGCAGCAAGCCACAGATACAACAAAGCAAAACCACAGCCAAAACGCTGGTTAAAACAAACAAAGCTTCTGTGGTCATGTTTCTCTCTACATCATCCGGATAACAATAGTCAGCTGGCTGGCTGCCCTATAGTGCACTTTTGTGCGACACAGGCACTCACAGGCGGCGTCAGCATATGGCAAGTTGACATCATTCCAAGTTTTTCATTTTGCTGCTTTTTTAGCTTTTGATAACGATCGTTGGTGTAGCTTAACATTTTTTCATCTGTATGCAGCGTCGAGTAAATCAGATACTGATCCGGTCCACCACAAGGCCGAGCACCCACTCCTATGACTTTACACTGATTGTCTTGCTGACATTCTTTGTTTTCAGTTAACCGTTCCAATCTTAGCTGCAACTGGCGGGTGTCAAGCTGAAGCTGTGCTAAAGGACCATCAAGTTGGGTGACCAGGTTTTCTGTCGTGGCAGGAACAGTAGCGCAACCTGTGAGTGACAACACAAAAACAGCCAGAGTTAACGTTTTTTTCATTTTTTATCTCCTGAACAGCGTAATCACCCGAGTGGCGACAAACCCGCCACGGCGCATTATTCGCTTATCTTAGAGATCCAAATCGAAGGGAACAAGAGAGTTATTAAAGAAATTTGTAAGCAATTTATTAACTTGAGTAAAGGTTAGAAGTCCTATCACATTGTTAACTGTTAACAATGTAATAGGACTTCCAGTATCAGGTTTAAATTTTAGCTTCCAGCTCAGGCAGAATTGCGAACAAATCGCCTACCAAGCCATAATCAGCGACCTGAAAAATTGGCGCGTCAGGGTCTTTATTGATAGCCACTATGACTTTGGAATCTTTCATTCCGGCTAAATGCTGGATAGCTCCAGAAATACCCACAGCTATGTACAGATCTGGCGCAACAATTTTACCTGTCTGGCCAACCTGCATATCGTTAGGCACAAAACCAGCATCCACTGCAGCACGTGACGCCCCGATAGCCGCATTCAGCTTATCAGCAATGCCGTTTAACAGTGCAAAATTCTCACCATTTTGCATACCACGACCACCAGAAATGATGACTTTAGCTGCCGTAAGTTCAGGACGCTCTGATTTCGTCAGCTCTTCACTAACAAAACTCGATACACCAGCGTCTTTCGCCAAGCTGATACTTTCAATAGTGGCATTGTTGCCGGTATCCACCGCATCAAAAGCTGCAGAACGTATGGTCAGCACTTTGATAGAGTCACTGCTTTTTACTGTGGCTATAGCATTACCTGCATATACGGGACGCACAAAAGTATCAGCACTTTCAATAGCAATCACATCAGAAATCTGTGCGACATCTAACAAAGCAGCAACACGAGGTAAAAAGTTTTTGCCGTTGGTGGTCGCGCTTGCTACCAGATGCTGATAATTTTTTGCCAGTTCTGTTACCAGCAGGCTGACGTTTTCTGCCAGCTGATGTTGGTACACAGCCGAGTCAGCATGCAATACCTTAGTCACACCTTGTAAAGTAGCAGCTTCAGCTGCCGCAGCAGCACAATTTAAGCCAGCCACTAACAGATGAATATCGCCGCCAATCTGGCTGGCTGCTTTTACAGCTTTATGAGTATCAGCCTTCAGGCTCTGATTGTTATGTTCCGCTATTACTAAAATGCTCATCAGATCACCTTCGCTTCTTGTTTTAACTTGGCAACTAACTCATCCACAGAGCTAACAATGACACCAGCCTGGCGTGATGCCGGAGCTGTGACTTTCAACGTCGTGACGTTGGAACTTAAGTTGACACCATAGCTGTCTGCTGCTTTTACATCCAAAGGCTTTTTCTTCGCTTTCATAATGTTAGGCAGTGAAGCATAGCGCGGCTCGTTTAAGCGTAAATCTGTTGATACCACTGCAGGTAAAGTGAGTTCTACTTGCTGTAAACCACCGTCTATTTCGCGAGTGACTTTTACTTTGCCATCAGCTACCACTACTTTTGATGCAAAAGTACCCTGACCCATACCTGTTAATGCAGCCAACATCTGGCCAGTTTGATTATTGTCTGAGTCAATGGCTTGCTTGCCTAAAATCACCAGTTGCGGCTGCTCTTCAGCTACTACCTTGCTTAATAACTTCGCCACTTGCAGTGAATCTAAGTTGTGTTCAGTATCAATTTGTATTGCACGATCAGCGCCTAAGGCTAAAGCAGTTCGCAGTTGTTCCTGCACTGCAGCAGGTCCAATAGAAACAACCACTACTTCAGTGGCAATACCTGCTTCTTTTAAACGTACCGCCTCTTCCACTGCGATTTCACAAAACGGATTCAATGCCATTTTCACATTGGCTAAATCCACACCGCTTTGATCGGCCTTTACCCGTACTTTGACGTTGTAATCTATGACCCGTTTAACCGGCACTAAAATCTTCATAAAAACCCCATTCGGCCGCTATACTCAGCATTAAGTTGACGTTAAGGTAAAGCTAAATCTTTCCAAGCCTTCAATCTACTTACTGTTGACGTTAACGTCAACCTGAAATACCCTAGCAAACAGCAGAAGTTCTAAATTTTATGTCAAGATAATCATCCATCAGCAGAACAAGGCACAAAGCCAGACAAAAAGATGGATAAGTTGAGGTTGGTGTGGTTGAACGTGAGTCGATGGAATTTGATGTAGTCATAGTTGGTGCAGGCCCTGCGGGTTTATCCACCGCTATCCGCTTAGCTCAGCAAGCCAAAACAGCAGGCACCGATTTAAGTGTTTGTGTAGTCGAAAAAGGTTCTGAAGTCGGTGCCCATATTTTATCTGGCGCTGTGTTTGAACCCCGGGCATTAAATGAATTGTTCCCCGACTGGCAAAAAATGCAGGCTCCCGTTACAGCCTCGGTTACGCAAGACCATATTTACCTGTTTAAAGACGAAACCGCCGCACAAAAACTGCCACATTTCCTTGTTCCAAAAATCATGCACAATGAGGGCAATTACATTGTGTCTATGGGCAACTTATGCCGTTGGTTAGCCACTCAGGCCGAACAGCTGGGTATTGAGATATTCCCTGGTTTTACCGCTGCACAGCTGCTGATCGAAAATGATGTAGTCCAAGGTGTGATTACAGGTGAAATGGGTGTGGCTCATGATGGCACTCAAAAAGATAGCTACGTCCCAGCCATGGAGCTCAGAGCTAAATACACTGTTTTCGCGGAAGGCTGCCGCGGCCACTTGGGTAAAGAGCTGATATCCCGCTTTAAGTTAGACGAAGGCCGCTCTCCTCAGCATTTCGCTTTAGGCTTTAAAGAAATCTGGGATGTGCCTGCAGAGCAACATCAGCAAGGTTTAGTGGTACACAGCGCTGGCTGGCCATTACAACAAGATACCAGCGGCGGTGGTTACTTGTACCATGGCGAAGGTCAGCAAATTGTGGTTGGCCTTATTGTTGATTTGAATTATAGCAACCCTCACTTGAGCCCTTTCGAAGAGTTTCAGCGTTATAAGCAACACCCAGTAATTAAACAGTACCTGCAGGGCGGTAAACGTGTGTCTTATGGCGCGCGCGCTATTGCTAAAGGCGGCCTGAATAGCTTACCTAAAATGACCTTTCCTGGTGGTGTATTGGTGGGTTGTGATGCGGGCACGCTGAATTTTGCCAAAATAAAAGGCAACCATACCGCGATGAAATCCGGCATGCTGGCAGCTGAAACTATTTTTGCAGCACTGCAGCAAGATTCAGCTGGCACTGATCTCATTGAATTTGCGAATAAATTCGAACAAAGCTGGTTGTTCGATGAGTTGTTTAGAAGCCGCAACTTTGGCCCTGCTATGCATAAATTTGGTTCGTTCTGGGGCGGCGCTTTTAATACACTGGATCAGAATATTTTTGCAGGCAAACTGCCCTTCACGTTAAAAGATGACACTTTTGATCATTTAACGTTAAGACCAGCTGCCGAAGCGCCGAAAATTCAGTATGCCAAGCCTGATAATCAACTCAGCTTCGACCGTTTATCTTCAGTGTATTTATCTAACACCAACCATGAGGAAGATCAGCCCTGCCATTTAAAACTGGCCGATGCCTCTATTCCTATTCAGGTGAATTTAGCCTTGTACGACGAACCAGCACAGCGCTATTGCCCTGCCGGTGTCTACGAAATCGTTGACGAGAATAATCAACCGCGATTGCAGATCAATGCGCAAAATTGCATTCACTGTAAAACCTGCGATATCAAAGATCCACGGCAGAACATCACTTGGGTCACACCAGAAGGTGCTGGTGGACCGAATTATCCGAATATGTAACAGTCAGGGGAATGGGATCAGTAGCAAAAAATAAAATCGACAGCTGCTGATCCCATTTATTGATGCTAACCTGCAAATAGTATGACGTTTTTCAGCTTTATTTTTTAGATTATCAAAAAGTTCAATTCTCTTCAGTAATTTTGCTGTACTGTTCTGATTGCCAATTGTAATAATAGACAGCTAAGTCTATGTTTATGACTCGGATCGAGCGTAGCTCAGAACAATAAAAACAGCTTGGAAGGTTATCCATGAGTACAAAAGTGATAAAAAGCAGCGCCGGTAAAGACGATGTAAATGTAACAGTGCGTCCGTTCTCCGCCACTGAAACTGAAGCAGACCTGAATTTTGGTTCAGGCCGCTACATGTATTTCACTGAACGTGATCTGAGTCGTATCCTGTCCAATCTTGATGCTCTTCGAAATAGTGTTTTCCCTGTTCCAGTATCAGAGTTAGAAGATTCAAACAGACGCCAGCAGCAATTCCCCTCTGTCTGCCTTATTGGCCTGGGGCGTTGTGGTTCGAATATAGCGCTGGATGTAGCATCCCTCGTGTATAACGCCCGTAGTTTCTACATGAGTGAGTTTAATATTGAAGAACGCCAACAAAAAGAAACCGAATACCGCCCTGTACGCTGGATTAAAAAAGGGTTGAATTTAGACAAGTCACATCAGGTTAAACCTGTCTTTTTGATAGAACCTCTGGTGATGTTGGGTGATCTCGACAAAGATATTGAGGGTCGTATTCGCTTTTCTCACAAAGGTGAAAAGTCTAATTTCCTGCAAGATTATAACAAGATGAAGATAATGGACTTATCTGAAGTCCATGCTGGCGGTGCAGGTAACGCCCCAATTCTAGGACAATACCTGGCGAAAATCATTCTTAACAAAGATACGCAGAAGTTCTCCAATCCAGACTGGAAATTTATTCACTCTTATCTGATTGACTCTTGTGGTATTAAAGCCAACCAATCCCGTTTGTATTTCTACATATTCAGTGCTGGCGGTGGCACAGGTTCAGGTATGGCTTCAGAATTCGGTTTGGCTCAGCAATATGCATATATGGCTAAAACCTTTGATACCAGACCAGAAACGGAAAACGAGGCAAACGCTGGCCATTCATTTGTGTTTGAACCTATTTTTACCAGTGGTATCTGTATTCTGCCGAATATTACAGACCACGGTGTAGAGATGTCTGAAGCTCTGCACATCAACTCTGGTCGGTTGTTGTGTAAATACCTGGCTGAAGAATGGGACTTCTCTTATAACCTTGAAAATGAAGACAGCGCAGAATCAAGTGTCATGCACCGCATTCGCCCCTGGAATGCGATGATGTTAATCTCGAACGATATTATGCGATATGCTGAAGAAACAGATGATGGTGAAATTCAGCACATTGACGTAAACGCTATGGAAAAATACGCCAACCAGTATATTTCCCAACAGATCTTTAACATTCTCACCGCACAGGCTGTGACTACAGACTACGATGAAAACTATTTCCGTCGTGCTGGTATAGACATTGGTGAAACTATCCGTTTAGACGCCAATGACTTGTTTATGAGTCTGGCTGGCCCCGTTGCAGTGGCCTACGCTGAATCTGTTATCCCTCACGCCCCTGCAGCAGTAGATAAATTGAAGTTGTTTGATAAAAACAGTAACAGCGGCCTGAATATTGATGATCTGTTTTTCCGCTCTATCGACTTGCCACACTTTAATAAAGTAACCCAAGCTATAGAAGGTATCAGTTTACTGCCTATCGAATCAGGTCGCTATCGCGAAGCCTTAGCTTCTTACGTCAAAAACGGTTACGATCCGAAAGAATTGAAAGATCTGCATTTCTTTAAGAACTGTTCATCTGTGGTATCCATTATCTCGCTACCAAAAGATTATAAACTGTCGTACATGGATCTTAATCGGTTGAAAAGTCATCTAAACACCCTGTTTCCAAACACGACTTTAAAACGTTATGCCTTGGTTATTGGTGCTTCAGCCAACATTTCTTTAACCACCTTGATCGTAAAAAGTCCCTGTTTGAGTGATGACTTCCTGACCCTGATTGTATCTTTTATCAAACGTTGTTTCGCCAAGGATGATTACCGTTTTAATGACTCTTTGGATAAAGCCATGCTGGACTTTATTCGTGACGACCAGTTTGATGAACAACGACTTGACGATATGCTGCATGAGTTTGAAAATCCGGCAAAAATTCTCGATACCAACTGGTACGCTATCAAACCTATGTACGAGAAAAAATACCGGGAGTTAATCCGTAACAAAGACAAGTTTGTTTCTATTAATGATATTAGAATTTCCCGCGATAGCGTGAAAAAGTCTATTCATTACCTGCGGGAAATTTATCGTCATAAGATCAGTAAAACTAAGGTTATTTCTCTGAATAACTTATCTGAGAAAGGGGCTAAACCTGAGCCCGGCTCAGATAAGTCATAAGTCGCAGGCCTCCGCTTTGCGGGGGCTTTTTTTATCTTTTTTTATTTACGGAGTCTTCATGAACCTCTCTCACTCCTTGCTGCTGGGCAGCTGCATTCTTTGCTCTTTTACTCTGCAAGCCACAGCGCATGACAATATGAACGCTACCTTGTGGTATCAAAGTTCAGCAGAGTTTAAAGCCAGTGCTATCCAAAGCTACCAGACGGCAGCTTTACAACTTCCTTTGGCTTTAGCGGATAAAAGTTGGACTGCACTGACAAATCAGACAGCGAATTACCAACAGCTGCCACCTGCTATTATCGTGGACATCGACGAGACCATTTTAGACAACTCCCCTGTCGCCGCACAAAGTGTAAAACTAAACGCTGGCTTTGATCCAAAACTTTGGGATCAGTGGGTTGCAATGGCAACAGCCAAAGCAGTGCCAGGCGCCGTAAATTTTGTAAATAAAGCAGAAGCATCAGGCGTGACTGTGTTGTATATCAGCAACAGAGAGTGCGAGAAGCGAGTGACGTCAGGTGATGCATGCCCGCAAAAAATGGACACTCTGCGTAATTTACGAGCCGTAGGTATAGAAAAGATTGATGCTTCTCAAATCTGGCTTAAATCTGAGAAACCAGGTTGGAGCAGCGAAAAAGAGAGCCGCAGAGTGCTTGCAGCTCAGGATTTTCGCGTTTTAATGTCTATCGGTGACGATTTTGGTGATTTCTTGCCTGATGTTAAGAAAAATATCACACCTGAGCAACGCTCGATGTTGGTCGACCAGTATCAGAATTACTGGGGGACAAAATGGTTCGTATTGGCCAATCCAACGTACGGTTCATGGCAGACCATTTTAAAGCAACCAAACAGTCAGTATTTGCAGTCTGTGCCATCTAAACAATAAACACATAAATAAGGGCCAGAATAGATTGTTAACTATTAACAATTTATTCTGGCCCTTATTTCATTTATGGTAAAGCCTTACCTCTGGCTGCAACATAAAGAGCATACCAATGCTCACGGCTTAAGTTGACTGCTAAGGCTTTTTGGCAAGCCGCGATACGCGCCGGTGAGGTTGTGCCTATAACAGGCTGAATACCTGCCGGATGTTTCAGCAAAAACGCCAAAGCTATAGCTTCAGGGCTGGTTTGGTAGTCCGCGGCTAATGACGAAACTAATGCAGCTGTTGCCTGCTCAGCAGCAGTTTCAGGCGTACGACCACCGGTAAACAAACCTTGCGCCAGACTGCCCCAGGCTTGAAGCTGAACATTGTTTAGCTGACAGTATTCCACTGTGCCATAACTGTAGTGGTGAGCAGCTCCATCAGGCATAGCCGTCAGCACGTTTTGTTCCAGCCAGTTTAAATCTTTTAAGCTCATTTGCAGTTGATTCGCTATTAAGGGCTCCGGTAAAGCCGACTGCAACAGTTGCAGCTGAGGCCAGCCGAAATTGGACACACCAAAGGCCTTCACTTTACCTTGTTGTTTCAGCTCTGCAAAAGCTTCTGCTACCTCGTCAACCCACATCAGTTGATCTGGTCTGTGCAGCAATAAAATATCCAGGTAGTCGGTTTGCAGTCGTTGGAGCGACTGATGCACAGACTCAATAATATAATTTTTACTAAAATCGTAACGTCCTACAAAGCTTGGATCAGCAAAACGGATAGCGCATTTACTCTGCAGTATCAGTTGCTCACGCAAACCGGAATGAGCTGCCAGATAGTCTCCAAACACGGCTTCAGCTTTACCGCGAGTATAAATGTCCGCATGATCAAAAAAGCGAATATTGGCTTGCAGAGCTGCATCTATAGCATTAAACGACAATTCACGTTGTTCTTTACTGGTGGTGGCTTGATCCCAACTCCCGCCCAAGCCCATGCACCCATAGACTAATGCATCCGCTTTGGGGAAAAAATGCTGAATAGGTAACATCAGTAGACCCTTCTAAATAGTGAGATGCAAGTTTACCTGATCTGGTTGTCTTGCCAAGACCTACCAGTTTTACGCTCTAAAATTGAGGCGAACCTTGCCGATGATGCATTGTGCCCCTAAACTATCGACCTTTTGCAATTACCAGGTGTCATGCTGTGGATCAAACTGTACTGTTTCGTTTAAATAAATTTATTAGTGACACAGGTTTCTGTTCGCGCCGTGAAGCCGATAAGCTGATTGAACAAGGTCTGGTCACTGTTAATGGTCAACTGGGTACGCTAGGCACTAAAGTAACTGAACAGGATCAAGTGTTGGTGCAAGGCAAGGCTCTCAACGCTAAACCACGTCGGGTGTATCTGGCTTACCATAAAGCTGTAGGTATTACCTGCACTACTGAGTTGGATGTAAAGGGTAACATCATTGATGCCATGGGTTATCCCGAGCGTATTTTCCCAATAGGCAGGCTGGATAAAGAATCTGAAGGGCTGATTTTTTTGACCAACGATGGTGATATCGTTAATAAAATTCTGCGCGCCGGTAATGAGCATGAAAAGGAATATGTGGTCACGGTCGATAAGCCTGTTACAGAGCAGTTTTTGCGTAAAATGGCCTCTGGTGTGCCTATCCTCGAGACCATTACCTTACCTTGTCAGGTCAAACAAATTTCCCGCCAGACTTTTAATATTATTCTGACACAGGGCTTAAACCGGCAAATTCGTCGTATGACGGAATTTTTAGGCTTTAATGTCACTAAACTCAAACGTGTCCGTATTATGAATGTGCGTTTGGCTGAGCTAAAAGCAGGTCAATACCGTGAACTGACCCAGGCAGAAATGGCAGAGCTGGAAAGCAAATTGTTAAGCTCCAGTAAAACTGAAGAGGCCTCTTTATTGGCGACGCCCAAAGCCGTTTCAGCCCACAGACGCAGTGAATGAATAAGCAGCTGAGCTGGTTCCTGCTGCTGTGTGGCTATCTGCTGGCTGTTGCGTTGGCAGTATGCGCTGCACAGCACTGGATTTACCGGCAACTGACGATAACAGCAGAGCATCAAAGTGATAATCTCGCCGCTTTTATTCGTTATGAAATAGGCCGTTATGCTGATTTACCACAACAAATTGCAGAGTCGGCCCTCTTAATATCTTTACTGCAAGACCTGCCTCGTTCAACTGATCCACTGAATAAGTACCTGTTTCAGCTGCAGCAAAGTGCAGATGTAGCTGATTTATACCTGGTCAACCCTGCAGGAATAGTCATCGCCAGTTCGAACGCAGATCAGAAGATCAATTATCTCGGCAAAGATTTTGGCTTTCGGCCCTATATACAAAAGGCGCTGACAGGCCAGAGCGCTCAGTATTATGCGCTGGGCCATACCAGTGAACGCCGGGGTTTTTATTACAGCGTGCCAGTGCTTGTACACAACAAGATTGTCGCAGTAATGGTTGCCAAAGTAGATTTGGAACCTATAGAGCAACATCAGCAGCAAATTGCCGGGCTTGCCGACAGTCACTTTATGGTCACAGGACAAAGTGATGAGGTGTTTTTATCTGATATTCAGCAATGGCGCCTAACCAGCCTGACGGGGAAAGCCCTTAGTCCATCTGAGCAGCAGCGTTATATTACCCAACATATCGAAGCTATGGACTATTCGGTGCGCTCTGCTGTACTGGCCTCAGCGTATTCATTGTGGCAGTTGAAAATCGACAATAAAATCTCCAGCTTCTTAGCCTACCAGCGACCTTTGCCTGAATTTGGCTGGACCTTAACCGTACTGGCCTCTCCTGCACCGTACCAATCCTCCCTCTGGTGGGCATTTTTACTGGTTACGTTATTTTACAGTTCCGCATTGTTGGCTTTATGGGTGCGACGTGAACGGCAAAAACGTCATTTGCAATTAGTACAACATAATCAGCAACTGGAACAAAGGGTGATAGCCAGGACTAAAGATTTGGCTGAAACTAACAGACAGTTAATACGCCAGATTGAACGTCGTGAGCAAACTGAAACCGAACTGGCCCAAACTGAACAGCACTTGGTGCAAGCAGCAAAGCTAGCCACTATAGGCGCTTTGTCTGCTTCACTGAATCATGAATTAAATCAGCCACTCACAGCGTTGCAAAGCTACGCTCAAACGACAGAAAAGCTGATTGACAAAGGCTATCTGGATGATGCTAAGACCAATATTCAGGCCATGCGGCAATTAATGCAACGTTTAAGTGTGATAGTGTCTCAGTTTAAAGATTTCAGCCGTAAAAGCTCAGGCAAAAACCAGCTGGTGCAGGTCAATAAACTCGTGCTGGATGCGCTGGGTATAGTGAAACACCAGTGTCAGCAGCAAGGGGTAAAAGTACGACTGCAACTGCCTGAGCAGTCCCCTTTGGTTTTGGCGGATAGCATTCAGCTGGAGCAAGTACTGGTGAATATTCTGACCAATGGCGTGCAGGCCATGACAGGACAGGCAGATGCAACCTTTCATATAGCGGTCAGAACACAAGTACAGCAGGTCAGCATTCATATCCGTGATCAGGGCCCAGGTATAGAACCTCATCATTTAGAGCGCATTTTTGAGGCGTTCTTTACCACCAAACAGCGTGATGGATTGGGGCTGGGTTTATCTATTTCACAACGTATAGTGCAATCTTTTGGTGGTCAGCTTGAGGTGCGTAACGCCCAACAAGGTGGAGCTGAGTTTATTATTGTGCTTTTGATAGCGACTACGGGGTCTTAAATGGCAAACATCGAACAGCAGCTTCCAGCTATTATTTTTATCGACGATGAAGCCGATATTCGCAGTGCAGTCAGCCAGCTGTTTAAACTGGAAGATTTGCCTTGTGTCACCACAGCCAACCCAGCTGAAGTATTAAGTCGTATCAACACAACCTTCAGCGGCATCGTCATTACCGATATGCATATGCCTGCTTTAAATGGCCTGGAATTGCTGCAGAAAATTCATGCCATTGATGCCGAAATCCCAGTGGTGATGCTGACAGGTTATGGCGCTGTATCCCTCGCGGTGAAAGCGATGCAACAAGGCGCCTATGATTTTTTGGAAAAGCCTTTTGATAACGACCATCTGCTTGAAGTCAGCCGCCGTGCTTTGGAAAAACGTCATTTAGTACTGGAAAACCGTCAATTAAAGGCGGCGGTTGAACGCGAACAACAACCCGGCTTGCGTATTCTAGGCCAAAGCCCGGCAATGCAACAGTTACGCCGCACTTTGGATGCGGTGATCCATGCCCCAGCAGATGTGCTGATTTATGGTGAAACAGGCACAGGCAAAGAGTTGGTCGCACGGTATTTGCATGAGCAAAGTGACAGACGTCAGCATAACTTTGTAGCTATTAACTGTGGTGCAATTCCGGAGCAATTGATTGAAAGTGAGCTTTTTGGCGCTGAGGCAGGCGCTTTTACCGGTGCAGATAAAAAACGTATTGGTAAGTTTGAATTTGCCAATGGTGGAACTTTACTGCTGGATGAAATAGAAAGTACGCCTATGTCTCTGCAGGTCAAGCTATTGAGGGTTCTGGAGGAGCGAAAAGTCACTCGCTTAGGTTCAAATCAAGCCATAGATTTAGATATCCGCATTATCGCAGCCAGTAAGGTTGACTTAAAACAGTTGGCTGCGTCGGGCGAATTTAGAAGTGACTTGTATTACCGTCTATCCTTGGTCGATTTGCATCTGCCAGCACTGCGGCAGCGTAAAGATGATGTGTTTTTATTGTTTTCCCATTTTGCCCGCATCGCAGCTGCTCGTTTTCATAAAGAATATATTCCGCTGAAAAGCACTGAGCTACAGCAGTTAGCACAGCATCAGTGGCCTGGTAACGTACGTGAACTACGTAATATGGCGGAACGTTACGTATTAATGGGTACTCAGGTCGCTTTTAGCACGCAGCAACATAAAGCAGAAGATGGCATTACAGGTAGTATGAGCCTGCAACAGCGGGTTGAATATTACGAAAAAATGCTGCTGGAAGAGGCTTTAAATCAGCACAAAGGTGCAATAAAAGCTGTGATGGCCGAGCTGGATTTACCCCGTAAAACCCTATACGACAAAATGGCAAAATACCAACTGACCCGCCGTGACTTTCTGGATAAAAACGAAGACTAAGGTACACCTTGTGTGGATTAAGTGACAGCAGCCTTGCGGCCCTATGCGGAAATCCGCACAAGAGTTATCTGCGCTAGAGTAAATTCAACGCAAGTATTTGAATTGCATACAGAATTTAAAAATAAAAAAACTGGCTTCCTCTTTGCTATTGACTGTCTGACAGGGAGATTTTCTCCATAACCAGAGAGACAATAACAATGAAAAACAGAACGATAAGGCTGCTATCCAGCCTCTATATCCAGGTATTGCTGGCCATCAGTGTCGGTATCTTTTTAGGTCATTTTTACCCAGAGCTTGGCACCGCCATGCAGCCTTTGGGCACCGCCTTCATTAAGCTGATTAAAATGATTATTGCGCCCATTATCTTTTGTACCGTAGTTGTGGGTATAGCCGGTATGGAAGATATGAAAAAAGTTGGGAAAACAGGCGGTTATGCCCTGCTCTATTTTGAAATTGTCTCTACCATCGCATTAATCATAGGTCTAGTAGTGATCAATGTCGTCAAACCTGGAGTCGGAATGCATATAGACCCGGCCAGTTTGGACCAAGACTCGATCAGTAAATACACTGCGCCGGATCAGATGCAAAGTACCACTGATTTTCTGCTCAATGTGATCCCAAGCAGCGTATTTGATGCCTTTGCCCGTGGCGATATGCTGCAGGTACTGTTTTTTTCTATCCTGTTTGGTTTTGCGCTGCAACGTTTAGGTGGCCGGAAAAACCTGATTTTTGGTTATGTTGAAAAAAGCTCTGAAGTTTTATTTGCCATAGTGCATATGCTGATGAAAGTCGCCCCTATAGGTGCTTTTGGTGCTATGGCCTTTACCATAGGTAAATACGGTATCGCGACTTTATGGTCGTTAGCTGGTTTAATGGCCACCTTCTACATCACCTGCCTGCTGTTTATTTTTATTGTGTTAGGTGCTATTTGCCGTTACCACGGTTTTTCAATTACAAGGTTTATTCGCTATATCAAAGAAGAGTTGCTGATTGTATTGGGCACATCCTCTTCTGAGACTGTGTTGCCGCGTATGATGGCCAAGCTGGAAAGGCTGGGTGCGACTAAATCCACTGTAGGTTTAGTGATCCCTACAGGCTATTCTTTTAACCTCGACGGCACAGCCATTTACCTGACCATGGCCGCTGTATTTATCGCTCAGGCGACAGATACTCCTATGGATTTAACCCAGCAGCTGACCTTGCTAGCTGTGTTACTGGTGACATCCAAAGGAGCTGCGGGCGTAACCGGTAGTGGATTTATTGTATTAGCCGCGACTTTAGCATCAGTAGGTTCTGTACCTGTGGCTGGTATCGCCTTAATTTTAGGCATAGACAGATTTATGTCTGAAGCCAGAGCTTTAACCAATTTAATTGGTAATGGTGTCGCCACTCTGGTGGTATCCAAATGGTGTGGAGAATTGGATATGCAACAACTGGATAAGGAGCTGGCTCAGGGAGCAACTCCTCAACAAAATACTCAAACAGTTCCAACGGCCGAGGTGCAACATGGTTAAGTCTTCTTTGGCTACAGCAATCTGTTGCACTCTTGCTTTGGCAACCTCAAACGTCAGTGCTTTTGAATGGGATTGGTACGGTAAACTTGAACTACAGGCGTTGGATGTTGATAAAGGACTCTACCGCTATGCTGACCAAGGTCGGCAGATCGAAGCTCCATTTTCCCGCTTAGGCGTGAAAGCTAAACATCAACTGACAGATGGACTGGCTATCGTAGCTGTTTACGAGTGGCAGGTGAACGGCTTGGATGATGCGAATAAAGATCAGCGTCTGGGTTCACGCAATACTTATATAGGGGTGGCCGGTACCTATGGAGAACTGGTGTTTGGTAAAAACGACACCAAGTTTAAAAAGTCTGAAGGAAAAATCGATTTATTTAACGAAACTCTGGCTGATATCGCTCAAATTACTCCGGCTCAGGACCGTCTGGAAAATGTGCTGAGTTACCAGTCTCCAATGATTGAAGGCTTTAATTTTTCAGCAACCTGGCAGACGGGTGCCAGCGACGAAACTGCCGGAGGTTACGATTGGGTGCTAGGCTATGGTGATCCGGCGTTCAAAAAATATCCTCTATATCTGGCATATGGCCGCACGGATGAGCTGAATAATATCACCGCAGAGCGTTTGTTGGCTCAGATGCCATTATGGCAGTTGGATGACGCTGTGCTTGCCGCAGGTCTGATGGTTCAGCACAGCGAGCATGTGGTTCGCAACATCGAGGGCGATGCCTGGCTGGCACAACTGAGCTATCAACGAGCACATTGGGTCTACAAATGGCAGTGGCAGCAAGATGACAGTAAAACCCGACATGCAGAAAAAGCTCGTTTGCACTCTATTGGGGTTGATTATCAATGGCAAAAAAATTTGACGGCCTATCTACTTCTCTCCAAACTCAATTTTAAAACCGATCACGATCATGCCGCAGCTTTAGGTATGAAGTTTTTCTTCTGATCCCACCGGAGCCTGGCTCCGGTTTCTTTTCATAAGGATTTAGTATGTCGCCTTTTTACTGCCGCTTACTGTTACTCTGTGGCCCTGTACTACTCTTACTGACTATTCTTTTACCTCCCCCCGCTTCACAAATGAGTCAAGCCGCCTGGATGGTGACGGGTTTAATGGCCTGGATGGTGCTCTGGTGGATCACCGAAATAGTGCCTATCCCGGTGACCTCCTTATTACCGATGATTTTTATCCCTCTGCTCGGTATAGATAAACTGGATGCAGCCACCTCTCCTTATGCGCATCCATTAATTTTTCTGTTTTTGGGCGGATTTTTTCTGTCTATTGCAATGGAGAAAACTGTATTACATAAACGTATTGCGTTGAAGGCACTCTCGATGGTGGGGTCTTCACCTGGTTTACAAATTGCTGCAGTAATGGCTGTCACTGCTTTTTTATCGATGTGGATGTCCAATACAGCCACAGCTGTGATGATGTTGCCTATAGGTTTATCTATTATCGCTATGGCAAATGCATCCACACAGGACCACTTTGGCAAAGCTGTATTGTTGGGTATTGCTTACAGTGCCAGCATAGGTGGTGTAGCCACCTTAATTGGTACCCCACCGAATGCCTTATTAGCTGCCTATTTATCAAAAAGTTATGGTATTCAAATCAGCTTTGCCGACTGGATGCTATTGGGTGTGCCTTTGGCTTTGACTATGCTGCTTGTGTGCTGGGTTTGGCTGACGAAAATTCATTTTCGTATGCCCAAAACTGATCATGCTCAGAATGACACGCCAGCTCAATTAAAAGCCTTAGGTGAGATGTCACGTTCACAAAAATTAGTGCTCATGGTATTCGCGCTGGCCGCATTAAGCTGGATCAGTCAGCAGTGGCTGGTGAAATGGACCGGCTTACCTGTCAGTGACACAGTGATAGCGCTTTGCGCTGCTGCTCTGTTATTTGTATTACCAGGGGAAAAAGGCTCTGGCACCGCACTTTTAGAATGGAAAGATAGTCAAAATCTACCATGGGGCGTGTTATTGCTGTTTGGAGGCGGCCTGAGTATGGCTGACCAAATACAAAAGACCGGTGTGGCTGAATTATTAGCACAACAGCTGCAGCTACTCGAGGGGGTGCCTCCTGTATTGCTGTTAGTTACTGTGACCAGTCTGATCATCTTTTTGACTGAAGTCACCAGCAATACAGCCACAGCTGCGGCTTTTCTGCCGTTATTAGGCCCTGTCGCTATTTCTATGGAGTTGTCTCCGCTTTATCTGGTGGTGCCAGCTGCACTGGCTGCAAGCTTCGCCTTTATGATGCCAGTCGCCACCCCACCTAATGCTATTGTTTTTGCCTCAGGCAAGCTACAAATCAAAGATATGGTCAGAGCAGGCTTAGTACTGAATCTGGTCGGTATAGTGACTATTAGCTTATTTAGTCTGTGGTTAGGGCCACAGCTGGTGAGATAGGCTTTACCTGTAGTCTTTGTAATAAAGCGGCTCAAGCCGCTTTATTAACAGTAAATAACAGGATCATAGTTTTTCAGAACCTAAAACGACAAAAAGCAGCCGTAAGGCTGCTTTTTCATATTTGGAGCGGGCAACGAGGCTCGAACTCGTGACCTCGACCTTGGCAAGGTCGCGCTCTACCAACTGAGCTATGCCCGCTTAGGCATTTTGCAGATAGTAATCTGCTTTGGTAATTCAGGTTTTTTGACCTGCCTCAATATCTTACTATTGAGATGGTGCCCGGGGCCGGACTTGAACCGGCACGCCCTTTCGAGCGAGGGATTTTAAATCCCTTGTGTCTACCGATTTCACCACCCGGGCAAACACTTTTCTATTTTGTATTACAGCCAACGACATTCAACCAAGTGACGCATTAAATGGAGGCGGGTCCCGGAGTCGAACCGAGGTGGACGGATTTGCAATCCGCTGCATGGCCATTCTGCCAACCCGCCTTCTGGCGTA
This sequence comes from Rheinheimera sediminis, assembly GCF_004005375.1. Classification (GTDB taxonomy): domain Bacteria; phylum Pseudomonadota; class Gammaproteobacteria; order Enterobacterales; family Alteromonadaceae; genus Pararheinheimera. Next base: position 129,827 of record NZ_RZUF01000007.1, on the reverse strand, counting down.
CGACCTGGAGCGGGCAACGAGGCTCGAACTCGTGACCTCGACCTTGGCAAGGTCGCGCTCTACCAACTGAGCTATGCCCGCTTTAAATTGACCATTCGCCGTAACACGAGACGCATTCTACTGGTTTATGCTTTTACGTCAACCACAAATTTATGCTTTTAAATTCGTTTGCTCAAAAAGTAGCTTCACTGCTGTTTTTGCAAACTTTTTCTGTTTATTTACTCAGCGCAGGCCAGGACGCTTTCAAGTAAACCAACATGGACCAAACCGTTAATAAGGTTGCTATATACAGAAGCGCCATACTTAAATCCGTCAGCCAATCCACCGGCTGCCAAATTAAACCTATCAGTGCTAACATCTGCGCTGCGGTCTTATATTTACCCACTTCTGACACCGCTACCTGAGCACGTTGTCCTACTCCAGCCATCCATTCACGTAAGGCAGAAATTAAGATCTCCCGGCTAATCATAATAAAAGCAGGAATAGTCACCCAGAGGGTTTGCATATCTACCGCAATTAAAACTAAAGCTGCTGCTACCATCAGTTTATCGGCTACAGGGTCTAAAAAAGCTCCAAAAGCCGTCATCATTTGCATTTTTCGAGCAACGTAGCCATCCAACATATCTGTGATCGCAGCAAACCAAAAGGCAAAAGCAGCGAAAAAACGGGCATGTTCCATTTCAGAATAAAAGCAGAATAAGCAAACCGGGATCAAACACAATCGGAACATAGTCAACAGATTTGGAATATTCCACATAACACTACTTCTCAAAGTCGGCACAAATTTTTAGTTATTGTGACATGCCTGGTAAATCTTTTCGGCCTGTTGCCTGGAAATTCCCGGTACTGTCGCGAGTTCGTCCACCGAAGCCTGCATCACGCCATGCAAGCCCCCGAGGTATTGTAACAAAGCTTGTCTGCGTTTCTCACCTACTCCATCGATATTTTCCAAAGGGCTTTTAATAATGGTTTTGCCACGTTTGTTGCGATGTCCTGTGATTGCGAAACGGTGCGCTTCATCTCGTATTTGCTGAACTAAGTGCAAAGCGGGTGATTCAGCGGGTAAGGAAAAACCCGCTGGATTATGCGGTAAAATTAGTGTTTCGAGGCCAGGTTTACGACTGGTACCTTTGGCCACCCCAACCAATAGTGGTCTTTTTGCAAAAGGCCAATCAGTGAAAAAGTTAATCGCCTGAGTTAACTGTCCCTGGCCACCGTCTATTAAAATCAAATCCGGGATGCGGCTTTCATCGGAGAGCTTGCCATAGCGTTTATTGAGTGCAAATAACATAGCGGCATAATCGTCGCCCGGGGTAATGCCTTCTACATTAAAACGCCTGTATTCACTTTTATTTGGTCCTTGTCCATCAAACACCACACAAGAAGCAATAGTCGACTGACCCATAGTGTGGCTGATATCAAAACACTCCATCCGATCTAAAAACTCGAGTTTGAGCGTCTGTTTCAGCTCCCTGTAGCGCACTGCAACTTGTTCTTTGACCGACAACTTAGTTGCGGCCGCCAACTGAGCATTTTTTTGCGCCAAGGCTAAATACCTGGCTTTTTCACCCCGCTTGGCATAAACAAAACTAACTTTACGCTGCGCCTGTTCACTAATAGCCTGAGCCAGTTGCTCGTCATCTTCGATCCGCTCGCTCAATACCAACTCTTTTGGCATCATCTGTCCGCCGGCACCACTTAAATAAAACTGAGCTAAAAAAGAAGGTAAGATTTCTTCAGGTTCAGAACCTGCGGGCACTTTAGGAAAAAAGTTTTTACTACCAAGCACCTTGTGATCCCGTATAAACAGCACATGGATACAAGCCACACCATGTGACCATTCCAGGGCTATTACATCCATCTCTTCCTGATCACCGCTGACGTACTGTTGCTCCTGCACTTTACGTAAACTGATAATTTGATCGCGAAATTGCGCTGCTTTTTCAAAAGCCATGTCATTGCTGGCTTTTTCCATCTTTTGCACCAGTTGCTCAATCAACTGCTGGCTTTTACCGGATAAAAACAACGAGGTATTTTTGACTTCAGCTGCATAATCTTCATCCGATATTTTGCCCACACAAGGCGCAGAACAAAGCTTGAGCTGGTATTGCAAACAAGGCCTGGTGCGGGCGCGATAAAAACCATCTTCACACTGGCGAATCGGAAATACTTTTTGCAGCAGCTTTAAACTTTGCCACACAGCCCCCGCACTTGGATAAGGACCAAAATACTGCCCTTCCACTTTACGGGGTCCACGATGTGAGCTGATACGCGGATGTTTATGATTGGTAATCAAAATAAAAGGATATGATTTATCGTCACGCAGCAAAATATTGTACTTAGGCAGGTACTGCTTAATCAGATTATTTTCCAGAATAAGTGCTTCTGTTTCACTTTGTGTAACAGTGAGTTCGACACTATGAATATGACTGACTAAGGCCCGGGTTTTGCTACCTGAGATATTTTGTCGGAAGTAACTGGATAAACGCTTTTTCAGATCTTTGGCTTTACCAACATAAATGACGGTTTCTTTCTGATCCAGCATACGATAAACGCCCGGCATATGGGGCGTTGTTTTTAAGAAGCTTTTGGCGTCAAACATCGGCATTAAACATAAAAAATGGTTTACAACTTAGCAATGTCAATCATGCCATGGCGTAAGGCTAGATGCGTCAATTCTACATCACCACTGATATCAAGTTTTTCAAACATTCGGTAGCGGTATGAGTTGACAGTTTTTGCACTAACATTCAGCTGTTCTGCGATATCATTGACCTTTTGGCCACGGGTAATCATCAGCATAATTTGCATTTCGCGGTCAGATAACTCTTCAAAAGGATTTTGATTGCTACTGGTTACGCGGCTCATGGCCATCTTCTGCGCTACCTCTCCTGAGATATAACGCTCACCAGCGTACACCTTTCGAATAGCGCTCACCATTTCTGCAGGTGCCGCATTTTTTGAAATAAAACCGGAAGCACCTAATTGCATGACCTTGGTTGGAACAGGTTCTTCGCAAGACACAGACAACGCCAGTATTTTTATTTCAGGGCAATAATTAAGGATACGTTTGGTGGCCGTCATGCCCCCCATACCGGGCATGTTCATATCCATCAGCACTACATCAGGTTCCTGATGTCGGCAAAATTGGATGGCAGCCTCGCCAGAGATAACTTCGCCAATGACCTTAATGCCACGTTCGTCCATTAGTATACGACTGATGCCGGTCCGAACCAGCTCGTGATCATCCACTAATAACACATTAATCAATTTTTAATCTCCGCGGCCAGGTTAACTATTCCAGTCTAGCTGGATAATGTCCGAGCATAAAGCAGAGACGGGATAAAGCTCAAGCACTTCGTCAGCGAATTTGATAACTAATACAAATTTGTTGGGGATATTATAGAAAAAGCTTACAAACCAATAAGATGGAAAAGTTGCAGATACAAAAAAACCACCTTAAGGTGGTTTTAGTGGCGGAGGGGGAGAGATTCGAACTCTCGGAAGGCTATTAACCTTCGCCGGTTTTCAAGACCGGTGCATTAAACCGCTCTGCCACCCCTCCGCGTTGGACGTCATATTAGGGGCCGCGCCTTTATTTGTAAAGTGCTTTTCTATCGCTTTTAATCCGTTTGCTCAGCTTTTGCGCAAAACGCTCACTTTTTGCAAACTTTCTCTGCTCTTTTATGCCATTCGGCAGGAAATAACTGTATCTGCAAAGATTAAGCAGAACAAAACCTGACAGCTCTGCCGCTGTTGATTACAATAGCCAGACAACAGATCAGGACCTTCTCTGTCATGAATAAAAAACGAATTTATGTCGCCTACACAGGCGGAACTATAGGTATGCAGCAATCGAGCAATGGTTTTGTCCCAGTGCCTGGCTTTTTGTCTGATACAGTGAAAAGCATGCCGGAGTTTTATCGAACAGAAATGCCGGAATTTGATATCCACGAATATCATCCTGTGATTGACTCCTCCGATATGACACCAGCGCATTGGCTGGAAATAGCCACTGACATTCAAAGTCACTATGCTGATTACGATGGCTTTGTTGTGCTGCATGGCACTGATACCATGGCTTACACCGCTTCGGCTTTGTCCTTTATGCTGGAAGATCTGGCTAAGCCTGTGATAGTGACAGGATCGCAAATTCCTCTGGCGCAATTGCGCTCTGACGGTCAGGTGAACTTATTAAATGCGCTGTATCTGGCGGCTTATTACCCTATAGCCGAAGTTGCGCTGTTTTTTAACAACAAGCTGTTTCGCGGCAACAGAGCCACCAAGGCTGATGCAGATGGTTTTGACGCTTTTGCTTCTCCGAACTTTTCCCCCCTGATTGAAGCAGGTATTCATATCAATTTAGTGGCAGGACATCTGGCCTCGACTGCTGTCACCAAAGCCCTTAAAGTTGCACAAATTACGCCTCAGCCCATAAGCGTTGTTACTTTATACCCGGGTATCAGTGCAGATGTGATCAGTAATATGGCCGCTGCACCTATCAAAGCCTTGATCATCAAGTCTTATGGTGTTGGCAATGCCCCACAACAAACTGAGCTGCTGGCAGCACTGACTGAAGCCTCGAAGCGCGGCACCATTATTGTCAACTGCACTCAATGCTTCAAAGGCAAAGTGAATATGGGCGGTTATGCCACAGGCAATGCGCTAAGAGAATGCGGTGTGATCAGTGGTTATGACATGACACTGGAAGCGACTTTAACAAAACTGCACTATTTACTCAGTCAACCCTTAAGCACAGAGCAAGTGCGGCTCTTTATGCAACAAAGTTTGCGTGGCGAGTTAACACTCTAATCAAATCATTGTTTACAGATCAAAAAAGCCAGCTTACGCTGGCTTTTTTGATCTGGACTTGGCTTAAGCAAACACCTGCCGTAAACGTTGCACCAAGACGAGCTCTTCAGTTTTAATAGCGCCAAAACTTAACCAGCGCTTTAGTAATGACTCCACTGTCAGACTCTGTCCTGAATTGTGCTTGTCAGATAACAACTGCAATTGCACCTGAGTTTTATCCGCAGCGACACAATCAGTACCACTGATAAGTTCAATAGCGGTCGTCAGTTGAGCTCTTGTAAGCTGCGATTCATTGCCTTTAGCGAAATCTTCTCTAAAACGTGCAGGTAGCGTCTCAGCAGTTACGGCCGGCTTTACCAGAGCATCAAATAGCTGCTGGTAAATCGCATTTACGCTGGATTGCTCTACCAAGTGCTGTTTTTGCTGGAGCTCTGCTAACAACTGCTGTTTTTGCTGAGCCAAGGCGGATTTAGATGGTAGCTGCAATGCATTTAAAACGCCCTGCACCGCATACAGTTCTGCAGCTGTACCCGCCAAAGCGGCTTGTCCCGCTATTAGGTTGTAGTCGTCCTGAGCCTGTTGTTGTTGCTCAGACCATTGCTGTTCTTGCTGTAATTTAGCTGCAGCTTTATTGGCAAAAATCTGATCACAGACCGAACGAAATTGCAACCATAGCTGCTGGTCCGTCTTACCGGCAAAACCAATTTGTTTCCAGTCTTGCTGAAGCTTTTTAGCTCCTGCAACTGCCTCGTCTATTGACTGCTCCAACAAAAGCTTGGCTTTGTCGACTAACTGTAGTTTTTCTGCAAGATTTTGCTCATGCTGGCTGCGAACTCTGGCCTTAAGTTGATCGACCAGCGCTTTAAACTCAGAAGACAATTCTTTATAAATTGCAGATTCAGTTGGGCCACTTTCACGCCAGTTTTTTTGCAACCTAGTCAGTTGACTATCAAAACCTTTATCCAGAGGCTGCTCCAATAAAGAAGCTAAATCCGCTAATATCTGCTGTTTAATCAGAGCATTTTGTTTACGTTGCTCATCCTGCGCTGCGAAATAATCGCGGCACGGCGCAAAGGCTTGCTCACAAGCAAGATTAAAAGCCAGATTCAGCTCCTGCTCCAGTGCTTCATCTGCACGCCCTAAAGTTTGCCAGGTAGCTCGGGCTAATTTAACTTGTTCAGCTCTTTGTGGTGGATCAACATCAGTCGCTGCAGCCAAAACCTGCATTTCGGAGACCAGCTGCTGTTTTCGGGGTGTCGCTATGTAGTTTTGTAACTCATTCAGTTGCTGCAATTGCTGCTGGGCGACTTGGTACTCTTTTGCCAACTGTTGCTGCTGAGTCTGAGGTAATTCTGCATAGTTTTGCTGGATACCTTTGAATAATCCAAACAACACTTTGTAGCGTCCGGCCTCATACAAACGACGGAATTCTGCCAGTTTAGAGCGAACAGACCTTAAGTTCTTGTCAGACTGTTCAGCAAAGTCCGTCATCACACTCAGCCATTGGGTTTGTAGCTGCTGCTGGGCCTGTGCAAGACTATCTGGCAACAATGCGCCTAAGATCTTGCGACCTCTGTTCCAATCTTGCTGCCACTGTTGGTAGTTGGCTTCGACCTGCTGAAATTGCACCAGATCGATAGGCAGAACAGCCGAAGACCAGTCAGCCAACAAACGAGTCAGTTTAAACAATTGTTCAGCCTGAGCTGGTAATTGCTGCAGTTGACGTTCGAAGGCATGAATAGTTTTTTGCAGGCTGGATTTAACTGCCGCAGTCTGCTCACTTTCTGAAACCATTTGTCCTATAGTACCCACCTTTGCAGCAAGAGTATCGGTTTCATCCAACCGTCCCTCAGACATCAGTTGTGATAACTCCTGCTGCAAGGCTTGAAGTTCTGTTTCAAACTGATGTTTCTGCTGCTTAAGCTCTGTTAACTTTTGTTGCTGTGCAAGCTGTTGTTGCTGCTCTTGGATCAAAGGTGCCCAGGCCGCTTCAGTGAGTAATTTAATTTTATTAAACTTTTGCACCAGTTCTGCAGCGTCATCCAATAAGCTGATATCCGATTGAGCAGCATCCCATTCTTGTTGGTATTGCTGCCACTTTTGCTGCATCTGCGCCAAATCACCGCGCTCACGTACAGAGTTTAACTTGGCTAACAACAAGTTGATGACTTTACGTACCTGCACAGGCTTGTCTTTCAACTGCTGTAATTCTTGCAAGCGCAGCTTTAACTCACTGGCCAAAGGTTCTGCCAATTGCTTGCTGAGTTTCTCAAGTTGCTTTTGCTCTGTGATCAAAACCAGCAACTGGCGCTTTTGCTCAAGCGTCAGTAGGTCTTCTTGCAGGTTCGCTATCACTAATTCAGTTTTTTTCAGTCGCATCACCAGCGAAAAGCGAAGATCGGCATCAACTTCACACAGAGCAAATTTTTCTAAAATACTGCTTCTGTGGCATTCCTCTATAAATTGGCGTTTCAAAGGCGCAGAAATACGGTTTTCCAGCACCATCTGAACTAACTGGTTTTCAGCGTACTGCTTTAAACGTTCAGCACTATCCTGTTTACTGGCCTGCCACCATAGAGAAAACTCATTGAGCTTTTCTAAAGCGGCACGACGCACAGCCTCATGGCCATCATTAAACGCGAGCTCATGCAGGATCTCTTTGTGCTGAGCATCCACATTTAAGCTGGCAATCGCTTGTTGCCTTACTGCTGCGTCCTTGTGTTGCCATTTAGGCGTAAACCAACGTTTAAAGATCATCATGCGCAAACCTTGCTATTGAAGAGTCCTGAGGGAATTGTTTTTTCATTTCAGCTTTGGATTTAACCACCATTTGACCATCAGCCCCTATGGTATAAGGTTCGGTGGATTTAAGAACGTAAGCCTGATAAGCCATCACCAATTGCTGGGTGTGAGACTTTTGCGTTTCTGACAAGACTACGCCATCAGCCCAGCGGCCTGTGGCAACAGTGTCTAGCAGGGACTGATAAGTTTCTGGTGACATTGCAAGAACTAGAGCTTTGAAATCCATATTAGTTTTTTCGCTTTAAGTAAATCAAACGAGCCCTGGCATAAATATACCAAAGGAAACCCAGCGCTATCATGCCTTTAGAAACAATAGCCTCATACCCATCCGGTTCCAGAGCCCAAAAATACAAAAAACAGAAGCCTGCCAAAAACAGTATCAATGCCAGCATGGACTGGTTTAACGCACCTTGCGTTTTCTTATCTCTGGCCTCTATAGCTAAATGATGTTTTCTTTCTGCTGACATGCCTGTCATATCCAATTGACAATGCTGACAGCTTTGGCTCTTGTCTGAAATCTTTTTAGCACAACGTGGGCAGGAAATAATTGCCATAGGAAAACCCTCTAAAAGTTATGGCGCACTATAAAGCAAAAGAACTAGTTTGCAAGCCAGCTTCAGCTGGCCTGCACCATGTAAAGATACGGAGGATTTAACCCAACTGATCAACCACAGCCAGCACAGCAACTAAGCTGTCCTGCCCCAGTTTCATCGACCGAACATCAGACCAGCCATAAGCCAAGTCCGGTAAATTAGCATTGTCTTTAAACGGCATTTCCAGTGTGTATGACAAGCATTTGAATTGTTCGGCAACCCAAGTGGATGCAATCGTCAGATTCGCCTTGCCTGGTTCGTCCAGTTCGTAGCCAAATTCAGTCTGAAATTCAGGAGTCACAAGCAACAAGGCATTTTTGAACACGCCCTCCAGTTGCTGCATTTTTGCACTGTACGAGGGCACACCTTCGGCGCCTGCAACAAAGTTGTATGGTAAGTTTTCATCACCGTGCACGTCCAGAAACAAGTCAACGCCAGTCTCCAACATCTGTTGTCGAACTAAATATACTTCTGGGCTTTGCTCCATGCTTGGCGTCTGCCATTCACGGTTTAAATTCACACCAGCAGCGTTGGTACGCAAATGCCCCCTGACGCTGCCATCAGGGTTCATATTTGGCACTATATAAAACACAGCTTTTTCTAACAAAGTACGGGAGACGCCATCCTCTTCGTCCAGCAGTCTGTCTAATAAGCCTTCAACAAACCATTCGGCCATCGATTCACCTGGGTGTTGGCGTGCTGTGATCCAGATTTTTTTCTTGCCGTCGGCAGGCTCTCCGACAACCAGCAGGCTCATATCACGGCCATCGAGAGTTTCGCCCAATTCAACAATTTGCGCTAAACCAGAACTTTGTGCTGAATGCAGTAAGTCCATATGACGTTCGTAACTGTAAGGCGCAAAATAAGCAAAATAGACTGATTCAGCTTCAGGATAATGAGTGATCACCAGCTCGTCGTTTACCAGTTGAGTTTCGACTCTGAACCAGTTTTCCCGGTCATAAGACGCAACGGCCTGATAACTCTTCCACCCATCCGGGTAGGCAGAATCTTTCGCATTAACTATACGGATGGTATGAGGTTCAGCACTTTGAGAATATAAACGGAAGTGGAACCATTGGTAGAAATCAGAGTTGTGATCTTTACGGATCGCCAGCTGAATATCGTTTGGATGTTCAGCTTTGATCACGTCAATATTACCGCTGTCAAAGTTACAGGTAATTTTCATAATATATCCACTTGGTTAGGCCACAGATGCTGCCTTTGGGCAGTCTTAACGGTCTGGCATGATAACACCATAGCTTTCGTACTTGAAGCCACAGCGTTCTTCACTCCTTGCATTTGTCTTACTGATTGAGCACTGCTGCTGAACAAAGCTATTTCGTTGCAATTCAATAGCATTTAGGCAGGTTAGGTATAGAGGGATCTGAAGCTGAAGCAGAACAGGCCGCCTTTAGGCGGCCTGTTCATAGAGGTTTTTTACTTGTGTACTGGTAAAGTGGGGTATTTAATTCCAGCCATTTCATTCATGACACGAATCACCTGAGTGCTGTAACCAAACTCGTTGTCGTACCACACGTAGAGCACACAGCGGTCGTCCTGGACAATGGTAGCCTGCGAATCAATCACACCGGCGTAACGTGAGCCTACTAAATCACTGGACACAATTTCAGTCGAACTGGTGAAATCAATCTGATCCTGCAGTTCTGAAAACAAAGCTACTTTTTGCAGATAATTGTTCAGCTCATCGCGGTTAGTTTCTTTATTCAGGTTTAACGATAAAATCGCCATAGATACGTTAGGCGTAGGCACCCGAATCGCATTACCTGTCAGCTTGCCTTTGAGTTCAGGCAACGCCTTAGCAACTGCACTGGCAGCACCAGTTGAAGTAATCACCATATTAAGCGGTGCAGCACGACCACGACGTTCAGCTTTGTGATAATTGTCGATCAAATTCTGATCGTTGGTATATGAATGAACAGTTTCAACGTGACCATTTTTAATCCCATATTCGTCATTCAAAGCTTTTAATACTGGCGTGATTGCATTGGTTGTGCAGCTGGCAGCAGACACAATTCGGTCTTCAGGCTGGATCATGTCGTGATTCACCCCATAAACCACGTTATGCACTTCACCTTTGGCTGGAGCTGTTAACAATACTTTGGCCGCGCCTTTGGATTTAAAGTGAATAGACAATTCTTTATCGTCTTTCCAAATCCCAGTGTTATCCACTACCAGCGCATCATGAATACCGTACTGGGTATAATCCACCAGTTCAGGTGAATCCGCATAAATTACTTTAATAAAGGTGCCATTGGCCTTAATACCAACATTTTCTTCATCTACTGTGATACTGCCATTAAATGGACCATGAATAGAATCGCGGCGTAACAGGCTTGCACGTTTCTCTAAATCGCCTTTACGTCCACCACGCACCACTATGGCGCGTAAGCGTAACTTGCTGCTGGGACCTGAACGCTCCAGCATCAGTCGAGCTAATAAACGACCTATACGGCCAAAACCATACAATACGACGTCTACAGGCTTAATTTGATCGCCGCGATGTAATATTTCAACAAGCTGATTATCCAGGTACTGCTGCAGTGTTTGGCCTTCCCCGGCATTTTTATACAAATAACTAAAAGCTAACTTACCAATATCGACGCGCCCCGGCGCAAGTTCCATTGTAGATATGGCCTCCAAAACTGGAAAACTTTCTCGTAGACGTAATTTCTGTTGCTCAAAGCGTTCTACAGTTTTGTGGGCTTTTATAATATCAATAGTGGTTGCATTGACCAGAGGACGGCCATAAACCACGACTTCAATACCTTTATTACGGTACAAACGACCGATAATAGGTTGCATGTTCTCAGCGTATTCCTGACGCTCCTGCCAGCTGCGTTGATATTGTTCTTCGTGTGATAGAGTCATGGTTTCGCCTTTTACGTCTTGTAGGTTCAGAGGTGTGCCTGTGGTCATCGCCACATTGAGGCAGGCGCATTGTAATTGAACATGTAATACTACGACAACAATTACAAAAAGATTTTTTCTTAATTCTTCGTTATGCTGGAGCCAGCGAGAATTGAAGAGACTTTTATGAAATATCTAGTGTTTGTCTTAAGTACCCTACTGCTGAGTGCATGCTCCGAAGGAGAGCTCACGTTACGCGCTGTCTGTGAGAAAGAATCCGGGCTCTGTTCTGACCTAAATGAAGACTCCCATTGTAATCTGCAACGCCGCGATTTAATTATGCAACGCTTTGAGGAAAAGCGTCTGCCATCTGACAAGAACAAATATCAGTTATTACTCGATTTTGAGAAGTACTCAAAGTGCATCGAACTAGCCGCAGGGATTGAACACATCAAGCTCAAAGAGAAAACCACAACCAGAGTGCTAGGCTACATGACTAGCCTGCGCGAAATGAAACGCTTGAGCGACGAGACTATCAGCTCAGATGATCCTCACCTGTTGTATTACCATTGGTCGCGAAACAAAAGTGACAGTCATCTACAACGTTTTTTAACTGCTGAACAAAACAATCAGTTAGAAACCCCAGAGCTACAAATGGCCTTGGTCAGTTATTACAGCAAAAAAGACAGAGACAAAAGTATACAGCTTTTACACAACGCACTGTCGCTCTATCCGCCAAACCCAGAAGTTGATCCGGAAATTTATGCGTCTTTGACCAGTATGTTTTATAAGAAAAAAGACTATGCAAGTTCCTACCATTGGGCTTTACTGGCGCAGCAAAGTGGTGCCTTTAATGTAGAGCTGCAGGAGTTAAAAATTTACCTGGAACAAGCCAAACTCGATCATGAAAAGATCAAGGAGACAGCTGAGCATACATTGTCTCAGCTGCAACTTGGACATTTTACTCCGCCTAAATTTCAACGTCTGGATTAAAGACTAAAGACACTGAATTCACACAATAACGTTGCCCGGTAGGTGCCGGGCCGTCCTCAAAGACATGCCCTAGATGCGCATCGCAACGCTGACATAAAATCTCTACCCGGCTCATACCATGCGACAAGTCTCGTTCGTATTTCACATGGCCCTCGATCGATTTGCTGAATGAGGGCCAGCCACAGCCTGAGTCAAATTTATCTGCGGAATCAAACAAAGGTTGCTGGCAACAGACACAGTGGTAACACCCTGTATCTTTGTTATGCAATAAAGTACCACTAAAAGGATATTCAGTGCCCTTTTGTCGTGTCACCCTGTACTGCTCTGCAGTTAACTGTTGGCGCCACTCTTGCTCAGTTTTATTCATCAACTACTCCGGTTCAAAGTACAGATCGCCGCGTTGTGGCTGCTCTGCCACAGCTTTTAGCTAACAGCTATACTCAGATACGTAAAAAGCTCCTTCCGGAGCTTTTTATTTACTTTATTTTTTGCATCGGCCTGTCGTTATGACTCCAGTCCACATGGAAAGTTTTACCTTTGGCTTTATCAGTGCGCTCAAAGGTATGAGCGCCAAAGTAATCCCGTTGTCCTTGCAGCAGATTGGCAGGTAATACTGCGGTACGATAGGAGTCGTAATAACTTAATGCAGAACTTAACGCAGAGACTGGAATGCCCGTCATTGCCGCTTCGGCGACAGCTCGGCGCCAGTTCATCTGATTAACAGAGATCTGTTTTGCAAAAAACGGGTCCAGCAATAAATTCTGTAAATCGTCATTGCGCTCGTAAGCATCGGTAATAGACTGTAAAAACACTGCGCGGATAATACAGCCAGCCCGCCAGATCTTAGCAATTTCGGCAAAATTAAGCTGCCAACCATGTTCTGCAGCAGCTGTTTTCATTAAATCAAAACCTTGTGCATATACACAGATCTTGGCGCAGTAGAGCGCGTCATGCAGCTGTTTAATCATCAGCTCAGCGCTTTGACTGGTGCAATGCTCACGTACTGGTCCTGCCAGTAAAGTGGAAGCAAGCACACGTTGATCTTTTAAAGTCGATATTGAGCGGGCAAATACAGCTTCACTAATGGTAGGTGCCGGGCAACCTAATTCAAGACTACTTACAGCGGTCCACAGACCAGTACCTTTCTGACCTGCTTTGTCGAGAATGACATCCACCAGAGGTAAGCCAGTTTCAGAGTCTTTTGTCGCCAGTACTTCGGCACTGATTTCCATCAGGTAGCTATTCAAAATGCCCTGATTCCACTCTTTAAACACTGCTGACACTTGTTCTGCACTCATGCCCAGCGCATCTCGCATCACCTGGTAGACTTCACAAATCAGCTGCATGTCAGCGTATTCAATGCCGTTATGTACCATCTTAACGTAATGCCCTGAGCCACCCGGCCCTATATAGGTGGCACAAGCTTCGCCTTCAGTGACAGGATTGCCTGGTTCATGGCGCTCAAGCGGACGACCTGTTGCAGGATCTACTTTAGCGGCGATAGCTCGCCAGATGGGTTCAATCCGAGTCCAGGCGTACGGATCACCACTTGGCATCAGAGAAGGACCAAAACGGGCACCGACTTCGCCACCTGAAACTGCTGTGCTGAAGAAAATAAATTTACCTTCGTAATGTTTTTCACGACGCACTGTATCAGTCCACAGACTGTTGCCCGTATCGACAATGATATCGTCCGCCTGAATACCTGCATCAATGAGTTTTAAACAGACATCATCCACAGCTTTGCCTGCTGGCACAGATAAAATAACTAAGTGAGGAGAAGATAAACGCGACAGCAGTTCGGTATAAGAACTGCAGCTGATCACCCTGGCCGGTTTATCGCCTCTTTCGGCCTTGTCCTGGGCTATAACAGCTTCCAGTTTTTTATGGTCTAAATCAAAAGCGGCAACCCGATAACCGTGATCAGCCAGATTCAAAATGAGGTTTTTCCCCATCACACCTGCGCCGACGAACCCTATATCACATAATACGGATGTCTCAGACATTTGATTTTCCTTCTAAAATCCGGCACTGCAAAAGTGGCCGCGATTATACTGGAAAACTATGAATAAAGAAAAAGCCCGACAGAAAAAACTCAAGTCCAGATGGATAAAGATCGCTCGCTCTGGACATAATGGGTGCTGGCTGCTGCTTTTTCCAGCGATTCGCCCGTTTCAAATCGAGTATCAAGTACTAACTGCCAGTTCTTTTTCGGCAACTCCACCTGCAGTGGCGTATTGCCCGCATTCATGATCACCAGCATAGACTGATGGTCTTTTAAATGTTCTATCACAAAAACACAGTTCGTTTTATAGGGATCTGTCCAATCTTCGTCTTGTTTTATGCTGCCATCAGCCAGATACCAACTGACCTGGTGCTTATCACCATGCAGCTGATAATGGTCATCTAATAAAGACAATTGCCGCAAACAACTAAATGTTTGTCGTAAATGGATCATTTTTTGAACGAACACTAGAAACTGAGTCGCCTGATAATCCAGCTGCCACTGTAACCAACTAAGTTCGTTATCCTGACAATAGGCATTATTATTGCCTTGCTGAGTATGACTTAGCTCGTCTCCCCCTAACCAATGAACTATGCCCTGACTTAGCATCAGGCTCGCCACTAAGTTACGCTTATGCTGAAAGCGCTTTTGCAATATGTCAGTATCACTGCTTGGACCTTCGATACCATAGTTCAAGCTTAAATTATGGCCATGACCGTCCCGATTTTGCTCCGCATTGAGCCAGTTGTGCTTCTCCTGATAACAGACTTGGTCCTGGAGTGTAAATCCATCGTGATAACTGATGTAATTGACGCTACAACATGCGGGTTTGTGGTGTTTTTGAAAAATGTCACGTGATCCCAACAGCCGGGTAGCAAACTGTGGTAACTGAGCAGGGTCTTGTCGCCAAAAGGAACGAAAGCTGTCCCGGCATTTATCGTTCAATTCAGACCAATGCGCTGGAAATTGTCCCAACTGATAGCCAAAAGGCCCTAAATCCCAAGGTTCTGCAATCAGTTTCAACTGGCTCAATACCGGATCCTGCGCTATGACCTGTAAAAAGGTCGCATAGGAATCAAATCTTTTATGTTCACGGGCTAAAGTGACCGCCAAATCAAAGCGAAAGCCATCCACCTGCATTTCAGTTGCCCAATAGCGCAGCGCATCAAGCACCAGACGTTGGGTTGCAGGATGGGCTACATTCAGCGTATTTCCACAACCGCTGTAATTACAGTTTTGCTGATAGTCGGTAATGTCGGCATGATTTTCAAACAGGTAATAATGCCTATTGGCTAAGCCTCTGAAACTTAGTCGGTAATCCTCTGCCTCTGCGGTATGGTTAAACACTACATCCAGAATCACCTCTATACCATGTTGGTGATAGGTTCGTACTAACTCCTTGAACTCGGTAACCGCATCATCCACCTGATAACGGGCATCAGGTGCGAAAAAGTTGATAGGGTTGTAGCCCCAATAATTTGTCAACTTTAGCTTTTCTAAACGAGGTTCAGTCATAAAACTGGCCACAGGTAGCAGTTGCACTGTTGTGATCCCAAGGCTTTTTAAGTGGTGGATCACAGCTGGATGACACATGCCTGGGTATTTACCCCTAAGCTCTTCTGGTACCTCTGGGTGTAACTTGGTCAGTCCTTTGACATGGGCTTCATAGATAATAGTTTTTTCGCGAGGAATACCTGGTTTTTTACTGTTTTGCCAGTCAAACACTGTTGATGTCAGTACGCCTTTGGGGACCATATAATGGCTGTGGGCCTGATACAGACGTTCATTCCAAACCAGGGCGCGATTGAGTTGTTTGGCATAAGGGTCTATTAATAAACGATTACGATCAAATACCAGACCTGAACTAGCATGACAAACGCCCGCTGCCCTAACACCATATAAAGTGCCCTCTTCAATACCCTCAACACATAGATGCCAGATATCGCCGGTACGAGCAAAAAACTCAATTTCGGCTAAAGGTTCTTCGGTGTCCGGACAAAATAAACACAACCAAAGTGCGGATGCATCAGGCGCATAGACTGAGAAATTCCAGCCATATGTTGAGACCTGACTAGGGCCTGACGGATAAGCAGAACCTACACTGCTTACCCACTCAGAATGTTGAGTTGCTAGGGTCGTCATTTTATTTTTTTCTCAGGTACAGAGTAGATAAAGGCGGTAAATCCAGCTGAACCCCATAATTTAAACCAAAAGCAGCCGCTGGATAGGCGTGCAGATAGTCGCCAACAGGATAATTACTACCCCAATAATATTCACTGTCCGTATTAAGAATAACTTCGTACTCACCTGGTTCTGCCACAGACAACAGGAAGGCACTGCGTGGAACTGGGGTAAAGTTACTGACTACATACACAGCCTGGCCTTGTTGATCCACCCGGTAAAAACTCAAAGTGCTGTGCTCAGCATCCTGGTAATTAATCCAACGAAAGCCTTGAGGGTCATGATCCAACTGATGCAATGGAGTGCAGTTTTTATAGGTTATATTTAAGTCACGAAACAACTGTTGCACACCTTTGTGCTTTTCATAAGACAACAAAAACCACGGCAATTGCTGGTTATGGTCCCACTCAGAACCTTGTCCAAACTCATTGCCCATAAAATTCAGTTTCTTACCGGGATGAGCGAACATAAAAGCATAATACGCCCTCAGGTTAGCGGCTTGTTGCCACTCATCTCCTGGCATCTTATTAATAATACTGCCTTTTCCATGAACTACTTCATCATGGGACAAAGGCAATATAAAGTTTTCGTTAAAGGCATACACCATGGAAAAGGTTAGATCATTATGGTGAAACTTGCGATAAGCCGGATCCTTGCTGATATAGCGTAAGCTGTCATTCATCCAGCCCATATTCCATTTGAAACCAAAACCTAAACCGCCCAAATCTACCGGTCGGGTCACTCCATTAAAAGAGGTCGACTCTTCAGCAATCATCATGGCTTTAGGGTGCTGGCTGTAGATCTCCGTATTCAACCAGCGAAGTAAACTAATGGCCTCATAATTATGGTTACCACCATCAATATTTGGCACCCACTCACCTTCACGGCGTGAGTAATCCAGGTACAGCATAGAAGCAACCGCATCAACCCTCAAAGCGTCAATATGGAAATAATCTAACCAGAACAGCGCGCTGGCGACTAAAAATTGCCTTACAGGGTCTTTGCCATAATCATAAATGCAAGAATTCCAATCAGGATGCCAACCACGGCGTGGATCCTCGTATTCGTATAAATGACTGCCATCAAAACGAGCCAGACCATGCGCGTCTTCAGGGAAATGTGCCGGAACCCAATCTAAAATCACACCCAGCCCTGCCTGATGGCAAGCGTCAACAAAAGCTTTGAAGTGATCAGGTGTACCAAAACGAGAGGTCACTGCAAACAACCCTAAGGGCTGATAGCCCCAGGAACCAGAATAAGGATGTTCCATCACAGGTAGTAACTCAATATGGGTGTATCCCATATCCAGTACATAAGGTATCAGCTCAAGTGCCAGCTCAGTGTAGGTCAGAGGTTCGCCATGTTGATTGTGTTTCCACGAACCTGGATGAAGTTCATAAATACTCATGGGCTGATGATAAGGATCAAACACCCGATCCTGCCATTGCTGGTCCTGCCACTGATACACACTGTGATCAAACACTAAAGAAGCATGAGATGGGTACTGCTCAGCAGCAAAAGCCAAAGGATCTGCTTTATGAGGCAGTAAATTCCCGAACGCATCTTTAATTTCAAACTTATAACGCACACCGGGCCCGATTTCAGGCATCACCAGCACCCAATGGCCACATTCAGTGCGTTGCATTGGGTGGCGTCGTCCATCCCACTGGTTCATGTCACCAATCAGGCTCACGCTGGAAGCATTTGGCGCAAACACAGCAAAGCGGGTCGCCTTAAGCTGCTTTTTGCCCAAATCCAGTTCTATCAACTGTGCACCCAGTTGTTTGTATAGATTCTCTGGCTTGCTGTTGACAAAATGCACAGCGTAATAGGCTTCGTCCTGAAATTGGTAGGGATCAATTAAGGTATAAAAATGGTGATGAGGTGTTTCTATCTGAAAGAAATAAAAGCTGGCTTTACGTTTAGCAGGAAGTTCTAATTCGAATAATCCATGTAAAGCGGGTTTTACCGCCATCAAGCCTAGTGATTTTCGACTAACAAAATCAAACACTTCGACCTTAGCAGCATCAGGCAAGTATGCTCTTATCATTAAACCTTTTGCTGTTCCCTTCTGCCAGGACAACACAGAGAAGGGCGAAGAACAACTGGCAGAGGCTAACTGAGTTACGGACATGAACTATCCTTTTGATTTGTTTAACGTCTTGGTTTGTAAGATAACAAATTACACTAAAACTGCCATGGGGATATGGCAGTTTTATAGCCGAAATATTTGAAACTATAGCCTGGTCTCTCCGCCAGAGCTTCAAAAATCCAACAGTCACAGTGTCCTGATTCGCTTTAACTTCGACGTAAACGAGTCAAATCTTGCAACAACAGGTTCACGTTTTCTTGCTGGGTCAGCTGTTCAAGTGTCATGGTTAACTTGCGTCGCCAATTGGGATATTCGTCACTGGTACCAGGAATATTCACAGGTTGTGTCATTTCCATCCAATCTTCCAGCTGTAAACAGAGCAACTGACTGGACGCCTTTGCCACATGACGCTGAATCGCAAAACTCAGCTCTGTGCTCATTCCAACCTGATCCACATTGTGACTAAACTCAGGGGCAAGCATCTGATGTCCATGCAAAGAATTTAAGATTTTTTGCTTATCTTCATGCCGGGACTGAAACAAAGCAGGCAGTTGATGCTCCTGATACAAGCCAACTTCTTTGCCTAAGTTCAAATCATCACAATGCCAATAACCAATCAAAGTTGGCATATCGTGAGTGGTTAGCGTTGCCATGGCTTGCACAGGGTAATGGGCAGGTGAAACATAACCGCCATCTTCAGCTTTTTCAAAGAAAAATACCCGGTAAGAATACATGCCGTACTCACCAAGTATTTCACGTATACCTTCAGGTACAGTGCCTAAATCTTCTCCTATCACAACCACCTGATGACGGTGAGACTCCAAAGCTAAAATACCCAACAGATCCTGAATAGGATAATAAATGTAAGCCCCCTCACCCGCACTGTCTGCGCCTTTAGGCACCCACCATAACCGCAACAAAGCCATTACGTGGTCGATGCGAAGTGCTCCTGAGTTTTGCATATTGGCGCGGAATAAATCGATCATGGGCCTATAGGCTTGCTGGAACATTTGATAAGGCAACATAGGAGGTAAACCCCAGTTTTGCCCTTTGGGTCCTAAGATATCAGGCGGAGCTCCTACACTGGCTCCGCGGCAATACAGATCTGGGTTGGCCCAAATTTCAGTAGAGGCCTCACTCACACCTACAGCTAAATCGCGGTACAAGCCAAGCAACATACCTTGGTCTTTGGCGAAGCTTTGCGCTTTAGCCAATTGCTGATGAGCGACAAACTGCAGATAGCAGTAAAAATCAAGTTCATGCGCATGTTCTTTTGCAAAAGCCAACACTTCGTCGCTGTCAGTTTTTTGCCAAGCGTCAGGCCATACAGGCCAGCCCCAGGCGTTGCTGTCGTTTTGAATAAAATGCGCATGAATAGCGTCATAAAGCGCCAACTGTAATAAACTTTCACCAGATTGTTGTTTAAATACAGAAAACGCTTCAGCCAGCTCGGTATGCTCCGTCTGATGTTCAATAAACCATTGATACAATGCTTTAAGCACAGGCAATTTCAATCGAGTGACCGCAGTGTAATCCACCCACTTGGTAGCACGCGCAGCAGCCAGCTGTTGTTTAAATCCTGGTGCATCAATCAGTTGTTTCACTTGTTGGCACTGCTCAAAACCTACGATTTCTGGCACGGCCAGATAGATGATATTTAACCAGCGACGAGATGAAGGGCTGTATGGACTGGCTGATTCCGGCATAGCAGGGTATAGCGCGTGAATTGGGTTCAACCCAACAAAATCCGCACCTTGTTTGGCCAAATGCCCAAGTAGAAATCTTAGATCAGAAAAGTCGCCAATACCCCAGTTTTGCTCAGACCTTACACAGTAAAGCTGAACAGATACACCCCACTGCTTTTGCTTTTTAAATTCTGCAGGCTGGAAACAGGATGATGGCGTAATGATCAGCGACTGAATCCACTCGGATCCACCCAATGCAAGGCTCAGTTTATGGTAGCCCAATTCCAACAACACTGGCAGGGTCCACTGGTACTGCTGATATTCTTCGCCGTCAAATACCATGACCTGATTTAACTCTGCATCTTCCGTAGGCGTGAGGCTGAAGCTATGTGTTTTGCCTTGTTCAGTCGTCAAAACCAGCTCTAGAACTGTATTAGCGACCGCTATAGGCAACTTTAATTCAATCTGTGTGTCCTGTCCTGATTTCTGTACAGAAACAGGATCCAACAGCTGCTCCCAATGGTCTTGTTGACGCTCAATCAATTGCTCGCGAGCCAAAGCGTCGTTGTCCACGGTAAAACCCTGAGCGGATAGCAAGGTCAATAAATTTTTCTCTGCGACTTCAGACTGATTACCCCATGCATCGGTAAATTGTGTTTCTATGCCTGTGAAAGCAATCAAATCAGAAAGTAATTGTTTGTCCATAAAGGCTCCAGCGACCGGTTTTTTGCTCAGAAAAGTAATTGGTTAGCGAAAAATAACTACCACAGTCTACTCCAGATTCTAGACCTGGATTAAGAAAATACGAATGCATAACTTTTTTGCACTTGAAAAGAATGCCAAAAAATGTAATTTTATTACAGAATTAAATTACAGTCTGGGGATAGGTTATGACAATTCGTGTAGCAATTAATGGTTTTGGCCGTATTGGCCGCAACGTTTTACGCGCTTTATATGAATCAAAGAAGAATTACGACATCAAAGTTGTAGCCATCAACGATTTAGGCGATGCCGCTATTAACGCTCATTTACTGAAATACGACACAGCACACGGCATCTTTTTTGCTGACGTAGAGCATTCAGACAAAGCCATTTTTGTCAATAAAGATGAAATTCTGACGTTAAGCGAGCGCAGTCCGGCTAATCTGCCGTGGGCAGATTTAGAAATTGACGTTGTGTTGGAGTGTACAGGTCTGTTTACCAATCGTCAGACGGCCGGAGCACACTTAACAGCGGGCGCCAAGAAAGTCATTATTTCTGCACCGGCAAAAGATGTGGATGCAACCGTAGTTTATGGCGTAAACCACGATGTCATCACCGAAGATATGACCATTATTTCTAATGCTTCATGCACCACTAACTGCTTATCTCCAATTGCAAAGCCGCTGAATGATGCTCTGGGCATCGAATCAGGTTTAATGACCACGATACACGCTTATACCAATGATCAACGGTTAAGCGATGTCTATCATACTGATGTTCGCCGCGCACGCGCAGCTGCTATGTCGATGATCCCTACTCAAACTGGTGCTGCAGCCGCTGTTGGCTTGGTCGTACCAGAGTTGAAAGGTAAATTTGATGGTTTAGCAGTACGTGTACCAACTCTGAACGTTTCATTAGTGGATTTATCATTTATCGCCGGTCGCAACACAACGGTAGAAGAAGTCAATGACATTATCCGCAAGGCGGCAGCGCAAAGCCCAATGAATCAAGTGTTAGCAGTAAACGACTTGCCTTTAGTCTCTGTCGATTTCAATCACAACCCTATGTCGTCAATTTTTGATGCCAGCGAAACCCGTGTTAATGGTCGTCTGGTTAAGGTGATGGCATGGTATGACAATGAGTGGGGATTCAGTAATCGTATGCTGGATAACACTGTTGAATTGATGAAACATAGCAAGTAACCTTGAGATGGACCTGAATCAGGCGGCTTTTAGCCGCCTTTTCTTTAGCTTGTACAGGAGGAAATCATATGAACAGCATTACAGAACAATCTGGCTTCGCTCACTTAACAGACTTGCCTTGTTACTTGCTACGTTGTGGTGAAGCACAAGCTGTTATTAGTAGTTATGGTGCCCACCTGCTCTCTTATCAACCCAAAGCTGAGATTGAGCTTTTATATCTATCGCCGCAAGCCAAGTGGCAAAGTAATAGCCCTATTCGTGGTGGCGTCCCCGTTTGTTGGCCTTGGTTTGGCCCTATTACAGCAGAGCTGGATCCGGCGAAACAAAATTTACCAAATCATGGCATAGTTCGAACTGAAGTTTGGCAGCTGGTGCAACAGTCAGTTACAGAACAGGCTGTCAGCATCGAATTTCGTTTCGAATCCAACACTTTGACTTATGTTGACGCTCCATCTTATCTAAGCCTGACTTTGGTATTAACTGACACTGAGTTGAGTCTGACACTGAGCTCTGACAAGGCTCTGCAACAAGCGGCTCTTCATAGTTATTTCAAGGTCGGTTCCGTCCACCAGGCCATAGTTGAAGATTTAGCTGGTTGCTATTTTGACAAGGTAAAAGCAGGAACAAAATTTGAGCAAACCAAAGCCGAACTGCATTTCACCGAAGAAATCGATAGAGTCTATAGTGATACGGCTAACCAATTAACACTCAAAGACGGTCAAGCTCTTGTTCAAATCAGCCAGCAAGGTCATGATGCCAGTGTGTTATGGAATCCATGGATTGAAAAGGCAGCAGCCTTAAACGACTTACCTGACCTGGGATATCTGGATTTTGTCTGCATAGAAACAGCACAGCTGCAGCTCGACAAAACCAAGGATTTGCATTTAGTTCAGCGCATTCGCTATTTGACCTGAGCTTTGGATAGTCAATGTCTAGCTTGGTCAATGTAACGAATTACATCAATTATCCTAAATAAGCCAAGTCTTAGCTGACTCCACCAGCAGATTTTTGTGGATCCCAAGGCGCTTTGCCATTCACTCAGGCAAGCAATCGCTGGATGGAGTAATGTACTGAGGCACAAAACGAAGTCCTTTGAGTGACGCAGCTTATGCCAATGCCAGGTTATTTAGGCCAGCTGGAATAAAAAGGCAACTCAAAGGCTTTGTCACCTAAAGTGGCATGATGTAGCTTTAGTTGTAATTGCCACTGCATTTTTGGCTGACTGCATGCCCCTAGCACCATTTCTGCGGCATAAAGCCGCTGCTGATTTACTACTGGTTTGAACTGCAAAGGCACAATACCCATGCTCATGGATACCCCCTTGACTGTTGCTTGTTGAATTGTCCAGCCATCAGATAACTTCACAGTCCAATGCAGAATCTCCTCTACGGGAGCATCAGCCGGACTTAAATTAACAGTGAGGAAGTCATCCTGATACAGTTTTAACACTGTTGCTGCTTCAGGTTCTGAGTTCTCAGAGCATGCAGCCAACAAGACTAAAAAAAACGTCAGTATCACCAATCTCATCGAATCATTTTCCGTATATCAAAGGTACATAGTGTACATTGGTACAGTTGTTAAACGCAAAACACTGCTGCAATTGGTTATTTTGCGACCAGCAGTATTGTTCTACATCATAAAACAGGCTGTTTTGCCTATCTTTTTAAAGGCAAAACTCGTATTATTTCGCCCCAAAATGGTTAAGGGTATAGTTGCTTTGCACCTATTGGAGGCTGCTACACTGTTAATCAACAATAAGAAGGGTCACCTTAGGGTGAATTTTTAATCACTAGCAATAAACTGCAGCGGAACTCAACATGAGCCAGACCAAATCGTTAAATGTTGACTACAACTATACCGTTGTCCGCCTCTTTGCCGTCACCACAGTATTGTGGGGTATTGTCGGTATGGTGGTGGGTGTATTACTTGCGGCGCAACTTTATTGGCCCGCACTTAATTTTGACACGGCATGGTTAACATATAGTCGTCTTCGTCCTCTTCACACAAATGCGGTAATTTTCGCATTTGGTACCAGTGCTCTGTTTGCCACTTCTTACTACGTGGTACAACGGACCTGTCAAGTCAGGCTCTTTGCCGAAAAACTGGCCATGTTTACATTTATTGGTTGGCAGGTTGTCATTATCGCTGCAGCTATCACTTTGCCTCTGGGAATAAGCCAGAGCAAAGAATATGCGGAGCTGGAATGGCCTATCGATATTCTGATCACATTGGTTTGGGTTTCTTACGCCATCGTATTTTTTGGCACTTTAGTGAAGCGAAATACCAGCCACATTTATGTAGCGAACTGGTTCTATGGTGGTTTTATTATCACTGTTGCCGCCTTGCACATAGTGAACAGCATGGTGATCCCTGTATCATTGTTTAAATCTTACTCTGTATATGCAGGTGCTGTGGATGCGATGGTTCAGTGGTGGTACGGTCATAATGCGGTGGGTTTCTTATTAACCGCAGGCTTCCTGGGTATGATGTATTACTTCGTACCAAAACAAGCAGGTCGTCCAGTCTACTCTTACCGCTTGTCAGTAGTGCACTTCTGGGCTCTGATTGCGTTATACATTTGGGCTGGCTCTCACCACTTACACTACACTGCCCTGCCAGATTGGACTCAGTCTGTCGGTATGGTGATGTCGGTCATTCTGTTTGTTCCAAGCTGGGGCGGTATGATTAACGGTATCATGACGCTGTCTGGTGCCTGGCATAAATTGAAAACTGACCCTATCTTACGTTTCTTGATTGTTTCATTGTCTTTCTACGGTATGTCAACCTTTGAAGGCCCTATGATGGCGATCAAGTCTGTAAACGCGCTGTCGCATTACACAGACTGGACCATAGGCCACGTTCACTCTGGTGCCTTAGGCTGGGTTGCGATGGTATCAATTGGTGCAATGTATCATCTGATCCCTGCAGTATTTAATCAGGGCCGGATGTACAGCGTGAAACTGATAAATACTCACTTCTGGTTACATACTATCGGTGTGGTTCTGTATATAGTCGCTATGTGGATCAGCGGTATTATGCAGGGCATGATGTGGCGCGCAGTGAACATTGACGGCACCTTAACTTACAGCTTCGTACAAAGCTTAGAAGCATCTTATCCGTTCTACCTGATGCGCTTTATTGGTGGTTGTTTCGTTGTCACAGGTATGCTGATTATGGCCTATAACGTTGTGAAAACTATCAGAGCAAAAGATGGCGCTCTGGAACCAATAGCTGAAGCAGCGTAAGGAGCTTATTGTGTCTAAGAACTATCATGAAATATTCGAAAAAAGCGCTGGCTGGTTAGCCATAGGCACTGTGGTAGCCATCAGTTTCGGTACTCTGGTTGAAATCACTCCTTTGCTGTTTTCAAAAGAAACGACTGAGCCAGTAGACGGATTAAAACCATACACAGCGCTACAGCTCGAAGGACGCGATATATTCATCCGTGAAGGTTGTACCAACTGCCATAGCCAGATGATCCGCCCTTTCCGCCATGAAGTGGAACGTTACGGCCACTATTCTGTCGCTGGTGAAAGTGTATGGGAACATCCGTTCCTCTGGGGTTCTAAACGTACAGGTCCGGATTTAGCCCGTGTAGGGGGGCGTTACAGTGACGACTGGCACTACGCTCACTTAATGGATCCACGCTCTGTTGTGCCTCAATCCAACATGCCTGGTTACCCATGGCTGGATGAAAATCTGTTGGATGGCGAGTTAACACCGAAGAAGATGGAAATCTTCAACAAGTTAACTAAAGGTAAAATGCACGCAAACGATGAAGATGGTGTGATGTATTCAGCCGAAGAAATTGCAGCAGCAACTGATTCAGTCAAGGGCAAAACAGAGATGCAAGCGTTAATTGCCTATCTGCAGTCCCTTGGCACGGCATTGAAGTAACTATTATGGATATGGCAACCCTACACAGTATTTTCACCGTGTTAGTGTTTGTAGGTTTTATTGGTCTTGTCGTCTGGCTTTTTGTGTTAAAACGCAAGCCAGACTTCGATGAACAGGCAAATTTGCCTTTTGCAGACGACCAGAAACCAAAACAACAACAGAAACAGGAGTCGGATCATGAGTAGCTTTTGGAGCTATTGGATCATTATCTTAACAATAGCGTGTATCGCATTTTGCGTAGTCATTCTGACCTGGAACTTAAAAAACCATGTTGGCGTGAAAGAGGGCGAATCTACAGGTCACGAGTTTGATGGCATTGAAGAAATCAATAACCCGCTGCCGAAATGGTGGACCTATATGTTTTATGCCACCTTAATCTGGTCGGTGTATTATTTTGCGGCCTACCCTGGTCTTGGTAACTATAAAGGCTTTTTAAACTGGACCAGTTCAAACCAAGGCATTAAAAACCTGGCTGAATCTAAAGCAGCTGTAGAGCAGAACAGACTTGAAGGTAAAAACGTTCAGTTAGACCGTGAATATGCGGCAGCTAACGAGACGTACGCTAAAGAGTTTGCCAAATACACTAACCGCGACGTTATGGATTTGGCTTATGATACGGAAGCCTTGAAAATTGGCCAGCGTTTGTTTCTGCAAAACTGTGCTCAATGTCATGGTTCAGACGCCCGTGGTCAACGTGGTTACCCTAACCTGACAGACGACGATTGGCTGTACGGTGGTACACCTGACAAAATCAAAGAAACGTTGCTGTATGGACGCAAAGCTGCCATGCCGGGTTGGTCTGATGCCTTAGGTGAACAAGGCATTAAAGAAATGACAGCTTACGTCTTGAGCCTGTCAGGTCGTAAAGTGAACGATAAAGATGCTGCAGCCGGAAAAACTAAATTTGGCATGTGCGCAGCCTGTCACGGCGCTGATGGCAAAGGCAGCTTAGCTCATAACCTACCATTTGGTGCACCGAACCTGACAGACAATGTCTGGTTATATGGTGGTTCACATGGCGCAGTAGAAGAGACCTTGAATAAAGGGCGTAATGGTCAAATGCCAGCGTTTAAAGAGATTTTAGGAGAAGAAAAAATCCATATTATCTCTGCGTACGTTTACCGTTTATCTCGTCCTGAAGAGAGCAGCAAGTAGTTTATTCTGCTGTTCACCTGTAAAATAAGCCCCGCCTTGTGGGGCTTATTGCTATCTGAAAGAGGAATACCTGATGCTGCATGATACAAAACCCTGGTACAAACAATTCTGGCCCTGGTTGTTATTGGCCTTCCCTGTCGTTTCCTTTATTAAAGGTGGCCATACCATTTATATCATGCAACAAAGCAATCCGGACTTAGTGGTAGACGACTATTACAAAGAAGGCCGCGCCATTAATATGAATTTGGCGAAGTACCGTGAAGCCGAATTACGAAACCTGCATGCCAGCACGCTAATTGCTGCCAATCAGGTCATTGTTCGATTTGAACAGAATAAAACTCTGGGTGAACATCTGACTCTGGAGTTTTTTCATAACACAATAGCGGCTAAGGATTTTGTCATTAAGGCTGAGCGTAGCGGTGAAAATCTGTATGTAGCTACCCTGCCCAGCCTGTTAGAGGGGAAATGGAATCTGGTGGTGTCGGATGAACGCAAAGACTGGAAGCTGCGTGCTACCGCTATGCTACCGCAAATGGAAGAGTTTAAACTGGGATATTAACAGTGTCGTATTCAGGTTGTTTTCACTGCAATGAAGTTATTCCCAAGGGTTCAGAATTTAGCATGCTGATAGAACAACAACAGAGGCAGTTTTGCTGCCCTGGTTGTTTAGCTGTAGCTGAAACTATTATTGGCCAAGGACTTGGCGATTATTACAAATTCCGTACAGCTCCTGCCAGTAAAGCCCAATTAGTCCCTGATCAATTACAACTTGTCAGCTACGATAGCGCAGAGGTACTTGCTGACCTGACACAGAGCAAAGAGAACCAGACTCAAATTGAGCTATCTATCAACGGTATCAGCTGCGCCGCTTGCGCCTGGTTGATTGAAAAACAACTGGTTAAAAATCCCGCCATTAAGACCGTCAGCGTAAATTCAAGTACGGCCCGCTGTCTCGTCAGTTGGGATGCACAACAACTTAAACTCAGCGACATCCTTGCCAGTATTAGCCAATTAGGCTACCAAGCATCGCCTTTTATGGCGGACCAGGAAGAAGCCTTTCAGCAAGACGAACTGCGCCGCTTCTTAAAACGCCTGGCTGTGTCCGGTATTATGAGTATGCAAGTCATGATGCTGGCCGTTGGTCTGTATTTCGGCGAATACACTGGTATAGATGCGGAGTTTGAAGGTTATTTACGCTGGATCAGTTTGTTATTGAGCACTCCTGTTGTGTTTTACAGCGCTAAACCTTTTACCTTAAGTGCCTGGCGGGCAATCAAAGGCCGCGAGCTGAATATGGATGTGCCAGTGACACTGGCGGTGTTTTACACCTTTCTTGCATCAGCCTACGCGACATTGTTTGGCATAGGTGAAGTCTATTTTGAATCTGTCTGTATGTTTGTGTTTTTACTGCAGCTGGGTAAGTTTTTTGAATTCCGCGCCAGAGCTCAGGCTCGCGCCGCGACGGGAAACCTGTTAAAAATAATGCCTGTTTCAGCCCGGTTGGTTCAGGGTGATGAGCTGATCCCAACCTCCGCCCGACGTTTAGAGGCGGGGCAAGTTATTTTAGTGCAGGCTGGTGAAACCATAGCAGCAGACGGTATTGTACTTTCGGGCGAAAGTTCGGTGGACGAGTCAATGCTCACCGGCGAATACAAGGCAGTCAGCAAAGCAGCTGGCGACGTTGTGATGGCCGGCAGTATTAATCATGATGGTGTATTAAAAGTCACAGTGAATCAGGCTTTAGCATCGTCCCGTTTAGGCCAGATCATTAATCTGCAGCAACAGACGCTGAACCAAAAACCACAAATCGTTGAAAAAACCACCCAACTTGCACGTTTTTTTATCCAGCGTTTATTGATCATTGCACTAGGTACTTTTTTAGTCTGGTACTTCTGGCTGGATCAGGAAAGAGCCTTTTGGGTCACCTTATCCGTACTGGTAGCCACCTGCCCTTGTGCTTTAACCTTAGCTACCCCTACAGCTATTACCTGTGCCTTAGCACGCTTAAACCGTAAAGGCATTTTAATTAAAAACCAGCAAGTACTGGAAATACTGCCACAGCTGACCTCGGTATTCCTTGATAAAACCGGCAGTCTGACCCAGGGTCGTTTTAGTATTTTGCGCACCAAACTGCACCACCAGAGTTATAACGAAGCAACCCTGTTAGCGCTGATTGCACGTATTGAAACCTATTCAGAGCATCCTATAGCAAGAGCCTTCAGCTCTTATCTGAACAGCGAGATAAAAGTGGATCAGGTACAAGTGCATGTTGGCTCCGGTTTATCGGCATTGTGGATACAGGATGATGGATCTTCTGTCGAGGTGAAAGTAGGCAGCGCTGCTTTTTGTGCTATTCAAAACCAGGCAGCTGCTGCCGTTTGCTGTACCATCAATAATCACCTGGTGTTATCGGTTGAGCTGTCGGATGCGCTTCGCCCCGAAGTACCAGCACTTATCAGCGCATTAAAACAACGCGGCTTAACCTTGTCCATGCTCACAGGTGACTCGTCAGCTCAGGTGGAAGAGGTGCAGCACCAATTGCAGTTTGACCAGGTATTTAAAGGCTGCAGCCCGGAGCAAAAAGTAGAACATATCCAACAGGCCGTCTCGCAAGGTGATAAAGTGCTGATGCTGGGCGATGGTATTAACGACAGCCCGTGTTTTCATGCCGCCCATGTTTCAGTAGCATTAGATTCAGGCACAGATTTATCAAAAAATCAGGCTGATGTGGTTTTGTTGCATAATGATTTGCACTTAGTGCAGCAATTGATAGAAGGGGCTGTGCTTGCGCAGCGTATTGTGAAACAAAATCTGTGGTGGGCTGTGGGTTACAATCTGGTGATCATTCCTTTAGCTGTCGCAGGTTTCGTATCGCCTTACATAGCCGTGATTGGCATGTCATTCAGTTCTATTTTGGTGGTGTCTAACTCACTGAGGTTACTCAAACCATGAGTATTATTTATGTGCTGATCCCTATTGCCATACTTTTTGTCTGTCTTGGCCTTGGTATCTTTTTTTGGGCTGTACGTAGTCGCCAATTTGATGATTTAAATAAGGAAGGCATGAGTATTTTGTTTGAAGAGCAAAAAAAATCACCTTCAGATGCAGACAAAGATAAACAACCACCACAATGAGTACTGAACTTGCGGCCAACTTTTTTGTAGCTTTGAGCATAGGGTTTTTAGGCAGTAGTCATTGTCTCGTCATGTGTGGCGGGATCGTCAGTGCTTTGCAACTGTCAATGCCCCAGGTTAGTGTTTTACAGCAACTGAAGCTGCAATTTATACTTAGTCTTGGACGGCTAACAACCTATGGTTTGTTAGGCGCACTGACAGGAGCTTTTGGTGCAGCAGTACTGGTCAAACTAGGTATTAGTTTATTTTGGCTAAAACTGTTGGCCGGTGTGCTGTTGTTGCTGATGGCATTTTATGTGGCCCGTTTATGGTTCGCATTAACAGTGTTGGAAAAACTCGGCTCCGCGCTGTGGCGTAAGATCCAACCTGTTGCCAAAGCTTTGCTACCACTGGATAGCGGTTCTAAAGCACTTGGTTATGGCTTATGTTGGGGATTCTTGCCTTGTGGTTTGGTCTATAGCAGCTTAGGCTGGAGCCTGGCCAGTGGTAGTGCCTATGAAGGTGCTGTGCTGATGTTGGCATTCGGTCTTGGGACTCTGCCAGCCATGCTCGCGGTGGGCAGTTTTGCACGTCAGTTGAGCCAGTTTAAAAACAATACACTGATCAGAGCCGGTGCCGCTGTTTTACTGGCCTTATACGCGTTGTACACTATAGCTCTTGCATTAGCTCCACGACTTTTTTAAGCTAGGAAACTTGCTATAAAGGAATATGTATGTCCGGTTCAAATTTAAGTTGCCAACATTGCGGTTTCAGTCAGTTGTGTCTGCCGTTCAGTCTGAATAATGCTGAATTAGATACTCTGGACGATATAATTGAGCGAAAAAAACCTTTGCACAAAGGTGACTTTCTAGTCGAAGCTGGTACTGCTTTGCATTCTTTGTACGCGGTCCGAAGCGGCTCTTTTAAAACTTTTACTTTAACTGAATCTGGTGAGGAGCAAATTACCGGCTTTCATTTGCCCGGTGACGTGATAGGTTTTGACGCCATAGGTGAGCAGCAGCACCCAAGCTTTGCTCAGGCACTCGAAACCGCTATGGTGTGTGAAATCCCCTTCAGCCAGATGGATCATTTAATGGGGCAACTACCAAAATTGCGCCAGCAAATGATGCGGTTGATGAGTCAGGATATCAGCGGTGACCAACAAATGTTGTTATTGCTAAACCGGAAAAACGCCGAAGAAAAACTAGCGGCCTTCTTGACCAATCTGGCTCAGCGTTTTGCCAATAGAGGTTTTTCGAAAAAAGAGTTCCGTTTGAGCATGACCCGTGGCGAAATAGGCAATTATTTAGGTCTGACAGTTGAAACTATTAGTCGTTTATTAGGTCGATTCCATAAGGACGATTTAATACAAGTGGACGGAAAACTGATCAGCATCAGCAATCCCGACGCTTTAAGCAAACTGGCTGGTGGTTCCGCTATAGCACGCTGATCATACAAATCATTGATCTGGCACAAGGAATGATCAGTCCACCTTAGCTACCTTGGCTACACTTTCAGGGTAAGCCCTAGCTTAGCAGGAGTATGACATGACCTTATATCCCAAAATATTGGTAATACTAGACCCCTCAGTGACAGAACAAAAGGCCCTGAACAGGGCCATTGAACTGGCCAAACTACAAGACTGCCAACTGACCGCTTTTTTATCCATCTACGATTTCTCATACGAGATGACCACTATGTTATCTGGCGAAGAACGCGAGTCCATGCGTCAGGCTGTGATCAATGATCGCGAGCTTTGGATCAGTGAATTAATCGCCGGGCATCAGGAACAAGGTTTGAAGATTGATATTCAGGTGGTTTGGCATAACAGGCCTTTTGAAGCCATAGTGCAGGCTGTTTTAGAAAAAGACTACGATTTGGTGATCAAAGGCACACATGATCACGACGTTCTGAAATCCATGATTTTTACCCCAACCGACTGGCATATTTTACGCAAATGCCCATGCCCTGTGTTGCTGGTGAAAGAGCATGACTGGCCGGAGCACGGCAATATAGTGGCTGCAGTGAATGCCGGCAGTGAACAGAGCCATCACAGTTCGCTGAATCAACGTATTATTATGCAATCGAAACAACTGGCAGCTTTGCTCAATGGGAAAGTTCAGTTAGTAAACGCCTTTCCTGGAACTCCAGTGAACATTGCCATTGAAATTCCTGAATTTAATCCTCAGGAATACAACCAGACCATGAAAAATCATCACTTGGAGTCAGTAGCAAAACTGGCAAATGAATTTGAATTAGAAACTAGCCAGACCCACGTCCTCGAAGGTATGCCTGAAGATGTGATCCCTAAATTAGCACAGCAACTAGACGCTGAAATGGTGGTGATTGGCACCATTGGCCGTACCGGCTTATCCGCCGCCATTATTGGTAATACCGCTGAGCATGTGATCGACAGACTAGACTGTGATGTACTGGCAGTCAAACCAGCAGGTTTTGTTTGCCCACTGGCGAAACATTAAGTTCAGCAAGATCCAAAGCTACAAAGCTGGCGCGTAGTTCGTTATACTACGCGCCATTTTTATTTAGGGTCGTTGTTTTATGTCACATGCAGCCGAAGCCAAAGCACAATATAACCTGAACAAATTACACAAACGCTTGCGCCGCGGCGTAGGACAGGCTATTGCCGACTTTAATATGATTGAAGAAGGCGACAAAGTCATGGTGTGCTTGTCAGGTGGTAAAGACAGCTACACTCTTTTGGATATCTTGTTGAATTTACAACAATCCGCACCTATTCAGTTTTCTATAGTTGCTGTTAACCTTGATCAGAAACAGCCGGGGTTTCCAGCTGATGTATTACCAAATTACTTAAGCTCTATAGGCGTCGATTTCCAGATAGTGACTGAAGACACCTACTCCATCGTAAAAGATAAAATTCCTGAAGGAAAAACCACCTGCTCTTTATGCTCGCGCTTGCGCCGTGGTATTTTGTATCGCACAGCCAAAGAGCTGGGAGCTACTAAAATAGCTCTAGGCCACCACAGGGATGACATGATAGAAACTATGTTTCTGAATATGTTTTACGGTGGGAAAATGAAGTCCATGCCAGCTAAACTAATCAGCGACAACGGCGAACATATCGTCATTCGCCCTTTGGCTTATTGCCGCGAAAAAGACATCGAAAAATACTCCATTGCCCGTGAGTTTCCGATCATTCCTTGCAACTTATGCGGCTCACAAGATGGTTTACAACGTCAGGTCGTCAAAGAAATGTTACAAGATTGGGATAAACGCTTCCCAGGCCGCATAGAAACCATGTTTCAGGCTATGCAGAATATAGTACCGTCCCATATGATTGACAGGACCTTGTTTGATTTCGCAGCTATCAGTAAGGAGAGCCCGTTACCTGCGGAAGGTGATATGGCTTTTGATAAACCTGATGTGCCCAAAGTACCAGTAGGTTTAATCCAGGATGAAGACGAACCAGTAACTGGCAAAGTTCAGTTTGTAGAACTACTTTAGGGGGCAGCCTTGCCCCACCCGTCTACAATTCCAATTCGATGTCAGGCCACAACTCAGAATTCAACAACGCTTGTTAAATTCTTCAAAGAGCAGCATCAGCTGCTCTTTTTCATTCGGGTAACCGCTTTGTAGCAACAGCTCCATCACCACTTCAGCTGTACACAAAGCACCGTCTTTTTGATTACGTCTCAGTCTGTAGGCGGAAGGCGCATCCGGTTTAATGCCAAGCCGATAACAAGAGTGCAGATAAGGGCTTTGCCTGAGCATTTTTGCGGCCTCCTGCCAGGTTGCGTCCAGCAACAGCCAGTGTTTTACAGCGTCAGTTTGACGTAACGCAAGACGTTCAAACCCCGCATCATTCACAGCATGGTATTGACCTTGCTGCAGTAAATAACAGGCCACAGGCGCTTCAGGCTGCATCAAATCCGGTGATACTGGATAAACTAAACCAAGGTGTTGCAAAGAGGATAACTCCAACAGCAGCGCATTGGGCTCTTTCCGCTGCCACTCAATCAATTCAACCCTGACCTTCGCAGAAGCGGCCAAGGCCTGGATCACTAAAGCACCGGTATTGGTCGCCTTTTGCCGTTCTCTGCTGTGAGTTAGCAGATAAAGTACCAGCTCAGGCATTTGATTTAAGGCTGCTGCAATAAAGGCGTGGCGTGATCCGGCACTTTAGAAAACTCAACTGTTGCAGTGTCAGCCAAACTGGCTGGCAACTGAATTCGACAACGCATTTGCTCACACAGCAGTTGCTGCTGAAAAGTCGTATCTGTACTTTGAGCCATCACTTCAGCGCCAAAATGCAGGGTTAAACCCGAAACATCGGGTAACCAGTACTTACCAAGACCAGCCAATGAATCCAAAAGCTCGTCAAACTGGCTTTGTAACTTGCGTAGTTGCGCGACAGACACTTGTTGTGGCACTGGCATTTTGCTGCGTAACTTAAAGTTCAAATCACAGGAGTCAGCATTATCAGGCTGCTGCAATACAATCAGTGCTTTACGGCTATTGAGTAGGTCGTCGTAAGGTAAAATCAGCTCCCCGTTGCCCGCTATAGTTAAAGCTGCTTCAGAGATATCAGTGGTTATCAGCGCTCTGTCTACTATACAAGGTTCATTTGTGCCAGCCTTTTGCAGCATAAAAGCCAGGGTAATATCGCTGAACTCGACCTTCTCACTTTTTTTCATCCGGGCATAAAAGCCGTCGTAATTAAATACAGTATCAGCCAAAGCTGAACCAGTAAAAAAAACCAGCGCGCTGGCCAGAGCATAGTATTTCATTATTAGCTGTCTATATGTTTAGTATTGGCTTTGAGCATGGTATGGATTTCGTTGACATAATCCTGCCCCCGCTCTGAATACCGGATCAACCCTGTTACCAGATGGTGCCCGGCTACTTCGCCTTCAGCGCGGCGTTTTGCTCTGATTTGACGTAAATCTTCATACACATAAAAGGTGTTCAGATTGTAGAAGTAACTGTTAATTGCAGCCGCTACATCAGGAAACACTGCCACCTCATGGTATTTACCTGCGCTGCGTTTTTGTGGCACAACGCCACAACCTGCTCTGAAACACCACTGACCAAAAAAGTTATAGGCCTCTAAAGCAAAGCGACTGGTGCCCCAGCCTGATTCTTTTGCTGCCTGGATCAGCACTAAGTCTGCAGGTATCATATCGACCCTGGTTAACAATAAACGAAAACCTTCTTCATCTACGTCCGGATAATCCAGCTTAAATTCGTCGTACAGACTGTAGATAAAAGCGTATTCCTCCACTGTCAGTTCTTGTTGAGTCTGCTTCTGCTGAACTTCGATGATCTGCAGCCTGATATGCAATAGTCTGGCGTTTTCACGTTCTATGAAAGGCAATAAATAGTCAAAAAAAGCCTTTTTCTTCTTCACCACATCTTTGTATTGCGTAAAGTCTGGCACTGGCAATAGTTTAGGCAGAGCCACAGGATAAGCCAGTCGTTTTAATAGCTTGCGTTGATCAGCTGCATCCAGAGCCTCTAATTTTGAAGGCATTTGCCAGTCGGCTAAAGAAGCTATGTCTTCAACAGGAGCTGGTTTCAGCCATGGGTAAGCCGCGGCATATAGCACAACAGCCCATAACACTAACCAAAAACTCAATTCTGTTTTTTTCATGCTATACCCTGATTTCGCTTTTATCCGAGCCCGCTACTGAATGAGCTGGACCACAACGGTGCGTATTCTAACCAGATCTGTTGATAGTTTCGACCACAAAATGGTCTTAACACTAAGCCCCGCTGAACAAGATTATGGTAATACGCTGTATTTAAACAACATTTAAGTTGGCAGGAAAACTGCATACTCAGCTATAACATTGAAAAAAGGAAAATAACATGCGTAAACTTACTTTAATTTCTACTCTGGTTTTGGCTTTATCTGCTACGACAGCAGTTGCGGAAGATATCAAAGTACTGGAAAAAACCATAGATGCACAAAACTTTACCAGGCTGGTGCTCGACGTCCCTGTGGGGGAAATCAAGGTCAAAGTAACTAAAAATCATGACATAAGTTTAGTAGTGGAGTTAGAGCCTGATGAAGGCTGGTTCAGCAGCCGGAAAGACTTGTCAGATGCACAGATTAGCGTTCAGGAAAATGGCTCTGCGCTGAAACTCAAAATTGATCTGGAAGATGACAATGACGTCAATCAAAATTGGACAGTCATGATGCCAGCCGACATAGCAGTATCGTTAAATTTAGGTGTGGGCTCAGTTGAAATTGACGACCTGACGTCAGATATCAACGTTGATTTAGGTGTAGGTGAAGTGGACATTGATGTCGACACCAGTCTATTTGACTCTATTAAACTAGATGCAGGTGTTGGTGACACGTCGATTAAGGGGGGTAAAGGTCGCTATGAACGTGATCAGGTGCTGGTCACCAGTTCAAGCCAATTGCATGGTAAAGGCAAAAAACAGCTGGACGCCAATGTAGGTGTAGGTGATATCGAAGTACGTGATAATCAGTAATTGGTCTGCTAAGGCGCTTTATGTAACCAATTGGGTGTAAAGCGCCAGTACCTTGTTAGTGCCTGCTTTAAATCAAAAAAACTGGTTAATGGCAACAAGTCACCGCTGATACAAGCGTAAGTAAAGCGGTGGCAGTTGTTCCTTAACAAGTCATAATCCTGATAACTGTAAATCTGCTCGATAGCCCTGTTTGCCGCAATTTCAGAGCCTATGATCTCACCTGCAGCAGTGGTGGCGAAAATCAGTTCAGCGCCAGAGCGGTCTGCCAAAAATCGTTCAAAGGATAAGGCGCGCACTAAACCAGACCCTGCCAGCTCCACTATTTGCCCTTCCCCTATGTAAATGCCTGTGTGCTCAAAAAACTGAAAAATTTCGCAGCCAACCACAGCGCCAACAGGGATAGTTCGCAGACTTGTCATAAAGCTCCTGATTTTCCCGTTTTTTTTTTCAATCATACTTGCAAAAGACGTCTAGGCGTGTAAAAAGGTGTAAGCAAAGATTTTACTAATTAACCTTAAGTAATTGAACTTGCCGCGCGGCGACAAGTGATTGAGCACCTGGCAGCATCGTTGTCCTATGTGACGAGGGCGAACAGCGCAGTCAACAAAGCTGCGGCTTCAAGTACAACGGGGTAAACAATAGACGGAGACATAAGGGTAGCGGTATGAAACCAATAGAGCGCTCGACAAAATTAGATGGGGTTTGTTATGACATTCGGGGTCCAGTGGCACGTGAAGCCAAGCGGATGGAAGAAGAAGGTCAGCGTATTTTAAAGCTCAATATTGGTAATCCCGCGCCTTTTGGTTTTGAAGCGCCGGATGAAATTTTAAAACACGTGATCCACAACCTGCCCACAGCTCAGGGCTATAGCGACTCGCAAGGTATTTATCCGGCCCGGGTTGCTGTGGCGCAGTATTATCAGCAGCGCGGCATTTTAGGCGCAGATGCGGACGACGTGTACATTGGTAACGGCGTATCAGAGCTGATTCTGATGTCGTTGCAGGCGCTGCTGAATAACGGTGATGAGGTGTTGATCCCCTCCCCTGATTACCCACTCTGGACTGCTGCAGTCAATCTGGCTGGCGGCAACGCTGTGCATTACCGCTGCGATGAACAATCAGACTGGTTTCCGGATTTAGCTGATATTCGTGCCAAAATCACTAAAAAAACCAAAGCTCTGGTGCTGATTAATCCAAATAATCCAACAGGCGCTGTTTACTCTAAAGCGGTTTTATTGGAGCTGTTGGCCATTGCCCGTGAGCATAAACTGGTGGTGATGAGCGACGAGATTTACGACAAAATTTTGTATGACGGTGCAGAGCATGTCACAACAGCTTCGTTAACAGACGATTTATTTATGCTCACCTTTGGTGGTTTATCGAAAAACTACCGTATCGCCGGTTTTCGTATCGGCTGGATTTTATTGTCCGGCGCTAAACATCTGGCCAAACACTATGTCGAAGGCTTAAATATTCTGGCGTCTATGCGCCTCTGTGCCAATGTGCCTTGTCAGCATGCGGTACAAACAGCTTTAGGTGGCTACCAGAGTATTAATGAGCTGATCATACCAGGTGGCCGTTTGTATGACCAAATGGACTTAGCCCATAAACTGGTCACTGGTATTGATGGTATCAGCTGTGTGCGGCCCAAAGGCGCTATGTACTTATTCCCTAAGCTGGATCGTAAAAAGTTTAAAATCAAAGATGATGAGCTGATGGTGCTTGATTTCCTGCGCCAGCATAAGGTACTTCTGGTGCATGGTCGGGCTTTTAACTGGCCTGAGCCGGACCATTTCCGTATTGTGTTTTTACCGCACAAAGAGCAACTGGAAATGGCGATTGGCCGCTTAGCGCAGTTTTTACCGGGCTATCAGCAGTAGCATCAGCAATAGTGGATTCGCAGTAAAAGGCCATAATGATCACAGATAAAAAACCAAGCCATTTTTTCGCTCATCTGTTCAGGATGAAGCTGATTAACAGATGGCCGCTGATGAGAAACGTTAACACCGAAAATGTAGCTGAACACAGCCATCAGGTGGCTGTGGTGGCTCATATGCTGGCGCTTATTCGTCGTGAAGTATTTGCCGGTGAAGTACAACCTGAGCGGTTAGCAACACTGGCATTGTTTCATGATGCCAGTGAAGTACTGACAGGAGATTTACCTACGCCAGTAAAGTACTTTAACGCTCAGATTGCTCAGGAATACAAAAAGATAGAACGTATTGCTGAGCAAAAGTTGCTGTCGATGTTGCCAGAGAAATTACAGCCCTTTTATCAGTCGTTGCTGCTATCAGAGCAGTATTCAGCAGATGAAAAGCTGCTGGTCAAAGCGGCGGATACACTCTGTGCTTATGTGAAGACTCTGGAAGAGTTGTCTGCTGGCAATCATGAGTTTGTGCTGGCGAAAAAGCGACTGGAAAACGTACTCGAAGGCTACGCTTTACCGGAAGTGAACTACTTCCTAGAGATTTTTATCCCAAGCTTTTCACTGTCTTTGGATGAAATCAGCTTACAGGATGGCCAGCTGTAGGGGTGGGGTTTACTCCCACCCTTCTCAAATTACAATCCAATCCCGAGTGGGTTTATCCCGCCCCCCGTCGTAACGGTAAGCGATGCAGATGGACGGGCCGGGACAAGCCACAGCCCCTACGACCAGCCTGTCTTTAATGCTGATCCCGGCAAACTTCCTGATTAAACTCAAACTCTATGGTGGTATGTGCCAGCTGATAAGGCTGGAGTAGCTGCCGTATTTGTTCTTTATGCGTTTTTAACTGCTCGGTAGCCGTTTCCGCTTTTAACACCAGATGCGCTGTTAATACATGTTTTTCGCCGTCCAGCGACCATAAATGTAAATGATGCACGTCCTGCACAAACTCAAGGTGCTGCAACTGCTGCTCTATTTTGGCTGCCAGTTTTGGGTCCGGGCTGACCTGTAAAAACAAAGCCAGAGTACGGCGCAAATTGCGCCAGACATTGATCAGAATAAAGCAGGTAAAACCTATGCTTAATACTGGGTCAATCCAAGCCCAATCGGTAAAGTAAATCAGAATAGAACCAACCAGCACTGCAACCCAGCCTAATACATCCTCCAGCAGGTGCCAGGTCAACACCTTTTCGTTTTGAGTTTTACCACCTCTTAACTTGAATACAGCAGCACCGTTGACCAGCACACCTAACACCGCCAGTCCCATCATACCCAAAGCATGGGGCAATTGTGGCTCCCATAAACGAGGTATGGCTTCATACAAAATCCAGCAGGAGCCCAACACTAAAATAACGCCGTTGACCAAAGCGCTCAACAAGGACCAGCGCCGGTAGCCATAACTGTAACGAGGCGTCGCCTCTTTGCCTGCGATTTTAGCGGCAAACCAGGCAAAAGCTATCGCCAGTGTATCGCCTAAATCGTGCATCGCGTCGGCCATGATAGCCACGCTGTTAGTCAGCCAGCCGCCAATAAACTCAATGATAGTAAAACTAAAGTTCAGCCAAAAAGCGGTGGCGATATTGCCAGATTCAGAACCATGATGGTGATGATGACCAAAGAGACCATGGGAATGCTTATGCTCGGCATCGTTGTGGTCATGCTCTGCGCCATGGCTATGATTACAGCTTGCGCCATGTTGATGAGTTTTATGGTCTGGATTTGAATGATCGTGAGGCATGCTACACCTGAAAAATGCCGTGATAGAAGTACCATATCTGGTTTTATCTGGCTCTGCCAGCACACAAAGTGCCTTGGGAGGGATAATTTAAATTATTGCCTGCTTCGGGCAGAAAAAAGCTTGAGCCAAAGCCAACAAATCATTAGTCTGAAACTGAAGTTTGGCTGAACTGTGCCGATACAAAAACATTCACCAGGAAGAACAAAAACAACAGATGCCGCTGAATCTCCCCCTACTTATGCTTACAGCTATTTGTGCTTTATCTGCAACATCTGCCATGGCGGGCAGCATTAGCCATCAAAAAAGCGCAGATTACGCCGCCTGGTCGGAAAAAAACCGCGATGGCAGTTGGACCCGAATTACTGAGCAGGCAGTAGCTCAATCCCCCTTGGTTAAGCTGGTACCGGCCGATATACATAATTTTTGCCCCTTGTATGCCCGCCTGCCGCAACAGCAGAGAAATCAATTCTGGGTAGCCTTGTTTTCGGCTATGGCCAAACCTGAAAGTAACTTCAAATCTCAGTCTTATTATCAGGAAAAATTTAAAGATGCTCAAGGTCGCCGGGTTATAAGCCGGGGACTGTTGCAAATTTCTCAAGAAAGCGCTAATCAACCCCGTTATGCCTGTGACATAAAACAACCACAGCAGTTGCATGATCCAAAAGTGAACTTAAAGTGTGGTGTAAAAATCATGAGCAAATGGGTTCAGACCGATGGAGTCATCAGCCAATCGGCACGGAACGACGATGCGAAAGGTGGAGGGCGTTATTGGTCTACACTGAGACCACAGCGCGGTAAAGTGCAGCAAATCGCCAACTTCACCAGAGCCTTGCCTTTTTGTAAGGCGAAGGCTTGAGTCTTACTTTTGCGCTGTACCAGCGGCTAACTTGCTGAGCATCAGTAAAGAGGTAGAAAAATAGTCATCTTGCTCAGATGGCGCCAAAGACAAAAAGCTATAGTCTCGAAACACAAGTGACCGCACTGCCACTATGCCTGTTGGAGCAAGGTAAGGAGCTGTCTCTTTTGTCAATACATCGACCCAAGGAGACATCACATCAGGATTTTTCCAGTAGGCTCGAAAAGGCAGCTCAAGCTCCGCTGTCAAGGACGCCCCCCAGATAAAGTACATCGGGATCCTGACCGCATCATAACTAAAACGCGAAGGCCATTCTGGCGACGGACTTAACTCTCCCTGCTCTGTTAGCCGTATCCAGTCGACAGGTAAGTTAAGCTCACCAAAACGGCTAGCGGCCAACAAACGCTGACCATCCCTGACCAAGGCTGCCCACTTTTTCTCAGGCTCTTGCAGAGCAAAATCAATAAAAGCAGGAATAATCCAATACGATAAGTTAATGTCTATGCTGCCCTCAGCAGAGAAACCAGTAAGACCAGGCACCACGACGGTATAACCCCCATAGTCTTTGACTAATAACTTATGGATGTCAGCACGTATTGCCGCTGAGGCAGTTTCGTAGTTCTGGTCATTCCAACGTTTTGCGGCTTTGTGTAAAGCCCAGGCAATTAAAATATCACCATCACTGGCATTGTTTGGGTCTTTGACTGGGGGTCTAACTGAGGGGTCATAGCGCCAGGAGAACAACAATGCATCGTTTCTGGCAAGATTTTTGCGACTCCAGCGCCAAAGCAAATCAAAACTTGTTTTGTCATCGTTCGCTTCAGCAAACAACATACCCCAGCCCTGCCCTTCGGAATGACTGATATTTTTATTGTAGGTATCAATCACTCTGCCACTATCGCTGACAAAGCGCTGTTTATAAATCGCCCAGTCTAAGTCCTGTGCCAAACAGGTCAGAGGGTGCAACATTACCATACTGACTAAGAAAAGCAGCTTGACCAATCTCATCATGGTTGAACTCAATACGACCGGGACGCTTTAGTGTAAACCAGCTCGAAAGGGACACCAGCAACAGCTTTTCTGGTTAATACGAGCAGATCCGGATTACCGCCCAAGGCCACCATCCAACTATGGTAAAGGCCCTCAAGCATAGCACTGAATATCTTGGCTTCACGCTCTGCCTCTGCTTTGCCATAAGAAGGTAACGGAAAAGCACCGTGATAAAACTCAAGACTATGCTCCTGAGGTTTTACTTTGACCCACCCCCAGTCCAGCATAGTCAGTATTTTATTCATCGACCTTTCGAGCTCCTCAATACTGTCATAGAGCCCAATAGGGTGCAGATGAGCTAAACGTGCACCCATGTGGCGTAAAAAAGCACAGGCATCTTGTTCACCACCCGTCTTGTAAATTTCTTCCAGAAATACCTTAATAAAACTACGCCATTGCTCTGAGCAATGCTTACTCTGGAAGTAGCCACTGTTCATACGTTCGTATTCAGTTAACTCAATCATTGTAACCTCCAATCAAATACTTCATATACAAACGGAAAGAGGTTTCATTGTAATCACCGAAGCTGTCAAAGCCCAACTGGCCACCCACTCTCAAATAAGGGTTTGGCATATACTCGCCAGTAGCCCCAAAACTCATACCAAAACCTGACTTACTGGACGCTGCGTAACCCGCTTGTCGTATGGCACCCAATGCAAAGAAAAGATCAAGCGCTGCTTGGGCTGTGGCGTCAGTAGGGAAAAGACTATTGCCATCTTCGCTGTAACTTTGAAAGCCAGGCGCGAATAGTAAATTAAAACGCATATCTTCCAACTCAAGGCTGTAGTTCATTGGGAAGGCGACACTGACATAGTCCTGAGGGCTGAAATAACCACCATGGCCAAAGGTAAATTTACTCAGGTTTTTATCAAAACTGTTATAGCCCACATGTACGCCTAACTGAAGCTGTTCAGACAGTGATAATGCGGGTCTAAAATAACCGCCGATCTCCATGGACAGTGCTTTGTTGCTGTCCACGTTGTCACCTTCATATCGATGCTCAGCGACTGTACCGTAAACTCCAGTCTGACCATTGTCAAAATTCAAGCCTACACCACCACCATTCTTAGTAACAGCGCCCCAGGTTTCTCCCGTTACATGATCCACAGTACCAGCGTACGCCAGCAAACTATCTTTCACTGGTCGCCTTTCACCTTGCAGCACCAGACGGGTATTTTCCATAATTTCTGGCTGAAGTTTCACCCCGCCTACCACATTGGTTTTTTCAAAGCCCAGAGGTGTAGTTGCTACATCGGCTTCTATCCAGTCGCCTTTATAAGCAACACCCAG
Organism: Rheinheimera sediminis; assembly: GCF_004005375.1. GTDB lineage: Bacteria > Pseudomonadota > Gammaproteobacteria > Enterobacterales > Alteromonadaceae > Pararheinheimera. The sequence goes on along the minus strand of NZ_RZUF01000007.1, from coordinate 86,390 downwards.
AGCAACACCTGTGCGACGCTGGGTTTCAGGATCACCAGTGCTTACAGCCAGGGCATCCAGTGAGCTTTGCGCATCGCCTATAATGTTCTCTAAACGCGCTCTGCTTGCGGCAAAAGCGGCTAAGAAATCCTCCTGATCCGTGGTATCCAGGCCAATATCAGCCAAGGTGTAGTCTCTGGCACTTAATAAGGAGGCAACCCAGGCATTAACGTTGGCTAGTTGCGCAGAGGACAGGTTTGCTGAGGTCAATCCTAAAGCATCATAGAAATCAATTTGGGCAGACTCTATAAATGAAGCTTTTGCAGCATCAGCAAGGTTCTCTAGTTCCCGCAACCTTAATTGCTCAGAAGCGTTGGTGTTTTCCGGGTCAATGGACCCAAGGAAAGTCTCATAGGCTTCTTGCGCACTGTTATAAGTAGAAGCAGAATTTTCCAAAGAATCCAACACAGCACTGAGATTATTAAATCTGGCACTGACCCCACTGGCTGCATTTACAACTGATCCACGACCATATAGGTTAATATCCTCTCCAGTTACAGTACCTGCATTGAGCGACGTAGGAGTCACTGTCAGCTCAACCCTGTCGTCACCAAATGCACCGGTGGAAATAACCATCGGTGTTTCAACTGAATCAAGACCGGACGAGCCGTCAGCTCCCTCTCTCACTCTCAGAACTACATCTGCATCAATACGGGTCAATGTACTTTGTTCTAAATCCATCAACATGCCATCAATCTGATCAAACAAAGAACCAGAGGTACTTGCAGTCTCGACCTTTTCCTCTACGTCAGTAATAACCTGACCTGGCAACCAGGAAGGCCTGATACTATCAGTGACTGACTTTTTCGAGGTCCGTTTGTCTCTGAATGGATTAGTGGTTGTTTCCACGGGCTCCCTGAATGGATTGGCGGAGAGACCTGTAGCAGTGCTCCCCCCCCAAACTGAACTATCCTGATAAGCAAGCTTGCGAGCTTTTAACAGCAAAGCCGTAGCTTCAGCATCGTCTCCTTTGGCTTGAGACACTTGAGCAGCCATCACCAGCATTTCAGGCTCTTTGGTGTTATTCCAGTCAACCCGAGCCAACAACTCTGCAGCCCTATCAGGGTCTTTTTGTTGCAAAGCCATATTTACTGCACCTGATAACGCATCTTTATTAGCAGGATTAAGTTTCAGCACATAATTATAAATTTGATCAGCTTCGACCGTCTTGTCACCACTCTGATACAAACGGCCCATCGCCAACAACAAGGTTTCATCTTCGGGCGCCTCTCTCAGGCGGGCTGCAAGTACGTCATAAGCCAGCGCCATCTGACCTGAATTACGCAGCTGGTCAGCCTCGCGAACGGCCAGCCCCTGTTGCAGGTTGAGTAAGGATTTTCTATCCTCCTCTGTTAAATCCGGCCTTAACATCAGATCAGACATCAGAGCACGAGCCTGTCTGGAGCGACCACTTTCATTCATCACACTGACGTGCGTCACATAGTCGCCGGCTGTTTCGTCCAGCCCCTGCATTAAATCCAACTCCACCAACTGATATGCCAGCTCAGGCTGATTAGAGTTCAGTAAGTCGTTAGCCAGTTCTCCAATAGCTTTTGACCCCATAGGTGCGCTTTGGTACAGGTCCACCAATAACTGGCGAGCGCCAGCCTGATCACCTGCCGATGCGCGCTGCAATACATTGGAGAACTTACTGCGGGCGGCAGACTGGGCGGCCAAAGTCCGCATAGCCGGAGTACGTTGGTCTGGCGCTATAGTCGCCATTATTCGGTCGACATCAGCCCAACGTTTTTGTTCACTGGCAAACATAGCAGCTGCATAGCGTGATTCAGCTGGTTGGCTTCGGCTGACCAAAGGTTCTACGATAGAGCGAGCCCTTGACTCGTCACCTTGCTTGCTTACCAGACGTGCTAAGTCTAACCTGACCCAAGGATCACTGGGGGCCAGTTTCATAGCCCTGCGCAGGTTAATCTCAGCCAGTAAATCATTAGTATTCGCAGCGTCAACCCTTAACTTCTGTACCTCGGCTTGAGAAACGTAAGCTATTTTGTTTTTGTCACTCTCAGACAACTGAGCAGACAAACGCTCAGCATCACTCCACCGCCCCATACTTTGCAGTACGGCAATGAAGCCAAGTTTTGCTTCGGTATGAGATGGATTATTTTGCAAGACAGATTGATAGCTTCTTGAAGCATCATCAAGTAAGCCAAGCTTGTGTTGTAACTGAGCAGCCAGAACCTGAGCCTCATACACTCGTGGGGCCTTAGTTTTGGTTAAAGGCTCTACCACACGCAAAGCTTGCTCATTCTGTTGTTTTTCCATTAACTGACGAGCAGTATTCATGGAGCCATAAAAATCAGCAGACTGATAGGCATCGCGCCATGTCGACGCTTTAGCAGGAGACATACTCATCGCCTTACTTAAAGTGTCTTTCGCAGCCTCGAATTTTTGTTGTCTTAATTCAATTAGACCTATCCCTGCTAAGGCTTCTGCATCTTTGGTATTTTCTGCCAGTGCGCTACGAAAATAGCGTTCTGCTTCTGGTAATTTATTGGCATTGAGCGCCTGATAGCCCCTAGTTCTGTTATTTATTACAGCAGTTGTATTGCGTCTTTTTATCCTGTCCTGATAATAAGTCATCAGTTCCAGATCATTAGGATGAGCACTTAAGTATTGATCGTAATACTTTTTATCAGCACTGGTTGCATTTAACCACAATAAAGCCTGACGCCAACTGCTATCAGCCGCAGGTGAAGACGGCGCCAACTCGGCAAGCAATGCGATACCTTCTCTTCTGCTGCCTTCGTCATAACTCAGCACTTGGGCATAAGCTTGTTTGACATTGCTATAACCTGGCCGGGCCTGGTAGAGTTTCTTTAACTCTCTGCTGGCGGTTGGCTTACCGCCCGGAGTACCGGCTAAAGTCAGGTAATATTCAGCGGCTAAATCTTGAGTAGGGACTGTACCGCCAAAGACTTCCTGATAGCGTTTTAATGCGGCTTCGTACTGGCCAGCGGATGCCAGACGACGAGCTTCAGCCAGCGTTGCAGGGTCAACAGATTCAGCAGTTTTAGCTGCACCTAACTCTTTCACTCTTGGATCCATAGGCGCTAATTGGGCCAATCGGCTTATCCATTGCTGAACTTGCGCTTCATCCCCTTCTTTGGCTGAAATCATGCCCATACGATAAATAGCTTCCAGGTTATCTGGATCAGCATTTAAAACACGCTGCAATGAATCTTTAGCAAGATCGCTACGATTTTTGTCTTGCCAGTATTCAGCCTGCTTGAACAAAGCATCAAAGGTGCTGTTCTCTTGAGCTGCGCTGACTTGCCCGAGAAAACATGCAGTCAGCATGGCTATCATTGTTTTATTCATTGTCGTCAGCTCCCGTTTTTAGCCTAGTCTCGGCCCGGTGTTTTAATAGAGGAAATAAAATTGCAGCGCCGGTAAAGGCCGCCAAGGCCAAACCTATCACCATAAAAATAACGTGTTGTCCGAAAAACCAGCGAACTTCCATATGCCACGGCATATCGCCGGACGCAATCTGCTCTCCGACTCTGTTACTGCGCACTTGGCCTGTTGCATCGACCAGTGCCATATCCCCTTGAACTTTACTGCTGACCAGCGGTTTATTCAAAGAATCAACCAAAACCGGCAACTGAGCTGAGGATTCTGCAGTGACAAGCACGACAATACGATCCGAATCTACCGGCGAAACAAAACTAAAAAGACCCTGTAATTTTTGCGTACTGTCCAAAACTCGGGCAGCAGATTTCGCTTCTCTATCCCAATCGCCCTGAACAAACCACAATACTCTGTCAAACCAGTTGAAAGGTTTCAAGGTTAAGCGGTCACGATGTATTGCAAAAGGGCTACTGTCAAGCAAGCCTGACTCGCGCAGGTCTTTCAAATTGGCAATAGCCAAAATATCATGATCGGCCAGATTTTTAGTCATGGCCAGACTGGTTTTCACTTCCATCTCCAGTGCAGGAAAACCAGTATCATTACCCATGCGTGCGGCCAATTCAAACAACGTCTCAATTTCTTCGTTACCTGGTTGCTCAGGTAATAAAACCACGGTCTGACCTAAATCTGCATAGCGGGTAAAAGGAAAACCGACGCCGACAAAAAACGACAAATTAGGCAGTACAGTAAAGTTCTTGGCTGAGCTTAGATCCAGACTGGAGTTAGGTAATACGCGAGCTGCAATTTCAGCTGGAACATTCAATTCACAGTCATCACCTTTCACGACAAAATTGTGATAAAGCTGCAGAGTATTCTCTCCATACAGCAGGTATGGCGGTATTTCAATTTGTGCTTCTTCCTGGCGAATATCTCTTCCAAGCTTTCGGGTAAAAGAAGCCCAAAGGCCAGTTTGGTTGACGGGTAATGATGTTAAATACCGTCCGTTAAGGGATACATCCAGGCTGGACTTCTCTTCATTCAGCCATTGCCCTTCCGGAAAATTGTACTTAACCGTCAGTGGTATGACTTCTCTATCCCAAAAAAACAAATCTGGTGAGGCTCGAAAACTCAATTCAAGCGGTCGATGGAACAACCCCTTACTAACAAGACGGCTTTCGTCCACCAGTTCACCAAAAGCAACAGGCCGCTGAATAGCAGTCCAGCGTGGAGCGTCGTAGGGTTCACGGCTTAACTTTTGCGTTGCCTCTGCTTTGATATAAGTGCCGTTTAATGAAGCCGTTCGCATTACAAGGTGTGTAGCGGCAACTTTTAGCTCTTCAGGAGTACGACCCATAACCAGCAATAGCTTGTAGACAGGGTTTACCGGATTTTCTATCAACCTGAGCTCTGGTCCTTTGATTGGCGGGACAGACAAACCGCTGATCGTTTCGTTTGGCATCACAAAAACTATCGCATTCTCAGGCGGCAGTCTATTCCTTACTACAGGAAAGCTGAGACTGCGATACTCTGCGACGCTGCCGATATAAGAGGCAACTATAGCTCCGCTGGTTAAAGTGACTGGTGTCGCCTTGCTGGGGACCACTATAGGTAAGGTCACTCTATTCATAGCGCCAGGGTTAAAAAATGGCTCAGGAAAGCGCGACAAATCTGTTGTTACTGCCAAACGCTGCATTGAAAGAACTATTTCAGAGCTCTGATCTATCCTGATCCAAATATCTTTTGACAACTCATTGTTACATTGTTGTAACGTACGCCCTGTCAGACGAAAATCAAGATTATTCGCGCCCAGTATCATCGCAGGTTCAATAGGTAATTCGACCTCGAGTGCCTTAGCGTTAAAAGGCGTTAGCTCAATACTTTTCAACAGCTGTCCGTTGAGGATCACATCAAGGAAACTTTCATCTTCCAACAAGGCATCTGAATAGCTTAACTTTAATTTTAATCTCGCTAAACGGACAAACTCATCACTACGCAGAGTAAAGGTCAATCCAGCCGAGGTGTTATTACCAAAAAAATACAGATCCTGCTGCATACCAAATTCTTCAAATGTAAAGTCTTCAGTCCTTACATTGGGGGCTGGCCCAGTCAAAGCAGGATTTACTAGTGCAGGTTTAGCCGGCTTTGGCGACGTCGCTGCTGCTGATTGGCTCTGCATCGGAGCACTCAGCGCCTGATTAGAAATAATGACTGCGCTGATCGCTATTAAAACGAGTAATGCCAATCGTGGCTTCCAGCCGCTTAATGGTTTGTTGGCGTTTTGCAATTCATAATCCCTTTCTTTCTTTTTCTGCGCAGATTCTCTGAACAGGCCAGCTATTGAACGAATGACACGCCAGATTGACACCAGCACGTTATTTTCTTTAGGCTCGGCTGAACCTGGAAGCCAGGCATCTGCACGCCCCATCACCACCTTGACTAACTCCCGGCGCTGAGGAATAGGTAACTCTTCAAATTTGAACCTTATCGTCTCATCGTCGCGGAATACTGTTTCAACCGGAAAAGCCATAGGTGTTGAATTAAGATAAATTTCTATATCTTTAATATGCTCTTCTTCGTAACGTTGAGTCACATTTTCGACCAAAGCTCCACCCATCGACAAATTAATCGATTTGGTCCTTAAGGTATGGCCGGAATCTAAATGCAATACGACAGGCAAACTAATGTCAAGTCGGACCGTTTGCCGTATTTGTTTCATCTCTCGAGCAACGGCTACAGAAGCAAACAGCATAACGCAGCTGAAACCGGCCCAAAACAAGTTCAGTAACAGCACCTTAGGTTCAACATTGTAATGCTCGCTCCAAATCAGTTGAACAACACCAGAGAAAAAACCGCACAGGAGCAAGACCAAAGTAAATAAATGCGGTTTTACCATGTCGTAGTCAAAGTAACCATTTTCCAGTAAGCCACCTTTTTCGGTGACATTAAACTTACCTTTACGCGGATTGATAATGGTAGCCAAAGTTGGCAATACCAGGTGAAAGGACAACACAGCCTCATAAATTTCCCCCCAAAAGGTATGACGGAAGCGGCCTTGTAGCCTGGAATTGGTATAAGTGGTGAACAACAAATGGGGTAAAGCATAAGCTAAAATCATCTCTGGCGATGAATCAATAATATTTTGACCAAACAGCAGATAACACAAAGGTGCAGTCAGAAACACTATCCGAGGCAAGGCAAACAAAAAGTGCATCATGGCGTTGAGGTAACATAAACGCTGGGCGAAAGTTAAACCTTTGCCTAATAGCGGATTATCCATCCGCAGTATCTGGGTCATGCCCCTGGCCCAACGCGCCCTTTGACCAATATGCAAAGCTAGACGCTCTGTCGCCAAACCCGCAGCCAAAGGCAATGCTAAAAAGGCCGAGTTCCAGCCAAGACGCTGCAGTTTCAACGCAGTATGAGCATCTTCTGTCACAGTTTCCACCGCAAAACCGCCAATCTCTTCAATGGCTGAACGACGGATCACAGCGCAGGAACCACAGAAAAAGGCCGCATTCCAAAAGTCATTGCCTTTTTGGACTGGGCCATAAAACAACTCCCCTTCGCGAGGAATTTCATCGCCAGTGGTCAGGTTGCGCTCGAATGGGTCTGGAGAATAAAAGAAGTGAGGGGTTTGCATCAGAGCAAGCTTTTTATCTTTGATAAAAGAACCTACTGTCGCCTGCAAAAAAGCGCGGGTTGAAACGTGATCGCAGTCAAAAATGCAAATCAACTCGCCGTTAGTAGTCCGGATAGCATTATTCAAGTTTCCTGCTTTCGCATGCTTATTATCGTCTCTGCTGATGTAGCCAACACCAGCTGCTGCCGCAAAAGCACCAAACTCAGCACGGCGGCCATCATCGAGTATGTAGACACGGACTTTTTCAGGAGGATAGTCAATATTTTGCGCCGCAAGCACAGTGTCTTTTACCACCTCGATACTTTCGTTGTAAGTGGGGATATATATATCCACTGTAGGCCATTGATTGACATCGTCTGGCATGGGCTCTATGCGACGGTCCAGCGGCCATATGGTTTGAAAGAACCCCAAGGTCAGAATCAACCAAGCATAAAACTCAGCCAGCAACAGACCTATACCGAGAAATCCTTCCAGAAAACTATCAAACACTAAAGTTTCAGTGGTGCGCCAATATAAGTAGCGTGTCGAAACAATGACACACATCAGTAACATTACAATGTGTGTCCAATGATTTTTACGACGTGCAACTATGAACAGCAAGATGCCGCAAGACAGGCCAAACAGGACCTGATTAGTTAAGCTCAGAGGGGTCGTAATGATTACAGCAGCAACTGCCGCCCAGAACACTATAACAATAGTAATTAATATACCCGATGGTGTAGAAGAACTGCCTTTGCTCATGTCATCCCTTGCAACTGTCACAATCAACTGTATTTTTTATATTCACTTACATGCATCTTTGGTAATAATCTGTGAATATTCCGAGCAATACTATCAATATCAGCGGCAACAGAGGAAGACTGCGCATATCTGAACACTGACATTTGATTGGCATTCGCCTCCGGAACGGCCTCATCCCTGTGAACTATACCCAACAAGGAAGAAGCTAATCTGCCATTTAAAAACTGAGTAATGTCCCGATTCAACTGACTGCGCATATCCACCTGATTCAACAGGAAATAAGTTCTTTGTTTTGCGTCTTCACCGTAAAAACTTCCGGATTCAATCTCTGGCAGCACACTCAGTGAGGCACTATCAGCTAATAATACATTAATAATCATCGGGTCCATCAGTGATAACGCTTGCAAAGCGGCAGAAGGACCTGGTGGCAAATCAGCAATAATGACAGTGTCTGATTGATTAAGGAATGGCGCTAATTTTTTTGCCAATAAGGTGGGATTTGAACGCAACCATTGGTCGTAATAAGCCATACGGCTCTTATCGACCCTGCCATATGGCAGATATCTAACACCTGAGTCGGTATCTTGCGCCAATCTGGTCCACTCTATAGACGAATCCAGCTCTTCAACATAGCCGCTGGAATCGCTTAAAGGCATACCAAAATGAAGTCTCAAGGCATTTTGATTGTCAAAGTCTATAGCAACGACCCTATGGCCTAACCGCTGAATAGCGAAAGCAAGATTAGCCGACATTGTCGTTTTTCCGACCCCGCCTTTAGGCGAGGCTATACAAATTACACTCATGACCCGATCCGACTAAACAACGCACTCAATGAATCATTCGTTGCAGGCTTCGTTTGCTTATCCTGCTGTTGTTGATCTTTGAACAAATGTGAAAATCCAGTGTTGGCGCTGTTTTTTGATTGAGTCTGCGCTAGAGTGTTCGACAGAAAAGAGCTTGACTCAGCTGATGAATTGGTACGAGCGTTGAGAGCTATCACAGGCTCAGGCTGGGGCTGCACCAATGGCTGCTTATAATTGGCAACCTCGTTCAGCAAGTGCCATTTTGATTGACCTGAACATTGAGTACCTGTAGGGAAGCTACGGTAATTCAGATCTTGATCACCTACTTTGCTCATAAACTGCAGAACATCATCATAACCATCCATACGGAGGCTCCTATTCTGTAAAAAACTTTAGGTAAAACATATTTAAACCTGGACGACATGATAAAAACAAATCAATTTTATCAAAGATAGGTAATAAATTGACAGATTCTATCGAATTTGCGCCAAGTTTCATTTTTTTCATTGTGCCACATTACTTATCAAAAATAAAACCTACTTTTAAAAAAAAGTGCACATTTTAGTCTTGACTCTGTTTCTACAGATAAGGATCAGGCGAATTCTGCGTGTGATGTTATTTTTAAGGCTATTAAGAGCTGTAACAAGATATTTATTTTCATCTATTCGATAAAAATGAACCTAAGAGTTGAAAGAGACTAACTGTTTTAATCAGTGCTGAAGAAAAGAATAGAGAAACGTTGACTTACCCTAGCTAAGTTTGAAATACAAAAGTTTCGACGACTTTTGCTGACATAAGGTATAAAAAAAGGCACCAAGGGTGCCTTTTTTACTCTGCTCAAAGAATTAAGCAGCTAAAGCTTCTTTTGCCTTAGCGACTAAAGCGGCAAATGCGCCTTTGTCGTATACAGCGATATCAGCCAGGATCTTACGGTCGATTTCAACAGATGCTCTTTTCAGACCATCAATGAAGCGGCTGTAAGATAAACCGTTCTGACGAGATGCAGCGTTAATACGCGCGATCCACAGTTGACGGAATTGACGTTTACGTTGACGACGGTCGCGGTAAGCGTATTGGCCAGCTTTAATAACTGCCTGGAAAGCGACACGATAAACACGACTGCGGGCACCGTAGTAACCTTTAGCCTGGTTTAAGACCTTCTTGTGACGAGCGCGAGCTGTCACACCACGTTTTACTCTTGGCATTTAAAATCTCCTAATATTATGCGTATGGCAGACAACGAGCGATACCAGCCACGTCAACTTTTGCAACTAACGTTTTTGGACCTAACTGACGCTTACGCTTAGAAGACTTCTTCGTCAAAATGTGGCGAAGATGTGATTGCTTACGTTTAAAACCGCCTGAGCCGGTTTTTTTAAAGCGCTTTGCAGCACCTTTGTTGGTTTTCATCTTTGGCATAGTTAAATAACTCGCATTGTTTAGATTACAACGAATAATAAGGCGATAAAAAACGCCGCTTTGTTCAAGCGGCGTATCTTATGCTTGAAAGCTCTTATTACTTCTTATTTGGGGCCAGCATCATGATCATCTGACGACCCTCAACACGGCTTGGGAAAGATTCGCAGATAGCAATATCTGACATATCTTCTTTAATCCGGTTAAGCATCTCAATACCGATGTCCAGATGCGCCATTTCACGACCGCGATAACGCAGTGTTACTTTAGCTTTGTCACCCTCTTCAATGAAGCGACGCAGGTTGCGTAGTTTTACCTGGTAATCGCCTTCATCAGTTCCAGGCCGGAATTTGATTTCCTTGATCTGGATCTGTTTTTGCTTTTTCTTCTGCTCTTTAGCAGCTTTGCCTTTCTCAAACAGGAACTTACCATAGTCCATCAACTTACAAACAGGTGGTTCAGCGGTTGGGCTAATCTCTACCAAGTCAGCGCCTGCTTCTTCTGCTAAACGAATAGCTTCTGAAGTGATTACTACACCTAATTGCTCACCTTCCAGACCTAACAAGCGTACTTCTTTAACGTTGATTTCTTCGTTAATACGGTTTGGTCTGTTCGCCGGTAAAGTTTTCTTTCCTACTTTAATAGTATGTTCCTCCAAGAGTGAAAATAATTAGACCCGGTTTTTTATTTCAGTGGTCAACTTGGTTACAAAGTCGCTTACACTCATTTTTCCGAGGTCTTCGCCCTTCCGTGTTCTTAATGCGATATCGCCGGCTTCAACTTCTTTATCACCGACTACCACTAAATAAGGAACACGCTGTAGCGTGTGCTCGCGGATTTTAAAGCCTATCTTCTCATTTCTCAAGTCAGAAATTGCTCTAATACCATGAGATTTGAAAGTTTTTACTAAATCCTGCACATATTCGGCCTGATTATCGGTAATATTCATCACCACAACCTGAGTTGGGGCCAACCAAGCTGGGAAAAAGCCTGCATATTCTTCAATCAGAATTCCGATAAAACGCTCCAGCGAGCCCAAAATCGCACGGTGGATCATTACTGGTACTTGTCTGTCGTTGCCTTCAGCAACAAAACTTGCACCTAAACGACCCGGTAAAGCGAAATCGAGCTGCACTGTACCACATTGCCAGGCGCGGCCTAAGCAATCGTGTAAAGTAAATTCAATTTTAGGGCCATAAAAGGCACCTTCACCAGGTTGCAGGTCATAAGCTATGCCATTGGCATCCAAAGCTTCAGCTAAACCCTGCTCAGCACGGTGCCACATTTCGTCGGTACCAATGCGTTTTTCTGGCCTGGTGGATAATTTCACTTGTACGTCTTTAAAGCCAAAGGTGCTGTAGACGTCGAACACCATTTTGATACAAGCCGATACTTCAGCCTGCACCTGATCTTCAGTACAGAAGATATGGGCGTCATCCTGAGTAAAACCACGCACTCGCATCAGACCGTGCAAACCACCTGATGGCTCGTTACGGTGACAGCAACCAAACTCAGCCATACGCAGCGGTAAATCGCGGTACGACTTTAAGCCCTGGTTAAAAATCTGCACATGGCCAGGACAGTTCATTGGCTTGATGGCGTAATCACGGTTTTCAGAACTGGTGACAAACATATTGTCTGAGTACTTTTCCCAGTGACCAGATTTCTCCCACAGCACTTTGTCCATCATAAATGGACCTTTGACTTCCTGGTAATCGTATTCGCCCAGCTTTTCACGGACAAAAGTTTCCAGCTCGCGGAAAATAGTCCAGCCGTCGTTATGCCAGAACACCATGCCTGGAGCTTCTTCCTGCCAGTGAAATAAGCCTAAAGCTTTACCAATTTTACGGTGGTCACGCTTTTCCGCTTCTTCCAGTTGCAGTAAATAGGCGGCTAATTGCTTTTTATCAGCCCATGCCGTGCCGTATACACGTTGCAGCATTTTGTTTTTCGCATCACCACGCCAGTACGCGCCCGCCACTTTCATCACTTTAAAGTGTTGGCAGAACCGCATATTTGGCACGTGAGGGCCACGACACATGTCGATGTATTCTTCGTGATGGTATAAACCCGGCTGATCGTCTTTCGCAACGTTCTGATCTAGGATTTCCATTTTGTAGCTTTCGCCACGTGCAGCGAAGGTGTCATAAGCCTGTTGCCAGCTTACTTTTTTCTTCACCACGTCATATTCGGTTTTGGCCAGTTGCAGCATGCGCTCTTCAAGTTGAGCTAAATCATCGCTACTGATTGGGCGGTCTAAATCAACGTCATAATAAAAGCCGTTGTCGATGACAGGACCAATCGCCATTTTTGTATTGGGCCATAACTGCTTAATGGCATGACCCAATAAGTGAGCGCAGGAGTGGCGGATAATTTCCAGGCCTTCCTGATCTTTGGCGGTGACAATGCTTAATGAAGCATCGGCTGTGATTAGCTCACAGGCGTCTACTAATTGGCCATTAATTTTGCCGGCTATGGTGGCTTTCGCTAAACCAGGGCCTATGTCTTTGGCAACGTCTAATACAGATAATGGATTGTCGTACGAACGCTGACTACCGTCAGGTAAAGTAATAACTGGCATGATAAGTCCTCACAGTGGTGGCCTATACCAAAGGTCACATGTCGATTCAATGAAATTAAGGGAATGTTTTTTGCGGTTCAACCTTACGAGCGGTAGAACAAAGCAGTACAACACGTAGTTGTCTCTGCTTTTAACAAAAAGCAGCTGCATCATAACAGCTACGGCGCTTTATCGGCAACTGCAGCTAAAATGACGCAACAGACCTATAAATTTTCACCTGAGTGATTTTTAGGCCTACACTAAAACACAACGGGAATTCAAAACGGAGGGAGCTGAACTAACCAGTCGCCAGTGCTCAGAGGAGCAGTGGCTAACGGAGGATTGATGGACTTAGTGCATAAAACTATTCTTTGCCCATTTTGTGGCCACCCTACTCATATCACCCTTGATGTCAGCGGCGACGATCAGGACTATATTGAAGATTGCAGCAACTGCTGTAGCCCCATCCATATACAAACTCATAAAGACGAGTTGCATAATAAAGTGCAGGTATTTATCGACGCTGATGATGAGCAGTATTATTAAGACTTACCTCATCATCAGCGGGATGGGATAAACCCATCCCCTACAGAGACTTTGCTGCTAAGACCCGTTCCACAGTGTCTACTATGGTGACTGTTTGTTGATCCAGTTCGATATTCACCCTGTCACCTGCTACGCGCTGACCTAAGGTGGTCACGTCCAGGGTTTCTGGTATCAAATGCAGGCTAAAACTTGTGGCTGTCACTTCACCTACAGTCAAACTAATACCATCAATACTGATAAAGCCCTTACTCAATACGTAGTTTTTAAACTCTGGCTTGAGCTCAATATCCACACGCCAGTTCGCACCAGTTAGGGTCACAGCTAAAATTTTCGCCGTGCCATGTACATGGCCTGAGACCAAATGCCCGCCTATTTCCCGGCCAAAGGTCAACGATCGTTCAAAGTTCACCAATGAGCCAACAGTTAAATCACCTAAGTTGGTTTTGACTAAGGTTTCGTCTATTACATCAAAGCTTACTTTCCCTAAGGGCAGTTGCAGATTAAATTCGGTGGCCGTTAAACAAGTCCCATTAACAGAGATACTGGCCCCTCGCTCCAGGTTTTGCAGCAACTGCACCGGCACTTCAAGAGTGAGCCTACGAAACTGCTCTTGGTCGCTGATTTCACTGACTTTAACTTTTGCCTGCACTATTCCGGTAAACATAAAACCTCTGCTGTGCTATCTTTACGGCGTTTTTCGCCTGTCTTACAAGAGTTGTTATGTTACCCTTTTCCCGCTTTGAAGCAAAAACCATTCTGAAATTATCCGGCCCTATTATGCTGGCTCAGTTAACCCAAACCATGATGTTTGTCATTGACACCATCATGGCTGGTCGAGTCAGTGCTTTGGATATGGCAGCTATTGCTGTGGCTTCGGCTATCTGGCTGCCTATTATTTTGACTCTGCAGGGGTTATTGCTGGCCTTAACCCCTATTATTTCGCAGCTGTATGGTGCGAAAAACCACACCGCCATTCCGCATAATGCATTGCAAGGTTTTTATCTGGCTATGGTACTGGCAACAGCAATTGTTGTAGTCATGCAGTATATCCACCTACCGTTACAGTACTTGTCGATGGAAGATAATTTGCGTCAGAAAGCCGTCGATTATCTGGTCTATGTCAGCTACGGCGTTTATCCGGCCGCGGGTTATATGATTTTCCGTAACCTGTTTGAAGGTATAGGAAATACCAAAGCCACTATGTGGATAGCCTTTGTTGGTATTCTGGTCAATATTCCGGCGAACTATGTGTTTATTTATGGCAAGTTGGGGATGCCGGCTTTAGGCGGCGCTGGTTGCGGTGTCGCGACCTCTCTGGTGTTTCTTGCGATGTTTATTGCTATCACCATTTATGCCTTCAGAAGTCGCAGTACAGCGCTTTATATGAAAAAGCCTGACAACCTGAAACCCAACAGCAAAGACTTATGGCATATCATAGCTATAGGCACACCTATAGCTTTTTCGCTGTTTTTTGAAGTGACCTTGTTTTCATCTATCCCGCTGATGATTGTGCACTTAGGCCCTATAGTGGTGGCCGGTCATCAAATTGCCAATAATTACAGCGCTTTGGTTTTTATGTTGCCGATGAGTATGGGCATGGCAACGACAATACGGGTCGGTCATCTGGTTGGCAGTAACGATGTGCAAGAGCTGAAAAAAGCCGTATCCACCGCAGTGCAACTAGCCATGATGATGGCAGTAGGCATAGCGCTGGTAACTTATTTTGGCCGTTTTTTAGTCGCATCGCTCTACTCTACCGATCCTGCCGTATTAGCTGTGGCGACCTCTATTTTAGTCTTGGCCTGCTTTTACCAGATCTCTGATGCGATACAGGTAGTGTCAGCTTGCGCCTTACGTGGTTTAAAACACACCAAACCTATCTTTTTTATCACCTTTATCGCCTATTGGCCGATCGGTTTTGGTTTAGGCACTGTATTAGGTTTAACTGACTGGATTTTGCCGAAGATGGGCGCTCATGGCTTCTGGATTGGCATTATTGTCGGTTTGTCCTGCGCTGCTGTGATGCTGGCGCTTATTCTGAAAAACCAAATCAGGCGATTAGAAGATGGCAAAATTTTACAGCAGCAACAGGCTGCATCATCTCACTAAACTACTGAGCTTGATTGCTGTTGTTTTTGTGGTAACTGGCTGCAGTGATCCAGCTCAATCCCTGATGGACGACTATGCCAGCCGGCTTAGTCGCACTTTAGCACTGGAACTACAAGACCCAGCGCCACTGGCTTTACAGCCACTTCCTTCTATTACAGCAACCAGAGCCGATATTGCAGCAACCAGCATTACTCTGGTTGAGTTAGCAGCGACCCGAGCCTGTGGCCTCGATTTATTGCTGGGTGAACGTAATAGCAGCCTGGGTAAAGTTATGCCGCCAAGTCAGCGCTTAAAGTACGAACTGGCATTTTTACAACAGGTGCAACCTTGTTTAACCAACCCGGATATTGCACCTGATCTACAACAAAAACTCTCAGGGCTTGCGTTTGACAAAACCGCTCAAATTGAAAAACATTGGCAGAACTTTTTGCAGCAGGATGAGACTTTGCGTCAACAACTGCACCCCTACCGTAATTTGTCAGAGCCAGACTCAGTCGCAGGTGTGGCTGAAACTATGCAAGCCTTACATTCCTTGCTTGCGCTACAAAAAAGTATTGTTCAGCAGAACTGGCAGCAGGCCAGTAGCATCAACCCAGAACTGGCATTAGAAGCTTTATACAAAGCCAATACGCTAAGCCAGTTGCAACAAAGCCTGCGCTTCAGCCAGAACTGGCTGCAAAGTTTAAATCAGCAGTTAGAACAGCTTGATCTAAAAGCCCAGTGCCCTGCCGGTAAAAGCTCAGACAAAACAGATATTTTTAATACCATTTTGCTGCAGTATTTTATTGGCAAAGTGCAGCTTTATTTGGCGCAGGTGGATGGTACTTATCAGCAATTGTATCCGCTGTTACAGCAGTTGTATCAGGGCACAGCTTTGGCACAACCTATTTCGCAGCGCTTTGAAGTGCCGCATACCGAATTAAAAGCAGAGTTAAAACGTCATGTGGTTTGGTGGAAAGAAATACAGCAGCAGTGTCCAAAATCGTAGTGCGGGTGAAGGGCCGAGACAAGCCACGGCCCCTACGGTACCCGCCCACCCAATAGTTCGACGGGGTTGCCGCTTAGTAATCGATGTTGCAGCGCGGCGGCGTGTAGGGGCGCGGTTTGTCCGCGCCCGTCCTGATGTAAAACTGATACCCAGAAAGCAGTGGGTTTAGGCCTTGCGTGTTGCAGCTATTATGACACCGAGTGGCTAATGGGTGACCCCGCTATTACATTTCGATATATTGAGGCCAGCCTAAAAGAGGATTTAGCATGCCCTGCTTATGCTCGTAGGCGTCACGCCGTTCTGGCGATGCATTCTCTGCCAACAGCTTTTTGTAGCCTTTGGCAAACTGCAAAGTACGGACTAAAGCGGCATGGAAGTTTTCACCCAGCTCTACTGATACAGCTTCAGAAAACCCAGCAGGTAATAAGCTAAGCACTTGATCGGTATGAGCTTTGATAAAGGTTATGTCAAACCATTCATCGGCTAAATCGATATCACGTAACCTTTGCTTTAAATCCTGCTTCACCTTGCCGCCTTTGGTGCAAAGACGATACAGCACCACTTCAGCCAGCATATCTTCCAGGTTAAAGTGCTCGAACGGGTCCAACTGGGTATGGTAGAAATAAGTTTGTTTCACCACACTGATGGCCTGACGACGACGTGATTCGCGCAGTGCCTGCTGATACACAGCCACACCTGGCCACTCTTCGATGTCGGGTGGACTGGCGATATCCTGCAGCAACTGCTCTTCTACTTCGCCATACAGCGATTTACGATTAGGTACTTGCTGACTGACCTGCGACAACATGCTCCAGCCTTTCTGGAAAGGTTTGACTATACCTTCAGGGCTAACCAGCAAAGCCAGAGCTTTGTCCAAATCATGATCAGACAATTCAGCCAAGCCCAAACTAGCCACACCGATAATATCGTGGGCAGCTTGTTCTAACAGGTGCATTTTATATTTGTTATAAAACTTGTCAGCAAACTTCAGGCTCATCAGTACAGCTTTGCTTTTGAGCTGCTCCAGCTGCACTTCCGAAAGTTTTTGCTCTGCTTTGGCGTAATTCAGCACCTTAGTTAAAAAAGGCCCCTGATTGACATCCCGCACCACTAACTGCATAACTGATCCCTTAATAAACACATAGCCTTAATCGAGGAAACTGAACATATCATCCACTTCGGCGTATTCGTCTGTGGACTGGTTTTTCTCTTTGGCTTGCATCACAAGCTCAGCAGCAAACTTATTGATAATATGTTCCCAACCAGAGTTTTCATTACGCACCAAATTTTTAATGGCTTGCTCCACATTAGGGGTCAGTTGGCGGATCAGCGCCAATAAGCTACGAGGGTCATCATAACCCAAGCCATGCACTTCTTCGTTCAGATGACGTTCGGTGTAGCTGATGGCTTCTTCTAAATCTTCTTCTTCGTGCAATAAATCATGAACTTCGTCTTCATCTTCAACCTCTTCGCCGCGGTACAGCTCGATAAAGGGAATCGACAGATAAAACAAACCAGCCGGATCGTCAGCTATGGCTTCCAGAATTTCTGCCTGTTTGGTTTCGCTATCCTGAGTACGAATAAGATAAGTTAAAAAATCAAAGGTATGCTGTTTTAAATCTTCCGCATTGTTTTTGATTTTCTCTTCCCAGTACAAAGGCTGCTGACAAACGATGTCGCGGATTTTCTCCGGCGTCATCAGTTCAGAAATAATCGAAGGAAAAGAAATATCGTGCTGACTGTTAATTTGAGTCAGAGTTACAATATCAATATTTTCAATCACTTCAACCAGTTGCGCATCCGACATGGTATTGGCCATCAGCTCAAACTTTTTGCTGGCCTGTTTTGGCTCTACAATGGCGAGTTCTTTAATTTCCGCAACGGCAATTTCAATCAGACTATTCATCAGCGGCCTTCCCGGTTAAAAGTGATTTCATCGTATTGGTTATCGTAGCCTTCTTCTTCGTCGTCATTGCCTTCGTAATCATCATCAGCATCATTACGGAAAGAGGACTCGTCTGAATTTTCGTCTTCGTCATCATCTGTGTTACGTGGGCCCGGCGCTGCGGCTATATGATTATTCAGCATAAAAAGCACAGCACAGCTTTCGATCAATAAATCTTCATTAAATTCACGAATAGTTTTTACCAGCGGTAAATCGGCGTTATTAAAAGCCACAGAAGTTTTAAATTCATCCCATACTGGCATGGTGTTTTTGGCAAGCCAGGCAGACCATTTCAGATTGGCTTCAGGGGTGAATTTTACCCGGCCAAATAAAGCGACAGGCAAATATTCAGGCACTGAATGCAGCATCTTTGGGTCGGCCTGCAAAATGCTTTTGATTTGGCTGGTAAATTTTTCCAGCGCTTTTGGCGTATCCGGATCGTTATAGGATTCAATATTTTCGTAAGCGTCAGTTTTTAACGCTTCTAAACGGTTTTTGTCGAATGTTTTGCTCATGAGTTTTAACCTTTTACGGACGGGTAATAACTATCCCACAGCTCTTTCATCGCTGCGGTCGGGTCCGGCACTATCACATTATTAAAATCTTTAATAAAAGCCGCACGTTTTTTGGCGTCAGACAATACATCATAGGCTTCTTTTACCCGTTGTAATTGTACGCCAGCCTGCTCTTTTTCATCTTCAGTTAAATTCAGCAGCTTATCCGGATGATATTTATTGGATAAACGCTTGTAGGCTTTTTTAATCTCGTCTTCATTGGCGCTGGATTTGACGCCCAAAATGCGAAAATAATTAATCATTCAAAGTCCATTGAGTTAAAAACACAAGCCAAGGGTACTGTTGGAAGAACCTTGCGCTACAGTGAAGGGATCATAACAGAAAATTAAAGAAGTGCAGCAGGCCTGTGACTATTTGCAGAATCAGGCCTATGACTAGTTTGAATTAAATAAGCGGCAGTTGAAAATTGCCGCTCTAGAATATAGTTTAGCTATTCATCCATTGTTGCACTGCGGACACCAACTCATCCGGGTGAAACTTGGCAATAAACTGATCGGCGCCGACCTTTTTCACCATAGCTTCATTAAACACACCGCTTAACGACGAATGCAGAATGATATGCACGTTACGTAAGTGTTCATTGGCTTTCACTTCAGCTGTTAAGGTGTACCCATCCATTTCTGGCATCTCAATATCGGAAATAATCAGTGGTACCTTGGCGGAAATATCACCACCAAGCTCCTGAGCTTTAGCTTCAAGCCAATTCAACGCCAGTCGGCCATCATTCACAGTTTCGACATTAATGCCTATAGTCGCCAGAGCGCGCTTGACCTGATTACGGGCCACAGCTGAATCATCTGCCACTAACACGGTGTAATCTTTAAAATCAACGTCTTTGGCTTTATCTTTTACAGATTCACTCACAGTTTCATCTACTGGAGATATTTCAGAAAACACTTTCTCGACATCAATAATTTGTACCAGTTTCTTGTCCACTTCAGTCACGGCAGTTAAATAGTGAGTTCGACCCGCACCATGAGGTGGCGGTAGAATTTGCTCCCAATTGACGTTGACAATGCGGTCTACACCACCAACTAAAAAGCCCTGAGTGTTACGGTTGTATTCAGTCACCAAAATAAAGGCGCTGGACAAATCTGAGACCGGCTTACCACCAGTGGCCTGACTTAAATCAATTACTGTGACGGGCACCCCCCGCAAATGGGCTATACCTCGCACGTTCGGATTGGCACCTGGTAATTCGCTCAGTTCAGGGCACCTTATTACTTCCCGCACTTTAAACACGTTAATACCATAAGGCTGAGGCCCATGCAGACGAAACATTAAAAGCTCGAGGCGGTTTTGACCGACAATATTGGTGCGTTGGTCAACTGAATTCATCAAACTGGTCATAGCTTACCCCTCTTCTCACTTAAAGTTTTTTCGCCCTTAAAGGCAATGTGGCACCGACACTAAAGGAATCAAGACACTAACCATCAGATTAATTTCAGTTTTATCCTGAATCAACCGAGGTTAAGTCTACACACTGCTTCTACTTAGATAGTTGGCCACTCTGATAGCTTAACGCTTAAAAATGAAAAATACGATAAAAACCATAATTTAGCAACAGTCTATAAAAAGAGCTGACTGCATAAAACAAAAAAACCTGATTACAGTAATAGCATAGCTGGCAAACAACAGATAAACAGCGGAAAAAAATAAAGTTTATTTCGATACTTCCGTTAGCATAGTCGCTAATTGCTGGGATAACACGAGATATAAGTATTATAGCCAGACATAAACCCAACCTCACATCACCTACTGTCTCAGTAGAAGTAAGTTTCAAGCCTTTTTCCATCGACATAGAACATCGGTTTGCAGAAGTCAGGTCCCAGGGCTGCAGGAGTCAAGAAAAATACTCTTCATATAACCTAACTGACCGCAACAACCCCGTTTGTCACTGAAAAAGCTCCGTCGGAGTTGAACTTTGTTGACCTTGTCAGTGAAAACGGCACCCGGCCTCTGGATAAGCAGGGCTAGCTGTAGCCTGCCTTTGGGCTATAAACAAGTAGTTGCAGATGCAGCTAGGCTACGAGCACTTAATTCCCGCGAACATATTAACCTCTGTTCGCAGAGCTGAGTAGTCGATTCAACCACGCTGCACCTTCAGGTACAAAAGATAAAGCTGTAGACCAAGTTACAGGTCTATTGACCTGCATTCACCCTACAACCCCTCAGCGCGTAATACAAGATCATTGCATAACACGGCAGTAACACCATATAAGCTGCAATAGCGCCAAAATACTGAGATAGAGCACCATATAACAACGGTAACAAGGCACCGCCTGCTATGCCCATAATCAGCAAGGCGGAAGCTTTGGGTGTTAATGCACCTAAACCTGCAAGGGCTAAAGGCCATACGGCTGGCCACACCAAAGCATTCGCAAGGCCTAATAAAGCCACTAGAGTGACAGGATCAGGCAATAATGGCAGTCCGGCCCAGCCCCACAACAGAGCAGAAACTGCAGTGCTGCTTGGGTCTGACACCAGAATACTGACAGATAACAGTAAACCTAAAGCCGCAGAGATTGCCAAAGCCTGTCGCTGCGACAGTATCTTAGGTACAAGCACCAAGCCAAGGCAATAGCCAAGCACCATAAAGGCCATAGTGTAAGAGGCTAAGGTGGTAGCTCCTTGCACATTGAGTGAGGAACCCAGCAAACCTATAGTGTCGCCAGCTATCACTTCTACGCCAACGTAACAAAATAAGGTAATAACCCCTAACACCAAATGCCGATGTTGCCAGATGGATGTTTCGCTACCATTTGTTGTTACAGGGGCGGCTTCTGCTGGTAAATCCGGCAGTGCCGAAAAACGCAGTCCCACAGCCAATAACAAAATTGCCACTGCTATGCCTGCATAAGGTGCCATCAACTGCGAGGCTAACAATGTTAATTGCTGCTGACGTTCAGCTTCACTTAACAGCGCCAGGCTATCTGCCGTAATATGGCCTAAATCCTGTAGCACCAGCCAGGTGAACACCAAAGGCGCTAATACACCTGCGCTTTTATTTAAAATACCCATTAACGAAATACGTGCTGCCGCTGAATGTTCTGGACCTACCCGCACTAAGTAAGGGTTTGACGCGGTTTGCAGCAAAGTTAAACCCGAGCCCACCACAAACTGCGCCAGTAAAAATACGATAAATTGCTGGCTGTAGGCCGCCGGAATAAACAAAGCACAGCCCAAAGCAATCAGTCCTAAGCCGATGGACATGGCGTTTTTATAACCCGACCAGGCCAGCACTCTGGCCATAGGCAACGCCATTACCACATAGGCAATATAAAAACTAAAGGCGATTAAAAGCGCCTGAAATTCGCCTAGCTGACACACCAGCTGTAAAAACGGGATCAAAGCGCCATTGAGCCAGGTAATAAAGCCAAACATGAAAAACAGCACGCCAATAATAATGATCGGCTGCAGGCTTGATTGGCCTTTTGTCGCTTCAGTTACAGTTGTGTTCATTGGATATCCCTCTTCTTGTTGTGTTGTTCTTTCTGCTGTTCTGCACCTTGTAACCAGCAGCGCTGCATGTTCAGGTTATTGTCTAACAACAGCATATTGGCCACAGCACCAGCTTGTAACTGCCCCATATCATCCAGCCCGGCTAAACGAGCCGGGTTGGTACTTAAAGCTTTTAACCCAGCGCTTAGCGGCAAAGCTAAATCCTGACAAAAATGCCGCAAAGCGGTGTTCATATCAAGGGCTGAGCCAGCAAGCGTCCCTTCTGGTAGGGTCAGTTTCAGGCCTTCGCGCCGGATTTCAGTCTGCAAATAAGGCAATACCTGCAACTCACTGCCGGTATGGGCCATCGCATCTGTCACCAGAATGAGTTTGTCTTCGCCTTTGCACAAGGCTGCAATACGGGCCGATAGCGGATGAACATGTAAATGGTCCAAAATTAAACCACAATACACCTGCGAGCTGGCCAAAGCGGCTCCCACCATACCGGGTTCACGACTGGTCAGCGGCGACATGGCATTAAATAAATGGGTAAAACAACAAGCTCCGGCTTCAATCGCTGCCAAAGCCTGCTCTGCAGTAGCGGCAGAATGCCCGAGACTAACCCTAACGCCAGCTTTGCAAAGCTCGCGGATTTGCTCCACAGGTACAGTTTCTGGCGCTATAGTCACCATCACTTTGCCTATGTCTTTGCGGCAGATCAGCTGCATTTCGTTGTCGGTTAAAGGCCGGATTTGCTCTGCAGGATGAATACCCCGGCGCTCTACCGATAAATGCGGGCCTTCAAAATGAATACCCAAAACTGTATGCAACGGCTCTGGCAGCAATTCAGCCACAGCATCAGCAGCGCGTTGCATCACCTCCAGACTGTCGGTGATCACTGTCGGCAACATGCCTGTAGTACCGAAGCCAAGATGAGCTTTGCTGATAGTGCGAAGTGCTGAGACATCAGGCAACTGATTAAATAACACCTCTCCACCACCATTGACCTGAATATCAATAAAACCCGGGCAAAGCAGGCCTTGCAGTTGCGCCTGATGCTGCGGCTTTACACCGGATTGCAGCGCAACAATACGACCCAACTGCCAGTCCAGCCGCACATCCTGCAGCAATTGCTTGCCATCAAAACAATGGGAGACATAAAGACTGTTCATAAGGTACTGGTCACTTTATTCAGGCCAACAGGCGCATCCGGATTATGTCCAAGCGCCAGCGCTACAGCTTCAATATCCAGATAGAAACGCTGCATCAGTAACAAAGGCTGTAGTCGTGGGTGGATAGCTTGCTGCTCTGCATTTAAGGCTAAAGTTAACACCACACCACCACGTTTTTTCACCTCGGCGATTTGGGCTTCATGTGCTTCAGTGCTTTCATCATGCAGCTGCACATTCAATAGCGTCAAAGGCTGATTCAGTAGCGAAATAGGGCCATGTAAAAATTCTGCGCTACTAAAGGCCTCGGCCTGAATACCACAGACTTCCTTAATCTTTAATGCGATTTCTCTGGAGATGGCGTAACCAAAAGCCCGGCCTAACACCACAGAATGACGGAGCGTTTTGATGTGTTCTGCATGCAGTTGGGCGGGTTGCTCTACTACCTGTTGCAGTGCAGCCGGCAAACTGTCTAAAGCATCCAGCAAAGCCTGATCCTGCTTCCAGTGCGCCACCAGTTGCAGCAAAGCGGACAAAGTACAAAGGTAACTTTTCGTGGCTGCCACTGCTTTTTCAGGGCCTGCCAATAACGGAATGGCATAGTCCGCCAAAGCAGCCAGCGGTGAACTGATATCATTCACCAATGCCACCACTAAAGCGCCACTTTGTTTGGCCGCTCTGCCCTGCGCCAGCAAATCTTCACTGCGCCCTGACTGGGAAATCAGCAGCACCAGCGCTTTGTTTAACTTGAGCTGCCTTGAGAATAAACTGGCGACTGAAGGCGCCGCCGCGGCCACAACCACTCCCAACTCCACTTCAATCAGGTAACGGGCAAACACACCGGCGTGATCAGAGGTACCACGCCCAACCATATAAACAAAAGCCGGTTCAAAGGCCCGGATTTTTTCGGCGAGTTGCTGATATACCGCTTTATTACTTAAGTTTTGTTGTTGAATTTTTTGCCAGCTGGAACTGGCTTCTTCCCGCATTAACGTCATGCTGTTTTCTCCGCAAAAAGCTGTCGGGCGAGCGCCACTGCGCCAACCTCAGGGGGGCCCAGCACTGGGCTGAGCTGTTGCTGTAATTCATCAGGTAATAAGTCGGCTAAAAATGGAGCCAGACCACCTATCATGGCGATACGGGGCGCTGCTGTTTTCAGTAAGCGTTGTACTAACGCCTGAACATAATCCAGAGCGCGGCTGGTGATATCCAAAGCTACAGAGTCGCCAAGCTGTTGGTACCTCAGTACCAGCGGCGCTAACTGGGCATAGTCTGTTGCCTTGTAGCTGATACAGCAGCTGATAAGGTCCGTATTGCTATTAACACCTAAAGTCCGGCAAATGGTTTTGGTCAGCTCTGTCTCATCGGTTAAGCCATCCAGGCAATCCAAAGTGGCGCACACGGCCTGCCAGCCAAACCAGGCGCCGCTGCTGCGGTCTCCCAGCGGAAAACCCTGAGCACTGAATAAAAACTGCTGATTGTCTACCTTAGAAAAAGCCGCTGTGCCTGTGCCGGTAATTAAAATGGCGCCATCCTGCCCAGCATGAGCACCAAGACAGGCAATGTGCAAATCTGTGGTGACTGTTAAACCAGCAAAAGGATGAGACCAGTTTTGCATCTGACTTTGCACTCTGGGCACATTCACCCCAGCCAAACCCATCACCACATGACAACAAGCCAAAGCGCTTTCGGTATAACCGGCCTGCTGCACGACCTGCTGACAGGCTTGCAGTATAGAATCCACTGCCAAAGCAAAATCTGTCGCCGGATTAGCAGGCCCTGTCACAGCTTCTGCCAATAAAACACCATTACTACTTTCCAGCCTGGCCTTACACTTAGTGCCGCCGCCATCTATACCAATAAAAAGTTGTTCGTTTTGCTGCACGATAATCCCCTTTCAGGCGAGTTTTTGGGCAAACCAAGGGCATACCAGCTGGAAAAACCAGCTGATCTGCTACACCTGAAGCTATTAAATTTTTACGAAAATTTTGCGCTGATACAGCCACCAGACCGGCAGGTAACAGAGCACCAGAAAAGCGGCGATCCAAACGCCGACGCTGAAAAACTGGTTCCAGCCTAAAGTCTCGACCCAGTGCTGATAAATACCATGCACTGACTGGCCTGCTACCGGCACTTCCAGTAGTTTCTCCATAGCTACGTGCAGCACATAAGCTACTATGGCGTTGGCACCAAATATCAACGGAATACGACTACATTGCTGATACCCTTTGACATCAGAGAACCAAATCAGCAGCGCCAGCACCATACTCGCCATGCCGCTTGTGACCAGGACAAAAGAGCTGCTCCAGATTTGCTTAATAAAGGGGAAAAACAAGCTCCACAGACAACCAAGTAAAAAGCTGCAGAAACCCAACACAAACAGCGACATCACCAGTTGCGGCAATTGTTGTTTATAAGCCAGCACCAGCCGCCCCATCAGCACACCAAATAAACCACTGGCAATGGCAGGATAGGTACTCAGAATACCTTCCGGATCCCAGCTGCCGCGCCACAACATACCGGGTAAAAAGACACTGTCGAACCAGTTGATCAGGTTAGCCCCGCGCTCCAACTGACCTGCGACTAAACCAGGGGCTGGCACCAGTAAAATCAACAGCCAATAGCTGACCAGAATAAACCCCATAATTTGCATCAGGCGTTTGCTGCTGCACTGCATGGCCAAAAAGGAGCACACCAGATAGACCACTGCAATACGCTGCAGCACACCCAAAATACGGATATCAGCAAACTTCAAATACATCAGGTTGACGACAATCCCTAAACCAAACATGATCAGGCTACGACGCAATACTTTAAGCCGTAGTGCTGATAATGCTTCAGCGCTGCGCTCTACAGGCCTCATGCCGATGGCGATTGCTACACCTACAATGATCAGGAAAAATGGGAAAATAAAATCAGCGAAAGTCACACCATCCCAATAGGCATGGGAAAATTCGCCATAGGTATTGGGGCTGTTGACCATAATCATCAGAATAATGGTCAGACCCCGAAATAAATCTAACGCCAGTAAACGTTGTGCTTGCATAGAAAGTTCCTGCTGTGTCGCCCTTAGCAAGAGCACACAGCGCAAGTTAAAAAGTTAGAGACCTGTTACAGATTGGAAGGTGGAGCTTTGCTGGCAGTGACCAACGCCTGCAACGCGGCCACTGCTGCAAAAGCGTCTGCAGGTTGAGCTGATGCTGCTTTTATTGGCTGATCCAGCCAGGCAGCTTCCCAATCGACCAGTTCTTGCTCTACGGCGGCTTTATCCAAAGCCTTGCCCTCTTGAGCAGCTTTGCGCTGTGCATCAAACATCAGCTCCCAACGTGGCAGATAAAAATCAGCATACATGCCCTGCCAGGCTTTGGACGCGTAGTCTTTCAGCTTCAGTCCACCCCAACTGGTCACCTGACGTCTGGCGTTACGCTCGTACAATGCCGCCAGCTCCGGTGTTTCCGCATAGTCACGTGCCTCTTTCACCCAGCTGTGTAAGCTTTCTTGTTGGCCACCGATCAGCGCATCCACGCCCAGTATTAAAGCTTTGGCCTGCTGCCGCCAGTCATCACCTTGCTTGATATCGCCCTGCTGATAAGCCAACATGCTGTGTTGTAGCAACATATCTATATGCTGAGTCACGGCATGACGGGTTAGATCAATCAGGTCATACTTGAGTAATTCACTGCGCTCGTTTTCAGGCAAAGCCACCAGTTCACGAAGCGCCTGATCCAACAACACCAGATTACCCGGAGCTCCGGAGTAACGCAGATAATCCAGCGAAGGCCTTTTAAACAACAGGTAAGCTCCGGCAGAACCTTCCCACCAGCGTGGTTCCCAGTACTTAGTGCTGAATACAGCTTTATAGAGCTTATTCCAGGCCGACAATAAAGCAGGACTCACAGCGCCGTAACGGGCTTTCAGGTAATGTGCTAACCAATCACTGGTCGCTGTTGCCTGCCCTTGCCAGGCCACGTCAAACATATATTCATAGGCCACTGAGGTGCCGTGAATGCCTTCAGGGAACACGCCGTAACCGGTCAGGTTGCCTTTGTCGGCATGGTGTAAAGCCGTATCGACTTTTTCTTTGTAGTAATCAAAGTCGGCATAAACAGGGTTACTGCCACCGTAATTATGAATAAAACCAAAAACCCAGTCTTTGTTGTAAAAACCTTTGGCTTTTTGCCAGACATCAAATCGGTCGTTGCCGATATCGTGGATCATCAGTTTGTGGTCCGGCACTTTGCTTAAAAAGGCTTCGATAGATTTCAGATCCCAAAAATGCTGATCCGAACCAAACATCCAGCCTTGCATCACCCAGGTGGCATTGGGCACAGATTGGGCCAGCGACTGATACAACGCCTTGCCGTAGCCTGCTAAATCCTGATAACGCTTATCTTTGGACACAGGAGGCAACATTTCATTAAAGGCATCCAGCAGGTAATACTGCTGCTCGCCATATTCGGCGTTATACAGCTCAATAAAACGTTTGGCTACTTTAGCAAAAAGTGGATCGGCCGGGTCCAGCCAATAGGTTTCATTCGCAAAGCCTGACCAGGTGGGCATAGCGGAAATTTTCGCTTGCGGGAATAAGGTTTTAAATTGCTTAGGCACATAACCTGAGAATGCCGGTACCACAGGTTTCATGCCGTAGTCGGCCATACGCGCCATAATTTGTTTTTGCAGCTGACGTTTTTTCTCTATGTACGCGTCAGGCAATGGGCCTTCGTGGCCTTCAATATTGCCCATCCGCTGCCAGGGCGTAAAAGCCGGGCCTGAGAAATAACCCGCAAGTTCTTCGTCTTTCACCCCAAACTCACGCCAGAGTTGTTGCCAGACAAATTCCTGACCTTCCATAGCCACAGGGTTATTCACCCCATGCAACGCCATCCAATCCAGTTCCTGCTCCCAGCGGGTCCAGCCCCACCAGGGTGTCGTATAGCCATAAGCGCAAACGTTCAGATATGCACGTTGGGTAAATAAAGAGCTGACCCGCTCAGGCTGATAATCGGCAAATGTTTCAGGTAACGCGATACGATTACCTTCCCAACTGACCGACATAGCCCCAATTTGACGCAAATATTCGTAAGTACCGTAACTTAAAGCGGTCAGCGCATTGGCACTGACATACAGCTGGCCGTCGCGGGCTTCGACCTGATACCAATCGGTCTGGTCATCTTGCACCAGGTTAAAATGGACATTGGGTACCGCTTTACCAGCGACACGCTCAAATAGTTCCCGAACTGGTTTAACTGTTGTGCTGTCTGACTGAGTTGATTTTGCAACGTCGGTGCTCTTCGTTTGAGTTTGCTGCGCCGATGTTTGTTGCGATGCTGCTCCTTGCGGCGTTTGAGCCGGAGAGCAACCACTCAACAGTCCTGTCACCACACAGCAGGCCGCCAGACTAAGACGAAACTTAGGCAAATACATGGTTTTTTTTCCTTCTTGTCATCATTTGCTCTCAAAAGATTTGATCAATAAAGAGCCGACAGATGTTGCCGGCTCCTGCTGCAGTACTTACAGACTGAAATTCGCTCCCAGGTAGTAACTACGGCCAATCACGCTGGTCGTTTGCCAGGCACGGGTCAGCTCATCACGATAGGCTTCTTCGTCTTTGCCATTGAGGTTCAATGCACCAAAACGCACTGACCACTGCTCGCTGATATTCCAGCCTAACAGTACGTCAATCTGATTGCGACCTTCAACAACGCGGCCCTCACGAGCAAAAAATGCATCGCTGCTGTCCTGTACATAAGGACTGCGGTGATTCAATGAAACCCGGGCACTGTAATGATCATTTTCCCAATAGCCTGTAATGTTCCAGGTTTGCTCTGACGAGTTGGTCAGCGTAAAGCCTTCGCTTTCATCCACCAAAATACGGGTGTAGTTAGAACTTAAGCCGAAACCTGGTACTGGTATCCAGTGATCAAGCCCCTGGTTCCAACCCACTTCATACCCTTTAACCGTCAACTTTGAGCTGTCGTTATAAATAGCGGTGATGTCATAGATATTGCCAACGCTGTCGACACAGTCAGAACCTGACATGCTCAAGCTGGTGCCATTGTACTGATCAGGGCAAACCAACTCACTGACAGTGCCGTTTTTGATGTCTTTCTGAAACAGGTTCACGGTGAAGGAATCACCTTCGCTGTAATACCACTCCCAGCCTAAATCCAGCTGATTGGCAGTCAAAGCAGCCAGCTCAGGTTGGCCCAGGTTCACTGTGTAAGTGCGGGAACCAAAGGAGTTAGCAGCTGAGGTTTCAGAGGCTGCCAACTGAGTGTTGGAGGTTAACATAGGACGAACCAGTACTTTAGCTGCCGCCAGACGCACTTGCATATCGTCATTTAACTCCAGCACCAAGTTGGCACTTGGCAGGAAGTTGTCATAATTGAAGCTTTGGGTCGTTTCACCTATCGCCAGTCTAATTTCCCCATTGTCCGGATGAGTGTCGCCAGTGATATAGGTATTAATATCACGCTCGGTGCGCTCATAGCGGCCACCAATGTTACCGCGCAGAGGCAAACCGCTCAGTTCGGTTTCAAAGTCTGTCATCAGGTAGGCTGATGTAATACTTTGATCGATAGAGTAGCTGGATTGAGCGGCAAATAAAGTCGGTACTGTTACACCCTCGGCATCTAACGCGTCGCGGTAAGCCTGAATATTAGGCGCTATCCAGCTGTGCTGAATGTCCATTGTGTTATCAAGGAAATCAGACACTATATAACCATATGTGGCCATTGAAGGTAAGTCTGCCGGGTCAGCATCACCAATAGCTGCTCTGTCAGTACGGTAGACTGCGCGATCCATGGTTTCGTTACGGTATTTGACACCAGCAGATACACTGGTGAGCCAGCCCAGTTCAAGCCCTCGCTCAGCATCAAACTGCACTGCGCTTTCGTCCGACGCCATCAAACGGCTTGCACCATTTGGATACTCGTTACGAGGCATCACTGCTGGATATAAAGCCGGATCAGCCAGATTATCCGCAATATTAAAACTGATATTGGACGGGTCGGTAATATCCAAGGTAGCACGTGAAATCACAGTTGCCAGAATAGCTGCTTCTTCATTATGCGTCGCTTCACCTGCGGTATGATGCAACACACTGCTGAAGGTCCAATCTTGCCAATCGTAATCCAGCTCTAAGGTATAAGCTTCTGAAGTGGCGTCTTTATCTTCCATCTGACGGTTGTTTTCAGTGGTGAAGCTATCAATCTGAATACTGTTGTAAACGCCATTAACCGCATCGCCTAAACGTGTGATTTGGTTAGCATTAAACAGAAATACCTGCTGATTTAAGTCCTGCTTGGTATCGTCACCTGCATAAACAGTGGTTAGCTTAGCTTCAAATGCACTAGTTGGTTTCCACTGCACTGTACCGTTAAAGAGTTCACGCTCTGTTTCGCGGTCAATACGGCGGTAACGAGGACGGCGCGGTGTCACTTCATCTGTGGCTGAATCAACAAACCAGCGATCCATCCAGAAGTTGTCTACCCTGTCATCCAGTTCCTGATAACCAAAGTTCAACAGTACGCCTACAGTGTTATTGGCAAACTGGTCGATATAAGTCGCATTGGCTTTTGGTGTGACATCGTCGGTTGGAGAAAACTCAGAGTACTGACCTTTGCCTGACAGTAAAATTTTGCGCTCGCTGAAGGACAAAGGCGATGCGGTGTCAATGTTGATAGTACCGGATAAACCACCCGCGTCCATATTGGCTGTTGGTGATTTAATCACTTCAATGGTGGACGCCAGTTCGGTTTGAATAATGTCAAAACGAAAACCACTGGTGAAATCTGCACTGGCCATGGTTTGGCCGTTTAAAGTGGTGCGGGCATACTGAGAACCTAAGCCACGCACACTGATGGTTGAGCCACGGCCATTGACGTTAGAAATTTGTACGCCCGGAATGCGCTGAATAGCTTCCGCAATGTTTTCGCTTGGAAACTTACCTATGTCTTCGGTGGTGATGGCGTCAGTCACCTTAGTGTCCTGACGTTTGATGTCCGCAGCCGCTGCCAGGCTGCCACGAAAACTGACCTGTATCACTTCAACATTTTCTTCTTCAGCCGCTTTGTCCTGCGCATAGCTTACGGCTGGTACAAATAAAGTTGCCAAAATTGAAGCTAGTAGTGTTTTTTTCCCAAAAGGATGCTGATTCAACCTGTTCATGCCTGTGCTCTCTTTGTTGCCAATCATTATTTTTGTGATCGTCTGTTCCTTTATCCGGAGCTTTCTGAACGGTGATTTATTCATCACTCTGAATTTAAATTAGCACCAGACTGTCAACGTTGTCAATAAAAAATCTGACAACGTTGACAATGATTTTATTAGATTGATTTATAATGAGTTTATTAGATTGGAGAGACAGAGTCTCTTAAGACGAGTTGCAATTTAAAACCACAATGCTTTGGTGTTTGTTCAGGTTCAAGCATCAAAGATATCAGCATAGCTGCGGCTCTGGCTGCTATTTCGGCATTAGGTTGATGCACTGTGGTTAAACCAGGCCAGGTCTGGCGGGAGAAAGGACTGTTTTCAAAACCTACTATGGATAAATCTTCTGGCACTGCCAGTTGACGTTTGCGGGCTGCATACAAAGCACCGGCTGCAATTTCATCGTTACAGCCAAAAAGTGCGGTTACTTTATTACTTTGTTGTAATAATTGCTCTGTCATTTGCACGCCGGAATCGAAGGTAAAATGACCAGAAATCACCAACTCATCTTCCACCGCAAAACCAGCATGGTGCAGCGCAGCACAATAACCACGATAACGGCCTAATGACGATTTATGGTCCTTGTGATAACCCAAAAAGGCAATATGTCTGTGGCCTTGGTCTAACAGATGTTCCGTAATGGCTTGCCCTGCGGCTTCATCATCCACATAAATGGTCGGGCACAGTTCATCCGGTGGTTCAGCACCTGACACTATACGTACCACTTTGGCTTGCTGTTCCAGCAGTTGCTGCACCAGTGTTGTGCTTTCTGACAGAGGCGGTGTCAGGATCACGCCTCCCACCAGATTGGTACCAATCATACTGGTGAGTTCATGTCGTACCTGATCCGATGCCGAATCTGTCGGATGGATCACCAACTCAAAACCTTTTTCGCGGCACTCTGTCAAAATACCGTTTTGCATTTCAATTACATAGTGGCTGTTAGGATTGTCATAGACAAAAGCCAAAGAAAAAGGTGCAGTGCGCATCAGCCTGGCTGTGCGGTTCGGCTGATAATTCAGTTGTTCAATCACAGCCTGTACTTTGGTTCTGACTTCATCGCTGACCCAGGCTTCGTTATTCAC
Source organism: Rheinheimera sediminis (assembly GCF_004005375.1). Taxonomy (GTDB): domain Bacteria; phylum Pseudomonadota; class Gammaproteobacteria; order Enterobacterales; family Alteromonadaceae; genus Pararheinheimera. Next base: position 53,756 of record NZ_RZUF01000007.1, on the reverse strand, counting down.
CACTCTGGACACACTTTTGAAGGAGACACCCGCCAGCCGGGCCACATCTTTGATCGTAGGTTTTTTAACCGCCATAGCTTCCAATCTGCAGTACAGACTTCACTGAATTATCATAAGTTACGGAACTGCCTGATAAAACTTTACAATTCCAAGCGAAAGAACTTTATACCTTCACCTGAAAACTGTCCAAAGATCTTTTAACTGCAGAGCGTATTTCTGATTAGGATCAACGGATAGTTTGGTTCAACCAAGCCTTGGGTTAAGCTACATAATTTAAATAATGCTTTTAGAGGCAAAAGTTTAAGCAGGCCAGTTTAGCCTGAATGCAGTCCCACCCAAGGCTGACGACGCACAAAGTGCTTGTCCGCCATGAGCAACAGCAATAGCTTTGACAACAGCTAATCCCAAGCCACTGCCTTTTTCGTCAGAGGTAGGATGACGATGAGTTTGTTCAAAAGCATTAAAGACACTGGACACAAATTCTTCAGGCAAACCAGGACCACTGTCTTCAACACTCAGATGGCAGGTATCTGAATCAATTTGTAAAGTAACATGTAGAGAACCTGGATTCGCATACTTTAGCGCATTATCAAGCAGCGCCATTAGGGCTTGTCGAATTCTGACCACGTCACATTGAACCGCACCAGGGTCAAGATTAACTGAGACTTCGAGCCCTGCTTTGGCCAGGATATTTCTGAACGCATGGACCACAGACTCTACCTCAGCAGATAGCAGCACCGGCTCTTTGTTTAGCCTTAGTTGCCCATTTTCAACTAACCCCACCACCCTTAAGTCTTCAATCAAATAACTCAGGTTTTCAATTTGGGTTAATAAATTCTGAAATAACTTTTCTGATGGTTCAAATACGCCCTCTGCCAGACCTTGGATCCGGCCTCTTAAAATAGTCACGGGAGTTCGCAATTCATGAGCTATGGCTGCATTCCAGAAAGCCCGCTCTCTGGCCATAGTATCAAGTCGTTGAGCCATAATATTAAAATCACTGACCAGAGTTGCAGTTTCTCCCACAGGGGATTTATTCAACTCCACCCTGGCACTTAAATCCCCCTGCGCTATTTTACGCAAATTATCAGCTACAGCGTTGACAGGTAATAAAATACGTTGTGCGAATTTAAAAGCAACAAAAGCAGACAGACCCATCAGGATAAAGGTAAAACTGACCAACCATGTCCATTCGACCCAGGTCGGTCCGTCTCCGCTGGATGAGGTGTATTCAGGTGCCCACTCATGCATCACCATATAAAAGCCTGCTGTGCCGAGCATACTGAATATGCGGGCGGCGAACAAAACCAGCGCCATAGTAATAATGAGCTGGACGTTTAAACCTGTTGTCAGTTTCACATATTTTCCCTCAAACGATAGCCCACACCTCTGACACTTTGGATCATGTCCTGCGCCCCATTAATTTCCAGCTTTTTGCGCAGTTTACTGACATGGCTGTCTACAGTACGCTCCAGCGTATCCCCTTCGGGCAAACAACTTTCCAACAGTTCGTCGCGACTAAATACCTTTTTGGGAGCATGAGCCATTACTGACAAAATACGGAATTCTGTAAGGGTTAAATCAACAGCGTGAGTTAAATCATTTTGTTGAATTTTAACTTCATAAGTATCCAAATTGATCTGTACAGAACCAACCTGCAACAATGACTTATTTGTTGTGATGGCTGAGACTTGCGCTCTGCGAAGCACAGTTGTCACTCTGGCAACTACAACAGCTGGGTTAAATGGTTTAATTATGTAATCATCAGCCCCCACCCGCAGCCCTGTTAATATATCAATGTCCTGGTCAAAGGCTGTCAGCATAATCACTGGTGTTGCACTGACATGGCGAATTTCTGCCAACACAGTCCAGCCATCCATTATTGGCATTCGGATATCTAATAGCACCAGATCAGGTCTTAATTGCTTATGTAACTCTATTGCCTGTAAACCATTGTCAGCAACAGCAGTACGAAAACCGCTGCGTTTTAAGTAGCTACTGAGGATCTCTGAGATCTCGTGTTCATCTTCGACTATCAGAATTAATGCATCTGCCATGTTCGTGTGATGTATTGCTACCCTATCTTTATGATCGTTAATCACATCGTTTTCCTGCAGTTCAATAACCAACGACCCAAACTAGTCGTGACAAGAAAACCAGTCTGCCATACCGGAGCCATTCAGGGTAGCCCAAACAAAAAACTAATAAAATTATATTAATCAATAACATAACAACAACTTTTTACAGGTGAAAAATAAGACGCTATCTCCATCAAATCTCCACAAATGCCCAACCTTATCTCCACGTTCAACTGGCAGAATCATGAAATGAAGCTGTTTGAGTTTGTTTATTAAACCGTCAAATACAGTATTCATGTTGTACTTTTTAAATCCAGGTCATGCAGGCCCATTCTGATTTTTGCTGAAGTGGCCCGATGAAAACTAGAAAAACAATTAAAACAATTGCATTTGGAGTAATCTAAAGTGAATAAACGCAAACTTAAACTCAGCGGCTTAGCCAGCGCTGTAGCCCTGACGCTCAGCGGCTGTGGTGGTGATGGGCCAGCGAACCTGGCACCCACAGCTCAGGCTGTTAGTATTGATAAAGTGCGTAATTGGCAATCTGTACAAGGCAGTTTTAGTGTCGCCGATGCCAATAGCGATCCACTGACACTATCGGCTATCAGTGAGAACAATGTAGTGATCAGCCCGGTTGGGGGTGTTTACACCTTGCAAAATGGCCTGCTCAGTGTTTCAGGTACCACGTTTTCCTACTTCCCAATCAAAGATGCGGCTACAACTTTTAGCTATACCATCAGTGATGGTCATTTGTCTGCCACCTCAACCGTAAGTATTGCTTTACCTGATTCTGATCCTCTGACTTATCAGCAATGGCATTTACAGAATACAGGGCAAAAAGCATATTCACAAAACAGAGAAGCTATCCGGGCCTTTCTGATTGACAATCAAAAGTACACAGAAGAGAAAGCCGACGCTTGGCTCAGCATAAATGTGCCTGAAAATGCCAGTGTTCCAGGCGAGGACATGAACGTAAGCTCAGCCTTTGCTCAAGGTATAACAGGTGAAGGCAGCATTGCTGTTGTTGTTGATTCAGGCCTTGAACTTGAACATGAAGATTTAGCCGCCAATATTTTACCTAACCGTTCCTTAAACATGATCAAAGGCGCAATTCACGTCACAGATCCAACGTCAACGTCTGAGCTGGGCGATCACGGCACCAGCGTGGCAGGCTTAATTGCAGCTGTTGGCTGGAATGGTCTGGGCGGACGTGGCGTAGCGCCTGACGCCAAACTCATTGGTATGAATTTCCTGCAACAACAAACCGACTTAACTTATGCGATTAGCCATGGCGTTGGCGGCAGTGGCTTAAGTGTTGCTGACCCTGTTGCTGTGTTTAATCGCAGCTACGGTTTCAGCTATCCTGCTTTAGAGTCCAGTGATCAAATTGGCGAAGCCTTACAGAAATACTCTGCCACTGTCTTGCGAAACGGTTTAGGTGCCGTGAATACAAAAGCAAGCGGCAACAGTTTTCGCAACGCCGGTGTGACATGGGCAGGTTCGGTGTGTAATAACGCAAGAGAATTAGGCTTAACCTGCCTGAACTCAAACTTCGAGGCAGCACAAACTACGCCTTACTATATCTCTGTAGGAGCCGTAAACGCCGACGGCACACATAGCAGTTACTCAACTGCAGGGGCAAACTTGTTTGTATCAGCACCAGCGGGTGAATACGGCGATGTAGAACCTGCCATGGTCACGACCGATCAGATGACATGCTTGAGAGGCTACAGTGGCTTTCCGTATATTCAGGCAGGTACATCACCTGCTGCAGACAGAGCTTTTACGCCATTTATTTACCCAGGCCATGCTGAAAACCTGAACTGCAATTACACCAGCACCTTCAATGGAACTTCATCTGCAGCCCCTAATGCTGCTGGTGTTGTTGCGTTGATCCTCAGTGCAAACCCTGACTTGTCTTATCGTGAAGTAAAGGACATTCTGGTCAAAACGAGTACCAAGGTTGATGCAGAAAACAAACCCGTCGTGATCAATCTGGAGCCCACCGATCCTAACCCGATCCCCAGCCCTGCGACTTACTGGCAAGACAATTTCAATTCAAATCAACTTGATTCAGGTTGGACGCTGGCAGACAACGATGGTGACAACTACAACTGGGGCGTTATACAAGAATTGGGCCCTGATATGTCTCCGACTGGCACGCCCTTTTTGACTTCTACATCTTATACTCAATTGGATGGCGTAGGACATATACACCCTGACAACTGGGCAATCACGCCAGGGATTAGCCTTCAAGGCTTACGCCCCGGTGAAGTTGCAGAACTGAGCTGGGATGTAAACATCGGTTCCTACACACCAGTGCCCAATAATGAAAACTATGCCGTCTACATTTCCTTTGCACCTATCCCTGGACTGATGGAAAGATCTGCTCCTGTTTACACCAAGCGAGATGTAGTAAACGGCAAAATCACGCTGGATATTACGCAATATGCAGAACAAACTATTTATATAGGTTTTCGACATTATGATATGAGAGAAGACGTAGACGTACCATTTAATGCATCACTGGGTATTGATAATATCAAAGTAGCGACCAGACCCGTCGAACCTGTCAATCCAGACCCAGGTACCAAGGATTCGATTGGAAGCTATACAGCTCATGCTGGCTGGGTTAAAAACGCAGCTGGGCATTCTTTCAATACTCTGTATGGTTTTGGCAGGGTAAATGCTGGAGAAGCTGTCAAAATGGCGAAAAGCTACGCCAGTCCTTTGCCAGCAGAAGTAACCACAGGATGGATAAATGCCGGTACAAGGGCTGATGAAGATTCTTTGGCTTTGGAAATTCTTGATAACGACACAAAAGGCGTAATTCATACCATTCAGGTTGATGAAAATGTAACTATTGAGTCTGCCCAGTTTGCTTTCGATGTTGCGAACAGTGAATTAACTTATTTTTCCTGGCCAGCTCAAACGACTGCGGGTATCGATCTCGCCGTGGAAGTGACATCACCTGCCGGTACCAAGAGCATACTGCTGTCGTCCAGACAGGCTATCATCGAACCAGCCTTTGATGCCCAGGGCTACCAACAGGGGTATATAATGAAAAATACCATTCTTTTATCGAATGCATTTTATGGAGAAAATGCAAAAGGTAGCTGGACAGTTCGCTTGCTTGATACCAACGGAGCAGATATTCCGGATACCAATGCCACTGGTGATGTATCCACGGTAGAAGCAAGATGGCCAAGGGGTTATCGAAACAATAGTGAGAATTCAGTTCTTGAAGGCTGGGGCATCCAGGTAACTGGTCATTAAAGGAGTGTAAAATGAATCTTATTAAAACAACCTTAACAGGGCTGGCACTGTTGTCTGTAGTCTCAGTTCACGCTCAATCTGCGCGTGAACTTTTGGGGCTATCACCAAATCAGATGGATGGAAAGATGCCTTCCAGAGTAATAGACCCGAACTTAAAAACCTATGGCGTGTATACGCTACAGCCAAAACTGGTTGCCTTGCCTCAATCACTGGCAAGTCGCTCTGCTGCAAGTCAAGAACTAGGCAACTTTACCCTGGTTGCAACTGACGCGGGGAATAAAGCCATTGAAGAGTTCCGAAAAAACGCAGTGGTGCAAAACCGCATCACCGGAGAATTAGGAGTTGTCACTGGCAACCTGACGATACTTCTGAAAGAAGGAGTCAGCATCCAGCAACTGGAGCAGCAATTTGGTTTTACTACTATAGAATCGGCTGAAAAAACAGGAGTTTATATTGTTCAACCGAGCAAAGAGCAGAACCTGCTACCAATACGTGAGCAGGTAGAACGTTCTGGTCTGATTAAAGTCGTAAGACTGGATATTCTGGAAAAAAAATACACAAATCAGTAGAGGACGAGACAAACTCTCTTCTATGAAGTGAAACCTGAGCCTCGTTTAAAAACGAGGCTTTTTTAGTTAAAAAATCTAAGCCTTTTGAATGCTACACACTCATCTGACATCTAACCTGTTGAGTTAAATTTTAATAAAGTTATGTGTCGCCAAAGCGCCAAAAGGCAATTCCATTAAGCGGCCCCCCGTGTCAAGCGACCCCAAATCCACAGCAAAATAACCACAAGCTTCCAGCAAGTTGCGAACTTCAGCTTTGGCTGCTAGATCATCACCCGAATAGAACAACGTACGTTTTCCGCCAGATACGTCTGGCTCTGGCAGCACTGCAACATCCAGATGGTTAAAGGCTTTCACCAGTCTTGCTCCCGGCACTAAATCACGGACTACGCTACTTGATGATTTACCATCTAAATCAATAGCTTTAATGCCATAAGCCGCCAACGGGTTGGTTGGATCTTTAGCCTCAGCAGAATTCGGGTCTAAAAACAGTACCGGATTGGTGCCATCTATCACAATACGATTATTCCAGGCTGGCAAACTGGCTAACAACGATTCAATAGCCACCCAAGGCACTGCAACCAACACTATATCCGCTTGCGCAGCCTGTTCCAGCGTACCGGCTGTGATAGTTGGACCCAGTTCTTTGACCCGCGCAGATAAAGACTCTGGACCAGATCTGTTGGCGATAATGGCCGAAACACCTTTGTTTGCCAAAGCACGTGCCACGTTAGAGCCAAGGGCTCCAGAACCTAAAATACCAATACTCATTTTACTCTCCTGATGGATGGGGCAATTCATGTCATACCGTCAGCGTCAGAGCCCCTGTATCTGACGAGTGATAAATCAGATCGTCAGTTCCGGCCTTTTAAGCGCAACTCTGTGCCAATACGTCGTATTTTCGCCTTTTGCAAGCGCCTTCTGGCTGGTATGCACTGAATAGGGCCCCATCACCAGTGGATGCGGGTGTGGGATAGCTGCGCCAAACACAAAAGATGCGGCCCCCTGAGCCATCAACGTAATAGCCGTTTCAGAGGCAGCAAACACCACCATCTCACCTTGGCGTACAGCGGTAGTGCCTGTTAAATTGCCTTTGTATATGGCTAACCAGGCGACTGTTTGACCGGATTCTGGCTGATAGTGCCAAACCTCGCCATTCTGCAGCTGTACATGGTAATAATTCACCCCAGCGGTAAATTCAATCGGGCTTTTTGTAGCCTGATACTGCCCTAACAAGATAGAAACAGGTCCCACAACCGTTATCTCAGAAGGGTCTATATTCTTGCTTTGGGCCGGTGCATTTTCCTCATGTTCAGGCAATGCCATCCAGAGTTGAAACATCTCCATTGGTGTTTCGCCTGAAATTCCGCCATCGTGCCAGACACCATTGCCGGCTTTCATCCACTCTAACCCAGCCGTCTTCACCACACCGGTTTCACCCGTTGTATCAGCAAAGAGGATTTCGCCCTTGATAGGCAAGGACAAAGTGGCAATACCAGAATGCAGATGCATACCAAATAACTTGGCTTTTGATGCTGGCAATACACCATAATCAAGAAACACAAATGGCTTGATCAGGTGACCTAGATCAGACGGACTGACCAGACGAGTGATGGGTCCTCTGGTGATGCCGAAAGTACGGGCTACAACAGAGCGCTTGTGCTCTATAGCTGATGTGGCTTCAGTCATTTGAAAGTTTTGCTGCTGCATCACAGTGTTCATCATTTGCTCCTGTGTGGATGGAGCAAACTATAACCAATAGAAAAACATCAAAATAGCCTATATTATTAGATAAAAACCATCTGGAATTTAGATACATGTTGGACGCAGTTACCCTGGATCAACTTCGAACTTTTGTTGCCGCAGCAGAACAAGGCAGCTTTTCAGCCGCGGGTCGCAAGATTAAGCGGGCACAGTCTGTCGTTAGCCATACCCTCGCCAACCTCGAACTGCAATTGGGCGTCACGCTTTTTGATCGTAGCAGCAGATACCCGCAGCTTACTCAGGCAGGAGCCGCTTTGTTGATCGACGCAAAAGCCGTTATTGATAGTATGGATTTGTTAAAAGCCAGAGCCCATTCATTATCTGAAGGGCTGGAACCCGAATTGTCGGTCGCTGTTGATGTGATGTTTCCAATGGACACTCTGACCTGCGCTGTGGGTTACTGTAAACAGCATTTCGAACACACACCACTGCGGCTTTATGTCGAAGCTTTGGGTGGTGTTACACAACAGGTGATGGATGGTACTTGCAGACTGGGTATTATTGGCTCGCTGCCGACTGTACCGGATGAGCTGACCGTCGAGCCGCTGAGTAACATACAGTTTGTCACTGTGGTCTCCCCTGCTCATGCTTTAGCACGGCAGCCTCTTGAGATCACGGCAGAGGAGCTGAGCCGTCATGTGCAGTTAATTCTGACAGACCGTACCAGCCTTTCAAATGGCCGCACTTTTGGTGTGATGTCAGCGCTGACCTGGCGTTTGGCCGATCTTGGCGCTAAACATGCGTTTTTAAAAGCAGGTTTTGGCTGGGGTCATATGCCAAAACATATGGTGGAAAAAGACATAACTGACGGACTGTTGGTGTCACTAACACTACAAAACATGCCTGCAGCAGCCATGTATTTAACCACCAAGATTGTTTATCGCAAAGATGCTCCACCAGGCCCCGCCGGCAGAGCCTTTATTTCACAGCTAAAAAATTAAACAGCTTTGATAGCTGTTGAAACAGTAAAACAGCGCTCAGGTTTCTGCCTGTTCAAAGTATGGAACCAGCCGATCGATAAAAGTTCTTAATGCCAGAGATTGGTGCTTTCTGGAGCGGTAGACCGCATAAATACCCAGCGAAACTGGTTGGTAGTTTGGTAATACTATTACAAGTTTTCTCTCATCGAGCAATGCTTGCACAGCATATAGTGGCTGTAGAGAAATACCCCGGCTGTTCAGCGCTGAGTGCAGCAACAAGGACGATTCATTTGCGCTATAATTGCCTGATACTGCTGCAACCACAGGCTGTTCGTCTTTGATGAAATGCCACAGGCTTTTACCAAAATTGGAATAGATTAAACAGTTAAGAGAGGCCAAATCATCGGGGTAGACAGGATAACCATGGTCTTTTAAATAACCTTCTGTCGCGCATAATACAGAGCGGCACACCCCAAGCGGGCGAGCAATCAGATTCGGGTCTAATTCATTGGTAATACGAATAGCTAAATCTATTCTATCTTCCACCAGATGAGTTACCTGATTACTGACATGCAGATCAATACGTACTCTGGGGTAATCATCTAAAAAGGCATTCACCACCTCAGGCAATAGATCTTCAGCAATAAATTGCGAACAGGAAATACGAATAGTACCTTCGGGCACAGCCACCAGATTTTGCTCTACAGGTGTAGCAACCTCTTTGGCTAGATCCAGCAAAGAACGGCAATGACTAAAGGCTTTTTCACCGGCTACAGTTAACGTCAGCTTGCGGGTAGATCTGTGTACTAACTGAGCATTGGCCCACTGCTCCATTTCTGCCAGATAACGTGTAACCATAGAGCGTGACATATCCAAAGCCTGAGCTGCTCCGACTAAACTGCCCTGCTCCACAATACATACAAAGACTTCAGCCGCTTTTATTCTGTCCATCTGCTTCACTATATGTTCGTTTTATGCAACTAACTATTGCCATTTTTAGGGTTTATTGCAAGGTATTTGCAACATACACTTTGCAGCAATTGATACATCTGTTGCTTTGACTGGAAAACGAAATGAACACTCTACATTTTATAATGGACCCACAGTGTGGCTGGTGTTATGCCGCGGCACCGCTGATTGATGTACTGACTGAATTGACCGAGCTAAGTATTAAAATCCATAGTGGCGGTTTATTTTCAGGGGTGAATAAAGGCCCCGTCACCAGCGAATTTCATCAGCAAATGAAGGAAAGCGACAAACGAATAATGGCGTTAACTGGGCAGCAGTTTAGCAACAATTATTACTCAACACTATTTGCTGAAAAAGATCGCGTTCTCGACTCCGACACACCAATTAGTGCTCTGCTGGCAGCCGAATTTTTAGGTATTCAACCTTTGCCCATGTTGCACACTATGCAAAAAGCTCAGTTTATCGATGGTCGTTCTATGTCAGATATAAACAACCTCAGCCTTATTGCGACAGAGCTAGGGGCTGAAACAAAAAGTTTCCTAAACGCATTGGCATATTTTTTCGGTAACAAAACTAACCAGCATATAGCAAAAACCCGGCAGCTGATGCGTGCTCTTGGTGGCAAGGGCTATCCATTCTTCGTGTTAGCACATAAAGACGGCAGTTTAACTCCATTGGACCATAGCGGTTTTTACAGCACGCCTGAATTATGGTCTGCCTATGTCAAGCAAAAGCTGCAAAACAACAGCTAACCAGTGGGTACACCACTTTCACTTAAACCCAAGTTCAACCATTCACTATTCAGAGGTAATTATGAAATTTTTATCCAAATTAGTTCAGGCAAGTGCTTTATCAGGCATGGTCGCACTGTCAGCCAATGCAGTAGGAGCAACCTTAGAAACCACTGTATTTAATCCACAGGACAAAAGCACTTTCCCAGTCAGTTCAGTATTAATTACCGGCAAAACTGAAGCCATATTAGTAGACGCCCAGTTTCAGCGCAATGACGCTTTATCGCTAGTCGAGTTGATTAAACAATCCGGTAAAAAACTGACCACTATTTATATCAGTCATGGCGATCCGGATTTTTACTTTGGTCTGGATGTGATCACAGCAGCTTATCCGGATGCCAAAGTACTGGCCTCAGCACCAACGCAAAGCTACATTAAAAAATCTATGGATGGTAAAAAAGCCTACTGGGGACCGATACTGAAAGAAAATGCGCCACAAAAGCTGGTCGTGCCTGATGTGCTTCAAGGTGACACCTTATGGGTTGATGGTGAACAAGTAAAAGTAGTAGGTCTTGATGGCCACGATCCTAAACATAGCTTTGTCTGGGTTCCGTCCAGCAAAACTGTACTGGGAGGTGTGGTAGTGTTTGGCAATATGCATGTGTTTTTAGCCGACACTCAAACCCCTGAATCTCGTCAAAAGTGGTACAAAACCTTGAATGGGATTGAGCAATTAAAGCCAGAGACTGTGATCCCAGGTCACTTCTTGGGTGACAAGCCTCTGACTTTACAGGCTGTGAACTTTACTCATCAGTACATACAGGATTTTGAGGCTGCAGCCGCCAGTTCAGCCAATTCTGCTGAACTGGTGGCAAAAATGAAAAAGAACTACCCGACCATTGGTGGTGACAGCATATTGGGCTTAAGCGCTAAGGTCATTATGGGCGAAATGAAATGGGGCCAATAACCTAAGCAATAAAGCATGGGTAACACTTTTTGGGCTATGTCAGCACAAACCATTAGCCCAAAAAGTGCTCTGTAAACTTAAGTTCAGGGGCGACAGTATGAGCTCGAAACAACAGCAGTTAAGCGCAACTATCATTCTGTTATTAATACTTCTACCGTCCGCAGTTTTTGCAAAACTTGTTGCTGCAGAACCAGTGAAAACAGTTTCACCAACAAAGAGCATATCCATGACTAATCTTGATATTGTAAGAAGTACGTATGAAGGTAAAAACTCGGAAGAAAATGGTAAAAATCTTCAACGTTTTATCACAGATGAAACTCTCTGGACAGAAGCCGCAGGTTTTCCATACGCCGGCACCTACCAGGGTTTTGCTGAGATCGAAAAACATGTCTTCGCTCGTTTAGGCAGTGAATGGATTAACTACAACTTTCAAGTGGAAGACTATGTGGCTGCTGGGGATAAAGTAGTGGCTTACGGCACTTATAGCGGCACCAATAAAACCAGCGGTAAATTTTTTAGCGCCAGAGTGGCTCATCTTTGGCAACTAAAAGATGGCAAGATAAAAAGCTTTGAGCAATTTGTCGATAGCAAAACAGTTAGAGACGCCATGTAACTAGCATCCAGATGAAATAGCCCAGTTAAGGGCTATTTCAATAAACTACAGCTCGCCTTTTTTTAAGGCTTCTACAGCAAAATGGGCCGCCCTTGCTGTTAATGCCATATAAGTCAGGGATGGATTGACACAAGAAGCTGAAGTCATACAGGCGCCATCAGTGACAAACACATTCAGCGCATCCCACACTTGATTATTGCCATTCAGCACTGAAGTTTTTGGGTCTCGTCCCATACGGGCTGTGCCCATTTCATGAATGCCCTGCCCCGGATTGTAGCCCCGGTCAAAGCCCTGTACATTCTTTAAACCCACAGCTTCAAAGATCTCCACAGCATCCTGCATCATATCTTTACGCATGCGGATTTCATTGTCTTTGAGTTCGACTTCGATCGCCAGTACAGGCAAACCCCATTTGTCTTTCACTTTAGGATCCAGGTAAATTCGGTTGTCATGATGAGGCAACATCTCACCAAAACCGCCCATGCCTATGGTCCAGTGCCCGGGTTCCGTCAGCGCTTGTTTTAAATCCAGGCCAATACTCATTTCCGCTATATCACGACGCCAGTCTTGCCGGCTGGCCCTGCCCTGATATCCAAAACCGCGCAGATAGTCTCTTTTGTCAGAACCCCAGTTGCGAAATCTCGGTACATAAAATCCGGTTGGACGCCGGCCAAAATAATAGCTGTCGAGATAACCTTCCACTTCAGCCACAGCCCCGGTGTTCAGATGATGATCCATCACATTACGACCTAAAGCATTACTGCTGCTTCCCAGTCCTTCAGGCCAGATATCAGTAGCGGAATTCATCAAAATCCAAGTCGTATTAAAAGAAGAGGCGTTTAAGAAAATGATTTTGCTGGTGAATTCATAGGTCTGCAGGGTTTCACTGTCCAGCACTTCGACACCTCGGGCCCGCTTTTTGTCTTGGTCGTACAATACTTGCGTAACAATAGAATAAGGCCGCACTGTTAAATTACCGGTTTTCACTGCGGCAGGCAGCGTAGCAGACTGAGTACTGAAATAGGCACCAAAAGGACAACCCAACCAGCATTTGGCTCTGTACTGACAGTTCACCCTATTTTGTTCAGGTTTAGCTTCGGTGATATTAGCGGTGCGGCCACAAATCAAATGACGTGAACCGCTAAAGGTCTTTTTAATACGTGCAGCTATGTCTTTTTCTACGATATTCAGCTCAATCGCTGGCAGATAATTACCATCCGGCAGTACATCCAAACCGTCTCTGCTGCCAGAGATACCCGCAAAACCCTCGACATAGTCGTACCAGGGAGCCAGATCGGCGTAACGAATAGGCCAATCCACCGCTATACCCTCTTTGGCATTAGCCAAAAAATCCTGTTCATTCAGCCTATAACTCTGTCTACCCCATAACAAGGAGCGCCCGCCCATCTGGTAACCGCGGTACCAGTCAAAGCGTTTTTTCTCGACATAAGGTGAGTCTTTTTCATTCGCCCACATGCCAAAGGTGCTTTCATTTAACGGGTAATCCCGTTTTAGCACAGGATAATCCTGCTTCATCTGCTCTGTAGCTTTGTCACGATGTGGGTAATCCCAGGCCTCTTTAAAGGCATTGGGGTAGTCTTTAATATGCTCCAGCGGACGACCGCGCTCCAGCAGTAAAACTTTTAAGCCTTTTTCTGTCAGCTCTTTGGCAGCCCAGCCGCCACTGATCCCCGAGCCCACCACTATCGCGTCGTAATGATTTTGAGAAACTGCCATTGGTATTCACCTGCTGTGTCTGCTGTCGGCTTTAGTACGAACAGTGCGTTTAAATATGAAAAGGAACATATTTTAATTAAACAAAAAATCATCAAGGAAGATAACCAAACAACAGCCAACCAGTCAACAAAAACAGACACAGCATTCTCTTTCGATAGAAAATACTATATAAATAGTTTAATTTAAACCATGAATTAACTATGGGCTATTTTTATGAAGATGAACTACCTACTATCATATTCGGCCATGCTGGCTTTAATGCCTGTTTGTGCAGAAAACATTGTATCTAAACGTTTTAGTGCCGATCCATCTGTACATTTTTTTAATAATAAATTTTATATCTATGCCACCAATGATCAGGATAACAGTGGTAGCTACTGGGACTCGACGGACTGGCGGTTATTTTCTTCCGCCGACTTAAAAAGTTGGCAGGATGAAGGCTCATTTTTGGATATTTCTGTGTTTTCCTGGGCAGGAAAAACCGCCAAAGCCTGGGCTCCCGGCGCAATTGAGCGCAACGGCAAGTTTTATTTTTTCGCCCCAGTCGGCGGCAAGCAGATTGGGGTTGCGGTCAGTGATCAACCTTTTACAGGTTTTAAAGACCCGCTGGGTAAACCTTTAGTTGAAACGCCACGTGACCAGAATGCAGGCGCTGAACCTATAGATCCTATGGTGTTTGTGGATAAAGACGACCAGAGCTACTTATATTTTGGCACCCGCATTCCAAAAGTGGTGAAATTAAAACAAAGCATGCTGGAGCTGAATGGAGAAATTCAGGACATTATTATTGAGGGACTTCCTGAGGCTGATACAAAAAAGAAATACGGAGAAGCACCTTACCTGCATGAACATAATGGTGTGTATTATTTTACTTTTTCAACCGGCTGGCCTGGACAAATTGTTTATGCCACCGGCAATAACCCTATGGGGCCTTTCAATTATCGTGGTGTTGTATTAGATTACTTACCTATATCAACCAATCATCAGGCTATTATAGAAAAAGATGGAAAAACATATTTCTTTTACCATGATGGTTCTTTGGCTGGTGGTGGTGATCATAAAAGAGTTATACGTTTTACAGAGTTACATTATGAAAAAGATGGTTCTATACTACCTATAACAATCAAATAAAAAAATAAGAGGGTCAGAGCAAAAAGCTCTGACCCAAGCACATCAAAACTTATAAGCCATACCTATCATGTAAGTGCGACCACTAGTGGTGGTGTTGTACAGACGGTCATTCGAATCGCTGTATTGCTCCTCGCGCTGATTAGTCAGGTTAATAGCTTCAATGCTCAGCTTTAAAGCTTCACTTACTTTGTAAAACGCAGAGAAATCTATGTAGGTTGTTGCATGGAAACCACTTTCATCATGATCACGCAAGCCACCTTCAACCGAGTTGATGTAATCGCTACGATGCGCACCGGCGACGCGTCCACCCCAGGTATCAGTCTCGTAGTAGAACGTCAGGTTATAGCTTTGTTTCGACAAACCAGGGAAGCTTTTCACTTGGTCTTGGCCTGTACCCTGTACGTTGCGATACAAAGTGGTTCCATCTACCCAAGTATAGTTGGCAATCATACCCATTTGATTAAACGGCGCTGGTAAAAAGTCGAAATCACGCTGGAATGCCAGTTCTGCTCCTTTGATCGTTGATGAATCAGAGTTCTGTGGCGACGTGATATCAAACAGTGAATCTACAGTGGCACCGTTTGGCAGCAAGCTTTCCGGCAGACCCATTTCGCTGAACTTTTTAGTTTCTACTTCAGTAACTATAAAGTTTTCAATGTCTTTCCAGAATACCGCAGCAGACAAGGAACCTACTCCCTCAAAGTACTGCTCCAGCGCGACATCAAAGTTGGTGGATTCAAAAGGTTCCAAATCTGGATTACCAATAGTGATTTTACCCACTTCACCCGGTGAACCTGTCATCTGAGCTACATTCGCAGAAACAGATATGGCATCCAGTGACGGACGAGTCAGGTTTTGACTGGCACCAAAACGTAATAGCAACTCGTCATCCAGCTCATACACCAGGTTCAAAGTGGGTAATACACCAGAATAATCACGCTCTATGGTAACATTTTGACCTTGTGACACACCTTTAGAGGTCAGTGTAGTTTTGTAATAACGAGCGCCAATGCTACCACGCAGCGTTTTACCACCGACCATCGAATCCCAACTGTACTGGCTATAAAAGCTACTGGTTTGTTCTTCCACAGTGTAAGAATTGGTCTGAATAATTCTGTCTTCGCCCAATGCCAAATCATGGATACCGTAAAACTTCTGCAATTCATCCACATCAGCCTGAACCCAAGAAATATAAGGATGGCCTGAATACACATTAGTCACTGCTTCAGAAATAGTTTTTACGCCATTATTCAAAGGTGTTGCTTTGTTTTCGACATAGCCGGCATCCTCACGCCTATTGCCACTATTGCCAAACTTTTTATAGTTTGCGCCGAAGCTGATAATTCCAGCATCATCTAATGAGTAATCAAAATCCACTTTGCCGTTGTCAAAGTCGGTTGCTATGTAATCTTCTCTGAAGTAAATATCTTTCACTGTCCAGCCCGCTATAGCGGCTGGGTCAAAATCATAACTATGCTGTCCGTAAAAACGGTCCACTGTGTAGTCTGTAGTTATGCCACCCCGTCTGGTCAGATTCACTTTATCAACTTTAGGCTGGTCATAGTCGGAAGAGCTGGTACCTAACTGAAATTTCATACCCAACTTGTCGCTGATTTGCCAGTCGGTAGTAAAGGTAAGCTGATTAAACACAGATTCATTGTAGTCAGAGCGATTCTCAGTTCGGATTGTAGAGTTACTGAAGGTTGCCTTCATTACTTCCAAATCACCATTGTTATCAACGTAATCCAGCGCTTCAATACGTCCTAAGGCAGTGCTGCTTGAACCACCTGTCGACAGGTGGTGTTCGTCCAATGTATTCTCTAAGCGACCATGCATCAGATCCAGTGCAAACTTCAGATCATTGCTTGGACGGTATTGCAGGGCTGTGGTTAAGCCCAAACGCTCTTGATCATTGTTCCAGACTGAATAGCGGTTACCACGGGCAAACCATAACTCGCCAGCCGCAGCTTTTGCAGCTGTATCAGGGTCTACTGAATCACTAATACCATTGGTCGCTCGCACCTGACGCCACCGGTAAGTGTTAGAGCCATATTCACTGGAGTTTTTTTGGCTAAAAGCGACAGAAGCCAAAGCACCAAAATCACCCCAGGTATTAGAAATCATGCCTGCGATACGTGGATTGCTTTCCTCTGCATTAGTGTTGGTACCTAAACTACCTGCCACAGCCCCTTGAAAACCATCGTAATCAAAAGGCTTGGCTGTACGTAAATTGACTGTACCGCCTATGCCACCCTCTTCCTGATCGGCTGAATAAGATTTTTTCACGTCGATTTGGTTAAACAATTCAGACGCAAAAATATTAAAGTCAAAAGCACGCGAACGACCTACTGCGCCGCGGCTGTCCATAGGTGATGATGACGTCCCCAACGCCTCCATCCCATTCACCTGCACCCGAGTAAAATCCGGGCCTAAGCCACGTAATGAGATTTGACGGCCTTCCCCCCCTTCACGGGTGATTGCAACACCTGGCACCCGTTGCAGCGAATCTGCCAGATTTAAATCCGGAAAATCGGCAATATCTTCGGCAACTATGGAATCCTGAGCAATCATCGCCTCACGTTTTAAATCTTTGGCTTTAATGACTGAACTACGAAAGCCTTTTACTTCGATCACTTCTGTATCAGCTTCCTTTTCCTGCGCTATTGCAGTGCTTTGGAAGCCTGCTGTCAGTGTGCTGAGTACAGCCAGCGACAGTGCTGTTTTTTTATAATTTTTCATGTCTACCCCTGTTTATTTTTTTCTAGCAACCTAACTTAGTCAATTAATGACACCGGTGTCAATACGTTGATCGATTTTTATTCTGTTTTTCTAATAAACACCTGTTTTACGTGAAATGGCTCGATAAACACTTTGCCACCAGAGTAGAAAACCCCAACTTCACCAGAGCAATAAAAATATTTACAATCAATGATTTAACAATAAACTTCAGCAACCATAAGCTAAGATTAAATGAAACTTCCCCGCTGTTCCGATGACGATAACTTATGCCAACAGCCGATAATTGACACCGGTATCAACAGTGCTTTTCGTCAGCCTGTATCGATATAGATCTGGCTGTACAACCAAATTTACAGAATCAGCGAGTTTTTGAACCAACCAGCGCATACCAGGCGATGTAAAGATAACAACAAGCCGGCACCAGAAAGCTCCACTGCACAGAGGTCAAATCAGCAGCAACACCCTGCACTAGTGGCACTATGGCCCCACCTACTATGCCCTGACACAAATAGCCTGAAGCCCGGCCTGTATGCTGGCCAAGACCACGGATAGCCAGGGTAAAAATGGTTGGAAACATGATGGAATTAAAAAAGCCAACTGCCAGAATAGTCCACATGGCGAAGCTACCACTGCTGTTCACCGCTAGCAGGATCATGGCGATAGCTAACACTGAATTCAGGGCCAGTAAGCGGGTGGGTTTGATAAAGCGCATCAGGCCAGCGCCAACAAAACGTCCGACCATAGCAGCGCCCCAGTAATAAGACACCATAGCGCCAGCCGTAACTTCGGTCATGCCGCCGATCCCCAGCTGTAAAAACAGATTCACCAGATAACTGCCAATAGCCACTTCAGCGCCGACATACAAAAAGATCGCCAGCACGCCAAATTTCAGCTGTGGAAAACGCCCTATGCTAAAGCCTCCCGTCTGTTGTTCTGCAGCAGATAGCTGGATATCCGGCAATCGAAGCCGGTAAAACACCAGCGCTGTGACCACCAAAGCGCAGGCCAACAACAGATAAGGCAGTTGCACCGACTTGGCAGAACCCGCCTCCCCTGTTGCCGCCAGAATAAGCACAGCGCCAAATAAAGGCCCGGCCGTATGTCCTACCGAGTTGACAGCCTGGGCCAGGCTTAACCGACTGGCTGCATGTTGCTCGTCACCCAGTACGGCCACATAAGGGTTAGCCGACACCTGCAACACAGTGATACCGGACGCCAGAACAAATAACGCCACTAAAAAAAAGCTGTACAACCCTAGTTCAGCGGCTGGATAAAACAGGCAACAGCCACCCGCAATAATTAATAAACCGGTCAGAATGCCATTTCTGTAACCCACTTTTTCCAGCAAGCGGCCAGCAAAGGGCGACACAATAAAATAAGCACCAAAAAAGCAGAACTGCACCAAAGCCGCCTGCAGGTAACTTAAGGAAAAAGCACCTTTCAGATAAGGCAACAAAATGTCGTTCAGCGCAGTAATAAAACCCCAGATAAAAAACAATGACGTCATAGCCCAAAAGGCAAAACGCCCATTAAACTGGCCTGAAGTTTCGCCTGCCACAGCAGCCGATGAATGAATTTGCATAAAAAACCTCTGTTATGCCATAGCCGCCAGTGCATCAAAACAGGCACACAAGGTGTGGTAATCACACTTAGCTCCGGCACTGCTTTTTTCATTGGAGTATTTGCGGTTGTCCCTTGTCAGCAGGCGAAACCAGGCGCCGTATTGATGGTCAACAAAATGTTGCCAGCTGTATGTCCACAATTGCTCATAGGCCTGCAGATACTTAGGCTCTGCTTTTTGTTGATAGAGCAAAGCGGCAGCGGCAAAACTTTCGGCCTGCACCCAGAAATATTTGTCGTCATCACACCAGTTGCCTTGTGGGTCGTAGCCGTAAATCAAGCCGCCGTGCTCTGAGTCCCATGCCGCAGCAAAAGCGCGGTCAAACAGGCTACAGGCCTTTTCAACCAAAGCTGCATCAGGCGAAAAACGGTGAATTTGCAGCAGTAATTTGCTCCACTCGGTCTGATGGCCAGGCTGGAAGCCCCAAGGGCGGTACAAGTTTTTAGGGTCAGCTTTGTTGTAATCCCAGTCGGGCTGGAACTGCACATCGTAATGCTCCCATACCAAACCGTCGGTCAGACTGGCTTGACGTACTGTGATGTTGTGAGCAATTTGCTTGGCTCTTGCCAGATAATGCGCTTCACCTGTGGCGTCATAAGCGGCAATCATGGCTTCGCACAAATGCATATTGGCGTTCTGGCCGCGGTACGAACTCAACACCCCCGCAGCGCTGATTTCGTCGGCATACAAGCCAAATTCTTCCTGCCAGAAGCGTTGTTGCAATAGCTCGAAGGTTTCCGCCAATTTGGCCGCTCTGTCTGCCACTCCGGCTTTATGCACTGCGGCATAGGCCAATAACACAAAGGCATAGCCATAAGCCTGCTGGGTCATATCCAGCGGCTGATGGTCTTGTAAAGTCCATGCATATGTTCGAGTTTCAGCCTGCCAGTGCACGGTTTCCAGGTAGTTCAGACCATGTAAGGCATACTCCATGTAACGGGGTTCTTTCAGGACTTGACTGGCACGCGCATAGTTGACAATCAGCCGGGTACTGCTGACCAATTGGCGAAAACCCGGATTAAACAGCGCACCATTATCCAGATAGTTATGGAAAAAGCCGCCTTTGGGGTCTATCACTCGTGGATCGTAAAAAGACAAAATATCGCGGCAATGCGACAGCAAAAACTCTGTGCTGTACGTTGTTGTTAAAGCGGGAATAGTTGGGTCGTGCATCATAGGTTCCTTAGTGATCTGCAGCAGTTGTGACATCAGCCAGCACGGGCAAAGCCGGAAAGGCTCCTGGTCTGGTTACAGCAAAAGCGCCACAGCGGGCTGCGAAATTCAGTGTTGTTACAACATCAGCATTCGACTGACAAAAGCTATCTAAATCATCCAACTGACAAAGCTGATACAACAAACCACCACTAAAAGCGTCACCCCCGCAAGTGGTATCCACCACCTGAACTTGCGGTACGACCAAGATGCCACTGCCATAGCGGCTGAAGTACTGCAGTGGTTTATCGTCGTGCGTAATCACCACCAGTTGTGCTTTATGGCCCAGTAGTTGCTGCACATAAGCAGGAATATCCATGCTAGTGTCATTGAGTAAATACAGCATTTCGTCCAAAGAGAATTTCAGAATATCGGCTTGTGCGACAAAACGGCGCACTACGTCAGCATTGGCGCTACCGTCAGCCCAGAGGTTATGACGTAAATTGACATCAAAGCTCAGCCAGAGTCCATGGCTTTTGGCCTGGCGCAACAGCTCAGCTGTCACTTCCGCTATAGCAGGTTCTACCAGCGTGTTGCTGCAAAAATGCAGTACTTTAGCTTGTTCAAACAGCTGCGGAGTAATTTGTGTTTTACTGAACAACAAATCAGCCGAAGCATCACGGTAAAAAGAAAAACTGCGCTCGCCTTTATCATCATGGGCAACAAAAGCCAAAGCCGTTTTGGCTGTGGCATGCTGCGCCAGCGCACTGGTGTCGACGCCATAATGCTGCAAGGCAGCTTTCAGAAAATCACCAAATAAGTCGCGCCCGACCTGCCCGACAAAACTGGCGTTGCCGCCTAATTTGGCCACTGCCACTGCAGCATTGGCTGGAGCACCGCCGGGATATTGGCCGAATTGAGGTAAAGTTAAGCCATCCAAGAGCAGGCTTTGACCACTGATAAAATCGATCAGTGCTTCACCAAAACAAATCACTTTGTTCATACAGAATTCCCACTTTTTGCTGTTTGTGGCGGCAACCCCAGTTGCTGTAGCTGTTGTCTCAACGCAGGCCAAACCACATCGGGTAAAATAGCGCCCTGATGCTGCACCACCAGACTCGCTGCAGAGTGAGCAATCTCTATGGCCACGGCAGCTTCCAAACCTTGTTGCAAAGCAGCAATCAAAGCGCCGCTAAAGGCATCGCCAGCCCCTGTTGCATCCAGCATCTGTTCACTGAATTGCAGACTGAACTGACTCAAGGTGCCTGCTTCAAGCCAAAACACCAGTTGGTCTGCGGTCAGGCAAATCACAGGGGAAGATACAGGGAGCAAACTTTGCAATTGCTCAAGAGCTTGGGTCAGACTGTCACAACCCCAGATAGACAGACAATCGTCCAGACTTGGCAGAAAATAATCGCAGTGCAGTAAAGCCGCTTGATAACACAGCAGCTTGTCGTCGCGGCCCAGCCATAAAGCCGCACGAAAATTTGTATCAAAACAAACCCGGCCACCGCGACTTTGCAGCTGCTGTAAAAATGTTAACCAACGCGACAACACCACATCGCTCATCAGCGCCAGCGTAATACCGCTCCAATAAACATCAGTGCATTGGCTGATGGCCTGCAGCAACTGTTCAAACAATACTTCGGACTGAAAAGCTTGCCGCGCCGCAGACTGCTGGCGCCAATAGCTAAAACTACGTTCGCCATTGGCACTGTTGCTGATGCAATACAACCCGGGCTGCTGCGCTTTTAAGGTCAGTACCGCAGCGTTATTCAGGCCATGCTGTTGCATGGCCTGACGAATTTCAGTGCTGAAGCTGTCATCACCCAAAGCTGTGGCATAACAGACGTCAGCGCCCATCAGGCTGAGCATCACTGCGGTGTTGTAGGTATCACCAGCAACACCAGAGCGGTATAGACCGGCTCCGGCCGGAGCCAGTTCAATCATCACCTCGCCCAGCACGGCAATCATAGGTTGCCCCGCTGTGGCAGCAATAAAGTTGAACAGTCCATGCAGCTCATACGGCTTACCAGTTAAACATGGTGCCGTCTTCTAACCGGTTGACCGGCAGATAAGCACGTTGGTACGGGTATTTGGCAGCTAAAGCTTCATCGATATCGACACCATGGCCCGGTGTTTCACCAATTTTCAGATAGCCCTGATCAAAGTGGTAGTCATGCGGGAACACGGCATCCGTTTCCGGTGTATGACGCATATATTCCTGAATACCAAAGTTCGGCACCCAGGTATCAAAGTGCAGCGCAGCGCCCATAGTGACAGGACTTAAATCGGTGGCACCATGGAAACCGGTACGGACATGGTACAGCTCGGCCAGATGGGCAATACGGCGTAAATGCGTGATACCGCCACCGTGCACTATGGTGGTTCGGATATAGTCAATCAGCTGTTCGCTGATCAGTTGCTGGCAATCATGAATAGACGCAAACACCTCACCCACAGCTATTGGAGTGGTGGTGTGATGACGGAACAAGCGGAAGCCTTCCTGCAGCTCAGCAGGCACAGCATCTTCCAGCCAGAATAATTTGTAGGGTTCTAACGACTTACCCAGTTGCGCCGCTTCAATAGGCGTTAAACGATGATGGGTGTCGTGTAATAAGTGATGCTCAAAACCGTAGGTATCGCGCAGCGTTTCAAACAGTTTAGGCACAGAGTTTAAATACTTGCTGGTCGACCACAGGTTTTCGGTCGGCAGATTGCCGTCTGCTGGTTCGTAATACATTTTATCGCCAGACACACCATAAGTACTGGCAAGGCCTGGCACGCCGGTTTGAGCACGGATCGCTTTGTAGCCCATATCAATATAACGGCCTACTTCAGCGACGGTTTCGGCGATATCACGGCCATTGGCATGACCATACACCATCACACCATCGCGGCTGCGACCACCCAACAGCTGATACAACGGCATATTGGCGGCTTTGGCTTTAATGTCCCACAAGGCCACGTCGATAGCGGCAATAGCAGTCATCCCGACAGGGCCACGACGCCAGTACGCACCACGATAAAAAAACTGCCAGATATCTTCGATACGGCTGGCATCACGGCCAATCAGACAAGGGATCAGGTGATCCTGTAAATAACTGGCGACGGCCAGCTCACGACCATTGAGGGTCGCATCACCTATGCCATACAGGCCTTGATCTGTGGTGATTTTAATAGTGACAAAGTTCCTGCCCGGGCAGGTGACAATAACTTTTGCATCAATAATTTTCATATATTTCCCTAAATTTAAACCAACTTAACTGCTAACCTGGTAGTCATTTTGACCGCCAGGCTTGAATTGTGCTGGTCGACAGACTAAATTGGTCAGGCCTATTGATTAACACTAACATTTGGTCCGTCCAATTTGCAATATTAAATATTTGGACAGACCAAAATAAATTTGAAGCCAAGATGACACAAATAACAGACTCAGCACTGAAGCTCAGTACAGAACGCAGCCAGGGGCATAGCCCACGCCTTTATTTATCAATCGCCGACAAGTTGGCGCAAAACATCGCCAAAGGTGAATTAAATACAGGCGATCGGCTGCCAGCCGAACGTGATTTAGCTCAGTTGTATGATGTGAGCCGTCAGACGGTGCGTGAAGCACTGATCGCGCTGGAAGTATCAGGGCTGGTTGAAATCAAACCTGGTTCAGGGGTTTATGTACTGAAATCTGCTGCATTGAAAAGCTCTATTTTGGCCGACGACGCGCCAGGTCCATTGGAAATAATGGAAGCCCGCTTGTTGGTGGAAGGTGATGCAGCAGCATTAGCTGCAGAGCGCATCAGTAATGAAGAGTTGTTAAAACTCAAAGCCTATTTAAACCAGATGATCGCTTTGGTCGCCGCACAAAAAACCGCTGAAGCAGAAGCTTTTGACGGCAAATTTCATCAGTTGATCGCCAGCGCCACCCGTAACAGCGCTTTGCAATCTATGGTGGAATGGCTCTGGACTTTACGGGAGTCGTCGGAAATCAGCAGATTGTTTGCTGAGAAAATCCGCCGTCAGGTGGCGGGCCCGAATATTCAGGCACACGAAAGAATTTATCAATGCTTAAGCCGCCGCGACGCAGCAGGCGCCAGAGCCGCGATGCAGGAGCATATAGCCCAAGTCACTGAAGCTTATATTTTGCTGATTGCGGACTAGATACTCCTACCAAACACAAATCCGGACAAGCCAGTATTGCAATTGGCCCGTCCAATTTGTTATACATAGGGCATCTTGCAGCGACTTTTAGTAAGGCACCTGATGACAGCCCTCTTTTCAACCCAGCCTCTGGCTATTCAACCTAAGCCTTGTTTTAGCGCAAAGCTTAGAACTACCAAGCTTCGCTCTGCCCTACTTACACTGATGCTGTGCTGTGGTCTGGTGCCAGTCACTGCAGCTGCAAGCAGAGAGCCTGTTGATTTGGTCTACCCCTACCTGGACAGCGCCAACAGCCGCTGGTTTTTCTTCAGCTCAGCCGCCCGGCCTTTTGGTATGGTCAGCTTATTTCCGGATACCGACATTGAAGGTGAATGGGGCAGCGGCTACCGTTATCATTCTAAACAAATCAAAGGCTTTAACCATATCCACGAATGGCAGCTGGCCGGTTTATCTGTGATGCCACTCTCTTCGACGCAAAAGCTGGAGCAGTTAAAAACCGATTATTATTCAGATTTTTCGCACAACGGCGAAAGGGTTCAGCCAGGTTTTCATCAACTGAAGCTGGACCGTTACCAGATAGAAGTGGCATTAACCGCTACCTCCAGAGTAGGTTTTCATCAGTATACCTACGCGGCTAACCAGCCCCAGCAGGTGCTGTTTCAGTTAGGCGGCGTAATGGGCCCATCACGCCTTGGCCATGCGCACGCCAACTTGCAAGGCGATGATGCTGTTGTTGGCTATATCACCAATCAGGGCACAGAGCGGCGCACTAAGCCGGTCAAAGTGTATTTTTATGCCCGCTTTAATCAGAAGGTGAAACAACTGGATGCCTGGCGTGGCAATATGCTGTTTCATAATGTCAGCGGTGTTGATGGCGATGATGCCGGCGTGGTTGTGACTCTGACAGGCAGCAGCCAGCCTACGCTGCTGAAAGTGGGTATTTCTTATGTATCAGTCGACAACGCCAGACTCAATGCCGACACCGAACTGCCGCACTGGGATTTTGCCAAAGTGCAGCAAGAAGCCAGGCAAGAATGGAATAACGCTTTAAGTCGCATCGCTATTAGCGGCGGCACTGAGCAGCAGCAACGCCGTTTTTACACTGACTTATGGCATTCACTGCAAGGCCGCCGCGCTGTCTCCGACGTGAACGGTCAGTACACCGACTTATCTGGCACTGAAGCTGTAATCCGGCAGTTACCATTGGATGCAGCTGGAAAACCTAAATTTAACCATCACAACTCGGATTCTTTCTGGGGTGCGCAGTGGACTATAGCTACCTTGTGGCCGCTGGCTTACCCACAAATTGCTGCCGATATGGGCAACAGCCTGCTGCAGTACGCCAAAGACGGTGGTTTTATTCCGCGTGGCCCATCCGGTGGTCAGGATACACTGGTGATGACAGGCGCACCTACGACGCCATTTTTAGTCTCGAACTATCAAAAAGGCTTGTATAAAAATCAACAGTATTTTGATATTCAGGCCGCTTACCAAGCGATGAAACATAACCATAGCATCGAAGGTGTGATGGCGCGCGCTGGTTACGAGCATTACAGCAGCACAGGCGGTGGCATGCAGTATTATCTGCAGCAGGGTTACATTCCCTACCCTCTGCCAGAAACTGAAAGTAACTACGGCAGTCACAGACGCGGCTCTGGCCAAACCTTAGAATATGCCTTTCAGGATCATGCGCTGGCGCAGCTGGCGACGGCTTTAGGCAAGGTAGAAGACGCAAAACTTTACAGCAAAAGAGCGCAAAACTACCGCAACCAGTTCGATAGCCAAACAGGTTATATGCGACCCCGTACTATCGACGGCAGCTGGCAAACGCCTTTTGACCCGCACGAGTACGAAAATGGTTTTGTTGAAGCCAACCCGGCTCAGGCAACCTGGTTTGTACCTCATGATATCAAGGGCCTGGCAGAGCTGATGGGTGGCAAAGACAAGCTGATAACCCGATTAGACCAAGACTTTAAAACGGCGCAAAAACAAGGCTTTACCTCAGGCACAGCCCATGCTCAGGAAACCCATGAAGAATACCGCCGCAGCCCTATTAACTACGGCAATCAGCCCAGTATGCAAACCGCTTTTATTTTCAGCGCGGCCGGAGCGCCATGGCTGACGCAGTATTGGTCCAGACAAATTGTTGATACTGTGTACAGCCATTTATCACCAGACCGTGGCTACAACGGCGATGAAGATCAGGGCCTGATGGGTAGTTTGTCGGTGCTGATGAAAATAGGCCTGTTTCAGCTGTCCGGAGGTGTCGAAGCCGATCCTGTTTATCAACTGGGCAGCCCGCTGTTTGATGAGGTCCGTATTCAGCTCGACCCAGCTTTTTATCCGGGCAAAGAGTTTAAAATTAAAACCCTGAATAACGGCAAAAACCGGCCTTATATCAGCGAAATCCGCTTAAATGGTAAAACTTTGCAACGCAGCTTTTTATACCATAGCGAAATTATTAACGGTGGGGAGCTGGTGCTAAAGATGTCTGATCAACCGAATAAAAACCGGACCCAATGAAGGCTATGGATCCCTGCCTGCTGTTTGACAGCGACGGCACCTTAGTCGATAGCGAAGGCTTGTGTAATCAGGCCTTAGCGCAGATTTTTTCCGATTATGGCGTGATACTTTCAGTACCAGAACTGATCCGGGATTATAGAGGTGGCCAACTGGCGGATATCTTCGACACACTGGCAAAACTGCACGGGGTTCGTTTAAAGGATGATACAGAACCTCGTTACCGCGCTTTAGTGCAGCAGCTATTTCAGGCCGAACTTAAAGCTGTAGCAGGTATAAAACCAGCCCTGCAGTTTTGTCAGCAGCAAGGCTGGCCTATGGCGGTGGTTAGCAATGGCCCCCGCTTTAAAGTACAACAGGCGCTGGAGCTATGTGACCTTGCTGAATTTTTTCACGACCCTGTTTCAGGATCAAAAGTCTTCAGTGCCTACGATATCCAGCGCTTTAAACCAGACCCGCAACTCTATCTGCACGCCGCAGCCAGCCTTGGCACAAAACCAGAGCATTGCGTGGTGATAGAAGATAGTCTGCCCGGCGTATTAGCAGGCCTGGCCGCTGGTATGCACACCTTGTTTTACAACATTCACGGTGAAACCAGCCCATCCGCTTTAGTGACAGAATTTCATGATATGAAGTTATTACCTGAGCTTTTGAATAGGCTTTGGTCGGAAATTTAGTTGCAGTTAAGCCATAGCAATAAATAAAAATCAGAAAAAAGGCCAGAAAGCTAAGCATTCTGGCCAAAGGGCCATCCAGAGAAAAAGATCAGCCAACCAGATCTAAAGCTGCAGTATTCGGTAACAAGCGCACACCGGCCTCGTTAAACAGATAACAGTGGCTGCAATCAAAGCGCACTGCCACTTTGCTGTCGACCTGCAAATCACAGTCACCTTCAAGGCGCAGCACCAGCACATCACGAGCTGCATTACACAAGTGAATAAAACTTTCTACGCCAAGCCGCTCAACCACATCGACAGTCCAGCTGTGTTCGCTATTGTTTTCACTACCGCTACCCGGTTGCAGCAGCTCCAGCTTCAGATGTTCTGGCCGAACCCCAAGCTGTAAATCCGAACCATCTCTGTAACCACAATCGAGCTGTAACTTCTGACCAGACTGCAAGGTAAACACATCGGCCTGTAAATTGCCGCGCAGCAGATTCATTTTTGGCACACCAATAAACTGCGCAACAAAGGTATTTTCCGGGTCACGGTATAAGTCCATCGGCTTGCCCATCTGCGCGACATGGCCGTTGTTCAGTACTATGATTTTCTGCGCCATGGTCATGGCTTCGACCTGATCGTGGGTGACATAAACAATAGTGGAGCCAAACTCGCGGTGTAATCGCATCAGCTCGGTACGCATCTGCACCCGCAATTTAGCGTCCAGGTTCGACAGCGGCTCATCAAATAAAATCACTTTCGGCCGTTTTACTATGGCGCGGCCTATAGCCACACGCTGACGCTGCCCACCAGATAAAGCCGCAGGTTTGCGCTCCAGTAAATGTTCCAGCTCCAGCATTTTGGCGGCTTCTAACACTCTGCGATTGATTTCGGCTTTGTCCGTTTTTTTCAGCGCCAGCGCAAAACCAATGTTTTCTGCCACCGTCATATGCGGGTACAACGCATAAGACTGAAACACCATGGCAATTTCACGCTGATCCGGCGAGACGTTGTTCATCAGCTTGCCGCCAATTTTCAGCTCACCGCTGCTGATATCTTCCAAACCTGCAATCATCCGAAGCAAAGTGGATTTGCCGCAGCCTGAAGGGCCAACAATTACGGCAAACTCGCCTTCATTAATGGTGACATCTATGCCCTTCACCACTTCTGTGCCCATGTAGTTCTTTTTGATATTAATCAGTTCAATCTGTGACATAACAAAATCCTCTTATCCTTTCACGCCGCCGGAGAAAGTCTGGGTCAGAAACTTTCGGGCGAAGGCAAATGCAATGACGGCGGGCAAGGTGTAAATCACAGCCAGTGCCGTTAAGAAACCATAATCAATGGCGTCGACGCGCAAAAAGGCGCGGAACATGCCCAGTGGCAAAGTTTGTAACTCAGGTGATGAAGTGAACATCAGTGGCATTAAAAAATCACCCCAGGCGTTAATAAAAGCAAACAAACCTGCGGCGGCAAAACCTGGTAACGCCAGCGGTATTAATACATGACGCACAGTTTGCCACTGGCTGGCACCATCCAGCGCTGCGGCTTCTTCATAGTCTTTCGGAATGGCGTCAAAAAAGGTTTTCATAATCCAGATTGCCAGTGGTAACTGCATAGCGGTTTGGATCAAAATCAAGCCAAGGTAACCATCAACAAAAGAAAAGATCCGGCTCAGCACCACTTGTTGCGCTACATCAGAGGTCAGGCTGTTGATCAGATTGTTAATCCATTCATTTAAAAACAGCATCACTTTGTACACAGGGACAATCAAGGCTGGCGGCGGCACTATCCGCACCAGAATGATGGCGTACAGCAAAGGCCGCTTCCACCAGGCCTGAGTGCGCGATAAAGCATAACCACCAAAACCGGCCAAAATTAAGGTCAATAGCGTTGCAGTACCAACAATACCTACAGAGTTCAGTACCCAGCGCACTCCGCTTTCATTGGCCAACAGGTTCCAGAAATGGTTAACGGTAATGCCATCAGGAATTTGTAAAAACTGACTGGCTTTGGGATCAAAAGCTGCCAGCACTACCCAAAAAAATGGCATCAGGCAAAACAGGGAAATAAGCACCAGCGTAAGATAGGCGCGGCGCTGTGAAGCATGATGCGTCATGATGGTTTCCTCATTGGCCGGTCTGACTAAAGTCACCATCTCAGACCTCCACCTTCAGTGCTTTGACATAGATAATTCCCAGCACCATAGAAACCACCAGACTAATCACAGCCACTGCTGCACCATAGCCCAGCTGAAATGCTGTAAACGATTGATTGTAAATGTAAATACCTAAAATCTCTGTGCTGTTAGCCGGGCCACCACGACTTAGGGTGTACACCAGACCAAAAATAGCGAAGGTGGTGACAGTAGAAATAAACATATAAAGAAAGATGGTCGGCATCATCATAGGCACTGTGATACGCCAGAAAATTTGTGTATCAGTGGCGCCATCCACCCGGGCAGCTTCGTAAATATCTTTCGGAATAGAGGCCAGGCCAGAGGTCAGCAAGATCATCGCAAAAGCTATACCGCGCCAGGTATTGACGATAATGATCGACATTAACGGGAAGGTGTACAACCACTGCTGTGGTTCGACACCAAACCAGGCCACCAGCCGGTTTAAAGTGCCATATTCACCGCTGGCAAACATAGAGATCCATAAAAAGCCAACCACCATTTCCGGCACCGCATTCGGCAGACAAATAATGGCGTTAAAAATGGATTTGTATTTCACTGGCCGCTGCAGCATTAAGGCCGAGGCAAAACCCAATACAAACTGGCCAATGACTGCAGAACCAATGACAAAAATCAGCGTGACTTTCAATGAGTTCCAAAACAGTGGATCGCTAAACAAACGGCTGAAGTTGCGCAGGCCGACATAGGATGATTCCTGTGCCGCAAAGCCCAATAACGCATCGTCGGTTAAGCTTAACGAAAAGGCATAAAAGGCCGGAAATACAATAAAAGCAGCCATCAGCACCAAAGCCGGTGTCATCATAATGCGATAACCGAACTGCCTTCTGGCTTCGTACGTCATATTAAACATCAATTCTTCTCCACTTCAGTGGCTAAAGCGGCGGGCAAAGGCAGGGTTTTGGCGAGTTGTTGCTCCACCATTTCAGCACCCAGCACATTCACCACATAGTCATGCAGTTGCTGCTGAGCCTGCAGCGCATTAGCGCGGCCCGTCAGTACAGCTTCAGACGCCTGAGCCACACCAGCCATCATGGCGTTCGAGCCTACCGTAGTGCGCAGCGCACGGGTTTCAGTTAAAAGTGCATGGTCCTGCATTAAGCTGTCTAAAGCGATAAAGTCAGGATGCTCTTTCGCGTCCAGCCGAGCTGGCACATTGCCCAGCTTCACCGCATAGGCCAAAGCGACATCCACTTCACCTAAAGCCAGAACTAACTGACGGGCCAGCTGTTGCTGCCGTGATTTAGCATTAACAGCCCAGGCATAGACCACAGACGCCAACGCAAAAGGTTCACCGCCATCGGCACTGGGGAATTTCCAGGTTTGCACTGAAGTATCGACATTAGCAATAGGATTACGGCTGCCAGGGCCCCAGTCGAATACTTTGCACCAGCTGCCACAAGTGGTGATCAATAGCTCACCTTTGGGAAACATTTCGTATTTGGGAATAACCCAGGGTTCCGGGTTCAATAGCGGATTCACCGGCGTCAGCTGTTCCTGCACCAGCGTCTGGTAAAAACCAAAAGCCTGACGCACTGCATCGTCATTCAGCTGATACTGATTGCCTGTACTTAACAGCTGATAATCCTGAAAACTGGCGAGTAAATAACGAAACCCTTCGGTGTAAGAGCCCATACCCCAGGTTAAACCTGCAGGGATCATCAGCGGGAACTGGCCCATCTGCTGTTTAATCTGACGGCTGCGGTTGAGTAAATCCTGCCAGTCTTTTGGTTGCTCTGTGCTGATACCAGCAGCTGTTAATAAATCATGGCGGTAATACAGCTGCTCTACAGCCACAATGGAAGGCACCACATACACCTGTTCGTCAAAACTGGCTCGGGTTAAGGTTTTGACTAAAGCAGGCAGTTGCTGATACCCCGGCCAGGCTTGCACATCAGCCGTCAGATTGGCCAGATAACCGGCAGCGGCTAAATCGTCCACCTGCAAATCCCGTGGCACAGTAAACACATCGGGTGCATTCCCAGCTCGTAATTCAGTCACCAGCTTGGTGAAATAATCCTGTGGTGGTGCCGGGTATTCGACAATTTTTAAGCGTACGCCAAGCTCTGCTTCCAGCTTGGGCTGCAGTTGATACAAAGCCTGCAGGCGCGCTGTCCTGTGCTCTGCGATGACTAATGTGGGTCGTGTTTGCTGTGGGTTTAAATCTGATGGCAGCTCCCCGCTCCACCAGATTGCAGCAACGACCGCCGCTGCTGCGATAGGCAGCAACACCAGCGTTTTTTTTGTCCAGCTCATTTGTCCAGCTCTTATTTTTGTATACCTAGAGTACTTGCTGTTGCAGCAATTCAGACTGCGAGCCCATGCGGCAGCCACATAAGCCTGCTATTCAGCTGCCCTATGTCTCTGACGTTGGCGCACCTGTCGCCCTTCTGCAACTTCAACTACTTTTGGTATTGTTCGCACCTTTGGTGCCTTTGCCTTGCTATCTGACATCCCCATGGAAGGTTCTGCCGATGCGGCTATTTTTTACCCTGTCGCAATTGATAATACGCATATTGACACCGGTGTCAATATGCAATTTAATGATGCAGTGCGATTCACAGTGGTGCAAAAAATCATGCTGGGTTGCACAAACAAGAATGGACAACAATAAAGAACAACAGAGTGTTGCACTGCGTTTAACGCAGCCTGCAGCAGCTTTCCGATCAGCAGTAGTGGGTGGAGAATAACGTGGAACTGAAATTAGCAATTATCGGCTGTGGCACCAAAGCCACTCAATACATTCAAACCTGGATAGTGCGCTCTGACATTCAGTTGCTCGCCGTGATGGACCCCAATGGCAAAGCCATGGACAACGTCTGCAGCATTGCTGCACAGGCCGGTAAAACCGCCCCACTCTGTTTTGATAGCTGGCAGACTTTATTAAAAGAGCAGCACCAGCAACTGGATGCTGTGTATATTTGTACGCCACATGCCAATCACGCCGAACAAGCATTGCTGGCGTTGGAGTTAGGCCTGGATGTACTGCTGGAAAAACCTATGGTGACCAGCGTGGCCGAAGCCGAAGCTTTAGCGGCGGCGCAGCAAAAGTCAGGTAAAACTTTGGTAGTGGCTTATCAGGGTGGTTTGTCACCGCTGGTGCAAGAGTTAAAAGACGCCATTGCCAACGAAAAATACGGCGCTTTAGTCAGTATCAATGCCGCCATATGGGAAGACTGGGCCGACAAATACCAAGGCCACTGGAAGCAAGTACCAAAAATTTCCGGCGGCGGTTTTATGTTTGATACCGGCGCTCATATGATGAATACCGTATCAAAAATCACCAGCAAGCCCTTCTCCCGCATCAGCGCCATTATGCATAACCACGGCTTTCCGGTGGATGTGGTGACCAGCGTTTCAGGCGAACTCAACGACGGCACGCTATTTAACCTGCACGCCTGCGGCCGCAGCATCCGCTGTGTATCGCGCATTGAATGCTACTTTCCACAAGCCATAGTGCGTATTTGCGCCTGGGGCCGCTGGATGGAAATTGAAGACGCGCAAGGCAATGTGGTGCGTAAAGATCAGGAAGCCGCCAACAACCTGATGAATGTATTTATGCAAACCCGCAACGGCGAAATCGAAAACCCATCCGACGTGCAACAAGGCCTGCGTATGGCCCAGTTATGGGACGCCATCAAACTATCCGCCAGCCAGCATGGTGTGCCTGTGACTTTGTAAGACTTGGTTATCTTAGCCAAAGCTCTGGGTCAGAGCTTTGGCCCTGACTTTTTGGTTAGTTTTCGCTTGTTTCCGCACTTTGAATCTATAAAAAATTCATGGCTTACAGCTGCGAAATACCGATGCATAGGTTATCTCAAAACAATGTTTGGCAATCTTCTGCCCCCAAAAACTGCTGTAGACACTGCTCGAATTTTCTGCTGGTGCCATTGAAGTAATTTAAGAACAACTAGCCTACGGCCTTCATAAATTTATGAAGGCCGGAAAAACCTATTGAAATAGAAGTACTTCGACGGCAATTTGGTTGGATGCTTTAAAATATTCGACTTGTTGTCGAGAACAACCTGGTGCCAACTAATATAGCTGGACCAACCCACAACTATTTTGTTACCTCTACGCTTTACACGTCAGCACCACCTAAAACCTTGTCGAGTTGCATCTCTTTTAAAACACGGTCTTGTATAGGTTGTTTTGCCGCATTAATTACATCCACCCCCCAAACCATGCCTACGGTAGTGCGCGTAGGACGCTTACCAGCTGGCATATCTGCTAATTTTATATAAGTATCTACAACCATCTGTGGATCAGGTGCTTGATCGCTCTGCATAAATTTGCCGAACTCCTCGAATAGAGCGGCAGGGATATTTGCTAATTCACCATAGCTGTCAAGGATATCGGTGCGTGTAGGTTGCTGCCCTGCATTACTTAAACCCGTTGGAAAGGGTCCTGGTTGTACTATTGCGACATCAATACCGAAAGGTGCTATTTCATAGCGTAAGCCTTGGAGGTAGCCTTCAAGAGCATGTTTGGTCGCAGCGTAAGTAGAGAAATATGGAGCAGAGAGCTGGCCAACCATTGATGAAGTGTTAATGAGCAGACCTGATCTAGCCTCGCGCATCGAAGGCAAAACAGCCTGTATAGTTCGGATAGCACCATAGTAGTTGGTTTCCATCTGCTCTCGAGCTTGATCAATGCTAAATGCCTCTGTAATGCCTAGGTACATTACACCTGCATTGTTAATCAAAATATCAATCTTGCCTACTTTTGCCAGTACATTTGCAATAGCAATTTTCACTGATTCGTCGCTGGTGATATCCATATCCACAACATGGATGGAATCGCTATACGCTTCCAGCTCGGTCTTAATAGCGACGTTCTTGCCTTCTGGGCTGCGCATAGTGGCAAACACTTGATAGCCTTTATCTGCAAAATCTTTCACTGCTTTACGGCCAAATCCACTGCTACTGCCAGTAATAACTACGTTTCTTTTTACATCACTCATATTTCTTTCCTATTCGATTGCCAATTAAATACCGGATGGTACAATAATACCCCGAATGTTGTTTGTCAAATTAAAATACCAGGCGGTATAAAAATGAGTTTGGAGCGAATTAAAGCTGCGAGAGGGCGACCAAAGACGCTAGACCGTGATCACGTCTTGGAAGTGGCAATGGATGCTTATTGGAAAGAGGACATAGGCAATTTGTCCCTTAATGAAATTTGCAGAAGATGTGATGTATCAAAACCAGGACTTTATCGTGAGTTTTTGAACGAAGATGGCTTGATGAAAGCTGTGATCATCAAGTACCAAAAAGAGGTGCTCAACCCTGTACTGGAGATGTTAAATAGTGAAGCTCCGTTTCGAGAAACTCTTAATAACCTGGTGTCATTCGCTACCTCAGTTGCTGATACTAAAGATGCTCCAAGAGGATGCCTTTTAATAAAAATGCGCGAATCGCGAATGCATTTGGGTGAAGCCACACGAGCACAAATCGATTTCATTCAGGAGCAAGCATTAAGTGCTTATAGAGCATGGCTGGAGCGTTCACAGGCCAAAGGTGAATTTAATGCAGACATGTCATCAGAGTTTGCAGCAACCTACATCGATGCACAGCTAAGTCATGCTGCGTCACAGCTAGCTCGCGGTGAAAATCAGCTAATTGTGAAAAAAATGTTGTTAGTCGCATTTTCTATGTTGGTTGAGTAAGTAATTTGGGGCACGTTTAAGGATCTAAAGAATTCAAAGCATTTTTAAAAGGAAATACATAATTTATTTTGGGGAACGCTCTTGTTGGCATTTTGATTCTGCTGAGTATCCCATTGGAAAATGAGTTTACAATTGGTCAGTATGCATTCTTGATTAGCTTTTCTATCTTTTTAGATCTTCTTCCGACGATAGGGTATTTTTTGGGTAGTTTTTTTTGCAAATCGCAGAAACTCCACTGGTCAACGCAGCTGTTTTTAGGTGTTATTAGTGGTCTGTTTACTCAGGTTCTGCTTCCCAAATTGGGGCTTGTTGGTGGTGAAGGAGAACCGATGGGATTTATCTCTGGAATCTTGTTTATTATTGCATTTGCTCAACCACAAATTCAGTTTTGGCGGGTTAAACCAACAACGTAAGAATTGGTGACAGTTCTTGCCCTTTTCCCCTAAATACTTGGTTTTATCCGTCAAGCTTCAATTCACAGCAGCAACCCCCACAGCCATCTCTTATCTCACCATAACTGATGACGAGAAAATGATTATAAGTCATTATGTTAGCTCTTATTCTCTGAGTCGCAGCACCCTGCGCCACTAAGCAAGGTGCTCAGTAGGAAAACAACCATGCTCAAAGCCCAGTTTCATAGAATTCTATTGGCCTGCACCTTATTGGGCTTTAGCGGTGTTATTTCGGCACAGCCACTTGCCAATACCCAGGAGGTCTCCGGCACAGCAGTCACTGACACTTTGATACTCAAGGTCGCGCAAGCCAGTTTTGCCGAATATTTCGAATTACTGGCGCTGCCAAATGATGCAGCTGTTGCCCCTGATATTCAGAAAAATACCGATTGGCTGGCGCAGGCTTTTACCCGGCGTGGCTTTAAAACTCAGCAGTTGCCAAATAACGGTAAACCTCTGCTATTTGCCGAATATAAAAGCCTAAAGCCTGATGCAAAAACCATTTTATTTTATATGCATCTGGACGGTCAGCCTGTGCTGCCGGAACAGTGGGCACAGGCCAGCCCATGGCAGGCTGTGGTGAAAAAGCGTGATGCCCAAGGCCAGTGGCTTGAAGTGGATCAAAAAGCACTGCAACAACAGCCGCTGGACCCGGAACTAAGGGTTTTCGCCCGCGCTGCGGCTGACGATAAAGGCCCGATTATGATGCTGCTGGCGACATTCGACGCGATGAAAGCGGCCGGACTTTCGCCTGAATTTAATGTCAAAGTACTGCTCGACAGTGAAGAAGAAAAAGGCTCCCCCACTATTAATGCCATTGCCAAAGCCAATGCCGCTTTATTAAGCTCTGATGGCCTTTTAATACTGGATGGCCCGCAGCATCAAACAAACCA
The DNA here is from genome assembly GCF_004005375.1 of Rheinheimera sediminis. Taxonomy (GTDB): domain Bacteria; phylum Pseudomonadota; class Gammaproteobacteria; order Enterobacterales; family Alteromonadaceae; genus Pararheinheimera. Next base: position 16,951 of record NZ_RZUF01000007.1, on the reverse strand, counting down.
GCCCACGCTGGTGTTTGGAAATAGGGGTGCCACCAGTTTGACGCTGACTGTATATGGCCCAAAACTTCCGCTGCACAGCGGCCATTATGGTAACTATGTGCCGAACCCGGCCCAGCGCCTCGCTGCCCTGCTCGCCAGTATGAAAGACGATAATGGCCGCGTCACAGTCGCTGGTTATTACGACAAGGTGAAACTTACAGCTGCAGAGCTAAAGGTGTTGGCCGATGTGCCAGATGACGAAGTCGCACTGCGTAAGCGCACCGGTATTGCAAAGCCTGACGCTGTTGGCAGCAATTATCAGGAAGCATTGCAATACCCCTCATTGAATATCCGCGGTATGCAAGCGGCAGCTGTCGGCGATAAAGCCGCCAATATTATTCCGCATCAGGCAGTGGCCGAACTGGACCTGCGCACCACGCCTGAGGCAGATTCTGCCTATTTAACAGCTCTGCTGGAACAGCATTTACGCGCTCAGGGCTGGTATTTAACTCAAGGTGAACCCACAGATAGCGAACGTTCAACACAAAATAAAATTGCCTCGCTAACCCCAGGCGCTGGCGGTGACGCAGCCCGCACAGCGATGGATTCGCCGCTTGGTAACTGGGTGTATGGGGTGCTTAAACAAAATAATGCGAAGGTAGTGCGCGTCCGGATGATGGGCGGCAGCTTGCCAACGCAGCAACTGGTGGGTGCCTTGCAGGTGCCTTTTGTCATACTGCCGCTGGTGAACCCCGACAATAACCAGCATAGTTTCGACGAAAACCTGCGCATTGGTCACTATATAGATGGTATGAAAACCTTGCTGACTTTGTTACAAACCCCCTACTGAAACAGGCTGAATGAGTGAGAGATTGAGATGAGAATATGGATAGTTGCTGTTGGCTTTATTCTGGCTGTAGTAGCAGGCCTGCTTACCTTTCAGCAGCAGTTGGTATCGGCTTTGGTACTGCCGCCTTACATTGAATGGGCAAAAGCAACAGAGCAGGCCGGTGTGCAAACTGGCGAGCCTTTAGATACAAAACAACTGCTGCTCGCCCGGGAAATAGGCATAAAACATCCGGAAAAGGTCAGGCTGGTTTATGTAGACAGTGTGCCTTTCCCTTATGACAATTTAATGCTGACAACGGTTGGCGAAGCGCTGGGCTTTATTGGCGAAGGAATAGTGAATAACGCGCAGGTGTTTGGCTATGCCATTTACGTGCGGCGTGGCTACCCTTTGACAACACCACAGTTGGCACATGAACTGGTGCACGTTCTGCAAATTGAACGCTCGGACTTGCAGCAGGTGATCACGCAGCATTTTGCCGATTTAGTCACATATGGCTATGAAAACTCTCCGTTAGAAGTGGAAGCTTTTGCGGCCAACGAAAAATACCGCGGGCGCTGAGCCGGCCACACCTGAGCACAAACACCAGACTGGGAGAGCAACTATGCCACTGTTATTTTCGTATGGAACCTTGCAGCAAAAGCAAGTGCAGCTGGCTAATTTTGGCCGTGAGCTGACGGGAAGCAAAGATAGCTTGCAAGGCTATGTGGTGGGCGAAATTGAAATTACCGACGAGCGTGTTTTGCGTGAAAGCGGTAAAGCTTTTCATCCGATTTTACGTTTTAGCGGTGATCCGCAGGATGAAGTTGCAGGCACTGTGTTTGAAATTACAGAGCAGGAACTGGCCCAGGCGGACGATTATGAAGTGGATGACTATGTGCGGGTCGCTGCAGTGCTAAAGTCAGGTAAAACAGCCTGGATCTATGCTGCACATCACACTAGCTGATCTGCAACTCCCAGGGTCAGGCACTGTGCCGGACCCCGTGCCTGACCCTACTGCTTACTTATCCTTCTTCGCTGCCTTTTCCGCCAACATCAGTTTGCGGGGCTTTTTAAAGTAGGTTTGTTTGGGTGCGCCTTCTTCCAGCGGCACTGGTCGTCCCCAGTTGCCCATCATCCAGCCGCTGGTATGTGGCTGATGTGCCCATTGAATGGCGTTGGCCAGAATTTGCGTAATGTGTTCATTGCGATAAATAGGAAAGGTTTCGTGGCCTGGCGCGAAGAAGAAAATCCGGCCTCGGCCCCGGCTAAAAGTACAACCACTGCGCAGCACTTCACCGCCCTGATACCAGGAGTTAAAAATCAGCTCGTCCGGGTCCGGGATATCAAAAGGTTCGCCGTACATTTCGGACTGCGGCAGCTCGATTTGCGGTGGAATATTGTAGGCAATAGGATGAGCTGGTTTTAAACACCAAACCCGCTCCCGCTCGCCCCCTTCTGCTTCACGCCAGCTTAAATTACAGCTGGTGCCCATCAGGCGTTTAAACAGTTTGGCGTGATGACCGCTGTGCAGCACGATCAGGCCCATACCAGCCAGTACCCTTGCCTGCAATTTGTCGATTAGCGCATCGTCCAGCTCGTCATGGTATCTGTGGCCCCACCAGATGGCGACTTCGGTTTCGGCAATACGTTCAGCTGGCCAGCCTTGCTCCGGGTCGTCCAGGGTGGCAAGCGTCAAATCAAAACCATAAGGTTGCAACTGGTTGACGATACAGCCGCCTATGGTTTCCGGATACACTTCCTGCACGTCCGCATCTTCTTTTTCGTGGCGGCATTCATTCCAGACTGTGACTTTAATCATTTTGCTCTCCCGGCGTGCGCTGATACCAGATCTGAAGTCAGCTCTGAAGCAAGGCGCGGCGCCGCTGAATAATCCTGAACTTCTAATAATAAACTTTGCAAAGCGGTCGGCACACCGTTGGCGAGAATATAGCTTAGCCAATAAGTCAGCCTGTTGCGAAACAGTACAGACCCACTTAAAGCCGCCGGAAAAACCTGGCTCACCGCCAGGTACTGCCCCACCAGCTCGTCTATATGATCCCAATGCACCAGGCGGATTTGCATCAACAGATCAGCCAGCGGATCGGACACCTCCAGCGTATCGCCTTTAGCATCAAAGCCCATGCTAAAGCGCAACCAGCCTGCTACAGCAAAGCAGATTGCATCGACGCTCTGGCCTTTATCCAGCCTGATTTGAGCCGCAGCCAATAACCGCGGTGGAATTTTTTGCGAGCCATCCATCGCAATTTGCATGGTACGGTGCATTAAAGCCGGATTGGCAAAACGCTTTAACAAGGCGTCAATATACGTGGCTAAATCCAGCCCTTGCGGCGCCTGTAAGGTAGGCATCAGCTCGTTGCGCATTAAATGGCGCAGGTAACGTAAAAACACCGGGTCGGCTACCACCTGATGCACATAACTGTAGCCTGCGACTGCACCCAGATAAGCCAGAGCCGAATGGGCCCCATTCAGTAAGCGCAGTTTTGCTTGCTCAAAAGGTGCAACATCTTTCACCAGCATCACTCCGGCTTTTTCCCATGCCGGCCGTTCAGACGAGAAATGATCTTCCAGCACCCATTGGCTGTAGCTTTCGGTTTTCACCATAGCCTTGTCCAGATAGCCAGTGTCGGCGGCAAGGTCCAGCATGTCCTGCTCTGTAGTGGCTGGCACTATGCGGTCGACCATCGAATCCGGAAAAGCGATACTGCTTGCAATCCAACCCGCCAGTTCAGCGTCAATCTTCGCTGCAAACTGCTGTACCAGCCGCGCCAGAGTTTTGCCGTTTTGCGAAATATTATCGCAGCTGATCACAGTGACAGGCTTGAGCTTACGGACAAAACGCTGCTGCAAGGCCGCCACCAGATAACCAATGGCTGTTTTTGGCGCAGCTAAATGGCTTAAGTCGTGCTGAATATCGGCGTGAGTTAAATCGAGATCTCCGGTAGCCGGATTCAGGCAATAACCTTTTTCCGTAACCGTTAAAGAAAATATCGCTACTTCCGGCGAGGCCATCAGTTCAATCACAGCCTTTGGATCTTCAGGCGCAACCAGCACTTTAGCCACAGACTGGACCAGTTGTTGCTGCATGCCCGCCGCTGAGCTGGTGACCAGCGTATAAAGCCCTTGTTGCGGGTTCAGTTGCTGTGCAACAGCGCTTGATCGCAACGACACACCAGCAATCATCCAATTGCGCTCTGCTGTTTGTTGCATCACTTGTTCAGTGTAAAAGGCCTGATGGGCGCGGTGAAAAGCGCCTATGCCCAAATGTACTATGCGTATGTTGCTGTCACGATCAGGCGCAACCTGCTGTGGGCACGTAGCGGCTGATAAAAGTGGATAAGTTACTGCAGGTTCAGTCACGCTGTTACCCCTTACAATTGATAAGCTTTTTTCGCCAGTCCGTAGGCCAGGTCTCTGGCAATCACGGCGGCATCGTCTTCGTCCAGCATATGCCGAGTAACAAGTTCAGCCAAATAGACTGCATCCATCCGCCGCGCTACGTTGTGCCGCGCCGGAATAGATAAAAAGGCGCGGGTGTCGTCATTAAAACCTACTGTATTATAAAAACCTGCGGTTTCGGTGGTCTGCCGGCGGAACCGAATCATGCCCTCAGGGCTGTCATGGAACCACCAGGCCGGGCCCAGTTTCAGGCAAGGATAATGCCCGGCCAAAGGCGCCAGTTCGCGGCTGTAGGTGGTTTCGTCCAGCGTAAATAAAATCAGGCTTAAATCTTTGTTATTACCAAACTTGTCCAGTAACGGCTTGAGTGCTTTGACATATTCGATACTTTGCGGAATATCTGCGCCTTTATCCCGGCCAAATACACGGAATAGCTGATCATTGTGATTACGGAATGATCCAGGGTGCAGCTGCATCACCAGGCCATCGTCCAGTGACATTTCTGCCATTTTCACCAGCATATGAGCGCGGAATAATTCGGCATCTGCTGCGCTGACGTCTGTTTTACTTACCCCAGAATTCACAATACGGTCAAATAAGCTGCGCGCTTGCGCGTCCGTTAAATCCGCCGTTTGCGCTGTTGGATGGCCATGGTCGGTTGAAGTGGCGCCCATTTCTTTGAAAAAAGCACGACGCTGGCGTAAAGCAGTGATGTACTGATCATAATTGCGGCAATCTAAATCTGTGATTTGACTCAGTTTAGTTAAGCGGCTCTGAAACTGCTCATGCTCAGGGTCGATCACTCCATCTGGCCTGAAGGCCGTGATCACCTTGCCCTGCCAGCCTGAATTCCTGATCTGCTGGTGATAAGCCAAATCGTCTGTGGCGCATTCAGTGGTGGCAATCACTTCAATGTTGTAACGCTCAAATAAGCGGCGTGGTAAAAAGTCCGGCGTCTGCAGCGCATCGTTGATCACCTGATAATAATGACTGGCCGTCTGTTTATTTAGTTTCACATCAATACCAAAGGTATTCACAAAGGTGTGATTCAGCCACAAGCTGGACGGTGTGCCATGAAACAACGGGAAATGCTCGGCAAAAATCTGCCAGATTTTTTCCGGATCCTGCTCTATTGGTACGCCATCACGACGACGTAGCCCGAGTTGCTCCAGACTGACGCCCTGGCTGTACAGCATGCGAAACACATAGTGATCCGGCTTAATTAACAGCTCGGTTGGGTTCTCAAAGGGCTGATTTAACGCAAACCAGGACGGGTCGGTATGACCGTGCGGGCTGACGATAGGCAAATCTGCTACCTGCTGATACAAACGCCTGGCGATATCACGTTCAACCCCATGACTTGAAAACAAACGATCCGGATGCAAATGAAGTTTGGCAGGCATAAATCAGCAGGCCTCTGAGCTTGGATAGATAAAAGGAAATTTACAGTACTGCACAAATGCCGGACTGCGACTGTTGGCAGAATTTATAATGCAAATTGACACCGGTGTCAATTTGCATTATAGCTATACTGAAATAAAGTTTGCTGAGCCCGATTTTGGAGCAATACAGCGCAAATTCACTAATAAAAACAATAAGCATAAAAACAAATGACATACTGTTGCTATATACTGCGGCTCGTTATTATATTTTTTTGCGAACCTTATTGATTTTCCTGCTAAGGAGTATCTCAGAATAATGTCTTCCGTCACCATCAATGATGTAGCACGCTTTGCTGGCGTCTCGAAAAAAACTGTGTCCAGGGTGATCAATAACGAGATCAACGTGTCGGTTGAAACCCGCGACAAAGTGATGGCCGTCATTAATCAATTGGGCTTTAAACGTAATCCGCTGGGTATGGCGTTGGCGAAAAACCGCTCCTTGTTTATCGCCCTGCTGGCAGACAACCCTAGTCCTGGTTATTTACAGAAACTGCAAAAAGGTATTTTGCAATGCTGCAGCGAAGAGCATATGGGCTTGTTTTTATACGACTGCCGTTACCGCTCACCAGGCTTGGTCAATGAAATTGAAGAGTTTATAGATAACACCCTGGCTGACGGTCTGATTTTAGTGCCGCCTTTAAGTGATAAGCAGGATTTGCTGGATATGCTGGACCGTAAAAAAGTCTGTTATATCCGTATAGGTCCGAAAAATCAGGGCTGTGGAGACAGTGTAGGTTTTAATGGCGTCAAAGCCGCCTGCGAAATGACCAGTTACCTGCTGCGTTTGCGTCATAAAGAGATAGCTTTTGTGTTGGGTCATCCGGATCAGGAGTCAAGCCGCCGTGTTGAAACTGGCTTTCGCAAAGCTTTTGCCGACCAGGGTTTGTCGGTGAATGAAGCTCTGATAGTACAAGGCTATTACACGTATCAATCAGGTATTGATGCTGCCGCCACCTTGCTGAGCAAAGTGCCGCGACCTACTGCTATTCTGGCCGCTAACGATGAAATGGCGGCTGGGGTATTGTACGAAGCGCACAGCAGAGGCATTAAGGTACCGGAAGAATTGTCGATTTGTGGCATTGATGATATTTCACTGACCACCAAAGTCTGGCCTAACCTGACCACCATGCGCCAGCCAATCGCCACCATTGGCTACCGGGCTGCATTAATGCTGATCAACAAACTCAAGGGTAAACCTATGCCAGAAGCGGTCACCCCGGAAGATCAAAGCAATATTTACGATTGCGAGTTGATAGTGCGTGATTCTACCAGCGCACCAACTAACCTGCGTACTTGACGCTGCAACAAAAGGGCGGGATAGACCCCGCCCCTACATTTCTGGCGCTGTGCGCCATCATTTTTTAATGATCCAGTCATGTTGTGGGTCATTATGAAACACCCACTGCCGCTGCGGTCCTGCCATCACATTTAAGTAATACAACTGATAACCATGCGGCGCACCGACTGGGTGGTAGCCCTCTGGCACCAACACCACACTGTTATGTTCGACACAAATGGTTTCATCAATGCGTCTGTCGTCTGTGTACACACGCTGAAAAGCAAAACCCTGCTGTGGGTTCAACTTGTGGTAATAGGTTTCTTCCAGTGCACTTTCGGTTGGCAACGCATCTGTGTCATGTTTATGCGGTGGATAACTGGACCAATGGCCTGCTGGCGTAATCACTTCAGTAATAAGCAAACGTTCTGCCGGTAAATTACCAAATAGAATATTGCAAATTTGCCGCTCATTGGTGCCCTGCCCTCTGGTTTCACTAACACAGTCTGAAGGCTTAATTAACCGTGCTTGCAACTCGCCTTTAGCAGGTGCTTTACACAAGGCCACTTCCAGATTGCTTAAAGCCGTAATCTCCAGCCAGTCAACTGGTGGCAGGTACAAAGCATAAGGCGCTTTTTGCTCAAATACTGAAGTCCGGTCACCGATATTTTTAAAACTTAACGTCGATGACACCAAATCAGCCTGGCCGGATAAAATTACGGCACAAAGCTCCTGTTGGCCGGTCTGATAACAGTGTGATTCGCCTGCAGCCAGTACCACTACTTCAAAACCTACATACTGCCAGTTGGCGTTTTCCGGCGTTATATGCTGAATGCGGCCCTGACTGTCTGCAAGCTGAGGTTTACGGTGTAAATAGGACATCTGTCTCTCCCTGTATGACTGTTACTGCTTCGGTATCATGGATCAGCGCCAGTACCAGCGCTTGAATTAAGCTCATACTGGCGTTCAGTGAGCGGAACGAATGCACTTCAGCCTCCCTTACCAGTAAACTGACATCAGCTTCAGCGGCTAAAGGGCTTAATCTGCTGTCGGTGATCACTATCACTCCAGCTCCTGCAGCCCTTGCTCTGTTAATGGCTAACTGGGTTTCAGCAGCGTATGGCGCAAAACTAATGGCCAAAATCACATCTTCTGCATTAACTAAATTTAATGCTGCTTGTTGCATATAACCTACGCCGTCTAGCAGCTGTACTGCCAGGCCGGTATTACTCAGCAGATAACTGGCGTAACTGGCCACAGGATAAGCACGGCGTGCGCCCTGCAGATGAATAATTCGGGCCTGAGCCAGCAACTCACAGGCTTGGGTTAATAACTGCGGATCCAGCTCTTCTGTCAGTTGCAGCATAGCTCGTTCGTTGGCGGCGCTGATTTGTTGCAGATACATCAACCCAGCCTGTGCTGCAGGCACAGAATCATCCTGTTTTACCGCGGCGATACGGCTTTGGTAGTCAGGGCCAGTTTGCACCAGCCGGTTTTTAAACAGCTGCTGCATCTGGGAAAAACCACTAAAACCAAAGGCATTGGCAAACCGCACTAAAGCTGAAGCATGCACACCTGCGCCAGCAGCAATAGTAGCTGTAGTGCCAAAAGCCACAGTGTCCGGATGGTCCAGCAAATAGCGGGCAACCTGCTGCAACCTGTTACTCAGGGTGGCAAAACGCTGCTCAATAAGCTGTTCCAGTTGTTGTTGTGTGCTGCATATCATGCGTGGGTTATGTCCTTGAACGCTGTGCTCTGATGCAGTCATTCTGGCTCAGAGCGGCTTCACTGAGAATAAGTGTATCTGAATAAAACAAATATTCCAACTATTGTATAAATAGAAAATACATTCTATGCTGCTCTGGTCAATTTGTGATCATACTCTCTGTTCCACGCACAGAGTCCGGCTTGCAAAAAAGGAGCACAAGCAGTAATGCACACCATCAGCAAAACTTTAGACTTAATTTGTTTAGGCCGGGCTTCGGTCGATTTATACGGCCAGCAGATTGGCGACCGGCTGCAGGATGTTGGCTCCTTTGCCAAATCACTGGGCGGCTCGTCCTGTAATATCGCCTTTGGTGCCGCCCGCCTAGGCCTGAAAGCCTCGATGCTGACCCGGGTTGGCGACGAGCAGTTTGGCCAGTTTATTCGAGAGGAGCTGCAAAAAGCCGGTTGTGATACCAGCCATGTGGTGACAGATCCGAAACGCCTGACGGCGCTGGCTATTTTATCTATTAAAACCAAAGATCAGTTCCCGTTGCTGTTTTACCGCACGGACTGCGCCGATATGGCGATTGATTGCAGCGACTTTGACGAAGCTTATATAGCCTCCAGCAAAGCTTTACTGATCACAGGCACCCACTTTTCAACGGCTCATGTCGATCAAGTGGCGCGTCACGCCATTAGCTTCGCCCGAAAAAATCAAACCAAAGTGATTCTGGATATCGACTACAGACCAGTGCTTTGGGGTTTAACCGCCTTAGGCGAAGGCGACAATCGTTTTGTCTCCAACCAAAGTGTGACCGCACATTTGCAATCCATAGTGCCTTTATGTGATTTGATTGTTGGCACTGAGGAAGAAATTCATATCGCAGGCGGCAGCACCGACACTATTGAGTGCCTGCGCACGCTGCGAAAACTGACAGATGCAGTGATAGTGCTGAAACGCGGCGCAGATGGCTGCAGCATTTTTGAAGCGCACATTCCGGATGACTTAAATTCGGCCTTTTTCAGTCAGGGTGTGCGAGTCGAAGTACTAAACGTATTAGGCGCCGGTGATGCCTTTATGTCTGGCTTTTTACGCGGCTGGCTAAACGATGAAAGCTACGAGCGCTGCTGCGCTTATGCCAATGCCAGCGGAGCTTTAGTGGTATCCCGCCATGGCTGCGCTCCTGCGGTGCCGACACCTGAAGAGCTGGATTATTATCTGCAAAATCAACAGCGTATTCCAAGACCAGATCTGGACCCAGAACTGAATTACCTGCACAGAGTGACGACACGAAGCCCCCAAAGCTGGAACGAGCTTTGTATTCTAGCCTTTGACCATCGTAAGCAGTTTGTTGAAATGGCGCAGGCTGTCGGCGCACCTTTACAGCGGATTTCTAAACTCAAACAACTGATCCTGGCCGCCTGTCAGCAGGAAGTGGCAGCAGCCAACTGGCCTGTACAGGCCGGTGTGCTGATTGATGATACCTATGGCCAGGATGCGCTGAACGATGTAACAGGCACTGGCTGGTGGATAGGCCGTCCAGTCGAAGTACCGGCATCGCGCCCGCTGGAACTGGAAGGCGGTCGCTCTATCGGCTCACGCTTTATCAGCTGGCCAAAACAGCATATTGTCAAATGCCTGGTGTTCATGCACCCGGATGATGATTCAGAGCTGTGGCAGCAACAAGCCAGACAGCTGGAAGAGCTGTATCGCGCCTGTTGTGTCTCAGGCCACGAATTACTGGTGGAAGTGATACCGCCAGTTGGTTCAGCGCAGGATGACCAAACCATGGTACGGGCGCTGCAATTGATTTATCAACGTGGTATCCGACCCGACTGGTGGAAACTACCGCCGCAAAGTAAAAACTCATGGGTCGCCATTTCAGCACTGGTCAACCGCGAAGCACCGCATTGCCGTGGTGTGATCCTGCTGGGCTTAGATGCTCCGGCAGCAGAGCTGATGCAGGCTTTCGCTGACAGCGCCGCTTTCCCGCTGTGTAAAGGTTTTGCGATAGGCCGCACTATTTTTGCCAAACCCAGCCAAGCATGGCTGGCGAATGAACTCACAGACGCTGGCTTGCAACAACAAATTCGCGACAACTACCGCGCTTTGGTGCATGCATGGTTGAACCGTAACGCGCCAGAGAAACAGCAGCAGGAGATGCAGGCATGAACAGCACTATCCGTTTAACTACAGCGCAAGCGCTGGTGAAGTTTTTAAGCTGCCAGTACATAGAAGAAGATGGCGGAGCAGCTCCGTTATTCGCTGGTGTATTCGCTATTTTTGGTCATGGCAATGTGGCGGCTTTAGGTGAAGCCTTGTATACAGAGAAACACCATCTGCCCACCTACCGCGCCCACAATGAACAAGGTATGGCCCATGCCGCTATCGCCTTTGCCAAAGCCAACAACCGTCGCCGTATTATGGCCTGCACAACGTCCATTGGGCCAGGTTCAACCAATATGGTGACAGCAGCGGCGTTGGCTCATGTCAATCGCTTGCCTTTATTGCTGCTGCCTGGTGATCAATTTGCCAACCGCAAACCCGACCCTGTGCTGCAGCAAGTGGAAAACTTTCAAAATCCGATGACAGCAGCGACAGATTGTTTTATCCCGGTCAGCCGTTATTTTGACCGCATTAGCAGACCGGAGCAGCTGATCCATTCCTTGCCGGTGGCGATCGAAACCTTACTGGACCCGATCAACTGTGGCCCTGTGACTTTAGCTTTACCACAGGATGTGCAGGCAGAAGCTTTTGATTACCCGGCTTATTTATTTGAAAAACGCATCCACCGTATTCGTCGTCAGGGCCCGGATGAACAGGAACTGGCCGACGCGCTGGAATTAATACTGGCCGCTCGTAAGCCGCTGATCATTGCAGGTGGTGGTGTGCATCATAGCGGCGCTTGTCAGCAACTGGCTGATTTTGCTGTGGCGCATCGTATTCCTGTGGCAGAAACTCAGGCCGGTAAAGGTGCTTTGCCCTGGCAGCATGCCTGTGCTGTTGGCGGTATTGGCGTCACGGGTACAGCAGCAGCCAACCAACTGGCGGCAGAAGCAGATTTGATTATTGCCGTTGGTAGCAGATTGCAGGACTTTACCACTCAGTCCCGCACTGCTTTTGCCGGTAAACCTCTGCTGCAAATTAACGTCGCGCCTTTTGATGCATTAAAACACAGAGCCAAAGCTTTGGTTGGCGATGCCGCCTTATTGCTGAAGCTGTTGCATGACGCTCTGCCCTGCTGGAAAAGTGAAGAAAACTGGCTGAAACAGGCACAGCAACTGAATCAACAGTGGCAGCAGTTTTATGATGTGGTCACTGCTAATCCTGGCGATAACGCGCTACCGAGCGACGCTCAGGTATTAGGTGCAGTGAAACGCCAGTCAGAAAAAACCGATGTGGTGGTCTGCGCCGCCGGTGGTTTACCGGGCGAGCTGCATAAATTATGGCGCGCAGAAGGCCCTGGTACCTATCACGTCGAGTATGGTTTTTCCTGCATGGGCTACGAAATAGCAGGTGCTTTGGGCGTTAAAATCGCCAGCCCGGCCCGTGAGGTGTTTGTGGTCGTCGGTGATGGCTCTTATCTGATGATGAACTCTGAACTGGCTACCTCTGTGATGCTCGGCCGCAAAATTATTGTGGTGCTGTTGGATAACAGTGGTTACGGCTGCATCAACAGGCTGCAAAAAGGCACAGGCAACGCCGCCTTTAACAACCTGCTGCAAGACTGCGAAGGTCAGGCACCCGCTATTGATTTTGCCGGTCATGCCCGCGCTTTGGGTGCTTTCAGTGAAAGCGTCGCTAACATCAGCGAGCTGGAACAAGCCATAGGCCGGGCTCGCGCTGCCAGCAAAAGTTATCTGATTGAAATTAAAACCGATCCGCAAATCAGCACAGACAACGGCAGCTGGTGGGATGTGGCTATACCGCAAGTCTCAGACCAAAGCCGCGTGCGGCAGGCACTGACGGACTATCAGCAGCAACAACAGAATCAACCTTATTAATACAGACAGAGTTTTTACAGGAATTTATTTATGGACACTTTAGGTAACTACATCAACGGCCAGCATATCGCCAGCCACAGCGGCCGCAGCCAGAGCGTGTTTAATCCGGCAACCGGCGAAGCTCATGCTCAGGTCAGTCTGGCCACTGCAGATGAAACCCGTGCTGCTATCGCCGCTGCCGCTACTGCCTTTCAAAACTGGAGTCAGGTGACACCGCTGAACCGCTCGCGCGTGATGTTTAAATTCAAAGCCTTACTGGAACAGCACAGAGATGAGCTGGCGCTTTTAATCACCAAAGAGCATGGCAAAGTATTTTCCGACGCTCAGGGTGAACTGACCCGCGGTATTGAAGTGGTGGAATTTGCCTGCGGTATTCCACATTTACTCAAGGGCGAACATTCAATGAACGTTGGCCGTGGCGTCGACAGCTACAGTCTGATGCAACCGCTGGGGGTCTGTGCCGGTATTTCGCCTTTTAACTTCCCTGCCATGGTGCCTTTGTGGATGTTTCCTATAGCACTGGCCTGCGGCAACAGTTTTGTGATGAAACCTTCAGAAAAAGACCCGACAGTGCCGTTAAAACTGGCGGAATTATTGACCGAAGCAGGCTTGCCCGCTGGCGTATTCAATGTAATCAACGGCGATAAAGAAGCTGTGGATGTGCTGCTAACCGACTCGCGCGTGCAGGCTGTTAGTTTTGTCGGATCAACACCAATAGCTGAATATGTCTATGCCACAGGCAGCGCCCATGGCAAAAGAGTACAGGCTTTGGGCGGAGCGAAAAACCATATGCTGGTGATGCCGGATGCCGATCTTGAACAAGTGACCAGCGCTTTAATGGGTGCTGCTTATGGTTCGGCTGGTGAGCGTTGTATGGCAATTTCTGTTGCACTTTGTGTTGGTGACGAAGTAGCCGATGCGTTAATCGCCCAGTTGCAACAGGAAATCAGCACCTTAAAAGTAGGACCAGGCACGGGCGTCAGCCCTGAACCTCAGATGGGCCCTTTGATCAGCCGCCAGCATGCCGACAAAGTATTAAGTTACATCAACGCCGGTGTAGCTGAAGGCGCAACCCTGGTGGCCGATGGCCGTAATTTTGTCGTCAGTCAGCATCAACAGGGTTATTTTGTTGGCCCTACGTTGTTTGATAAGGTAACCCCTGATATGAGCATTTACCGCGAAGAAATTTTCGGCCCTGTGCTCGCCGTAGTGCGTGTGCCTTCTTTTGCCGAAGGCCTGGCACTGATTAACCAACACGAATTTGGTAATGGTACTGCTATTTTCACCGGCAGTGGCGAAGCCGCCCGTGAATTTACTGCCCAGGTGCAAGTCGGTATGGTCGGAGTCAACGTGCCAATTCCTGTGCCTATGGCTTTCCACAGCTTTGGTGGCTGGAAACGCAGCGTATTTGGCCCGCTGAATATGCACGGCCCGGACGGAGTACGTTTTTATACCAGAATGAAAACTATCACAGCCCGTTGGCCTAATGGTCAGGCTATGGGTAATCAGTTCTCTATGCCGACTATGAAATAGAACTCAGGTTTTACAGATAACCAAAAGCCCGCTTTGCGCCTATCAACAGCATAAAGCGGGCTTTTTCTTTAATAACGATTTTAATAACGGCCTGGAATTATAAAGCTACAGGGCTATAAATTACGCCGAGCTTATCGAGTTCAGTTGCGGCACGGCCATGAAAACCACTGATTTGCCAGCCAGCCGGAGCCTGATAACTGCTACAATTCGAGGTTTGACTGCCACCTGTTAAACTACGACCCGCACTGGTTTGCAGGCTGGCGTAAAAAATCCGCATAGCGCCATTACGATTGCCCTGACACAACAACACAGACTTCAGATATTCACCGCTATTCAGGGTTAAGCTGTTTAATGTACCACCATTACCTCCATGGCTAAAACTCTGGCCATTCGTCAGCTGTAGCCCGACCTGATCCACTCTGCTGCCACTGCGCAAGCTGATTTGACTGACTTTGGGCGTGGCTGGTAACTGGCTGACGGTATTAAAGGACACACCACCATCGCCACCAAACTGATCGCTCATCTTCCTGTTGGCCGGTGTGCTGTAACTCCAGCTGGCAGAGATCGGCGGATGATCCGACAACTTCAATCCTTCGGAGGTTTCGTCGTCCTGACGTACTTGATAATCAAGCAGCTGCAGGTTCAGATAGCCATTGTCGCGGTATAGTACTTTATCGACAATTTCACAGTTGGCCGCGCTGATTTTTGGCTCGCAAACCAAAGCTTCAGCACCCAAAGCCGGAATGTCGCCAGAGCGATACAATTCCACCCAGGTATCGGTAAAACCTAAACTCAATAACTCGCGGATATTGTCACCAGTGCGGGTATAGCGGGTGTTGGTGTCCCCCATCACTATCACCGCGTTCCCCGCAGACTGAGTGCTGATGTATTGTTTTAACTGCAGAATATTATTCCGACGGGCGTTTAAGTCAGCGCTTTCAACCTGAGCCTGAGTATGTAGATTGTAAATATCGACATAAACCCCTTCAGCCAACCGTACCTGCATTAGAGTAAAACCTTTGGGCGTCAGACAATCAACGCCGTTGCAGTGGTTCCATTTCACTCTTTTAATACTGCTGAAAGGCAAATGGCTCATGCTGTTTAAACCGCTGCCAAAACCCATACCTCCTGTAGTGGCAGAGCGATAAGGGTGGGTGTTGCAGGTATCGTATAAAGCGGCGTGGTAGTTAAAATCTTCCTGCACATTAACGATATCAAAGTCATTTACATAACAGCTGATCTGCTCTGTAGCGCTTTGCCTGTCGCTTTCGGCGCTGGAGAATAACTCCAGTAAACCAGCCACGTTGTAACTTAAGGTATTAAAAGTGCCGGCCTGCTGAGCCGCGGCGGGTGCGGCCACACAACAACTGATGCCAAGACCAATCAGTACTGATTTCATATGCATATCCTTCTCCGTAATTTTGTGGGTTATGGTGATGTCGTGCACAGAAAACTGGTCCTCAGCAGCTCATCACAGAAAGCGACAGAGCGCAGGACATCGACTCAGAATTCTCATTTTAAAGAGCAACTGCCCGTCATTTCCTGACAGCTGTTTTTAAAATATTTTTAAAGAGCCGCTTATCCTTGTTCCCTTTGTGTCGCTCATGTCATCCATAGAACGGCAGGAACCGATCACAGCTTTACCTCTCCTGTGTTATGGCCTCCAGCTCAGCCGCCACAGCAAAACCATGATTTGGCCTTCTGTTATCAGGAGGTTACCAGTTGGCCCAGAGTTGGAGCTGATCCTCAGTTAAAAGGCGCAGGTGCAGCAATTGCAGATCAGTTTTTGCCTGTTGCAGTAAACAGCTTTCTACAGCGGCGATACAGGGGCTGTGGTGTTAAACCGGGGCTTTAGCTTGTCTGCTGTCATGCTAAATTCGTGCTTACCAAGGTTGCAGCACCGAGGTGTCGGCCAAAAAGCCTTGCAACACTTTCACCTGCCATCATATTTCGACATAACCCACCCCATCGCTATGAGTCTGATTGCAGCAACATGCCTTCGTCATGGATAGAGTCAATCATCAGCTGCAGATAAGCGCTGTCGAGCTGGTAATCCGGATAACGGCTTTGGTACTAAGGTCGTTGATAAAACTCGACGCGCCCGGGCATATCAAGCAAATCAATTGCGTTGTAACGCATCCGCACCAGACTATCGGTCAAAGCAGTAAAGCTTTCCCAGTCGCATTGCAGCTTAGTGCCGCGAAAGTTCGCCAGCTCATCCACATCATTTTCAAAATACACCAGTAATGGTACTACCGGAGCGGCAAGCAGGATCAATGTTTGGCACCTTTTTGCTGATGTATCAGGCCTGAACGGGGTGCGCTTATCTCTGTCAGTAAAGCCTGACTTGCTGTATTCAGTCGCTGGTGCGCTTTTAAGTCAGCTGCAACAGCAATCAGAATGGTCAGGTTGGCCTCTGTATCAGAACTGCGAGCCTTGGGAAACAGTTGCGCCGGGTAGCATCGCCAGCTCAGCAGCATCAGCGCTGCCACTACAACCAGTAATAAGCTGCGCTATCATAAAGACAGCTTAATAAACACCGGATTGCTGTAAAACCACAAATCAAACCAAGGGTTTTCGCCTTTGGCATCAGGTTCTGGCTCCAACTCGTTTTTATTATTAGTGCCACGCAAGCGCAGATACTGACTGGTGCGTGCTTTACCCAGCGGTAACTCAAAGGTGCTGTAGCCGTCTTTGCTAGTCCAGTCGGCTGGATAAAAACGTTTGGCTATTTTGGTCTCTGGTGCTTCGTCGCTATTTCGC
>NZ_RZUF01000069.1 GCF_004005375.1 Rheinheimera sediminis | reverse complement strand
TGATCTGATCCAGTAGTTCTGTACACCGCGCTAAGTGAGTAAAATCACATAACGAGGTGCCTATGACAACTAAAAAGAACCGTAAGACTTATACCGCAGAATTTAAAACCGAAGCCCTGAAACTGGCCGAGCGTGTTGGCGTGGCCGAAGCAGCACGGCAGTTGAAGCTATACGAAACCCAGATTTACAACTGGCGTAATGCATCAGAGAAAAAATCCACTACCAGCCAGCGTGAAGCTGAACTAGCGGCCGAAGTAGCTAAGTTACGTCGCCAACTGGCTGATCAGGCCGAGGATTTAGCCATCTTAAAAAAGGCCGCAACCTACTTCGCGAAAAATCAAAAGTAGCTGCATTTGAATTTATGCTGGAGCACCAACACAGGTTCCGCCTGCAACGCATGGCCGCTGTGTTTGGTGTATCGCGAAGTGGGTATTATCAGTGGCGTCGTACCGGTGAAGAACCTGGCGAGAAAGCCCTACGGCGGGCCGCGCTGGACGAGAAAATCAATAAGGCTTTTACGCAAGGTAAGCAACGTGACGGTGCGCGCCGTATTCAGGTTGCGTTGGCTGAAAATGGCGACCATGCAGACCTGAAAACGATATTGAACAGCATGAAAAGACAAGGGTTAAAAGCCAAAGCAGCTCGGAAATTCAAAGTGACCACAGACAGCAACCATCAGTTGCCAGTGGCCCCAAATTTGCTGGAGCAGAACTTTAGTGCGGATGCGCCCAACCAGAAATGGGTAGGTGACATCACGTATTTGCTAACCAACGAGGGCTGGCTCTATCTGGCCGTTATCATTGATTTGTACTCGCGAGCAGTGATTGGCTGGTCGATGAATTCGCGGATGACGGCAGAGCTGACGTGTAAAGCATTGCAAATGGCTTTACTACGCCGCGGACGCCCCAAAAACGTCATAGTTCACAGCGACCGAGGCAGTCAATACTGTTCAACGGCTTATAGAAATCTGATTGCAAAACATCAGCTTATACAAAGCATGAGTCGAAAAGGCAACTGCTGGGACAATGCAGTGGCAGAGAGCTTCTTCCATACTCTGAAGGTCGAACTGCTCAAAGATGAACCGTTAACTGATAGGGTAACGCTTCAACAACAGGTATTTGAATACATTGAAGTTGATTACAACAAAACCAGAAGGCATAGTGCTATTGGCTATCTCAGCCCAGAAAACTATGAATTAAAGAAAGTAGCTTAGTGGCGTGTCCAGTGTTGCCGGATCAGATCAG
>NZ_RZUF01000068.1 GCF_004005375.1 Rheinheimera sediminis | reverse complement strand
CAATAGGCGTGAATGACCCAATTGAAGCGTTCACATACCTGCGCGACAAGCTCCAGAAAAACCTGATAGTCCGTTTCATTCAGATAAATAGCTTTACGTTCATTACCACGTGACGTCACATGATACAAAGCTCCGGCAAACTCCAATCGCAGTGGACGGCTCATCCTCGCCCCCAAAACAGATAATTTCAATTAACCATAGTGAACCTACTCTGGTCGGGCAAGAGGTTTAGACGCAGACTTGTGGGTTATCAATACTGACAATCAGGAGGCGGCTCATACATTGCCCCAACAAAAAACCAACCCCAACAAAGGGGCAAGGGGCAAGACCTGACACCGTTTTTCTTGGTGACACCGTTTTTCTTGGGATAACAACGTTGGTTTTTACTCAACCTGCCAGTTCTGCGACTGTAACGGGTGCATGTCAGTCCACGCTTTCAGGTTATTTCTGCACGTTTGGCTTAGATAACCCAATACTTGGCGATCACCATCAGCATACTTGAGTTCTGCGTAATACCTATCTCCTGAGCGTTTAACGATAAATTGCTGCAAAAACTCAATATCCTCTCCCCATTTTTCCCATAGAGCCTCTTCATAAACAACGCTCACCATATTTAAGCGGAGGGCTCTGCTCCGGAATGCATGAGAGAAAAAACCTGCACGTTCACTATCAACTTCCAACCAAAAACCATGATGTTCTATATTGTATTCGCACTCAATATCAACCAACCTGCCAGATAGCTGATAAATAACGGTACAAAACAACACAAATCCCAGCAGATAAATAATCCTTAGCGCCATTTAAATCCCCTACTATTAATTACCCATGATGCGATTGAACCATATTCGAGATCTCAAGACATCAGGGTTAGTGACATTAGTGTAGAGCACCGATGGCGCTGGACCGGCATTCCAAACACCTGTAGCCACAGTTACACAATTGACGTTGATTAACCCATAATCAACTGCTGCAGGAGCCTGCCACATCCGATACATCACGGCATCATAGGTAGCTCTATCTACAGAAACACTTTCGAAGACTTTAGTGTCAGGTCTTGCCCTTTGCCCCTGTGGATACTCTGTGGCTTTTCCCTGAAATGATACGGCTAATAGTTCCATAATGTAAGCCAAAATAATGACTTAACTCTGTCTGATGGTATCCTCCGCTGGCGTAAGCTAATTGAATAGCCCTGTTTCTGTCTCCCGATGCTTGCTCCACATACCAATCTAAAGGCTTCGCAGGTAAACGTTTTTGCTTAGCGGGAATTTCAGATAACAATTCAGGGCAGGATATTTTGCTTTGCATTTCGCTGACAAAGCTAT
>NZ_RZUF01000067.1 GCF_004005375.1 Rheinheimera sediminis | reverse complement strand
CTGATAATCATCTAGCCTAAGTGGCCTTGAATGGCCTCCGAGTTAATAGCTATTTTTTGATTGCCGTCAAAAACGTCTATTACCAAGGAGGCCTTATGAAATTCTATGCCGGAATTGACCTTCACTCCAACAATTTGGTGCTGGTTATTCTTGATAGCAACGATAAAGTTATTTATTCCAAACGCTTACCTAATGATGTGCAAAGTATTCTCGGAGTGCTTGCCATGTACAAAGAGCAGATTGAAGCAGTCGCGATAGAGTCAACCTACAACTGGTACTGGCTGGTTGATGCTTTACAAGCCGAAGGTTACGAAGTGCGGCTGGTGAACACCGCAGCCGTGGTGGTTTATGATGGTCTGAAGTACAGCGGCGACAAGGCCGATGCCAGACACCTTGCTCATTTATTGCGGCTGGGATTGTTGCCTTGTGGCTATATTTATCCACGAGAGCCACGGGCGCTGCGGGATTTAGCCCGTAAACGTGCTCAGTTGGTTCGCCAGAGAACCACACAACTCCTTTCTATTAAAAACCTGTTAGCCCGTAATTGTGGCCAGGATACCGCCAGCCCGGTCATTAAAAAATGGACAGAAGAACAACTGGCCCAGTTGCCATTACTTCCAGAGCAGCGCCTGGCGCTCCAAGCCAACTGGGCGGTGATGCACACTTTGGAGCAGCAAATTGATGTGGTTGAATCCGAACTACTGCGCCAGCTCAAACCGAACAAAGAATTCCAGTTGCTCAAAACCATGTCAGGGGTGGGCGATATTCTGTCGATGACGATTTATCTGGAAACCGGCGACATCGAACGGTTTGACAGCTGCGGACAGTATGCCTCCTACGCCCGGATGGTGGATTCAAAACGAGAATCCAATGGGAAGAAAAAAGGCGAAGGCAACCGCAAGTGTGGCAACCGTTATCTGTGTTGGGCCTTTATGGAAGCCTCGCATTTTGCGATTGCGTCGAATGAAGATATCCGACGCTTTTATCAGCGCAAATGCAGCAAAGGCCCAAAGGTTGTGGCGATGAAAGCGGTGGCGCACAAACTGGCCAGAGCCAGTTACAACATGCTCAAAAACGGAGAGGCATTTGATGTGAAACGAGCCTTTAGCTGAGTTCGACACAGCGCAGGTGATGCCGTAATGGGGTTGGTAAAACCAATGATCTGATTGCACGCCTGCGCTGTTTTACCTTGTTTGCCGTACTATCGCCTGCCACCAGAGCCAGAAAGGGGTTGGTTTAAAACCATAGATCTGTCGCAGCACAAGCTGCATTCAATTGGACTGGTGGGAGAACAGAGGGTTTTCTGGGGCTACAAGTAGCCAGGGGCCGGACGCAGTGAGTCCCAAGCCTTGATCCTGATGGGTGACTGGAGCGATACATCGCCAACCACTAACGAGAACTAAAATGCGACGGTTGTAGGTTTACAGGGGAAAAGAAAAGACGCGCACTTTGCAGTGCGCGAGG
>NZ_RZUF01000066.1 GCF_004005375.1 Rheinheimera sediminis | reverse complement strand
ACGCGTACCGCGCAGCTGCTTTGAGCGTTATGTTGCTTTAAGTTGTAGCACCATATCTTTTTTTGTTGTATCGGCGACAGGGTGTCTGAAGATAATACTTAACAAACTAAGAGGTTACATATGACTTTAAAAAACACAAACCGAAATATTACTTTTCGAGGAGCCGGAGAGCATGACGTTACAGAGGTAACAATTGATTCAGGTGAACACCTTGTAAACCCTGGAGATTTAACTTCCAGAGTTACTTATACTGTTTCTTATAAAGGTACTGGCGCATTAACTGTACCGGAACTTGATCAGGAGTTAGCTGATGCCGTAGCTGAAGCAGTAAAACTAAAGGTATCTGAAATTCAAGGACGATAGCCTCAAGTAATGGGCTCGTAAACAAGGATAAAATATGAATGCGTTCAACAATATAACTAAATTATTTTCATCTGGTAATCTTCCTGTCGTTATAAGCGATTCAAACTACGTTATGAACTCTTTTGCTAAAGAAGGGTTTGAAGTCTGTTCTGTATCTGAAGCCTATAAGGAATTAAAAGCCCCAGCTGAAGTGATTTTGGCTATTGTCGATCCTAGTTCGAGCCCTTCTCATGAAGTCTTTGATAAAACATTTAAAAATAGTGCTGTATTAGTCTGTCCGCTAATGTCATTCGCTTCTGACTCTGAATCAGTAGATTATTTTATTTCCACATTGAAAAAAATTGATTTTGAATCCGCATGTATTAATGGCAAGAAACGATTAGAACAGCTTGAAGGTTTAAATGCTCCTCTAACGGTAAAATCAGGGGATAAATTTCTTGAAATTCGTTTAGGAGATAATATTGAAGTATTTGCTCCAAAAATAAATCCAATTATAAAGTTAGGTGAGTGGATAAGTGTTAGTCAATTCTTAGAAATTGCTTTGATTCCTAATGCTGATTACAGCTGTTTCAACGTTAATGGAGAGTTTACCTGTGAAGGAATATCAATTGCTTTTCATCGAAATAATTATGAAATATCTGGACCACTCGCAAAAGAAGCATGGAATATCTTTACTGAAATTCGTAAAAGCGGTGGTTTCCCCTTAAAGTTAATACTTGTGGACTCTGAGGTCAAAAGTATTGAAACAACTTTTGGTGAACAAATTTTAGATAAAATCAAACCGCTTACTGATGAAACATTTCATGGCAAGCTAATAGAGGTTGCTTTTGCTTCATTAGAAGCATCTAAAGATACTAATTGGTTAATTAATTCCCAACTGAATGAGGCAGCAGGAGGAGTCCATTTAGCACTAGGGACTGGCGTAAAAGCAGCACATATAGATTTTATTTGCCCAAGAGCAACGGTTTTGGAAACCGCAACATAACAAGAAATTCAACAAGGACAAAAAACAGTTGGCTTTTTGTTCACTACGTTCACCTATTTTAGCCAACAATTTTTTGCCTGTTAATTAGGCGTTAGCAGGTTTTCGGGTTTTAAGGGT
>NZ_RZUF01000065.1 GCF_004005375.1 Rheinheimera sediminis | reverse complement strand
GGGGCACGGGGCAAGACTTGACCCCATTGGTCCATTGGTTCGTTGGTTCCTGACCCCGTTACTTCTTCTAAAACCTTCAATCATCCTGCCGGACACTCGGACGGGACAACAACAGGTTCATGATCATTCATAAACTTTTGCTGCAAGTAAAATTTCAGCGAAAGCTTTCCAGCTAGGTTGGACAGGAGTCTCTCTTCCGAGGTTTTTATACAAATTCTCCATTGAGAAAGTCCATGCACTTATAGCATCCAAGAACCTTTCTAAATCTGGATTTTCCCAATCCCCTGGGTTTTGGATTAAATCATTCTTCAACTCATCAACAAAGGACGCCAAATCTTCCCTTGTTGATATCGCTTCTGCTTTTTCTTCTAAATTCATTAGTTCGCCTATTATAAAGAGCCACGAATACCAATGATCATACCATCATTGACCGTGGTAAATTTTTTAGGTAGTTCTTTAGCTATTTCGGCAGCAGTTGCTGGAACAGCTTTTACTTGCACACCAGCTTGATGAGCAGCAAACAACCGTCTGTTATCAAGTGTATATGTCTTGCCATCCTGAACGAAGGTTCGAATTGGCGGAAGATCATTTGGTGAAACTTTCCCAGAAGCCAGATCGTCAATTAACCCTTGAACGGAACGACCATCACTAAATTTGACACCGATGCTGTCTTGGGTAAATCGGATATTTTTCGTATCCACTAATCCCTTTGTAACCTGCGAAGCCGCCTTCCATCTCTGAAAGGCTTTAAACGCCACTTTTACCGCTACGCCGCCTGGTATCAGCCATGCCGTCGCATCTGCTGTAGCAATAGCCCATTCGGTATAACTGCAGGCATTGCTACTGGCGCAGCTGACCAGCGCAGAACCCGGCACAAGATCTACCGCCATTTCCGCCAACATCCCGGCATCATCCCAGAATGAGTTACCATTCACGGCTTGTGCAATACCCGCTGTTACTGCACCATTGGCAAACTTTCCTCCGGTCAGCTCCGAGATTGTCCCCCCAACCAACGCTGCCACTATAGCACGGGCTGCATTCAGTCCATCGCCCACCCCAGGTATCAACGAGTTGACATCTAACCCTTTGGTTAAACCCGCACTCCAGAAACCATGCCCAAATTTTCCGCCACCAAGGACTGAACTTACTCCGCCCGCCACAGCATGAGTGCCTATATGGCCTGCTCCGCCCTGAGCAAAAAATCCTTTGCCTTTAAAGCTGGCACCTATCTGCTGAAACGCGGCCCCCGAAATAGCCCCAACTATTGCGCCTCGCAAGCTACCTGTTGCCACGCCTCCCGACATAAAACCAAACATTGCTGCCTGATACCAATTGGCCGCAGCCCAAGCCCCCACTCCAGGGATAAGCAACAACGCAAAACCCATAAATGGTGCAAATTTGCCAAGCATTTTATTAAGCTTTTTAAATATATACCCACTCGGGTCGGTATAACTCATCGGGTTATTCAGCACATAACTGTATCTGTTATAACTCTGCAAATTAGTGGGTGATTGAATAAACGGATCCGCCTGCATAAACCTGCCCAGCACAGGGTTATAGGTGCGCCCTCCCATATGGATCACCTCAAAGTCATTCACCA
>NZ_RZUF01000064.1 GCF_004005375.1 Rheinheimera sediminis | reverse complement strand
TGTAGAGGATGGATTTTTGGTCGCTGAAAAACAGTTCGGTGTAACTCCTGCCTTGTGGCAACAGCAGCGACGCTTGCAAAAAGCCTATGAATTAGTGCAACAAGGCCAGTCAGCCAGCCAGGTGGGCTATCAGTCAGGCTTCAACAACCCCAGCCATTTCAGTCGGGTATTTAAACAAAGTTTCGGCGCTGCGCCAACAACAGTGGCGAAGCAGGGCAACTAAGAGTCACCTCTGCATCCGCGGTACCCTATTCCACTATCGACAAAACCTGATAGGCAGTGACTATCAGCTGATGCTCTGCTGTACCCTAAGGCTTTTGGCAGAGAAACCGGAAATAAAGATCGGAATGCAATATTGATCTATTGGCTGATTTGTTGCTTTTTATGGCTAACCAGCCAATTGTGGTAAAGATCCAAGACTGTTGAAATAACCAACAGCAATAATGCTGGATTTTTTCAAGGTAATTTCAAATGACGCTAACCATCGAATCATCACCATCTGCTGTATTAACCACGCCTGCCGCAGCTGCAGATCTCGCTGCTGCACATTTTGGTGCCAAACTGGCGTTTGAAACGGACTGTTCAGATGTATTTAGCGCCTTATCTGCGGGTGCAAACGACTTTATCCTGTTGGACGTCCGCGGTGAAAGCGCCTTTGTGCAAATGCACGCACAAGGTGCACAAAACCTGCCTCATCGCCAGATCAGTGCTGCACGCATGGCGCAATATCCGGCCAACAAAACCTTTGTGGTGTATTGCGCTGGTCCGCATTGTAACGGTGCCGATCAAGCTGCTTATAAAATTGCGCTATTGGGTTACCCGGTCAAGCTAATGATTGGCGGTATCACCGGCTGGGCGGACGAAGGCTTACCTTTTGAGCAAGGAGGAAGTGGTGTTACTCAAGGCTCCACTGACATGGTAGTTTCGTGCGAATGCTGATATCAAAACCATTCACACCACAGTGGCAAGTACGGCCAGCGACGCTGGCCGACTTACCTGAAGTGCACAAACAAATGCAGCAACTCGCAGATTTTGAAGGCTATCTCACAGATTTTTGTGTAACAGAAAACGATCTTATAGAGCTTGGGTTTGGTTGTGATCCACAGTTCAATCTGCTGGTAGCCAGCCAGAACGGAAAACTTGGCGGTTATGCCGTGTTGGTGTATCAGCAGTTCAGTTATGATTTAACACCGGTCGCCACATTAAAAGAGTTGTTTGTTGCGCCAGCTTATCGCAGCACGGGCGCCGGCCAGGCACTGTTTCAGGCTGTTATTCAAACTGCAGGCGACTATGGCGCCTGCAGAATGGACTGGCTGGTGCTAAGCAACAACACACGGGCACAACAGTTTTATCAACAGCAAGGTGGTCATCCTTCGAGTCAATGGATCCGCTATGAAATAGCCTTGCAACGTTCAGATTAGTCAATTGTTTATCAATGAGTTAACGCCGGTTGGTTATCTGGGTAAAGCAGATCACCTCTGTCGATACACTAGAGTTCACTGTCAACCCAACGCACTCCTGACCATAGGCAATATCCTGCGGCTGACAGGTACTTGCTCGCCGTTGTTCATCAGTAAAAAACCTGTGCTGGCTGCGGTGTTTTGCTGGGCAG
>NZ_RZUF01000063.1 GCF_004005375.1 Rheinheimera sediminis | reverse complement strand
ATAGGTGTTCACTTTGGGGCAGAATACGCACATTTTCATGGCGAAGTTCTTGAGGTATCTGCCATTCAATTTTATCTATTAAATCATCAAGCAACGTTTTAGTCTTCATTCCAACTCCTCAAATCTTTATAACTCCACATTCACAATTTCATCCCTATTGACCTTTCCCCGGAATTAATACTAATCACGTGATGAGATTTTCCAGCTTATGACAGGCCCCCAGAGAAATGCCACAAGATTTTCGAAACCGTACCTAGTGTTCCTGTCACATTGCCTTCGCAAAGATTTATAATTTATTCAGTTGTAGATAGGTTTGTTGGTCGGGTGTATTTCTAAAGCCATGCCAAAACCTGAAAGCTTCTTCAACTAATTGCGAGCACTCAACGGTGTTGTATTCAACATTGAGAATACCCCGACCAATTGTGTACTTAGTTAACCCTTGAATTTCTTTTGCACCTAAATCAGCTGATTTGTTGCGCACACGGTGTTTATATCCATTTGCTATCTGGGACAATTGCTCAAGCGCGGGGCAAACTCTCTTGTGTATATGCTCTTTGAATTGTTTATCGCTTTTGCCGTTAAGCTTTTTTATATTCCATTCGTGATATATGTAGTCTGGTATGTTATTTAGCGATTCAATCGCAATTAAGAACCGTCGAAATTTAACGAATCGCGGCCCCACATCTTTGCTGTCATCCCTTTCGGCCAAGTATTCCTTAACATTTTCAAATGCGATCCAAACGATATATCCATCCAACGAGCCTAAAGGTCCAAAAACAGACATATTCTTCCCTCATTAATCCGATTAATCCATATACGGCACCATCATACAACCGCACTTAATCACATCCCAGAAAAACGCTGGGGGCAAGTCTTGCAATGTGCCCCAACGTTTTCAGTTGATACCACGGCGATTAATCTACTATCTGGCAGCTTAAAAAGCGAGCAAACACTAGGGTCAAGTCTTGCGGTGTGCCCCAACATTTTTAGTGAATACCGCGGCGATTTATCTACTATCTGGCAGCTTAAAAAGCGAAGATGGGTATAGTTCTGAGCAGACCGTGTTTCGCAGGGATAGCGAAACGCTAGCCCCCATGGATGGGTTTACGGCGTGTCTGCGTGGACTATGCCCTTCCCGCAGCGACATAACCCTCTACCTGAGAGCGAAAAACGGGGCAAGTCTAGCGTCTTGCCCCTATTGTTATGCCAAGTAAAACTAAGCCGCAGATCGATAGTTATCCAACATGGTATATCTTCGGGCATAAAGCGCAAAAACTGCCGCTGCCACTAAGGCAAAACCTGCGAAGAAAAACATTAAAAAGGCGGTTTCCGACAATCCTGTTGCTTCGACTTGCGACAGAACTGTTTCACTTCGAATACTGTTATTCGCCAGCAGCACCCATAAANGGCGCCTGACTGTACGCAAACTCTAAGCCTGTGGCCGAGACTAATACTTCGCCAAAGGTTAAGAGTGCATAAGGCAATACTTGCCAGACAATAGACATCACAGTGCCACCGTCCATCGCCAGTTGTAAACGCTGGGGTCAAGTCTTGCGGTGTGCCCCGAGTTTTGAGTTGATACCAAGGCGATTCATCTACGATCTGGCAGCTCAAAAAAGCGAGGATGGGTATAGTTCTAAGCAGACCGTCTTTGGCAGGGATGCCAAAGGCGAGCCTATAGGGACATATTTACGGCGTGTCTGCGTGGACTATGCCCTT
>NZ_RZUF01000062.1 GCF_004005375.1 Rheinheimera sediminis | reverse complement strand
TCTGAAAACTGAAAAACGTTTTGATGGCAGTGTGATCAGCTACAGCTACAACAACGATAACCGGATGGCGAGCGCAGGTTCAGCACAGTACAGATACAACGCATTGGGCCAGCGGGTGTATAAAAAAGTAGGCAGTGTTGAAACGAGGTTTATCTATAGCCCACAAGGCCAGTTATTAGCCGAAGGCACCAGCAAACAGTACATTTATTTTAATGGTCAGGTGGTGGGTTATATTCTGAACAACCAGCTGTATTATGTGCACAACGACCATTTAGGCAGGCCTGAAGTGATCACCAATGCCAGCAAAGCGATAGTATGGCGGGCTAAGCTGGAGGCCNAACAACCAGCTGTATTATGTGCACAACGACCATTTAGGCAGGCCTGAAGTGATCACCAATGCCAGCAAAGCGATAGTATGGCGGGCTAAGCTGGAGGCCTTTGACCGCTCTGTGTTAAGTACAAGTATTGGCGAGTTTAATATCGGCTTTCCAGGACAATACTGGGACTCTGAAAAAGCCAGCTGGTACAACTACTTCAGGGATTATGATGCGACTTTAGGGCGCTATTTGCAGAGTGACCCTATTGGTTTGGCGGGTGGGTTGAATACTTATGGCTATGTGGAAGGGAATCCAATTATGAAATATGATCCTTTCGGTCTTTCAAGCTGCAAGTGCGAAACGGGAAAAGGAACCCCATCAAATAAAGACCTTGCTGGATATTCGTCAATGTCTTTAAGAAGTCTCACTATGTCTCAAGAGCAAGCCAACATGGCGAATGCAGGTAACTCTGATGTTGGCAAGCGATTCGCTGAGATTGGATGGATTGCAGGGGCTGGTGCCGCTAAGTTTCCACCGTTGTCGATTGTTGCGGCAACAGCGGGAGCTCTTTCGTATGGCATGAATTATGCCGTGCAATTTCATGCCGGTGACTATATACAAACAGAAGCACATATTAACTTCTCTACAGGTGGCTACTACCAGAGACAAAGCGGAGTTCTCAGTGGCAAGGCATTCGAAACGCCTTGGGTTAGTGGCTGTTTAGACGAATAATCGAGTTGTTTTTTTTGATAGGTGTAAGTAGCTTTACACCTATCGTATGGAGGTTCACATGTTTCGTTGTAAGACACTTTTTTTCAACTCTCTGACTTTTTTTATATCAGTTGTTATTCTGCAAAGTCATGGTGATGAGCTTTTTCTTACTGTTTTTCTACTTGCTTTTGGGTTATACGTGATTGGTTTTTTTAAAGTCGAAAATCGTACGTCTGAACTGAAACTAAGTATTTCGGAAACTTTGGTGTACTCATTTTTAGGTAGATTATTTGACCGAGTATTGGTAAGAGAAGTATCAATTTCTTTTGAAGTTGCTTATTTATTGTTAATGATTGGTGTTTTTTATTCCTTAGTAGCTTTCAATACGAATTCTGAGGTTGTACTAATCGTGAGCATTTTTTTTCCACCTTTTCTGACTAATATTTTCACTAAGTTGGGTTATTTTAAGTTTTATGATGCGTGATTAGAACTCAGGGTAAGGCCTTGTACCTTACCTCTGCTTTTCAATTTACACGGGATATAAATAATGCGTTTACGCTGAAAATAAGCGCATTTTAAGAATTCTGTATGCAATTGAAACGGAAGATGATGGTGCAGCTATTCCAGATGGGTCGGTGGCGTCACTCAACAGAGTCGGCAGTGATGGCATTGGCTCCACCAGTTACCAATTTAATGAATGGGGTTTATTAAGCAGCCAAACTCAAACCACTCTGGCAGCCAACTATGCCGGCAGCTGGAATGATGTGACCACCTGGGGTTACGACACTGTGGGCCGGGTTATCAGCCAAACCTATCCTGGTGGCAACAGGGTGAATTACTCTTATGCGGTCAATG
>NZ_RZUF01000061.1 GCF_004005375.1 Rheinheimera sediminis | reverse complement strand
TGTCAACAACAGTCTAAAAGTGATCCACAGCAACAATCTAAAAGTGATCCACTACTCCTTGGGTTTATCCATTAATCCGGCTTGTTTCTTTTCTTTGATCCGATAGCTTTCTCCTTTAATTTGTAAGATGTGAGAGTGATGTAAAACCCGGTCTAACATGGCTGAGGTAAGTGCTGTATCGTTAGCAAACACCTGTCCCCACTGACCGAATGGCAAGTTACTGGTCAGGATCACTGAGCCTTTTTCATACCGTTTGGCTATCACGTCAAACAATAATTTTGACTCATGTGCGCTAAAGGGCAGATAGCCGATTTCATCAATAATAAGTAGCCTTGGCGCTACAACAGAGCGCTGCATCACTTGCTTATAGTTGTCCTGACGCTGTGCTGTGGCCAGTTGCAGGATTAAATCAGATGCACTCACGAAGCGGGTTTTGATCCCCGCCTGAACCGCTTTGTAGCCCAGTGCTACTGCAATATGGGTTTTACCTACTCCCGATGGTCCAAGCATGACGACGTTTTCTTGCCGCTCTATAAATGACAGTGAAGCTAACTCTGTGACCTGCCTTTTGGGCACCCCAGAGGCGAAGGCATAATCAAATTCCTCCAATGTTTTGAGCGCCGGGAAGCCTGCCATTCGCGTAAATATATGCTGCTTGCGCTGGTGTCGGGAACGCTTTTCACACTGGAGAACCTGCTCAAGGAAGGTCAGATAGTCCCATTCTTCTTTCGCCGCTTGCTGAGCTAAATCACAGGCATTGGCATCAATGCCTGGCAGCTGTAACGCTGTAGTAAGTTCACTAAGACGTGATAATTGCAGGTTCATATGGCCTCCATCAGTTGGTCATAGATACTCAGATCATGATGCAACGGTTGCTGACTTAGCACGCTTAACAACGGCAACGAACTGTGTTCGGGCAACGTCGAAGCGACAGGTAATAAGTGAGGCGGCAAGGCCTGCAGGGCTTTACGTTCCTCCACCAGCCGCTCTGCTGGCTTTTGTTTGGTGGTGTCATGGATACGTTGATGCGCCACGGTTTCAAGCCATAGGGCAGCCTGTTCATTGGCGGTGTTTATATCCAGTGTCTGACCCTGTGCCATCAGTTTGGTTTGAAGGGGGCGGAAGAAGTTGTCCCGTACATAACGAACCATCCGCTCAACCTTGCCTTTGGTTTGAGGCCGGTAGGTGTGGCACAGTTTGGGGATAAATCCCATGCTTTTGGCAAACTGGTAAAACGCCTGGTTGAGCTTATGCTCACCTTCACCGTATGCATCACGCTCAATGACGACGGTTTTCATATTGTCATACCACACTTCGCGCGGGACGCCCTGGAAGTAATCAAAGGTCAGGCGGTGGCACTGCTCCAGGGTGGCGTAACGCATGTTATCGGTAAATACCACCATCATCGCCCGGCTATACCCTAACACCGCGATAAATGCATGAATGGGCTCTTTACCCCCTTGCATTTGTCCCCAATCGACCTGCATTTGCTTGCCCACTTCGGTTTCAAACCGAACTACAGGCTCTGGCACAGGTTTGCCACGGTACTGATACAAGTACTGACGTAACAACGACAAGCTGCCGGTATAACCGAGTTCTTTGAGTTCGCGGAACAGGACTTCACCAGACAGATGAACGGGCTTGGCCTGTGCAATACGTGAATGTAAAAAGGACTTATAGGGATTAAGCAGCGAACGGCCTTTTGTCCGGGTCGAATAGACCGGGGTATCTATTTTGGCGCGAAGATAACGCTTCACCGTGTTACGTGATATGCCCAGTTGTTTGGCGATAGCACGTTGTGAAAGGCCTTGCTGATGCAAAATCTGAATTTTCATGAGTTCTTCTTTTGTGATCAAAGTGCCTCCGAAAAGGCACCATAGTGAAAACAAGTGGATCAGATTTCAATTGTTGGAGTGGATCAGTTTTGCAT
>NZ_RZUF01000060.1 GCF_004005375.1 Rheinheimera sediminis | reverse complement strand
TGGCGTGTCCAGTGTTGCCGGATCAGATCAGCGTGCTTGTTTTCTGATAACAGCAAGTAACATTATGTATTAGTCCAAATGTACAACCAATGTCTGCTTTTGGCACTAACCTGAGAACCGTTAAGAGCGATAAGCGGAATTAACGTTTGGTTAGGGAACGGGCTTTAGCCCCTCCCAGCGAGCAAATCGAACGATGTGAACTACTTCTCAGGTAAATAATCTACAGTTGTCTGGCTGTGTAACGATTAGAACCGCGTTCGATTGGGGTGCGTATTGTTACATACATTAAACGTTACCACCCCCACTTCAACCTATCGTAAAGAGCAGCAAGCTTCCTAAAGCTACTTGCATAGCTCGAAGCCTCGTAATCAAATTTTTCTTCATTCTCAATCAAAAAACCATGTAATAGCTCAACGTCGATTTTATCTAGACTCAGGAATGGGATATATGCAGCAGCATTTTCGGGTGTGCAAGCAGCTAAAATTTGCTTCATATCCATATGCCGATAATTTCTAAAATACGGCTTTGCATATGAGTTCATTCGTAATCTTTTCAGATCTCTGAAAACCACTTTATCTAAGCTGAATTCTGATGCCTTGTAACTCTGTTCACTATTAATGCCAAGTTTTTGCAGATACATAAATACCGGCACATTGGGTGTTGATTTACTAGCACGAGGCGCTACATGTTTTAATATTTGTTCGCAGTCATAACCTTTTTCTTCGTGAAGTAAATCCTCGAAAAGATCATTAGTGCTAATGCTCTCGTAACCAACGGGAGATGGACCCAAAAACGCTTGCTGAGCAACCCCAACACCAACTAGAAATTCAACATCATCTTTTGTTTCTATTTCATCGATATCAACAACGCATATTTTTTTCTCTGGCTCAGACGACTGAACCAATTCGTACAATTGTTCCTTGCAATATCTTAGAACTCTCGCCGGTATTTTTCGCTTTGTAGAATGGATTGCCCTATAAACAGGAAGAAAGTCATTTGTTTTAACCAATACAAGTGGAATCTGAATACCGTCGATCGTCAAATAGGTATCGGATACATTTGGCTCTTCTCCTTCAGAAAGTCGCTGTATAAAGATTAAATTCTTTCTGAGTTGCTCTATGTTATCGCGACCTATGCATCCGGATATTGCTTTAAGCAAGCTACTAATGTTTTCGTCTGAAATTGAGTAACCAATGAAAACCACTGGATGCTCAACAAATAAAGTAATTAGCTTTGCCGCCAAATAGGTATTTTTTTGATTAAAAGATTCATAATCAGAATCAGTCAGAACCAAAGAATTTGAACTTGTTGAGCAACCATGAATCTTGTAAATCTCACCAATCTCTTGCGGATTAGAAAACAGTAGTTCCTCTTGACCAATATAAGTTTTGTATTCAGGAAAAAGTTGCTCGATAAACATATCCCAGTTTGTCGTAATCACACCATCAACATTCAGATTGGCCAGCAGCTTAACTTCATCAGCGTAGTCCGATTCTTTTGCTAAAGACTGATCCAGCGTTGAAAGATAGTTACACATTTCAATTCTCAGCGCCGATGTTTCATCTTTAATTTTAGACTTAAATCTCTCTACACTCTGAGAATATTCAGAAGCAGACCACCAATACTCATTGAAGTCCTTAGCAAGCAATGATGCAACCTTTGGGTAACTGCCATTAGCTGATGATAGGTAGTATTCAAATGGCTTACCAGCTACACAGAACTTACTAAGCAGGCCCTTCCAGTCTTCTAAACCCAAATATCTTCTGGAAAATCCAGATCCCAAAAAAAGAAAAGGTCCAGCTGAACGGCTTCGAAAGATTGCGACTAATTTGCTTTCTATATCCATATTTTCTCTCTGATTACCACATCATCCGAAGAACGTTTAACGCCTTGCTAAGGGGCAACCGAAACGCAGTCTAGGTTGTCCCACGAAGGCCCAACGGGCGGAGTGAACTTGAGCAACTTGTTGAACGAAGCCGCTTTGCGGCAGAAAT
>NZ_RZUF01000006.1 GCF_004005375.1 Rheinheimera sediminis | reverse complement strand
CTTACAAACTGCGGCTGAACCGAACGTTATGTGTAAGGATGCTTCGTGAAGACTGTAGTTTTATACGGATTTGAAGGTGCGTTTGTTGGTGGTAATGAATACGATTACAACCATCCTGAATTACATCATGTCCATAAATGCATATTATTTTTGGCTCAGGACAGTGAACATCCGGATTTTGAATTCGCGACTACGGAATGCTCAAAGTTTGGCTTTGCCAACTTGAAAAATCTCACGGGTAAGCCGCTAAAGATTGATGTACTGAATACAGACAGTTTTCTCGGTTTTGTTGGTTTCTACGAAGAAGCATTAAACGAGGGGAGCTCAATTGTTTACTACCCAAACACATAACAAATTGCGGCATTCGGGGCCTGCAGTCCGTGCAACGCTCACAAGTTCGCGGCATGCTGGCGGAGCTAGGGCTTCATCGCGAAATCAACCAATTACGTCATCAATGATGTAGCACCGACAGCTAAAGAATATATAGCCTTAAGGTGTGAAGTCGACTGGGATAGGGTCGATTTAGTCGTGGCGCAAATGAGCTTAGATAGTTCTTTATTTCACGTAACAGTCAGAGACGACGAAAAGCTGATAGGAATGGCTCGGGTTGTTGGTGATGGTTTTATGTATTTTTACATCCAAGACGTCGTAGTTACTCCTGAATATCAAGGCCGAGGTATTGGTCGGATGCTTATGAGTAGGGTTGAAAGCTATCTTTTTAAAGTGTGTCAGGTAGGTGCAACGGTCGGTTTACTTGCAGCGCATGGTAAAGAAGCTTTCTATGGTCGTTATGGTTACATTGAGCGAGATGGCACTAATCTGGGTAAAGGGATGTGTCGATTTGTTCGTGAACAGCCCTAACAAACAATTGTTATCGCCGGCAAGAAACGCGGGTTGCGACGTCTACCCGCTGCGCGGCTTTCCGAGCTAAATTTGGGCGTTAGCTTCCAAGGAGGACATCGAAACTATGAAGTTTTCTCTCTATATATTGATTGCCATAGCTCTTTTCTGTAACAGCGCTTTAGCGAAAACAAGTCAGCTGTTTTTCCTGCAACAATTAGAGCCAGGCCACATTGTCTATGCATCCCTCATGTCCAATGGCGAATCTGCAATTGCTAATATTGCAGGAATGGGGGCATCGAATGTTAAAAAAGATATTGAGATTGACCAGGTCTTATTTAACAAATTATGGAACATTGTCTCTTCGAAGGAATTCTCTGGCTATTTATTTGAGAAAGGTAGTGTTGACGATTTAGCTAACCCAAATTTCTATACAATCAGTCTGCGCTCAGATAACTCTGGCAAAACTTATTTTAGAATACCAATAAATGATACTTCTGAGTCTGCAAGAATCCTGGTATCTACAATACAAGGACTAATTGGGTCAGGCAGCTAATAATTCAAGTAAGCGAGACAAGAGCATGTGGGCTACCGTCACTTCGTTCCGTATTGTAGTCCAGATGTTATTGCCCCTTCTTGGGGCGTTAATTCAGGACGAAGTATGAATTCTAATTACAAACCTTTTTTTACTATTGTTATATGCATTTTAACTGTGTGCGTTTCTTTTTTTGTGGCTTACCAAATATCAGGCTCAATACTTGGTAAATCCCGAATTATTTATCTTGCTGAGTATGGTGGTCTAACAGTAGAAAGTATCAAAGAATTTGAAATATGGAGATTTATCACTTCGCAGTTTGTTCATGTTTATCAGCAACATATGATGTATAACGTTTTATCTATGATGTTCTTAGGCGTTCTTCTGGAACGTAAGATTGGATTCAGATATACGCTATCCATTTGGCTGTTTGCCGGTGCTATCGGAACTCTATTTACAACACAATTTGGATCGCCTCCCTGGAATACCGGCACAGGTGCTTCGCAAGCAGCGCTGGGCTTTGCGGGTTTTGCGCTAGTATTTTATGTGGTTAAGTGTAGGCAGGAATATATACTGCTAGGTGCCATCCTTTTTGCTATTTTGCCTGCAGTGTATTTAGATATTAAAACCGCGGGGCACCCTAAACCCGGGCATTCATTAAGTTTCATTATTGGTTGCGTTATAGCCGTTTGGTATTTGTATAAACCGGAACAAAAAGACGCAGATCCTTAGTATGAGCTAAGTTTACAAGTTGCTTAATTTGGTTCCGGCTATCAACAGCTTGGTCTCCAGTGGGCCAACTAGGCTAAGCTGCGGCGTTCAGTGAGCAAAGTATTGAGTTCTGCTTTACAATTTTACCCATTCATTGACATAAGGAAGTGCTAGATGCGGAGTGTTGTGTTTGTTCTGTTCGCGGTCCTTGCTGCTTTTAATGCTAAAGCGAGTGAGATAAGTATTGGTAAAAAAGTAATTTTGTACTCGGATATTATTGGTGAAGACAGACCGATTTGGATCTATACGCCTGAGTATGAAGACAATGAGCGACTTCATGCGATTTATCTGTTGGATGGTGCAGAGCATTTTCATGCGGTCACAGGGGTGGTGAAATCGCTCACTGATTACAATTTGATGCCAAAAACTATGGTGGTAGGTATTGAAACTACCAATAGACCCAGAGATTATTTGCCAAAAGTTGTGGGGCAACCGCAAAATGAGCTTCAGGCCTTTATATCTACTAAGTGGCCAAACGCAGGTCAAACCGATAACTTTTTGAAGTTTATTCGCACTGAGCTTATTCCTTACGTCGATAAAGGTTATCCAACCTATCCACACCGTACACTGATAGGGCATTCAAATGCCGGCACTTTGGCGCTGTATAGTCTGTTTAATCAGCCAGATCTTTTTACTAACTACTTGGCCTTGAGTCCGCAAGGTTGGTGGAGTCAGGCTGAAACCCTGTCGAATGTAGAAAAACTAGCGGATGCAAAGCGGCCTTATCAGCATTTGTTTATCAGTGTTGGCGGTGAGGGCGGGCGTTTTTACTCCGGAACGCTGGAATTACTAGCGGCGATGGAGCAGAACAAACCATCTAAATTAGTCTGGACATTTCAGCAGTATCCAAATCGTGGCCATATGAGTAGTATCTTACCGGCCTTGTCAGAAGGACTAGAGTATTTATTCAGTCATTTGAATTTCGCCATTACGCCAGAAATAGCAAAGTACGCGGATGTTTCAGCCTTAACCGCGCACTATGCAGAGCTTTCCAAAAAAGTCGGATTTATCATGGCTGCGCCGGTGAACAGTTATGTTGAGTTCGCAGAAGCTCAAGCCGAGCAGCAACGCCATACTGCTGCAGTTACTACGTCTCAAACCTTGATTCAGGCATACCCTAATCTGCCTTACGCCCATATGGTGCTGGGCCAGCGACTGTTTGGGGCAGGGCAACCTAAAGAGGCCGTAGCGAGTTTTGATAAAGCAATTGCGCTTGGCAAAGCCCAAAAACTGGACGAGCAGGTGCTGGATGCTTTGATGGATATGCGTAAAAAGGCCGCCGAGAAAGCAAATCAGTAACATTAAATGGCATAAAAAACTTTGGGAGCGACTTCAGGAGCAGATAAAGAGTAACAAGGCTCGAAAACTGTCGTTTATATCCCTGTGATCAGGAAATCAACCGCGGCAATAATCTCATCTCTGAAAGCTTGTAAGTGGGTCACAGGGTTTATCAACAGTTTTGTTGGGAGGCTGGTCATCTGGTGAGTCAGAATTACAAAATCTCCTGTGTCTAAGTGAATTCTTGGGCATAGGTGCTGAGGAGCCTTTTTATCCAGGAGAGCCAATGGTGTCAGCGGCACAACAAGACGGGTATTCAGGGACTCAAGTAAATCACTTTGCACATCAACAAAATAAGGGTAGGTTTTGGCAGTGCTTGCATCATTGTTTTGGTAGAGCGTGAATTGCGACATTAAAATGCCCGAAATGAGTCAGAGAACAGGCCATGCTTTTCAGTTAGATCATTGCAGGCTGCAATAGCATCAGCATTTTGCGCAAGCCACTGTGCTTTCAATCGTTGACTCACTTCCAGTTCCAAAGCTTTTTCCATAGTCGCGGACAGATTGATATTCAGTCGTTTCGCTTCAGCCAACAATTCGCTGTTCAAGCTAAGGTTGGTTGCTTTTTTTGGGGCTTGTGAGCTGAACGTTGCTTTCATAAAATTACCTATGCGTATGTCGAATGCGCATTCAGTATAGGCTTAACCAAACTGCTGAACAAGTAATCAATATGTCTGAGTTTGGTTACTTTTCTTGAGTCACATAAAAACCTTAGTCCCCACCATCCTTTTTCTTCTCCGTCCCAGGCAAAGTGGTTTTTTGCTTCACTTCTTCTGTCAGCTCATTTAGTAAATCATCAGCCGGGGCGCGAGTTTCGTCTACTTTTTTATTGGCTTTATCTTTGGCCCACTGTTTGGCCTCTTTTTCCAAAGTGGCTTTGTCTTTTATCGCAGAGACAGGCTTCTTCTGGTTAGCGTCCGCTCTGGCTTTGGCTTCTTCGACGTATTTTTTTGCTGCTTTGAGTTCTTCTGCTGATTTGCCGGTAAACTGCTTTAGTACGTCATCTTCGGTGGGTACTGCTTCCTGAGTCATTTCTGTGAAGCGTTGTTTAGGTGCACTTAGCAACTCAGCTTTACCAGCTTCGACCTGTTGTTTGATTTCTTCTACCGGATCCATGGCTTTTTGCTTCAGGTTTTCTTCCAGCGCATTTTGCACTGAACCTCCTGCTAAACCTGTTTCAACAAAACCAGTTTGTTCTTCTGACAAACCCAACCCCTGGCCTATTTTACCTGCCGCTGCGGCCACAGCTTTTTGTTTTAATTTTTCAGGGCTGGTGTAGTCGAGCAGCTCTTTGGGCCAGCTTGGTATGATTTTTCCCGCAGCGCCTTCAACCACCTGATTGAATATTTCGGTTTTACCGCCCGACACCAGCAAAATAGCCATTTGGTTATGCTCTGAGTTCCAGACAAAGCCGGCTTTTTCGGCCAAGTGAGGCAAAGGCGAGTGTTCTGATACCACAAAAAACAGTGGGCCTTGTTGTTGAATGGCTGTTGCAGTGTTTAATAAAGTAACGGCGGTGCGGTAGTTATCTTCACCCATTAAAGCCACCATAGGGTCGCGGATCAGCGGGTTCTCAAACAGCTTTACATCCAATGGGTTAAAACCAACCAGGGGACGTAATAGTTCACCCAGAAGTTGGGCCTGCGAGGTCATTAATAAGGCTGGCGCTATACAACCTGTTAATAACAAACTACATAACATCACTTTGATTTTTGACCACAACTTCATCACAAACTCCGCACCCAAAAACAATATTGGTTAATTAATGCGCGCAGGCTAGCAGAAGTCTGATCTGAAACATAGATGGCTGACTGGCAACTGAATAAAAATTAATAAAAACCGTCGTGTTTGAAGTGAACCTAATAATGAAGGATAGACGGGCGGGTTGTAGGTGCCTTGGCTTGTCCGGGCCCGTCAATGGGCACCGCGGTATCATTAGACGGGCGGGTGCAAGACCCGCCCCTACAATTTTTTATCAACTAGCCTGAGTTTATAAACTTTGAGCATATTGAAATAACGCCTTGAGGATATTCATTTTTTTCACGTCATCACCAGCCTCGTGTGCCAGATTCTCCAACGCCAAACCAAATTCTTCAAAGGTTAAATTAGGTTTATCCAGGCCGTGAGTTAGTTTGTCGCTGCGATAGCGTTGCCAGCGTTGTTGCTCCTGATCGGTCAGGCTTTGTGGGTAGTTGCGGGCGCGGTATAAAAACAGCAGTTGGTTTAATCTGTCTTCGCTAAAAAGCACAGGGTTAGAGGCCAGTTGAT
Source organism: Rheinheimera sediminis (assembly GCF_004005375.1). Lineage (GTDB taxonomy): Bacteria > Pseudomonadota > Gammaproteobacteria > Enterobacterales > Alteromonadaceae > Pararheinheimera. The sequence goes on along the minus strand of NZ_RZUF01000006.1, from coordinate 168,266 downwards.
CGGCGCTCATTAAATGCAGCTGTTCCATCCGCTGTTTATCTTCGTTGGAGACAAAACCGTTATAAAGCTGATAATCCGGATTAGTCTCCACACTGAAGTCTGTCGGCAACTGATACAGCTCCATCACCTTAGGCTGAATAGCAGAGCGGTTTTGGCGCAGCCAGTCCAGATGCTTAAGGCAGGCTGTTCTGTCTATGCCCAAATCGGCAGCGCGTTGCTCTGATAAAGTTTTAGCCGGAGATAACACTGGGCACTTGTTGAGATGGATCAGCTTTAAACCAAGCCGTTGCTGGTCTTCGTCTAAGTCAGCGGTTTTGGTATACAAAAGTTGCTGCAATGATGCTAAATCCAGCTCCAGCAAAGGTTTAGGATCGGCTTGCAGGTTGTAGCAAATCACGGCGTTTTTATTGGTTGGATGCGGCGCCAGAGGCACTATCCAGCTCACACAACCCTGAATAGCGGGGAAGCGACCCGACACATGCACCAGCGGCGTTAAATTGACCAAATCAAACAACTTACTGACTTCAGTTTTTTTGCGTAAATCCAGCAGGTACTGAAACAACTTCGGCTGTTTTTCTTTTACCAGTTTGGCAATGGCGATAGTGGCATATACATCAGACAAAGCGTCGTGTGCGCGTTGGTGCGACAAACCATTAGCTTTGGTTAAATCTTCTAATTTAAAGCTTGGGCTGCCATCGGCTTTTTCTGGCCAGACAATGCCTTCAGGGCGCAAGGCATAACAAGCGCGCACTATGTCGATTAAATCCCATCTGCTGTTGCCCTGTTGCCACTCACGGCCGTAAGGCTCATAAAAGTTACGGTACAAGCTGTAACGCGTGACTTCATCATCAAAACGTAAGCTGTTATACCCAAGCACGCAGGTATTAGGCTGGCTGAACTTTTCCAGAATACGGCGGCAAAATTCAGTTTCAGGTAAACCTTTTTGATTACATAACTGTGGCGTCAGGCCGGTGATCAATGCTGCCACCGGATGAGGCAAATAATCGTTCGCCAATTGGCAATACCACATGTCGGGTTCGCCAATAGGGTTTAAATCTAAATCGGTGCGAATACCACCAAACTGGGCCGGGCGATCTTTTTTTGGATCCGCGCCCCAAGTCTCATAGTCATAAAAATAAAAGCTGGCCTGTGGTGGTGCCAGTGGTGTCGATGGTTGGCTCAAATCAGTGGCATCCATAAATGCGAAAACAAAGAGTGGGCAGTGTAGCACTGGTAGCGAAAGGCGTCGATTGGGATGCTAAGACGTGACAAAAAATCAGATTAGTCCTATGGGCTTAATCAGCCTAACTGCTTAGGCTATTTGGTCGGTAATTGTCTATGCTGTGAAAAAAGTTGTATCCCTGAATTTATTGACTGGAGTAAAGCATGTTACCTATTTCTGTCGCTGTGGTAGACGATCATCCATTTTTACGTTTGGCGGTGAAGGCTGTGCTGGAGCGACATAACTTTGAGGTGTTGGCTGAAGCCGATAATGGCATAGACGCCATTCAGTTACTGAAAAACACACCATGTCAATTGATGGTCCTGGATTTGGATATTCCACAAATGAGTGGTTTGGAAGTGATACGCAGGGTTTGTCAGCGTTACCCTGAGACTCGCATTCTGGTGCTGACAGCGCAGGAGCCATCTGTCTATGCGGTGCGCTGCATTGAAGCCGGAGCTTATGGCATAGTTTCCAAGGCTCAGCCGCTGGACGAATTGGCAGAAGCGGCGCGTTTAGTGCTCAAAGGCAAAAAAGTATTCCCACAACCTGAGCTCTATGGCGAACAGCTGGCAAGCTCTGAGGCTGCTTTATTGGCCAGTTTAAGTAACAGAGAGCTGCAAATCGTTGAGCTTCTGTGTAAAGGCCATGCCAACAAAGATATTGCTGAAACTATGGCCATTAGCCATAAAACCGTCAGTACTCACAAAACCAATATTCTGGCCAAGCTGAACTTAGGCTCTGCTATGGAGCTGTTTGATTTTGCCAAGAGGCATAATTTGTCATGAAATTAATGGTGTGGACTTTTTTGCTGCTGATTCCAATGCTGTCTGCTGCGCAGCAATTGCAGCTGTTTTCCCGCAGCACTGCAACCATACAGGTCGAACAAACAGAGGCCGAGCAACAATGGCTGATGAAGAAAAAGCAATTGGTGTTTGGTGCACTCTATGATGAACATCCGCCTTTTGTACTTAAAACTAATGGCAAAGACTTTGAAGGAATAACGGCCGATTATCTGGGGTTAATCAGCTCTGCGTTGGCCTTGCCGGTGGACATTCGCAGTTTTGCTACTAAAGCTGATTTGATAGCCGCAGCGCGCGAAGGCACCATCGATTTTTACAGCTATGCCCGTATGAATGAGCTGGATGTCGCTGATATTGTCGCGACAGAGTCTTATGCTGATGATATTCCTGTGCTTGTGACCACCACTTATCAAAGGTCTGTGGAAAAAGAAAATACGCAACATGGCTCTCATCATAAACCCAAGTTAGCCTTTTCCAAGCACTATGTAAGCCTCGAACGACTTCAGCAAAGCTTTCCTGACGCAGATTTGGTGCCCTACGATAATTTAACTCAAGCGCTGGAAGCTGTGGCCTTAGGCCATGCCCAGTTGTATTTAGGCAATGTCATCAGCGCCCATTATTTAATTCATACAGGCCATTTTTCAGAGCTGAATATCAGTAACTTTACGCCTTTAAGCTCCGGACATTTTAATTTTTATACTTCACAACTACAGCCTGAGCTGCTGGCTTTATTGAATAAAGTCATAGCTGCTGTGCCTCATACAGAGCAGCAACAGATTTTGCAGCGCTGGAGTGCAGGCCGGGCGCTTTATATGTTGGCAGAGCGTATTGAATTGTCTCAAGCCGAGCAGAGTTTTATTGAACGTAACGAGCCAGTTCGTATTGTGCATCCACTGGGCGATACACCTTTTCTAATGGGATCCAAGGATTTAAGCCAAGGCGTTGGTATTTTAAAGTCATTAACTGAAGCCATTAGTGCCAAAACCGGGCTGGAGTTTGAGTGGGTGCCTGTACGGTCGCTAACCGAAATGCTGCAATTGCTAAAAGAGGGCAAGGCCGATTTGTCGGCTATTTTGTCGCCTAATGAAGAACGCGCGGAGTTTTTGAATTTTAGCCGGCCTTATCTGGTTACCTCCTATGCGGTAGTTACCCGTTCCGATTCCGCGACGCCACAACTGCGGATTGAGCAAATGGCAGGCAAAACCTTAGCCATTCAGGACAATCATGCGATCGTGTCTTATTTGAAAGCGACTTATCCTAAGCTGAAGTTTAAATTCGTTGAAAACCTGCAGAAAAGCGTGGAGGCAGTATTAGAAGGTCAGGCCGATGCTTTGGTGGAAAATCTGGTGATAACCAGGTTTTATGCAGAGCAGACCTATAAAAACCAGCTGCAAATCAGCTCTAGTTTTATGCCATCCGGTGCTCGTTTTACGTTAGCCGTGCCCAAACAGCAAAGCGAGCTTTACAGTATTCTGGACAAAACTCTGTTGAGTATTCCACCGGATCAATTGGCGTTGTTGTCGGACTGGTCTGTGAATACGGCTGCCCCCAACTTTTGGCAGACATATCGCCAGCAGCTTATACAGGCTGTAGCTGCTTTTGCAGTTATTGTGCTGGCATTCGTATTCTGGAATTTTTACTTACGCCGTCAGGTGCGCGAACGCCAGCTATTGCTGGAACAAGTGGAGCAAGCTAAAGAGCAGGCCCTTGAGGCGAGCAAAGCCAAAAGCTTTTTCCTCTCGACTATGAGCCATGAAATTCGCACTCCGCTGCACGCCATTATCGGTACGCTGGAGCTGGCGAAACGTCAGGCCGATGAAAAGCTTTGGGATTTCACCGCCATAGATATTGCCTACGATTCAGCCCAGGGTTTAAAAGAGCTGATTGGCGATATTCTGGATCTCGCGAAAATTGAAGCAGGCCAGTTGGAGCTCAAACCGCAGTGGCTGCTGTTACAGGATGAAACCAAAAGGCTTTATCAGGTGTTTGTTGGGATGGCCAAAAGTAAAGGTTTGTATCTGAATTACAAAATGGATCTGGCGTTAGAGCCATATCAGATAGAACTAGACCCTTTATTGTATAAGCAGCTGCTATCCAACCTGCTAAACAATGCCATCAAATTTACGCCGCGGGGTGGGGTGGACTTAAGTTTAACCTTGCTTAAGCTGCAGGAAGACCATCTGCTGGTGAAACTTTGTGTCAAAGATACAGGGGTTGGTTTGACTCATCAACAAAGCGCAAAAGTACTGAAACCCTTCGCACAATTGGCGAACTCAGAACAGGTTTCAGGTGAACGCGGTACAGGTTTAGGTTTAAGTATTTGCCAGACTATAGTGCAATTGATGCTGGGCAGCTTTTCTATTCAGAGTGAAGAAGATCAGGGCACCGAAATTCAAATAAAACTGCTGTTGCCTTATAGGGCTGCTGCGCTGAGTGAAGCTGACAAAAAACGATCAGCAGAAAACGCAGACGAAAACCAGCACTATCAGCCTTTAAAGCTACTGGTAGTGGACGATCATCAGGTGAATCGTCTGTTATTGCAGCGCCAATTGAGTTATTTAGGGCATCAGGTTTGGCAGGCGGCTGATGGTAGTGAGGCACTGCAGTTGTTAGCACAGCAGCAACTGGATTTAGTTCTGACCGACTGCAATATGCCACTGATGGATGGCTATCAGCTGGCCCAAGCTATCCGTGCTGACCAGGACTTACAGCATTTAGTGGTACTGGGGCTAACAGCCAGAGCACAGTCCGATGAAATTGCCCGCTGCATAGCAGCTGGTATGAATGACTGCTTATTTAAACCTATCAGTATCAATGAATTACAGCAAAGTATTCAGAAGTACGCCAAAGGCAAAGCCGCTTTCAATATCGACGCTTTATTTGTGTTGGCAGGGCCTGATCCAGCCTTTGCCCGCCAGATGCTGTCTACTTTGTGTCAAAGCAATAGTGAAGACATAGAACAGCTGAAACTACTGCTGCAACAATCGAATTGGCATGCGCTTAAACGACAGGCGCATAAAATCAAAGGTGCTGCTGTGCTGGTGCAAGCTGAGCAGTTAATCGACAGCTGTGAAACGCTGGAAAAAGCCACAGAGCAGCAGATCACCAGTGCCAGTTTACGTGTGCTGGCCGCCTTAAAAGTGTTTAATCGTGAAGCACAACTATGGTGCGATAACAGCCAGAAGGAGCTGGCCTCAGAGAAGGAAAACTAAGTGCAAAACCCCAATGTATTAGTGGTAGAAGATTGTGCGGCACAGCAACTGTATGCCGGGCAACTATTAAAACAGTTGAAGATCCAGCATATCAGTTACGCATCCGATGGTGAGCTGGCTCTTGAGCTGTTAAAGCAGCAACGCGCTGATCTGATGCTGATCGACCTGGACATGCCGCAGATGAATGGTGTGGAGTTATTACGATCCCTGGCAAAACAGCAATTATGTCAGGCCGTGATTATCACCAGCGCTAAAGATGCTTTGTTACTCCATAGTGTTGCCACTATGGCCGAAGCAGACGGTTTGCAGGTACTTGGCACTCTAGCGAAGCCGCTGAATAAAGAGCTGTTGAGTCTGTGTCTGAGCCGCCGTAAAGCCGAAGCTTGGTCTGTTGATTCTGAGATGAAAACTCCGCTGTTTGATCAAAAAATGTTGTGTAAAGCCATTAGTGAGCAGCAATTTTCGCTTTGTTATCAGCCGATAGCAGATATGAACTCAGGAGAGATCATCGCAGTAGAAGCCTTAGCACGTTGGAATCAACCAGAACTTGGCATGGTAAGGCCTGATCGTTTTATCAGAGCTGCCGAGCAGTGGGGTCTGATTAACGAATTAACTCTGCTGTTATTGGATCAAGCGTTAAAACAACTACAAAAGTGGTACGAGTTGAAGCTTGTAGTGCAGCTGTCTTTTAACCTATCGCCTTTGTCTTTGTCAGATACTGCTTTTATGCAGCAACTGCAGCACAAAGTGCAACAGTCTGGCATCAAACCACAATTAATCTGCTTTGAAGTGACTGAAACTCAGGATTTTAGTCAGCTTTCAGCCGCTATTGAAAGCCTGGCAAATTTACGTTTGGCAGGTTTTAGCATTGCCATAGACGACTACGGTACAGGCTTTGCCAACGCGCAGCAGTTATCCCGTATACCTGCCACCCGGTTAAAGTTGGATCGAAGTTTAATCGACGGCGTATCAGAGCGATCACAACAGCGGCTGGTATTGGAAAACACCATTCAATTGGCGCATAAGCTGGGTTTAACATTGATAGCCGAAGGCGTAGAGAGGCTGGCTGACGCTATGCTGATTAAACGATGTGGCATCGATTTGGTGCAGGGCTATTTGTACTATAAGCCTTTAACGGCAGAAGACTGTACTGCGGTACTTAGTAATAGCTTGGATCAACAGGCAGCGAGTTAAAACCGATAAACAGTCCTATGCATGGTCTTGTGATCGGCGGAAGAAGCGTAGGGGCAGGGTTTATCCCTGCCCGTTTTTTTATCTGAACGACAAGCAGCCAACAATGCAGCAGTTTCAAGTATGACGGGACACCTATTGCCGAAAGCAATAGTGAACAGCTTTTTAAACGAAACTTTAATAGAGCCAGACTGCACAGTTGTGCTTTGTCATAGTTCACAGCAACAGGTGGCGAGTTAAAACAGATAAACAGTCCTATGCATGGTTTTGTGATCGGCGGAGGAAGCGTAGGGGCAGGGTTTATCCCTGCCCGTTTTTTTATCTGAACGACAAGCAGCCAACAAGGCAGCAGTTTCAAGTACGACGGGACACCTATTGCCGAAAGCAATAGTGAACAGCTTTTTAAACGAAATTTTATAGAGCCAGACTGCACAGTTGTGCTTTGTCATAGTTCGCAGCAACAGGTGGCGAGTTAAAACCGATAAACAGTCCTATGCATGGTCTTGTGATCGGCGGAGGATGCGTAGGGGCAGGGTTTATCCCTGCCCGTTTTTTTATCTGAACGACAAGCAGCCAACAAGGCAGTAGTTTCAAGTACGACGGGAACAAAACATAGGGAGTGTTTTTGAACAGCTTTAGCTGGCCCTTTTTGGGTGAGCGCCATGGATGGCAGCGAATAAAAAAACATAGGGAATGTTTTTTAACATTGGAGCGCAGCGACGATGGCCCTTTTTGGGTGAGCGCCATGGATGGCAGCGAATACAAAAACATCGGGAATGTTTTTCACTCACATCATCCCTGACGTTCGCCTTTGGCAGCTGGCGCTGTGAAAAATGGCTGTCCTGCCATTTTTTGAACAGCTTTAGCTGGCCCTTTTGGGTGAGCGCCATGGATGGCAGCGAATACAAAAACATCGGGAATGTTTTTTAACATTGGAGCGCAGCGACGATGGCCCTTTTTGGGTGAGCGCCATGGATGGCAGCGAATACAAAAACATCGGGAATGTTTTTCACTCACATCATCCCTGACGTTCGCCTTTGGCAGCTGGCGCTGTGAAAAATGGCTGTCCTGCCATTTTTTGAACAGCTTTAGCTGGCCCTTTTGGGTGAGCGCCATGGATGGCAGCGAATACAAAAACATCGGGAGTGTTTTTTAACATTGGAGCGCAGCGACGATGGCCCTTTTTGGGTGAGCGCCATGGATGGCAGCGAATACAAAAACATCGGGAATGTTTTTCACTCACATCATCCCTGACGTTCGCCTTTGGCAGCTGGCGCTGTGAAAAATGGCTGTCCTGCCATTTTTTGAACAGCTTTAGCTGGCCCTTTTGGGTGAGCGCCATGGATGGCAGCGAATACAAAAACATCGGGAGTGTTTTTTAACATTGGAGCGCAGCGACGATGGCCCTTTTTGGGTGAGCGCCATGGATGGCAGCGAATACAAAAACATCGGGAATGTTTTTGAACAGCTTTAGCTGGCCCTTTTGGGTGAGCGCCATGGATGGCAGCGAATAAAAAAGGCAGGTAAAACATCTACCTGCCAAAGGCACCGGTTGGGGTTGACGAGGAATTATTCAGCTGGCGCTGGTTCTGCATTTGGCAGTGGAGTTTCAAAAGATAAGCTGACCACACCAGAATAGTTATCCGGGGTGTAGCTTGCGCCCGTTGCTGGCGCTATGGTCATATTCACCACCTGACCAGCAGCAGCCTGGGTCGCTCCCAGTACGTCGGCTGCAGTTGAATTTAAAGTGACGCCGTTAACAGCTACGGCCAGATCTATGGTATTGGCCAGCAGACTTCCGGTTAGAGTAGAACTAGTCACTGCCGCCTGAATAGCGCCTGTGGTACTGCCCATATGCAGCTGCTTTTGAATAGGTGTCAGTACGTTATTAAAAGTATTCCATTCCATACGTTGAGGTGCAGTAAATACGTCGTCCCCTGGTAATGCATTGACGAAAAAGCTAGTGGACGGCACTTCAGCAATAACAGTGATTTGTTTCTGTTCGGTTTGGGCGGCAAAGCCGGATGCTGACAGACTTAACAACATGGCTGAGGCAAGAACTGTGTTCAGATTTTTCATAGCTAAAAGCTCCTTAAATCAAAAAGTATGCAGCCCTTGTGGTACTGCGACATTGATGAGCAACTCATCATGATGTTTATGGTAGGCTGGTCCGATACAGCAGACTATCGGACTAATCTGATCTGATTTTATTATCTAACCTATGCTACAAACGAGGTTCGATCATCAATGCCACTGAACCGGAATATTCACCACCCGGATTACTGCCAAGGGCTGATGCTACATCTTTGGCATTGACTTCAAAGTGCACTATGCCTGTGCCGTTAGTGATCTTTTGGTCTGGTGTAAATTTAACCCTGCTTGGACTTGCGTATAGTCGTATTCGCTCAGCAGCTATGCCATAAGGTGCTTTCATGCCTTGTGGCATGGTGATCGTTGTCATCACCGTAATTCGGTGGCCATTACGGGCGTTTCTTAATCCGCAATAAGGCGCCATATCGACATTACATTGCAGATAAATACTCAGTGGCCCGGTGCTCCAGATTTGAAAAGGAATATCTGCTTTCACTGATTCTGTCATTTTCCCTGTGGCCAGATAGTCCTGCCAGCCTTTCGCTGGTTCCAACATAATTCTGCTGCTATTGGCCGGAAAGCGCAGCATGGTCTGATGTTCCACATTCAGGTTAATGTTGACGATAAGCTGAGGGTCGGCATAGTCGCCTTCGCCCATATCAAAATCGGCGCCGGTTCCAACACTGAATACCAGTCTGCCTTTGTATTGCCCGTTTTCCAGTTTCATCGGTGAATCGGTCAGCAGCTCATACACAAAGGCGATTTGGGTTTGTTCAAGACTAAAGCTTTGGGTGCTGGGTAAAGGGTCGGAGTTAGAAAACAATCTGTAGCAATTACCACCTATATTGTCGTAAGGGGAGTTGATGTCCCATAAAAAACTAGTGGTATTGCCACGAGATGTAGATCCGGCCAGAACCCTCGAACAATTGCCGTTGTTGATACCAGGCATAATGCCGATACCACCACTGCCAATCATCGAATACAGCGAGTTTATCCCGCCACGACTGACATAAGTTCCGCCTATGCGTTTGATTTTAAAGGTCACTTCAGTCTGGCGACCGCTTTCATGCTGTAACATGACCTTGCGGGCAGAGGGAAATTTGAGATATAAGTTATTTCTGGGATGCGTATTGTTCTTGATGAATCTGTGGTTGATAAAACTGTCGACAGTGATGGCTTTGTAGCGTGTGTAGTTCCAGATGTAAGTGCAGAATGGATCGTTACAAGGCGTTACATCGGTCAGGCGTTGTTGGCTTGAGGCTGAGCTGTCCGCTTTAAATTCGGCACTTACTGTGACTTCGGCAGCCAGCAATGGCTGGTGTTGTACTGAAAAATACAGGCAAAGCATCAGGCCAAAACTACGAACATAATTCATCAGGTGCTCCTTAATTTGGCGCAAAGGTTGTTGGTGTTTGTTGCTGTGGTTCAGCTTGACTGACGCGAGTGTCGCAGCGAAGATCGCCAACAAATAACAGATCTTGCTGCTTTTGTTCTAAGCTGGTATCCAGCTCAAAGTGGCAGATACTTTCCCCTTGCTGCAGTACATCCAAAGTCGGGCTGGACTGACGCATGGCTAGCGTGAAAAAGCCACTGGCTTCTGTCACAGTGCGACTGGAGTGATTCAGTACATGCTGCCCGGATAGTGGTTTTCCTTGCTGATCCACTAAACGACCCGCCACTGTTACTGTTTTAAAAGCAGAGAGTTTCATATAGTCCACACCGCCTTTATTCAGGTGATAACGTTTTACTGATTGCGACAAGCTGGCGTACTCCGAGCCTTGTTGTTCAATATCAAAACTGACAGTACCGGGGCTATAGGCTTTGACGGGGACCAGGTTCATTCCCGGCGCTAACATCACACTTTGGCCAGCTGAATCATGGGCGCGGAGTTTTAGCTGTTCCACGTCAGACTCCAGTTCGACGATAAGGCTTGCGCCTTCGTAACTACTATTGCTGCTGGCGGTCATACCTTCAGTTGAAGCAGCAATAGTGCTGCTCAGGTTGAGCCCAGAGCTGAATGTGCCGTCGTAAGAAGACCGTGTCATATAGACATCCCCATAAAGATACTGATTCTTCAGGCTGCTGTTCGCAGTCAGGCCGATGCCATAATTGTCTACGCTTGCGCTGGCGCCTATATGTTGGATACTGCTGTTTTCAACTTGAGTGCTCCAACCTGCTTCCGCTGTGTTTTCTTTGCTGCCATCCCGTGATGTTCTGTTGCCCAGTGCTGCGTAGTACTGTGAGGTGTTTTTGCCAAAGTTAATATTTAAACTCAGCTCCACTCCGGTATTTCGATAGGCGACCGTGCCTGACAATGCAGGGCGGTTAAAGGCAGTAAAACGCCAGCTGCTGTTGGTATCAAAATTTTGCTGATGGTATTGCCAGTTCAGGTCAACCCCAGTTCCCAAACCTTGTTGATGTGACAGGCGCACAGAGCCACTTTGGCTGGCACTAATGCGCTGATGCCAGCTTAGCGCTGAACTACGCTGTGTCCTTGCTAGTGATAGTGCAGTTGCTTTGGTTTTATTAAATTGCTGGCTAAGCATCAGGCTGCCGCTATCAAAACTGTAAATAAACTGACCGTCCAGGCCATAGCCTGAGTTTTGACTGTTATATAGATTGGCCAATAGTTTGCTGCGCTCGCCAAGGTTTAGATCCAAAGAAGTGCCTAGCGAAATAGCCTGATCACTGTACTGACCGGATAAACCCACTACAGTGTTAGGGTTGAGCAGGTAATTGAGTGCAGCCCCTACCGTAGCGCTGCCTTCAAAGGCCGACTCAGTGTTATTAAATAGCTGAGTCTGGCGACCAGCAAACAGGCTGTAACGTAGTGGTTCAGACGGGTCTTGCCACACAGTGGGTTTGTAGATCATTGCTTCGGATTCAGAGAGCAACTGACCATCCTGTACTACTCGTAATTGCACCGCATAAATACCTGTTGGTAACACTTTGGTGTCGATCGTTTGTAAACCAGCCTGAACTTGCTGGCTATTGATCAGCTGATTATTACGATGAATCTCAACGATAGCAGGACGGTCTGCAGTGACATAGACAGCAGTGGTGCTCGGGTAGTTGTGGTCGGCCACTAAGGTATCGGATGAACTCAGCATCAAACCCAGCATATTATCGCCACCAGCGCCGCGGCCCGGAGTCAGGTTCAGGCCCTGAGCTGTGCTGGCGAAATAACCAGCCCGCAAGGCTTTGCCTTCAAGTTCATACTGACTGTAGAGCTGGCTTAAACCATAGTAGGTGGACTCGTTGCCTAAACCGCTGCGGGAAACTTGTGTACCAGTGTAGTGGGTCCAGTTTCCTGTGCTGCCCATCAGTTCCATACTGTAATAACGTGAGCTGGAGGCACCTTCAACATTCATTAGATTCAATTGGTTGTGCATAATCAGGCCTGAGCTGCCAGCGTTTGGTAAGGCTTGATATTTTGTGGTTGCTGAGCCTTGTTCTGCATCTTTGGTGACGATAGACAATCGAGCGTCCTGCAGGCTGTATTCCAGAGCTAATAAGCCGCTTTTGCAGTTCAGGCATTGACCCAAAGCTGTTTTTTCTGTCAGTGCCGCAAGCCAAAACTCACGATCACTGTCGGTGTATGGGCTGTCGTACGCGTCACTGAAAGCGAGTAACTGGATCTGTTCGTCGAGAGTCAGCACCAGTAGCCCATCCCCCAAATAGTTGCCGTTCAGCTCTACGCGGATCGCAAGAGGCACATTAAACAAATGTGCGGCAAAATCCTCCGGCAGTTGCTCCGCCTGCTGTTTCAGGGTGCCGATTGTCTGTTGATGCTGAGCCAGAGCTGGAATGCTCAGGGCAGTGCAACTGATGAAAATGGCTAAAGATGTAACTGAACACGCAGACAATAGCAAAACCTCCCGCTTTAATTTGGGTTGGTGCCATGCTAAAGACGAAGGCGGGTAGAGACTATCGGACTAGTCTGAGTTTGTTGTTAGCCTGAGATCCTTGAAGTGGTTAAGGGACAGAAGTCTCCAGTAGCAGGGTGACTATCCCGGTGTAAGTACCTGGGAAATAAGGTCGACCATCGGCTCTGGGTTTTGTACTTATGCTTAGCTGAACCAGGTTTTGTTCTAAGGCTTCTGTTGCTGACAATACTGGACTGTTGCGTAAACCAAGCTCAACCTGATTTAACTTAACTTTGAGGCCAATGCTTTCAGCGCCGTTGCTAAGCTGAGGAGTGTTTAATAGTCTGGCGCTGACTGCTCCTACGGAGCTTTGGATCAACAGTTGCTTATGCAGTGGGTGGAACTGGCGCCTCGAGATATCCCACTCCATACGCTGAGGCTGACCCAACCAAGGGTCAGAATCTGGGGTTGTAACGATAAAGTTAGTGCGCGGCAGTTGCATCACCAGTACAAAGTCTTTTTTAAGCGTAATAGCCGCGTTTAGCGAACCACTGATCAGACTCAGCAACACTAGTACGTAGCCGCACATCCATTTGCGCATCTCAAAACTCCTGCATCTTTTTCATATTGCCTTCCTGCAACTCAAAGCGATAATGGCGGCCTGCGTCTTTGAGCAATGTTTTGGTTTTACCCGGCAGAATATGCTCCAGTATGGGCTTGTCACAGTTGGTATTACCGGTGTCACACTGAGTTAGCTTATCCAGCTTAATGGTGGTATTACCGTTATTGCGGATCACGACTTTGTCGTTGTAGGCTGTGATCTGGGTGTCATACAGCTCTTGCGCCGGATGCACAAAGACGATTGTGCCGTAACCTGCCAGCAGGTTAAAACCAGCCTGCAATGAGCTGTTGTAGTCGGCACTTTCTTCGGCGCTTAAGTTAAAGTTGTCGTTGACGTCCGGCAACACAGGAATATAACGCACCCGAAAGTAACGTTCTTTATCGCGTAGGCCAACAAACAATAAGCGAGCTGACTGAATGCCTGAAGCCGGAATAATCAAACGGGCAGGGCTAACAATTAAAGTATCGGCATTTTGGCTATCACCTAATATCTCGCCGGCTTCCACTTCTTTGGCGATACCTTTGTCGTCATAAACAATCTCATGCACTGTCACGCGAACAAAAGCTGTGGCGTCCCCAGCGTTATAAATACGTTTAAGTTCAGTGCTTTGTTTACCACTGATATAGTCGTGCAAAGTGCCGACGTTAATATTAGGAGCTGCGGCATAACTGGCTGAAGCCATCAGGCCACTAAGGACTGTGAGTGTTTTGAGCAGAGTGCATAGTCTGTGGCGCATTTCAGATCGCTCCTTAGGGTGAGTGTGCCTGGCGGAATACTAAAAATATTTACCAGCAGTAAGGCGCGTTAATCTAAAGCCTGACTGATGTGTTGTGGATCAGACTTGTCTGATTTTGCTCTGTCGAGGTTATTTCATAAAAATTTAGCAGCTAGTGATTTTTTACTTGTAGCCCAGCTGATATAAAGGTAAAAGGTCGGCCCAATTTTTTGTTACAAGCGACAGGAAAAATCATGAAAGAGCGTATTGGTTTTGTTCACCAGCCAGGCAGTGCTGTGACAGTAGAATTACCAGATTGGGTGGCATCTTTTGTCGACTGGCAAAAAACCTATCACAATGATGATGAAAAAATGGCTCTGGCCATTGAGTTATCAAAACAAAACGTTGAACGTGGCACTGGTGGTCCTTTTGGTACTGCTATTTTTGATCGCGCTTCAGGTCAGCTGTTAGGGGTAGGGGTAAACCGAGTGGTGCCTTTAACTAATTCCACCTTACATGGTGAAACTGTAGCTATTATGATGGCCGAAAAAGCGATCGGTACTTTTACTCTGGCAACAGACAGTGGTCGGGAGCTTTTTACCTCCTGTGAGCCATGCGCCATGTGTATGGGCGCAGTGCTCTGGAGCGGCGTTAACCGTATGGTCTGTGCTGGTGCTGCTGAAGATGCCAGAGCTATAGGTTTTGACGAAGGCCCGGTGTTTGAGCAGTCTTATCAGTATTTAGAGAATGCTGGCATAGACGTGGTGCGTCAGTTTAAGCGTAGTGACGCCAAAGCGGTGCTTGATGACTACAAAAACTCTGGTGGCCGGATCTACAACGGTCGGGATTAAACTTAGTGCTCAGGGATGAAACTTTAAGTGAAGGATTTAACGCGAGGCTCGGTCTACAGGCAAATCCTTAGTCAGGCTTTGCCTATGACCCTGGGGATGTTGGTGCAAACCCTGTATATTTTGGTTGACCTGTATTTCGTTGCGGGCCTAGGTACCCATGCTTTGGCTGCAGTTGTTAGCAGTGCCAACCTGATGTTTTTGGTGATAGCGCTCACCCAGGTACTCAGCGTCGGTTTAGTCGCGTTGATGGCCCCGGCTGTTGGCGCACAAAATCCGACTGAGGCTAATCGGATTTTCCATCAGGGCCTATGGCTGGGTTTGGCTGGCACCTGCGGGCTCTTCATGTTTGGGCCTTTTCTGGTTCAACCTTATGTGCGGGCGACTTCAACCTCAATAGAAGTGATTTTATTAAGCCAGCAGTATCTCAACTGGTTTCTGCCTGGTTTGGCATTGCAGTTTGTTTCTGTGGCGCTGGTTGCCGGCTTACGTGCCACTGGTAATGTAAAATCCACTATGAAAATTCAATTGCTGACAGTATTTTTAAATATTTTGCTGGCCCCTGTTCTTATCAATGGCTGGCTGACTGGATATGCCATGGGTGTGGCTGGAGCAGGTTTAGCTAGTACTTTGTCTGTAAGCGCAGGTTTGGTTTTATTGCTTTTTTATCTGCACAAACAAGAGCTATATTTGCATCTTCGCCAGATTAAAAAGCCAGATTTTAAAGTATTGCGCCGACTACTGGCCATTGGCTGTCCTGCTGGCGCTGAGTTTTTGCTGATGTTTGTGTTCAGTGCTTTGGTGTATGTCCTGATTAAAGATTTTGGCTCAGCGGCCCAAGCCGGTTTCGGTGCAGGGATGCGATTGGTCCAGGCTATTTCTTTACCAGCTGTGGCTATTGCCTTTTCATTACCAGCAGTTTTTGGTCAAAACCTTGGTGCAGGTCGGTCGGATCGCATTAGCGCAAGCTTTAATGCCGCTTTAAAAATGCAACTTGTGGCTATGGGGTTACTGTTTTTAGTTTGTCAGCTTGATCCTCTATGGTTGATAAGTTTTTTCAGCTCAGACCTTGATGTCAGGGCTGCAGGTAGCGATTTTATTCAGATTACTTCGTGGAGTTTATTTGCTTCGGCAGTAGTCTTGACTTGCTCTGGTTTGTTTCAAGGCTTAGGGAACACTTTGCCCGGTTTGCTAAGCTCGGTTACAAGATTTTTGGTTTTTGCGTTAGCGGCGATCTGCTTAAGTCAAAGTCCTGCTTTTTCGCTGCATAATTTATGGCTGATTTCAGCTGCTTCTGTGGTGGTGCAAGCGGTTTTTAGCTTTCTGCTTGCCAGACACCAACTGATGAACACAGGCCGCAGTGTTGAAACCCCACTGCGTAAAAAAAGTTTATCCTCATAAGGATTGTTGAATGTTATTTGTAGTGATGTTAGGTGGTAAACACCCAAAAGCAAAAATTGAAGTGCATGATGTTGTTTTTGTTACAGGCAGCTGCATTGAAGATTGTTACCCAGAGTTACGTCAGCAATGGTTTGGTACTTCGGAGGGGATGCATATTGACTCCTGGATGCAGGTGGATGGTATAGAGGGCTATCAGGTACGATTTTCTGAACAAGCGCCTGCGGCTGATGAATTGCGATTATTTTTCATCAACTTAGGTGGCTACACCCCAGGTACTTTTGGTGAAGATCACCATTACTTACTGGTCACCGCCAAAGACAAAGCACAAGCCAAACAAAAAGGTAAAATGCATCTACCGAAAAGTTGGGATAAACCTCACACCGATGCGGTAGTGGATGTTGACGACTGTATTGCGATTGATCAGATAGATGGTCGTTATGTGCGTTTGGTCCAGGGCCACTACAAAGAGACAGTGCATCGGTCTGACTATATTGTTTTGGCTTAAAAGCTTTACAGCTGAACCTGAGACAAACCTGGTTGAGTTTTCTTTAAGGTTGCCACATATTTTTCGAAACGTTCTTGCTCACTTTTACCTAATTGATTTTGTCTCAGTACCCTGGCTGCGTTACGGGCGTAATTAATAGCTTCGCCTGTGACACCAGCACTCTTGCTCATAGCTTGTAGTAAGTTCAGTGCTATCACCGGGTTGGTTGGCATAAAGTCGAAAGTTTCACAAAATAATGATACAGCCCGACCATACTGGCCCATGCGGTAGGCATCAGAGGCTTCGGTATTAATTTGTTTGATCTGCTGTTTTAGGTTTTCGTGTTTGTCCTGTTCAAGTTGCAACATGATGCGCTGAGTTTCGGTCAAGAAATCATCGTCATACAGCATGATTTTTAAACGATCGATACAAAGCTGGCTGGAATACAAATCTCCCAGTTCAAAAAACGCTTTGGCTGCGTCCATACAACTGTCGATACTCAGATCATCCAGAGAAAAACCCTGAATTTGCTGCATTAATTCGCGGCCTTCTTTGATGGCGCCGCGGCAACTGCTCATGCGGCTACGTAAAATCACAGTTTCGCGTTTGAGGATGTCTACGTTAAAACGCTTGTGCAAGGCATCCAACAACTTAGCTGCATTTTGTAAAATAACAGCTTTTTCCAGCGCAGATACACTTTTGGCCTGGTCAACCAGAGCACGGGCATGATTCAGATAATTATCAGCCGTATCGTCTATGGAATGGCGAGCGCCCTGAATGATTTTTCCGGCAATTCGAGCTGCTAAATCGGTATGGCCCAAAATAACACATAAGTTACTTAAGGTTTTTTGTCGACTGACGTTTTTTGGGGATAATGTGGCTGCTTTCGTCAGTGTATCAAAGGCTAATTGATAACGGCCATGGCGCACATACAAACGAGACAACCAGTCCAGGGCTTCAACTTTGGTGTCGCCAAACTGAGTCAAGTCTGCCAGCTCCAGCTCGGTATCTTCCCAGAGCTCCAAATAAAAGCAGCATAAGGCATGGCCTAAACGCGCCCAGCTGTAGGCTTTTTGTTGCAATACTTTTTGATAAAATACTTCTGCTTTATCGTACTCACCTAGCTTTAACAGTAATTCACCTTTGAGCCGCATGGCCTGCAAGGCGTAGTCTGGTTTAGTGCGCATGACAAGGTCACATTCGCGCGTAGCCTCTGAATAGTCGTGTTCAAACAGACGGAAAAATACTTTTCGAAGTTCTATGCGATGTTTAACGGCTCTGATGATCCGCTCTTCTAATGCTGAAGAAGTAAAGGGCTTTAATAAGTAGTCATCAGGTTGTAATTCAATGACTCCATGTACAATTTGGCTTTGGCTCTCAGCGCTAATCACAATAAAACAGCAGAGTGGGGCTAGTAGTTGTTGTTTTTTTAAGGCTTCAAAAAGCTGATAACCGTCTTTGCAGTCTCCCAAATTAAAGTCACATAAAATAAAGTCGAAAGGCATGTCTATGCATTTTTGCATAGCTTCGCCGGCATCTTTGGCCATATGAATAGCCTCAAACCCCATTTGTTGTAACATTCCTTTTACAGTGGCTCTGACGGGCGCACAGTCATCAATGACCAAGACTTTTTTTAGACGAAAAAATGACTGGTCCATAAAATTCTAACTCTTACTCTGCGTTTCGCTGACAACTCACAGCTGATACTTTTTTGCTAGCATACTAAATAGCTCTGCTTAGACTGTAAAGGATGTTTATAGCTGTGCACCTAGCCGTACTTCTATTGCAGTTTTCTGTTGAATGTTAAATATAGCAGAAATATCTTATGTTTCTTTATCTGTGTTTTGTACCCGCTAAAGAAATCAGTGTACTGCGCAAGAAAACGAGAAAAAAGCTTCTGGCCTGAGTCGCCGCTATCCTAAGTTTAATTGTTGATTCGCTTAGTTCACACTTATGGCATAATCAAATCGTTTCATGCGTAGTTTAAGGTTGTACCTCCTTGTTTAAATTCATATTTTCTGCTGTCTTTTTGTACTTTTTTGCCGTTTGGGGCTTAGCTGCCGCTCCAGTGGGCTTTGATTCTGCAAAGAAACTGGCAAGTCGTATTTATGCATCTGAAAAGCAAGAGTTTTACTGCGGTTGTCCAATTCGATGGCAGGCCGGTAAAGGCATCCCTGATCTTAGTGCCTGTGGTTATCAGGTACGAAAAAATGGGCCTCGCGCCAGCCGAATTGAATGGGAGCACATTATGCCAGCCCAGCAATTTGGTTCTGCTTTGTCCTGCTGGAAAAATGGCGGGCGTGAGCTTTGTGGGAAAACAGATAATTTGTTTAAACAAATGGAAGCTGATTTATTTAACCTCAAACCTGCGATAGGAGAAGTGAATGGTGACAGAGCACACTACCGATTTGCACTGTTACCACCTCAAGCACCACAATATGGTTCATGTGAGGTAAAAGTGGATTTTAAAAGTCGGCAAGTTGAACCAAGAGCACAGATCCGTGGCGACATAGCTCGTATTCATTTTTACATGGCCGACAAATACAACATTCCTTTGGCCAAAGCCCAGCAACAGCTGTTTATGGCCTGGCACCAGCAGGACCCTGTTGATGAAGCTGAACTTAAATTGCAGCAGCGTATTGCCCAGCATATGGGGCATGGCAACGACTTTGTAACAGGTCGGAAAGTCTGGCAACTGGGTTTTAAAGCCTCTGGTTTCGGCGTGAAGAAACCTGAGGTGACTCAAATTGCCGCTGTCACATCAATTCAGCCAGAGCTCGCTCCCGGTCAGGTGCTGGGCAATAAACGCAGCAAGTTGTATCATTTAAGTCATTGCGGTGGTTTTCGCCAGGTGTCAGAACGTAATCAGCAATGGTTTGAGACAGAACAGCAAGCCTTGGATGCAGGATTCAAAAGAGCTGGTAATTGTAGTGCGGAGACGTCCATAGGCGCTGGAGACTGAACCCCTATTCTGGCAAAACTAACCTGAGTAACTTGCATCTGTGAGGGAGTTCGCGGTACAACCTTGAGTACAAAGTTTATTGGCCGGGGATTTTTATGCGTCGCACTATTAGTTTTTTAGCCTGTTGCTGTTTTTCTGCTTTGGTTTCGGCTAACCAGGCTACAACTCCAATCGCTATAGTGCTCCATGGTGGTGCAGGCACCATCAACAAAAGCCAGCTTACAGAGGCACAAGAGCAAGCCTATCACGCGACTTTAAAGCATGCGGTTGAGTCGGGTTATGCTGTGCTGGAAAAAGGTGGCAGTAGTGTTGATGCCGTGACAGCAGCAGTGCTGGTGATGGAAGATTCGCCACTGTTCAATGCAGGCAAAGGCGCTGTTTACACCTACGATGAAGGCCATGAACTGGACGCCTCCATTATGCGGGGTGACAATCTGATGGCTGGCGCGGTTTCTGGCGTCACTACAGTGAAGAATCCAGTATTGTTGGCCCGAGCTGTGATGGAAAAGTCAGAGCATGTGATGCTTTCAGGTGCAGGTGCTGAGCAATTTGCCAAAGAGCAAGGACTGGACCTGGTAGAGAACTCTTATTTTGATACGGTATTTCGCTTTGAGGCCTTAAAAAAGGCTAAACAGACTATGCAAAAAGTACCACAGCAGGCGAAAAATTATCGATTAACGGCGCCGTGGCAACCAGAATGGAACATGGGTACAGTAGGTGCTGTGGCCATAGATCGCAGCGGATTGCTCTCTGCAGCTACCTCTACTGGCGGTATGACAGCGAAACGTTATGGTCGTATTGGGGATGCGCCTATTATCGGCGCTGGAAATTTTGCAGACAACACTAGTTGCGCAGTTTCTGCCACTGGTCATGGCGAGTTTTTTATTCGTTACCGGGTCGCCTCAGATATCTGTGCCAGAGTAAAGTACCAGGGTATCAGTGCCGATAAAGCGGCGGATCTGGTGATTCAACAGGAACTGGCTAACGTAGGTGGTTCAGGAGGTGTGATCCTGATTGACTATAAAGGTAAAGTCAGTTGGAGCTTTAATACCGAAGGCATGTACAGAGCGAAAAGACTTGAGGGTGAAGCTGCTGTCACTGAAATATTTAAACAGGGCCAGAGCAAATAACGTCCACTGGTCTAAGCTTAGAGTGTTGTGAAGATACGACATTGTTGAGGGGCTTATGGACTTATTAAAAATCGCAGATCACATGAATCGTCATCCTGTTACCTTTACCGAAGAGATGTCAGTTGAAGAAGCTGTCAATAAACTGATCCTCGCTGGGCAGTTAGGTGGCCCTGTGATCAATAAAGAAAAGAAAGTGATTGGTTTTGTCTCTGAACAGGATTGCCTGTCCAGAATGTTATCTGGTACTTATCATTTACAGCAGGCCGCTTCGGTCAAAGACGTGATGCGTACCGAAGTTCTGACGGTGAAATCTTACCACGGTATAGTAGATTTAGCTCAGACGATGCTGATGGCTAAACCTAAGGTTTATCCTGTGGTGGATGACGATGGCTATCTGCAGGGCGTGATTAGCAGAACTGATGTATTGCGTGCCATCGACTTGGAATTGCATTCGCATTACAAAGCTGTGAGCTAATCGATTTTAAGCTGAGCGGGGCGGGTGCAATACCCCGTAGAGTTCAGTTTAGAATTTGAGACGGGCGGGTGCAGGGGTCGCGGCTTGTCCCGGACATTCGATGGGTTCCGCTGTTTCGTGTTGACGGGCGGGTACAAGACCCGCCCCTACGGGTATTAATATTAAATGTGCAGTAAAAGCACCGTTTTAAGCGGTGCTTTTACTGGATCTGAAGCCCCTGAACTTGGTAGCATGTCGCCCCTATTTATTGAGGGCCTTGTGTTGACCGACTCTACTGCTAAACCTGCTGTTGCTTCCAATCCGGTTAGTCCGGACGCTGAAATTTCTGTTGCCGCGCTGACCAAGGCCATTACTAATTCTTTATCCAAAGATCAGCATCGTTTCCGTCAGTCCTTACAGAACATTAAAAAGCAGCAAGATGCGGGCAAACAACAGCAGTTAATGCAGCAGTTGTCGGCAAAAATTGCCACTTCTATGCAACTACGTGCTCAGCGTCTTGCCGCAATGCCCACTATTGAATACCCGGCTGAGCTGCCTGTTGTCGGCAAAAAAGACGATATTAAAGCCGCTATAGCCAAACATCAGGTGGTGATTATTGCCGGTGAAACAGGCTCGGGTAAAACCACCCAAATTCCAAAAATCTGTTTAGAGTTAGGCCGTGGTGTTGCAGGCATGATAGGCCACACTCAGCCTCGGCGTTTAGCTGCGCGTAGTGTGTCTGCGCGTTTAGCCGAAGAGCTAAAATGCCCTGTAGGTCAACAGGTGGGTTATAAAATCCGTTTTGGCGACCATACAGCGCCTACTACTTTAGTCAAACTGATGACAGACGGTGTGCTGCTGGCAGAAATCCAGCAGGACAGGTTTTTAAATCAATACGACACCATCATCATCGATGAAGCACATGAACGCAGTTTAAATATCGACTTTTTATTGGGTTACTTAAAGCAGCTGTTGCCGCGCCGCCCTGATTTAAAAGTCATTATTACCTCGGCCACCATAGATCCGGAGCGTTTTTCCAAGCACTTTTTTGACGCGCCTATTATTGAAGTCTCGGGCCGTACTTATCCGGTGGAAACCCGTTACCGGCCCGTGGCAGAAAACGACGACAAAGATGCCGATCAACTGCAGTCAATTTTTGATGCAGTGGAAGAGCTGTACCGCGAGCCACCAGGCGATATTCTGATTTTTTTAAACGGTGAGCGCGAGATACGTGATACTGCAGATGCGCTGGAAAAGCTCAAACTGCCTCATACCGAAATACTGCCGCTCTATGCCCGTTTAAGTGCAGCCGAGCAAAACCGGATATTTCAGACCAGTGTGGGTCGCAGAATAGTGCTGTCAACCAACGTGGCTGAAACCTCGTTAACAGTGCCTGGTATCCGTTATGTGATAGACCCGGGCACAGTGCGGATTTCGCGTTACAGCTACAGGTCCAAAGTGCAACAGCTGCCCATTGAAGCCGTCAGTCAAGCCAGCGCCAATCAGCGTAAAGGCCGTTGTGGTCGTGTCGCTGCTGGTATCTGTATTCGGTTATACAGTGAAGAAGATTTTAATGGCAGACCCGAATTTACCGATCCGGAAATTCTGCGCACCAACTTAGCCTCTGTTATTTTGCAAATGCTGGCCTTGGGGTTAGGGGATATTCAGGCCTTTCCGTTTTTAGAGCGGCCAGATAGCCGTTTTATTAACGACGGTATTAAGCTGTTGGAAGAGCTGGGGGCTGTGAAACCTCAGTCCAATAGCCACAGTCTGCAAATGACCGACTTAGGCCGTCAAATCAGCCGTTTACCTGTTGATCCTCGTTTAGCCCGTATGGTGTTTGCGGCGACAAAACACAGCTGCTTGCAGGAAGTGCTGGTGATAGTCTCAGCTTTGTCTATTCAGGACCCACGTGAGCGTCCTTTGGATAAACAGCAAAAAGCCGATGAATTGCATGGCCGTTTTGCTGATCCGGATTCAGATTTCAGCGCCTGGCTTAAGCTCTGGGCTTATCTGCAAGAGAAACAGGACGAGCTGACCAATAACCAGTTCCGCCGTTTATGTAAACAAGAGCTGTTGAACTACCTGCGGGTGCGTGAATGGCAGGACTTATTTGGCCAGTTGTGCCAAATCTGCAGCGAGCAGCAGTGGAGCCTGAATTCGCAGGTGGCATCCTACGAGCAAATCCACAGTGCTTTACTGACAGGTTTATTAGGCCAGATTGGGAGCCGCGACAGCGATGCCGATTATATGGGCCCACGCCAAAGCCGGTTTTTTGTTTTCCCAGGTAGCAGCTTATTTAAACGAAAACCTAAGTGGGTGATGGCCGCTGAGCTGGTGGAAACCTCCAAGCTGTATGCCCGCGCCGTGGCGAAAATAGAGCCTGAATGGGTTGAACCTGCGGCTATGCATTTAGTCACCCGTAGTTACAGCGAGCCGCACTGGGAGAAGAAAAAAGGCGCGGTAGTGGCTTATGAACAGGTGTCTTTGTATGGCCTGATCATAGTCGGCAAACGCCCTGTGCTGTACAGCAAAATAGACCCGGCCACTTGTCACAGTATTTTTATCCGCAGTGCTTTGGTGGAACAGGATTTAGGCCTGAACGAAAGCTTTTTAGCTCATAACCAAAAGCTGATCGAGCAAGTGACAGAGCTGGAAGAAAAAGCCCGCCGCCGCGATATATTGGTGGATGAAGATACCTTAGCCGCATTTTATGCTGAAAAAATTCCGGTCTGGGCCAATAACAGAGTCGATTTTGCCAAATGGTGGAAAGAAGCCAAGGCCAAAGATGCGAAGTTATTAAATCTGGATTTAGAACAGCTGTATAAGCGTGATGCCTCTGAAGTCACAGCTGATAAATTCCCAGAGTTCTGGCGTCAGGGTAATTTAACCTTACCGCTGGATTATCATTTTTCACCTGGGGCGCCTGATGATGGCGTCAGTCTTGTTGTACCTTTATCCTTGTTAAACCAGCTGGAAGAAACAGGCTTTGACTGGTTGATACCAGGGTTACGGCATGATTTGCTGGTGGCGCTGATTAAATGCCTGCCGAAACAATACAGACGCAACTTTGTGCCAGCACCAAATTACGCCGATGCCTTATTGCAAAGTATTCAGCCTGAAGATGGCCCTTTGCTGGATGTGGTCAGTAACAGATTAAAACGTATGTCGGGTGTAACCATTCCGGATGATGCCTGGGAGCTTTCCGGTATTGAAACTCATCTGAAGTTTAACTTTAAGGTAGTGGATGAAAAGGGGACTACGTTAAAACAAGGTCGCTCTTTGGCCCTTCTAAAACAAGAGCTGCAAGGCAAAGTCCAACAGAACTTAAGTCAGGTGGCAGAGCGGGGCATAGAGCAAGAGCAACTGACACAATGGACCTTTGGCCAGCTACCGCGTGAATACATCAAAATGCAGGCCGGTTATCAAATCAAAGCCTATCCGGCTTTGGTGGACAATAAAAATTCGGTGTCTATTAAGTTACTGGATAACGCAGAACAGGCGGCTGAACACAGCAAGCTGGGGTTGCGTCGTTTGGTCTTGCTGAACGTGCCTTCACCTGTGAAATACCTGCAGGAGTCCTTGCCCAATAAAGCCAAACTGGGTTTGTATTTTAATCCTTTTGGCAAGGTACTGGAGTTGATTGACGATTGTATTGCTGCTGGTGTTGATCAGCTAATCAGTGAGCAAGCCTGGCCGGAAACTGAAGCTGATTTTACCGCTGTTAAGGAGAAAATCCGCGCTGAGCTGGGTGAAACCGTACTTCGTATTGCGCTGAAAGTAGAGCAGATTTTAACCCTTGGACATGAAATTCAGAAAAAGCTAAAAGGTAAAGTTGAGTTAAAACATGTGCAAGGACAGGGAGAAATCAAGCAACATCTTGATTCTTTGCTGTTTAAAGGCTTTGTCAGTACTCATGGATCTGCGCGCTTAGATGCCATCTTGCGTTATTTACAGGCGCTACAAAAACGTCAGGAAAAATTGCCTGTGGATCCAAATCGGGATCGTCTGATGTCGCAGGAGTACCAAAAAGCGCAAGATGCTTATCAAAGCTTGCTCGGCAAATACGCAGGCCGTACTATCCCACAGCCAGTGTTGGATATTCGCTGGATGCTGGAGGAACTTAAGGTATCCTTACATGCTCAAACCTTAGGCACCCCTTATCCGGTATCTGTAAAACGTATTTTGCTTGCAGTCAGCGAGTTAAAGTAGTCAGCCAGCAAGTTTTTCGTAGTTTTTTGGCAAATTGCCAAATAAGCCATACACTTATACTAAACGCATCGATGCGTGGGAACGGAGACACAAGGATGCAGGCAATGGAATTGAAGCAAAAAAAAGTCATGATAGTGGATGATGAAGACTTTATGTATCGTCTGCTTGAGTTGGCTTTGGCACCTTTTTACCAATTGTCTTACGCCAAAAGTGGGGTTGAAGCCTTACAACTGGTACTACAATACCAGCCTGACTTGGTGATGATGGATATCTGTATGCCGGGTCTCGACGGATTGGACACTTGTCGTTTGTTAAAAAATACGCCTGAAACTGGTCATATCCCTATTCTGATGATGTCGGGCCTGGATACTCCCCGTGATGAAGTGATAGCGCTTGATGCCGGAGCAGATGCTTTTGTCAGTAAACCTATTAGTGTTAAACATATTCAAACGTTGGTCGATGATTTACTCTGTAGTCATTTGCAGAAGTAAGCTGAATAAAAGTCTTTACACTGGTCAGTTGGCGATCTATAAAAGACATTCATCCAAACCACAGACCCAAAGTGAATGGAGTTACAGCAAAGTTGCTGCAGTTTCAGCAGTGCGGGAGGGCAGTAGAAGCTTATGTTAGGCCACAGCGATAAACGTAATTATTACCGTATGATGGTAAACACTCAGGTTCAGTTAATGATTAACGATCCTGAATCAGGCAGAATGATCAATGCGATTTGTCGCGATTTAAGCGCCACAGGAATGTCGCTGGAGATAGACGAACCTTTGGAAATGGGCGTTATGCTCTATATCAAAATGGAAAGTTCCAACCCCAGTATACCGCCTTTGTCTGCCCACGCTAAGGTGATGCGCTGCGCTCAGGAGCAGGAAGACTGTTATCAGTTGGGTGTGCAAATCATAGAGTTGAATTAAATCAGATGTATTTTTGCTTGTTTCAACTGCTACTTTTTTTGGGGCGAATTTAAAGTTACCAAGTTTTACAGGTACAGGTTACAAGCCGTACATTTTTGAATTTTCTTAAAAATAACCAGTGGTTATGTGACTCAACCACAAGTCAAAGCATACCGAATTTAGTCAATATCTCCGGCATATTCTCGCTTTCCTCATCATCATTTTTACCAGACTTCTTGTTGCCAATTTTTGCAGGTTAATCCTTATGTGCCCCTATCTTGTTGCACATCTGCATCTTTTTGGTGCGTTCCTTAAATGGGGTTAACTGCTGTGGGTAAACCTTTTTGCACTTTTATCGTGATTAAAATCAATGCTTTACTCATTTACCCTAGGTTCTGACTTTATCTTTTTGTACCTAATATAGGCTTTAAATAATAAAAGTGTACAAAAATGAAAAAAAAATTGGCAGAAGACAAAAGAGATCCTATCTTTAAATCAACTCATCATTTGTAGACAAAGTTGTTAGTTGTGAGAGCTATATTGTTCATAGGTACTCACAATCGCACACTCCAATTTGAAAACCGGAGGCATCCAGGTGGCACTAGTCAAAAGAAACGGTAGTAACAGCGGCGCTGTTGAGACAGCCAAACCAGCTGCAGCGGCATCCCGCGAAGCCGAGGCACAGCGCAGAAGAGCAAGAACTCTGGCAAAGCAGCAACAGGCTGCAGAGCGGATTGCAGCGGCTACTGCGCAGCTTTCGTCCGGTATAACCGAAGCTTCCGCCGCCTCCGAAGAGTTAAGGCGAGCATCAGATTTAATTGCAGCAGGCGCAGAAGAATCAGCAGGCGCTGCGCAGGAGTCACTGCAGGCTTTTAAACAAGTCGTTCAGGCTATCAACACGCAATTGGATAGCGCCAATTTAAGTCAAACTAAAAGCGAAATAGTACAACAACTCGTGCTGAGAACAGCAGATGATATTAGCCGTCTGATTGAGAATGTAGGTGTAGCCGCTGTGCGTCAGGAAGGCTCGGTTCGTCAGGTGGTTGAGCTGGAAAAGCAAGCTGCCAACATAGGTGATATTGTCAAAGCTGTAGTACGAATTGCTGATCAGACCAACCTGCTTGCATTAAATGCGGCAATAGAAGCTGCACGGGCAGGAAAACACGGTAAGGGCTTTGCTGTGGTTGCTGATGAGGTGAGAACTCTCGCTGAAACTTCAGAGAAAAGCGCAAAACAAATTCAGGACTTGGTAGGCCAAATCCAGTCTGAAGTCAAAGGTATAGCTCAAGGCATTAATCAGTCCGCGAGTAGTATCAGCGCTGAGGTTGAAAAAGGCAAAGAGATCAGTCAGGTGCTTGGTCAAATTCGATCTGACGTAGGTGAAGTTGTCAGAGGAATGCAGGAGATCGCTGTGGGTGCACAGCAATCCAATGAAGCGTCAAATCAGGCGTTGCGCGGAGCAGAAGAAATAGCGGCAGCTGCTGAGCAGCAATCAGCAGCTGCCGAAGAAACAGCAAAAACCGTTAACGAACAAACCCAAGCACTGTCTGAGAGTGAAAAAGCGGCTCAGGATTTATCTGATATAGCAGATGATTTAAAAAATTCGACCAATGTAGCAAAAAGCGCTGAAGACGTAGCCTCCAGTGCTGAGGAGTTGTCCTCTGCTGTGCAGGAGTTGAACAGAGCCGCAGCCCAAATCATGACTGCTATCGAACAAATACGCCGAGGATCTCAGACCTCTGCTGCAGCAACTGAGGAGTCTGTCGCTGCAGTAACCCAGATCAAACGTGGATTAGAAGTCGCTTTAGACCGCGCTCGTTCGGGCGCTGATAAAGTGCGTACTGTTTCGGTGTTATTGGCCCAAAATAAAGCGGCTGTCGATCAGTTAATTAAGGGCATCGAAAATTCTGTTGTTGCGACTCAGAGCAGCATCAAGCAAGTAAAAGATCTGGAACAGGTATCGAGGCGCATCGACAAAATTGTCGAAGCTATCACTACTGTTTCCATACAAACTAATATGTTGGCTGTAAATGGTTCAATTGAAGCGGCCAGGGCTGGTGAATTTGGCAAAGGTTTTGTTGTTGTTTCCACCGACATTCGAAATCTAGCTCGGGATTCAGCTGAAAATGCAGACCGGATAAAAGACTTAGTCAAAGGGGTTCAGGACCAAATTAGCCTGGTGAGTTCTGACTTGGATGAAATAGTTAAATCTGCTGTCTCTGAGACTGAACAAGCAAAAATTGCCACAGCCAATTTACAAGCCATAGAAGTTGATATCACCGACATAGAGCGCTGTACCGCTGAAATTCTGGATGCTGCAACAGAGATAGCCGCAGCTATAAGCCAGGCACAAAAAGGGATTGAGCAAATTTCGTCGGCGGCGCAAGAAGCAGAGCGCGCAGCAACAGAAGCAGCCGGAGCTGCACATCAGCAATCTCAGGGCGCGGAAGAATTAGCTGCTGCTATAGAGGAAATTGCCTCGCTAGCCGATGAACTGCAAAGTCTCTGAGGTGTACTATGACTGCAGATTTTGAGCTGCCAGATGTAACAACTGTCTCTGAAGATCCACAGCAAAGGGATCTGAGCCAACAGTTCGTTACTTTTATACTGAATGGTGAGCAGTTTGCTGTTGAAATGGCGCCTGTGCAGGAAATAATCAGAGTACCTCTGACAGTACGTGTTCCATTGGCTCCTACTGCGTTATTCGGTTTGGCAAATTTGCGTGGCAAGGTACTGCCCATTATTTCATTGCGCCGAGTGTTTCAGTTTATGGAATTGAACCATGACGACTCTACCCGGGCTTTGGTGATAGATTTAGGTCAGCCTCTAGGCTTTGTTGTCGATAAGGTTGCTAGTGTGATCAGCGTCGAACCGAGCCAGATAGAAAGTGTGGACGGTATTCGCAGCAGTATCGATAGCAATTTGTTATCAGGAGTGCTGCGGATAGCGGGTCAAAAAAACATGATTATGGTGCTTAATTTTAAGCAACTGATCGCCGACGAATTCCGTGAAATCAGCGAGTTATCTCAAGATCCTTTGCTACAAAAAGCTGTTCACAGTGTGTCACAAGCTGAGGATGTCGCAGCTGATGAAGATAGTTCTGATGAGCGCCAGTTAGTGAGCTTCAGTGTTGCCTCACAGGAATACGCTGTTGACATTATTGATGTACAGGAAATAGTGCAAATACCTGATGACGTGGCACAGATACCCAAAGTGCAGGGCCATGTACTCGGCATTATGACGTTACGTGAACGTCTCTTGCCTTTGGTTAGTTTGCGACAAATGTTTCGGTTACCAGAAAAGCCTATGGATGATCGCAGTCGCGTGGTTGTCGTTGCTGTGCAAGGCAATGCCATAGGCGTGGTTACTGACGCTGTATCTGAGGTACTGCGGGTTCCCCATAACCTGATAGACCCTATGCCAGCACTCTTAACGCAAGAGTCTGATCTATCGGAGATCAGTCAAATTTGTCGACTTAACCAGGGAAAAAGGTTGGTGTCCGTAATAGATGTTGAGAGTCTGTTTAAGGTCAGTAGCATTAAGCAAGCACTTGAAGAGGTTCAGGAGATGCAGCAGCAAGAGCAGAGCGACTGTGACGATATTGACACAAACGAAGAAGACGAAGAGCAGGTTGTTGTATTTCACCTGGCGAATGGGGAGTTTGGTGTACCTATAGAGAGTGTGCAGGAGATTGTCAGAATTCCGGAAGAGTTAACTGCAGTGCCTAAGGCTCCCGCATTTATCGAAGGCATTATTAATTTACGTGGTTTGGTTTTGCCGGTAATAGACCAGCGCAAACGTCTGGGCCTTGATTCGATAGCACGTCATGATCGGCAGCGCATTATGGTGTTTGTACTTGGAGGAGTGCGAACAGGTTTTATAGTGGATGCGGTTACTGAAGTACTGAAGATCCCGAAAAAATTGATTGAACCTGCTCCCCGACTTTCTGCGGAGCAAGCAAGGCTGCTGGGGCGAGTTGCTAATTTGGAGCAACAAAAACGTATGATCCAGCTGATAGAACCCGATCATCTTATGGATAACGACGAGCAGCAAAAGCTAGGGGCTTTGTTGACCGTGTAGACGTCAGGGTAGGTTACTGTGATGGCGATTAAAGTTCTTGTAGTGGATGATTCCGCCTTAATGCGCAAAAAAATTAGCGCTTTGTTGGCAGACACCGGCGATTTTGCGGTGCAAAGCGCGAAAAATGGTATCGAAGCCATAGCAATGAACCAAGAGTTTCAGCCTGATGTGATGACTTTGGATATCAACATGCCTGAAATGGACGGGTTGACTGCTTTAGCAGAAATCATGCTGCAGCGTCCTGTACCGGTGGTGATGCTGTCATCTTTAACTGCTCAGGGAGCTCTGGCCACCTTAGAAGCGCTAGCGCTCGGTGCAGTTGATTATGTTGCCAAACCAGATGGCACTATTTCATTGGCACTGGACCAGATAGAGCGAGAATTACTTACTAAAGTACGTGCCGCTGCTAAAGCCAGATTACGTGGTGGCGCTAAAGTAAAGCCAGTTTCAGAACCATTATCGCTAAGGGGGCGTCCTGGATCCAGCAGCTCACCTCATTCTGGGTCGGTTGAATCTGAAGCAAAGTGGAATAAGCTAACTACGCCAGTGATCCCAAGACACAAGCGGCAAGTGAAGCCAGGAGCAGAAGGAGAGCTCGAAGGATTAGTGTTGATTGGCGTCTCTACAGGTGGGCCTGGCACTTTAGAGCAGATCATACGATTGTTGCCCTATGACTTTCCCTACCCTGTAGTGATAGCACAGCATATGCCAGCTGCTTTTACAGGCCCCTTTGCCAGCAGGCTCAATTTATTATGTGCATTGGAAGTGGTGGAGGTTGGGCAATTATTAGCTGTGGAGCGCGGTAAGGTATACATAGCCAGAGGCAGTGCAGATCTGGTGTTTACCAACCGCTGCGGTGTTCTGTACTTACAACCTAAACCAGAAGATCCGCAGTTCAGGTGGCATCCATCTGTTGAGTTGTTGGGACGTTCCGCTTTGGAATGTTGTAATGCAGAGGGCTTAATTGCAGTTTTATTGACTGGGATGGGAGATGACGGTGCTGAGGCTTTTAGTCGCATTCATGCCAATGGCGGCAGGACTATCGCTGAATCCGAAGAGTCTGCAGTGGTTTTTGGTATGCCAAAAGAACTGATCGAACGACGTGGCGCGACCTTAGTCTTGCCGGTTCATAAAATAGCTCAGCAATTACTGCACTGGGCGTGCAGATAGGAACTGCTATGGGATTTGTAAAAAGTGATCAACACGACTTTTCTGGCGATGACCAACGCAAATCTAGCCGGGACATGCCTGGTCTGCTGCGCACGCTATCAACTGGCAATGTTGCAGAGCGGCGCTGGGCAGCGAGAGACCTGGCGCAATATCCTCAAGCAATAACTGAGTTGTTGGCCCAGTTGCGGCTGGAACAGGACCGAACTGTTCGTGAGGCTCTGTTTGTGGCATTAACACAATCTGGTTGTCCTGAAGCTGTGGAAGGACTTATTTCCTGTTTACGCAGTGAGGAAGCAAATGTTCGGAACGACGCTATCGAAGCGATGAAATTGATGCCTGATGCTGTTGCATCCGTCATGCACAGTCTCTTGCATGATCCGGACCCGGATATCAGAATTTTTGCCGTTAACATTCTGGAATCCTTACGTCACCCTATGGTGGAGTCCTGGTTACTGGATGTGATTGAACATGAGGAGCACGTTAATGTATGTGCGACAGCTGTTGACTTATTGACTGAAGTTGGCAGCTCAGCTGCAGAATTGCCATTACAGGCATTAAGGCGCAAGTTTCCTGATGAGCCTTTTATGCATTTCGCCATTGAGGTGGCGCTCACGAGGATCCAAGGTGGCTAAGTGGCAACTATTGAGATAAGTCTTGAAGAATTCCAAAAATTCCGGGAGTTTTTTTATCGGAAGACGGGGATCCAGTTTGACGACAACAAAAGATATTTTGTTGACAAAAGGTTGGTCGAACGAATTGAGGTGACACAATCAGACTCATTCCGTAATTATTTTAATACCTTAAGGTTTCAGGCCTCAGGTGATGAGCTACAAAAGTTGACTAATCTGATGACGGTCAATGAAACCTATTTTTTCCGTGAAGACTACCAATTTAAATGTCTGGTTGAATCTATGTTGCCTGCCGTTTGTGCCCTTAAAAAACCAGGGTCGCGGATACGTATTTGGTCTGTGCCTTCGTCTTCAGGTGAAGAACCTTATTCGATAGCCATTTATTTATTAGAGCACTGGCCACAAATAGCAAATTGGGATGTCGAGCTGATATCGTCAGATATAGACACCGACATTCTGCAAAAAGCACGATTAGGCTGTTATTCACCTCGCTCAGTACAGCATGTTCAGCCTGCGGTATTAGACCGTTATTTTGTTCGCAAGAAAAATGGCGATTTTCAAATTTGTGACGATTTAAGGGACTCTGTCGAGTTTACCAGAGTCAATCTGTCTGAAATCGCTGACACCAGAGCTTATCGAAATTTTGATGTGATTTTCTGCCGTAATTTATTGATTTATTTCGATGATTTATCAAGGCGTAAAGCTGCTGAAGTATTTTTTGATGCGCTTAATCCCGGAGGTTTTGTTTGCCTCGGGCATTCTGAATCTATGAGTCGTATTACGTCATTGTTTACAGTCAAAAAATACCCTGAAGCAATTGTGTATCAAAAGCCGGAGCAAAAATGAACGCAGGCAGCAAACGCATTCTGGTAGTTGATGATGCCGCAACGGTCAGAATGTATCACCGACAAATTCTCCAGCAGGCAGGTTTCCTGGTCGATGAAGCGGTCAATGGGATCGAGGCCCTGGAGAAGGCGCTGAATTCGCCCTATGACCTCTACTTGGTCGATATCAATATGCCACTGCTAAATGGTTATGAATTTTTGGTGGATTTACGAAGTAGAGACATCAAACAAGCTCCCGCTATCATGATTTCGACTGAGGCTGAGCAGCACGACAGAGCGAGGGCTTTTGAATCTGGTGCAAATTTTTACATGCTCAAACCTATTAAACCCGCAGACCTGTTGAAATATTCATCGCTTTTGCTGGGTGTCGGGGGATAGTTATGAATGAATTACTGCAGCAGTTTATCAGTGAGGCAAGGGATTGCTTGCAGTCTGTTAGTGAGCTTTTGCTGAAACTAGAGCAAGCACCTCAAGATCGTCAATTGGTGGTAGAGCTTTTTAGATTAGTCCACACCCTCAAGGGTAATAGTGGTTTGTTTGAATTCAGTGCTATGAGTCAGGTATTGCATGCAGCTGAGGATTTGATGGATGCGGTTCGGGATGAGCGTTTAACCTTTACCCCAGCTCTGGCCGATCCGCTGTTAGACACTATGGATTTTGTCAGCTATCTGGTGGATCAAATCGCTGCTGATACATACCGGAACGATGCTTTTATTGATCAGGCAATGTCACAGTCCTTGCTATTACGTGACTTAATGGCTGCTGCAGTACCTGTGTCAGCTTTAGAGGTTGAAGATCAGTCTATTGCTAAACACTGTACTGTTATCTCTGAACAGCCACAGCCCAATGCTACAGATCAATGGGTCAAGGATTTACCCGAAGTAGTACTGCAACAAATGAGTGTTTTGGCTGATGCTAGTTATATAGTTTGTTACGAGCCTGAAGCGGGCTGTTTTTTCAAAGGGGAAGACCCGTTTTACTTAGTACAGCAACTTCCTGAGTTGATTTGGGGAGCGGCGGTCAGCAAGTCTCAGGCGTCTCCCTATGACTGTTATCAGTCTCAGCTGCAGTACATTGCTTTTTGCAGCGCAACAGAGCAACAAATCGCACAGCACTTTCGATATGTACCAGAGCAAGTTTCCTGGTTTAGTGTGAGTGAGTGCAGCGCTTTGAAGTCTGTAACTGTAGATATTGACCCAGCGCTCGTTGAAGTGTTGCGGATCCAATTGCAAATTTTAACGCTACAAGCAGAACCCGCTGCGCCAAGAGGCATGTTAGCTGCAGTGTTTAGCACACTAAGCGCCATTTCAAACCAGCTACCTGCTGGCCTGGCTCCGTTGCCTCCCTTAAGTGACCATAGCTCATCAAAGCAGTTCTGTGAGTGGATAGAGCGTATTTTGTCAGCAGAGCATAGCGAAGCTGAAGCTGTAAAAATGATCGACAACACCGAGGTTGCTTCTGACCCGCCAGTCGCGCCCATTCAACAGGGCGCTGAGATCTTAGCCGAAAATAACAGCGACAGCAGATTTGGCAGAAGAGCAGAAGACTCCGTACTAGGTAAGGTCCTGAAAGTTGAACAAAGTAAAATTGATAGGTTGATGGATCTTATCGGCGAGATTGTAGTGGCTAAGAACGGTTTGCCTTATCTGGCAAATAAAGCAGAAATTCACTATGGCAACCGTGAGATATCGAGAGATATAAAAACTCAATATGCAGTGATCAATCGAATAGTCGAGGAAATGCAGGACGCCATTATGCAGGTTCGTATGATGCCTGTGTCCGCTATTTTTCAGCGTTTTCCACGCTTAGTTCGGGATATTGCCCGTAAACTAGGTAAAGAAGTCGATTTACAGATACAGGGTGAACAGACTGAGGCTGATAAAACCATTATTGAGTCTTTAGCCGATCCGCTTATTCATATTTTGCGAAATAGCCTTGACCATGGTTTAGAGACGACTGAAGAGCGAGTGTCGCAGGGGAAATCACCTACAGGTGTTCTCAGAATTCAGGCGAGTCAGGAATCGGATCGGGTCATTATTCTGATTGAAGACGATGGTCGCGGCATAGATCCGGTTGTAATCAAACGCAAAGCTTGGGAAAAGCAGCTGATTAGTGAAGAGCAACTGGAAAAATTAACCGACCATGAGGCCATTCAATTAATTTTTGCAGCAGGATTTTCAACTGCAACACAAGTGACTGATTTGTCTGGTCGAGGTGTCGGGATGGACGTTGTAAAGAACGCTGTGATGCGGGTTGGTGGTGCGGTCCAGTTGTCTAGTGAAGTGGGCAAAGGAACCCGGCTAACTTTGTCCTTACCTCTGTCTATGGCGGTTACCAATGTGATGGTGATAGGCTCAGACCAGCAAACTTTTGGTATTCCAATGGATTTGATTGTAGAAACTGTGCGGCTTCCAGTTACTGCTGTTCAATACATAAAGCAGACGATGACAACAGTTTTACGGGGCAAACTGATCCCGCTGCGATCACTCAATCAACTTTTGTCCATCGACAAAGCTCAACTCCTCAACGATGAGCAAGAATATGCACTGCTTGTGGTTCGCTGCCAGGGAGAAGTTCTGGGATTGCTGGTTGATGATTTTTATGAAGTCATTGATATTATTCTCAAACCATTGCCAGGAGAGCTCGGTAATATGGCACTGTACGCAGGATCAGCCCTGCTAGGCGATGGGTCAGTGCTACTGATCCTCAATCCTAAGGAGTTTCAGTAATGTCGATTACCCGTAGGGGAAAAATTCTCAAACTCAGTGGCGCAATAGGCGTCGAAGACGCTGAAATCATCTATGCTCAATACGAGCAGCAGCTTTTTACCAAAGTCGACCTTCAACAGTGCGATCATCTGCACAGCACTGTTTTTCAATTGCTGGTTGTATTTCAAATTCCGATCTATAAATACCCGCAGAAGCCTGAATTAGCTTCGTGGTTCGTTCATTCTGCGTCTGTCTATACGAGCCAACAGGAGGCTTAAGATGTCAAAAACCGTATTTGTCGTTGATGATTCGGCAACAATGTTAATGAGCGTAAAGCAAACGCTAGAAATGTCTGGTTTGAAGGTTGACACCGCTAAAGATGGCTTAGAGGCATTTAATAAGTTAAAAGCTGGTTTAAAGCCGGATTTGATCATTACGGATATAAATATGCCAAATATGAATGGCATTGAATTTATAAAAAACGCCCGTGCATTATTACGTTTTACACCTATTCTCGCTCTGACGACAGAGAGTCAGGCAGCTAAAAGAGATGAAGCTAAACAAAATGGCGCAACCGGCTGGATGGTGAAACCAATTAGTGGTCCTGATTTATTAAAAATAGTCCGTCAGGTTTTGCCCGGAGTTTGAGGTGTGATATGACCCAAAGCAATTTTTTTGTTGCAGCTAAGTCAGCTTTTTGCGCTGCATTTTTAGTCGCCGTTTTTTTACACGCCACTGGTTATATAGTGCCTGAGGATAGGGGCGTTCTGACGTTTTTTGTTGAGTTTTTGGTCATAGGTTCTGGTTTTATCGCCTACTCTTATTTTCATTTGGCGAGACAATTTTTACGCAGCGCTGAATCTGGTTCTCAATCAAGTTCTGCTTCAGTCACTGAAAATCAACGTTTTTTACATAAGGATTTAAGTTATTTGCCGTTATTCGGCGAAGTAATGGCGAAACATATCGAGTCTGCCAACACTGAAACTGAGCGAGGTTCACTGAAAATTATGCAAGTGCTGGACGCTTTGTATAAGTTAAGTGGCAGTTTATTGGAGCGGCTAAACAAAAATGTGCAAGAAGCTCAATCTATAAAAGAAATTCAGGCAGAAAGACTCTTTGCTGATCAGGAACTGCTACGGCAAATGTCGGAATACATTGCAGCTAAGTCAGCTCAGGTCCACAAGGATCATGATCGGATTGAAGAAGTACTGCAACAAGTGAAAGGTTTAACTGGGCTAACTGGCTTAATCCGTAATATTGCTAAACAAACCAATTTGTTGGCACTAAACGCCTCTATTGAAGCAGCAAGAGCCGGGGATGCTGGTCGCGGTTTCGCAGTGGTTGCAGATGAGGTTCGCACCCTATCTCAAGAAACAGAATCTGCTACCGCAGCTATAGATAGGGCTATTATTGCTGTCAGTGATACGGTTTCAAATAATCTTGTCTCTGTACTTGCAGGCGATCACACTCAGGATGAAATGCAAAAAGTTACTGAAGTATCGACTAGCCTACAAGCGATTTTGCAGGATTTCAGCGAGCTGAACAATTATGTAGAGTTGCTAAGCCAGGAAAGTAAAGAAGCAATGACCTTCATTCATAATGGCATAGTGGAAGCTCTGGGAAATATGCAATTTCAAGACATCAGCCGTCAGCAGCTGGAAAGTGTGCAACATTTATTCGATGAGTTAATTGTGCATTTTCGCCAACTGTCTGAACAGTTGAATGACTCGCCTGGAGAGCCCATTGTGCTTGAGCCTTTAGAGGTGTTGCTGGAGTCTCACCGGGAAAAATATGTGATGCGGCAGCAGCAAGAAAATCATAATGGAGTTGTCGGAAAACCGACAAACAAAGATGAGCAACCAGCTATTGAGTTGTTTTAAGAACTATTTTAGGAAGACAAACCTCTTGTAACTTTGAGACATTGATTGGGCGTTAACCCCTTTAGCAATGCATCATAGTAGTGGCATACTGAATGACTCCCTCAGCGAGTGGAACCAAAGCTGCTCCACTTACCTGATAGTAGGTTGTCTGCATTCTATTGAGGGGACATTGTAGCCCCACTGTAGGGTGAAAACACCGTTTCGCTCTGATAGCTTTTCGTTGCGTCCGACATAACTCTGATCGGCCTGTAGGTACATTAAAGAGACCTGATCGCCGTAATCCGCAATTAAAGTAGCAGGTGTAGTCGGGTAATAACGCAGTGATACTTCATTAGCCGGATTGTTTTCGCAGCGAAGAGCTAGTTTTTTGCTGATCGGTAGCAGTTCATACCGTGCCTGTAACTCAGCAATACGCTGTGTGTAAAGCGTTGAAGCGCAAGTGTTTTTATCATTTTCTTTCCAGCAATCGGCTTTACCTTTTATCCAACCGCGCTGCTCAGCTTTTAACAAAAGTGGCTTTTCATTGGCGGCTTTAGCCAAAGCTTGTTGATACACCTGTGCCAGTTGCTGATCTTGTTTGAGGAGATCTTGGTCTGAACAAATCAATTGATCAACAGTTCCTAAGTCTTTGGCCTGACAGTTGATTTGAAAGTCTGTTGTAGCTGCCTGAAGTGGGGTTGAGGCGAGCAGGGTGCTTATGATAAGTAAAAGTTTCATATTCCTATCCTTTTGAATTTGCTGTGTTAACAGTGTCAGGGAATGGGGGTAATTTCAAGGTGAGCTAATAGTAATTATGCTGTTGCTAAACGAATAGTTTACCTTCTGCAAAAATTCTGGTCATTCAGCTTTACATAGTTGCTTTTGACCTTGTATTTTGGATTACTTAGTAAAGTTATTCAGTAAGTTAAGAACAATCAGAAGTTTGTTTTGTTAGCCAGTTCAGTAATACATTTGTATGCGGGAAGGAAGAAAAATGTCTAAGGCTATATCCCATAAAACAGACTTGTTTCTGACCTTGCTGATCCTCGTACTGTTTATAGCCAGTGACCTAGCGTGTTTCTATTACTTTGTACCGGATGAAAGTTATTCCCGCGCTTTTACTATTAAAATACTAATTTTAATATCAGTGATGTCCCTTGATAAATTGCACTCGACGGACAGTAATAATCCCAATGATGATGCCTATTTTTACCAAATTCCTGTGTTTGCATTTTGTGTTTGGATCATTATTGTTTCAATTTTAATTGCTGGTCAGCTAAGTATCTGGCTTTTCCTCGTGGCCTTAGTTTCCTTATTATTTCTATTTTTTATTTTTTTATCTTTGGACAAGGATTTTCAGGTTATCAGCAAAAGTTACTCACACTGTTACTTCAGGTTAATCAAACTTGCAATCAGAGCAATGTTTTATGCATTGCTGTGTTTTGTGTTGTACTTGATATTTAATTTTGGTGGTGATTGGCCATTAAAGTTTATGTTGTTTTGACCCCGCTAGATTCGGTTCATGCCAAATAAAACTCATGCAATGAACAATAGAGATCAAAACAGCCACCAAAAAGGTGGCTGTTTAATTAGTCAATCAAACTAAACCAAAAACTTACTTCACCAACACCAGACTAAAAGTGGTTGGTACCAGTGGGCTGATGCTGTTCAGGCCTGCCAGTTCACGTAATTTTTCTACGCCAGCGTTTAATTCAAACTTGTTTAGGTCCAGCATAATTGGCGTAACTGTGGTGACTACCAATTGGCTGTCTGACACTTTGGTCACTTTCACTTTGGCCATCAGGCTTTGGCTTTGAGTGAGCAAGGTCAAATCTAAGGCTTGATCCACAACGATGCTGTCACCGGTTTTTAAGCCAGTTAACACTTTACTGTCGACTTTGCCTTTGGCGTTGATAGTGGCGTATTGTTTGGCCGCTAACACATGCTCCAGAATACGTTCGTTACGAATTGGAATGATGGTGTCTATGCTCATAACAGGGATTGCCACTGAGAATTCGCCTGCCGACGTCAGCTTGCCTGTTAACTCCTTAAAGCTGTGAGTTTCGGCCACAACATCATTTTTCACTGAGACAAAATTCAGGCTGGATTGTTGGCTGTTCACAGACCAGTCGGCTGCAGCGGAAAAACTCAGGGCTGCCGCCACTACTAAAGCTAACTTTTTCATCGTCATCGAACACTCCTTTTTGGATGATCCCGGAACAAAATCCCGGGATGAGACTAGGTTGTTAAAATACCTTACACACTAAACCTTTCAGATAATGACCTTCAGGGTAGAAGCTGGCAATAGGGTGGTCGCTGGACTGACTGAGTTTCTCGATAAACAAACAATCTCTGTTCGCATCCAGTGCAGCGTCGGCTACGATTTTCTGAAACAGCATTTCTTCCATTAAGCCTGAGCAGCTGAAGGTCAGTAGTAAACCACCTGGTTTAACTAATTGCATGGCTACGCGGTTGATGTCTTTGTAACCACGGGCCGCTTGCATCAGTTGGGCTTTGCTGTCGGCAAATTTTGGTGGGTCTAAAATCACCATATCAAACAACTTGCCTTGCTCTTTGTATTCACGCAGCAGCTTGAATACGTCCAGTTTGACGTTGCTGGACTTGTCCAGTTCCATGTTATTTAACACTAAATTACGTTCAGCGGTTTTTAAGGCTAAATCCGACATATCGACGTTAGTGACATGAGCCGCTCCACCTTTTAAACACGACAATGCAAAAGTGCCGGTGTAGCTGAAACAGTTCAGTACGGTTTTACCTTTAGCCAGACGGCCAGCAGCAGCGCGTGAATCACGTTGATCCAGATAAAAACCTGTTTTGTGGCCGTTGATCACATCGACCAGAATTTTCATGCCGTTTTCCAGAATCACCACTTCGCCGCTTTCGCGAGGCAAATGCAACCAGCCAGTCACTGGTTTTAAACCTTCTTTTTTACGTACATCTACGTCTGAACGCTCGTAAATGCTGACATTCGGGAAAGTTTGCTTTAATGCTGCAACAATAAATTCACGGTTTGCGTCGGCACCAGCAGATAACAACTGACAAACCAGCACATCAGCGTATAAATCGATAGTCACGCCTGGTAAACCGTCAGATTCAGCAGCTACTATACGTAAACCGTTGGTTTGGTTTAAATCGTACATATCTTTGCGCACAGACCAGGCGCGCTGAATACGGCTGGTGAAAAAGGCCTGATCAATCTGTTCTTTTTCATTAAAAGTCCAGGCGCGCACGCGAATTTGCGAGTCGGCTGAGTAAGCGCCACGGCATAACCATTTACCATCGTGGGTGAGCACATCTACAGTTTCGCCCGATTCTGGTTTACCTTTAACTTGCAATACCGCTTTAGAAAATACCCAAGGGTGGCGGCGTCTTAAGGATTTTTCGCGTTCGGGTTGTAAAATGATACTGTGAGACATAGGTCAACTCTGTAGATGGGCAAGGGGCGCTATTTTAGTGAAGAGCGCGCAAAAGCTAAAGCAAAACTATGAAAAGGACTCGCTAAATTGATGCAAAACCATGTTATACCCAGTCAGATGACAGCTATTGAGGTGATTAATCCCGGCACTCAAAGCCAATTGCTGCAGGTGACAGTGGCTGTGCCTGAACTAAAAGCAGGACAAGTGCTGGTTAAAGTGGCTGCTGCTGGAGTTAATAGGGCTGATTTGTTGCAGCGCACTGGCTTATATCCACCACCTCCAGGTGAATCGGATACTTTGGGTTTGGAAGTCGCTGGCACTGTGGTGGCCGTGGC
This sequence comes from Rheinheimera sediminis, assembly GCF_004005375.1. Lineage (GTDB taxonomy): Bacteria > Pseudomonadota > Gammaproteobacteria > Enterobacterales > Alteromonadaceae > Pararheinheimera. The sequence continues at coordinate 127,088 of NZ_RZUF01000006.1, read as the reverse complement.
TGATGATGTTGCAAAGGACTGGCTGGGTGAGGCGGTATTTGGCTTAGTGCCAGGCGGTGGTTATGCCCAGTATGTGGCTATGCACTCTGAGCATCTAATTAAAAAACCAGCTGCTTTAGGCATGGCCGAAGCGGCCGCCTGTGCCGAAGTATTTTTAACTGCCTTTCAGGCCATGCGTGTTGTCGGGCACTTGCCGGATCAAGGGGCTTTATTGGTGCATGCTGGTGCCAGCGGTGTTGGCACTGCAGCCATACAATTGGGCAAAGCTTCAGGTTGTTTTGTTGCTGTCACTGTGGGTTCAGATGAAAAAGCCAAAGCCTGTTTAGCCTTAGGGGCTGATTTGGCGGTGAACTATAAAACTCATGATTTTTCTGTGGAGTTAAAAGCCGCGCGGCCACAAGGTTTTGATTTGATTATCGACCCTGTCGCAGGCGATTACATAGTGGAAGATATTCAGCTTCTGGCACTGGATGGTCAGATCATTGTGCTTTCAATGCTTGGCGGCCGTATGACGCCAGAGCTGGATTTAGGCCTGATGCTGAAAAAGCGTGGCCAGCTGCTGTGTTCAACCCTTAGAAACCGGACTGACGGCTACAAAGCGGCATTGATCAGCGATTTTAATCAGCAGTTTGGTAAAGCGTTAGCTGAAGGTAAAATTAAGCCTGTGCTGGCGCAAAGTATGGACTGGTCGGAAGCGGACAAAGCGCATCAGTTGTTGGCCTCGAACGCTGTGGTAGGCAAACTGGTACTGACGCTGTTTTAATTCTGTAGGTGTAGACTTTAAAAACAACAAACCGGCTTAAGCCGGTTTGTTGTTTTCTGGTGTTTCGGTTTCGTCTACAGCTTCAACAGTTTCTGTGTCTGCAGCAGCTTCGGTTTCATTCTCCATACTGCTTAATTCCTGATCCGCAGTCGGTAAGTCGGCTTCATGCAGGTGAGGTTGTACCATTTGCTCCTGCACCATTTGCTCGTCAACCCGTGGATCTAAAGCGGCAGCTAAAGGTGAAGAAACTAAATCGCCGGAGGCCATCACATAATCTTGCGACACTTCGGTATTCTGTTGTTTCTGCTGATAATTGACATGAGTTAAACGTAAAAATAGCAGCAATGTACAAAGCGCCATAAAACCATACAACATGCTGTTACCCACCAGTTGCATAAAGGTGGATGCTATTAAAGGTCCGATACAAGCCCCCATACCAAAGGTCAGCAAGATAGTGGCTGACAACGCCACCCTATGTTCTTGTTCCACATTCTGATTGGCCAAAGCTGTTGCCAATGGATACAAGGTAAAGGCCAGAATACCAAAGGCAAAAGTGAAGATAAGCTGCAAAATACCGCTTAACGGCAATATCGCAATACAAAGCACCACAGCCCCTAACAGCACCGTATTGGTACGGATTAAACGGCTGCGTTTGATTTTGTCTGATAAACGCCCCATAGGCCACTGAGCGACTAAACCGGCAATAACTGTAGTTGCCATATAAGCTGCGACTTGTTCTGTACTGGCGCCACTGTGCGCGATATACGCAGGCGCTAAACCGTAAAAGGAACCCACAATCACACCAGCCATAGCAATAGTAGTCAGCGACTGCGGTACTTTTTGCCAGAATAGTTTTATTTTCAGCGGCGCTGGCTGTAAAGGTGCTGGGTGAATACGGCGTGTTAATGCCAAAGGCACAATACAAAGCGCAAAGCACATAGCCACAATAAGCAAAGGTTTCAGTGTCAGTTCCGGGTTTAAGCTAATGGCCAGTTGGCCCAGCACTAAACCTAAATAAGAGACAATCATATAACTGGCAAAGACGGTGCCGCGATTTTTGCTGTCGGCTTGCTCATTTAGCCAGCTCTCGAGCACCATATACATGCACATCATACCCATACCGACCATCAGGCGCAGCACCAGCCAAATAGCTAAATCGTCTATTAAGGCATGACCCAAAGCGCTTGCCGTAGTAATACCGGCACTGGCGACAAAAGCACGGATATGACCGACTCGGGCTATTAACTTATGACCAACTTTAGAGCCCGCCACCAGGCCCAGATAATAAGCCGACATCATGCCGCCTATCCAGATTTGTGCTGCCGAGTCGGCGGCTAGGCGTAGACCCAGGTAGGTGGTTAGTACCCCAGAGGCGAGTACCATCAATAAAGTGGCAAAATACAACGAAGAAAATGAACGCAGAATGTTAGACATGCTTTTCCTTGTCACAAAAAAGTAGGGTAGACCACTTGCTACCCTAAGTAATTGGAGTTGCAGCGCGACGACAAGCGACCGAGGCCCCAGGAGCATAGTTCACCTATGTGACTGGGGGGAGGACGCGTAGTCAACAAAGCTGCAGCTTCAAGGACGACGGGTAGCTTTATTTCACGCGCATTCCTGGCGTAGCGCCATCATCCGGGGTAAGTAAGAAAATATCACTGCCACCAGGGCCAGCCGCCATCACCATACCTTCGGATAGACCAAAACGCATTTTACGTGGCGCTAAGTTGGCTACCATCACCGTCAGACGACCTATGAGTTGCTTTGGCTGGTAAGCGGATTTAATGCCAGCAAAGACCTGACGTTGCTCGTTGCCTAAATCCAGTTGCAGTTTCACCAGCTTGTCAGCGCCTTCGACGTGTTCAGCATTGATAATACGGGCGACACGTAAATCCAGCTTAGCAAAGTCATCAATATTGATGGTTTCGCCAATAGGTTCAATGGTGCTTTCAGCAGAATCTGCAGCAGGAGCTGCTTTTGTTTCTGCTACCGCAGCTTTAGCCACTGGCGCCGTAGCTGTAGGCTGTAAGTTTTCTTTTGAGCCTTCGACCATAGCTTCTACCTTTGTCATTTCCACACGTTGCATCAGAGGCTTAAATACACTGATGCTGTGGTTGGTTAAAGCGGTCTGATAAGTTGACCAGCTTAATTCGTCGTTTAAAAACAGTTCCACTTCTTTGGCCATAGCCGGCAGCACTGGTTTTAAGTAATGCATCAGTACGCGGAACAGGTTAATACCCATAGAGCAGACCAAATGCGCTTCGGTTAAGGTCGCTTCATTTTTTGCCAGCACCCAAGGGGCTTTGGCGTCTATGTACTGGTTGGCTTTATCGGCCAGCGCCATAATTTCGCGGATAGCACGGGCGAATTCACGTTTCTCAAAGCTCTCGGCAATGGTTTCGCCTGCAGCTGTGAACTCAGCTAATAAAGCGGGTTCTGCAATTTCTGCTGTTAACTTGCCATCGAATTTCTTGCTGATAAAGCTGGCGCAGCGACTGGCGATATTCACCACTTTACCTACTAAATCGGCATTCACTTTTTGGGCAAAATCTTCCAGATTTAAATCTAAATCAGTGATATTGCTGGTCAGCTTAGATGCGAAGTAATAACGCAGATACTCTGGGTTTAAATGCTCCAGATAAGTACGGGCTTTGATAAAGGTGCCACGTGACTTAGACATTTTTGCGCCGTTGACAGTAACAAAACCGTGCGCGTAGACAGAAGTAGGTTTACGGTAACCGGCACCATCTAACATAGCTGGCCAGAACAGGCTGTGGAAATAAATAATGTCTTTGCCGATAAAGTGATAAATCTCAGCCTCTGAGTCTTTTTGCCAGAACTGGTCAAAGTTGACGCCGGTTTTATCACAGTAGTTTTTAAAGCTGGCTAAGTAGCCAATAGGAGCGTCTAACCAGACATAAAAAAACTTGCCTGGCGCGCCTGGGATTTCAAAACCAAAATATGGCGCGTCGCGACTGATATCCCATTGCTGCAGGCCTTCAGTAAACCATTCCTGCAGTTTGTTCGCCATTTCGTCTTGCAATGAACCGCTGCGGGTCCAGTCTTTCAGCATTTGCTCAAAAGCAGGCAAGTCGAAGAAATAGTGTTCGCTGTCTTTTAAAACTGGTGTTGCACCTGAGACTACGGAACGTGGGTTTTTCAGCTCAGTCGGGCTGTAAGTTGCACCGCAGGAATCACAGCTGTCGCCGTTTTGATCCAAAGCACCACATTTAGGGCAGTCGCCCTTTACAAAACGGTCCGGCAGGAACATTTGTTTTTCCGGGTCAAACAACTGGCTGATGGTTTTGCGTTTGATATAACCACCCTGGTCCAGCTTGGTGTAGATATCGCTGGCAAACTGCTTGTTTTCTTCGCTGTGGGTGCTGTGATAGTTATCAAAACCTATTAAAAACTCTGCAAAGTCAGCCTGATGCTCTTGTGAGGTTTGCGCAATCATCTGCTCAGGGCTCATACCCAGCTGCTGAGCTTTGAGCATAATAGGAGTGCCATGAGCATCATCGGCACAGACGTAATAACACTGATGACCACGGGCTTTTTGGAAACGGGACCAGATATCGGTCTGAATATATTCCAGCATATGGCCTAAGTGAATGGGGCCATTGGCATAAGGTAAAGCACTGGTGATAAGAATTTTGCGTTGTGTCATCGATAACTCATAGATATATCACTGAAAAAAGTGGCTTAATGATACAATAGCGCGCGTTAAAGCGCACCAGTTCAACAGCAGCAAAGCGCTGGATCGGTAGCAAAAAACCGAGTTTTTACCCTGTACAGCAGATTGAGTGACACGATGTGGTTTAAATGGTTTAAAAAATCAGCAGAGCAGCAGCCGTCAAGTGATGGCATGCCAGAAGCATTAGCCAAGACTTTGGCTGAATTTCAAAGTAACGAATTTCCTATGCCGCTGGATAGCTTGATCCAGCAGGCCAGTTTTAACGCCAAACAAAACAGCCTGAGCTTAACGCTGAAATTCCCATGGGCCTCTTTGGCTGACGAGTTATTGCCGGTGCTTCAACTGGTGCAGCCAGATCTGAAGCTTGAATTAAGCAGCGAAAACAGTGCAGAGCCTGCCTATCGCACTATCAAGCAAGTGATTTTGGTGGCATCGGGCAAAGGTGGTGTAGGTAAAAGCACCACTGCGGTGAATTTGGCTGTGGCTTTAGGTTTAGAAGGCGCCAAAGTAGGGCTGTTGGATGCAGATATTTATGGTCCTTCCATTCCGACCATGTTGGGTTTAAAAGACGCCAAAGCGGAGTCACCTGACGATAAGCATCTATTGCCTAAACAAGCCGCTGGTATTTATTTGCAGTCGATTGGCTTTTTAGTTGACCCGGAAAAAGCCTCGGTTTGGCGTGGCCCTATGGCCAGTCAGGCATTGCTTCAGCTATTGAACGAAACCTTGTGGCCGGATTTAGATTATTTAATTGTCGATATGCCACCTGGCACAGGTGATATTCAACTGACTATGTCGCAAAAACTACCGGTGACCGGAGCTTTAATAGTCACGACACCGCAGGATGTGGCTTTAGCGGATGCACAAAAAGCCATTTCTATGTTTCGCAGCGTCAATATTACTGTGCTTGGATTGGTGGAGAACATGAGTTTTTACCAGTGCAGTCACTGCGGTGACATCGACGATATTTTTGGTACCAACGGCGGCTTAGAACTGGCTGAACGTTATCAGGTGCCTGTGCTGGGTCAGTTACCCTTACAAAAACAAATACGCCAGTCCTGTGATGCCGGAACGCCTTTAGTGCTGAACCCAGCCGAAAGCGCTACTGGTTTTTACCGGGCTATAGCACGACAACTGAGCTTTGCTTTATATTGGAACTCTCAACATCAGCAAGCGCAGCAACCCGACATTATTTTTACGGATGATTAACCATGAGATTGTGTGACCGCGACATTGAAGCCTATTTAGACGAAGGCAAGATCCAAATTACGCCACGGCCAACACCAGATATGATCAGCGGTGTCAGTGTGGATATTCGCTTAGGCCATAAGTTCCGTACTTTCCGTGCTTATGCTGCTGCATTTATTGATTTAAGTGGCCCACGTGAAGAAGTGGATCATGCGTTAAATTCAGTCATGAGTGATGAAATTGTCTTAACAGACGACGAAGCCTTTTTCCTGCACCCGGGCGAGCTGGCTTTGGCTATTACGCTCGAATCTGTTACTTTGCCTGCTGACATAGTAGGTTGGTTAGATGGCCGTTCTTCCTTAGCCCGTTTGGGTTTAATGGTGCATGTCACGGCACACCGCATTGATCCGGGCTGGTCAGGCAATATAGTGCTGGAGTTTTACAACAGTGGTCGTTTACCGCTGGCGCTTAGACCTAATATGAAAATTGGAGCACTGAATTTTGAAACTATGACAGGTGAAGCTGCCCGTCCGTACAACAAAAGACTGGATGCGAAGTATCAGCAACAGACGGGCGCTGTTGCCAGTCGTATCAGCCAGGACGACCAGAGTTAAAAAACTCCTGCGTATTTGAAGCTGTGGCGTTGTTGACTGCGCGTCTCGCCCCAGTCACATAGTGCACTATGCTCCTGGTGTCTCGCTGGCTTGTCGCCTAGCCACAACATCAACTACTTTGGAGTTTGTCGTATTTGAAGCTGCGGCGTTGTTGACTGCGTCTCTCGCCTCAATCCATTGGCACATAGCAGGACTAAGCCCCTGGGGGCTGGTTGGTTTGTCGCCTAGCCACAACATCAACTACTTTGGAGTTGATGTTTTAGGTGGGTGAGGTGATAGGCCCAGAAATGAAAAAGCCCATACAAAAATGGTATGGGCTGAAGCAATAAAGCAAAAATGAAGCGGGTTAATTATGCATTATATCTGCATAGCTTCGCAACCCAGCTTTTCTAGATTTTTTCGTTGCAGCAGCATATTTAAGTAAAAAAACCAGCGGAAAAATTCAACCCCTCATAGTTTACAGGAGTTACTAATGCAGCCGGCCAGCTTTATCCGTTTATTAAGTTTGGCTGCTATTTGGGGCGCTTCGTTTTTATTTATGCGTATTGCAGTAGGAACTTTAGGGCCAGCCGCCTTGATGACCGGCAGAGTGCTGCTTGCTGCGCTGTTTTTAGGCTTGATGGGCTGCTTGCTTAAAAAAAATCAGTTGGATTTAAAAAACAACTGGCAACATTTTTTTGTGCTTGGTTTTTTTAACTCGGCTTTACCTTTCTTACTTTTTGCTTATGCTGCTCAAAGTTTAACGGCGTCAGTTCTCTCTGTGCTTAATGCTACAGCTCCTATCTGGGGCGCATTGATTGCTATAGTGATTTTCCGGCAAGCTCTAACTCTGCGTATAGCGACTGGCTTAGTTCTTGGGATCAGCGGTGTCGCTATTTTAGTGGGTTTTGATCCTGTGGTGCTGGAACCTGGTGCTTTAGTTGCTGTGTTTTGTGCCGCGGGCGCTGCCTTTTGTTATGGCATTGCCACTCATTACACCCGGTTGGCGAAAACTGTGGCTCCGTACACCAATGCACATGGCAGCATGTGGAGTTCCACTTTAATGCTGGCTCCGGTCATGCTTTTGGTTCCTGTACAAGCGGATATGAGTATTAATGTAGCTTTGGCTGTGCTGGCACTTGGGGTGATTTGTACTGGTGTGGCTTATTTATTGTATTTCCGTTTAGTACAGGATGAAGGTGCCACTTCGGCCTTAACTGTCACCTTTTTAATCCCGGTTTTTGGCGTAATCTGGGGCCATGTATTTTTAAATGAAGCGTTAGGCTGGCATACTTTTGTTGGAGTATCCATTGCGATTATAGGTACGTCACTGGTCACAGGTTTCAAACCTTCAGCACTTTTTCAAGTCAAAGCCCAGAGCACAGAATAAACAAAGTTACATTCAGAGAATGTTCAGACAGCTGTTGTTATAACTTGATGCAAGCTGGTGATAAATACATCAGTCAAAGAAATTGTAGAGTGTTGCGTCGGATCTCGCGGCACTTGTATCCTTAGATCCGGATTCTGGCAGCCATGGCCTCACAATGGCAGGAGCGAACAATGCGTGCCTTGATGAAATGCTTACCTTTGCTTTCCGTGGCTTTATTTCCAGTCTTGTTCGTTGCCCCTGCGGCCGCGCAACAAAACGTCAGTGCAGGCAGCTCTGTGCAAAGCTTTAGCCAGGCTGAGTTGGACGCTATGCTGGCACCTATTGCTTTGTATCCGGATACAGTGTTGTCGCATCTACTCATAGCGTCGACTTACCCTTTGGAGATTATTAAAGCGCATCGTTGGGTGCAAGAGCACCCTGGTTACAGTGCAGAAAAAGCTCTGGACGAGGTGGAAAACATGGATTGGGATCCCAGCGTCAAAGCTTTAGTACCTTTCCCGCAGTTACTTGCTCGTATGAGCAATGATATCGATTGGACTCAGCGCTTGGGCGATGCCTTTTTAGGTCAGGAAGCCCAACTGATGACGAGTATCCAGACTTTGCGTAACAAAGCTTATGCTGCAGGTAATCTGGATAAACAGCAGCATATTAAAGTAGTGCGTGAAGAAAAAACCATCATTATTGAATCCGCTTCACCCCAAGTGGTTTATTTACCCTATTACGATCCACAAATAGTCTATGGTCCCTGGTGGTGGCGCAGTTATCCGCCAGTATATTGGCATGTGCCTGTAGGTTATGCAGTTCACCGGGGGTTCTCCTGGGGTGTAGGCATTCAGATAGCCCCTGGTTTTTATTTCAGCAGCTTCCATTGGCCACGTCGTCAAATTGTGGTGATCGATCATCACCATCACTGGCGCGACCCTTATTACTATCGTAGCCATCAAATAGTACATCATAAAAAATCACATCACTGGCGTCACAATCCGCATCACAGACGTGGGGTGAGCTATCAGGCTGGCTATCAGCCCACCCGTGAGTTTAGTGGTAATCGAAGTTACAAAAACAGAGATGAGCAGCGCGAATGGGCGGCTCAAACCCGCGAGAATAAAGGGTATGCTGCAGAACGTAGCTTTCATAGTGACAAAGCTCAGCGTTTTGAGGAAAAAGAACGTCAGTTTGCCACAGAGCGCTCTACAAACCAGTCTTTCCATAAAGACAGAAATAAAACAACGCCTGTTGACCATGAGCAGAATAGACGTATGGAACTTATGCGGGACAAAACGGCAGAGCCTGTTTTTAATGCAGAGAAAAGAGCGCAGCGGCAAGAAGTTCAGCCCAGGGTTGATAGGTTGCATATTGATGAGCTTTCACAGCGACCTGAGCCGGCAGTCATTCGAGAGCGTATTCGAGATCAGTCTACTCAACAGGTAACAGTAAGATCAGAGAGAAAGGATCAACCACTTCCAGCTGAGCAACCCAGACTTGAACGCAATTATCAGGTGCCTCGTGCTGAGCAACCCAGAGTTGAACGCAATTATCAGACGCCTCGTGCTGAGCAACCCAGAGTTGAACGCAATTATCAGCTGCCTCGTGCTGAGCAACCCGGAGCTGAACGAAGTTTTCAGACGCCTCGTGCTGAGCAACCCGGAGCTGAACGAAGTTTTCAGACGCCTCGTGCTGAGCAACCCAGAGTTGAACGAAGTTTTCAGACGCCTCGTGCTGAGCAACCCAGAGTTGAACGCAATTATCAGGTGCCTCGTGCTGAGCAACCCGGAGCTGAACGAAGTTTTCAGACGCCTCGTGCTGAGCAACCCGGAGCTGAACGAAGTTTTCAGACGCCTCGTGCTGAGCAACCCAGAGTTGAACGAAGTTTTCAGACGCCTCGTGCTGAGCAACCCAGAGTTGAACGCAATTATCAGGTGCCTCGTGCTGAGCAACCCGGAGCTGAACGAAGTTTTCAGACGCCTCGTGCTGAGCAACCCGGAGCTGAACGAAGTTTTCAGACGCCTCGTGCTGAGCAACCCAGAGTTGAACGAAGTTTTCAGACGCCTCGTGCTGAGCAACCCAGAGTTGAACGCAATTATCAGGTGCCTCGTGCTGAGCAACCCGGAGCTGAACGAAGTTTTCAGACGCCTCGTGCTGAGCAACCCGGAGCTGAACGAAGTTTTCAGACGCCTCGTGCTGAGCAACCCAGAGTTGAACGAAGTTTTCAGACGCCTCGTGCTGAGCAACCCAGAGTTGAACGCAATTATCAGGTGCCTCGTGCTGAGCAACCCGGAGCTGAACGAAGTTTTCAGACGCCTCGTGCTGAGCAACCCGGAGCTGAACGAAGTTTTCAGACGCCTCGTGCTGAGCAACCCAGAGTTGAACGAAGTTATCAGGTGCCTCGTGCTGAGCAACCCAGAGTTCAGGTTCGCGAGGCCCATAGTTCTGAAGGTCGCAGACAAATTGAATAATGACCCGACAGGCAGAATACAAAGGTAGCCGCCGCTGCCTTTTTCTACATGGTGCGCCAAGCACAGCAGGGCGCTATTAGCCAGTGTTAGGACTGAGGAAATGCTGTTGTTTGTAATTCGATAACATAAAACAGCTAAGGATAGACTGATGACCTTTATTACAAAATCTATGTTGCAGCTGACAGTGATGCTGCTGTTTAGCCCTATTGCGTTGCTGGTTTATGCACAGTCCCCGCAGTTAAAAGAACAAATAGAGAGCATAGTGGCGAATAAAAGCGCTACTGTGGGCGTGGCGGTATGGGGACCAAATGATCTTGAACCTTTGCTGCTGAGTCCCTTCGAAAAGTTTCCGATGCAAAGTGTATTTAAACTGCACTTAGCTTTACTGGTCCTTGAACAGATAGACGCAGGCAAGTTAGCATTGAACCAGTCTGTGGCTGTAAAACGAAAAGAGGTGTTACAAAATACCTGGGCGCCCATGATGAAAGAACATCAAGGCGACGAATTTACAGTAACGGTAGAGCAACTGCTGCGGTATTCAGTCTCTCATAGTGATAATGTAGCTTGTGATTTGTTATTTGAACTAGTAGGAGGGCCGCAGGCTTTGCAGGCATACGTGCACTCCTTAGGCATTCGTGAGGTTGCTATTGTTGCCAATGAAGCAGAAATGCATGCAGATGATCAGATACAGTATCAAAACTGGACGTCGATGAAAGCTGCAGCCTTGGTACTAAAGCAGGTCGAGCAAAAACAATTGTTGTCCCCCACAGCACAGGCTTTGCTGTGGAAATGGATGGTAGAAACGACCACAGGGCCACAACGTTTAAAAGGCTTATTGCCAGTTGACACTGAGGTAGCCCATAAAACCGGATATTCTGGTATCAGAGCAGGCAAAACTGCAGCGACTAATGATGTAGGCATTATTGTGCTTCCGGACGGCAGACCTCTGCTGGTCGCGGTTTTTGTAAAAGATTCCAGTGAATCAACCAAAACTAATGAAGCTATTATTGCGCAGATAGCGCAGGCTGCTTATCAGTTTGAACTGAAAAAACTTACAGCAGTGATGCCCAATTAAGCGATACAAAGGACTATCGAACCCCCTCCGTCCAGGTATACACTAAGGTTAGGATCTGGAAATGGAGTAGGTTATGCAGTTATTGGGCTCGATGGCTTCACCTTTTGTGCGTCGGTTACGTTTAGTTCTTGCTGGCCAACCTTATCAGTTTGTCGCTTTGAATATTTTTGAATCTGAAGGACGCTCAGTCCTGGTAAAACATAATCCTGCCCGCAAAGTACCAGTGTTGGTTGATGGTGAGTTGGTGATTTTTGATTCTGGTGTGATCTATCGCTACATAGCACAGAAATTAAATCTTAAGCCATTAGGTTGGGAGCAAGAAAATAGTTTGACGACAATCAATGCCTGTACAGATTCATTGGTTGAACTTTTGCTTTGCTCCCGTTCAGGTTTTGACGTCAACGAAGACAAACTATTTTTTAATCTGCAGCATGAGCGTATTCAGGCCACGCTGGAAGCGCTGGAGCAGCAAATCAAAGCTGGTCAGTTTGGACAGTGGGACTACACAGCTATTAGCTTGTATAGCCTGATCGACTGGATACTGTTCAGGGATTTAGTAGATTTAAAACCTTTCCCGGTGTTACTGCAGTTCAGAAGCGAACATTTAAAACAACCCATGGTTGCCGAAACCGACCCCCGCTTAAGCTAATAAAAAAGGGGTCAGATCTGACCCCAAATTTTTATTCCACGCCAATAAAACCGCCGGTTTGGTGGGCCCATAACTGAGCGTAAATTCCACCTTTGGCGATTAGTTCCTGATGGCTGCCTTGTTCAACGATACGGCCCTGATCCAGTACTATCAGTCTATCCATCGCTGCAATAGTAGAAAGACGGTGTGCTATGGCTATCACTGTTTTACCTATCATGAGCTGAGTTAAACTTTGTTGAATAGCAGCTTCTACTTCAGAATCCAGCGCTGAAGTGGCTTCATCCAGAATAAGAATTGGAGCGTTTTTCAGTAGAACTCTGGCTATCGCAATCCGCTGACGTTGGCCGCCGGATAGTTTAACGCCACGTTCACCCACCTGAGCATCATAACCACTGTTGCCCTTCAGATCAGTCAGTTCCTGAATAAAAGTATCAGCTTCAGCTAAACGTGCAGCGTCTATCATTTCTGCTTCAGTAGCACCAGGGCGACCATACAGAATGTTTTCCCGCACGGTGCGATGCAATAAAGATGTGTCTTGAGTGACCATAGCTATCTGAGCGCGTAAACTTTCCTGCGATACAGTTTTGATGTCCTGTCCATCTATTAAAATCTGACCTGAATTGACATCGTAAAAACGCAGCAGTAAGTTCACCAGCGTAGATTTTCCGGCACCGGAACGGCCAACCAAGCCAACTTTTTCTCCGGGTTTAATAGATAAATCCAAGCCATCGATGACAGGACCTTGATCCCCAGCTACTTTGCCATAGTTAAAGTTTAGGTGTTTAAACTCAATCTGACCTTGTGGTACCGCAATAGGCTTAGCATCTGGCAGATCCTTTATATGTTGAGGTTGCGAAAAGGTAGCTATACCATCGGCCACAGTGCCTATGTTTTCAAACAAGGCACTGACTTCCCACATGATCCACTGAGACATACCATTCAAACGTAAAGCCAGGCTAACGGCTATCGCAATAGAACCTACACTGACAGCGTTTACAGTCCAAAGCCAAATGGCCAGCGCCGCAATAGAAAACACCAGCAAATAATTCAGGCACTGCACGCTGACATTCAGCCAGGTGGCTAAACGCATTTGTTTATACACCGGCACCAAAAATAGCTGCATGCTGTCACGGGCATATTGTGACTCGCGGCTGGTGTGAGAAAATAGCTTGATAGTGCTGATGTTAGTGTAACTGTCGACAATACGGCCAGTCATTTCCGAGCGCGCATCAGCTTGCTCCGTCGCCACTTGCTTCAGGCGGGGCACAAAATAAAACTGCAGACCAGTGTAAAGAATGAGCCAGGCAAGCATCGGCAATACCAGACGCCAGTCTGCTTCTGCAATCAGATACACCATAGCGCCAAAATACACCACCACATAAACCATGACGTCTAAAAGTTTGGTGGCTGTTTCTCTCACCGCCAGCGCGGTTTGCATCACTTTAGTGGCAATACGGCCAGCAAACTCATTCTGGTAAAAGCTCAAACTTTGTTTTAATAAATAGCGGTGTGCCAGCCAGCGAATCGACATAGGGTAGTTACCCAAAATGGTCTGATGGATCAGTGCTGAATGTAAAAACACTAAAAATGGCAAAACAACTAACATCACCACGGCCATGGTGATCAACGTATCTTGCTCTTCTTGCCAGAATGTTTCTGGATTTTTGCTAACCAGCCAGTCAACTAATTGCCCCATGAAGCCGAACAAAGACACTTCAAGGACTGCAAGCAAGGCGGTCGCTAACGACATGAGCAACAAAGGAAGTACCATGCCTTTACTGTAATGCAGACAAAACGCAAATAGAGTTTTCGGCGGTTGTGTGGGCTCGTCTGCAGGGAAGGGGTTAGTTAATCGTTCAAAAAAGCCCAGCATAAAATTCCTCAAAGGCGGCAAAAAAATAATCAGTTAGTGTACGCTAAAGTATAACCTACAGATGTAACTATTTGATGAAAGACTATTTTCCCGCGACGGCTTTTGTACTTGTTTAATTGGAACAAAGCGATTCAGGTTAAATTTTGTATAAAAAAATATGAAAAATTCAAGAGTCCTGAACGCATATGAAGTCAGCAGCTTAGCATTTCGTCTGGAAAGAGATTCGGTAAATATCGAAAAATCTATAACTTCCATCCGATGCTTAGGGCTTGCAAAGTTAAACAAGCTTTCTACACTAAAAAGCGAAAAGTACCTGATTTAGGTCGAGGTTTCGTTTCAAAGGAGTGATGAAATGGATACCAAAGAACTTCTGTTGTATCTAAGGCAAGCGCAATTGCAATGTGAGTTGATTATGCAGTCCGGACAGCAACTAGATAATGCGATAAAACAATTGCAAGATTGGTCAGAAGATTTGAGTTGTCAACGGCGGGCTTGCGAGGATATGTACCATGCGGTGCATTTTATTATGATCCATTGCTATCAGCTTTCCAGACTGTTTTGGCCAGCTAAGTGCTGCGGCGAGGTAGGGCTGGACAATTGCCACAGAGCTATGACACTCCGGACTGAAATCAACATGCCTGATTTGCAGCATCCGCTTCGTAACGAAGCATTGTGGCGTCATGCCGAGGCGTTGGACTATTCTGTAAGTGAGGCTAACTCATTACAGCGTTTCAAGCAGCACCATGTGACCAGTGTCAACCATCTGATCACCTGGATGGACAGCGAGGCTATGCTCAGCTGGTTTGACCCCGTAACTGGAACCTTTGTATTTCACAACGAGGAATTTGCGCTCACCGAGTTACTGACATCAGTAAAACAATTACAACAGGATATACTCCACTATCTCCATAATCAGCACTAATACAGCCAGATTTAACCTCGTATCAAAGGAATTAAGCTCACTCAATGTGAGCCTCCCAAAAACACCCAGTTAAACTGGCTACTGAAAGACTATTTAGTAATCCTGATAAAGCCATAACTTTGGATGTCCTGCACTTTGTTCAGTTGTAAACTTTGAGCAACTTCTGCCTGAAAGTCTTCAACATACAAGTGTAGGTCGTCCTGAAACTCTTCATCAAGTCGGCTTCGTTCCTCAGCATCACTTGCTCTTTGCACATAAAAAGCTTGCATACAAAGTTTATGTGCTCGCTGCTCCATCTGCTGCGACACTCTTTGCTCAATCTCGCTGACAGTTAAGTTTCGGCAGGTTTTTTTGTAGAAAAATATGCCGGTACACAGCAAAACAACAAGAATAGTCAATGATAACAACTCGATCATAAAACGATTCCTTTTTTAGTAGCTTGTATGTCTTTAACAAACCAGTACACAGCGAATGGAACTACTGAAATATTTATAGATACAATGACGTATTTATAAATTGCTATCAGCAAGTTAGTATCAAACACAGCTCTATCAGCGTAACGCATAAACTGCAACGCACAAAGGCTCAAAAAACATACCATGATATACCGGGTAAGTTGACTCACTTGTATATCGTGTACAGTATGGATTTTATAGATACACCAAACACACAATACATCGATTGCGCTCCATGCTATATACCACATTGATGCTCCAGCATCGCCATAAGCCGTTGCTAAGTTCATTACAATAGGTTGAGCTTTATCCATCACAAGATTGCCAGCTATCCATACAGTTAACGCAATTCTGGAAGATATATCTAGTTTACAAACTATTGATATGATTAAGAGCAAGAAACATACAAGCCAAATTACTTGATCTATTTTGTAAGCAAAGTCTCCCACCTTAGACTAATCCTGGCTTTTGTCCCCGTCTTCGTCTTTGTCTTTATCTCCACTCATCGGAGGTTCATTACCAGACCCATTGCCCATAGTCTGCATTGGTGGCTCGTATCCCAAACCACCGCCCAAAGTTGCAGTAGATGATTCGTATCGTACCTCAGCTTCAAATCTAGCTTTTGCTTCAGCTGATAAAGTTACAGTATCAGTTGCAGCAGGCGCTGGTGAAGTAGTAGTAGATTTTGTCTGGGTAGCAGGTGCAACAGGGGATGTAACAGAAGTTCCAGCTGCAGTAGCGGTGTTTAAATTGACTTGCATAACGGTTCCTTTTTGTTGTTACTAAATCAGAAAATAACTTTACACGAACTGTTTGTTAAAAAGCCAATAGTTTTTTTGCCAAATTAGTATATTTTTTCCAAGGTCAGGATTTTAACATTTGCGTCTCTGCTGGCTGGGCTGGGCGAGAGGTTTTAACTTTCTTACGTTTTGATTTTTGTCTAGCAAGGTGTTGTTTTTCAATGGGTTGATCAGAGTTTCAGCTTAATGCTATATCGCTGTTGCGAAATGGTTAGATGTTGCAGCTTGATTCGATGTAGTTGGAGGAACCCGGGTAGACAGGGTAAATCAGGCTCAGTCGAATTTTCGTGCTTAGATCCTGTCAGGTTCATAGTTCAAAGCATTTTCCACGCACAAAGCTACAGCAGGCATATTAAGGAGGCTTTACTCAGAGTTGGTGTCAGTACAGTGAAAGAAGGTGTAAAAAAATGCGTTAAACTGCTGCGACTGTCCAAAGCACTCGACAAATACCAGCAACAGAATCTGAAGCTGTAACTAAAAAGGATGGTGTTCAGTGATCCAGTAAGATAGGGAAAGCGCGAAGCAATTAGGCCACTAAATGGTCGGTACGAGAGGATTTGAACCTCCGACCCCTTCACCCCCAGCGAAGTGCGCTACCAAGCTGCGCTACGTACCGACATTGGGCCTTATAGTACTGTTTTAACCCGTAAAAGCAATGCCCATTAGTTTGACTGCTTTTTTTTTGTTCGGTTTGACCGCTTTTAGCTAATTTTTTAGCGCTAATTCAACCCAATACTGATACACAGGTATAGCGAGGAGCACGTTTACAGGGAAGGTGATACCCAGCGACGCCAGCATAGCTAAGCCAATATTAGCGTCAGGTATACTGGCTCGCACTGCGGCCGGTGCAGCAATATAGGAAGCACTGGCTGCTAAAGTGGTCAGAACCAGCAAAGTACCTTGTGGCAAATCAAGTAGTAACCCAAAAAACAAACCTAAAGCACCTAGCGCAAAAGGAGCCAGCGCAGCAAACAACATTAAACGCCAATGTTTCAGTGGCAGTGGGTTACACACTTTGGCTGTACACAAGCCCATTTCCAGTAAGAATAAAGCCAGCATAGTTTTAAAGCCACCAATCAACGCTGGTGCTATAGGGGCCAGACCTTCAGGGCCATACAAATATCCTATCAGTACGCCACCGCCTAACAACAATACACCGCGGCTGGTGAGTGCTTCATGCCAAATATGAGCTTGCTTCCCTTTGCCCTTTAATGCGCCATACAAGCCTAACATGATCACGATAGCAGGTAACTCGAGCATCACCAGATAAAGGGTGGTTTCTGGCAATAAAGGCATACCAGACTTTTCGGCGATAGCCAGTACCACTGCAAAAGTACCTGCACTGACAGAGCCATAATGTGCCGCAATACTAACTGAGTCTGCGTTGTTCAGCCGTACCAGATACCTGAGTAGTGGATAACATATCAGTGGGATAATTAAACCCAGAGCACCAACAACCAACAGATCTGTGACCATACCGCTATGGGCTTGACCATGCAGTGCCATACCGCCTTTAAGGCCCAGTACCAGCATCAGCAAGATAGATAGAGTTTCGTAAATTGATTGAGGAACCTTTAAATCCGACTTTAGCAAGCCTGCAATTAGACCAAAGGCGAAAAACGCAATCACAATATCTGGCATCACCCAACTCCATAGCTGTTAATGGCTGGAGATTGTGCCTGCCTTTGGGTATATTGGATAATTAATTGTTCGCCATTTTGGTATTGATGATTATCTATGGATGTTAGGCATTTAAGTTTTAGATTACTGCAGGTTTACATTCAGGTGGTGCGATTCGGATCTGTATCAGCTGCTGCGCGTTTATTGCATCTAACCCAGCCCACAGTGTCTTTGCAGCTTAAAAAGCTGGCGGATGAAGTAGGGCAACCTTTGCTGGAATACAGGGAAGGAAAAGTGCATACCACTTATATCGGCGATGCCTTGTTTCAGGCTGCATCTGATGTGTTAAGTCGCTTTGATGACTTTTCTTCTTTACTGGAAGAGGCCAAAGGCGGACGTAGTGGCAAGTTAAGTTTAGGCATAGTTACCACTGCTAAATATGTGATGCCAACTATTTTGGGGGCTTTCGACAAAGCCAACCCAAAAGTTGAAGTGACGCTCAATGTCGGGAATAGGGCTCACATTCTCAATCGGTTTGCGCATCAGGACGATGATCTTTATCTTTTCAGTCAGCCTCCAAGCGGAGAACTGGTGCAGGCTTGCCGTATTATTAAAAACCCGCTGCAACTGATAGCACCTGCAGAGCACTGGGCATCCCGTTATTGTGCAGAAGGCGGCGAACTTGATTTTACAACACTTAAAAATGAACGTTTTTTAATGCGTGAACCAGGTTCTGCCACTCGTATGCAATTTGAAGCCTGGCTAAGTAGTCAGGGCGTTGAATTATCTAAAACGATGCAAATTGAAAGTAATGAAGCCATACGACTTAGTGTTAGCAGTGGTTTAGGTCTAGCGGTTTTATCTGCTTATACTTTAGACCAACACAATGAGCAGTTTAAGGTGCTGAAGGTGAGAGGTTTTCCGCTAAATAGCCATTGGTATCTGGTGGCACGCAAAGATAAAAGGCTGAGCGCTTCAGCACGACGTTTGATCCAGTTTATCGCACAACATCTGACCGACTGCATTGAAGCGCAGTGGGTGGTTGACGATATAGCTCTGTTAGATGAGCATTTCAGCTAAACAGCGGGTAAAAGCTTTGCCTTCATTCTCTGAACAAGGCATCATTTTGTTTTACTGATTTTTGGAAGTCTACATGTCTTTATGGATCCCTTTTACGCTGCTGGCTGCTTTTATGCAGGCAATGCGTAACGCTTTGCAAAAACAATTGAGTAAAGACGTACCAGTGATGGGTGTAACTTTAGCTCGCTTTATTTATGCCGGGCCTTTAGCCCTGTTGTATTTAATTGGGCTTTACCAGTGGCAGGATTACGCCATACCTCATTTTAATTTCTGGTTTGTGTTTTATGTGCTGGCGGCATCCGCGATGCAAATTCTGGCAACAGCCTTGATGGTGGTGTTATTCAGGCTAAAAAACTATGCGATTGGGGTAGGTCTTGCCAAAAGTGAGGCTATTTTGGCCGCTATTGTTGGGGTAATGTTTTTTGGTACCTACATCAGTCCTCTGGGTTGGGTAGGCGTCTTTATTGGTGGCATCGCGGTGTTTCTGCTTACCGGAGCTACCAGCATTGGTTCATTATCTGCAAAAACTCTGGCTTTAGGTCTGGGCAGTGGTTTGGCTTTTGCACTGACATCGCTCTGGGTACGCGAAGCCAGTCTGACTTTGGGATTGCCTTTTTTACCCGCAGCAGCCTGGGTACTGTTTTTTGTGATCACCACTCAAACTGTTGTTTTACTGATGTATCTGGCGCTAAAGGATAAAGCGACCTTAGTGAAGTTATGGCAAAGGCCACAACTAACTTTGGCCACCAGCATTACCAGCTGTTTAGGCTCATTGGGCTGGTTTACGGCGATGAGCCTGCAAGCCGTGGCTTATGTCAAAACGCTGGGGCAGGTTGAAGTCCTTTTTACACTACTAATCTCTGTCTTCGTATTAAAAGAAAAACTAAAACGTCAGGATCTGTTGGGTCTGAGCTTCATTGTGCTGGCTGCTGTACTGGTAATGTGGGCTTAGTGTGTTGATGATCAAAAAGTAAATATTGTGTGTTTAATTTAAGCAGTTTGTCATAGAGCTGAGCTAATCTTGTGTGCTCTGACGGAGAAGCAGAGTCAATTTGGGGGCAGGAAGCAGATCCTCACACCATAACAAGAACTCACAGGATTACTAATGAAACAGATCTCAACCTTATCGCTGCTTGCTGCAGCGCTTTATTGCAGCAGCAGTTTTGCCAGTTTGCTCATCACCGAAGTACTGTACGACGCCCCTAATAACGACAACACTGAAGAGTTTGTTGAGCTCTACAACAACAGCTACACAGCCATTAACCTGCAAGGCTATAGCCTGCAGGACAACGGCGGCAGTTTTAACTTATCCGGCACTGTAGCGCCACGTAGCTATTTCCTGGTGGCAAAAAATACGGCGGCGATGCAAGCCTTATACGGGGTCACGCCACACTTATCGGGTTTGACTCTGGCTTTTGGCAATAGCGGCGACTACGTCAGGCTGAGAAATGGCAGCACAGAAATTGATGCGGTAGGCTGGGAAAATGGTTTATCCGGTTGGTCTATTAATGCTGTGGATAAATCCATTAGCCGCAATAAAACCACAGATAATAATCTTGTGTCTGACTGGGTTGTCTCGAGCAATTATGGCAATCCGGGTAGTGGTGTCTTCATAGCGACCTGCAGTGGAGGCGGTGGCACAGGCCCTGTGATTACCCAGCCCACCTATTATGCAGCTGCTGCGGGGAAAACAGGTAGTGAACTGAAAACAGCACTGAACTCAATTTTACGTGGCCATGTGCGGTTAACTTATAGTCAGGTGTGGGAAGCATTGTCTTACACAGATGAAGATGTAAACAACACCGATAACGTGATTTTGTTGTATGCCGGACGTTCGGTTGCCAAAACATTCCGCGCTGGTCAAAGTAATTCACTGGATGCCTGGAATCGTGAGCATGTCTGGGCCAAAAGCCATGGTTTCCCTAGCGAAAGCCAATATGCTTATACCGATATCCATCATTTACGGCCTGCCGATGTATCTATTAACTCCAGCCGCGGCAATAAAGACTTTGATACAGGTGGTACACCATTAACTGAAGCGCCGGAAAACAAAACTGATTCTGACAGTTTTGAACCCCGTAATGCGGTTAAAGGCGATGTCGCCCGTATGATGTTTTATATGGATGTGCGCTATGAGGGGGGGGATGAAACAGGCACGCCTAACCTGATTTTGCGTAACTTTGCACCTACCGGCAGTTCAGCGCCTGAAATGGGCAAACTCTGTGTACTGCTGCAATGGCATATCCAGGATCCGGTCGATAGTTTTGAAATTCGTCGTAATAACCGTATTTACGAGTGGCAACAAAACCGCAATCCCTTTATCGACAACCCACACTGGGCTCAGTCAATTTATGGCGCCAGCTGTGGCTTGTAACTGTTAGCTTGGACAGCTGCTTTTCAACAGAAAAGCAGCTGGACTGTATCTGCTCGCAGGTTAGAATAGGGCAACTTAAAAAAGGCGCTTAAGCGCTGGAGCCCGGAGCATCTATGAAGCCTGAAACGCTGTTGCAGCAACTGCAGCATGATCCTGATTTTCTTAAACTTACCTTAGCTCATCCTGATTTTTTACCTTATGCCAGCTATGCACTGCACAATGGCACAGAGGTCCAGATCTGGGATACAGGAGTGATCTATTTTCAGCCTGAGCAATTCGGCACTCAGGACATAGTGCTGTCCAGCGGTGTGCACGGCAACGAAACTGCACCTGTTGAGCTGTGTTCAGAGCTGTTAAATAAGGTTTTGGCAGGCAAGTTGCTGCTGACAGAGCGCGTGTTGTTTTTATTTGGTAACCCACCTGCTATCAATGCAGGCGTGCGTGAAATTCAGGATAATTTAAACCGCTTATTTTCAGGCCATCACAGCAAAGAATCAGGTGTACAAAGCGCTGAGCGCGAGCGGGCGAAAAAGTTAGAGAGCTATGTGCTGAAGTTTTTCAACGAAGCGCCGCAAGGCTTACGTGAGCCTAAGCTCTATGATTTACATACCGCTATTCGAGGTTCACGTTTTGAGAAATTTGCTGTGTATCCGTTTTTACATGGCAAAAACTGGAGCAAAAGCCAGTTTGAGTTTTTAAAAGCCTGCGGTGCAAATACTGTACTTCTGATGCAAACTCCTGCCAGTACCTTTAGTTATTTTGCCGCTCAAAGCTGCAATGCGCATGGTTTTACCATTGAACTTGGCAAGGCAAGACCTTTTGGCCAAAACGATATGAGTCGTTTTGCCGACGCAGCTGCGGCATTCAGTGCCCTGATCTCAGGTGGCGAACTTGCCACGACTGAATTTAACGAAGCCGACTTTAATCTCTATGAAGTGCGCCGTTCTATCGATAAAACCAC
Source organism: Rheinheimera sediminis (assembly GCF_004005375.1). Taxonomy (GTDB): domain Bacteria; phylum Pseudomonadota; class Gammaproteobacteria; order Enterobacterales; family Alteromonadaceae; genus Pararheinheimera. Next base: position 105,195 of record NZ_RZUF01000006.1, on the reverse strand, counting down.
AGAAGCCTTCACGCTACATTTTGCCGATAACATTGAGAACTTCACAACTTTTGAACTCGGCACTGTGCTCGCCAGCGATGCCAGTGTGGAATACAAAGTGGAAGTAGAAGGCGAAGCCATTATTTTCCCTAACCCTAAAGTGGCTATTGGCCAGCGCGCTATGCTGATGGTGAAACCTGTTTCAGTAGCAGGCAAAGTAAGCTAAGCAGTCACAAAACAGCCTTTCATAGTACAAAAAATCTGACAGCTGGCCCTGCTTTAGTGCATGGACCAGCTGTTTTTATTTCTGCCTCTGGTTGCAATGCAGTTTACGTAAAGGTAAAGTTGCGACCGAAAAATAGAAGAAAATAGCCATACTGATTAAAACACGTAAAACAAAAAATAATGGTCAGGGCAAACGGGGAAACGCAATCCATTTACCAAGAGTGGTCACCAAGCCACCATGCGTTCATACCCAAGTAACTTGATGTTGCGGCGAGGCGACAAGCCATTGAGACCCCAGGAGCATAGTAAACCTATGTGACTGGGGCGAAGTGGCGAAGCCAACAAAGCTGCAGCTTCAAGTACGACGGGTATACCCTTTGTCACAGTCTGACGGATACAACCAAAAGAGACACCTATGACTAACCCCAATAACGCAACCATCTCTACAGTGCACACAGCTGAATTTACCAGCGGTCACGCGTTACAAATTCCTACGCTGCGTATCCTGCAGGATGACGGCTCTATCTACCCTGGTGCAGAAGTACCGCAGCTCGACCAAGCCACAGCCCTTAAAATGTACGACAGTATGCAATTTATCCGCATACTGGACGAACGTATGTTGGCTGCTCAGCGTCAGGGCCGTATCAGTTTTTACATGCAGTGTTTAGGCGAAGAAGCCGCCACTGTCGGCAGCGCTGCGGCGCTGGATGATAAAGACATGATTATGGCGCAGTACCGTGAACAAGGCGCTTTGCGTTATCGTGGTTTTAGTCTTGAACAGTTTATGAATCAGCTGTTCTCTAACGAAAAAGATTTAGGTAAAGGCCGCCAGATGCCGGTGCATTACGGCAGCAAAGACATTTACTACATGACGATTTCCTCACCGCTGGGTACACAAATTCCTCAGGCCAGTGGTTACGCTTATGCGCAAAAGTTACGCGGACTGAAAAACACCACCATTTGTTATTTTGGTGAAGGTGCAGCCTCTGAAGGTGACTTCCACGCCGGTTTAAATATGGCCGCAGTGCATAAAGCGCCGGTGATTTTCTTCTGTCGTAACAATGGTTACGCTATTTCAACCCCTGCCAATGAGCAGTTTAAAGGCGATGGTATTGCCTGTCGTGGTGTGGGTTATGGCATGAAAGCTATTCGTGTCGACGGTGCTGATATTCTGGCTGTCTACAAAGCCACTCAAATGGCTCGTGACTATGCTCTTGAACACGAAGAGCCAATTTTAATTGAATCTATAGCCTACCGTTTAGGTGCGCACTCATCTTCAGATGACCCAAGTGGTTATCGCTCTAAAGAAGAAGAAGAGCTGTGGCGTAAAAACGATCCAATTTCCCGTTTCCGTTTATGGTTGGTGAAACAAGGCTGGCTGAATGAAGACGAAGATAAAACCAAGTCGGATGCTTTGCGTCAGGAAATTCTGGATGCATTAAAAGTGGCTGAGAAAGTGGCTAAGCCTGGTATCGAACATCTGATGAGTGATGTGTACGAAACACCAATTCCACTTTTGAACGAACAATTAGAAGAGCTAAAAGCACATATCAGAAAGTACCCGGATGCCTATCCGGTGACGGCGGGGAGATTTGAATAATGGCTAAGATGAATATGTTACAGGCGATCAATAACGCCTTAGATTTAGCCATGGCCAAAGACGATGGTGTTGTTTGTTTTGGTGAAGACGTTGGTCACTTTGGTGGTGTATTCCGTGCCACCAGCAAGTTGCAGGAAAAATACGGCAAAGCCCGTTGTTTCAATACGCCTTTAACTGAACAAGGCATCGCTGGTTTTGCCAACGGTATGGCGGCTCAGGGCATGAAACCTGTGGCTGAAATTCAGTTTGCTGATTATATCTTCCCGGCCTTTGACCAGATTGTGAATGAAACAGCTAAGTTCCGTTACCGCTCAGGCAACGAGTTTAATGTGGGTGGTTTAGTGTTCCGCACGCCATACGGTGGTGGTATAGCTGGTGGTCATTACCACAGCCAGTCGCCTGAAGCGTATTTTGCCCATACGCCAGGTTTAAAAATTGTAGTGCCACGTGATCCTGCGCAGGCCAAAGGTTTATTGTTGGCTGCCATTAACTGCCCGGATCCGGTGATTTTCTTTGAACCTAAGAAGTTATACCGCGCTTCTGTCGGCGAAGTATCGGAAGAGTATTACGAAATTCCATTAGGCAAAGCCGAAGTGTTGCAACAGGGCAAAGACGTGACAGTTTTAGCCTGGGGCGCGCAGATGGAAATTATCCAAAAAGCTGTGGATATGGCACAAGCCGAAGGCATTTCCTGTGAAGTAATTGATCTTCGCAGTATTCAGCCTTGGGATGTCGACACTGTGGCAGAGTCGGTGATGAAAACCGGCCGTTTAGTCATTAACCATGAAGCGCCATTGACGGGTGGTTTTGCCGCTGAGATTGCATCAACCATTCAGAAAAAATGCTTCCTGCACCTGGAAAGCCCGATTGAACGGGTCTGTGGTCTGGATATTCCTTACCCGCTGGCACTGGAAAAAGAATATGTGCCCGATCATCTGAAAACTTACGAAGCGATAAAACGCTCGGTGAACTTCTAAGGATAGCCAGATGAAAAAAGATTTTATTCTGCCGGATATTGGCGAAGGCATAGTCGAGTGTGAAATCGTTGAGTGGCTGGTGAAAGAAGGTGATCGGATCACTGAAGATCAGCCAGTTTGTGACGTGATGACCGACAAAGCTTTGGTGCAAATTCCAGCTGTGTACGACGGTGTGGTCACTAAGCTCTATTACGCCAAAGGTGATATAGCCAAAGTGCATGCGCCTTTGTTTGAAATAGACACGGACGGCGCAGCGCCAGCTGTTGCAGCTGTGTCTGCTCCTGCTCAAGCGGCCCCTGCAGCTGCCGCCACTGGCAAACAGCTGGAAGACTTTATCCTGCCTGATATAGGCGAGGGTATTGTTGAGTGTGAAATTGTTGAGTGGCTGATCAAAGAAGGTGATGTATTGGCCGAAGATCAACCAGTCTGCGATGTGATGACCGACAAAGCTTTAGTGCAAATTCCTGCCAAATACGCTGGCAAAGTGGTGAAGCTGCATTACGCCAAAGGTGAAATTGCCAAAGTACATAGCCCGCTGTTTCAGCAGGAAATTGCCGGTACTTCAAGTTCTGCTCCGACAGCAGTTTCGGCGCCAGTCGCCACACCAGCTTGTGCTGCTCAAGTAGCCTCTGTTGCCGCTTCAACTGCGGCTCCTGTGGGCAATGGCAAAGCCTTAGCCAGCCCTGCAGTGCGCCGTTTAGCTCGGGAACTGAATATCGACTTATCTTTAGTGCCAGGCTCTGGCGACAAAGGCCGGGTGTATAAAGAGGATGTCAAAGCTTATGCCAATGGTGGAGCTACTTCTGCTGTAGCCAAAGCTGCTGCAACGCCGGTTAAAGCCGCTGCGACCGTAGCTGTTGTGACCAGCGCTGGCGGCAGCCGTGTTGAGCCTATCAAAGGCATTAAAGCGGCGATGGCGCGTCAGATGCAGGATTCTGTGTCGAGCATTCCGCATTTTACCTACTGCGAAGAAATTGATTTAACAGAGCTGATTGCACTGCGCAGCCAGCTGAAAGATCAATATGCGAAGCAGGGTATTAAGCTGACGCTGATGCCGTTTTTTATGAAAGCCATGTCGCTGGCCATTAGGCAGTTCCCTATTATGAACAGCCAGGTCAACAGCGACTGTTCAGAGCTGACGTATTTTGATGATCACAATATTGGTATAGCGGTCGACTCGAAGGTGGGTTTGCTGGTGCCGAATATTAAAGGCTGTCAGAACAAGTCGATCGTGCAAATTGCTCAAGAGCTGACGAAGTTAACAGACGCTGCCCGTGAAGGTCGTGTTAGTCCGGCTGAACTGAAAGGTGGCACTATCACCATCTCCAACATTGGCGCAATTGGCGGCACCGTGGCGACTCCTATTATCAATAAGCCGGAAGTGGCGATAGTAGCGCTGGGTAAAACCCAGCTGTTACCACGTTTCAACGCCAAAGGTGAAGTGGAAGGCCGCTCTCTGATGCAAATCAGCTGGTCTGGTGATCACCGCGTCATAGACGGTGGCACCATAGCCCGTTTCACTAACCTGTGGAAAAGCTATCTGGAACAACCGTCATCCATGTTGCTGTCTATGGTCTAAACCATTGACGAATAGCTGGTAATTGGCATCGTTCTTTGTTACAAAACCCGGATGATCTTAAAGATCCTCCGGGTTTTTCGTTTTAAGGACTGTACGACGGGTAATGCATGGATAAACATCAGCTTCGTAACTTCTACATCCCCGAAGAGCAGTCGGTTTACCTGCTAAACGCCAATGATGCCAAAAAGCTCAAGGACTGGGTGGCGCTTTGTATCTCTGAACTGGAGAAACTGGGCTATCGTCAGATTGAGCTGGTGGGCAAGGGCGCTTATGGTTTTGTCTTTGCTGGCCTTGATCAAAAGCAGCAGGATGTGGTGTTTAAGTTCTCCCGCATTAATTTACCGCAGCATATTCAGGAACGCTTAGCCGACGAAGGTTATATGTTATCGCAGGCTGCTCATCCCAATGTACCGCCGTTTTTCACCTATCAGTTGGTGAAGAAGCAGGGCATTTTGATGATGGGCCGCGCCAAAGGCGTGGATTTGGAGCAATATAGTCTAAAACATGGCCGGGTGCCGGTGCGGTTATTATTGGATATTGCCACTCAGCTTGCCAGTTTGTTAGTGGCGCTGCGCCAACATAAAAAAGACGGCGAAGCTGCGCCCATAGTGCATGGTGATATTAAGCCGTCTAATATCGTCTACGACGAAAGTACTAATCAAATCAGTCTGGTGGATTGGGGCTCATCGGTATTTGCCCAGCTTGACAGTGAAGGTCATTACATTGGTAACAATGTGATGCAGCTCATGTCGGCAGACTTGCAAACATCGAATGCCCGACTAGGTGATGTGTATTTTATTGGCCCGGAGCAGCGCTCTGGTGCTTTATCCAGCCCACGCTTTGATGAGCAGGGCGTGGCCAGCACTTTGTATGCCTTGGCGTCCGGTCAGTCCTGTCGTTTTGGCCGCAAGGCGATCCCAGCGCGTAGCTTAGCTTTGCCGATGGAATTTGCCACTATGCTCGACAGTATGCTGTCTGATGATTTGCTACTGCGTCAGCAAGCAGGCGATTATTTCTTAAAATCTATGCCACGCTTACATCATCTGGTCACTCCTGACTTGCCAATTTTAAGCACAGAGTCAGTATTACCGGTTTGGATCAGCGACAAAGCGCAAGAATTGGATACAGTGGTCTATTCGTCGCGTAAATCCTTTTTGCGGGAGCACAGCGATGAAGAAGGTATTCAGTACATTGACGATGTGCAGCTGGAACGCTATTACAAAAACTACCTCGAGGGCATGGGCGAAACTGAAAAGGCATTCGTTGCTGCCGTCAGTCGTTTAGGTCGTTATCCTGTGGTCGGCGGTATTGCTATTCATTGGCAAAGCAGTGGTGTCTATATCGATTCCAGTCTGAATCTGTTTGACGAGCGCCTGCACAGGGCTTTTGCTGTTGCTGTGAACAATGTAGTGCAACTGGCACGTTGTATCGGCAAGGTGGGTATTTTTAAAGCCTGTTTATTTGATGCGCGCCAGACTATTCACATAGCACGGGACAGCACAGATGTGCCCTTTGTGGTACCACAAGGTACAGCGCTAAAATATGAACTGGGCCAAAGCCATTTTGACGACAGCAGCGCTCAGCACAGTTACTTTGAAGATGGCAAAGACCCAGACGAACAGTTGGTGTTGCCAGACAGCATTATGGATGATTTAACAGCACTGAATTTAATACGCCACACCGGCTGTATTATTTTTGAAGTGACGCCTTTGTATATGAAAATACACAATTATTATCGTTTGCTTGAACCAGCTGCTGAAACACAATTTGCCGCTTTGCTGCAGAGTATTTTGGCAAAAGTGCCTTTAATCAGCGGTGAAGGCGTCGGTGGTTTTATGAAATTGCCGCACAAAGATACCCGGCATTTCAGTCACCAGAGCCAGCAGGAACTTTGTTATTATCCTGCCAATCCTATGAATTACATTAATAATTAGTTTCGGAGTAAGAAAATGCGTGTTGTGCTGCTGTTGCTGGTTTTATTTTGCGCCAGGGTTCAGGCAACGGATCCCCATAGTTTCAGCAACTTTACTTTAGTCAGCCACCCGGAGCTGAAGCTTGATTTAACTGCAGATTTTGATAAGCAGCAATTACAGGGTTTTGTTGAGCTGAAACTGGACTGGCACTATCCGGACGCACGTCAATTGGTGTTAGATAGCCGTGATCTGACTATTGAAAACGTAGTGGGGCAATCTGCCGAAGGCCGTTGGCACAGACTGAGCCATAGTTTTGGTGACAAATCTCGCTACCATGGCCAAGCGTTATTGATTGAATTCCCGGCACAGTTTCCTGTAGTGCGTATTTATTACCACACCAGCCCACAAGCTTCAGGCCTGCAGTGGCTGACTAAAGAGCAGAGCAGCGAAAAACAGCAGCCTTTTATGTACAGCCAATCGCAGTCCATTCACGCCCGCAGCTGGATCCCATTGCAAGACACGCCAGCAGTGCGGTTGAATTATCAGGCTCGTATTCGCACACCTAAGCAGTTGTTAGCGGTGATGGGAGCGGATAACAGTGCCAATACCGAAAAAGATGGCGACTACTTTTTCCGTATGCCTCAGGCTATTCCTGCTTATTTGATCGCCTTGGCAATAGGGGATTTAGAATTTAAAGCTATGTCGGAGCGCACTGGCGTGTATGCCGAAAAAGTTTGGCTGGATAAAGCTGTGGCTGAATTTTCTGACACAGAGCAGATGATGCAAGTTGCAACGGCCTTGTATGGCGATTATCCATGGGGCCGTTATGACTTGTTGATATTACCTGCCAGTTTTCCTTTTGGCGGTATGGAGAATCCACGTTTGTCTTTTATTACGCCTACTGTGATAGCGGGTGATAAAAGTCTGGTCAGTTTAATAGCTCACGAACTTGCGCATTCCTGGTCTGGTAATTTAGTCACTAATGGCAGTTGGCACGAACTCTGGCTGAACGAAGGTTTTACCAACTATGTTGAAAACCGTATTATGGAGCAAGTCTTTGGGCCAGAACGCGCTTTATTGGAACGCCAACTATCGGTTCAGGATCTGGAAAATGATTTGCTGCAGCTCGATGCCAAAGACACCTTGCTGATCACAGATTACACAGGCCGTGATCCGGATGAGGCCTTTACTCAGGTGCCTTATATCAAAGGCATGTTGTTCCTGCAGTTTTTAGAGCAACGTTTTGGCCGTGCCGTATTTGATCCTTTCCTGAAAAATTATTTCCAAACCTTTGCTTTTCAAAGCATGGATACTGAAAAGTTCCTGCGTTATATGCGTAAAACCTTACTGAATGACCCGGATATTGTCTCTATGGGCGAAGTGCTGGAATGGCTGTATCAGCCCGGACTGGCTGGGACTTTTGTTGCACCAGAGTCTGATGCTTTTAAGCAAGTGGATTTACAACTGGAGTTATGGCAAAAAACCGGCAATCTGGCCGAATTACAGACAAACAGTTGGAGTATTCACCATTGGTTACATTTTATTGGTCAATTGGCTGCTACTGTCGACATTGCTCAGCTACAACAGTTGGATCAAGGCTTTGGCTTAAGCCAGAGTAAGAATGCGGAAGTAGCGACAGCCTGGTTTAAAGTGGCGCTGGCGAAAAACTATTCAAAGGCAATACCAGCGCTGGAGCAGTTTTTACTAAAAGTAGGGCGGCGTAAATTTGTGGTGCCTTTGTATCTGCAGCTCAGTCAGAACCCTGAGTATTTAGAATGGGCTAAAAATCTGTATCAGAAAGCAAGGCCGGGTTATCACCCTTTAACTCAGTCTGCTGTTGATAAGGTATTGAAGCTGAATTAAGTTTTAAGTGGCGGTTCAGCTTGGCCTGGTAGTCTGTACTGAACAGATAGCGTTGAACAGGATTAAAAAATGAAAACGAAATTAGTAGCTTTGGTTGTGTGTACTTTAAGTTGCGTCGCTTTGGCTGATACAACAGCGGTAAGAAGTGTCACAGTATCAGGCTCTGCCGTTATGCAGGCGAAGCCTGACGCTGTGCGTTTAACTATGCAAATTCAGCAGACTGCTGAAAAGGTCAGTGACGCCAAACAAAAAGTAGATGAGCAGGCTGCTGCATTAACTAAAGCTTTGCGTAAGCTAGGTGTAAAAGATGATCAACTGAACAATGCACCTTTGCGTATTCAGCAGGATTATCAGCACGACCCTGAACGTAAATTGCCACAGCGTTATCAGGTCAGCCGCGATATCCTGGTGTCTTTAAATGATTTATCGCTGTACAGCACCGTATTGCAACAAGCCGCTGATTTAGGTGTGACGCAGATGAATCAGGCTGAATTTTTAGTCAGCGGCTCGGATGAGTTGTATCAAAAAGCACTGCAGCAGGCGTTTTCTCAGGCTAAAATCAAGGCCGGTTTATTGGCAACAGCCAGTGGTTTAAAACTGGGTTCTGCACAAAAAATCAATGAACAAGGCTATGCGCCAGCGCCTGTGATGAAGATGGCCAGAGCCATGTCAGAAAGCGCTGAAGTCAGCTTTGGCCAGACCGATATCAGAGCCGAAGTATCAGTTGAGTTTGAAATGAACAGCCATTGATTGTTAATTAAGCAAAGACTGCTAAATCTTTTTGTAGCAGAGGTTTAAATTTCGCGACAAAACAAGTAATGTAGGGACCTTCGTAGTTATGGTAGAACCTATATTTCATGCGTGAGCAAAAATCAGAATTTTATCAGCTGCTGCAACAGCAGGCTCAGTCTCTGATCGAAGACGAAACGGACCTGATTGCTAACATGGCAAATCTGAGTGCTTTACTCTTCAATGAAATGCCTGATCTGAACTGGTCAGGCTTTTATATTTTAAGGGATGATGTTTTAGTTTTAGGCCCTTTTCAGGGGAAAGTAGCTTGTGTCCGTATACCAGTTGGCAAGGGCGTCTGTGGCACTGCTGTGGCAACAGGTGAAATTCAGCTGGTCAAAGATGTGCACGAGTTTCCTGGTCATATTGCTTGTGATGCGGCCAGTAATTCCGAAATAGTGCTGCCCGTCCGTCACGACGGAAAAATTATTGCCGTGTTGGATATTGATAGTCCAGTTCTTGCGCGCTTTGACGAGGATGACCAGCAAGGTTTAGCCGCTGTGGTCGAGCTATTCGAACAGCATCTGGCCAGGACTTTATGAAAGATCTAGTCAATATACAGGATTATTTGTTTCAGGTTGCCGATGTAGGTGACTGGGAAGGCGAAGAAGAAATCGTAGCTGATCGAATCAACGCCATTTATCACGCCGTATGGCGCCGTTTTCCTGATGATATTTTGCCAGCCGAAATCGAGCATTTACTGATTGCACTATGGAACGAGCTACGAGGTAGCTTGGTTTTATTAGAAGCAGACGAAGATGAATTAGTCGATTGGGCTATCTGTTACGTTAATAACCAACTAGAAGAAGGCATTAAGTTAAACGATGCCGCTGATGAAGAAGAGTAATTTTGCATGACAACCCCAACTGAACAAATTCAAGCTCAACCCGCAGGCAAAGATGTGAAACAAATCCTCGCCGAACTTAGCGAAAAGTTTCCTCTGTGCTTCAGCCAAAGTGGTGAGGCTAAACCCCTGAAAATCGGTATTTTTCAGGATTTAGCACAGCGGTTGTCTGAAGAAGATGGCATCAGCAAAACGCAAATTCGTCATGCGTTACGTTTGTATACCTCCAGCTGGCGTTATTTGGCTGGCGTTAAAGTGGGGATCGCTCGTGTTGATTTAGATGGTCAGGCAGGCGAACTGATAGACGAGCAACAAGCTGCTCATGCCGCTGAAACTTTAGAACAAAGTAAAGCCAAAGCTGCTGAAGTGCGTAAAGCCAAAGCAGCAGTAGAGCGTGCGAAGCACAAAGAACAGCAAAAAGAACTGGCTAAAGTGGCGCAAACCGACAAATCTGCTTACAAAAAATCTCAGCCAAATAAGGCTGCTGTCGCTGAGAAGGCTGCCAGACTGAAGTCGAAACCTCAAACTACTGAAAAAGTGGTTCAGGACCAAGTTATTGAACTTATTGCATTAAATACAGCCACATTAAAAGTTGGTAGCTCAGTGCAATTAAAAGTTGGCTTAAAACCAGTGCCAGCCACTGTCCTTGAAGTCGTTAAAAATGATGTTGTGGTACAACTTGCCTCAGGTATGGTGATTAAGACCCAAGGGGATAAGCTGTTCCAGGCTTAACAGAGATGAGTGTTTAATGAAAAAAATTTCCAGCGTAGCGGCGTTTTTTCTGGTGATGGGCAGCAGCGTAGCTGCGCCCGTGATTTCCCCTGTACCAAATCTGGCGCAGGAACCACAGCATGCAACAGCCAGTAAACGAGTCACCAATTACTTTACCCGAGAGCATTATTTAGGCTTGCGTATTGACGACGAGTTGTCATCAAAGGTCTTTGATCGCTATCTGAAAAGTCTGGATTTTTTCCGTAACGTTTTACTTAAATCTGACGTAGATGGCTTTGAAAAATACCGCAAGGAATTTGACAACGGTTTAGCCAAAGGCCAGTTCGATTTTGCCTATCAAATGTTCAATCTAAGCCAGACTCGTCGTTTGGAGCGTTACGACTACGCTATTGGACTATTAGATAAACCTTTTGATTTTACACAAAAAGACAGTTACGAATTTGAGCGGGAAGATGCGCCTTGGGCTGCTGATGTGGCTCAATTAAACGAGCTGTGGCGTCAGAAGGTGAAGTTTGACGCGCTCAATTTGAAATTAGCAGGTAAAACAGCAGAAGAAACAACAAAGCTGCTGAAAAAACGCTACGAAAATGCAAAAAAGCGTTTATTACAAACCGAAAGCGAAGATGTGTTTCAGATCGTAATGAACTCTTATGCGCGCAGTATTGAAGCTCATACCTCGTATTTATCACCACGTAATGCAGAGCGTTTCCAGCAAGAAATGAATCTGTCGCTGGAAGGTATAGGGGCTGTGCTGCAAAGTGATGATGATTTCACTGTGATTATGAGTCTGGTGCCAGGTGGCCCGGCTGATATGACAAAAAAAATCAAACCCAAAGATAAGATCATTGGCGTAGCTCAGGGTGATGAAGAATTTGTCGATGTGGTTGGCTGGCGACTGGATGACGTCGTTGATCTGATCAAAGGTCCTAAAGGTTCTACTGTGCGTTTGCAGGTCTTAGTCGGAGGAGATGCGTCCAAAGGGGTGCCTACTCAAATTTCTATAGTGCGGGACAAAATCCGTTTAGAAGATAGAGCTGCCAAAGCTGAAGTGCTGGAGCCTAAATTAAGTCCTTTGGGTAAAAAGATTGGTGTAATTAATATCCCAAGCTTTTACAACAATCTGACTGAAGATGTGAAAAAAGAAATAGCCAGCTTAAAGCAACAAAACGTGGACGGTATTATTGTTGATTTACGCGGAAATGGCGGTGGTTCTCTCCCTGAGGCTGTGACGCTGACAGGCCTGTTTATAGAGAAAGGTCCTGTGGTACAAATCCGTGAAGCAGGCAACCGAATTGGTATCAGTCAGGATCAGGATGGCAGTATTTTTTACGATGGTCCTTTAACTGTTATGGTAGACCGTTACAGTGCCTCTGCCTCTGAGATTTTTGCTGCAGCCATGCAGGACTATGGTCGTGCTCTTATTGTGGGTGAACATACTTTTGGTAAAGGTACTGTGCAGCAACATCGCGGTTTAGGCCGTGTTTACGATATGTTTGATGAATCTTTAGGTTCAGTACAGTTCACTATCGCTAAGTTTTATCGTATTGATGGTGGCAGTACTCAACATAAAGGCGTTACTCCTGATGTTCTGTTTCCATCCCCTATAGATCCGGCTGAGTGGGGCGAAAGCAAAGAAGAAAATGCTTTGCCTTGGGATAGCATTCCAGCAGCACAATACAGTGCATCAGATGAAATTAAAAAAGCTATCCCAGTTTTACTGCAGAAGCATCAGGAGCGATTCAGTAAAGAGCCTGAATACAGCTATCTGATGGATGATATTGCGCTTTATACCAAAGAAAAAGACGAAAAAACGATCTCGTTAAACGAGCAGGAGCGTCTGAAGAAAAAAGACGAAAACACGGCCCGTGATTTACAGCGAGTGAATGAACGTTTGGCACGGCTTAAGTTACCAGCTGTGAAAGATCTGGACGATTTACCTGAAGTTCTGGAAAAGCTGGATCCGTTGTTAGAGGAAACAGCGCAAATCACCGCTGACATGTTGAGTCTGGGTCATTTGGCAAAGCGTGCTCATTAATTAAATACTAAGGGGGCAGAGTGATGGGTTGCAAGCAACTCATGACTCTGGCCCTTTGCTCATTACAACAGAAACTGGCTGAAGCCAGTCGTGAAGAGAAGCCCCATGGAACATCAATCTGCACCACGCCTTGTTAAAGCTCCCAGTTTTTTAGATGCCAGCATACCTCTTATTGTTTTAGTTGTTTTACTCAGTCTGTCTGTTTACCTTTATGGCAGTGATTCTTCTTATGGTGCCAATCAAATCGCTCTGTTTGTGGCTGCTTTTGTTGGCGTTATAATAGGTCTGAAAAATGGCTATGGCTGGGCTGATATTGAGCAGGCCATGGTCAAAGGCATTTCATTGTCTTTAGGCGCCTTGTTAATACTGTTTTCAGTCGGCGCTCTGATAGGTACCTGGTTATTGGCTGGGACTGTACCATCACTGATTTATTATGGACTGCAGCTGCTGGATCCGTCGTGGTTTTATGCAGCCAGTTGTATCTTGTGTGCCATAGTGGCTATCAGTATTGGCAGTAGCTGGACTACAGCGGCCACTATAGGTGTGGCCTTGATTGGTGTGGCGGCGGGCTTAGGTATGTCGCCTGCAGTCACAGCAGGAGCTATAGTTTCAGGTGCTTATTTTGGTGACAAAATGTCTCCTGTCAGTGAGACGACCAACCTGGCTCCTGCTGTGGCGGGTTCGAACTTATTTGACCATATCCGCCATATGACCTGGACTACAGTTCCCAGTCTGGTTTTGGCCTTGATAATTTTTGCTGTGATGGGCTTTAACGCAGATGCTGCAGCTGATGATTCTCAAATCCGTGCCATCAGTGAATCTTTAAAGCAGAATTTTAATATCAGTCCTGTGATGTTGGTACCTTTGCTGGTATTGATGGCGATGGCTATTAAAAAAGTACCTGCTTTCCCGACCGTATTTATTGGCGCTTTGTTAGGTGGACTTTGGGCTGTACTATTTCAGCCTGAGTTGGTGGCTAAAATGGCAGATCCTGCATTAAATACTTTTCTTGCTACTTTAAAAGTAGTCTGGAGCACTTTGCATGGTGGTTTTGTCATTGAAACCCAAAATGCGCAGTTGGATAAGCTACTGAACGGGGGGGGGATGGTAAAAATGCTGAACACCTGTTGGCTGATTTTTTCGGCCATGATGTTTGGCGCTGTGCTGGAGCATGTAGGTTTGTTGCGTAAGTTTGTTGAAGCCATTTTGCATAAAGCCCACAGCACAGGCTCCTTAATTACCAGCACCATAGCCACGTGCATTGCGACTAATATTTTAACGGCCGATCAGTATATGGCCATTGTGATGCCAGGCCGCATGTTTAAAGAAGAGTATGAGCGACGTGGTTTAGCTCCGGTCAATTTGTCCCGCACTTTAGAAGACGGCGGAACTATTACCAGTCCATTAATTCCGTGGAATACCTGTGGTGCTTATATGCATGGCGTATTGAATGTGAACCCGCTGGATTATGCAATCTATGCATTTTTTAACTTGATTAATCCGGTTCTGGCTGTGATTTATGCCTATATGGGCATTAAGGTATTAAAACTGACACCACCTGACACGCCAATCACAGCGGCCGTGCAGGGAAAATAATAGAAAAGGCCAGTTTTAACTGGCCTTAATTTTTTCAGAGCAATTTTAAGTAAAGAAGAGAGTTTTGCGATGAGCGAGTTAAGCAGCCGTCAGGCGAAAAAACTAAGTGACTATAAAGCGCCAGAATTTACCATTACGGATGTTGAGCTGAGTTTTGAGTTAAGCCCTGAAGCGACTGCGCTGACTGCCGTCTATCAGGTCGTATCAGCCAGTGGCAAAGCAGGTACGCTAATTCTGGATGGCCAGGAGCTGAAGTTGTTGTCTGTGTCATTAGATGGTCAGTTATTAAATGCTGATAGTTATCAGGTGACTGCTGAGCAGTTGATCCTGCCGGGCATGCCAGCCAAAGCACAACTCGAACTTAAAATTGAGTTAAATCCAAAAGCCAATACGGCGCTGGAAGGTCTGTATTTATCCAATGGAGCCTATTGCACTCAGTGTGAAGCTGAGGGCTTTCGCCGTATCAGCTATTACCTCGACCGACCTGACGTTTTAGCCCGTTTTACCACTCATATTATTGCTGATGACAACACTTATCCGGCGCTACTAAGTAACGGTAATCTGGTCAGCTCCACTTTGTTGCCCGATGGTCGTCGTCATGTAACCTGGGTCGATCCATTTCCAAAGCCCAGTTACTTGTTTGCCTTAGTGGCAGGGGATTTTGACTGTTTAAAAGGCAGCTATACTACGGGGTCTGGCCGTGAAGTCGCGCTGGAATTTTATGTCGATAAAGGCAATAAGCAGCGTGCGCACTTTGCCTTAGAGTCGTTAAAACGCGCTATGCTGTGGGATGAACAAAGCTTTGGTCTGGAATACGATCTTGATGTTTATATGGTCGTCGCTGTCGACTTTTTTAATATGGGGGCGATGGAAAATAAAGGCTTAAACGTATTTAACAGTAAGTATGTATTAGCCGATCAGTCCTCTGCGACAGACACTGATTTTTTTAATATTGAATCTATTATTGGCCATGAGTATTTTCATAACTGGACAGGCAACAGAGTGACCTGCCGCGATTGGTTTCAACTGAGCTTAAAAGAAGGTCTTACAGTATTTCGTGACCAGCAATTTAGCGCTGATATGGGGTCTGCAACCTTAAACCGAATTGATGCGGTAAAAACTATTCGTACAGCACAATTTGCCGAAGATGCAGGTCCTATGGCTCACCCTATTCGGCCACAGCAAGTGCTTGAAATGAATAATTTTTATACTGTGACAGTGTACGATAAAGGCGCTGAAGTCATTCGTATGCTGCATACCTTATTAGGGCAAGCCGGCTTTAGAAAAGGCATGGATTTATATTTTAAACGCCATGACGGACAGGCCGTGACCTGTGATGACTTTGTCAGCGCAATGCAGGATGCTAATGGCCGTGATTTGACTTTATTCAGCCGTTGGTATCAGCAATCCGGTACCCCGCAGTTAAAGGTTCATAGTCACTATGACGCTAAAAAACGTGAGTTTAAGCTATTGATGCAACAACATACTGCGGGTACAGCTGATCAGGCTGAAAAGTTGCCTTTGTTGCTGCCTGTGCGTCTTGAGTTATTGGCTGAAGGCAAAAGCTATCCATACCTGCTCGAAATGACAGAAGCAGAGCAGGAATTTACTTTTGCAGTCAGTCAGAAACCCATACCAGTACTTTTGGCCGATTTCTCTGCGCCGGTGAAATTGCACTATCAGTACCAGATGGATGAGTTGTTGCTCATAGCTCGTGATGCAAAAGACGGAGTAGCGCGCTGGGATGCAATACAGCAACTGTGGCAAATGCAGGTCATAGCTGCTATCGATGCGAAAAACACAGGCGCAGAGTATCTGCTGCCGGGTGAGTTGCTTGAGTTTTATCGACAGTTATTGGCAAAGCCTTTGGAAGACTTAGCCTTTACTGCGGAATTACTGACAGTGCCAGGGTATGACATGGTCGCTGAGCAGTTTGATGAAATTCCGGTGCAGGATCTGGTGTGGGTTTTACAAAATTTTCAACAGCAACTGGCGACCAAACTAGTGGAACAGTGGCGGCTTTGTTATAAATCATTACACCCAGCAGCCTATCAGTATCAAGAGCAACACGTGGCTAAACGTGCTTTGCGTTCAGTCTGCTTACAGTATCTGGCTTTTGTTGTGGGTTCAGATGAATTATTACGTCAGCAATATCAGCACAGCGATAATATGACTGACCAATTGGCGGTGCTGCGTTCTTGCCGTACAGCCTCTCATCCATTATTCGCTGAGTTGATGGCGGATTTTGAACAGCGTTGGAATAATGATGTTTTGGTATTGGATAAATGGTTTAGTTTGTCGGCTTCTTATCCGCAATCCTCTGTGTTCGACACATTAGAGCAATTGACTGCGCATCCACAATTCAGTTGGCAAAACCCAAACCGGGTTCGGGCTGTGTTTGGTGCTTTTTATCAGCAAAATCCGCAGATGTTTCATTCAGCGGATGGCAAAGGCTATCAAGTACTGGCAGATGTAGTACTGAAAATGGATTCAATTAATCCTCAGGTTGCTGCCCGTTTAGTCACACCTTTGTTGTCCTGGAAACGCTATCAAGCTCAATCTCAGTTGCAGTTAAAGTCTGTATTGCAGACTATGCTGGCAAAGGATCTGAGTGACGACCTCTATGAAAAAGTGAGCAAGAGCCTGAATTGAAATGCGTCAGTATAAATTCAGATTGATACTGGATGTGGAACAGTGCCTGGCTTTTTATCAAGGCCTGTACACAGACGTGGTGGTGCAAGCCGAAAATGGCCAGACGGTGCAATTGCCTCTGCGCCATTTTAGACCTTATATCAGCCACAGCGGAGTGAACTCAGGCTTTGTTTTAACTTTAACCGATCAAGGCAAGTTCATCAGTTTAGAGAAAATAAATTAGAGCTATTACTTAAAACAGCAGCTTAAAACAAAGCAGGTGAAATTCACCACTTTAGCTATAATTTTCATTAAGTTAGATGATCTTTTGTCAACTGGTCAAACCGGATTGTGTCGAAGCCTGCTGTTTGTAGTGCGTTAAAGCGGAAAAACTGAATAAAAATCAACAGATTTGACAGTTCGCAAGCCTTGCGCCACGATCAAAATGATGTAATGATTTCTTTGATACAAGCTGACCTCCGATCAGTTGGTGAGCTAAAAATAAAAAATAACAAAATACCTGCAGGGACAGGGGGGGGATAACGAATGAATACTAAGCCAGGTGCCTTCGTCAGAAGTACTTTAGCTCTGGGTGTTGCTTCAGCATTATTGGCCTTGTCGGCCACCAGTGTTCAGGCTGCGACCTTCGACTTTGATGATGTGGAAGTTGTTTTCGACTCTACGTTTTCCTACGGCGCCAGCTGGCGTGCGGAAGATCGCGATTGGGACACTATCAGTAAAGTGAACCATCCTCGCTTCAATTGGACTGGTTATACTGCTTTTGCCAATCCACCTCTCTACACCAGCCAACAAATTTGGTCCCAACCCGGGGCTTACTCCAGCAATGGCGATGCAGGAAATCTGAATTACGACCGTGGTGACATGTTTTCTGAAGTGTTTCGCGGCACACATGAGTTATCTATTAAAAAAGATGATTTCGGTTTTTTCGGCCGATTCACTTACTTTTATGATTCGGCTTTAATGGACGAGGAAGGTGCATATACCAATCCTTTGTCGATGAAAAAAGTAGACCCATGCGCTGATGATGACGCAAAAGCTCTGGCCTGTCGTGACCTGCGTTTATTAGACGCTTATATCTATGGCAACTTCGCGTTAAATGATGGTGCTAATCCTTTATCTGTTCGTATTGGTAATCAGGTATTGAGTTGGGGTGAAAGCACCTTTATTCCTCATGGTATCAATATCACGCCAGTTGACGTTGGTGTGTTACGCAGCCCAGGCGCTGACTTAAAAGAGGCCTTTATTCCAGTTGGAATGGCATGGGCTTCGCTGGGGTTAACAGAAAATCTGACTGCAGAAGCTTTTTATCAGTACGAGTGGAAAAACAGCTATTTGCCAGTGCCAGGCACTTATTTTTCAACCAATGATTTTGCGGGCAAAGGCGGATACGAGCAGAATATTCAACTAGGTTTTGCAGGCAACCCGGATATCGATCTGGATTTCCTGGTCAAAGAAATGAATAACTTGTCTCAACTGGCTCCTGGTCTACTTGCAGCTTTAGCAAATCCCGCAGCTCCTGCAGCCGCAAAAGCTGCCGCAGTCAATGCAATGCTTGCCTACTCCACGAAGGTTACCTTGAGACCGCAAGGTTCAGCAGGAGAAATTGAACCTGAAGATGGTGGTCAGTATGGTGTTAAATTTGAGTATTTCTCACCTGAGCTGAACGATACCGAATTTGCTGTTTACCATATGAATTATCATAGCCGTACGCCGTTGATTTCAGGTATAGCGTCAAATTTTGGCACTAAAGATCCAGTCACAGGAGCTCCTCGTCTTGAAGGCGTAGCACAGTCATTACAGTATTTGGCCGCAAACGTGGGTGGTATCACTAAAGAAAACATCGGCAACTTGTCTGTGTTCTCTAAAGGTCTTATTGAGTACCCTGAAGATATTAAGCTGTATGGCTTTAGTTTTAATACCACTTTGGACGGTACTTCAGTGGCGGGTGAATTGTCTTATCGGCAAGATGAGCCTCTGCAAATTGACGATGTAGAAATTCTTTACGCTGGTATGCCTGAACAGTTAGCCAACTCAGGTTTAGCCACTGGCGCACCTCTGGAAGGGATCAGCCAGATCGGTCGTTTTGATGGCAAGAAAGTTCAGCCTGGTGAATTTGCACAGGGTTATATTCTGTCCGATACCACTCAGGCTCAGGTCACTGTAACTCACTTGTTTGGTCCAATGTGGATAGCTGACAACTTCACTATGTTAGCTGAAGTGGGTGGTATAAAAATCAATGATATGCCTGATCCGTCAGTATTGCGTTTAAATGGACCAAATACAGATCGTAGTGGCGGACCTTTATTTGGCACCATCAATGGTGGCCCTTTAGTGAATAAAGATGGTGTGCATACGGCGTTATCTAATGGCGCTGAGACCAACCCATTCCCAACCGCGTCAGCCTGGGGTTACCGCTTATTAGCTAAAGCGGATTTCAATGATGTGTTTGCTGGCGTCAATATGTCGCATCGAGTGGTGTTCTCCCACGACGTAAACGGTATAACGCCTGACCCATTGTTTATGTTTTCTAAAGACAAAAAATCTGTGGGTTACACTGTCGCTTTTGATTATCTGAACCGTTGGTCTTCTGAGTTTTCTTACAATGCCTTTTGGGGTGGTGTAGGCACAACAAACAACACAGCTGACCGTGATTTTGTATCTTTTAACATTAAATATTCTATTTAAGGGACGAGGCGAGAACCATTATGAAAAAACTCACCCTGATTGCATCCACTATCGCGCTAGTCCTTAGTTGTGGTGCTATTGCTAAGTTAACTCCGGATCAGGTTGCCCGTTTGGGAGCCGATTTAACGCCGCTGGGCGCTGAAAAAGCAGGTAATGCAGATGGCAGTATTCCGGCATGGGAAGGTGGTATTACAGCTGCACCTGCTGGTTATAAACCAGGTGATCACCACCCGGATCCATTTGCTGGCGATAAAGTACTGTTCACTATTGATAAATCCAATCTGGCGCAATACAAAAACATGTTAAGTCCAGGTCAGATCAAACTGTTTGAAGCCTACCCAGACAGTTACAAAATGAATGTATATCAAAGCCGCCGTACAGCGTCTTATCCACAGTACGTTTATGATGCAACTAAAAAAATTGCAGCAAATGCAGAGCTGGTTGAAGGTGGTAACGGCATTATTAATGCAGCCATTGGTATTCCTTTCCCTATTCCTGCGAACGGTTTGGAAGCCATCTGGAACCATATCTTACGGTTCCGTGGTGTCGCCGCCAGCCGTAACGGTGGTCAGGTAGCACCAACAGCTTCGGGTGACTACGTGACCATAGGCTTTGATGAACAAATTATGTTCAAATATTCAGCGCCCGATGCCACTGTAGAAGCTCTGGAAAAAGAAAATATTCTTTTCCGTTTCAAGCAAGCTGTAACTACTCCAGCTCGTCTGGCTGGTACTGCATTGTTAGTTCATGAGACTATGGATCAGGTAAAAACACCTCGTCAGGCATGGACTTATAACACAGGTCAACGCCGTGTACGTCGTGCACCAAACGTGGCTTATGACGCGCCAGGTACAGCGTCTGATGGTTTGCGTACCACAGATGACTTCGATATGTTCAACGGTTCACCAAACCGTTACGACTGGAAGTTAGTCGGCAAACAAGAGCTGTTTATCCCTTACAACAGCTATAAACTGCACAGCAAAGACGTGAAGTATGCGGATCTGGTAAAGCCAGGCCATATCAATCCGGACTACGTGCGTTGGGAAAAACACCGTGTTTGGGTTGTTGAAGCTAATCTGAAAAGCGGTACCAGCCATGTCTACGGTAAACGGGTATTCTTTATTGACGAAGACAGCTGGCAAGTTCATGTAGCTGACTTGTATGACAACAGAGGCGAGTTATACCGTGTTGCCGTGGCTCATGGTCTAAACTACTACGAAGTACCAACTCACTGGAGTACTTTGGAAGTTTTCCACGATCTGAATACCCGTCGTTACATTGCGATTGGTTTAGACAACGAAGACAAGATGTATGACTTCTCTGTGCCGTTAACAGACAATGACTTTACTCCAGCGGCTCTGCGCCGTGAAGGTACCCGTTAAACTGTAAACAGTAGTTAAACGGTTGGCTTGATGCCAACCGTTTTTGTTTTTAAATTGAAGCTGAGTGAAAACTCTAATGATGGTTAAACTTTTATCCTCAGTCGCAGCATTGCTGCTGACAACCCATATTCACGCTGAGTCTGCAGTTGTGCCAACGCCTTCTTTTCTTATGCCTTTGGCAGAAAAAGCAGTGTTAACGGATTTGATCCGGGTCAATGAGCAGCTTTTCGTCGCTGTTGGCGATCGTGGTCATTTACTGGTCAGTACAGACAGCATTAGTTGGAAGCAAATTCAGAGCCCAGTGCAAAGCTTGTTAACCTCAGTGTATTTTTCTGATGACAAACACGGTTGGGCTGTAGGGCACGATGCCACTATTATAGCGACCCAAGATGGTGGTCAAAGCTGGCAGTTGCAGCAATTTAAGCCAGAAACGGACAAACCTCTGTTTGATGTTTTATTTGTTGATTCCAGCCATGGTATAGCCCTCGGCGCTTATGGCATGTTTTACCGTACAACTGACGGCGGAAAAACCTGGTCGGATGAATTTCATCTTGAATTGGTGGGTAGCGAGGATCGTGAGTATTTAAAAGAGCTGCAGGAAACAGACCCTGATGCTTATTTGGATGAACGGGCATCGGTATTGCCACACTTTAATCGTATTTATCAACACAGTAATGTGTTGTACATGATTGGTGAATCTGGCTTCTTTGCCACCAGTTCAGATTTTGGCAAAAGCTGGACACGTCATCCGGAGTTTTACAACGGTTCTTTGTTTGGTTTAGCTATGACAGCAAAGAACACCCTGATAGCTGCTGGTTTACGTGGCAATGTATTCAGAAGCACGGACTTAGGCCAAAGCTGGCAGGAAGTGCAACTTAACCAGACCGCCACATTAAATAGTGTGCTGACAGATGCCGCAGACCATGTTTATTTGACGGGGAATGCCGGTACTTTGCTGGTCAGTCGCGACGATGGTCTCAGTTTTGAGCCTGTAGAGACTAAAGACAGTAAAGCAATTTTAAATGCCGTTGCAGTCAAGGAACAGCTGGTGTTAGTCACCGAAGCTGGAATTAGAACCCTAGCACTTAAGAAGCCGGAATAACATGAGTCTGAATCGAATTGTAACCAGTTGCGAGACGGTATTATTTCGCCATCGTATGGCTGTCATCGTACTTTTTGTACTTGCCACTTTGTTTTTATTATTTAAAGCCACACAAATAAAACTGGATGCGGCTTTTACGAAAAATATCCCGCTGCAACACGAATATATGCAGACTTATATGCAGCATTCTAAAGATTTTGGCGGTGCCAATAATATTCTGGTGTCAGTCTGTGATGCTAAAGGTGATATTTTTAACCCGGATTTTTTTGCATCTTTTAAAAAAATTCATGACCAAATTTATTATCTGCCAGGAGTAGATCGTAGTCTGGTCAAATCCTTATACAGCCCAAGCACCCGTTTTGTTGAAGTGGTTGAAGATGGTTTTGCCGGTGGCCCTGTTATTCCTGCGGAATTTGCGCCTACAGCAGAAGGCTTGGCAGTGGTCAAATCTAACGTCGAAAAAGCCGGTATTGTCGGCCGTATGGTGGCGGACGATTTCAGTTGCGCTATGGTGACTGCACAATTGCTGGATGTTGATCCCGATACTCAGCAGAAGCTAGACACTATTAAATTTGCGGCTGAGCTTGAACAGCAGGTCCGTGGCCAGTATCAGAGTGAAAATCTGACTCTGCACATTATAGGTTTTGCCAAAATGGTAGGCGACGTCGCAGACGGAGCCAAAGGTGTATTGGCGTTTTTTGCCGTTGCCATCGTCATTACTGCCATTATGGTGTATTTGTTTAGCGGCTCAGTGATGTTGACGTTGTTACCTATATCTTGCTCACTGATTGCAGTCATTTGGCAAATGGGTACCCTGACCGTCTTAGGTTTTGGCATTGATCCTATGTCGATACTGGTGCCCTTTCTGGTGTTTGCAATAGGCGTCAGTCACGGCGTACAGATGATTAATGCCACAGGGAAAAACGTGGCTTTGGGTATGGATGCAAAAACTGCAGCTCAGGCCAGTTTCCGCAAACTGTTGATCCCTGGCGGTATTGCGCTGTTATCCGACACAGTGGGCTTTTTGACCCTGCTGATTATTGAAATAGGCGTGATTCGTGAACTGGCTATCACCGCAAGTTTGGGTGTGGGCATTATTATTCTGACCAACCTGATTTTATTGCCTGTGCTGATGTCTTATGTGAAATTCAGCGACAAGTACAAGCAAAAAGTACAAAGGCCTCATCCACGTATTGAAAAGTTCTGGTACGGGTTGTCGGCTTTTGCTACGCCTAAGTACGCAGTGGTGATCCTGATTGCGACTGCTGCACTCTTTGTTTTGGGCTGGCAGCAAAGTTCGTACCTGAAAATAGGTGATTTGCACCCTGGTGCTCCGGCCTTGCATGAAAGTTCAGTTTATAACCAGGATACTTTCCTGATCACTGACCGTTATGCTATTTCTGTCGACTACATCAATGTGATGGTAGAAACACCGGCTAACGGTTGTACTTTCCACGATGTGATGAACCGGGTCGACCAGTTCCAGTGGCAAATGGAAAACGTTCCAGGTGTGCAGTCTGCCGTGTCGCTGGCGTCCGTGTCCAAGTCCATCAATGCAGCCTTTAATGAAGGCAATATGAAATGGAAGGTGTTGCCACGTACTACCGAAAGCTTAGTGCAATCTTCCAGTCGGGTAGAAACCAGTACGGGATTACTGAACAGTGATTGTTCGGTGATGCCGGTGATCTTATTCTTAAACGACCATAAAGCTGAAACTATTGAAACTGTGGTCGCTGCTGCGAAAAAAGCTGGAGCTGAACTTAGTACAGACGATGTGAAGTTTAAATTAGCTTCAGGCCCTGTGGGTGTCATGGCAGCTACTAACGAAGCTGTCGCTGCAGCTCAGACTCCTATGATGTGGTATGTCTATGGCGCAGTTATAGTGCTGTGTTTAATCAGTTTCCGCTCTATTAAAGCTACAGTTGCCGTCATAGTGCCGCTTTACGTAGTATCTGTTTTGGCGACTGCTTTGATGACTAAATTGGAAATAGGTTTAACAGTGTCTACTTTGCCAGTGATAGCGCTTGGTGTAGGTATAGGTGTCGACTACGGTATTTATATCCTGTCGAATATGACGCAATTGCTGCGTGATGGTATGCCACTGCGCCAGGCTTATTTCAATGCGTTAAAAGAAACCGGCAGTGCCGTATTGTTTACTGGTATTACGCTCGCCATTGGTGTCAGTACCTGGGTGTTCTCGGCACTCAAATTCCAGGTAGATATGGGTATACTGCTGACCTTTATGTTCTTGGTGAATATGTTGGGTGCTATTTTGGTGTTACCAGCCTTGGCGGCATTTTTCTGGCGAAAAAACAGCTGATTTACTTATTTAAAATAATGAATGTTTAAACGAGAAAATGGCCGTAAGGCCATTTTCTATTTACAGCGGATGAATAACTTGTCAAATCAGCTATTTTTATTCTGGTACAACCAGTAGTAAAGACATAAATAAAGCTCGAAAAGCCCGTCAATACTCAATAAACTTCGCACCTGACACGCTCTGTATGTAAGTAAACCCGGCATCAACAGGCCGAGGTTTCAGAAAAGGATACAAAAAATGGCACTGATAGACGGTCAACCCTCTGTTCTACTACAAAATGTAAGTAAGCTTATTCGTTCTAAAGTCAAAGATCAGGTCGAGCTGGTCGAAAAATTTGCCCACACTTTGTATGGCAATATGTCCCATGAAGATTTGTTTGGTCGTAACGACAGTGATCTGTATGGTGCAGCATTGAGCTTATGGCAAAGCTTTAACGGTCATACCGAGGGCAAAGCACTGATCCGGGTATTTAACCCTGAAATTGCAAAACACGGCTGGGAATCCAAACACACTATCGTAGAAATAGTGGTGAAAGACAGCCCGTTTTTAGTGGACTCTGTTCGTATGGCGTTAAGCCGTCAGTCCATTACTACTCACTTGTTACTGCATTACCCATTACAAACTCTCCGTAACGATAAAAACGACATCACGGATTTTTTTAAATTGGGCACTGTTGAGCAAGTCAGCACAGAACAGACTGTGTTCCATATCGAAATTGATCGTATGACAGACAAAGCAGCCGTTGAGGCTCTTACTGCTGAACTGCAATCTGTGATGGAAGATGTGTCTTTAGCAGTACAGGACTGGAAACCTATCCGTGCCAAACTGCTTCAAGTGATAGCTGATCTACCAAAACAAGCTGCTGTAAACGTGACTGAGCTTGAGCAAGCCACCGAATTCTTAAACTGGATGGCAAAAGACAATTTCACTTTGTTGGGGTATCGGGAATACCGTATCAAAGCGGTGGAAGGCGATCATAAAATTGAAAGTGTAAACGACAGCGCTTTAGGTTTAATGCGCCGTTCTACCTCACGTGATTTAATGTTGTCTGATTTACCAGAGCAAGCCCGGAAACAAGCTTTAAATGCTTCGTTGCTGATCCTGACCAAAACCAATAATAAATCCCGTGTGCACCGTCCTGCCTATATAGATTACGTTGGCATTAAACGTTTTGATGACAAAGGCCATGTGATAGGGGAAGACCGCTTTATTGGTCTGTATTCTTCTTCTCTGTACAACAACAGCGCTGCTGACATTCCTCTGTTAAAAAATAAACTGGCTAAAGTCATGGCCAAGTCCGGTTTTGCTCAGGGTACTCATGCTTACAAAGCGCTGTTAAATATTCTTGAGACTTACCCACGTGATGAGTTGATCCAGGCCACCACAGAAGAGCTGCTGGATGTGTCGACTGGCGTACTGCAAATGCAGGAACGTGACATGACGCGTTTATTTGTGCGCAAAGACGCTTTTGGCCGTTTTGTCTCTGCTATGGTGTATGTGCCACGTGAGCGTTACAACACTCAGCTGCGTAAAGACACCCAACAAATACTAGCCCAGTCTCTGGGCAGTACTGAGGCTGTGGAATTTACCACTTACTTCTCTGAGTCTGTGTTGGCGCGTACCCATTATTTCGTTCGGATCAACGATAACAATATCGAGTTTAATGTGAAAGAAATTGAACGCAATTTAGTTGAAGCGGCCCGTACCTGGGAAGACAAACTGGAAGCTGCGCTGGTTGGGCACTACGGTGAAGCCCGTGGACGTGAATTAGGACGTAAGTACCTGACCGCCTTTCCTTCGTCTTACAAAGACGAAATGTTGCCAAACGATGCTGTAGTTGATATTGAAAAAATTGAATCTTTAAACGACGAACATCGTTTAGATATGCTGTTTTACCGTCCACAGGAGGAGCGTAACGACAGCAAAGCTGTACGTTTGAACCTTTTCCACAAGGACCATCCAATTCATTTGTCTGATGTATTGCCCATACTGGAAAACTTTGGTTTACGTGTGATAGGCGAGACGCCTTATGCGGTGCGTTGTCCAGAAGGTTCTGTTAGCTGGATTTTAAACTTCACCATGGAAATCAACGGCACCATGCCAACAGACTTCGAGCAGGCGCAGCTTTCTTTCCAGGAATCTTTTGCCAAGGTATGGAAAGGCGATCTGGAAGACGATGGTTTTAACCGTTTAATTTTAGGCGCAGGTTTAACAGGCCGTGAAGCCTCGTTATTACGTGCTTATGCCAAATACAAACGCCAAATCGGCGGCACGTTTAGCCAGTCGTATGTAGAAAATGCTTTTGCCCGTTATCCAAAACTGGCGCATTTGTTAGTGCAACTGTTTAACACTAAGTTTGATCCACAAAACACTGGTGATGCTGCTGCTATCGAAGCCATTGAAAAGCAGTTAAACGAGCAACTGGATAACGTAGTGAACCTGGATGATGACCGTATCATCCGTCGTTTTGTTGCCATGATGTCCGCTACTTTAAGGACCAACTATTTCCAGCCAAGTGCCCAGGGCCAGCAGAAAAGTTACATTTCCTTTAAGGTAAAATCGTCTTTGGTGCCGGATATGCCGTTGCCGGTGCCTGCTTTTGAGATTTTTGTCTACTCACCACGAGTTGAAGGTGTGCATTTACGCGGTGGTAAAGTTGCACGCGGTGGTCTGCGTTGGTCAGACCGTCGTGAAGACTTCCGTACTGAAGTTTTAGGTCTGGTCAAAGCTCAGCAAGTGAAAAACACTGTGATAGTGCCAGTAGGTGCGAAAGGTGGTTTTGTTTGTAAGAAACTACCAGAAACAGGTGGTCGCGAAGCGTTCTTAAACGAGGGTAAAGAATGTTATCGCACCTTTATCCGTGGTTTGCTGGATATCACAGATAACATAGTGCAGGGCCAGATAGTCCCGCCTAAATCTGTGGTACGTTTGGATGAAGATGATCCCTATTTAGTAGTAGCTGCCGACAAAGGCACAGCGACGTTCTCAGACATCGCTAACGCTATTTCTGCTGAGTACAACCATTGGTTGGGCGATGCTTTTGCTTCAGGTGGTTCAAACGGTTACGACCACAAAGGTATGGGTATCACGGCCCGCGGTGGTTGGGAGTCGGTTAAACGTCACTTCCGTGAAGTCGGCATCGACTGCCAGACCACAGATTTCACTTGTGTGGGTATAGGTGATATGGCGGGAGACGTCTTTGGTAACGGTATGCTGTTATCCAAACATATCCGTCTGCAGGTCGCATTTAACCATATGCACATTTTTGTAGACCCAAACCCTGATGCAGCCAAAACCTTTGTTGAACGTGAGCGTATGTTTAACTTACCAACCTCTACCTGGGATGACTTTGATAAGTCATTGATCTCAGAAGGTGGTGGTTTGTTTATGCGTAGCGCCAAATCCATCAAGCTGACACCACAAATTCAGCAGATGTTAGGCACCAATGCAGTTAGCCTGACACCAAACGAATTTATTCGTGCCGCGCTGATGATGGACGTGGATCTGATTTGGAACGGTGGTATAGGGACTTATGTTAAAGCCACTGATGAAACTCATGCGGAAGTCGGCGATCGTGGTTCCGAAGCTGTTCGCGTCAACGGTAAAGAAGTCAAAGCCAAAGTGATAGGCGAGGGTGGTAACTTAGGTACTACTCAACGAGGCCGTATTGAATACGCGAACAACGGTGGTCGTATCAATACTGACTTTATCGATAACGTAGGTGGCGTAGACTGTTCAGATAACGAAGTAAACATCAAAATACTGTTAAATGCTCTGGTAGCCAGCGGTGATATGACGCTGAAGCAACGTAATGAGTTGTTAGCTGCAATGACCACTGATGTGGCCGACATCGTGATTAACGACTGTTACCGTCAAACTCAGAGTATTTCTGTGTCTTCAGTGCTGGGCGCTGAGCAAATGAAAGAGTACACCCGTTTTATCCATGCCTTGGAAAAAGACGGCAAGTTAAACCGTGAACTGGAGTTTTTACCTTCAGATGACGCCTTGGCTGAACGTACCGCTAAAGGCCAGGGTTTAACCCGTCCTGAGCTGGCTATTCTGACTGCATACGGCAAAATGGTGATGAAAGAGTGGCTGGTACTGCCGGAAATTTATGAAAACAGTTACTTCAAACGTCATCTGTTTACTGCATTCCCGAAAGTGCTGCAGCAAACTTATGCCAAAGAGATGGAGACTCACCCGTTAAAGGCTGAGATTATCGCTACTAAACTGGCTAACCTGATAGTCAACGATATGGGCGCTAACTTCGCCCAGCGTATGATGGAAGAAACAGGTTCTTCTATTGCTGAAGTAGCAGTGTGTTACACCATAGCCCGCGACTTGTTTGACGTGGAAGCCGTATGGCACAAACTGGAAGAGTTGGATAACGTCATTCCTGCAGCACTGCAGATTAAGTTATTCCACCAGTTGCGCCGTACTATGCGCCGCACGACACGTTGGTTCTTACGTCATCGCAATAAGGCGCTGGATATTCAGCAGACGATAGATTTCTTCAAACCAGCTTTTGTTGAAATCAGTAATAATCTGCAAAAATTACTGGCACCGGCCGAAGCGGAACAACTAGCCGCCAACGAGCAAGCTTTTATTGATCAAGGCGTGCCTGCGGATGTGGCCCGTTACTTGGCTCAGCTGAGCACCTGTTTCTCTGTGATGGACATAGCTCAAGTGGCTGATGCTGAGAAAAACGCTCTGCTGTTGAGTGCGGAAATTTATTTCAAGCTGGGCGATCGTTTGGATCTGCACTGGTTCCTTGAGCAAATTACTCAGCAACCTGTGGCAAACCACTGGCAGGCTCTGGCCCGCGCTTCATACCGCGAGGAGCTGGATTGGCAACAACGAGCTTTATCTGCAGTCGTCATACGCGGCTGTGCCGGGGGTTGTGACGCAGAAGCTGTTATAGCGAGTTGGATCACTGAACATGAACCAGTACTTTCACGTTGGCACCATATGCTAGCCGAGTTCAAAACTACGAAGAGCCATGAGTTTGCTAAATTCTCAGTGGCACTGCGTGAACTGATGTTACTCAGCCATCACTGTGACCCTGTGAAATAATTCAGCTACCAGCTAGAATACACCGGCTCTTTTTAGGGCCGGTGCTTTTTAGAGCACACTCAAATTTTAACTTTCCCTTTTACTGACAAAAGCAGGTTGTTATGTTCTATTCACTGGCGCGTTCTTTAATGTTTTGTACAGATGCTGAGTTTTCACATCACCTGGCCCTTGGCAGCTTAAAGCATTTAAAAAATACCCCGGTCTCAATGCTGTGGCGTCAGGATTTACCGAAAAAACCTGTGACAGTAGCCGGTATTCATTTTGATAACTCTGTGGGTTTAGCTGCTGGTTTAGATAAAAACGCTGATTGCATCGACGCTTTTGGCCAGATGGGTTTTGGTTTTATCGAAGTCGGTACAGTGACGCCTCGACCTCAGGTCGGGAACGACAAACCACGTTTGTTCCGTTTGCCTGAAGCCAACGCCATTATTAATCGCATGGGATTTAATAATAAAGGTGTGGATTATCTGGTTGAGAACGTAAAGAAGTCGAGCTACAAAGGTGTGCTGGGTATCAATATCGGCAAAAACAAAGACACACCCAACGAGCAGGGCAAAGACGACTATATCGAATGTATGCGTAAGGTCTATGCTCACGCCAGCTATATTACAGTGAATATTTCTTCACCTAATACGCCAGGCTTGCGGGATCTGCAGTTCGGTGATGCCTTATTTGATTTACTGCAGGCGGTGAAGAACGAGCAGCTGGATCTACAAGCGCAGCAAGACAAATATGTACCTGTTTTTGTGAAAATTGCACCTGACATGGATGAAGTTGCGGTGCAGCAAGTCGCTGAGACTTTGCTGCGCAGCAAAATGGATGGGGTGATTGCCACTAACACAACCCTGGATAAAAGCTCAGTGCAACATTTGAAGCATGGCAATGAGATGGGAGGGCTAAGTGGCTTACCAGTACAACAAAAAAGTACAGAAATCATTCGTCAGTTCCGCGCGGCCTTAGGCCCACAGATGCCAATTATTGGCGTAGGTGGCATAGATTCAGCTAAAGCAGCACAGGACAAAATGGACGCGGGAGCGAACTTGGTCCAGCTCTACTCTAATTTTATTTATCAGGGGCCAGCTTTGATCAAAACGATCGTTGAAAGCCTGAAATAGCCTTATAAGGATCAGTTTTTGATCCTCATTTGCTAGTCCAAAATAATCTTTAACAGCGGTTAAAAACAGGTGTAGAAAAACAACATTTGAATTTGCAAGGATAAAATATGTTGTCTGTATGCCCTGACTGGTGTTGGCAGTATTGCACTGAGCAAGATCGTTTGGTGTTGCAGATGTCGTCTGGCCAACACATAAAAACCGCTTTTTCTGCTAAAGAGCTAACAATACTACCAAATCAGCAAAGTCTCTGTATGGAACAGGCTCAGGTGTTTATGGACTTTGCCGAGGCTTTGGAAGGTTTATTGCCCTATTGTGAGCTGCTCAATATAGCGGTTCATGCCGTTGCGGCCTTATATTTTGTGAAGACACCGAACCAAAAAAGTCATCTGTTTAAATTTTCCAGCATAGAATGCCGCACCGAAGTGATGGGTATGGCGAAGCTAGAAGGCGTAAATCGTGCTAAAGTGCTTTTGGTTGCCAAATCTGATCCTATAGTGGACTGCCTGCTGCTTGAGCCTGTAGAGCTACTCAACGGCAAGACTATGTCTGCAGGCCAGTTGGTAAGGGTACAACAAAACCGCCTGATACCACTGCAATTGTCATCTCTCTACGCGTTAACAGCCTAATAAAGCATCAACTACCAAGAGATCGGGCCAGATTGCTCTGGTTATCCGTCTGACAACGGGTAGAATAGTCTTCATTACAAACTTTGGGTTTAAAAGCTGTGCCAAATCAAACGGATCTCTTTCAGGATATTCGCCCTTATTTTGACCATGAAGTACCAGAAGCTATTAGTCGTTTATTGGACGACGCCGATTTTTTGCATGCCATTTTAAATTATCGCCTTGCAGGCTGGCCTAAAACCATCCGTTATTTGTTTACACCGCTGTTGCGCTGGTTATTAGCGCGCAAAGCCAAAGGCTTGCGCACTGTGGCTGATGTGCAAAATATGGTGGCTGACTTTTTACAGCAAAGTCTTCATAAAAGCTGTGCTGGTGTCAGTGTCAGCGGTCTGGAGCATTTAGATCCAAAGCAGTCTTATCTGTTCATTTCAAATCACAGAGACATCGCTATGGATCCTGCGCTACTGAACTGGTGTTTGCATCAGAAGGGGATGGATACTGTGCGCATAGCAATAGGTGATAATTTGCTAAAGATGCCATGTGCCACTGAGCTGATGAAACTGAATAAAAGCTTTATTGTAAAACGCTCTATTAAAGCACCACGCGAAATGCTTAAAGCCCTGAGTCATTTATCGGCGTACATCAAAGATTCGCTGGAGACTGGTCATTCTATTTGGATAGCGCAAAAAGAAGGCCGTGCTAAAGATGGGTTGGATCAAACCGACGAAGCCATCTTAAAAATGTTTTTTATTGAAGGTAAAAAACGAGGTATGGATTTTGCGACTTATATGCAGTCGCTTAATATTGTGCCTGTGTGTTTATCGTACGAATTTGACCCTTTAGATCATGCTAAAGCCAATGAGCTTTATCAGCTCGCCAGTACTGGCGAATATAAAAAGTCAGAGATGGAAGATATCCAAAGCATAGTGCAGGGCATTGTGGGTCAAAAAGGTCGTGTACATGTGCATTTTGGTGAGGCTATTCGGTCAGCTTTTCAGGATCCTGCTGCTTTATCCGCCGAGATTGACCGCCAAATTTGGGCTGGTTATAGGTTATATCCGGTGAATTATTTAGCTGCACAATTGGATGTAGAGTTGGAGCAATGTGAAGATGGCTTGTGGTATCAAACTAAAATGGCATCTTTGCCCGCAGAGCTTAGAGCTTATGTACAGCAAATGTATGCAGCACCGGCACTGAAACAACAGCAGACCATACAGCAGTAAGAACAGCTGGCGACGCAACCTAAGGAGCTGAAAAATGGCGCGGCATATCAGTTACAAATACAAAGGTGAGTGGAAAAAAATTCCGTTCAGCTACGACAAATACCCTGACAGCTACGAGGCCGTAGCGGCAGCTGAAAGTATAGACCTCACTGCATTTCGCAAAATGGAGCAACAAGTGGCTATGACCGCCAAAGGCACAGGTGCAT
The DNA here is from genome assembly GCF_004005375.1 of Rheinheimera sediminis. GTDB lineage: Bacteria > Pseudomonadota > Gammaproteobacteria > Enterobacterales > Alteromonadaceae > Pararheinheimera. The sequence goes on along the minus strand of NZ_RZUF01000006.1, from coordinate 72,682 downwards.
TAAAGGATTATCGCAAAAACGCTTTTGTAAAAATGGGTTTTAGCGAAATTCTGCTGCTGCGGGATGATCAGGAGCCTTTTAATCTCTAAGCCTTATAATCTGCATGGCGTAATGATCCGTTACGCCATTAAGGCATCCTCCTTGGCTATTTATGTCTCGTTATCTTTGACCAATCTGACCTTTATCTGTATTTCTACTACATTTTTTCCTGCTCATACTAATGAGCTTACGCTATTTTTATAGCACTAGATACTAGTGTGGAAGGCTTGTATGGCCGATCTTTATGACGTAACAGCACCAAAAATAGCAGCGAATCTTTCGGTGAACAGTGATCTGTTGCTGAAAACACGGGCATTAAATATCAATCTCTCCGCCACTTTGGAGCGTTCGCTGAAGGAAGAGTTGGCGAAATACGAGGCGGCTCCATAGGTTGAAGATAATAGTGCAGCCATTAAAAGCTATAACGAATTTGTTGAACAACATGGTTGTTTTGGTGATGAATTCAGCAGCTTTTAATGGCTCAGTTTGCTGTGTACGCTCATCCCAGTAGTCATAAGCCAAGCCCATTATCCCTATCTGGTTGATATTCAAAGTGCCGTGCTTACTGACCTTGTTATTCGTATCGTTATTCCTTTACGCAGGAGTTCAGCTTTTGGTGCTGGGGCGATTAACCGGCTGACATCACTGATCAGTTTCAAGGGAGAGCAGTTGCTGTTGCTCACGCCACAGATTGCGTCGATACCAGTGAAACACCTGAAAAATCCCGTCGGTACTTTAGCTCATTTCAGAGAGCGGATAGTAGCGGCTTTGGATCTTGCGATTAAGGGTATTTAATTAACCTGAACTCGTTATATCTAGGTCAGGTTAATTGGCCTTTTAACTGCAATTGTAAGTTGAAGTTGGGTATATCGATAAGACCGGGGTTGCAATGCCGCTTTACGGCGATTGCAACCTCCAGCTCTCATCAAGTTCGATTAATCACACTTCTTCCCACAGCGAATAATCTTAGTGCCTGCTGCTAAACCCTGAGCTTTAAACCAACCTTGAGGCATTTCCAAAGCACCTATGGCTGGGCCTTGAGATTTTTTGCCTTTTTCATCATAGGGATAAAGATACTGTATCGGTTCTATAGTCCAGTCGGCTTTGATATAGGCGATATCCAAAGGTACTTTGGTATTTTGCATCCAGAACGACAAAATGCGTTCTTCTTCGTAAATAAATAACATACCATTTGCTACTTTGTCGCGATACATCAGGCCACGAGCGCGTTGCTCTGTGGTTAAAGCCAATTCTACTTCTAATTCAAGATGACCTACTTTGATCCATTCTTTTTCAAATTGGATATCCTCAATAGCAGCTACTGAAAAACTTAAAGCAAAAAGTACAGATAACAGATAGTTCATAAGAAGTAACCTTTGAAAATCAAGTCGAAAGACTAACGGAATTTAACCTAAAAAAAAAGGGCGACCTAAGGCCGCCCGATTAATTAATGCTGCAGAAATTACAGCGCAGCTAACACTTGCTTAGGTTCAACAAATGGCAGGTTTAACGCGTCAGCTACGTGTTTGTTCACCACATGACCGTTGATCACGTTTAAGCCGTTTAACAGGTGCGCATCGTCCAGCAGTGCCTGTTTGTAGCCTTTGTTGGCTAAACGGATGATAAACGGCAGAGTGGCGTTGTTCAGAGCAAAAGTAGAAGTCAGTGGCACTGCGCCTGGCATGTTGGCCACACAGTAATGCACTACGTCATCCACAATGTAGGTTGGATCAGCGTGCGTAGTAGCTTTAGAAGTCTCGACACAACCGCCTTGATCGATAGCCACGTCGACAATAGCTGAACCTGGCTTCATACGTTTGATATGATCTGCAGTCACCAGCTTAGGAGCTGCAGCACCTGGAATTAACACGCCACCTATGACTAAGTCAGCAGATAACACATGTTTTTCCAGTGCATCTACAGTGGAGTACACAGTTTTGACTGCGCCATTAAACTGAGCATCGATACGACGTAACACGTCCACGCTGCGGTCCAGCACGACCACGTCAGCACCCATGCCCACAGCCATCTGCGCTGCGTTGGTACCCACCATACCGCCACCGATAATGACTACTTTGGCAGGTTCAACGCCTGGCACGCCGCCTAATAACATGCCACGACCGGCACATGATTTCTCTAACGCACGGGCACCAGCCTGGATAGACATACGGCCAGCAACTTCAGACATAGGAGCTAATAATGGTAAGCCGCCACGATTGTCTGTGACTGTTTCGTAGGCAATACAAATAGCTTTTGATTTGATCAGATCTTCAGTTTGTGGCAGATCTGGTGCTAAGTGCAGGTAAGTGAACAGGATTTGGCCTTCACGCAGCATAGCGCGCTCCACCGCCTGTGGCTCTTTCACTTTAACAATCATGTCTGCATTAGCAAAAACTTCAGCAGCAGTAGTTAATACTGTGGCACCAGCCGCCTGATAAGCGTCATCACCAAAACCAATGCCGCTACCTGCATTGTGTTCAACAAAAACACTGTGGCCAAGAGCCGTCAGCTCACGCACGCTGGCAGGGGTCATACCGACGCGGTATTCGTGGTTTTTTATTTCTTTAGGTACGCCAATAATCATGATATTCCGCCTGTGTAGGGTTGAGTAAAATTTTTGCCTAGTATAGTGCGAGATTTGTAGTTTTACCTGTTGTTTTTATAATGAAACGCAGTTATAAATCCTGCTATAAATTAAAAAGTGAAATTTTTATCTGCTATGTACGAAACCAGTAAAAGTGTCAAAAAGTTAGACAGAATTGACCGTAAAATTCTGACCGAATTGCAACAGGATGGTCGTATTGCCAATGTTGAATTGGCGAAAAGGGTAGGGTTGAGTGCTACGCCTTGCCTGGAGCGGGTGCGCAAGCTGGAGGCTGAAGGCTATATATTGGGCTATACAGCACAGGTCGACCCGAATAAAGTAGGTTCCGCGTTACTGGTTTTTGTGGAAATTACCTTAAGTAAAACCTCGCCTGAGGACTTCGACGAATTCAGCAAAGCAGTGCAGAAACTGCATGAAATACAGGAATGCCATTTAGTCTCGGGGAGTTTCGACTTTCTCCTAAAAACCAGGGTGGCCAATATGGCGGCTTATCGCGAACTATTGGGCGAAACTTTGTTACGTTTGCCCAGCGTAAGGGAAAGTCGCACCTATGTCGTGATGGAAGAAGTGAAACAAACTACTTTTGTTGCTGTTAACTGATGTGAAAACCTCGGTGATTCAATCTTTTGTACAGCGGTCATTCAGTATTACTGGCTTATACAGCTTGAGTTGATGAACGTGTAGTTGGAGTCACTCGGGGATAAGTGGGTGCATCAGAGTCGTCTCTCTGGTATCTTAAGTGGGTAGAATTCTTAGAATAAATGGGATTTGTTGTGTTGAGTGAAGCCAAAAGGTTGCGAGCCAAATTATTGTTTTCTTTAAACGGAATGCAGCGTTTATCTGAAGTAGGTTTGATACTGAGCTTTGGTTTTGCTGCTTTTATGTTATTGGCTTTGATGTCATTCGACCCGGCCGACCCGAGCTGGTCTCAGGCGGGTTATCAAACCGCAGTGCATAACTACGCTGGGCCCAAGGGAGCCTGGATAGCAGATATACTGCTTTTTACCTTTGGTTGGATTGCCTATCTAGTACCGCCCTTGGTTGCATTTATTGGTTACCTGCTAACCCGCCGTAGTAAGGCTTTACTGGAAATGGATTTTTTGATCCTGGGGATGCGGCTGATAGGCTTAGTCTTAACTCTGCTTTGTGCCAGTGCTATTAGCAGTATTAATTTCAACGACATCTTTTATTTCTCGTCTGGCGGTGTAGTGGGGGATGTAGTAGCTGCTATGTTACTGCCGAACTTTAATTTTATTGGTACCACTTTGCTGTTGTTATGCGGTTTGTCAACTGGCTTAACCTTGGCCACAGGCATCTCCTGGGTTACGGTTGCCGATGAGTTAGGAGCGCTCACAATAGGGGTTCTGGTTGCACTGTATCAGGCACCTACCCGTTTAGCCTATCATTTGATGCAGCGTTCTGTTGAGAAACAGGCGTCAGCTTTGTCCATTCAAGCCGAGCCTGTTTTGCCTGAAAAAAAGCGCGAGCCGCAGATGTTTGGTGAGACGCTACCAGAAACGACCCGCCAGTCCATGACCAAAGCAGTTGAGTCAGTTGACGAGATGCTTTTTAAGCCGTTACAGCATGACAATAACGCTGTAGAGTCGAATACAGCAGCAGAAGAACAGCTGCCGTTACCTCAGCTTGAAGAAGTTCAAACGCTATCAAGCCGCGGTTATTTTGCTGATAAGCAAAGAGTAGAGCCTTTACCTTTTGCACCTTTGGATGAAAAAACCGAGGCGGTCGCTTTTGTAAGTGTCGATACTCTGGCGGATGATGACTTAAGTTTCAGTGCGGTGGATGACGGCTATTATCCTGAGCAGTTGCAGCAGCTTGAACAAAGTTTTGCGGACATAGAACGTCAGACGGTAACACAGGCTGTAGTGATGGATGAGGATGAGGATGATATACCAGCCTCTACTCACTTTAGCCCTGATGATTTGCCATCCTTAGCTCTATTAGACAGACCAGACAAAGCAACCAACCCAATAGATCCAGCCGATTTGGAGCGGGTATCACGTTTAGTGGAAACTAAGCTGCTGGATTTTGGTGTAGAAGCTAAAGTTGTGGCTGTGCTACCTGGTCCTGTAGTTACTCGTTTTGAGCTGGATTTAGCTCCGGGTGTGAAGGTCAGTAAAATTACCGGGTTATCTAAAGATTTAGCCCGCTCTTTGTCTGCTATCAGCGTGCGGGTGGTCGAAGTTATTCCTGGTAAATCCTATATAGGCTTGGAGCTTCCGAACCAGTTCCGTGAAATAGTGCGTTTATCTGAAGTGATAGGCGACGAAATTTTTATTCAGGCCAAATCCCCTTTAACTATGGTGTTAGGGAAAGATATTGCTGGTAAATCCGTAGTGGCTGATTTAGGCCGTATGCCGCATTTGTTAGTGGCTGGTACTACAGGCTCTGGTAAGTCGGTGGGGGTCAACGTGATGATTTGTAGTTTGCTGTATAAATCCACGCCTGAAGAAGTACGCTTTTTAATGATTGACCCCAAGATGCTTGAATTGTCCGTGTATGAAGGTATTCCTCATCTATTGACAGAAGTAGTCACAGATATGAAAGAGGCTGCCAATGGTCTGCGCTGGTGTGTCGGTGAAATGGAAAGACGTTATAAGTTGATGTCGGCCCTTGGTGTGCGTAACTTAAAAGGCTATAACCAAAAAATTCAGGATGCAATAGCAGCAGGTACACCAATTCGTGACCCGATATGGAAGCCAAGCGATAATATGATGACCATGCCACCAGAGCTGGAGAAGTTGCCTTCTATTGTGGTGGTCATTGACGAATTTGCCGACATGATGATGATAGTAGGTAAAAAAGTAGAAGAGCTGATTGCCCGTATAGCGCAAAAAGCCCGTGCTGCAGGTATTCACCTGATTTTAGCGACACAGCGTCCGTCAGTGGATGTGATCACAGGTTTGATCAAAGCCAATATCCCAACCCGTATGGCGTTTCAGGTGTCATCGAAAATTGATTCCAGAACTATTTTGGATCAGCAGGGCGCTGAGAGCTTATTAGGTCAGGGCGATATGTTGTATTTGCCTCCAGGTTCTGGTGTGCCTACCCGGGTGCATGGCGCTTTTGTTGACGACCATGAAGTGCATGCTGTGGTGTCGGACTGGAAACGCCGTGGCAAACCGAATTATATTTCCGAGATTTTAAACGGCGAGCCCTCGGAAGATAGCTTATTACCAGGCGAGAGCATGGAAGGTGACGATGCTGAATCCGATCCACTCTTTGATCAGGCCGTAGCTTTTGTCACCGAAAGCCGTAAAGCATCGGTTTCAGGTGTACAAAGACGCTTCCGTATTGGCTATAATCGGGCAGCCCGTTTAGTTGAACAAATGGAAATGAGCGGTATCGTCAGTGGTGCAGGCCACAACGGTAACCGTGAAGTATTAGCGCCTCCTCCTCCTAAAGTATTTTAACTAAGGTGTATATGAAGAAAAACTTTGCGAAAAAAGCTGTCGCTCTGATGCTGTCTGTAATAGTTCCGGCTTTTATGGCAGTTGCGGATCAAGCTGAAGCTTTACAGAAAAAGCTAGCACGTTTAACCAGCTTTCAGGCCAGTTTTGACCAAACCGTAGTGGATGCCAGCAATAAGCTGATCCAGCAGGGTGAAGGCATGTTGTCGCTAAAGCAACCGTCATTATTCCGGTTTGAAACTCAGACGCCAGAGCCTAACCTTTTTGTTGGTGATGGTAAGACCTTGTGGTTTTACGCGGAAGTTTTAGATCAGGTCAGTATTTTTGACGCCAAAGAGCAAGTGCAGAAAACCCCTTTTGTGTTGCTTACTTCACACGACCCTAAATTATGGGCTCAGTACAATGTCACTGGCGCTGATGAGCTATTTGATATCACACCAAAAGATCCAGGCAATGCAGTGAAAAAACTCAGCCTGAAATTTTCTGGTCTGGCGTTATCACAAATGGTGGTGATGGACAGTAATGGTCAAAACAGCACTTTTGATTTTAATCTGGTGCAATACAATACACCGCTGGCATCAGAGCTGTTTCAGTTTGCAATTCCGGCATCAGCTGAAGTAGATGATCAACGCGTCAAGTGAACAACCTCGGCTTTGAATTCCACGACGATATAAGGCCTCTTGCAGCGCTGCTAAGGCCAATAAAGTTATCGGATTATGTCGGGCAGCAGCAAGTGCTGGGCCCTGGCACACCGCTACGTAAGGCGATAGAAGCAGGGCGCATCTCCTCTTTGATTTTATGGGGCCCTCCTGGCACAGGTAAAACCACCCTGGCAGAGCTGATTGCCATTTATGCAAAGGCTGCTATTGCCCGTTTATCTGCTGTCACTGCTGGTGTCAAAGAAATACGCGAAGAAATTCAGGCAGCGAAACAACGTTTAGCGCAAAATCAGCGCACCTTGTTATTTGTCGATGAAGTGCACCGTTTTAACAAAGCCCAGCAAGATGCGTTTTTACCTCATATCGAAGATGGCACTATTATTTTTATTGGTGCCACCACAGAAAACCCTGCGTTTGCACTGAATAACGCTATGTTATCCCGCGCCCGTGTCTGCATTTTAAAAAAGCTGACGGCTGAGGATCTGACCTTAGTTACAGAACGAGCCGTGGCACATTACCAGCAACATGGCCAGCAGATTCTGATCAGCGCTGAAGCGCAATCCTTATTACTGCAACTAGCAGATGGTGATGCCAGACGTTTATTAAACCTGTTTGAGCAAGCCGTTGAAACTGCACAGCAGGGCACAGCAGTGACTGAACTGACAGCGAACTTATTCCGTCAGTTAGTACCGCGGCAATTACCAGGTTTTGATCAGCAGGGCGATATTTTTTACGACTTAATTTCTGCTTTTCATAAATCGGTGCGTGGCTCCAACCCCGATGCCGCTTTGTATTGGTATTGCCGTATTTTAGAAGGCGGTGGAGATCCTTTGTATGTAGCTCGACGATTACTCGCTATCGCCAGTGAAGATATAGGCAATGCTGATCCTCGCGCTTTAACTATTGGTTTGGATGCCTGGGATACTTTTGCCCGGGTAGGCCCTGCTGAAGGCGAACGAGCCATAGCTCAGGCGGCTGTCTATATGGCGCTCGCGCCGAAATCCAATGCGGTGTACAGTGCTTTTAATTCAATGCGGCAGTATGTGCAGCAACATCCATCTTTTGAAGTGCCTGATCATTTGCGCAATGCGCCGACCGCGCTGGCTAAACAACAAGGTTTTGGCAAAGCCTATCGATACGCACATAACGAACCAGGCGCTTATGCGGCTGGAGAAGTTTATTTACCAGCGGAAATGGCAGGGATGAAGTTTTATCAGCCGACTGAGCGCGGTTTAGAGAAACAATTACAGGACAAAATGGCGTACTTAGCCATGCTGGACAACCAAGCAAAAGGACAGGACTAATGCACGCCTATCTGGCTGTAGCTATTGGTGGCGCTTTAGGTGCCTGTTGCCGTTTCGGCTTAGGCGAATTTATCCTGCATCTTTTTGGTAAATCATTCCCTTTTGCCACTTTGCTGGTTAATATTCTCGGGTCTTTTGTATTAGGTCTGCTTTATGGCCTGTTTTTAGCCGAACATCTGACGGTCAATCCGTGGAAGACCTTGATCGGCGTAGGTTTTTTAGGTGCCTTTACTACCTTTTCGACTTTTTCACTCGACACCGTTTTACTGCTGCAACAAGGCGATTTGGTGAAAGCCAGCCTGAATGTTGTGCTAAACGTGCTGATTTGTTTAACACTCGCCTGGCTGGGTTTAAAGCTGGGCTCAATGAAGTAATTATTATGTTAGATGCAAAATTTTTAAGAGCCGAATTAGCTCAAACTGCCCAACGTTTGGCAGACCGTGGTTTTGTACTGGATGTCGCGATCTTACAACATCTGGAAGAACAGCGCCGCGAGTTACAAATGGCGACTCAGGATTTACAGAATTCGCGTAATACTAAATCCAAGGCGATAGGCCAGGCTAAAGCCCGAGGTGAAGATATTACGCCATTGCTTGCTGAAGTAGATGGTTTAGGTGCACAACTGGAAGACGCCAAGCAGAAGCTGGACGCCGTATTAGCGCAGTGGGACGCTATTGTTAGCGCTATTCCAAACTTACCGCATGAGTCTGTGCCAGCAGGTAAAGATGAGACAGGTAATGTGATAGTGCGCCAGTGGGGCGAAGCCCGTGCTTTTGAATTTGAAGCTAAAGATCATGTGGCTTTAGGTGAAGCGCTGGATAAAGGCTTAGATTTTGAAAATGCAGTAAAAATTGCCGGTTCACGTTTTGTCGTGATGCGGGGCCAAATAGCCCGTCTGCACCGTGCTTTAAGCCAGTTTATGCTGGATTTGCACACAGAGCAGCACGGTTACACTGAACTGTACGTGCCTTATCTGGTGAACGCTGCTTCATTGTACGGCACTGGTCAGTTGCCAAAGTTTGGTGCAGATTTATTCCATACCAAGCCAGCGACAGAAGAAGGTGTCGGCATGTCGTTGATCCCAACGGCTGAAGTGCCTGTCACCAACTTAGCCCGTGATTGCATTTTTGAATTAACGGAGCTGCCACAAAAATATACAGCGCATACGCCATGTTTTCGCAGTGAAGCTGGCTCTTATGGCCGCGATACCCGTGGTTTAATTCGTCAGCATCAGTTCGACAAGGTCGAATTAGTGCAGTTAGTGCATCCGGATCAGTCCTTTGCTGCGCTGGAAGAATTAACAGGCCATGCAGAAAAAGTACTACAGCTGTTAGGTTTGCCATACCGTACTATGTTACTTTGTACTGGTGATATGGGCTTTGGTTCAACCAAAACCTACGATTTGGAAGTCTGGCTACCGGCGCAAAATACCTACCGCGAAATTTCTTCTTGCTCAAGCATGGGCGATTTCCAGGCTCGCCGTATGCAAGCACGCTTCCGTCCGGGCGAAGGTAAAAAGCCTGAGCTGCTTCATACGTTAAATGGTTCTGGTTTAGCTGTAGGTCGCACCTTGGTCGCTATTCTGGAGAATTACCAGCAAGCAGATGGTTCTATTCAGATCCCTGAGGTTTTACAGCCTTATATGGGCGGTAAAACTGAGATCCGCTGTTAAGCTCAAGTCAGTGTTATTGTTTCAGGAGCAGCCTGTCTGCTCCATTGTATTTGGTAAAACATATGTCACAGACAAAAGAACAAGAAAAAGTGAATAAAACTCCGATCCCACAGCATGTCGTAGTACGTAAGACGCGACAAAATCCGGTGAAGCAGATGTTACGTTGGGTCTATTGGCTAGTGTTGATAGGAGTCATTATAGCTGTTGTCTTCACCAGTTTAGATGCGGGTTTGAGTTTGTATAAAGAGCCTTAATAGCTCTTTAAAACACCAGAATTAGAGGCATTTTGCTGGTTTAGGTAAACCAGCAATACGTGTTGCCTGTTTGGCTGGCCCTTCCGGAAACAACAAAAAAAGATACTTGCTATTGCCCTTGTCTGGTCCCAGCTTTTCTCCCATGCTTTTCACTAATAAACGTATAGCAGGTGAGGTTTGATAGTCCTGATAAAAAGCACGCACAAAATTCACCACCTCCCAGTGAGCTGCTGTCAGAGATATATGCTCCAGACGGGCAAATTCCTCAGCAAGTTCAGGTGTCCAAAGTGTCAAATCAGCCAGATAACCATGTTTATCCAGTGGATAAACATGGTTGTTTAAAATAAGTTCATTCATCAGAGTTGTTGCTTCGCTTCTAGTACTAAATCCAGCCATTGGCTATCACTGAGTGCGGTAAAAGGTGCACAGATAAGGATACCGCGTACTGCGGCATCCGTGGTCAGACAGCAGAGAGAGCAGGGCAAGTTATTCAGCGCTCCTGTTGTCATTAAGTAGACTGCTTCTTGTCTTAACAAAATAGTATCTTCAGCCCTGACCAGACTCAGTAGCTCTGGAACTTTGTTACAGCTCAGATCAAATAGTCTCATATCAGGCCTTAATCAAATGCTGGTGCGCAGAAAGTAGCTGGTTCAATTCATCGTGCTCAATCGGCTGTATGTTCAACACAAGCTCATTGGCGTGCAATTGACGCTGTCTCAAAGAGGCCGCACAGACGTAAAGTTGTTCAATATCATAAAGCTCAAACAGTTTAAAACTACGTCTAAAGTCTTTTACCATAATATCTGTACTGGCATCTGATTTAACCAACTGATACACAGCATCACCGCTAAAGATGACGCTGACCTGATGATCAACTGCGGCCATAGCAAAGATTAAATCCAGACTTTCCCGTGCCGCTATACCATGCAAGGGTAAGCTGGTTACTAATACTGCTATGTTCATGAAAACTGTACCAGTTTATCAACCTGTGCTAAACCCATGGCAAACTCAGCCAAACCGGCAGCTGTATAGCCTTCTGCAGCTGCTACCTCGTTAGAGCAGACACCACGTTTTTCAGCCGCCGTGATGCAAAATAGTAAAGGGATTTGATGTGTCTGACAAAATTGTTGCAATTTGACGGACAGATCAGGCTCGTCTGAAGGTAAATCAATCAGTGCAGAAGCAGCAGCTACTGCATCACGGTACAAAAATACCGAATGGATACTATGTTTAGCCTCTACGGCGTGCTGCAAAAAGCGCAAGGCACTGACAAAACTTTGGCCTTGTAATACCGGGCCTTCAATTAGAACGGCAAAACTGGTCATTGGTCTAGCTTCCGCAAATTATTCGTAAACAGAGCACAAAAAAATACCCCGCATTAGGCGGGGCATTTTACTGCAACATCAGCTGATCTCAAGCCTTAATTAATCATCGCTGCCCATGATACCCAGTAACTGCAGCAACGAAGTAAAGAGGTTAAAGATGTTCAGGTATAAGCCGACAGTAGCGCGGATATAGTTGGTTTCACCACCATTGATAATACGACTGGTATCAAACAGGATTAAACCAGACATAATCATCACCACAGCTGCGTTAATAGCCAGGTGCAACGCAGGGATTTGCAGGAAAATGTTAGCCAAACCTGCGACTATCGCCACGATCAGGCCGACAAACAAGAAGTTGCCCATAAAGCTGAAATCTTTACGTGAACTTAAGGCATATGCTGACAGAGAGAAGAACACCACTGCAGTTAAGCCTAAAGCTTGCATGATCAGCTCAGGGCCGTTAGCCGTTGCCGCGAAGCGGTTTAGCATAGGACCAATAGAGGCGCCTAAACATCCTGTCAGGGCGAATACCCAGAAGATGCCGCTGGCACTGTCGGCTTTTTTCTGTACGACAAAAATTAAGCCAAAAGCGACCAGAGAAAATACCAAACCCATGCCAAAACCGAAGTTCATCGCCATGGAAATACCGGCTGTGACGGCGCTAAAGGCTAAAGTCATGGCCAGCAGGAAATAGGTATTACGTAATACTTTGTTGACTTCAACGCTGTGACCAATGTGGCCAGCTTGGGTGTTTTGGTTGTAGGACATTGCTGTTCTCTCCATTCAATAGTTACTTTTCTGACTTTATATTACTTGGGAAGTTCCCAAAGTACCAGCAGTTATCTTTACAAAACAATTCAATCGGTTAAGTTATTTTATCAAAGTTAAAAAAAATGCTTTTCTTTCTAAAGCGATCTGATTATTATACGCGGCGCCGGAGGGGTGGCAGAGCGGTTTAATGCACCGGTCTTGAAAACCGGCGAAGGTTAATAGCCTTCCGAGAGTTCGAATCTCTCCCCCTCCGCCATCATTCCAAAAAACCCGTATCAGCGAGAGCTTATACGGGTTTTGTTGTTTTTTGGTTTTTGGTTTTTAGCATTCTAATGCGATAGAACTAATGCGATAGGAAAAAAGCCGCACGAGGCGGCTTTTCGATCAACTGTTTAATTCACTGCTTTACAACTGAAACAAACAGAGTAGATACCTTTCGGATCGTTAAATTGCCCTAGCATCTGAAAGTCTTGATTAATTTGCGTCATCATTTGCTTCAACAGTGGGCCAAACGCTGACTCTTTCGCTGCTGGCAACATCGACTGTACCGTGCTTGAGGCGAACATATCGCGCAGCAACTGTTCTGTTGGTGTTAATTCCTGCTCCATGACTTTGATGTCATATTGCTTTAAACCTGCTTTTTCGGCAGCGGCAGCAATAGCGTCATCGAAAGTGCCAAGCTTATCGACCAAGCCAAACTCCAGCGCTTTGGAACCCGTCCAGACGCGACCTTGAGCTACAGCGTTGACTGCTTCTTTGGTCATGCCCCGATTTTCAGACACCATGCTGATGAATTCGTCGTAACCTTTATTTATCATCAGTTGAAAGATGCCAGACATCTCCGGTGTTAATCCTTTAAACAAAGGTAAACCAGCGCTCAATCCTGCTAATTCAGTAGTACCTACACCGTCAGTATTCAAACCTAATACTGGCATCGCATTTTCCAGTGTATGGAATAAACCGAAGATGCCAATGGAGCCTGTAATGGTCGTAGGAGAGGCCCAGATTTCATTAGCCGGTGCAGCTATCCAATAACCACCTGATGCAGCCACTGCACCCATAGAAGCAATGACTGGCTTGCCAGCTGCTTTTAATAGTTTGATTTCCTGACCTATGATTTCAGAAGCAAAAGCGCTACCGCCACCACTGTCTATACGTAAGACCACAGCTTTTACATTTTCGTCAAAGCGCGCACGGCGTAACAAGGCCGCAGTTGTATCTCCACCTATAGTGCCAGCTTTAGCTGAACCGTCAACTATAGTGCCGCGTGCCACCACGATCGCAACTTTTTCAGTCAGTGGGTTATCGTATTGCACTGGTGGTAATACCTGAGCCTGATAGTCTTTATAATGGACCTGATTAAAAGAGTGTTTTTCGCTTTCTCCTACCAAGGCAATTAAATCCTGACGAAACTCTTCGCGGGTTTTTATGCTGTCGACTAACTTCGCATCCAGCGCGTACTGTGTCATATCGCCATCAACGGCTTGTAATTTTTGATAAAGCGCAGCAACAGTTTCATCAAAATTATCTACCGCAAAGCCACGACGTTCAGCAACCTGCTGCTTATAGCTGGCCCACAATTCGTCTAACCAGGCTTTATTAGCTTCTTTCGCTTCGTCCGACATCGTATCGCGAGTGAAAGGTTCGACAGCGGACTTGTACGTACCCACTTTAAATACGTGAGTGGTGATTTTTAGCTTCTCTAATGCCGATTTGTAATACATCGGATAACTGCCAAAACCCTCTAGTAAAACAGTACCCATCGGATTTAAGTTGATGCTGTCGGCATAAGAAGCAAGGTAATATTGGTTTTGGTTATAGTAATCCCCAGTTGCAAATATCTTTTTGCCGCTGGCTTTGAACGCGTCTAATGCAGAACCGACCTGCAGAAGTTTGTCAATCGAACCTCTGCCAAAAGAAGAGAGCTCAAGCACTATGGCTTTTATACGTTGATCTTTTTCCGCGGCTTGAATGGTTTTCACTAAGTCTGTGACCAAAATTTCAGGTTCTTCCTCCTGAGATCCCATCCCCTCATTAACAATTTGATCGAAAGGGTCTACGTGCCGTTTTTCCTCAACTAAGTCACCAGACAAATTGAGTATTAAGGCGGCGCTTTCAGGAATTTTAACTTTATCGTCGCTGCTGAAAACAGACACCAAAATGAGAATGAATAGCAAGGCAAAAATTAAATTAAATGTGACATGACGAACCAGACTGATAGCGCGCCATATGCCACCAAAAAAGCGTCTTAGGATCCCAGGTTTTTTCTCAGACATATGATGTACCTATAATTTTGGCAAAGTAATAGAGATCTATGCTAACTAATTTAACGCAAAAGCTCAGGTGGAATTTGTAAGTAAATGTATATTGATTTGCGGGAATCAGTGCTGTAACAGATTCTCAATCTGCTCAGTACTGCAGTGGTATTAGCCATGAATTGTCAACATTTTAAGTGTTCGATGTTTTGCTATATCAGCAATTACTATGAGCACATCTTGCGATAAAACTATAAAACGGCTACATTCACTGCATTCAACAGGTACGACCAGAGAGAAGACTGTGGCATATCCGCACTTATTGTCCCCACTTAATTTGGGTTTCACTCAGTTAAAAAATCGCGTCATTATGGGTTCGATGCATACTGGCCTCGAAGAAGAAAAACACGGCTTTGATAAACTTGCTGCTTTTTATGCCGAACGAGCGAAAGGCGGCGTAGGTTTAATTATCACAGGAGGTATCAGTCCGAATTTCCGCGGCAACCTGGTTCCTTTTGGTAGTCAGCTCACGTGGTGGTGGCAGGCTGCAAAACATAAAAAAGTGACGGACGCTGTGCATCAGCATGGCGGAAAAATATGTGTACAGCTTTTGCATGCAGGTCGTTATGGCTATCATCCGTTTAATGTAGCACCCAGTGCAGTACAATCACCCATCACGCCTTTTAAGCCGAAAGCTTTATCTGATAGTCAAATTCGCAGCACCATCTCTGATTTTGCGTATTCTGCTAAGTTAGCTAAAAAAGCAGGTTACGATGGCGTAGAAATTATGGGTTCAGAAGGATATCTGCTCAACCAATTCCTGTGCGCCCGGACTAATCAGCGTACAGACCAGTGGGGCGGAAGCTTTGAGAATCGTTGTCGTTTTGTACTTGAAATATTAAAGGCTGTGCGCGAAGCCTGTGGTAAAGATTTTATTATTATCTATCGGCTATCGATGCTGGATTTAGTCGAAGATGGCAATAGTTTTGACGAAGTAATAGCGTTGGCTGCATCTGCGGCTAAAGCTGGCGCTACTATGCTGAACACAGGTATCGGCTGGCATGAAGCCAGGGTGCCCACCATTGGGACTATGGTGCCTCGTGCTGCTTTTAGTTGGGTGACTGAGCAAGTTCGTCAACATGCCAGTATTCCTGTGATTGCAACTAACAGAATAAATGACCCCCAAGTGGCCGAAACTATTCTTGCTTCGGGTCAAGCGGATATGGTTTGTATGGCGCGGCCATTTCTGGCTGACGCTGACTTTGTTAACAAAGCGGCTGCTGATCAGGCGCACTTAATTAATACCTGTATCGCATGTAATCAGGCTTGCCTTGATCATGTGTTTCAAAAAAAGCGCGCTAGTTGTTTAGTCAATCCGCGGGCTTGTTACGAAACAGAACTCAATTTTGAAACAGCCACAACCAAGAAAAAAATCGCGGTCGTAGGCGCAGGTCCGGCTGGTTTAGCTTTTAGTGTTTATGCGGCGTCACGTGGTCACGACGTTAGTTTGTTTGACCGTGGCAGTGAAATTGGTGGCCAATTTAATTACGCAAAACAAATTCCGGGTAAAGAGGAGTTTCACCAGACGTTGCGTTATTTTGGCGAGATGCTCAAGGTAAACAAAGTAAAGCTGCAGTTAAACTCTGAGCAAACCGCAGAAAGCTTAGTCGCAGGTGGTTATGACCATATCGTCTTGTCAAGCGGGATTAAAGCACGTCAGCTCGATATACCGGGCTTTGATCATCCTAAAGTATTAAGTTACCTGGATGTGTTAAAGCACCATAAGCCTGTTGGTCAAAATGTCGCAGTGATTGGAGCTGGAGGTATAGGATTTGACGTATCTGAATACTTAACGGAACCACATTCACTGACCTTGCAACCCGATGCCTGGTTAAAAGACTGGGGCATAGATAAGCAGTATCAAAGCCGTGGTGCTTTGTTAGCTGATGCGCCAAGCCAGCCGGCAGAACGTAAAGTATTTTTGTTACAACGAAAGACCAGCAAAGTCGGCGCAGGACTGGGTAAGACCACAGGGTGGATCCACCGCAGTTCATTAAAGAAAAAAGGCGTGGAGATGCTGTCCGGTGTGAGTTACAACAAAATTGATGATTCGGGCCTCTGGATAAGTATGAATGGTCAGGAGCGTTGTCTTGCCGTCGATAACGTAATAGTCTGTGCTGGCCAGGAACCAGAGCGGAGTTTGCAACAGCAACTGCTGGATGCAGGCCAGCAAGTGCATCTGATAGGTGGCGCCGATGTTGCCGCTGAACTGGATGCAAAACGTGCTATACGTCAGGGCGCTGAACTCGCTGCTCGCCTTTAGAGTTAAACTGCTTTTTTAAAGCCACTGCCAGACTAGAGTCGGGTGGTGGCTGTTCTGAATAGGTTGTTTTTAGTTTTGATCTATACCTTGAAATATATTTTTCTAAATTTCACTTGCTAACCCCACCCAATTCCCGCTATTACTCAGTTCGTGATTGCATTCGTATGCATTAAGTTCAATATCAATTCTGGTGCATTAGCGTTTTGCTGCACCAAAATGGAATTTTTTCATACCTTTGTCATCTGTGGTTCCTAAATTAAATCTGCTCTGAAGCGCTGATTCATTCACAAAGCAGTTTTTTTTCATAGGAATGCATGTTGTGGTACTCGCTTTGCTTTCACAAACACAGAATAAAAATACAAGTTGAGTTGTCGGGTTTATTAACAGGGAGACTAATATGTCTGGTGTGCTTACCATGATTTTAGCGGGGGGAGAGGGGACCAGATTGGCACCTTTGACCGGAGTCAGAGCCAAACCTGCTGTGCCCTTTGGTGGCAATTATAGGATTATCGATTTTGTGTTAAACAACTTTGTGAATTCAGATTTATTACAGATTTTTGTGATCACTCAGTTTAAGTCGCATTCATTAATGAAACATTTAAGCCGGGCCTGGCGAGTTACTGGCTTAACCAACAGATTCATCGACCCTATTCCTGCGCAAATGCAAACAGGGAAACATTGGTATCTGGGAACTGCAGATGCAGTCTATCAGAACATCCATTTGATACATGGCATAGACCCCGAAGAGGTCTGTGTATTTGGTGGGGATCATATTTACAAAATGGATGTACGGCAAATGCTGAACTTCCACCGACAAAATCATGCTGTGCTGACCGTTGCAGCCATTCCTGTGCCCGTGTCGCAGGCGCATGAGTTTGGTGTTATTGAAGTTGACCACACCGGGAAGATGATAGGTTTTGAAGAAAAACCCAAATCAAATGCTAAAACTATTCCGGGTCGGCCTGATTATGTATTGGCCTCGATGGGGAATTATATTTTTGATGCCAAAACCTTAGTCGAAGTATTGAACGAAGACGCAGCGCAAATTGATTCAAAACATGATTTCGGTCACAACATCATTCCGAAGATGTATCCAGCGGGCAATGTGTATGTTTATGACTTTTCAACAAACATGATCCGGGGTGAGCAAGAGGAATCTAAAGGTTACTGGCGTGATGTGGGAACTCTCGATTCTTATTACGAAGCCAATATGGACTTGATTTCAGTGCAACCGCCTCTGGATTTGTACAACAAGTACTGGCCGTTGCGCAGTTACACCCCTCCCATGCCTCCCGCAAAATTTGTGCATGATGAAGCCAACAGAACAGGGCAGGCGATAAGTTCTATGGTGGCATCCGGCTGTATCGTCAGCGGTGCTATCGTTTATCAGTCTATTTTGGGATATAACACTGTTGTTCATAGTCATGCTTATATTGAAAAGAGTGTGTTGATGGGAAACAACGATATTGGTCGGGGTTGTCGTATACGCCGTGCTATTATCGATAAAGATGTGAAAATTGCCCCTAACACTATTATCGGTGAAGATCCTGTGCTTGACCGTCAGCGTTTCCATGTGTCCGCTGATGGGGTTGTGGTGATCCCAAAAGGGGCAATGGTTGGATTTGACTGAACCTCTGGTTGTAGAGGCCGTAGGTTAAAAGCGGCCTTTAATGGGAAATAATCAATGCGTGTGTTGTTTTTGTGCAGTGAATTTGAAGGCGTTATTAAAACCGGTGGTTTAGCTGATGCTAGCCGTGGTTTAGCAACAGAGATGCAAAAACTTGGGCATGAAGTGCGAGTTGTGCTGCCGCGTTATGGCAGCATTTACTCTGTACCTGTTGAAGAAAAATGGCAGTCTGTTTATTTTGCTTTGGCCGGGAATCCTCAGGGCTGTGCTGTTCGCTATGCATTGAATTCAGAGGTGCCGCTGGCGCTGGTCGAACACCATGGTTACTTCGGCCGGCATAGACCTTATGACGACGGTCAGCACGCTTATTCAGACAATGTCTTACGTTTTGCATTTTTTTGCAAAGCAGCTTTGCAGTGGTGTGTAGATACTGGCTGGGTGCCTGAGCTTATTCATGGTCATGATTGGCAAACGGGTATAGCAGCCTATTACTTGAAGCAGTTTTATCAACAGGCTTTACCTGGCACTAAAATGCTGTTTACCATTCATAACGGCGCTTACCAGCAAGCGCTGTCTGCTATGGATCGGGCTCAAACCGAAGTGTACTGCTCCAATGGTTTGGCAAGTTCGAGTATGTTGGCGCTGGGTGTGGCTTATGCGGACAAAGTTAATACCGTCAGCAAAGGTTATGCTGCTGAGTTAGTGTCCGAACCTGCTGCGAATGGGTTATCCGCCTTGTATCAGGGCCGCGGCGTTGATTTCTCTGGTATTCTCAATGGCTGCGACTATGAGCAATGGGATCCTGCAACAGACCAGTATTTAGCCGCTCGCTATAGCGCCTGTGAACTTGAAGGCAAACAGCTTTGTAAAGCCGAGTTAAAACAACGTTATGGCCTGGGACACACTACCGCACCACTTTTTGTATTGGTGAGTCGGGTGACTGAGCAAAAAGGCTTTGCATACTTATTGCCTGCTATAGAGCAATGGCTGATGACTGCAGATGCTCAGGTACTGATGATGGGCACGGGGGAGCAGGCTTATATTGAGCGTTTGCGGGCTCTAAATGAGCGTTTTCCGGGCCGCTTCGTTTTTCTTGAAGGCTTTGACGAAGCTTTATCTCATCAACTGGAAGCCGCGGGTGATTTTTTTCTGATGCCATCCCTGTTTGAACCTTGTGGCCTGAACCAGATCTACAGCTTACGCTATGGTACTGTGCCTCTGGTTCGTTTGACTGGTGGGTTAAAAGATACTGTCACTGATTTAGCGGACAGCGAGCCTACAGGTATAGGTTTTAGTGAGCCTGGTGTGGAGTCATTGCTGGTTGCACTTGATAGAGCCTTGGCATTGTATAGCCAGTCTGCTTTGTACAAAGAAGTACAACAAAGGGGTATGCAACAGCGCTTTGGTTGGGCAGAATCAGCTCTGCAGTACCATGCATTGTATCAACAGCTGAACACCTGAGCTGGGCACCTTGACATCAATGCGTTTACTCCTTGAGCAAACAAAGACTCTTGGTTGAAAACTGTTGTGTGAACAAAATAAAGTTTGCTAGCCTAAGCGAAGTTATTGGCTTTACATGAGCTAAATCAAAAGGTTTTATTTATGGATGCTGTTACATTATTAACAACTCGTTGTTCTTCTGCACGTCTGACTGAACCTGCCCCAAGTGGCGAAGCGCTGGCTATCATCAAACAAGCCGCTTTGCAGGTGCCTGACCATGGTCATTTAAGGCCTTGGCGTTTTGTTGTTGTCCAAGGGCGCAAATCACTTGAAAAGTTAGGTGACGTCTTTGCTGAGGCTGCGCTGGAAGAAAGTCCTTCTGCGGCCAATGAGTTGATAGAACGTGCCCGTCAGTTGCCATTGCGAGCGCCTATGGTGATTGTGTGCATTGCTAAATGTGTTAACCATCCAAAAGTTCCTTTGACTGAGCAAATCCAGTCGGCTGCTTGTGCTGTGATGGCAATGCAACAGGCTGCTTTTGCTTTAGGTTATGGTGGTATTTGGCGCACTGGTGCTTACACTCAATATGAATTTGTAAAGCAGGCGTTTGAACTTGACGATGACGATGAAATTGTTGGCTTTCTTTATTTAGGCACCAGTGCTCAAGAACTGCCTGCCAGGACACCTTTGGTTGCAGAAGAGTTTTTCAGTGATTATCAGTGAGTCATCTTAAAGGATCAGGTCGTGAGCATGGATCAACAACAGGTGTTTATTACAGAGGCCAGAAGGCAATTTGAGCAGCTGTTTCAGGCAAAAAAAGCGGGCAAAAATCTAGTAGTGTTAAAGCACAGGATTGAAGGTTTTTTTTACGCCGGTGAATTACTCGGGCTAGTGGATAAAGATCTTTTGCAACAGTTGATGGAGCAAAGTTACTTTGATGTTTTTGGGGTGAGCTTGAGTAAGGCTGCTTCTTACCAAACTGAACGCAAGCATGCGTTAGAAAACGAGTTTTATCAGTATTTTGAAGAGCCGGCGTTTAACCGCGTGCGCTATTAAAGTGAATATACAGTTTTATCGCTAGTGAAAAGGCCTCAGAAGAGGCCTTTTTTGTCGCCTGAGCAAACCGCTTAAAAGTCAGCGTTACCCGGTGTACGAGGGAAGGCAATCACATCACGCACGTTGCCTACGCCTGTCACGTAAGATACCAGACGTTCAAAACCCAGGCCAAAACCAGCATGTGGCACTGTGCCGTAACGACGCAGATCACGGTACCAGCTGTAGTCATCTTTATTCAGACCCATCTGATCCATACGTGCATCCAACTGCTCTAAACGCTCTTCACGTTGGCTGCCGCCGATGATTTCACCAATGCCAGGTGCCAGAATATCCATAGCAGCTACAGTTTTACCATCTTCATTCATCCGCATATAAAAAGCTTTGATGTCTTTTGGATAGTTTTGCAGAATAACCGGAGCACCTACATGCACTTCAGCTAAATAGCGTTCGTGTTCTGACTGTAAATCCACACCCCATTCCACAGGGTAATCAAATTTCTTACCGCAATTTTTCAGAATTTCAACGGCGTCTGTGTAATCCATCCGAACAAAGCTCGAATCGATCATGTTCTGCAGACGGCTTACCGCATTTTCATCTACACGTTCAGCAAAAAAAGCCATATCATCTGCGCGTTCATCCAATACCGCTTTGAACACAAATTTCAGCATATCTTCAGCCAGTTGTGCCACGTCTTTTAATTCAGCGTAAGCGACTTCGGGTTCAATCATCCAGAACTCGGCTAAGTGACGGGTAGTGTTAGAGTTTTCAGCACGGAAAGTAGGGCCGAAGGTATAGACTTTAGACAAAGCACAGGCGTAAGTTTCAACGTTCAGCTGGCCTGATACCGTCAGGAAGGTTTCTTTACCGAAAAAGTCCTGTTTGTAGTCAATAGCACCTTTGTCGTCACGTGGCAGGTTTTCCATATCCAGCGTACTAACACGAAACATTTCACCAGCGCCTTCCGCATCAGCACCTGTAATGATAGGTGTGCTGATCCAGTAGAAACCACGCTCGTGGAAGAAACGATGAATGGCCTGAGCCAAGCAGTGACGTACACGGGTAATAGCGCCCACCATGTTTGTACGGGCTCGTAAATGTGCCTGTTCACGCAGGTATTCCATGCTGTGGCGTTTTGGTGCCATAGGGTAGGTGTCCGGGTTTTCTACCCAGCCAACGACTTCAACACTGGACGCCTGAATTTCAAAAGCCTGGCCTTGGCCTTCAGATTTTGCGATAGTGCCAGTTACAATAACAGAGCACGCCGTGGTCAGACGCTTAATTTCGTTTTCATAATTATTCAAATCAGCCGGAGCAACGGCCTGAACTGCGTCGAAGCAGCTGCCGTCGTGCACGGCTAAAAATGAGATCCCTGCTTTGGAGTCACGCTTAGTGCGGATCCACCCTTTGACTGTGACTGTATCACCGATCTGATACTGGCCAGACAGTACATCTTTGATTACTGCATGCGTCATGCAACCTGCTCCAACTTACTAATTGACTTTAAAAATGCGAGAGATGACATCATACTGAGGCGAAAAACGAACACAAGTAAAAGTTTTAGGAAAACGATGATGGAAGAGCCTGTTGTACCTGAAAGAGTTTCAAGAAGGCGAAGGGATCGCCGTAAAGGCTCAGATTGGCTGATGCGTCTGCTCGCCTTGCTGAATGTAAGCTGTTGGGGGCTCTTGCTGTTGGTGCTGAATCTGGCACATTTTGCCAAACCTGAGTTTAACAGTGGTCTTGTCCAGTATTGGGGACTTTCTACAAAACCTGGTTGGGATGCGGAACAAGTCAGGCAGCTACAGATTATGCTGTACTGCTGTTTGGGCTTTACCTTGGTGACCCTACTGATCCACCAGTTTAGGAACAGACGCCGCAGTGACAGTAAAAGATTGAACTTATTGTTTGTTGCTTTAGCTTGTGCTGTCGCACTCTATATTTTTTCAACTTTGTAAACTTAAATCGCTATTACAGATTCAGGCGCCTGGCAGCGCCTGGATCTGTTCGTCCAGCTTACGCTGGCAAAGTATGCAAAGTGCTGATGTCAACCTGGACAGTTGTGTTGCACTAATACTGTATGGTGGCATGATATACAGCAGCGTCCCAAAAGGCCGGATCCAGACACCCAGTTCAACAAAAGCTTTTTGCATAGCAGCCACATCAACGTTCTGTTTCATCTCCACCACACCAATGGCACCCAATACCCTTACATCAGCGACATAAGGCGAAGTGAGGCAGGGCTCCAGCTCGTTTTTTAATTGATGCTCTATGGCTTTGACCTGTGCTTGCCATTCATTCTGCTGCACCAGTTGTAAGCTTTTCAGTGCAACGGCACAGGCCAATGGATTGGCCATATAAGTAGGGCCGTGCATTAACGCAGGTACAGCACCTTGGGCTATGCCATCCGCTACTTTATCGTTGCACAGAGTTGCAGCTAAGGTTAGATAGCCGCCTGTTAAAGCTTTACCCAAACAGATAATATCCGGGCTGATACCTGCATGCTGGCAGGCAAACAATTTTCCGGTCCGACCAAAACCTGTGGCTATTTCATCGGTAATCAGCAGCACCTGATACTGATCACAAAGCCTTCGTGCCAGCTTTAAATAATCCGGATGATAAAACCGCATACCGCCAGCGCCTTGCAGTATGGGCTCGAGAATAAAAGCCGCTAATTGCTGGTGATGCTGTTCGAATAATGCCGTGAGCGCCAGTGCATCTTCTGGCAAAAAATCGCCATCAAAGCGGCTTCGTGGCGCTGGAGCGAATAGCTGCGGGATGATTTGATCTTTAAACATCGAATGCATGCCGTCTATTGGGTCGCAGACTGACATAGCTGCAAAGGTATCGCCGTGATAACCCTTTTGAATGGTCAGTAACCGGCTTTTCTCCGGGTGATTTAAACCTAACCAGTACTGAAGGGCCATTTTTATCGCGACTTCAACCGATATCGAACCGCTGTCAGCAAAAAAGACCTTAGTTAAGCCTGCGGGCACCATCTCCAGTAATAACATCGCCAGGTCCACAGCAGGCTGATGGGTAATACCGCCAAACATCACATGACTCATTTTCTGGCTTTGCGCCACCAGTGCTTGATTCAACTCTGGATGATTATAGCCATGTATAGCCGCCCACCAGGACGAAGTACCGTCAACCAGAGTTCTGCCATCTTCCAGCATCAGCTCGCAGCCATGGGCGCTGACTATAGGGTACACAGGTAAAGGTTTACTTAACGAGGTGTAGGGATGCCAGATATGCTGACGGTCAAACTCAAGATTGATGCTCATAAAATAACCTGCAGTAAACTTTGTGAACTGGTTGGCGTTGACATGGCGCTAAGGGCCGATAGACTAACGGAAAATTTAAAAGACCACAATTTGTCTGTGGCTTGTCTTCGGGGAATTTTATGTCTGCAGTTTTACCACTTCGTCACAACTGGACTCTGGCTGAAGTAAATGCCTTATTTGCTCTACCTTTTAATGATTTAGTTTTTCAGGCTCAAACGGTACACCGCCAGTTCTTTAAACCTAATGAAGTGCAGATCAGCACTTTGTTGTCTATTAAAACCGGTGCTTGTGCTGAAGATTGTAAATATTGCCCTCAAAGCGGTCATTACAATACCGGCCTTGAGCGTGAGCGTTTGCTGGAAGTGGAAAAAGTATTAACTCAGGCCAAAGCCGCCAAAGACAAAGGCGCCAGCCGTTTTTGCATGGGCGCGGCCTGGAGCAATCCAAAGCAACGCGATATGCCGTTCCTGATGGAAATGGTCAAAGGCGTCAAAGAGATGGGTTTAGAAACCTGTATGACGCTGGGTAAACTCGATGCTGGTCAGGCGCAGGAGCTAAAGCAGGCAGGTTTAGATTACTACAACCATAACCTGGATACCTCGCCTGAGTTTTACGGTGAAATTATTACCACCCGTACTTATCAGGACAGATTAGACACTTTGCAGCATGTGCGTGATGCCGGTATGAAAGTCTGTTGTGGAGGCATAGTGGGCATGGGCGAAACGGCAAACGACAGGTCGGCACTTTTAATGCAGCTGGCAAATTTGCCAGAGCATCCACAAAGTGTGCCTATCAATATGCTGGTGAAAGTGCAGGGCACGCCGATGGAAAATGTCGAAGACTTAGATGGTTTCGAATTTATCCGCACTATAGCTGTTGCCCGCATTATGATGCCTCAAAGCCATGTGCGTTTATCCGCTGGCCGCTCTCGTATGAATGAACAAATGCAG
Organism: Rheinheimera sediminis; assembly: GCF_004005375.1. Lineage (GTDB taxonomy): Bacteria > Pseudomonadota > Gammaproteobacteria > Enterobacterales > Alteromonadaceae > Pararheinheimera. The sequence goes on along the minus strand of NZ_RZUF01000006.1, from coordinate 47,690 downwards.
GCGCTGTGTTTCCTGTCTGGTGCGAACTCGATATTTTATGGCGATAAGTTGTTGACCACAGAAAACCCTGAAGCTGATGCTGATATGTTGTTATTTGCCAAACTGGGTATCAATCCAGAGCAGCGTCACGATGTATCAGACGAAGCCCACGAAGCGGCTTTAGCCGATGCCATCAAAGAGCAAACTACACCATCATTGTTTCACAGCGCGGTTTAACTAAGGTTATGGACAGGATACAGCGCTTTGCGCAGCAGATCGCCGATCGCAAAGCAGCTGGCTTGTATCGGCAGCATCCGGCTATTGATTCATATCAGGGCCGTTTGCTGCAAAATAAGCAGGGCGCTTATCTTAATTTCTCCGGTAATGACTATCTGGGTTTAGCCACTGAGCCACAGCTTGTAAAAGCTCTGGTCGAAGGTGCTGAACGTTTTGGTGTCGGCAGTTCAGGTTCGCCTCTGGTGACCGGGCATCATTACGCGCACAGGGCTCTATCAGATGTTTTGTGTGACTGGCTGGGAGTGGACGACGTTCTGTTGTTTTCCTCTGGTTTTGCCGCCAATCAGGTGATGCTGCAGCATTTAGCCGATAAAACTGATCAACTGCTGTTAGATAAACTCTGTCATGCCTCGTTGATCGACGCTGCGCTCAATAGCGATGCTCCTTACAAGAGATTTCCACATCAGGATCTGGCCGCGCTTGACATGCTATTACAACGTTACCCATCTGCTTTAGTGGTGACTGAAGGCGTGTTTAGCATGGATGGTGATAGTCCGGATCTAAGTGCTGTATCTGCGCTTTGTAAAACTAATAAAGCGGATTTGCTACTGGACGATGCGCACGCTTTGGGTGTGCTTGGTAACGAAGGCAAAGGCAGTTGGGATGCGCAGGGCCTTGAGTCCGGCGATATGCTCTGCCTGATGGCAAACTTTGGTAAAGCTTTAGCAGGCCAGGGCGCGTTTTTAGCAGGTTCTGCCACAGTGATTGATTATCTGCGCCAGTTTGCCCGTCATTATATTTACAGCACAGCATTATCTCCCGCTTTGTGCTGGGCGATGAAAACCTCCGTTGAGTTAAGCCGCAGCCAAGAGTGGCGCAGAGACAAACTGAATGACAATATTCAGCTGTTTAAAACTCTGGTCACCGGTGCTGGTTTGACTTTATTGCCATCGAATACCGCCATACAACCGCTGATTATTGGCGATTCAGACAAAGCCATGTTGATAAGCTCCTCACTGAAAAAACAAGGTATTTGGTTAAGTGCCATACGGCCACCGACAGTGCCGCAGGGGAGCGCCAGGTTACGCATTACTTTATCTGCTTTGCATCAGAGCGATGATATTCACTTTTTAGTACAAAAGCTGGAGCAATTGATATGAATGCGCTGGCATTAACGGACGATATAGCCCGACATTTTGGCCGTGCCCGCGAAAGTTACGAACAGGCAGCCCGGCTGCAACGTTTAGTTGCTGCAAAAGCCCTGAGTTCATTAACTCCAACGGCTGGATTGTTATTGGATTTAGGTTCTGGCCCAGGTTGGTTCCATCCAAAGCTTAAACAGCACTGTGCTGACCTTATAGCCTTGGATCTAAGCCATGATATGCTACAAAAAACCAGGGCGGCACAGCAGGCCTCTCTGGTAGTTCAGGCTGATGCTCAGTCTTTGCCTGTAGCAAGTGAAAGCATCGACAGGGTCTTTTCCAGTCTGATGCTGCAATGGTGTGAGCAGCCTGTACTAGTATTGCAGGAAATTAATAGGGTTCTAAAACCTGGTGGTTCAGCTGTTATCAGCACTTTGCTGGATGGCACCTTACAGGAATTTAAACAGGCCTGGTCGCAGGTGGATACTCATCAGCATATCAATCAGTTTTTGCCTTTTGATTTTTTTCAACAGCTCAAGCAGAGCTTTCCGGCACTAGGTTTAGAATTACAAACTGCACTGGTTCAGCTGGATTATCCGGATGTATTGGCGTTAGCGAGAGAATTAAAAGACTTGGGCGCAAATACTGTGACTCAAGGCCGCAATAAAGCCTTAACGGGCAAACAACGCTGGCAAAAAGTGCAGCAGGCTTATCCAGCCCGTTGTATCGATGGCCGCATCAGCGCCAGTTATCAGGTGTTATATCTGACGCTGACAAAGTAGAGTGGAAAATTAATAATGCAGACAGTTTTTATCACAGGCACAGACACAGATGCCGGCAAAACTTATGTTGCAGTTGCGCTATTGCGGGGCTTAAAGGCTCTTGGCTATAAAACTGTGGCACAAAAACCCGTCGCGGCCGGAGTCAACGCTTCAGGTTTTAATACCGATGCGTTACAACTACAGCAGCATAGTACAGAGCCACTAAGTTATGAATTGGTGAATCCTTGTTGTTTGACTGATGCTGTAGCACCGCATTTAGCTGCAGCCAAAGCCGGGATTGTGATCGGTAGGTTCAGTTTGACCCAGGAATTAGAAAAACTTCAAGCCGTTGAAGCCGATATAGCCTTAGTAGAAGGCGCTGGTGGTTGGTTATTACCTTTGGATGATCACAATACTATGGCAGATTGGGTCACGGAGCAGCAACTGCCGGTCGTCCTGGTTGTAGGAATGAAACTCGGCTGCTTAAACCACGCTTTGTTGACGGTACGGGAGATAGAACGCACAGGCCTGAAGCTACTGGGCTGGGTAGCTAATTGTGTTGACCCGGATATGGCGTATCAGCAGGAAAACATCAGCTATTTGCAGCAGAGGCTGACGGTACCTTGCCTTGGTGTGTTGCCTTATAAATCCAAACCAGATTTGAACATTATTCTTGCCCAAGAACTGATCAACCAGCTTTAGGGCAGAGTGATACAGTGCACAGACAGCTCCATTCATCTTTATTTACAATTGCTTGTCGCACTTTCATTGAAAAATGGCTTCTAAGCCATATAGTACAAGAAGTTGCTTAATAAACGAGGTATCTATGAAGCGAATTATATTGTTCCTTGCTACAAACCTGGCGGTGATGTTGGTGTTAAGTATTGTACTGAGCATCCTGTTTAAAGTGCTGGGCATTGATAGTCGTAGCATAGGCGGCTTGTTAGTCTTCGCGGCCGTATTTGGTTTTGGTGGTTCTTTTATTTCACTTTTTATGTCGAAGTGGATGGCAAAACGCTCTACTGGAGCAGTGGTGATCACCCAGCCACGTAATGCCACTGAGCAATGGTTATTTGATACGGTGCGTCGTCAGGCTCAGCAGGCTGGTATCGGCATGCCTGAAGTGGCCATTTACGACTCACCTGAAATGAACGCTTTTGCCACAGGTGCCAGTCGTAACAACGCGCTGGTTGCTGTAAGTACAGGCTTGATGCGCAATATGCGTGAAGAAGAAGTCGAAGCCGTACTGGCGCACGAAGTCTCCCATGTCGCCAATGGTGATATGGTGACTCTTACGCTTATTCAGGGGGTGGTAAACACTTTCGTCATTTTCTTTGCCCGTTTAATTGCTGGTGCGATCAGCGGTAACCGCAATGAGGAAGGCGGCAGCAGCAATGGTTTTGCTTATATGATCACTGTGTTTGTGCTGGAAATGGCCTTTGGTGTACTGGCAAGCATCATTGTGATGTGGTTCTCCCGTCAACGTGAATACCGCGCTGATGCAGGTGCAGCCAAACTAGTGGGTGCTAATAAAATGGTAGCAGCCTTGGAGAGGTTGCGTAATAACCACGAAAGTCAGTTGGAAGGTTCTATGATGGCATTTGGTATTGCCAGCAAACCTGCAACGTCAGAGTTGTTTTTAAGCCATCCGCCGCTGGAAAAACGAATTGCTGCACTGCGTGGTGGTTTTTAAAATTTTGTATACACACTAAGCAGAAAAGCAGCGTAGCTTGCTGTTCTGCTTAGTGGTAGACAATCAATTCATCGCAATCTGATTGCGACCTGCGGCCTTCGCCTGATACAAAGCTTCGTCGGCCGCCTGAATCAAGTTAAAGGCTGTAGAGCCGTGTTCTGGATAAACGGCTATTCCGGCAGACACAGTGATAGCTATGCTTTGGTGTTTTGCAAAGATCTCAGATTGCTCTACATGCACTCGCCAGTTTTCTGCCAGATGCTTGGCTTGCGCTGCACTGGTGTTCGGCAAAATAATCAGAAACTCCTCGCCACCATAGCGGAATAAAATATCTGTTTTTCTGCTTTGGCGAAGTAAATGCTTAGCTACCAATTCAATAACCTTGTCTCCAGTTTGATGGCCAAACTGGTCGTTCAGCTGTTTAAAATGGTCTAAGTCCAGCATGACAACGGCTAAAGGTTTTTGGTTACGCCTTGCTAGTGCGAGCTCACGCTCCATGAATTCATTCAGAAAACGACGGTTAAATAAATTAGTTAATGGATCTCGAATAGCTTGTTCACTGATCCGATTTTTAAGCAACTCTATATCATTAAGGCGCTTTTGCAGCTCGTCATTCTGCTGTGATAACAACTGCAGGGCATGCTGCTGCTCGCTGATGTCTTGCAAAAACAGCAGTTGGCAGGATGGCAGTGAAGGGTCTGGTTGTTCAAGTTGTATCCTGAAATGCCTACAGTCGCCCTGTACTGATGTGAGGCACCAGAATTGTGCTGGTGCAGACTGACCCAAAAGCTGCACTTGATTGACAAAGTCGGCTGGTAGCTTATTCAGGCTAGGTGCTCTTGATCTCAGCGGCGACCTAAACAGTTGCTGAAAGGCGGTGTTGCATCGCAGCAGTTTTATTTTGTTATTTCGCTGGCGTTGCAACAACACTATAGGCATAGACAAGGCTTGAAATAAGTCTGTCCATCCAGCATAGCTATGTGGTGTTAAATGTCCTTTTATCACAGAGTACACAGCTTCTTAACCTTTATCTGACTGTAGCCAATGACTGGCCAAAAATGCAGCAACCTGAAGTAAACATAGTCGATTTTTTCTGGTTGGGAATAGATTGCAGAGGCTATCGGCACTTTTTCTGGAAAATTTCTTAAATAGAGTCTAGCTTCTAGCAAAACAACGACAAAGGAAACAACAATATGCCTGTAAACTCGCAACTGAATGATGAAATTCGTATTTTGACTTTATTTAATCTTGATACCTCACTCGAGGGTATTAAAGCCCATAAAACTGCCGAGCCCGGTGCAAAAGAGGCCATCGCACGTTTGCATAAAAAAGGCTTACTAACTCAGTCTGATGGGGGCTACCTGACCGATTTGGGGCGTAATTGTGCTGAGCATTTACAAAGTGCATTGCGGATCCTGAGCAGTAGTCAAGACTAAAGTTCTGAAGTATGCCAACTGATGGAGTAGTTTGAAGTCGTGGTGCTACTCCCTTTTTGTTTTCCGTCAGATGGGCCAGTTGTTGTAAAGCCCAGGCTTTGATAAGCATCCTTCAGATGTTCACTTTTTACCGTCAAGGAGAACAAAAAAGCTTGAATTTTTCAGAAGTATAGACATCTGGGTGTTTTTTCGAACTAATTTCGGATAATTTATAAATTTAAGCCCAATAAAGTCATTTAAGCATTGAATTTAACCGCCAATAAATTTACTTTGTCTGCGGATAAATAACCTAGCGACCTTAACTATCATTTCAAAACTATAGGACTACTTAAAGTGACGACCTGGACGCCTCAAAGTTGGCGAGCTTTTCCAATCCAACAACAACCCCATTACGATGATCAGGCTTTACTGAGCACTGTTGAGCAGCAATTGCATAAGTATCCACCTTTGGTGTTTGCACAAGAGACTCGTGATCTCTTTAGCCAGCTCGGGCAAGTTGCAGAAGGTAAAGCATTTTTACTGCAAGGTGGTGATTGTGCGGAAAGCTTTAGTGACTTCAATGCACCGAAGATCCGTGACACATTTAAAGTATTACTGCAAATGGCTGTAGTCCTCACCTTTGCCGGCGGTTGTCCTGTAGTTAAAGTCGCACGTATGGCTGGCCAATATGCCAAGCCTCGCTCCAGTGATTTAGAAACTATAGCGGGCGTTTCTCACCCAAGCTATCGCGGAGATATAGTCAATAGCTTTGAATTTACTGCAGAAGCCCGCAAGCCTGATCCAAACCGTTTAATGACGGCTTATCATCACTCTGCTGCTACCCTGAACCTACTTCGCGCTTTTGCACAAGGGGGATTAGCAGACTTACATCAGGTGAGTCGCTGGAATCTGGGCTTTGTGGACGCCAATCCGTTGAAGGGGCGCTATCAGGATGTCGCTCAGCGCATTCAGGAAGCGCTGCGCTTTATGGAGATTTGTGGCATCACAGCGGAGAATTCGCCTTCTATTCGGGAAACTTCTTTGTATACCTCGCATGAAGCGCTTTTGCTGAATTATGAAGAGGCCTTGACCCGTCGCGATTCATTGACAGGTGATTGGTATGACTGTTCAGCTCACATGGTCTGGATAGGCGAACGCACCCGCCAGTTGGATCATGCCCACTTGGAGTTTTTCCGCGGTATCAAAAACCCTGTAGGTGTCAAAGTAGGTCCCGGTATGGACGAAGTGGATTTGTTGCGTTTAATTGATGCTTTAAATCCTGAAAATATTCCAGGTCGTCTGACTCTGATCACTCGAATGGGTGCGGATAAACTGGCTGAAAAACTGCCTGCGTTAGTACGTCGCGTTGAGCGCGAAGGCCGTAAAGTGGTCTGGAGTTCAGACCCAATGCACGGTAACACTGTGAAGGCCAGCAATGATTACAAAACCCGCGACTTTGAAGCCATTTTGCGTGAGATCCGTTATTTCTTTGCGGTGCATCAGGCTGAAGGTACTCATGCTGGTGGTATTCATCTGGAAATGACGGGCGATAATGTCACCGAATGCACGGGTGGGGCTTATGGTTTGTCTGAAAACGATTTGAGCAAGCGTTACACCACACAGTGTGATCCCCGGTTAAATTCTGATCAGGTGTTGGAACTGGCTTTTCTAATCGCTGACACTCTTCGTGCGGTCCGCAAATAAAAATGCCGTTGTTGAACTGTTGTCTGATTTTTCAGCCAGCAGTTCAACTCCGCTGCGTGTTGCCATAGTTGGCGCTGGTGCTATAGGTTGTTACCTCGGTACTATGCTTTCTCAGTCTCCAGTTTTTGAAGTATTTTTTATCGGGCGTGAAAGAATGGCGCTTGAAGCTGCAGCTTATGGCTTAACAGCTCAGGATTTACATGGTGCCTGTTACAGAATTGTATCACCTGCTGTTTATACGGAGCTTGAAGTTCTTCGTGACGCAGAGCTGGTGCTGGTTACAGTCAAAGCCCGGGACCTGGAGTCAGTGTTACCCCAGCTTGTACATCATCTTTCGGCCGATTGCATAGTTGTCGCTTTGCAAAATGGCGTTTCGATCAAGCCCTTGTATCAGCAGTTTTTAACTCAGACAGTGATTCGAGCCATAGTGCCTTTTAATGTGGTGAAAATAAGCTCTGGTTTTTATGCCCGCACTACGGGATCGGACATGGTTTGGCAACAGACTGCTGACTGGCGAATTCAGGCTGTCCTGACTCAGTTGCAGCGTCAGGGTATCAAATCAAAACAACAAGACAGTATGAAAGCGGTTGAGTTTGGTAAATTGTTGCTTAACCTGAACAATGCAATTAACGCTTTGGCTGATATTCCGTTACAGCAGCAACTGTTACAAAGACCTTATCGGCGATTACTGGCTGCTGCCATGCTGGAGCTGCTGGACTTATGCCGCCGTTTTCAGATGGATACCTACTCTTTTACCAGCATTCCTAACAGTTATATTCCGTTGTTGTTACAGAGCCCCAATTGGTTGTTTAAGCGACTGGCAAAAAAAATGCTAGCTATATCGCCAGATGCGCGTTCTTCCATGTGGGATGATCTTCAGGCTGGCAAGGTCACAGAAATAGACTTTCTCAATGGAGCTGTTGTAGCTTTGGCTGCGCAATTAAAGCTGGACGCACCGGTCAACAGATTGCTGGTGCAGCTGGTAAAACGTAAAGAACAAGGCGAACTGGTCCGGCTTTGCCCCTTGCATGCACAGCAGTTATTGCAAGAGGCGCTTAAGCATCTAAGTAGCCGTTAATATTTCTGCCGTTTTAAACCGGTTTGCGACAAAATTTTCGCTGAAATTTCCTCAATAGATAAATGAGTCGAATTTAGAAAAGGAATTTTTTCTTTCTGATACAAAGCTTCGACTTCATCCAATTCCAGCTTGCACTGACGCAACGACGCATATTTGCTTCCCGGACGACGTTGTTCCCTAATTTGGCTTAATCGTTCAGGGGTGATGGTTAAACCAAACAGCTTGTTTCTTTGCGTTTTAAGTTCTGGTGGCAAACGCAGCATATCCATATCTTCCTGTACAAAAGGGTAGTTGGCCGCCTTAATACCGTATTGTAAAGCAAGATATAAACTAGTAGGGGTTTTGCCGGAACGGCTAACACCAACCAAAATAATATCTGCTTTAGCATATTCTTTCAGATTTACCCCATCGTCGTTAGCCAGCGCATAGTTCACAGCGTCAATACGAAAATCATAGGTTTTTTCGTGAATGCTGTGTGTGCGATGAGTTTTAGGCATGGCTGCTATACCTAATTCCTTTTGCATAGGTTCAATAAATGCGTTTAAAAAGTCATAACAGACACCATCGCTACTATTAATGATCTGCCTTAATTCTTCATCGACAAAGGTTTGAAAAATCAAAGGCCGGATTCCGGTTGTTTTATAACGATCGTTTATTCGTTTTTTTGCCTGTAAGGCTATCTCAGTGCTTTCAACAAATGAGATGGTAATATGGTCGAACTCTGCCGGAAACAGTGACAACAGAGCATGTCCAAACACTTCTGAGGTTATGCCTGTACCATCAGATATATAAAAGGCTGTTCTCACATTTTTCTCCATTTTGTCGTTATAAAATTACATCGAAATTAAGGTTTTATTTAGCTTTCTGCCCAGTGTAGAATTGCTGTGCTTATGTGGCTCGTCATGTAAGCTTACATAACCTGCAACAAAAATTGGAGACTCATTGTGCAAGAATTCGTTGTTTGGTACCAGGACCTGGGCATGCATGACGTTCCTCGCGTTGGCGGAAAAAATGCTTCATTGGGTGAGATGATCAGTAACCTGGCAAATGCAGGGGTGCAAGTTCCGGGTGGTTTTGCCACTACAGCTTTTGCCTTTAATCAATTTCTTGAACAGAGTGGTCTTAACGAGCGCATTTATCAACTGTTGGACGGATTAAACGTTGATGATGTCAATGCTCTTGCAAAAGCAGGTGCACAAATTCGCCAGTGGGTAATAGACACGCCATTTCAAGCTGAATTTGAGCAGGCCATTCAAACGTCCTATCAACAGCTGCAACAAGGTTGTGCTGAGGATGTCTCCTTCGCCGTTCGTTCGTCAGCTACGGCGGAAGACATGCCAGATGCATCTTTTGCGGGTCAGCAGGAAACCTTTTTAAACGTGCGTGGCTATGATTCCGTCATCGAAGCCATTAAACACGTATTTGCGTCATTATTTAACGACCGCGCCATATCCTACCGTGTGCACCAAGGCTATGACCACCGTGGTGTGGCTTTATCAGCTGGTGTTCAGCGTATGGTGCGTTCAGACTTATCCGCCTCGGGCGTGATGTTTAGTATCGATACTGAATCTGGTTTTGAAGATGTGGTCTTTATCACTTCCTCTTATGGTTTGGGCGAAATGGTAGTGCAAGGTGCCGTTAACCCTGACGAATTTTATGTCCACAAGCCTACAGTAATGGCCGGGCGTCCTGCTGTGGTGCGCCGTAATTTGGGCAGCAAGTTGCTACAGATGGTGTATTCCAAAGATTTAAGCCACGGCAAACAGGTTGTAATCGAAGATGTACCTGCTGCAAATCGTCGGCATTTTTCACTGACAGACGCGGAAGTACAAGAGTTGGCGAAACAAGCCGTCATCATCGAACAACACTATGGCCGCGCCATGGATATCGAATGGGCCAAAGATGGTCAGGACGGTAAGCTCTATATAGTTCAGGCTCGTCCTGAAACTGTACGTAGCCGCGAAGACAGCAACGAAATGGAACGGTTCCAGTTGCAAGGTACTGCGCCTGTCGTGGTTGAGGGGCGCGCCATTGGTCACAAAATTGGTTCAGGTAAAGCTAAGGTGCTGTCCAGCATCGCGGATATGGATCAAATTCAACCAGGCGATGTGTTAGTCACTGACATGACAGACCCGGATTGGGAACCTATCATGAAACGCGCTTCAGCTATAGTTACGAACCGTGGTGGCCGTACTTGCCATGCTGCCATTATTGCGCGCGAGCTGGGTATTCCTGCTGTAGTGGGTTGTGGTGATGCCACCAAAAAAATCAAAAATGGTCAGGAAGTGACCGTATCCTGTGCCGAAGGCGACACGGGTTTTGTTTACGACGGCATTTTAGGTTTTGACGTGATGACGTCCCGTGTTGATCAGATGCCTGCGCTCAAGATGAAAATCATGATGAATGTAGGCAACCCTGAACGTGCCTTTTCCTTTGCCAAGCTGCCACACGCTGGTATTGGTTTGGCTCGTCTGGAATTTATTATCAACCGAATGATTGGTGTACATCCAAAAGCCTTGCTGAACTTTGACGATCAAACCGATGAACTGAAAGCCACTATCACTGAGATGATGGCGGGGTACAGCTCTCCGGTTGAGTTTTACACTATGAAGCTGGTTGAAGGTATTTCTACCCTGGCTGCAGCTTTCTCGCCAGAGCGGGTGATAGTGCGGATGTCCGACTTTAAGTCGAATGAATACGCCAACCTGGTGGGGGGGCGTCAGTACGAGCCACATGAAGAAAACCCTATGATTGGTTTCCGTGGTGCATCGCGTTATATCTCTGAAGATTTCCGTGACTGTTTTGCGATGGAATGTGAAGCCTTAAAACGGGTTCGTAACAAGATGGGTTTTACCAATGTGGAAGTGATGATCCCATTTGTTCGTACGCTGGAAGAAGCTAAAGCCGTGATTGAACTGCTTGAAGCTCATGGTTTGAAACGCGGTGATAATGGCTTAAAAGTCATTATGATGTGTGAATTGCCGTCCAACTGCTTGCTGGCAGAGGAGTTTCTTGAGTACTTTGATGGTTTCTCTATTGGCTCAAATGACTTAACTCAGTTGACTTTAGGTTTGGATCGCGACAGTGGCTTAATCGCACATCTGTTTGATGAGCGTAACCCTGCGATTAAAAAGCTGCTGTCTATGGCCATTCAAACCGCCAAAGCCAAAGGCAAATACGTCGGCATTTGTGGTCAGGGCCCTTCGGATCACGAAGACTTTGCGGCATGGCTGATGGATCAAGGCATAGATTCAGTGTCATTAAATCCAGACACAGTGCTGGAAACCTGGTTATATCTGGCAGAAAAGTACGGTCAGTAATTCGAACTTATGACGCCAAAGGCCAGCTTCTATGCTGGCTTTTTATTTTTATGCATTGTCTATTTAATTGATTTTAAAGCGAAGTGCTTTGCTTCTTTGTTGCAATACCTTATATATTAGTTCAGTGTAACTATCAGCATGAAACGGCTCTATCTAACAACGGAGGTCTGCATGAGTGACCCGGTGCTCAAATCTAAAGCGCTTGGTTTGATGTATGGCTTATTAGCCGGCGATGTTTTAGGCTCTGCTGTCGAAGGTTTAGAACACAATGAACGCGCTGAGCGTCTCGGTGTTGAACTGACTGAAATTATGCTGCAAAACCCTTGGCAAACATTAGCCGGACAAGCAAGCGACAGTGGTGAGTTGGCTGTGTTGCTTTGCCGCTTATTAGCTCATTATGGTGAATATCAGGAAGAGGGAGCTTGGCAAGCCTACGAATATTGGCTGAGAACCGAACCCTTTGCCGTACCAGAAGAGTTAAAATGTGCTTTGCTATCTGCGCCGAATGAAGACTCTGTTGCTTGCACTGCTCTGGCAAGAGTTGCTCCAGTGGCGTTGATGGTTCCACAACAGTCTTTACCTCAGCTTGCGGCATGGGCTATGGCAGACACGGCGTTAACGCATCCGAATATGCTATGTCAGCAAATCAGCGGCTTGTATGTGATGGCGCTTGGCCATCTGTTAGAAAACGACTGCAGTGCCGATGATTTGTATCTGCTGCTGAAGGACTGGGCTTCCCAGCTCAAAGTAGATAAACGCATTATCCGTGTTATTGACGAAGCCTTATTCGTACCGCCAGCAGACTTCGAACAGCCAGATAGTCAGGCGCTGATTTGTTTCCAGAATGCAATCTGGCAGTTGTTGTACGCACAGGATTATCTGGATGCCATGTTTGATACCCTCAAAAGAGGTGGAGATACCGCCAATAATGCTTCAGTGACAGGAGCTTTATTGGGTGCTTGTTATGGTGTGGCAGAAGTGCCGCAATTACTGCGTAACGCCATTACGCACTGCAGACCTTTAAAAGGGCAGTTTGGCGTACGTCAACCACGGCCTGAGTGCTGTTGGGCCAATGAGGTTGACTATTTAACAGAGCAGATCTTAACAGGCAAAAAAAAGCCGGTTTAACCGGCTTTATAAAGAAATTCACAGTTTTATTTGGTATTGCGGGTCTCTTCGCAGGACTTTTTATCCACGCACTCACCGTACAGATACAAACTGTGGTGTGTAAGTTTGATCCCATTTTTTTCAGAAATTTCGAGCTGTTTGCGCTCTATATCGTCGTCTTCAAACTCGATCACTTTACCGCAGTTCAAGCAGACCAAGTGATCATGGTGATCAATACGGCTTAATTCAAATACAGACTTACCACCTTCGAAATGATGACGTGTGACAATACCTGCATCATCAAATTGGTTTAACACCCTGTACACAGTAGCAAGACCAATATCTTCACCCAATTCGAGCAAAATCTTATACACATCTTCTGCACTGATATGCTGATGATTTGGGTCCTGCAAAATATCGAGGATCTTCACTCGTGGCAGTGTGACCTTAAGGCCTGCTTTACGTAATTCGGTATTATGATCTGACATGGACTCTTCTACTCTTTCTTGAATTTCAAATGATTATAAGGCCATTACCAACAGAAGCAACCTCTAAATCTGCCACTTAATACGTGCAAAACGAAGACAAAGCCCAAACAAGGGGTTAGAATCCTCAGAAAGAGGTCTTACCAGAGGTTGTTATGCGTTGGGCGTTTAATCCTGCCGTGATGCGGCATTTATTAAATTTGTGGCCACCATTTTTTTTTAGTGGTATCAAAGTTGTGGAGCTGGCACAGGACTACAGGTATTGCAAAGTAGAACTAAAAAACAGGCCCTGGACTCGTAACATCAATAGTAGTCAATTTGGTGGTTCTATGTTTGCGATGACAGACCCTATCTATCCGCTGATGCTAATGGGGTCTTTGGGTAAAGAGTATATGGTCTGGGATAAGCAGGCTGATATCAATTACATTACACCCGGCCGTGGCAAATTAATTGCTGAGTTTTTACTGACAGACAGCGAGCTTGAACATATCAAACAACAAACCGAAGCAGGAGAGAAATATTTTCCTGATTTTGTGGTACATGTCAAAGATTCTAAGGGTGAATTGGTGTGTGAGGTAAAACGTAAGGTCTATGTTCGTAAAAAACCTAAGTACCGCGAAGCATTAAGTTAAACCTTGCTGTACTATTTTACTTTAGAGGGAGTCACATGAATGCTGGTGAATAAAATGGGTCAGCTCTGATTGTTAACTGTTCACAATCGGAGCTGACTCCATGTCAGGATTATAGATTCTCCAGCTCTTTTAAGCTCAATTCATCATAAATCTGCTTACACCACTGTTTGACTCGTTGTTCTGTTAATTCAGGCTGACGGTCTTCGTCTATGCCTAAGCCAACAAAGTGATCGTTGTCTGCCAGTGCTTTAGAGGCCACGAAATTGTATCCTTTGGTTGGCCACTGGCCGACCAAAATTGCGCCTTTTGGCTCAATAATGTCACGCAGAGTGCCCATAGCATCGAGGAAATACTCGGCGTAATCTTCCTGGTCACCGCAGCCAAAAATAGCGACAAGCTTATTGTTGAAATCAATGTTTTCCAGCTCTGGAAAAAAATCATCCCAATCACATTGAGCTTCACCGTAATACCAGGTCGGTATACCTAACAGCAACAAATCATAACTGGCAATTTGCTCTTTCGTGCTTTTTGCAATATCCATGACGTCGAACAGATGCTTGCCCAGCTCTTTTTGAATCATCTTTGCGATATGCTCAGTGTTACCTGTATCGCTTCCAAAAAATATACCTACAGTTGCCATAACTTTCGCCTTCTACCCGGTCAACGCTTGTTCTAAAACCCATTCAATATAGGCACTTCGTGTCATATTTTTTTGCTCTGCTGACAAACTGAGTCGTTCGTACAACTGCTCTGACACCTTGCATTCTATACGCTTTAAACCTTTACTTCGATCGCGTTTGATTTGATTACGCTTGTTCAGCTTGAGCTGTTCTTCCCTTGGCAAAGGATTGGTCCTTGGCCTGCCGGGACGTTTTTCATGCGCAAACAAATCTATTGTTGTGCGATCTGTGGCTATTTTAGCCATGTCGCGCACCTCATTTATTCGACAAAATACTCAAAGATCACTTTAGCTAAAAAAGCTGCTGGTGATAAAAACAGCACTAACCACACAAAAATTTTGCCAAACCGAGGAGCGTTACTTTTTTTAAGTACATCCCAAATGGCCATCACAATAAACAGATAGAGGGCCCCTACACCCAGAAACAGACCCAAGGTCTCAAACTGCTCAATATTCATCATGACCTACAGCCCCCAAAAATTGCGCGCACTATAGCACAATTTTATTGGGAATTAATTGTGCTCACTCAATAAAAAGTCTGTGACAATTTTCGCAAAAGCGACGGGTTTTTCGGCATGAAGCCAATGTCCTGTGCCCATAATGACTTTTGCTTTGCTTTGAGGAAACAGAGTTGTGATCAGACTCTGGTGTTCTGGCAGTAAGTAGTCTGACTCTGAGCCTTTGATAAAAAGCGTCGGTCCAGGGTAGGGTCCCTTGCTCGGTGGGGCGTCTAATAATTGCAGATAATTGGCGATTAAGGCCTTGAGGTTAAAGCGCCAACGAAACTGGTTTTGTTCTTTATATAAACTTTTGAGCAGAAACTGCCGCACACCAGTTTCCGAAATCGTTAACGCCAGTTGCTGATCAGCTTCTTGCCTGTTTTGCAGACTAGTTAAATGAATAGCATCCAGCGCTGATAAAATTTCCAGATGTCGTGGTCTGTTTTGCACTGGCGATATATCAGCCAGAATGAGTTTACTGACTCTGTCTGGGTAGCGCAGTGCAAATTCCATCGAGACCTTGCCACCCATAGAATGGCCTAATAGCACCACTTGATCCAAACCCAAGTGGTCAAGAGTATCTTTAATATCCTCTGCCATCAATGCATAGGACATGTTATCGTGCCAGTCAGAACGACCATGATTGCGCATGTCCAGATTGATCACCTGCCATTGTCCGGCTAAAGCCCTGGCGATAACGCCGAGGTTCTCATAACTGCCAAAAAGGCCATGGATCAATACAATTGCTTGACCTTGGCCTGTGATCTCGGTATGTAATATCATTATTGTTTCCGATTAAACGACTCGATGTAACAACAGAGTGGCATGGTATCAAAACTGCTGGCTGGCGTCAGCGACTGCCGCTTTATATAATGGCTTCATTTTCTAAAACGCGGAATAACTTCATGAAAACCATCGAAATAGATGACGATCTTTATCAATTTATCGCCAGTCAGACTCAACAGATTGGTGAAAGCGCCTCCGATATTCTGCGCCGTCTGCTTATTGTTCGTTTGACAGAAGCTCAAGAACCTAGTGTACCGGCCACCAAAGCTGCAGCTAAACCAGAAATACAAGCGGTAGTTGAACCATCGCCACAACCGCCTGCAAAAAAGGTAACAACTGCAGCTGTGGAAAAAAATGCTTCTGTTTTTGATTTCATCAGCCCGCAGGACTTATCTGCTGAGCAAAGTGTGGTGGGGCGGTTTTTGTTTATCTTGTCGGCTCTTTCCAGAGCGCACAGATCCGATTTTGCTCAGGTGCTGGAAATCAAAGGCCGCAACAGACTGTATTTTGGCCAATCTGAAGCCTCTCTATTAGGGGCGGGAAGCAGTACCAATCCCAAACCTATTCCAAATACCGACTTTTGGGTGATTACCAATTCTAATACCACACGAAAAAAAATGATGTTGA
Source organism: Rheinheimera sediminis (assembly GCF_004005375.1). GTDB lineage: Bacteria > Pseudomonadota > Gammaproteobacteria > Enterobacterales > Alteromonadaceae > Pararheinheimera. The sequence goes on along the minus strand of NZ_RZUF01000006.1, from coordinate 31,545 downwards.
CGGAGGTAGCCAGCAAACTAGGCTATAGCTCTGTTGAGGTTGAACGGATCCGCGATTTATTATAAGGAGGCTTTATGTCGTTACACCCGCTGGCAGGACAAACCGCTCCGGCCGCTATGTTACCAAATGTAGCTCAACTGATGGCTGCTTATTACAGCCTGAATCCTGATGTGGCTATTGCCAGTCAGCAGGTAAGTTTTGGCACCTCCGGCCACCGAGGGGGAGCATTACTCAAATCCTTCAATGAGTCTCATATTCTGGCTATAGTGCAGGCTGTCGCCGAATATAGACAGCAGCAGGGTTTTAGCGGCCCATTGTTTTTGGGTAAAGATACTCACGCTTTGTCTGAAGCTGCTTTTGTCACTGCGTTGCAAGTATTAATTGCCAATGGTGTTGAAACCAGAGTTCAACAGCAGGGCGGTTTTACGCCTACCCCTGTGATATCACACGCTATTTTGGGTTACAACAAAAACCGCACTTCAAACTTAGCTGATGGTCTGATTATTACACCGTCACACAATCCACCTGAAGATGGCGGTATTAAATATAACCCTCCTCACGGTGGACCTGCCGATACCGATGCGACAGATTGGATTCAAAGGCGTGCTAATGAGCTGTTAGCTACTCAACTCGCCGGTGTGCTGAAACTCAGTTATGAAGCTGCAGTCGCGTCCCCTTTATGTGTTCAAATTGACTATGTGCAGCCTTATGTCGATGACTTAGTTAACGTCATTGATATGGCAGCTATTGCCAAAGCAGGCGTCAAAATTGGTGTCGACCCTCTGGGAGGCTCTGGTATAGCCTTTTGGCCCGTGATTGCCAAAACATATGGCCTGAACATCACTGTGGTTAACGACCGGGTTGATCCGGCTTTTGGCTTTATGCCTTTGGATAAAGATGGAAAAATCCGTATGGACTGCTCCTCTGCTTATGCCATGGCAAACCTAATCCAACTCAAAGATCAGTTTGATATAGCGATAGGTAACGATCCTGATTTTGACCGTCATGGCATAGTGACCAGAAGCGGTGGCTTGATGAATCCAAACCATTACTTGGCTGTGGCTATTAACTATTTATTAAGCAACAGACCTTTATGGTCAACCGACTTAGCTATAGGAAAAACATTGGTATCTTCGGCCTTGATTGACAGAGTGACCGAAGGCCGTGGACGTAAAGTCTACGAAGTGCCTGTTGGATTTAAATGGTTTGTCGATGGACTGCACAAAGGTACTGTGGCGTTTGGCGGCGAAGAAAGTGCAGGCGCCAGTTTCCTGCGTTTTGACGGTAGCGTTTGGTCGACCGATAAAGACGGTTTTATTCTGGGTTTACTGGCTGCAGAAATGCTGGCGAAAACCGGCGTGGATCCGTATCAGCAGTATCAGGCATTAACCAAGGAGTTTGGCTCACCGCTTTATCGGCGTTTGGATGCAGCAGCCAGCGCTGAGCAAAAAGCGGCGTTAAAAAATCTTGATGTCAGCAGTGTGGTGCAAACAGAACTTGCCGGAGATCCGATACTGGCAGTGCTGACAAAAGCGCCAGGTAACAACGCTAGCATTGGTGGTGTGAAAGTGGTGACTAAAAATGGCTGGTTTGCGGCACGACCTTCTGGTACAGAAAATAGTTACAAAATTTATTTAGAGAGTTTTGTTGACCAACAGCATTTAATTCAGCTTGAATCTGATGCTAAAGCCTTTGTAGACGCGGTGTTTGCAGCAATTTAAGCATCGGAAACAGCTTGTAAGCCTGTTGTAATAAAATTACGATAACAGGCTTTATTTTCGCTAATTCTTGACTATTGCTCATTGTTTTTGTAATTTTTCTACAACTACAGTTATAAAAAAAGCGGCTCACCGCATATTAAACCGGGAATTGGCAATGAAAAAATCAACTTCAAAGGCAAAAGCTTCTGTAGCTATTGCAGCGCTTCCGAGTACGGAAGAATTAAAAAACAGCATCATTAAACATTTACATGGCAGCCTTGGCACTGATGTCAACAAAGCAAGTCCTCAAGCTTGGTGGCGTGCTACGTGCGCTGCAGTGAATGAATATGTCTATGACGGTTTACGAAACACGCAACGTACGCACTATCTACAAAATACTCGCGCAGTGCACTATTTCAGCCTTGAATACCTGATGGGGCGTTTGTTCAGCAATAACCTCCATAACATCGGTGTGTACGACGCTGCCAAAGTGGCGTTGGCTGAACTGGGATTAAATATCGCTGATCTGGAAGATCAGGAAGAAGACATGGCATTGGGTAACGGTGGTTTGGGCCGTTTAGCTGCCTGTTTTATCGATTCAATGGCTACTTTGAACTTTCCTGCCATTGGTTACGGTATTCACTACGAACACGGTTTATTTAAACAGGAATTTTCTGACGGTCGTCAGATCGAGCGACCTGATAGTTGGCGGGAATATGGTAATCCATGGGAAATTTGTCGTCCTGAGTCAATTCAAGAGATCTCTGTGTATGGTTATGTAGAGACCACTTACGACCTGCAAGGAAAAATGAAAAAAGTCTGGCACCCAGGCCGTATTATCAAAGGTGTACCCTGGGACATTCCAGTGGTAGGTTATCAGGGTAGCTCTGTCAATGTGTTGCGTTTGTGGGAGAGCCGGGCCAGTGACTTCTTCAACTGGGATGTGTTTAACTCAGGCGGTTATATTGATGCTGCGCGTCAGAATATTGAAGCTGAAACTATTTCTAAAGTTTTATATCCAAACGACGAAACTGACGCGGGCAAAGAGTTACGTTTGATTCAGCAGTACTTCTTTTGCTCTTGTTCACTCAAAGATATTATTCGTCGTTATAAACGTGCGAATGGTGACGACTGGAGTAAATTTCCGCAACAAGTTGCGATCCAGCTCAACGACACTCACCCTGCAGTTGCTATCCCTGAATTGATGCGTATTTTGGTCGACCGCGCCGATATGGGCTGGGACGATGCCTGGAACATTTGCCAGCATGTGTTTGCTTACACCAACCATACCTTATTGCCAGAAGCTCTGGAAAAGTGGTCAGTGCGGTTGTTTGAAAAAGTGTTACCACGCCATTTAGAAATTATTTACGAAATAAACCGTCGGTTCCTGGTAGAGCAAGTGGATGTGTTATGGCCTGGCGATAACGACAAAAAACGTAAACTTTCTATCATCGAAGAGAGCCACGAGCCAATGGTGCGTATGGGCCATCTGTCTGTAGTAGGCTCTTTCCGTGTTAATGGTGTTGCGCAAATCCACTCTGAGTTAGTGAAATCTGATTTATTCCCAGAAATGGTTGCCTTATGGCCTGATAAATTTACCAACGTGACCAACGGTGTCACACCGCGTCGTTGGTTAAAAGCCTGTAACCCACGGTTAGCCAAATTACTGGACGAAACTATAGGGGATGAGTGGCCACGGGACTTAAAGCAGCTGGAAAAATTTGCCGCTTTTGCTGATGATCCTGCTATTCAGGACGCTTTTATGGCCATCAAGCAGCAAAACAAAGCTGATCTGGCTACTGTAGTGAAAAAACTGACTAACATCAGTATTGACCCTCATGCAATTTTTGATGTTCAAATTAAACGTTTGCATGAATACAAACGCCAGCACTTGAATCTTTTGCATATTTTGGCTTTATACCGTCGTATTCTGCAAAACCCAGACTATGACATGGTGCCTCGGGTATTCCTGTTTGGTGCTAAGGCCGCTCCGGGCTACAAGCTTGCCAAGGAAATTATCTACGCTATCAATAAAGTGGCCGAGAAGATCAACAATGATAAGCGGGTTAAAAACCGTTTAAAAGTAGTGTTTATGCCGAACTACCGTGTCACGCTGGCTGAGAAAATGATCCCTGCTGCTGATGTATCAGAACAAATTTCGACTGCAGGTAAGGAAGCTTCAGGTACAGGTAATATGAAGTTGGCGCTAAATGGTGCTATTACTGTTGGTACTCTGGACGGCGCTAATATTGAGATCGCTGAGGAAGTAGGTCCTGACAATATTTCAATCTTCGGTTTGACGGTAGATGAAGTAAAAGCGTTGCAGGCCAAAGGCTATCACAGCTGGGATTACTATTATCAGGATACTGAAATCAAAGCTATTCTGGACTGGCTGGAAACCGACTACTTTACACCGGGTAAACCAGGTGAGTTGTCTGCGATCAAACGTAGCTTATTGGAAGGTGGTGACCCGTATTTAGTACTGGCCGATTTCCAATCCTATGTTAAAGCGCAAGAAAAAGTCGAATCTTGGTATCGTGACCAGTCTGGCTGGGCCAAGAAGGCCATATTGAATACTGCTCTGATGGGTAAATTCACCTCAGACCGCTCTATTGAGGACTATGTAGAGCGAGTTTGGAAACTGGATGCTTGTAAAATCAGCCAGGATTAAATGAGCACACTTGCAAAAGAGCCCACTTAAGTGGGCTTTTTTTTTTTTTTTAACTGCTGTTATGGCATTTCACAGCCCAGACTGAACTTTTTGTTACACTTTGCAGTCTGACGCCGCATTGGAATTTGGTTTTAGTATCCCCATTTAGTTTTTTACAGCCGTTTGGCGTTTTAAAGAGAGCATTGAATGAATTATCAACAGCAAGCCCAACAGTGGCAGGCGTTATTCCGCCAGAAACAGCAGGGCAGTGTCCTCAGCCGTGTTCTGCTTTGGCTGGTTGCAGGTATTATGCTGGTGTTTGCCATGGGTGTGTTACTTTTTGTCCTACTGCTCAGCTGGTTACTTATTCCGGTATTTTTATACAAGAGGCATCAGTTGCGCAAACAAGGTAAGTCTTTTTTCCAACAAAGACAGCAGCAAAGTCGAGCTGCAGAAAGTCCAGGCCGGGTGATTGAAGGCGAAGTACTTGAGCGTAAAAGTGATCACTAAGTTTTCCTCAGACTAATGTAAGCAAATCAGGGCATTGGAAAACTAGTAATTTTTCTTCAACGTCCTGACCATCTATCCTGCGCTTTGGTATACTCGGTCCAGTTCTAAATCTGGTGCGTCTTATGATCCCGAAGTTAACTGCGACAGAAACACTCAATCCTCAAGTTCAGGCTTATGTTACTGCTTTAACAGCTGCTGGTTTTGCTGGCGATATTGAAGTCAGTTATGCCAGTCGTTTAGCTGTTGCCACAGACAATAGTATTTATCAGCAGTTGCCAGCAGCAGTGTTACTGCCAAAAAATACTGCTGATGTGCAGCTCATTTGTTCTTTGGCTCAGACTGTGAGTTTCAGAGACATCAAATTTACCCCTCGCGGTGGTGGCACCGGCACCAATGGTCAAGCTTTGACTTCAGCTGTAGTGGTGGATTTATCCCGCCATATGCGTGAAATTATTGACATTAATGTCGAGGAACGCTGGGTTCGAGTACAGGCTGGTGTAATTAAAGATCAGTTAAATGCCTTTTTAAAACCTTATGGTTTTTTCTTCTCACCGGATTTATCTACCTCAAACCGGGCTACTATAGGTGGCATGATCAATACTGATGCTTCTGGACAAGGGTCCTTGGTCTATGGGAAAACCAGTGATCACCTGTTGTCTCTTGATACTGTTTTGATTGATGGCACAATGCTGCATACTCATGCCATGCCAACAGCGCAAGCAGAGCAGTTGGCTGAGCGTCAGGACAGCATTGGCCGTGTTTATCGTCAGGTGTTATCCAGTTGCCGCGATTTCCGTGCTGATATACTAAAAACCTTTCCGCGTTTAAACCGCTTTTTAACAGGCTATGACTTAGAGCATGTGTTTAACGAGGATTTAACTCAGTTTGATTTATCCCGTGTTATCACAGGTTCTGAAGGCTCTTTGGGTTTTGTCACCGAAGCCAAATTAAATATTACGCCTATTGCCAAGTACAAATGTCTGGTCAATGTAAAGTACGACAGCTTTGAAAGTGCGCTGAGGAATGCGCCATTTTTAGTAGCTGCTCAGGCCACCTCAGTGGAGACTGTCGACAGCAAAGTGCTGGATTTAGCCCGTAACGATATCATTTGGCATCAGGTCAAAGACTTTATAGAAGATGTACCGGGCAAAACTATGCTTGGTCTGAATATGGTTGAATACAATGCTGAAGACGAAGCGGATATGGCGCTAAAAGTCCAGCAATTAGAGGCACGCTTGCAACAGTCGGTTGCAAACGGCGAGTCGGGCATTATTGGCTATCAGCTAACTTTTGACAACAAGGCTATTACCCAGATTTACGCGATGCGTAAAAAGGCGGTGGGCCTTTTGGGCAACGCCAAAGGCAGTAAAAAGCCTATTCCTTTTACCGAAGATACCGCAGTTCCTCCTGAAAATCTGGCTGATTTTATTATGGAATTCCGCGCTTTACTCGACAGTCACGGTCTGGCCTATGGTATGTTTGGTCATGTTGATGCTGGTGTGTTACATGTGCGTCCGGCTTTGGATATGTGTGACCCGGAGCAGGAAAATCAGTTACGCGTTATCTCTGATCAAGTGGTTAAACTGACGGCTAAATACGGTGGCCTGATGTGGGGCGAGCATGGCAAAGGCTATCGCAGTGAATATGGCCCGGAATTTTTTGGTGAGGTTTTATTTACCGAACTTCGTAAAATAAAAACGGCGTTTGACCCATTCAACCGAGTCAATCCAGGCAAAATTTGTACGCCTATCGACAGTACTGAACAGTTAGTCAGTGTCGATGATGTCAAACGTGGTTTTTATGATAGGCAAATTCCTGTTGTAGTAAAAGAAAGTTTCGATAGCAGCTTAAATTGCAACGGCAATGGCCTCTGTTTTAACTACGAAGAAAATTCCCCCATGTGCCCGTCCAGCAAGGTCACCAAAGACAGACGTCATAGTCCAAAAGGCCGTGCAGGCTTGATGCGCGAATGGCTGCGCTTAATGAGTAATCAGGGCGTAGATGTATTAACACAAGAACAAGAGCTGTTGAATAAATTTCAGACGCTATCGGGTTTAGTGGCCAAAATCAAAAACAGCTGGCAGAAAAAACAAGGCCAGTATGATTTCTCCCATGAAGTGATGGAGGCAATGGAAGGCTGTCTGGCTTGCAAAGCCTGTGCAGGCCAGTGTCCTATCAAAGTAGATGTGCCATCCTTCCGTGCCCGTTTTATTCAGCTGTACCATAGTCGCTATTTACGGCCGGCCAAAGATTATCTGGTCGGTAACATTGAACGTTCAGCGCCTTTGCTTGCCAGCATGCCGAAACTGGTAAATTTTTTCCTGCAACAAAGCTGGATGGCCACACTACTGAAAAAGACAGTGGGTTATGTCGATACACCACAATTATCAGTACCGACCTTAAAACAAAGGGTTGAGGGCCAGTACCACTTTGATTTAACAGCTCTGCAAGCCTTGCCAGAGAATGAAAAGCAAAAGTTAGTGCTGGTGGTGCAGGATCCTTTCACCAGCTTCTACGAAGCTGATTTAGTGGCTGATGCGCTGAAGCTGATAGCAAAGCTGGGGTTCAGGCCTGTCTTGTTGCCATTTTTACCGAATGGCAAGCCCCAGCATGTCAAAGGCTTTTTACGTGACTTTGCCAAAACCGCGAAAACAGCCTCGGACTTTTTGAATCAGGTGGCCGCTTTAGGTGCACCGCTGGTGGGGTTAGACGCCTCTTTAGTGCTGGTGTACCGCGATGAATATGTCAAAGCTCTAGGCTCGCAGCGTGGTGACTATCAGGTGGCTTTGTTCCATGAATGGCTGATAAAGCAAGAATTACCTGCTATACAGACGCAGCAGAGCTTTAGGTTACTTGCGCATTGCACCGAAAAAACGGCATTGCCATCGACAGAAAACCAATGGAAGCAGATTTATGCTAAAGCCGGATTGGAGCTTAAAGCTTTGTCTGTTGGCTGCTGTGGTATGGCCGGCACTTATGGTCACGAAGCGCAGAACTTTGATAACAGCAAAACACTATACGAAATGAGTTGGCAGCAACCCGTACAAAACACTGGAGCCGATCAGGTATTGGTGACAGGTTTCTCTTGTCGCAGCCAGGTGAAACGTTTCGAAGGCGTTAAACCTAAACATCCGCTGCAGCAACTGTTGTTGTTGATCTAGTTAATTCTGTTGCTGTTGGAGCAGGCCAAAAGCCTGCTCCTGTACACTCCCACTAAAAGTCATCAAGTTCAGCTAAGGTTTATGCCACTGGGCTATGCTATCGATCAGCTTTATTTTCAGGTCGCTCAATTATGATTGACCCAAAGTACAAAGGACCCAAAGGAAAATGGATATGAATTGGTTTAAATGGCTGCTGGCTGCCCTTGTTGGTCTTATCGCAATAACGGTATTTTATCTGCTGGTTCTGTTTGATTTAAATGACTTTAAAGCAGGCATTACCCAAAAGGTTCAACAACAAACAGGACGACAACTGCACATCTCAGGCGATATAGGCTGGACTATTTATCCAAGTTTGGGCCTGTCGCTCTCTGATGTCACCTTATCCAATCCTGAAGGTTTTGTGCCGGAGCAAATGCTGGAAGTCTCAACAATGGTGGCAGCAGTGGCGTTGATGCCACTGCTGAATAAAGATCTGCAAATTCAGCAACTGCATTTAGACGGTGTGACAGCCAATCTGGTCACTGCTAAAAATGGCAGAACCAGTATGGATGGCCTAACTTCAGACAAAGCTGCAGTCTCTGCTCAGGCAGAAACAACGGCTCTGGCCTCACAGCAACTGCAACTGGAAGATGTGTCCATTCGCAATCTGCAATTAAATATGATCAGCGAGGGCAGCCCGACTCAAAGCTTAACGCTGAAATCATTAAATTTAACTGATTTTAAAGCTAATGAATGGGCTCCACTGGATTTTGAACTGCTGGTTAAGTCCGATCCAACCCAGTTGAGTGTGAAAGGTTCAGCACAGTTGCAACTGAGTAACAACAATCAGTTGGTGCAGCTGAAAGACTTTGTGTTGGATACTGAGTTTCAGGGCTTGCCTCTGAAGCAGTTGGTATTGGAGACAGATTTAAAATTAGCATTGGATACAAAACAACTTGACTGGCAATGGCAGAAACTTGAGTTGGATGACATCAGAGGTTCTGGCCAACTGGCAGTGAATTACGCTAAACAAGCCGTGGTTAAACTGGACTTGAAGTTGGATGAGGTGGATGCAGCTGCTTATATGGTGGAAAACACCTCGACAACAGAAGCCGAAGTAGCGGCGAACACTGAACCTGATTTAACCGCGTTGCGCCAGTTTGAACTGGATTTAAAACTGGCAGTCAAGACTCTGAAAGTGAGCGGCTTGCATACGGAAAATCTGCAACTTTCGTTAACCAATAAAGCAGGGTTGGTTCAAATTCAAAATGCCAGCGCAGATTTATACGATGGCAAAGTGGTGGCCAAAGCCACGTTGGATGCTCGCAAAACGCCTGTCAGCTATAGCTTCAATCAACAGCTGTCCGGCTTGGCGCTGCGTCGTATGCTGATAGATGGAGCTGATATTGATTTATTAAGTGGCACAGCAAAACTTAGTATTGAGGGCAAAGGCCAGAGTTTATTGCCAGAGCGAATCAAGAAAAACCTGCTAGCCAATGGCAGCTTTGAAATCACAGATGGTTCTTTGTATGGCGTCAATATTGCGCAAATGATCCGTAATGCCAAAGCCACTTTAAAAAATGAAGCGCAAAGCACGGACAATACAGAACAAAAGACTGATTTTTCCAGCTTAACAGGCAGTTTTAATCTGACGGATGGGCTACTAACCAATCCTGATTTAAAAATGGCGGCACCCTTATTACGTCTTGCTGGGAAAGGCTCTGCTAATTTGCTGACAGAAGCTTTGGATTATCAATTAATTACGGCGCTGGTGAATACCTCTAAAGGTCAGGGCGGTAAAGAAAAAGACGAACTGGTTGGTGTGGAAATACCCCTGAAAATCAGTGGTACTCTACAAGAGCCGAAGTATTCATTGGATACCAAAGCCTTGTTTGAAACTCAATTGAAAGACAAGGTTGAAACACAAAAAGACAAGCTTAAAAACAAGCTGCTGGAAAAACTTGGCGGGCTTTAATGAGTTTTAGCTAAACCAACCTGAACTCGGGATAAGCCGTGCCACTGAATAGACATCTTTTCGCGCCTCTCTACGTTGCTCCGTCAAGCCATAGCTTGCTATGGCGTACGGCAAAGCGCCTTGAGATCCACAAAAATCTGTGCAATCAGTCAGCAAAGACTTTGGTTGCTTAACGTAACAATGTTACTTCGTTGATTTAATTCATTAAATCGAAAAAAGTCGACACTCATTATCCCGAGTTCAGCTTAAACCAGATTACAAAACAGGGGGTATAGAAGCCCCTGTTTTTGCTTTAAGCTGTTGTTATTGCATGGAATGCACTGCGACTTTATTGCCTTCAGTATCAATAAAACTTCCGATAAAGCCATGTTCACCTATCGGCATTTTTTCCATCACCAGGCTACCTCCGGCTGTAACTACTTTAGCCAGAGGCTGATTTACATCGTCGACAACAAAATACACCAAAGTCCCAGTGGTGGAGGGCTGATAATCAGGATCTTTGACTAAAGCTCCGGCACAACCAGGCGCAGCCTGATCGTATTTAAACATGGCCATCAGACTAGGCCCCATCTCCATCATGTCAAATTCAACGCCTAAAACAGCAACGTAAAATGCACAGGCACGGTCCATATCCAGCACCGGGATCTCAAACCAGCCTACGGGGTTTGTTGCGGACATAAAAGCTCTCCTTGTTGTCAATCACAAACGAAATAAAAAAAGTGTAGCGGAGCGTTGGAAGCGTGGCGAGATAATTGAGATTAAAAAGTGTTGATGAATTCAGAAACAAAAAACGGAGCCCGAAGCTCCGTTTTTTTAATCAGAACTCATCATCAGAAGGCAGACGTGTCCTGGAATAAACCTACTTTCAGCTCTTTTGCTGTATAGATCTCGCGACCATCTACACTGACAGAACCTTCGGCTATGCCCATAAATAATTTGCGTTTGATCACGCGGGTCATATCGATACGGTAAGTCACTTTTTTCGCAGTAGGCAGAATTTGACCGGTAAATTTCACTTCACCTACGCCTAAAGCACGGCCCTTACCTGGGCCACCAGCCCAACCCAGGAAGAAACCGACCAGTTGCCACATCGCATCTAAACCTAAGCAACCTGGCATCACTGGGTCTCCTTTAAAGTGGCAATCAAAAAACCATAATTCAGGGTTAATATCAAATTCAGCGACAATTTCCCCTTTGCCATATTTGCCACCTTCTTCCGAAATGTGAACTATACGGTCAATCATCAGCATATTGTCGACAGGTAACTGGCTGTTACCTTCGCCAAATAATTCCCCACGGCCACAGGCCACTAAATCTTGTTTTGTAAAGCTATTCTTAGTCATGTATGTTAGATCCATCATCAAGGCTGGGCCACTTTAGCGAACACTTGTAAGCTTAACAAGTCCGATTAGTCAAGCTAAGCGTCCAAAATCAAATTAACAACTCAAGATAGAAGCATTATGACGGAACAAGTAAAAAAAAGAATTTCTAATGCTGAAAAACAACAGCGTTACAGAGAGCGCCAAAAAGATTCCGGTAAGAAAGAATTGCGGGGCTATTTAACACCCGAAGCTTTAGCCTGTTACCAGGAAATCCAGCAAAAAACCGATTGGAACGACAGTGTGTTGCTCAGCAATGCAATACGTTTGATGTATGCAGCTCACAAGCTTGGACAAATAGGTTTACTGAACGGTTGGCTGACTGAACATAAAAAATGAAGCCAACTTAACGGCCTTAACGTATTGCTTTATAATGCCATCACTTATTGCTGTTACAGCGCTATCCGGAAGTATTTTATGATTTTATTTGTCCGCGATCTAACCGTCATCGATTTTTCGTACCTTTGCCAACAGCGTGGTTTGTTAGGCGAAAGTTTTATTGTTGATGTGGAGTTGCATGGGGATCTTGATCAGGCTTCTATGGTATTTGATTTTGGTCTGGTGAAAAAAGTCATTAAAAAGGCCATAGATCAGCTGTTAGACCATAAATTAGCTATCCCTGCCTTGAGCACCGCTACGCAAATTATTCACGGTGAAGTGGAGCAGGTCCAGTTCAATAGTGCCAGAGGGCTACTGCAAGTTGCATCACCGGCGGAAGCTTTTGCTGTCATTCAATCCGATAAAGTAGACATGGCCTCAGTGATAGATTTTTTAACCGAACAAATTAAGCCCTTGTTGCCAGAGAACGTTGCTAAATTAGTGCTACAGCTGCGTACTGAACAAGTCAGTGGTTTCTCTTACCAATACACTCATGGGCTGAAAAAGCATGATGGCAACTGCCAACGTATTGCTCATGGTCATCGTTCTACTATTCAGATTTTTGACAACGGCATGTTATCACCTAAGCTGGGAAAATATTGGAGTGAGCGTTGGGAAGATATTTATCTGGCGACTGCTGAAGATAAGTTAGACGCCGCTGCTTTAAAGTATTTGAAAGCTCAGAATGGAGCTTTGAATTTTGCATACACTTCAGCTCAGGGCTACTTTGAGATTTCTTTGCCTGAGAGCACCTGCGAGGTAGTGCCATGCGATACAACAGTTGAATGTTTGGCTGAGTATATAGCGGCTACATTAAAAGAGTCACATCAGCTTAATGCTGTCAAAGTGGTAGCTTTCGAAGGTGTTGGTAAAGGTGCCATTGCTTTCGCTTAACCGGAATGGGCGTCAAAGCACAGTGTGAACAATTAACATTGTGCTTTGACGCCATTTTTATTTTGTTAAGTCTGACAGCGGTAATTGAGTTTTACCAAGAACTCGCTGATACAACCAGTTGAAACTTGCCGCGTTATCGCGTGGAAAAGCCAGTTGCACAGGCTCTTGAGGTTGCTCATTGGTTGCGATCACGAAACTAAAGCTGTAAATAGGCGCCATGCCCATTCTCAGGTCCGTCAGCAGTAACTGCTCGTCTTTTTGCTCCAGTTGATAAAAACCATGACTAAACCAGGCTAATCGAGCTACTGCAGGGTTCTGTTTCCATTGTGCTATCAAAGCAGCATCTCTTGGAAAACTTCGCCATTGCATTTGTGTTGAGCCATCAAGCAAAGAGTAGTAGCCCTCAAGGTACTGATCCTCGTTCACCACCACAGCCCGCCACAATAAGGTATTGAAGGGTGTTGCAGTCACGAGCAGTCGATCGACATGTTGGCCTGAATCTGCGAGTTGTTGTTCAACCTCTGCGTAAGCAAGTTGCTGCGCTACTAAGCCAAATAACAAATAACTAGTACTCACAGCAAGGCCTAGGGTATTCCAAAAGGGGCTAGACCAAAACGCAATCAGCAGACCAAGCAGCAAGGGCAGTGTATAAAGCGGGTCTATAATAAAAATGCTACCTACTCCAAAAGGATAGTCGCTAAAAGGCAATGCAAGCTGGGTCCCATAAATAGTCATGGTGTCTAACAGCGCATGGGTCAGCAGTACCAGTAATACCGCCAGCACAGCCTGTTTCAAAAGTAGCGGGCAACCTAATAACTTGACTAACAACCAGGCAAAAAGTGGTGAAACCAAACTTAAGTAAAACAAGGAATGGCTTTCAGTGCGGTGCATGGTCATGTCGCTGATAGGATCGCCATGTGATATCAATACATCCAGATCCGGCAGGGTGCCAAACACAGCGCCTGCAGCAGCTGCCTGCCAGAGTTTTATTTGTTTATTGCGTATTGGTTTATTGAAAACCGCCACACTGACGGCTGCACCCAGCGCTATTTGTGACAAAGAGTCCATATTATTCCTGTGTTTTGCCAAGCCATGCTGTGGCTTTATCCTGATCAACAAGCTGCAAATAAGTCAAAGTTTCAGCCGCAATTTCAACTGGCATCGACAATTGCACCAAGCGTTGTTTACGAAATACATGCAAGCTCAGTACGCTGCCAATAGTGCTTTGGTTGAGCTGACGCCAGAAATTTTGTTCTGTGGCTTTTACTGCATTAATTGCGATTAACTGATCCTGAGCCATCAAGCCTGCTTTGTAAGCGACAGAAGCCAAGGGCACATGGATGATCTTTAAGCCCTCAGTTGAACTGCTAAAGGCGGCTCCAAAGGCCCGCACTGGATATGCCGGCGTTTTGTTGCCGGATAAATCTTTACTGTGTTCCTGTTGGCGAAAGGCTGTATTTAAACCAAGGTGGGGCAAAAGTTCGGCCAATGGTAAAGCCGTTTTAGTATGCACCCAGCTGTATAAATTGCTTGCGACCTCTTTACCGGCATAGTCGGCACAGATTTGAATAAATTGTTGTTCAGAGCTACCTGAAGCCGGTTCGCCATAGGCTCTCCATGCCAACTGCATTAAGCTGTCCAGCGTCAAACCTTTGCTGCGTAACAAGGCATCCAGACAAAGAGCAATCAGGCTACCTTTGGTGTAATAGCTGACTACTGCATTCACCGCATTTTCGTCTTGTTTGTAGTACTTAGTCCAGGCATTAAAGCTACTTTCGGCTACAGATTGAATTTGTTCTGAAGGGCTAAGTTGCACTCTGTTGATGGTTTTTTCCAGCGCCGCAAAGTATTGTTCCTGCGTCAACAAGCCACAACGTACTAAAGCCAAATCATCGTAATAGGAGGTAAAACCTTCATACAACCAAAGCTGGCTGGTGTATTGCTCTGTGTTTAACTTGTAGGGCAAAAACTGGGCTGGTTTAGCGCGTTTTACCCACCAGGTATGAAAATATTCATGGCTGCAAAGACCAAGCAAATTCTGATAATCAGCTGTGCTCTCTTCAGGACGTTGTAAATTCGGCAGATCCTGATGAGTCAGCAGTAATAGAGTCGAATTATGGTGCTCCAGCCCGCCATAGCCTGAATCTGTCACCCAGCACAAAAACCAGTATTCTTTTAAATCAGAAGGCAAGCCAGCAAACACTTGCTGTTGTTGCTGGCAAATAGTCTGCAAGTCAGTCTTAAAGCGTTGCAAATCCACCTGCTCATGGCCGGCAAGTACCAGATAATGTGGAACGCCACAGACAACAAATTCCTCAACATCAAGCTTGCCGAGCATCAATGGTGTATCGACCAGTTGCTGATAGTTGTCAGCCTGATACTGGTAAGTGCCCAGTAGTTGGTTGCTGCCAGACCGTTGCAACCCAGTCGCTACTTGCCAGTCCAGACACTCTGGCATCCATAGACTTAACTGGATAGGTTCAGATTCCATCCCTTTGACTTCGAGACATAAGGCTGCCGGGTTTAAAATCGCCAGTTGATCATCGATGTAACAACCTCTGACTGATAAATCAAAGGCATATACCTTATAGCGTACAGTTAAACTTTGTTGATGATGTTTCAGTAACCAGCTTTGTTTATCCATTTGAACCAGAGATAAAGCACCTGATCCATCAAAAGCCTCAATAGCATGCAGGTGCTTCGAAAAATCACGCACCATATAGCTGCCAGGGATCCAGCAGGGCAAGCTCAAGGTGACGGCTTCTGCGCATTGTGGTGTAAATTGCAATTCAACAGTGACAAGATGTGCAGTAATGTCAGCAATACTAAGCTGGTAAGCCAATGGCGTCATACCCTATACTCCCGAAAGTGATTTAAGCATTATTTTATAAGGATCTTTTGATGGCCCAAGAAACTATTTTCAGTAAAATTATTCGTCGGGAAATTCCGGCTGACATCTTATATCAAGACGATTTAGTGACGGCTTTTCGCGACATAAATCCACGTGCTCCAATTCATATCCTGATTGTCCCCAACGTTTTAATTCCTACGGTAAACGATGTAGAGCCACAACACGAGCTGGCTTTAGGACGTTTATTCACTGTGGCCCGTAAACTGGCAGCGGACGCAGGAATAGCTGAAGATGGATATCGCTTGATCATGAATTGTAACCAACACGGTGGCCAGGAAGTTTATCATATTCATATGCATCTGGTCGGCGGAAGAGTTTTAGGTACAATGGTGGCGCGTTAAGCTATTTTTGTCGGCTAAAAACCGGTGATTGCCTTGCAATTACCGGCAAAACTTCTAAAATTCGCGCCTTATTTTTGCCGGAGAACCTTATGACTGACGATGCTCTGCTTGCTAAACGTATTGAATATGCGGTGACCCGCGTTACAAAAACTGTATTTCCTGGACGCACCAACCATCATAACACCTTGTTCGGTGGCGAAGCTTTGGCCTGGATGGATGAAGCAGCTTTTATTGCGGCCACTCGTTTTTGTCGTAAACCCCTGGTCACTGTCTGTTCTGATCGAGTGGACTTTAAGGAGTCCATCCCTGCGGGCACTATTATCGAACTTGTAGCCCGTATTGAGCATGTAGGCCGCACCAGTATCAAAGTCAATGTGGATATTTTTGTCGAAAATATGTACGACGATGACCAGCATAAAGCGATTTCGGGTAACTTTACCTTCGTCGCATTAGGGCCTGATCGCAAGCCAACTCCAGTTTTAGGCTGATCCCATTCAGAATAGCCAGAGTTACAGATGGGGTTGGTCTCAGGACCACGACAGAATCACTAACAGTATCAGGGCTATAATGGCTATATTATGGCAATACAGAATAGCCTCTCTGGGTGGCTTTTTCTGGCTATAGCTCGCTAGGGTGAACGACAATGCCCCCTTAGAACCACAAAAATCTGCGCGTCCCGTCAACAAAGGCTTGATCTGGTAAAACGAGTTATCTTATCTATATGATTTATGGATTGAAATGAAATATGCTTGCGGCTCGTTATTTCAGGTTCAGGTGATTTGGAACAGCGGGCTGAGTAGCTCACCGAATCACAATGTGAATTCAAGTAGTAAAGTATTGCGACTAATGGAGAGCAAACCAAGTCTAATCCCCAGCCTGGACCTCTTAAACTTGGCGTTGCTGAGATACAATACATAGAAGCATTTTTTTAGTTGTATTTACTTTGCAAAAATTTTTCGAAGACCGCCATCGTCTGTTTTGGTTACTACACACTCTGGGTTGGGTGGGTTTTGCCCTAATCAGTTATTTGGGTTCACTTTTTCAGGAAATGCGCAGTGCTTATTGGATAGTGGTCACTCTGGATGCATATGCCGGGTGGTTGCTGACGATACCCTTGCGCTATGCATTTCAGCGGGTTTGGCACTGGGAGCCCTGGAAGATGCTGCTTAGCGTGCTTCTGGTTGCTATCCTGATCGCTGCCATCTGGACTGTATTTCGTAATTTCAACTACTGGGAAATTTATCGGCATGGCTTCAGACCTGACAGCTGGACTCAGTATTTCCGTCAGACCACAGTGGGTTTTTACGTATTATTGAGTTGGAGCGGTTTGTATTTCGGTATTAAGTATTACCAAACGCTACAGCAGGAAAAGCAAAAATCGCTGACAGCCAGCAATAAGGCCCACCAAGCACAGCTGAAAATGTTGCGTTATCAGCTCAATCCACACTTTTTGTTTAATACCTTGAACGCAATATCTACTTTAGTCTTATTAAAAGAATCCGACACAGCGAATAAGATGCTGATACGGCTCAGTGATTTCTTACGTTATTCACTTTACAAAGACCCGATTAAAAAAGTGCCTCTGCAGCAAGAGTTATATGCTGCCAATCTTTATCTGGAAATAGAAAAGGTTCGGTTTTCAGAACGTCTGACTATTATTTATGACATTGATGAAGCAGCTGATCAGGCTTTAGTGCCAAGTTTGATTCTGCAACCTCTGGTTGAGAACGCCATTAAATACGCAGTAGCCAGCCAAACCAGTGGTGGCAAAATTATGATCACAGCGCAAAAGTTTGGACACGATTTACTGATGGAGGTGGCGGATGATGGTCCAGGAATGATGATTTCTGACGGTCTGCCAAAAGGGGAATCTGGCGGGGTAGGTTTGGTCAATACCAAAGAGCGATTAGCGGCATTGTACGATCGCAATTTTTCTTTGGTCTTAACACACAACCATCCACAAGGTTTGAAAGTAAATATCAGAATACCATTTGAAGTAGAGAGTACAGATGAAACAAATGCTTAAGGTCATAGTGGTCGACGATGAACCGTTGGCTCGCCGTGGTATGTTGGTGCGTTTAGCTGACTTTCCTGAACTGGAGATAGTTGCAGAGTGCAGTAATGGTGCTGAAGCTGTAGCTGCTATCCGTGAACATCAGCCAGATGCTGTATTTCTGGATGTTGAAATGCCTGGGCTGGACGGTTTTGGCGTGTTAAAACAATTGCAACAACAACAGATCAACTTGCCTTATGTAGTTTTTGTTACGGCCTACGATCACTATGCATTAACAGCCTTTGAAGTTCAGGCACTGGATTATGTACTTAAGCCAGTTGAGAAAGAAAGACTGGCTGCAGCTGTTGGGAAGTTGACGAAAAACTTTGAAGCTAAAGATGATCAGCGTCATAAAGGTCAGTTAGCTGCTGTGGTTGCACAATTGACTGGTGAGAAAACTGATCAGATCTTACAGCGCTTGGACCAATCACAGCCTGTGATGAACGAGCGTTTTCCTGAAGCTATCAGCATCAAAGACAGTGGTGAAATAACCCGGGTACCAGTCAGTGCAATAGATTGGGTTGACGCTGCAGGTGATTACATGTGTATTCATACCCGCGATGGGCAAACTCATATTTTACGCCGTACTATGAAAGAGCTGGAGCAAGAACTGGACCCTAAATTATTTGTGCGGGTTCATCGTAGCGCTATAGTCAATGTGAACACCATCGCCAAGTTACAAATGCTGGCGAATGGCGAGCATCAGTTAATGCTGACCAATGGTCAGGCAGTGAAAGTCAGTCGAAGCTACAAAGACAGGGTCAAGATGGTATTTAATTCTTAGATTGTTTTCGCCTAAACAAACTTATAGCCCCTCGTTTGTTTAGGCGTGTTCTTTCAGTATTGTGCAATTTGTTGTTGCCAGCGGAGTAAGTAACTGTCGACCTGTTTTTTCTTATCTCCAGTATGTGCGAGAGGGTACAATCCAGCTTTGGCATTGATTTCTCCTGCCATCATTAAATGTGCACCATGTATTAACTGTTCCACAGCAAAAGCACCTAATTTAGTGGCAAGAATTCTGTCGGCGCCAACAGGGCTGCCACCGCGCTGAATATGACCCAAAACAGAGGCTCTGGATTCGATACCACGTTGTTCCAAAGCTGCAGCTAAAGCTGAAGCGCCACCCTGATACATAGTCTCAGCCATCACAATAATGTAACTGCAGTTTCCTCTATGTTTACGAGCTTGTTCTACATGTGCTGTAATTTTGTCCAAATCCAGCTCTGATGCCAGTTCAGGACAAATTATTTGTTCTGCACCTGCAGCTATGCCAGCAGCAACTGCCAAATAGCCGGTATGACGACCCATGACTTCAACTATAAAAATCCGCTCAAAAGCGTCTGCGGTATCGCGGATTTTATCTATCGCATCCAGAGCTGTGTCTAAGGCTGTGGCAAAGCCAATTGTGAAATCTGAACCGTCTACATCATTGTCTATGGTACCAGGTATACCTAGCAACTTACCTTTGTAATAAGGTGCAAGTTCAATAGTGCCGCGAAAGCTGCCGTCGCCTCCTATCACTAACAAGCCATCAATGTCCAAATCATGTAAATTGTCGGCAACGCGTTGCAAGCCCTCTGTTGTGTGCATGGCTTGGCAACGTGCACTTTTTAGCAGAGTGCCGCCATCCTGGATGATGCCACTGACATGATAGGGTAATAAGGTCTGGTACTGCTGCTCGATCACACCATTAAATCCATGCTGAAAACCAATGACTTCGATTTCATTTGCATGAGCTGTCAGCACTATAGCCCGAAGACAAGCATTCATGCCCGGAGCATCGCCACCTGAAGTTAAGACGCCAATTCGTTTCATCTTTTCATCCCCCTGATACCACGACCTTTTATTAAGCCAATCCTAACCTATAAAAAGTCTGGAGTATTGATCTGCGGCAACAACAGTACATTCCGACGTATTTTCTGAGGTGAAGGCCGAAGGACGCAGACAAGAGTTAAGGTTCTGGAGGATAATGCTGGGAATAAAAAGGAGAGGATATGCATCAATCGTCTGGCCGAGCTGGTCTGGGGTTCAGTTTAGCGTTATTGACGGCGCTACTATGGGGATTATTGCCTATAGCGCTGAAATGGTTGTTAAACTCGATGTCGGCTGGCACCATCACCTGGATCCGTTTTATGGTCGCCGCCGTGCTTGTGGGTTTTTTATTACTGGCCCGAAATAAAATCCCTTCAGTTCGCGGTTTATCCCTGCGCATAAAAATGTTGATCCTGCTTGCTGTTGCCGGCTTGTTGCTGAACTACATTTTGTATCTGAATGGTTTGTTTCTGCTCACGGCAGAAACAGCTCAGGTGGTGATCCAACTGGCGCCATTTTTAATGATGTTAGGCGCGGTTTATTTGTTTAAAGAACGTTTATTGGTATGGCAAAAAATTGGTGCCTGGTTATTAGTCGTTGGCTTGTTGCTGTTTTTTAACGACCGGCTGACCTTATTGCTCACCCAGTTTGGTGATGAAGGTTTTGGTGTTCTGCTGGTGATAGTCGCAGCCGTATCCTGGGCTTGCTATGCCTTAGCGCAAAAGCAATTGTTGATGAGCTTTAACTCCCAACAAATTATGTGGCTGATTTATATGGCCGGTGCTTTATGTTTTATGCCAATGGTCGAGCTAGCTCCTGTGCTGGAATTGTCGGCCTGGCAGTGGGGCATAGTGGTATTTTGTTGTTTGAATACAATAGTAGCTTACGGTGCCTTTGCAGAAGCCCTGCAACATTGGCAAGCAGCTAACGTCAGTGCAGTGCTGGCTATTACACCTTTATTGACTATAGGTTTTGCCCAGTTACTGGCTTATTTTTATCCACAGTTTCCCAGTGAATCGCTAAATGGCTGGGCTTGGCTCGGTGCTTTACTGGTGGTGATAGGATCAATGCTGACGGCGTTAGCGCCAATGCTCAGGCAACGACTTTAAGCTTTTGAGACTTAGCGACAAAAAAGGCGCCACTTCATCAATAAGTAGGCGCCTTTTTCATGAAATCAAGGTCTTAGTTGATTTGTACTATCTTACATGTGTTAGACGCGCCAACAGTTTCCATCATATCGCCATAAGTCAGTATCACTAAATCACCACTTTTTAAGTGAGCAATTTCCTGAACTGCTTCAATAGCGGCCGCTGATACCTTTTGTTGACCCAGGTTTTGAGTGCTGTCAAAAAACACCGGATACACGCCGCGGTACAGAGCCATTTTATTTAAAGTCTTCTGATGACGTGATAACGCATAAATAGGTTGAGACGAGGTGATACGTGACATCAACTTGGCAGTATAGCCCGATTCAGTTAACGAGATAATGGCTTTAATACCCGTTAAGTGGTTCGCAGCATACATAGCGGACAAAGCAATAGTTTCGCTGATTTCAGTAAAAGAGATATCCATGCGATGTTTGGAGCTTTGCACTCGTGGGTGCTTCTCGGCACCATCACAAACGCGGGCCATAGCTTTTACGGTTTCAATAGGGTATTTACCAGCTGCTGTTTCACCGGATAACATTACTGCATCTGTACCATCCAACACGGCATTAGCCACGTCCATGACTTCAGCTCGGGTTGGCATTGGGCTTTCGATCATCGACTCCATCATCTGAGTCGCAGTGATCACTACGCGATTGAGCTGACGTGAGCGGGCAATAATACGCTTTTGCTGACCAACTAACTCAGCATCACCGATCTCGACACCTAAATCACCACGGGCAACCATCACAGCATCAGAAGCACGTATAATATCATCTAAGGTTTCGTCATCAGCTACAGCTTCCGCACGTTCAACTTTAGAGACGATAAGGGCCTCAGAACCTGCGGCACGAGCCAGTTCACGGGCAACACGTAAATCATCACCACAACGTGGGAAAGATACAGCCAGATAATCTACATCGATGTACGCAGCTAAGGAGATGTCTGTTTTATCTTTTTCAGTCAGAGCAGGAGCTGACAAGCCACCACCTAAGCGGTTAATACCTTTATTGTTGCTGAGTTTACCAGCGACAGAGACTTTGGTATGAATGCGTTGACCTACCACGTGCTCAACGATCATTTGAATACGACCGTCATCTAATAACAGCACATCACCAGGCTGCACGTCAGCAGGTAGTTCTTTATAGTCGATACCGACCTGAGTTTCATCGCCTTCGCCTTTTGGCAAATCAGCGTCTAAAACAAAGTGTTGATCTTCTTCTAAAATGACAGAGCCATTTTTAAAGGTAGATACGCGGATTTTTGGGCCTTGCAAATCACCCAGAATAGCGACGTGAGCGCCGGTTTTTGCTGCTGCAGCGCGAACCATTTCAGCGCGTTGTTTATGATCTTCGGCGCTGCCATGAGAAAAGTTAAACCGAAATACGCTGGCACCAGCCAGAATCAGTTTTTCAATAACATCTTGTGAATTCGTTGCAGGTCCGAGCGTGGCGACTATTTTAGTTCTTCTGGGCATCAAGAGCTCCTAAAAGCTTATCTATGGATGGGACAGTTTTAGTGTAATGTAATTTTATTACAGAATATAGCTGAAGTTTGAATAAAACTTTCAGATTATGGTGCTTGTCAGACCTGTTAAGACAAAAAACATCGGAAAAAAGAGGGGCTTCTTACAGAAAGCCCCTCGAGATTACAAAAATACCCTTATTTGCGGAATCTGCAATTTTATTGACTGCATACTCAATCTCAAGTTACACAGCTTAGTAGATTCCTGTGTTGCAGGCTTTTTTTGCCAGCCTGCAACAGAAATACTTTGGCTATGGCTCCTGAGTAAGTCATTAGTTTTGAAAGTCTTTCTTATCAAAACGAGAACCACGTAAGCTATCTTTAACCTTCTTCAGGTTTTCACGGAATTTAGTGCCACGGCGCAGGGTAAAGCCGGTTGCGAGAATGTCAATCAGCACCAGTTGTGCCACGCGTGACGCCATCGGCATATACATATCAGTATCTTCAGGCACGTCCAGTGATAACACTAAAGTACATTCTTTAGCCAAAGGACTGTCGTAGGCAGTAATACCAATGACTGTCGCATCGTTTTCACGGGCAATAGCAGCGATGTCACAGAGGTTTTTTGTGCGTCCAGTGTGGCTAATACAAACCACTACATCGCCTTCAGCGCTGTTAATAGCGCTCATACGCTGCATAACAATATCGTCAAAACAAACCACAGGGACGTTAAAACGGAAAAACTTATTTTGCGCGTCATGCGCCACAGAAGCAGAGGCGCCCAAGCCAAAAAAGGAGATTTTTTTCGCTTGAGTCAATACATCCACAGCGCGATTAATTGTAAGAATATCAACGTTTTGGCGTGCAGCATCCAAAGCTGCCATAGTAGATTCAAAAATTTTGGCTGTATAAGCCTCCGGGCCATCATCTTCTTCCACATGACGGTTTACATAGGGGGTACCGTTGGCCAGACTTTGGGCCAAATGCAGTTTAAAGTCCGGGAAACCTTTGGTATCCAGTCGACGACAAAATCTGTTCACCGTAGGCTCGCTGACATCTGCCATTTTGGCGAGAGCCGCTATACTGCTGTGAATAGTAGTTTGCGGATTGGCCAGGATCACGTCGGCGACTTTGCGCTCTGACTTACTGAAGCTGTTGACGCTGTTAATTATTTTTTCCAACACATTCATCGGATAGTCCTGACTGAGAAACACTGAACAACACAGTGCAAAATGTTGTAACTCGCTTTGTTATACAACCTGGTGCCACTGCAAAAAAGTGATAAAGTTACGACAAAGCAGCTGATTCATTGCCTAGGCTGCCTTATTATATGAGAATAGTCAAAACTTTAGCGTCTCTGTAATTTAATTACAACTTATCTGGTTTACATCTGGCTTTTGCTCGGCTAGTATGCGGTTAAGTGTTGTAAAATTACATCTAATCAAGGGTCATTCATGACAACAACAGCACCACTGAACAAAGCCTGTGATCTGATTCTCTTTGGCACCAAGGGTGACCTTGCACGCCGCAAACTTTTACCAGCTCTCTATCAGTTAGAGAAATCCGGTCTATTGCACGCTGAAAGTAAAGTGATAGGCGTGGCTCGTGACGAATTAGATCTCGATGGCTACAAGGAGTTGGTTGAAACCAACTTACAGAAATTCATTAAAGAGCCGCTTGATGCTGAAGTATTAGCGCGCTTAAAAGCCAAACTGCAGTATGTGCAGGTAGATTTAACCAAAGAAGACCACTACAAGGCATTAAAAGCTGTAACTGACCCGAAAAAGCGTATTCCGGTCAGCTACTTTGCTACTGCTCCTTCTTTATTCGGCAATATTTGTAAAGGCTTGTCGATCGCGGGTTTATCGGCTGAGCCGGCCCGTGTGGTGCTGGAAAAACCTATAGGCCATGATTTAGCTTCGTCCAAAGTTATCAACGATGAAGTTGCCAAATATTTTGGCGAGTGCCAAATTTACCGTATCGACCATTATTTAGGTAAAGAAACAGTACTGAATTTGCTAGCGCTGCGTTTTGCCAACTCTATTTTTGCCGCCAATTGGGACCACAATGCCATTGATCATGTGCAAATTACTGTGGCCGAGGAAGTGGGTGTCGAAGGGCGTTGGGGTTACTACGATGACGCCGGTCAGATGCGTGACATGGTGCAAAACCACTTACTCCAGGTATTGTCGTTGATTGCGATGGAGCCGCCAGCTCGCCTGGACGCCGACAGTATTCGTGATGAAAAATTAAAAGTACTCAAAGCACTACGGCCTATTAACGTAGCCAATGTGCAAGAAAAAACTGTGCGTGGTCAATACGCGGGCGGTTATGTGACTGGTACTCCGGTGCCCGGTTATCTGGATGAAGAAGATGCGCGTCCAAACAGCAAAACTGAAACTTTTGTTGCTATTAAAGTGGACATCGACAACTGGCGCTGGGCTGGCGTGCCGTTCTATTTAAGAACAGGCAAGCGTATGCCGAAAAAAATGAGTGAATTAGTTATTTGCTTTAAGCCGCAGCCACACAATATTTTCTTCGAAACCTATAAACAGTTACCAGCCAATAAGCTGATCATTCGTTTGCAGCCAGACGAAGGCGTAGAAATTCAGATCATGAATAAAATTCCTGGTTTGGGTGAAAGCATGCAGCTGCAACAAACCAAACTGGATTTAAGTTTTGACGAAACCTTCAAATCGCAGCGTATTGCTGATGCCTATGAGCGCTTATTACTCGAAGCCATGTTAGGTAACCAGTATCTGTTCGTGCGTCGCGATGAAGTGGAGCAAGCCTGGAAATGGGTCGATGGCATTCTGGATGCCTGGAAAGTCACAAACGAGCCACCAAAACCTTATCAGGCTGGTACCTGGGGCCCTGTTGCCGCTATTTCATTATTGGCACGTGAAGACAGAAACTGGGACGAATGATAATGCAGCTTCATACTTTTGACTCCAGTGCAGCCTTGAATCAGCAATTTGCCGGTGAAATCAGCAGTCGGTTGGCTGCTGCTATTACCGAGAAGGGCACTGCTACTTTAGTGGTATCCGGTGGTAAAACGCCTTTACCATTGTTTAAAGCCTTATCTGAAACAGATTTAGATTGGTCTCGCGTGACCATCACTTTGGCGGATGACCGCTGGTTGCCAGAGACTCATGCCGACAGCAATGAAGGCTTAGTTAAGGCTAACCTGTTGCAAGGCAAAGCGGCAACAGCTCGTTTTATCAGCTTGTTTGACAGTGAATCACCAGACGATGCCTACAAAGGTGCAGCAGCAGTTGCTGCTCGTATCGCTGAATTGCCAGTATTTGACGTGCTGATATTAGGCATGGGTGAAGACGGCCACACAGCCTCTTTATTTCCATGCAGCAAAGAAATTCAGGCAGGTTTAGCAGCGCAAGCCCCGGTGGCTTTAGCTGTGACTCCAGCTACTGCTCCTTATCAGCGTTTGAGCTTAAGCAAAACACGCTTGCTCAACAGCGCAGTAATTTATTTACATTTGGTTGGCCCCAAGAAGCTAACCGTTCTGGAACAGGCCATGGCAGGTCAGGACCCTTTGCAAATGCCAGTACGGGCTTTTTTGCAACAGCAGCAGGTCCCTGTACATGTAATGTTCACAGCTAACTAATCGACAAGACGAGGTTAACATGAATCCGGTTATACAACAGGTCACAGACAGAATAGCGGCACGCAGTGAAAAAAGCCGTGCGCTTTATCTGCAGCGGATGGAACAGGCCCGTGCCAAGGGGCCGCATCGCGGTGCTCTGGCCTGTGGCAATCTGGCTCATGGTTTTGCAGCTTGTTCTGCTCAGGAGAAAACTGATTTACGCAGCTTAACCAAAGCGAATATCGGTATTATTTCTTCATACAACGATATGCTGTCTGCGCACCAGCCTTACGAAGCTTACCCAGCCATTATTAAAGCCGCTGTGGCTGAAGTAGGCAGTGTGGCTCAGTTTGCTGGTGGCGTACCTGCCATGTGTGATGGTGTGACTCAAGGTCAGCCGGGCATGGAACTGAGTTTACTAAGCCGTGACATTATTGCTATGTCTGCAGCTGTTGGTCTGTCGCACAATATGTTTGATGGCGGCATGATGCTGGGTATCTGTGACAAAATAGTACCGGGTTTATTAATGGCCGCTTTAAGCTTTGGTCACCTGCCTTTTGTGTTTGTGCCTGCTGGCCCAATGCCATCCGGCATTCCGAACAAAGAAAAAGCCCGTGTACGTCAGTTGTATGCAGAGGGTAAAGTAGGTAATGACGAGTTATTAGATTCTGAATCTGCCTCTTACCATAGCGCTGGTACCTGTACTTTCTACGGTACTGCCAACTCCAATCAGCTTGTGGTTGAAGTCATGGGCTTGCATTTACCAGGTTCTTCTTTTGTCAATCCAGGCACGCCATTGCGTGATGAATTAACTAAAGCAGCAGCTCGTCAGGTAACGCGTTTGACCGACTTAGGCACAGACTATTTGCCGATAGCACATATAGTTGATGTAAAAGCTGTAGTGAACGGTATTGTTGGTCTACTGGCCACTGGTGGTTCAACTAACCACACCATGCACTTAATAGCCGTGGCCCGTTCTGCTGGTTTTATCGTGAACTGGGATGACTTTGCCGATTTGTCGCATGCAACACCACTGATCACCAGAATTTACCCGAACGGTCAGGCCGACATTAACCACTTCCAACAGGCTGGTGGCATGGCCTATTTGATCCGTACTTTATTAGACAACGGCTTGCTGCATGAAGATGTTAATACTGTGGCAGGGCCAGGCTTACGTCGTTACACCCAAACTCCTGTGATCCAGGATGGCAAATTGGTCTGGGTCGATGGTCCGACTGAGTCCTCAGATTTAACAGTACTGGCCGATGCCGCTAAACCATTTAAAGATCACGGTGGTTTGCAGGTGTTATCCGGCAACGTAGGCCGTGGTGTCATTAAAACATCAGCGCTGCGTGAAGGTACTGAAATAGTTCAGGCGCCTGCAGTGGTGTTCTCCAGCCAGCACGAATTAGATGCAGCTTTTAAGGCCGGTGATTTAAACAAAGATTGTGTGGTGGTTGTGCGTTTCCAGGGGCCGCGTGCTTGCGGTATGCCAGAACTGCATAAACTGACGCCGCCACTGGGTGTATTGCAAGATCGTGGTTTTCATGTGGCTTTAGTCACAGACGGTCGTATGTCTGGTGCTTCAGGTAAGGTGCCTGCGGCTATCCACGTCACACCAGAAGCGGTTGATGGTGGTGTGATCGCTAAAATCCAGACCGGCGATATGATGCTGGTGGATGGTATCAACGGTGTATTAAAAGTACTGGTTTCTGATGAAGAACTGGCGAAACGTGAAGTGGCCACCCGCGATATGACCGACAGTCATTGGGGTATGGGCCGCGAAATGTTTGGCGGTATGCGTACTGTGATTACAGGTGCAGAACAAGGTGCCTGCAGTCTGTTTAATACAGAGGAGCAGTACCATGGCTGATGTGCAATTCGCTATTGTTGCTGATATTGGTGGCACCAATGCGCGTTTTAGCCGCGTTGATTTAGACAGCCTGCATTTAGACAAAGTAGCGGTGTATCCCTGTGCTGATTTTGATACCTTGGCCGACGCTTTACAGTTTTACCGTGCCGAGCAAGGGTTAACAGACGTTCGTCATGTGGCTTTGGCCATTGCCTGCCCAGTGACTGGTGATTTAGTTAAAATGACTAACTTTCGCTGGCAGTTTTCTGTAAGCCAAATGAAAGCCGATTTGGATTTGGCCGAGTTTATCGTGCTGAATGATTTTACTGCTGTAGCCATGAGCTTACCTGCATTGAAACAGACCGAGCTGGTTCAAATTGGTGAAGGCCACGCCGATCAATTTAAACCTATGGCGGTGTTAGGTGCTGGTACTGGTTTGGGTGTAGCGCATTTAATTCCAACGGCTTTAGGTTATGTGCCATTACCGGGCGAGGGCGGTCATGTCGATTTTACCGCCCAAACTGACCAGGAATGGTTCATTCAAAAGTTCCTGGCGGCGAAATACGGTCATGTCAGCCCTGAACGCTTGTTATCAGGTCCTGGCTTGGAAGATTTGTATTTGGCAATAGCCGCTTTTAACAACAAAGTGGTGGAACCGTTAAACGCAGCCCAGATTGCTGGTAAAGCTTTAGATGGCAGCTGCGCTTTGTGCAAAGCCGTTATCGAGCAGTTTTTTGCCAGCTTAGGTGGTTTGGCAGGGGATTTAGCCCTGACGCTAAGCACCTTTGGCGGTGTTTTTGTCGCTGGCGGTATTACCCCAAAATTATTGTCGCTGATGAATCAAAGCGAATTCAGAAGCCGATTTGAAGCAAAAGGCCGGTTTAAAGACTTCAACCGCCGTATTGCAACTTTTGTCGTCACTGCAGAACAACCAGGCTTAACTGGCTGTGCAGTCTACTTAAAACAACATATGGCGAGTTAACACTATGGCATTTGAAAATTGGCAACTACAACCTGACGTTTTGTTCGCACAAGGCCCTGTGGTGCCCGTCATTGTGATCAAAGATTTAGCTGATGCTGTGCCTATGGCGAAAGCCTTAGTTGCTGGTGGCATTAAAGTATTGGAAGTAACTTTACGTACGCCAGTGGCTTTAGAAGCCATACGTTTATTGGCCACTGAAGTACCTGACGCCATAGTAGGCGCTGGTACTGTCACTACGGCTAAGCAACTTGACGACGTTATAGCAGCGGGCGCCCGTTTTGCTATCAGCCCGGGTTCGACCCGCGAACTGCTGCAAGCCGGTAAAGACAGCGTGATCCCTTTAATTCCAGGCATTGCCAGTATTTCGGAATTAATGGAAGGCACAGCAGTAGGCTACACCCACTTTAAATTTTTCCCGGCAGAAGCTGCAGGCGGCGTAAAAACCTTAAAGTCTATTCACGGCCCATTCTCTGATATACGTTTTTGCCCAACAGGCGGCATTAACGAGAAAAACTTCAAAGAATACTTAGCCCTACCCAACGTACGTTGCGTAGGCGGCAGCTGGATAGTGCCGGACGATGCCATTAAAAACAAAGAATGGCATAAAATCACAGAGCTGTGTTTAGCAGCAGTAGAAGAAGCGAAGACAGTGCAGAAGTAATGCTTTTGTGTTGTTTAGTTTGATACGAGAAACCCGGCTTTGGTCGGGTTTTTTATTGGCTTTGGATTACAAGGGTGCCACTGTTAAAAAACACAGTAGTACCTCTTGAGTAAAATTCTGAACAACTAGCGTACAGCTTGTACAGATTTTGTCGGCCAGGATTTTAGTGATTTCAGAAAAATCTGTTGAAATAGAGATACATCAGCGTTAGTTTGGTATGAGTAAAAATCATGAAAGAAGGCGGAAAAATGTTCGACTTGCGGGCAGAAACCCTTCTATTAAATTGTTATATGCCTACAGGGAATGTTCAACGATGGATGAAATAATCGAGGTCGCAGGCCGAGGATTTTTGCGGGTTGTTAAATGGATAATCATCGACGCATTTATTGAGTTTTTTCTTTATTTTGTCGGTTACGTTACGCTAAAAGTCGTTACATTTGGTAAGTATCCCAAAGCAAATCGGGATAACGACACATTGTGCTGTGTTACTGGTGCCGTTGTTTTGTTATTTGTTGTTGCTGTAATAGCTTTTTATAACTCGAAGTAGGCATATAACAAGTTGCTAAATTTCGTTCCGGCCACAAACGGCGTGGCCTCCACAGGACTGCCTACGCTGCGCTGCGGCAGCCCATTAGCAATGCGTTATGTTCGAGAGGTCTAAGATGTCTGAGTATAAAGAATTACTTGTGTTTTCTAGACCTGATTTCGTAACAGAGTTGCTCGCAGTTCGGTCTCAGGAGCAAGGCTCCCTGAATGTAACGTTGAAAATAGATGCTGAAGGTTTTGAGAAACAGATTTTTCTTTCGGGTTTTGAAGAGTTGGCTGATGCATTAGGAGATTTATTTAAAGCTGAGACCGTAATAATTTCGAGAGAGATTAACTCTGGTAAAGAGTTTGGCTCAGTCAAGATTCAGTGTTGGGCTGACGAATGTTATTCGGAATATTTTTGTGATTTGGCAAAACAATAAACATAACAAGTTGCTGTTGTCGCCGCTTCGCGGCAGGGACAGCCTACACGGCGCTGCGCTATGTTTCGGCAGCCCCAAAGCAAGTAGTTATACCGTAGGTGAAACCCACAATGCTTGAGTTGATCTTGAAATTTGGTTTAGTTAGTGGAGGGACTGCGGTAATAGTAATGTTCCTAGTAGTGTATTGCCTTGCCGAATCAAATAAGGAGATATCTTTTTGGGGAATAAAATTTCATAAAAAATGGACGCCGAAGAGAAAGTTTTCTTGGAGGAGATTACCGAAAGTTATACCGCCTGAGTGGCAAGCCATACTGTTGGTGTTCAAAACTTCTGACGCTCACAGACTCAATGAACGCGACCTTTATGAGAGAGCTCACATTTCGTCAGGATTAACTGAGCTTAAAGTAAGAGAAGTTTGTGTTGATATGGAAAAATACGGTTTGGTTGAGTATTCATTCAACTGTTACTTTTTACAAAAGCGGTCTTATAAATTAGTTAACAGTCTAAATTCGGTATAACAAACAAAGGCAACGCGACGCCTACCGCGGGCTGGCTTTGGGCTTTATAAGCCAAGGAGCACGGCTTGAGTTTTGATAATTTACCGCTGCATGATGCCGTGTTAAAAACAATTGTTGTCGATTGGGGCAGTGCTGAGATCATATTGTCTGTATCTGCTTTTGTGATTAAAGGCGAGGCAGCAGCCCCTTATTTATTAGGGTTTTCATCGGTAACTATGTTTGAAGGCTCTCGGTTCAATGAGTGGGGGGCATCTAACTCGATCTTAGATGCAAAGGCGTTGGGCACAGAGTTTATTATTCAAATGCAAAGTGGCGATGTAATAAAAATAATGGCTGCAAGCTATGCGTTTCAATCTGGCAGCTTATAACAAGCCGCGTCATTTGCAGCCTTCGGCTGCAGCGACGCTCACAAGTTCGCGCGCATGCGCGGGTCGTTATGTAATCGGAAGCTGAAATGTCATCTGTCCCACAATCAAAAACTGAATTACTCGCAGCTATAAACTCGGTATTTCCTAAGTTGATGGCTGACTATCAAGTTGTTCCTGAAACTCTGTCACGCAAGTGTGAAGTTGAAGGTAACTGCGTATTCTGATTTATCTGAACACCTA
>NZ_RZUF01000059.1 GCF_004005375.1 Rheinheimera sediminis | reverse complement strand
ATAGGTGTTCACTTTGGGGCAGAATACGCAGCTGAAGAAATTCTTGGTAAAAGACTCCGCGCTCTCGGCCAAACTCCGACCTTTGAGCAAATAAAAAACGAAATAGTTGCTTTCGCAAGGCAGCATAGTGACACTGATCCAAACACTGAAAAGCTTGTTGCTGACCTATTAAATCAAACTCGCAATGAGCTTAAACATTATGCTGGTGATGAATCAGTTAGCTTTGACCTGAAGTCAGATGCTGAGGAAATGCTGGAACGAGCCATTGCAAACTATCATCTGCTCACGGGCATCGCATTAGAAGAAGCTACGCCTTTTTGGGCGAGCGTAAGTAATACCTAGCAAAGTGGTCAAACATCGTTCCGCTTCGATCCACTGGACAGAATTTAAAAGGAAACTTCGATGAACTATTGGCGCATGCAACTGCACCCCGATGATTCTGCAAATGCTGGTCTATACGCAAACCAGAGCATTGCTGCTGGTTTCATTGGGCTCGATTTTGCAACCGATGTTGGTGATCTGCTCTCAGATGCTCATCAAGAAATTCTGTCTACCCAGAAAGATTACGTTGATTTCGCAAAGAATATGGAAGTGGGTGATAAGGTCTTAATCATCGTCCATCATTTTCCGTTCGCTGTTGTTACCGTGACCAGTGATTACAACTACATCAGAAGAACAGAGCCTGAACTTGGTGTCTGGTTTAGACACTTCCGAAGAGTCGAAGATGCCATTTACTACTCTGATTTTCATACCAATGCGAAATCGTGGGAGCAATACATCATGACAGATACAATCTCTATCCTGCGAGATCCTGAGTCGAAGTCATACAGATTGATCGAGGAAATGAGCAATCAAACATAACAAATAAGGATAGGCCGCGCGCAGCCGCGACCTTATCCCAAGTGTTGAACAAGCCCGGTGCCTGACTGTGCCACATTATTATGTAAATAGCGGATGGAAAATTTGAGGTCGCTGCGTTCAAAAAAACGAGCCGACTTTTTAGCAGATGTAGTGATCCCTTAGCTTCAACGCTACTAAATTTATTCTATGTATTTCAGTTCGTTACCATCTCGTTTTAGGTTGATGTATCCAGGCTCACAACATAGCGCCTGCTCTGTTTAGCACACTGTGGTGCTGAACCATGGTCGTTCGGTGAGGGGTGCTTATTCCCATAAAACGCATCGGCTGCTGACAGCAGGGGCAATAACGCATGGCTGAAGTGCGCTTTAGTTCACAGAGCGGCGGGAACACGGCTCCTGCCACAGCAAGCATCAGTTGAATGCGCCTGAGCAGAGGACGGCAATGGCCGCGCAGTACTCCGTAATCTCTGACCCGCCTAAACCCTTTGGGCAATACATGCTGCAACACCAGCCACAGAAATTCGAGAGCAGGCAAGGTGCGGATGTGTTTGGTATGCGTCTGACTGTCCTGATACTCAAAGCTGACCTGCCCGTCGACATGACGAATGATACTGCTGTCCGGCAATACACCACGATACAGGTACCGGGACAAGTACTGCAGCGCTGGCGCACCTTTACCGACATGCTGGCAATCGACCACCCATTTCTGCGGCAACTGCTTGGGTAGTGTCAGTCCGGGTGTAGCGTTTAGCGACTCCAGTAATCGTGCCCGCCATACCTTCGCCAGATGAAAGGCATTAAACAGGTAATGGCTTTTGCATGTACGCCATTGGTGTTTACCGGTGTGGTAGCTGCCGGCTGGAATAATAAAATGAAGATGGGGATGATAATCCCGCCGTCGGCTGTGGGTGTGCAGCACACCGGTAAAACCGATGTCACCACTGAGTTTCGGTGAACGGGTGGCAAAGTCTTTAAGTACAGAAGCGGCTACGTCAAACATGGCCTGATACACCGGCTCAGGGTGAGCCTGGGCCATCGTCCTTAATTCAAATGGCAAGGTAAAGGTCACCATAAAATAATGAACGGGTAGCAACTTAGCTTGCTGGCGGATGAGCCAATCGCTGGTGGTGCTGTGCTGGCATTGCGGACAACTGCGGTGGCCACAGGAGAGCGGGAATTCAGCAGAATGAGTGCAGTTCTGGCATCCCCAGCGACTGACACGTGCAGTCTCAGTTCGACAACTGAGCATGGCCTGTATCGCCTGGTGGATATCAGGCGTGATGCGCGAAGCGTAGTGGTGCACAAAGGCATCCTTGTACTGACGCAGAATATCAATAAAGAAACTCATACCCCACACTCCCAGTGCAGCGCCAGGCCATTGGTCAGTTGATTGATGGCCTCAGCCGTGTTTTTACGGGTGATAGCGGTGAGCCGGGTGTAGCGTGCGGTGGTGTTGAGACTGTGATGACCAAGCAGAGTCTGGACTGAGCGTAAATCAAGACCTTGCTCCAGCAAGTGGGTGGCATAGCTGTGTCGCAGGCTGTGTGGGCTGATGGTTTTATGAATGTTGCACTGGGCAAGCACCAGCTTCATGGTTTTTTGTACACCGCCTCTGTCCATACATGCATCGGGCTGGTTCTCTTTACCGGGAAACAGCAACTGCGGATGACGGTGGGTTCGCCAGTAATACCGCAGTGCCAGCAGAGTACGCTCAGGCAGTGGCACCAACCGGTCTTTCCCCCCTTTAGCATCGCGGATATGCACCTGCATTAATGCGGCATCAACATCTCCGGCCTGCAGCGAAAGCGCTTCTCCCAGACGCAATCCCATACTGTACAAGGTGAGAAAGCACACCTGATACCGCAGTTGTTGGGTCTGACTGATGAGTCTGGCGACTTCGTCGGGGGTGAGAATATCAGGCAGCCGGTTGACTTGCGGTGGTTTGACAATACTGAGCCACTCCCAGGATTTATTGAGCACATGGGTATAGAAAAACTGCAAGCCGTTGCGGTCGAGCTTGACCGTGCTCCAGGAGTGGGAGGCAATCAAATCGGCAAAGTAGCGCTTTAAATCAGCGGTAGAAAGCGTATCAGGGCAGCGGTCAAAATAGGCCGTGATACGTCGTATAGCGCGGCTATAGCCATCAATAGTGGCGGGCCGCTTGCCTTGCAAGGTTAAGTTGGTAAGATGTTGTTGATACAGGTAATCGAAGCGTTGTTGTTCGTGCAGGTTCATGATCATACTCCGGTGTAAGCAACCCCCAATCAGGTTGCATCCGGTAAGTATTTAGGCTGGGAGATAATGTGGTGTGCTCTTATTTCTGCCGCAAAGCGGCTTCGTTCAACAA
>NZ_RZUF01000058.1 GCF_004005375.1 Rheinheimera sediminis | reverse complement strand
AGTTGCTTTGGCTGCTTTTGGTTTTGAGTAAAGCATCGGTATTGGTGGTGGTATAACCGCTGTAATCCACCTTTGACACCCCACCATTAGCCATAGCGGTTTGCTTCACTCTGCCAATAACATCATAGGTGACAGTGTTGGCGTAGCTGGACACTGTGCCTGTCGCAGGCTCAAATACCTGATAAGGACGACCCTGATCATCGTAAGTTTTACGACTGAAGGAGTACGCTCCAGACACAGGCAGCTTGGTTTTACTACCCACTTCACGGCCGTATTTATCGATAAACTGCTGTTGCTCCGCCCCTGTTACACTGCTGGTCACCACTTTAATCGCCGCATCCGGGAATAAACTATCGCAGCCTGCGCAAAAACTTTTACTCACTGTGCCTGTAACTGCCGTATCACTGGCTAGCGCGCCCTTCACTGAACTACTGGTACTTTGGCCAAACACATCAAAGTTGGTCGTGCTGCTTTGGTTATTCGGGCTGACTGCGGTTATGAAGGTAATGAGTGTTGGTGTAAAGCTGCTGGTTTTATTTGTTTTTAAAGAGCATTAAATCATCAACCACAACCTTGGGGGCACGGGGCAAGACTTGACCCCGCTGGTTGTTCGGAGCCATGACA
The DNA here is from genome assembly GCF_004005375.1 of Rheinheimera sediminis. Taxonomy (GTDB): domain Bacteria; phylum Pseudomonadota; class Gammaproteobacteria; order Enterobacterales; family Alteromonadaceae; genus Pararheinheimera. The sequence goes on along the minus strand of NZ_RZUF01000058.1, from coordinate 2,600 downwards.
GGCGGGTTTATTTTGTACTCCCCCAACGGGATAGATATAAACCAAATTCCCGCCTTCGAACATTAAAATACTATCTATTTTAGCGATAGTATCTGCTGCTACCCATGCAGAAAAAAATGACAATACCAATGCGCCTAATATGATTTTCATAACTCTTAACTCCCTTTCTAAATTACTGTTTTTACACACTTTGATCCAGCTAATGTCTTACACACTATTACTTAAATTGCTAGCGCCAAAATCACTGTTCAACATATTTGGCATCTGATCACAAACAGGCATTTTTAGTGAAAAACCCAAGCCAAATTGTTTAACTTCTAAACAAAATGGCGTTACCAAAACCTTCAATAATCCTGCCGGACACCCGGACAGGACAACAACGGGGCAAGACCTGACACCGTTTTTTCTTTTGACACCGTTTTTTCTTTTTCGTTAATAATTAGCCGGAACCTTCAAATCGCAAACAAATTCTGATGAAAATCCTATAAATTTCTGCCAATCAAAGTTTTTCTCTTGAGCTAATTGGGCATAAATATCCTTTTTACTATCATCTGATCTAGATACATTGAACATAAAACGCCAAAAATAGCGTTCTTCTACAGAGCCTGCATTTTCCATAGCATCCAACATTGCATATTTACTACATTTTTTCTTAGATTTATATCGCCATTCTTTTGATTTCTCTGGCTCGCCCGCTAGTTTGTAAATATATGTAAGTTTATCTGCAGCTAATACTGAGGTGTTATCTGGTATATTGTAAGCCTGCTCTAATAAGTAGCTATATTTCAAACATCGGCTGACGTTTTTGCACTCAAGATCATTAACAATATAGTTAAAGTACTCCAATAATCCGCGGGACTGATCATTCATTTTGACTACCTGTTCATAGTAGGCGATTGCCTTATCCTTTTTTTTGTTTGGGCTTGAACTATAATAGCGTGCCATCATAATTGCATAGTCAGAATCTGTTGCAGCCCTATGCTCAAAGCAATGAATATTGCCAGGAGTCACCACCGTCCAAATCATGCCTGATGTTTGAAGTGTATGTAAGCATTTGTCGTACTCCTTGGCTGGCATATCAGCCGTAAGTAATCCGCTTAAAAATAGCCATATCATAGTTAATTTCCTTTCACTGGCTTAAACTCTTGGAGATAAGCTCCCTTCTCCACACCATAACTGTATCCGGAACCTGAAGAAAATAGGGCCTGACCAACTGAGGGAGCTATGACCATTCGACCAGTCAAGTTAGCTAAGATTTGTGCATTTGCAGAAGTACCTGCATGGCAAGATAATAATAAGATAGCTCGGCTTGATTGTTTAAAATATGTTTCATAAAGGCTGTGAAAATCTTTAATAGATATTTCACCACCAGGACCAAGTAACTTTCCATTTGTGCTGCCATGAATAATTACTGCATCAACATCACTGGGGTAATGTGACTTCAAAGCAGCCTCTTTCTCGGTATCAAGAACTTCGCCAATCATATCTCTACCATGCATAAATTGTCGCAGTGTTGCCTTTTTGTATTGATATTCGTAGGCCCATTTACTGAACTGATTAAATAACGCTTGATACGCCGCAGTCATCGCCCCATTAGCAAACTTATCTCCCGCAATAACTGAAGCTGTCCCACCAATTACCATTGACGTAATGGTGCCACCTATTGCCCCTTGACCATAAGTGTCTGAAATGGGAGTCCCCAATCCTTTAGTCACTCCCGCACTAAAGAACCCATGCCCGAATTTGCCTCCACCAATACTGGACACTATGCCCCCAACTGCAGCGTGTGCCGTAACTTGCCCTGCAACCTGTCCAGCAGTCAGTGCGTTTCCGCCGAAACTAGTTAATCCACTAAAGTCACCGCCATTCTCCGCTCCGGCAACAATGTTATCTATGCCTGCATCTGAGTAATATTCCCCTATTTTCCCAAACGCATACGCAGCTATTCCTGCCGCAGCCGCCGCTCTTAAAGCTCCGCTTCTGCTCATACCATGAGCCCTACTAAATTCATAGGTTGCAGCTGCGGCGCACGCTCCTGCCCAAGGCCCACAAAACTTGGAACCAATGCCTATTAGAAAGTTACCCACATTTTGCGGGATAACACTGAGCACTGCTCTGACAATACTTTTTAATGGGTTAAACAATTTACCCAGCGAGAAATACCCACTCGGGTCTGTCATCGACATCGGGTTATTCAGCACATAACTATAGCGGTTGTAGTTCTGCAAATTCCCAGGTGCCTGAATAAACGGATCCGCCTGCATAAACCTACCCAGCACAGGGTTATAAGTCCTTCCCNTTATTGCCTCTTTTATCAATGCGTTTTATCAGCTCTCTGTTCGGCCCATACTCAAAATCCGTATAGTCGTTGTTCTGCTGAATTCTTGAGGGTTTCTCAAAGGCTGTATAGATAAAGCTGCGTTTACTATCGTTCGTCACATTACCATTGGCATCATAACTAAAGCTGTAATTGCCCACCCCAGGCTTCGAGGTTAAATTGCCCAGCGCATCGTAACCATAGCTTTCTGTCATCGCCAAAGCGCCAGTTACATTCAATGCTGAATTGACGGTTCTGCTGGTGAGCCTGTGCAGGTTATCGT
>NZ_RZUF01000057.1 GCF_004005375.1 Rheinheimera sediminis | reverse complement strand
ACGCGTACCGCGCAGCTGCTTTGAGCGTTATACGTAAAGGGTTTTAATCATCAAGCAAGTAAGCCTCTTATTCAGCATTATTGCCGCTTTCTCATTTGCTGTTGCAGTTTTTAAGCAAGAGTATGGAGCAATCTATTCGCATATGGCTATCGTGTTAACTGGTTTTATTTTCTGGTTTGTTAGCTTAACGGCATCATTTCCTGTTAATCCAGATTTTAATCGTGCACTAGCCTCGTCAATAGAATCCGTACTTTACTATCTGGGCCTGTTTCTATTGCTGTTTTTTATAGGTTTTTGTATCAACGGGAAGTTGAGCTTGTTTTCTGTATCGTCAATTTTTTACGTCTCTGCGATTTTTAGCGTGTTTTGTATGGCAATATTTTTCGGCGTAAAGAGGCGAGTTTGGTAGCGTATAACAAGTTACTTAATTTCGTTCCGGCCATAAAAAAAACATGGCCTCCACGGGACTGCCTGCGCTGCGGCAGCCCATTAGTAAATAGTTAGGCATCACAGGGATCAGTATGCAGAAATCTAAAATTAAAATTTATAGTTGGTATGTTTTGTTGCTAATAGGTCATATTTATTTTTGGCCTAAATTACTTGATTATATCGATTTATTCCAATATTCAAGCCGGATTGTAGATACTCTCCGTTTATCAATAAACATCCCAATCTATATAGCTTGCTTAGCCTTTTTAGTTAGATTTAAATTGTGTTTCCCAGTTTTTTTTAAAGTGTGGGTTCTAGTAGCCATAACTGACGAGATTTTAATGATTTTAGATGGATTTGGGACGTTTGGGATATCATGGGATATTCAAAACATCCTTTACATGACACCACTTTATTTAATGGCTTTCTGGTATTCGTTTAAATCTAAGGCTTTGTGGCAAAATACTGAAAACTTTAGGTTTAATGTGAATGCCTAACAAGGCGCTGTTGTCGCCACTAACGTGGCTGGGACGGCTTACGCTGCACTCCAGCCGCCCCAAAGCTTTGCGTTAGGCTAAATATTTCGACGATCGTACTCCGAGAATAAACATGACTGACAAGCAGTTCAAAAAATTAAAATACTACGTGATTGCAATTACCATATTATTCGTAGTTGGATTTCTGTTGTGGGAGCATTTGAATGGTGGAATAGTGAGCCATCACTTGATGCACAATTCTGATTATCCTTCCATATCAAACTGGTGGGGATTATTAATCCTCCCATTCTTAGCTTGGTTTTCAACAGTACGAATAGAGAAGCGTGTATCTCTTCAACCTAGTGACGCGCCAGTAAGGGCAAAGATTTTACGATTCGTACTTATTGGCTTTTTTTGCATGCTGGTCTTGAGTCTTATCCAGTCACTCAGTGTTATTTTTGGCTACGGGAACGTTGCAATGTACTTGTCTTTAGGTTTGGTGGTAGTCGGTTTGTTCCTGCCTATATACAAAGCGGAGTGTATTTTTGGATATGTATTTGGCTCAATAGTTTTTTCTGGAGCAATAATTCCGCTTATAGGTATATTGGTGATAGCAGGCATTTCGTGGTTTTCTCACGTATGTATACAGCCATTAGTTTTTCGAGTTATCAAGGCGCAGCCGCAGTAGTTTAGCCTAACAAACCGCGTCATTCGGGGCCTGCGGCCCCTGCGACGCTTACAAGTTCGCGCGCATGCGCGGGGCGTTATGCAGTTTGTTGAGATCCAGTAATGACAAAAGTTAGCAACCACATAAAAGCTGATTTTCTTATCTTGGCAGTCCTCGCTGTGCTTTTTATTGGATGGTTTATAAACAGCAGAAGCGATTCAAATATCGGTAATATTGATCTGGCAGGCAGTATTCTTACCTGCGAAAAAGATAAAAAGTGGTCACATTATTTAGGTTACTTTAGTTTAAATAACGAACAATACTATACCTTGCAAAAATACAGTTCTTGTGACGCTTTTAAAGCGGAAATGCTGGGTAAATCATTAATGGCAAAGTACTTAAAGTCTAATGGTTTAATAGTCGAGTTAAAAAGCGGCGATCAGAATTTGTATAATTCGGGGCTCGCCGGATCTGCTTTGGGTTTGGTATTTGCCTGGTTTTTAGCATTTGCAGTAATAAGGTTGCCAGTACGCTGGCTGTTAAAAAAACATGCATAACAAAGCAAGTCAGCATCGCACCTTCGGTGCAGGACTCGCTAACGCTCGCCGCTGCTTGCGGCGTTAGGTAAAAAAGTATGATCAGGCATCTATTTATATTCTTAGTTTTAATTTGCATTTCTGCTTGCTCAACCACAAAAGTAGAAACCCCTAAAAAGGAATTAATAATCCATGATCTAACTCAAGGGAAAATGAAAAAAATAGACGGCGAATGGGTTATATACGAGGAAACAAAAAACATGGCGTATGAAGTAAATGACAGCTGTATATACGCCAAAAAGCAAATAGAATGTCTTCGTCATGGTTTCAAAATATCTTATGACTCTAATGGTAAAGATATTCAACTAGAGTGCGTGGCTAAAACCAATATTACAGTAAATGCGGGTAATAATGAGCAAGAGAAATATATAGAAACAAATCAAGACGACTTTCTTATGCCCTTAAAAGGTTCGGAGAAAGAGTTTGTAAATGTACAATATATAAACGGGCAGCCTGGGCTGGAAGATCTTTATATAGAAACTTCTTGCTCACTTAATGGCCATCAAGAATTCGAATTTAGCCAAAGAATTCGCTTTAAGTAGATCTACCTAACAAACGGTTGCAGCACCGCTCCAGCGCTTCGCGCTTACGCTCGACAGTTTGCAAGCAGCGCATTAAGCGAATCGCTGTGCGAAGTTTATCGTAAATGCGCNTTGCAAGCAGCGCATTAAGCGAATCGCTGTGCGAAGTTTATCGTAAATGCGCCGCTTACAAACTGCGGCTGAACCGAACGTTATGAAAATATAGGATAAATACATGAATCGTTTTGACAAAAATTTTAACAATGTAGACCCTGAAACATCTAGACCTTTCAGTAGTGGACATCCTGACGGTGCTTGGATTATCGCCATCATTTATGGTTTTGTTCTTTTCTTTGCCCTAGTAGCTGCGCTCTATGGAATCTATCAATCCATTTTTGGTGAAAGTATGAATCTAACGCCCTTGATATCAGCCGTAGTCGTTTATGGACTACTTTTGCCTCCTATCTTTTTACTATTTAAGCGGTCAAAGAAAGCGTTAACTTGGTGTGGCGGCCTGCTAGTTGTATTTTTAGTTGCTTTAATTTCTACATATTTCTCGAATAGAGAAGCTGCTCTGCCATTGCTGGCATTGGTTTGCGTTCAAAGCTACATTTGCTTTTATATTTTAGGTCTCATTAAAGACAAATTACTTTTTAACTAAAAATTCATAACAAAGCGTTGCACCAGACGAATTGTAAGTAGCGCTTATGCAATATCGCTGCGCTAAGTTTATCGCAACGCGCTACTTACAATTCGCAGGTGAACGCAACGTTAGCTTTAAAGGAGTTCCAATTGAGCAGTCGGATTATGGGTTTCATTGAGAAATCTAATAAGGTATTACTGTTTTTCGCAGCAATATTTGTGATTATTTTGGTTGGCAGAGATGTCCTTAGAGACATTATGCGTAAAGATTATTCACCGCCAACAGTACAAGTTATAAAAAGCGATGACGCACAAGCGATAGAGCAGAAAGCTAAGCTTGAAAAACAGTACCTTGGTTTAATTAAAGATGTACATATTTTTGAAATAACTTCAGATAGAGTGGTCCAAGATCAACCGTATAGTTCTAGCGCTGAGAGCATAGTTATCTCATCTTCTTTCGGTTTAAGTGAAAATGCCGTAAATGTAATGTTCACGAAGATTGGTGAACAACGAAAGTTACTATTTGAAAAAAATGCATTAATAGTAGAATTTTCCCCTAGTCGTGATAAACAAACTCAATACGAAAAAATTCTCAGTAAAAACGTATATTTGGTAGCTAAGTACGATTCAAACAATGATGGGTTTTTAAAACGCAATGACAAAAAAGAATTGTTGGTTTCGGAATATGACGGCACAAATTTGATGTCTGTTATGGCTGATATAAAGGGCTATGAAGTTGTTGATAATGACATTGTTTTAATTTATGCCGCATCAGATTTGGACACATTGTATTTTATTTTTAACATCAAAACAGGCGAGCTCCAAAAATTGGACACGGCGTGGTAGCTAACAAGCGCAGTCACAATCGGCCACTACGTGGCCTGGACCTCAACCGCTGTACGGGTTTCGGCCTGTGCTGCGAGCGTTATAAGCTTGGGTAAGCGATGAAGTACTTTATTGCTGTAGTAGTAAACATATTGATTCTGGCTCTTTCGGTTGCGGGGCTTTTGGCTACCTGTATGTGGGGTTGCCCTGATACGGGTATACAGCTTTTTTTTAAAATTTCTTCGGTATGTTTACTAATAACGGCGTTTTTCAAGCTAGTTGTCACCATCGACCGTTTTAAGCGGCCTGTTTTTCTGCTTGTTTGACTGACTCTTTTTCCGGATTCAGCGTTGTCGGTCCCACTGGTGTGCAGTTCCGGACTTCGCGGT
>NZ_RZUF01000056.1 GCF_004005375.1 Rheinheimera sediminis | reverse complement strand
GAAGTCCGGAACTGCACACCAGTGGGTCCGACAACACTGAATCCAGAAAAAGAGTCAGTTAAAAAGGTAGAAAAACAGGCCGCTTAAAACGGTCGATGGTGACAACTAGCTTGAAAAACGCCGGTATCTCTGGAAATGCCATGAGGAATTGGCGTGGACGAAATGAAGCTGACTACACATATCCGATATAAACGAAGCTCAGGTGTACAACAAAAAAAATCAGATACACCAAGTTAAAGAAGCTCTGGCCTTATGTTCTATCCGTCGTGACTCTGAGTCACCTTTTAGGTTAGTCAGAGTTTCGATTTCAATGTCGTGAAGCTCAGTGCCGTTCGATGGAGACGGGGCCGATACATCAGCGAAACAATCAGCACGGAGACAAGCCTGGTGTTGTTGCAACCAGGCTTGAACTGCACTCTGCTAAAACAGGTAAATAAAGCCGACGCCTATTTCGGCCTCATACTTACTCCGAGCTATTGGGCTATCCCGAACCTCACTACTGAAATACTCAAAAAGAGCCTCGCCATAAATCTGCCAATTCTGATTGACGTAATGGCGCAAGTTGTAATCCAGTCCAATTGAGCGCAATCCACCACTTAGCCTGGTTTCATTTAAGCCGGATGCAGCAGCTTGAGCTGAGTCTACGCCAAAACCTTTGTTAGCGTAATCGCTGTCATGAACAACCAAGACAAAATTAAGTTCAGAGCCCGTGCCGTCGCTTTTATCGCCGAAACGGCGTCCTAGTCCAAATAGACCAAGGTTTCCGTCACCACTGATCACAACACGACCAACCAGCCAATAGCGCCAATCGGGGTCGAAGGCGCGACGCGCTTGCAGTACTAGTTCAGCCCCCTCGTCTTGATCACCAAGTCCAAACAACCTGCCGTCGTCGGAGTCACTTTCCTTACGCCCCTCATCGAAGCCTAGGAGTGTCTCAAATAACCAAGTATTAGCGCGAACACCACGCCAACCTAGAGCTTCACCAGCAAAAAAGAAAACATTATCGCCATTACGCCATTGCAATGAACCTGCTGGTTCGATTTCTAATCCAAATTCGTCTGAACCTTCGTATGCTGTTTCATATTCAATACCTAAACCAAGCCCTAAACTCCAGCCATCCTCGCCTTTGGAGAAGTCGTCAACTGACGGCAAAGGGACCAGCGCTTTTTCGGTGCCTTGCGCTAGTGCTGCTGGAAAGAGAAAACAGTGCAGAACAAGTATGCATAACAAGTAATAAAGTTTTTTCATATTAATCCTGTTTTCGGTTGAAGTGAGATGGCTGACTGCCCAAAACACATTGCTCTTACGAAGTTAGAGACGATTTTTTATTAAGGTATGCACAGAATACTGCGTTTTATCAGCTATAAGGTTTTGCACAAAGATGCCCTTTATACAAGGGCATGCTTGGCTATATTAGATTAAAAAAGCAGATGACACCCTGGTTTTGCTTCATATAGCCGATTGATCTGCTATTTAAATCAGCCCCAGCCCTTAGTTTTGATTTATCCATTCTTCAGAGTTGATTCGATGTGCTATCTTAAGCTTGCAACAGAATAGGTCGCAGGCCTCACAGTGTTGATGATGACTGCAATCATCTGCAAATGGATAGACTCAATACACAAGACTGGACTATCAGGTGGAGTGTTTTCGCGGAGCCGGAATAGTGGCTCTATCCCCAAGTAACTTCAAAGACGACGGGTATATACCCAAATATTGTGAAGTGGGTAGGGTGGCGACAAGCTCTCCAGCCCGGCAGCATAGACTTAGTATGTGGCTGGGGCACGAGGGCGCAGCCAACAAAGCCGCAGCTTTAACTACGACGGATACAATTCGGAATTCCAAGCAAATCTCAGTGAAGTGCACTGCGCCTGCGATTTGTACTGAAGCCCTTTATTTACTGTGGTTCTTTTGTCAGCAAGAGGCTTTGCTTTAGCATGCTCCTAAAGCAGTTGCAAGCTTATCTCGCTTTAAAAAGTCAATTCGCGTACACTGTCGCTCCAAAGATCGATACCTGTTGTATTGATCTGGCGTCAATTTTGGAGAAACTGATGGCAAAACCACTGTGGACTGTGGGTCTTGATGTAATAGTCACGGATTCCACCAGCGACTGTTATGGTCAGGTAGGGCATATAGTTCGGATCTCTTCACCTGGAAATACTGTGCGTTTATCGGTAGATTTTGACGGTGACGTCTTTGGTTTTGATCAGGACGACATTGATGTTGCTGTGATTTAGGGCTAATTCTGTTGGAACCGCTAATATACTCACAACACAGATAGGGTTGTAAGTAATCGAATAGTCTGCAGGCATTATAAGTTCGTGCCGGCTGGCTTTGAAACACAGACGCAATAACTGCATCTGCTCCGGTGCAGTACGCACTTGACTTCAAACACCATTAACATTTACTCGCGCTAGAGAGTGTTGACGCTGCAGGGATATTTTTGCAGCAGTCTGGCGGCGCTTTGAGCTTTGTTGCCTGCGCGGACCTCTATAAGGGGCTTGAGCAGGAGCGCCAGCTTCACCCGTCACTGATTTAGAATATCCAAACTTCGCTCCTCCTTTCGCGCTCAAAGCGTCACCAGAATGAGCAAAATTCAACCTCGAAACCTCTACAGGCTCAGGTACTCAGCTTGCTTTTTTGAATTGAAATCATTTGGTTGAAATAGCCTTTTCCCTTTGTCACAGAGCAACTTATCTTCCATCCAGTCGGAATTCAATTAAAACTTAAACAATTGACACCGGTGTCAATGCTTGGTATATCTTGGTGCAATAAGTGTTTTTGCTGCTATTTTATGCACATCTGGTGCAGGTCTTAGAAAAAATAGCCTGAATAAAGGAAGCATCAGATGCTAAGCCGTCGAACTTTTCTGAAAACCAGTCTGGCCTGTTTTGCTACAGCTTATCTTGCACCTTTCGCCCTATGGGCCGGTCAGTTGCAACAGTATGAAAGCGAATTTATCCGGCATCGCCGCACCGGAAAACGTCAGTCTCTGTCGCAAAAACAAAGTCTGTCTATCCGAGATTTTGGTGCACAAGGCGATGGCAAACAAGATGACACTAAAGCTTTGCAGTCTGCCATTGATAAGGCCTCGGCTTTAGAGCATGGTGGCAGAGTAGTAGTGCCTGCTGGGGTCTATCTGATTGGAGCTGTGCAGTTAAAGTCAGGTGTAGATTTAGTGCTGGAGCAGGATGCGACTTTGCTGGGCAGCGTCGATATCAGCCAGTATCATGATGCTAAAGGTAAACTGCAGGCCTTGTTATATGCCGATCATGCCAGTCAAATCTCCATCAGTGGTGCTGGAACTATAGATGGCCGAGGCCGTGAACTTGCTCTTGCTATCAATGAGTTACATCACAGTGGTCAGAGGGTGGAAGCTGACTTTAACCACTGGCGTAATCGTTCTAACCAAAGGCCCAGCATACTGGCTTTTTATCATTGCCAACAATTGAAAATCTATGACATTAGTATCAAAAACGGTGCGTCCTGGGTGCAGCATTATGCAGCATGCACAGATTTGCATATCGATAACATCAAAGTGGATAGTGATTCTTTCTGGAATAACGATGGTATTGATATCAATGACTGTAAAAAGGTGCAGATCACTGGCTGCTTTATTAACTCCGCCGATGATGCTATTTGCCTGAAATCCACTATGGGGCCTGGCCAGTTTAACGAAGATATTTATATTGCCGACTGTGTTTTGCGCTCCAGCGCGAATGGCGTGAAGTTTGGTACCGAATCTCAGGGTGGTTTTCGTAAAGTCCGGATAAAAAATATCAAGGTCTTTGACACTTACAGGTCCGCTATTGCACTCGAAACTGTCGATGGCGCCTTTTTGGAAGATGTTGAGGTAGATGGAGTGCATGCCAGTCATGTTGGTTGTGCAATTTTTATCCGGCTGGGACAGCGTAATATGCTGGTAGCAAAAGATACTGCTGTCGGGGTGCTACGCCGTGTCCAGATCAAAAATGTTAGCGCCACCATTGCTTTTGACCGAGCGGATTTGGACTACGAAGTGCGAGGACCAGCATTAAACGCATTTTTCAATCCCATTCCTGCCTCCATCACTGGCTTGCCTGATGCAAGATTGCAAGATATTCAGCTGGAAAATATCGAGATCAGTTATCCCGGGCGCGCTAATAAAGGCTTAGCCTACCGGCCTTACCATCAGTTATTTTTGGTGCCACAAGAACGGGAGTCTTACCCTGAATATACAATGTTTGGTGAGTTGCCCGCATGGGGGCTTTATGTTCGTCATGTTGAAGGTCTAAAAATCAAGGGGGTTAAATTATCAACTCGAGCAAAAGACTTTCGTCCTGCTTTGGTGTTTGACGATGTTATCGGCCTGCAATTGCAGCAGTCTTCACTGACGGGCGACAACAGACCTATTGTGGTGATGCAACAGGTACCAGCTCCTCAATTCAGTGAGCTTTGGGGGCAAAACGGCTCAGGTGAAAAAGTAGCCTTAACCGCAGCGGATATGCAGTTGGTCAGTTCCCATCAGAATATAAAATAAAGATAAATCCAAATGAAAGCAAAACCAGCGCTGCAAAGCCTTTTTACACTGAGTTGTGTTTATTTATTGGCCTGCTGCCAGCAGATACAGACGAAGCAGCAATCCGATCCAGAACAAAGCAAAAGCTGGCTGGCCGGCGATCACCATGTAC
>NZ_RZUF01000055.1 GCF_004005375.1 Rheinheimera sediminis | reverse complement strand
AGTGGATCAGTTTTGCATTGTTGGTAACAACTGGCAGTATCTGTTTGCCATGGAATAGCCATCCAACGGGTAATACCGCCAGCGACCTGGCCACTGCGAATAGGACCATTGAGCTGCAAAGCGATCTGCGAAGTCATCTCCGGGCCATAATTAATGCCATGGGTAGGCGCCGTATCTTCAGCATGGCGCAACCTAAAAGCCTCTGAATACATACCTGCAGTGCGCATAGGCCAGGTCATCTCACAACCTGGGTGAAAAGCATCAGCCAGGCAAAACTCCATGGCTGCTCGGGTTAACATATCAGGCTGCTCAAACAGCGGCACTTGCTCCAAACATTGAGGCGGTATTTTATGCGGTTCATAGTCGGCAATAAAGTTACCATCGACCCAGTCAGCCAAAGCTCGCAGCTGCAGTGAAGTTAATGACACAAACTGACGCGGCGATGCACTGGCATTGACCCCCATAGCATCACCATACAACCAGGGCCATAACTGTGGTGACGCTGCAGCATAACGAGGATCCCAGCTTTGGGTATTGGCCTGACCGTCTGGAGTACTAAATACTGTATCCAGTGAGCGAAAATTATGCGCCAAAGTGCGGCGGGCTTCTTGCCAGGTGTTTGATGGATCGGACAAACGCTTTAACCAATGCTCCGAGCTAAAATCAAAAGCGCTGTTCCAGCCAAAACCAGCGGCATAACCGGCATTGACCCACTGTAAATCGGTTAAACGCTGAAATATAGGCAGAATATCCTGAGCAAAAGAAGGACGACCAGGCAGAGGTAATTGCCCTGCATCCACAGCTACGTCACGCATTAAATCCCACATGGTGCGGACAGACTTCTGCATAGGCGCATAATCCGGTGGCGCACAAATCACCCAGGCGGGTTTAACTTCAAGAGTTCTGCCGTCGTACTGCACCTGCGCAGTAATTGGACCGTCGGACGTATCATCGTACCAGCCTTCGTTATTGCCAAAGGTCACCGCAGGTTTGCCTTCAGGGTTAGCCGATTTACCATGACCCCCTAACATCAGCAAACGCCCTTCTTCATCGGTGCGCATCTCGCCCAAATAAACCGCCAGTCCAGTAAAAGAGCCGATAAATTGACTACCGGAGCCATCCATATTTTTGCCTGAAACGCTATGTGCCCCACCATCAATCAGCAAAGTACTGCGATCTGACACAGTGGCATTACGTAGCAGTGAAGGCTCAGCTTGTGCTGCTTCAGGAATATCTAACGCCAGTTGAAATTGATACCAGGACGCTTTTTGATTGGCCAACCGCGCGTTCCACTTGATAGTGGCGTTATTTGCAGTCAGTTCTTTCACTGCCCGACCTGATGCATCCAAACCATAGACCCGAAAACGCGCAGCCTGACGTTTTAAAGCTCCGCTTGCGTCGCGATATGAACCCAGATCTGCAGCTATGGGTTGATTCACTTCCGGCCCAATAAAAAACTCTTTCGGGCTATTCCCTACCCGCATCACGCCAATAGGAGGGTAAATAGCAGCGCTGACTATTTCGGCTTCAGACTCGGGACCATAAGATGACACTAGCTGACTCATACAGATTTTCCTTGCTTTGGACTTAGCAGTTTTAGGCAGCTGCATACAGCTTAGGCAGCAATTTGTTCTAATGATAGAAACGCAAAATTAGCCTAGTCCAATCAGGAACAGATGTAAATATAAGGTGATATTTTTAATCCCGAGTCTGCTGAGTGGCCTTTAATCAGCCTATCTCTACTTGAGCTTCCTGAGCAGCACTTCTCCATCTTCGATGTAGTCCTGCAAAGTATGGTGTTGTGCCAGATAGCCCGGGCCAGACGGAATATGAGTCGCTGTCACTACCACTAACAGGCCTCCTGCAGCCAGCGCAGCAGCAATGCCAATTTCAGCATCCTCAAAAATCAGACAATCAGTACAGTCCACACCCAGTTGTTTTGCCGCCAACAGGTAGCCATCAGGCTCTGGTTTGCCCCGTTCCACATCTTCAGCAGTGATCAGCACTTGGGGTATGGGCAAGCCAGCAGCTTTTAACCGGGTTAACGCCAACTGCCGCGGAGCAGAAGTCACCACAGCCCAGCGGGATAAGGGGAGCCGGCTTAAAAAGGCGGCAGCACCTGGTATTTCCTCCACGCCCTGCACCTCAGCTATTTCAGCCTGAGTGATAAAAGCAGCCTCTGCTGCGGCATCGATAGTGGGCAAGTTGAGGCTGGCAATGGTATCTATCGCCCTCCTGCCATGAATAGTGGGCAAAAAGCTGGCAACATCAATGCCATGAGATCTGGCCCACTTAGCCCAAACGTTTTCTGCTGCCGCAATAGAATTGATAAGGGTGCCATCCATATCAAATAACATGGCGGAAAAACCATGATCCGGTAGTACATCAACAGTCATAAAGTACAGCTCCCTAACACCTATGAGTGAAAACTATGCTGTCAGCTAAAGCCACTCTAAGCCAGCATAGGGGTTGTTTTTCAATGCATCTAACCTGCTTTGTAGAGCGCCACAATGCACTTCCAATTGGTGACCATCAGGATCCAGCAAATACAGCGAATCGCCTTCACTTGTATTTTGCTTCCATTCCGTCACACCAGCTTGCCTTAACTTTGTGACAAAGGCGGGAAAATCGTGCTCAGCTATATCAAACGCCACATGAGAATAGTCTGTGGCAGGTGACACCTTATCGCAGGACAGACAAAACCATAAGTCTCCAAGACTAAGGTAAGCGCCTTTATCCCAACGCACATGCGCTTTCATACCAAGCAAGTCACAGTAAAATAACAAGGATTGTTCCAGATTACTGACTGCTATGGTGATGTGATTTAATCCTTTGAGCATCAACAACTCCTTCGCATCATGCTGTTCTTTATTGGTTCCTCAGAGTCTGCTTTCAGACATGAGCGCTGCAAGTCCAAGTCTTAGCTAGATACCATAATCATGCTCTACTTTGGCAATTCTGGTTTTAAAACTGCTATACCACAGCTCGTGCCCAAGCTTTTGCGCGACTAAATGCCCGGCATTACTTTTCCACTGCCGGATAGACTCCAGATCGGTCCAATAGGACACAGTAATACCCAAGCCCTCTCTGGCTGACTCTATACCAAGAAAACCCTGCTGTGTCGAAGCCAGCGCCACCATCTTATCCGCCATCTCGCCATAACCATGGTCGCCATCAGTGCGAAGGGAGCTAAAGATCACTGCGTAATAAGGCGGAGTTGGTGTTGTGGCTATCTCTGACATTCTTGTTCCTTTGTATATTTACCAATCCATATCATGCCGCATACAGCAGCTTATCATGCATTATTCTGCTGAAAGCTTGATTACGGCTTAGCTGCGGATTGAAAAACTAGATAATGCTTGTTCGGACACAGTATTGTTTTTTAATTTCTATTTTGTTGCTACCATAAAAATTTACCTGACAACAAACGCCAAACGACTATGAAATCACTTCTATTGCGTACAAAAGCTCTCTGCCAACGCCTGCTGCTCCCTGTAGTGCTCACCGTTTTTTGCAGCACAGCTGCCGCCAGCACTTTTATTAGCCCAGACCATAGCCATTTTTTATACACTGGCCGTATCGATTTTAGCAAGGCTAAATCGCCTTCGCTGTCATGGCCAGGCACTAGTATCAAGGCTAACTTCAGCGGCTCAAGCTTAACCATAGTGCTGGATGATCAGCACGGCAAAAACTACTTTAATGTAATTATTGATGGCAACGACAGCTCCCCTTTTGTACTGCAGGCCAAGCAAGGTGAACACAGGTATTTGATTAGCAGCAGCCTCTCCGCTGGGGCTCATAGCCTTGAGATTTACAAGCGTACTGAAGGTGAAGAAGGAGCCAGTCAGTTTAAAGGTCTGGTGCTGGACGCTAGTGGCAAATTACTCGCGCCGCCAAACCGCCCCCAGCGAAGGATGGAAATCTATGGCGACTCCATTAGCAGCGGCATGGGCAACGAAGGTGCAGACAACGGCGCAGATGATCTGCTGTCAGATAAAAACAACTACCTTGCCTATGGCGCAATAGCGGCCAGAGCGCTGAATGCCGAACTTCATACTATTTCGCAAAGTGGCATAGGCGTGATGATCAGTTGGTTTGATTTCACCATGCCACAGTTTTACGACCAGTTAAGCGCTGTGGGTAACAATAACAGCAGTTGGGAATTCAGCAGCTGGACACCGGATCTGGTGCTGATTAACCTAATGCAAAATGACAAATGGCTCATCGACAACGAAAAACGTCTGCAGCCTGTGCCAGACGACGCTCAGCGTATCGTCGCTTACCAGCAATTTATTGCAACTATTCGCAGCAAATACCCCAAAGCACAGATTATTTGCGCCCTAGGCAGCATGGATGCCACAGCAACAGAGCAATGGCCAAACTATGTCCGTAAGGCCGTAAAAAACCTGCAGGACCAGGGCGATACTCAACTGGACACCTTGTTTTTCCCTTTTACCGGCTACGGCCAGCACCCAAGAGTGGCACAACATCAGGCCAATGCCAAACAGTTAACTGCTTTTATTCGTGAAAAAATGCGGTGGTATTAGAGCTAAAGTTCAGTGTTCTGCTTTAAAAATCAGGCTTGTTTTAACTTATCTTTAGCCAGTTCAATGACAGCATGGCCGAGCTGCACCAAAGTGGCAAAATTGGGGGTGGTTTCTGGCTTTAAGGAGCGATAAGCGCTGGTTCTGCTTTTAATACCCGCTTTGGCAATAACCTGACTATGGCCAAATTGCTCGACGTAAGAGCGAACAGCGGCCTGCAAAATATCAGGGCGGCCCTCCTGCATCGAATCCCAGGACGCCTGTTTAATCACAGTTTCCATCTCTTTTACATCAAAGCTGGTCTCTAAGGTTTTGTTTTCGCCTTGGGTGATAGCTCGCAATGTCGCAGCAGATAACTCGTTGCCACTCCAGTTTAATGAGCCGTCAGCAGTTAAAGAGAACTTCTTAAAGTCT
>NZ_RZUF01000054.1 GCF_004005375.1 Rheinheimera sediminis | reverse complement strand
TATTGACACCGAGAGGCTAATGGGTGACCCCGTTGGTTTCCTAAGTCCGGTGTTTTAGCGTTCAAATACAAAGAAAAAGTGGCGGCGTCTATACCCAGGTGACTGAAAAGCAGAAAGCAGTAACGGATCCCACCCTGTATTTTTGCAGTTAAAGGCTAAACCTAACCCCTGCGTTTGTTTAGGGAAAAACTCAGTAAAAGAGGGACTTGCCTTGTGAATATTTAGACAATACTATCGTTAGTCAGTTGTACTCATTTCTGTTTCGGCAAATGCAAAGCAATAAGGATAGGGATATTTCATGCAAGATGAACTTCAACGAAAAATACTCAACAGATGCAAAGTCGTGATGTTTTGTTTGTTTTGCAGCTCAGCCAGTGCTGCAATGCAGCCGAGTTTGACTGAGTTCCGCACTTTCTCTGATCCAAATGGTCAGTTGTATTTAGAGGCCCCCAAAGATTTTGTGCTTATAGCCGCAGAAGTAAACATTCCTTTGATGGTCAGTAAAAAATATGGCTACCTGAAAATTATCCAGACGCCAACAGGCTGGGGACTTGAACCTGTCACCTATGAACAATGGAAAGCATTGCAGCTGACAGAAGGTCACCCTTTTGTGGTTTCAGCAAACAATACAGAGCAGCCTGATAAAGTGTCCTTAAATGTGGTGAATCAACCTTTTTCTGTATTTGTTATTAGCGGCTTAAATTCTATGTTCTCCTTCTCTGCCTTTAATTCAGACGGTACAGCTTATAATGCTGCCGATCTAACCCGTCAGACCATCTATAACTACGACAATAAAAGGCGTTTACTCAGTACAACAAAATAGTCTAAGTAATTTTCACCACAGTTTTTTGTTGTTCAATACAATTTGACACCACAAATAATAAAACGGAGCCATCATTTCCCGTATAGCGCTTTGCTTATCGGGATTGCGCGATAAAGCATCCGTCACTTTAGTTCGGGCCATTTGTGCTGCCATTGAACTCTATGGCAAACCACGGGTGATACGCACTGACAACGAAGCCGTGTTTACCTCCAGAACTTTTCGTTGGGCTTTGAAATTCTTAGGTATCAAGCATCAATGCACGGAATTAGGTTGTCCTTGGCACAAAATTGCTTTTCCAATTTTGAACATCGAAGCGCAGCGACGGTGGTCCGGGGGTGAGCAATGGCACATTGCGAATAAAACGGTCGTATCGAGAGGCTATTCGGGACATTTAAAAANGGGGTGAGCAATGGCACATTGCGAATAAAACGGTCGTATCGAGAGGCTATTCGGGACATTTAAAAAGCATGTCCGTCAGATCCTGATCGCTCATGGTGATGAACTCACTCAACGCTTAGCTGAGTTTCAATTCTGGTATAACGCCATCCGTCCACACCAAAGTTTGAAAGGCCAGACACCAGACGAAATCTGGCATGGCAGAGCAATTCCTCACTCTAAAAACTGGACTTATGTTGAATTCTGGAATGGTGTGCTGCAGGGGTTTTATGCCAGAGAATAAATCCGGCAAAGGAACGCAACAAAACAAAAAACACTGTCCGCGCAGGATATAGGCAACGGCTACCTGAATAGCCGCTGTTTGCTCAAAAAGAAGACGATTTTTTAAGGAGCGCTAAAAATGCTGATCACAAACAGGCATTTTTAGTGAAAAACCCAAGCAAGATTGTTTAACTTTCAAACAAAATGGCATTACCAAAACCTTCAACAACCCTGCCGGACACTCGGACGGGACAACACCTTGAGAAGCTATGTATGTTGTTGATTATGTTATTGATGTGCATCCTGAAGTTTTGCTTTCAAACTCATCACAAGAAATCCTTCCGTCCAGCCTTCAGGAACAAGCCCGTGTTTTTCCGCAAAGTGCGAACTCATAAAAAACCAGATTGGGCCGTTGTTGAAATTATTCGTTTAAAAGCCCTGATGCCAGACACTGGGTGCAGAACTTTGGCTGACTTATTTAACCGCCGTTTTGCCACACTTAGAGTTTCGGTGGGAAAAACCTGGGTCTGTTATACCCTGCAACAGCATCATCATGCCGTGGTGTTAAAACGCAAAGAGCTAAAAAACAAAGCACCGTATCAAATCACACCTTTTCGATACTGGGGCATGGATTTAACTGGTGTGACTGACCAGCAGGGCAAAACCCATACCGTTTTAGGAATTTGCGAACATCACTCCCGCAAAGCGCTGTGTTTATCTGCACTTCGTGATAAAGCTTCCGTCACTTTGGTTCGGGCCATTTGTTCTGCCATTGAACTCTATGGCAAACCCCGGATTATCCGCACCGACAACGAAGCTGTTTTTACTTCAAGAACTTTTCGTTGGGCTTTGAGATTCTTAGGAATTAAGCATCAATGCACTGAGTTAGGCTGCCCTTGGCAGAACGGACGGATCGAAAGACTATTCGGGACATTAAAAAGGCATGTCCGTCAGATCCTGATCGCTCATGGTGATGAACTCACTCAACGCTTAGCTGAGTTTCAATTCTGGTATAACACCATCCGTCCACACCAAAGTCTTAACAGCCACACACCCGACGAAATCTGGCATAACAAAGCAATTCCTCACAGCAAAAAACTGGACCTATATCGAATTCTGGAATGGCGTGCTGCAGGGGTTTTATGCCAGAGAATCAATCCGGCAAAGGAACGCAACACAACAAAAAACACTGTCCGCGCAGGATATAGGCAACGGCTACCTGAATAGCAGCGGTTTGCTCAAAAAGAAGACTATTTTTTAAAGAGCGCTAAAAATTCTGATCTCTATCAGAGATTTTCAGTTAGAAACCCAAGCCAAGCTTGTTTAACTTTTAAACAATCTGGCGTTACCAAAACCCTCAATCATCCCGCCGGACACTCGGACAGGACAACAACAAACTAACGAGGAGTTACAGCTCTTTTCCAAGGGAAAAAGTAAATGGTATATTTTTCAGGCGAATTAGTAGCTAAGGAGTTAAACCATACATCCAGTTCAAAGTTTTCCTCACCACAGGAAAACTTTTCATCAAATATCAGAACTGCTCCATAAACCTCACGTCTATTAACATATTGGTCGTATGTCTTATTAAAGTCCTTATTGATATTCTGCCTGAAATCAGAAAAACCGTCTTTTATTAATCCTACCTTGATGTAATCAGCAGCACGAACCGTGGACGGTTCTTCTGTGCCATAAGGTCGGTAATTAGCTATATGAAAACTCTTACCATTTACTTTTGCTACAGTTTTCGACAAATCTAATTGATACCCCTGATCAGAGTACATCTGTATATGCAGGCTATCATCCATTGATGATTCACAACTTTCATAGTCAGGTTTTAGGTGACGGCCAGGCACACGATTAAAACTAACCACAAGATGTGGATTCAGCTCAAGAAATGGCCTGGCTTCATACCATGGGTCGGGTTGTCTTTCTACTCGGCCTCTAGGCACTAAATCATAACTACTGGAGACAAATACTGTCGTGCTGTAACACCCCGTGAGTAGTAAACCCGCCAAACCAATCAGTAATTTACTCATCTCGCAAGTTCCTTGCATAGTATTTATATGAACTGGTTCCCAGAGCCATATAGTTGCCGTACATTGCTGGTGCTATGGTTCCGACCAAAACAAGGCTGCTTGTGGCTACAATCTTTGCCATCCATTTATCATGAAACACAGCCATCGAATTCATACCCGGAACTTTGGCTACAGCTTGTAGCCATGGAGCGTACTCTGTATCAAGACCAAATTGAGCAACACCGCCTTTAACCCATACTTTTCCCTGATTGATAAGTTGATCGCCATCCATCTCTTTCAAAAGTTTGTTGACATCATCAACTGATAGTTCTGAAAGACGTTTACCTACTAACGACTCATAATTATCACTATCTTTCATGACCTCAATCGATTTTCCAACATTCGATACTTTTGGATCATGCACCCCTGCGCCATATTCTTTCACCACAGGATCACCTTCAGCAGCCTTCAGACTGTGTTTATAACCCGAATACGCTTCCATACTCACCAACACGGCCTGTGCCAATGCTGCTTTGCGAGCACCGTCGCTGCAATTCCCACCTGAAACTTCACCCGCAGCGCAACCACCCGCTGCTGACACTGCAACCCTGTAACTGGCGTCTTTGAATGATGTTCCCGATGCTGACAAATGCTGAGAGACGCCACCTGTAATAGCTCCGGTTAACGCGCCTTTCGTCGCACCTCGTAAATTTCCGGTCATAATGGCCCCGCCTACAAAACCTGAAGCAGCACCTGCCAACATTGCCTGTCCAACACTCATACTCAACGCACACATTCCCCCTGAGTTAAGTAATAATCCTGATACTGCGCCAAATGTGTAGTACGAAACAACAGCGGCCACTATCATTTTTCCCCATTTCTTCCATGTCTTGCTCAGCCAGCTATAACCACTCGGATCCGTCATCGACATCGGATTATTCATGACATAGGAGTATCGGTTAAAGCTTTGCAAATCTGTTGGCGATTGGATGATCGGATCCGCCTGCATAAACCTGCCAAGCACAGGGTTATAAGTCCTGCCCCCCATATGAATAACCTCAAAGTCATTCACCATTTCATGACCGGTGTAGCCTTTACTTTGAGCTGGGCTGGTATAAGTCAATAAGCTGGTATTCACCACATACTGCTTGCCCCAGGGGTCGTACATCAGTTGTTGTACTGTGTTGCCTGACGCATTGGTAATAGCTGTGGTGCTGCCCTGTTGGTCTTTATGCAGGTAGTAGGTTTCGTTCGCTCCATTGCTGCGTTTGGTGATAATGGCATCACCTACACTGTACTTATGCTCCACTACTCCGCTTGGTAGCGTGATTTGTTCATACCCATCCAGCATCAGCGTTGAGGTGATGTTATTGCCTCTTTTATCAATGCGTTTTATCAGCTCTCTGTTCGGCCCATACTCAAAATCCGTAAAATCCGTGTTTTGCTGAATCCGGCTTGGCTTCTCGTAAGCCGTATAGATAAAGCTGCGTTTACTATCGTTCGTCACATTGCCATTGGCATCGTAAATAAAGCTGTAATTGCCCACGCCAGGCTTAGAGGTTAAATTGCCCATGGCATCGTAGCCATAGCTTTCCGTCATCGCCAATGCACCACTGACATTCAATGCTGAATTCACTGTTCTGCTGGTGAGCCTGTGCAGGTTATCGT
>NZ_RZUF01000053.1:5496-5912 GCF_004005375.1 Rheinheimera sediminis | reverse complement strand
AATTAAACTTTAATTGAAGAGTTTGATCATGGCTCAGATTGAACGCTGGCGGCAGGCCTAACACATGCAAGTCGAGCGGGGTTTTCGGACCTAGCGGCGGACGGGTGAGTAATGCGTAGGAAGCTGCCCGATAGAGGGGGATACCAGTTGGAAACGACTGTTAATACCGCATAATGTCTACGGACCAAAGTGTGGGACCTTCGGGCCACATGCTATCGGATGCGCCTACGTGGGATTAGCTAGTTGGTGAGGTAATGGCTCACCAAGGCGACGATCTCTAGCTGGTTTGAGAGGATGATCAGCCACACTGGAACTGAGACACGGTCCAGACTCCTACGGGAGGCAGCAGTGGGGAATATTGGACAATGGGCGCAAGCCTGATCCAGCCATGCCGCGTGTGTGAAGAAGGCCTTCGG
>NZ_RZUF01000053.1:3812-5491 GCF_004005375.1 Rheinheimera sediminis | reverse complement strand
TTGTAAAGCACTTTCAGCGAGGAGGAAGGGGTGTGTGTTAATAGTACACACCTTTGACGTTACTCGCAGAAGAAGCACCGGCTAACTCTGTGCCAGCAGCCGCGGTAATACAGAGGGTGCAAGCGTTAATCGGAATTACTGGGCGTAAAGCGCACGTAGGCGGTTTTTTAAGTCAGATGTGAAAGCCCCGGGCTCAACCTGGGAATTGCATTTGAAACTGGAAAACTAGAGTGTGTGAGAGGGGGGTAGAATTCCAAGTGTAGCGGTGAAATGCGTAGAGATTTGGAGGAATACCAGTGGCGAAGGCGGCCCCCTGGCACAACACTGACGCTCAGGTGCGAAAGCGTGGGGAGCAAACAGGATTAGATACCCTGGTAGTCCACGCCGTAAACGATGTCTACTAGCTGTTCGTGGTCTTGTACTGTGAGTAGCGCAGCTAACGCACTAAGTAGACCGCCTGGGGAGTACGGTCGCAAGATTAAAACTCAAATGAATTGACGGGGGCCCGCACAAGCGGTGGAGCATGTGGTTTAATTCGACGCAACGCGAAGAACCTTACCTACTCTTGACATCTACGGAAGTTGGCAGAGATGCTGATGTGCCTTCGGGAACCGTAAGACAGGTGCTGCATGGCTGTCGTCAGCTCGTGTTGTGAAATGTTGGGTTAAGTCCCGCAACGAGCGCAACCCCTATCCTTAGTTGCCAGCGATTCGGTCGGGAACTCTAGGGAGACTGCCGGTGATAAACCGGAGGAAGGTGGGGACGACGTCAAGTCATCATGGCCCTTACGAGTAGGGCTACACACGTGCTACAATGGTACGTACAGAGGGAGGCAAGCTGGCGACAGTGAGCGGATCTCTTAAAGCGTATCGTAGTCCGGATCGCAGTCTGCAACTCGACTGCGTGAAGTCGGAATCGCTAGTAATCGCAAATCAGAATGTTGCGGTGAATACGTTCCCGGGCCTTGTACACACCGCCCGTCACACCATGGGAGTGGGTTGCAAAAGAAGTAGGTAGCTTAACCTTCGGGAGGGCGCTTACCACTTTGTGATTCATGACTGGGGTGAAGTCGTAACAAGGTAACCCTAGGGGAACCTGGGGTTGGATCACCTCCTTACCTAAAGCAGACTAGTTCGTGTAGTGTCCACACAGATGATTGATTGATACGTAGAGCAAACAGTAAAAGCGCTATCCGCGAGGATAACGCCGGATGTTTGGTTTAGCGCAAGGCGCAGCCTGAGTGAATGAAGGAGTGTACGAGAAGTACATGACTGAATGAGCGATGGATGCAACGAAGCGGTAAGACAAACAGACAAGTTAGANGATGATTGATTGATACGTAGAGCAAACAGTAAGAACCATTGCGGTTACGGCTGGTCTGTAGCTCAGGTGGTTAGAGCGCACCCCTGATAAGGGTGAGGTCGGTAGTTCGAGTCTACTCAGACCAACCAAATTTCGCTTTATGCTTCGTTACGACAAACCTCACATACTTTTAGTATGCTTCGGTTCATCGTGCCTCGCCTAAAACGAAATTACCCTGACGTCAGCAAAGATTTATTGCGATTATTTTTACTTTAGGCAAGGCGTGCGATGAACGAGTGAAGGAATGTACTTATGTACATGACTGAATGAGTGAGGAAGCAGAACGCGGCATTAAGTAAAAAGAAG
Source organism: Rheinheimera sediminis (assembly GCF_004005375.1). GTDB lineage: Bacteria > Pseudomonadota > Gammaproteobacteria > Enterobacterales > Alteromonadaceae > Pararheinheimera. The sequence continues at coordinate 3,823 of NZ_RZUF01000053.1, read as the reverse complement.
AAGCAAGAAAA
>NZ_RZUF01000053.1:0-3807 GCF_004005375.1 Rheinheimera sediminis | reverse complement strand
GTTAGAGCTGGTCTGTAGCTCAGGTGGTTAGAGCGCACCCCTGATAAGGGTGAGGTCGGTAGTTCGAGTCTACTCAGACCAACCAATTCGCCGCCAAGCGTTGTTGCAGCGAACCTCACATACTTTAAGTATGCTTCGGTTCACCGCGCCTAGCTTGACAACGAATTTACCAATTTAGATTGGGGTTATAGCTCAGCTGGGAGAGCGCCTGCCTTGCACGCAGGAGGTCAGCGGTTCGATCCCGCTTAACTCCACCAAATTCGCTTGATACTTCGTTACTTAAAACCTCACATACTTTAAGTATGCTTCGGTTCAAAGTGCCTTGGCTAAAACGCAAATTCCCGGTTCAAGAAATGGGGTTATAGCTCAGCTGGGAGAGCGCCTGCCTTGCACGCAGGAGGTCAGCGGTTCGATCCCGCTTAACTCCACCATTCCTTGTGAATGAATACTGTTTGAAAACTCAAAAACAACCATTCTTACAAAGAATTGTTCTCTTTGAGCTTTATGCTCGAAGTGCTCTTTAACAAATTGGCAAGCTGATAGAAAGAAAACAAGGTAAANAATGGGGTTATAGCTCAGCTGGGAGAGCGCCTGCCTTGCACGCAGGAGGTCAGCGGTTCGATCCCGCTTAACTCCACCAAATTCGCTTGATACTTCGTTACTTAACACCTCACATACTTTAAGTATGCTTCGGTATTAAGTGCATCGTCTGAAACGAATTACATACTGTTTGAAATCTCAAAGACAACCATTCTTTCAAAGAATTGTTCTCTTTGAGCTTTATGCTCGAAGTGCTCTTTAACAAATTGGCAAGCTGATAGAAAGAAAACAAGGTAAAACAATTTATTTGTGAACCTTATCACACCTTCAATTCCAGACATTTTGGGGTTGTATGGTTAAGTGACTAAGCGTACACGGTGGATGCCTTGGCAGTCAGAGGCGATGAAGGACGTGCTAACCTGCGAAAAGCTGTGAGAAGTCGGTAAGAGACGTTAGACTCACAGATGTCCGAATGGGGAAACCCACCTGATTTATCAGGTATCGTATGATGAATACATAGTCATACGAGGCGAACCGGGAGAACTGAAACATCTAAGTACCCCGAGGAAAAGAAATCAACCGAGATCCCCTTAGTAGCGGCGAGCGAACGGGGGCTAGCCCTTAAGTTGATAAAGAGTTAGTGGAACGCTCTGGAAAGTGCGGCGATACAGGGTGATAGCCCCGTACACGAAAAGGCTTTATCAATGAAAACGAGTAGGACGGGACACGTGGTATCCTGTTTGAACATGGGGGGACCATCCTCCAAGGCTAAATACTCCTGACTGACCGATAGTGAACCAGTACCGTGAGGGAAAGGCGAAAAGAACCCCTGTTAGGGGAGTGAAATAGAACCTGAAACCGTGTACGTACAAGCAGTGGGAGCCCCTTCGTGGGGTGACTGCGTACCTTTTGTATAATGGGTCAGCGACTTACATTCTGTAGCGAGGTTAACCGAATAGGGGAGCCGTAGGGAAACCGAGTCTTAACTGGGCGAATAGTTGCAGGGTGTAGACCCGAAACCGGGCGATCTATCCATGAGCAGGTTGAAGGTTGGGTAACACTAACTGGAGGACCGAACCCACAAATGTTGAAAAATTTGGGGATGACTTGTGGATCGGAGTGAAAGGCTAATCAAGCTCGGAGATATCTGGTTCTCCTCGAAAGCTATTTAGGTAGCGCCTCGAGCGAATACCATTGGGGGTAGAGCACTGTTAAGGCTAGGGGGTCATCCCGACTTACCAACCCTTTGCAAACTCCGAATACCAATGAGTACTACTCGGGAGACACACGACGGGTGCTAACGTCCGCCGTGAAAAGGGAAACAACCCAGACCACCAGCTAAGGTCCCAAAGTCATGGTTAAGTGGAAAACGATGTGGAAAGGCATAGACAGCTAGGAGGTTGGCTTAGAAGCAGCCACCCTTTAAAGAAAGCGTAATAGCTCACTAGTCGAGTCGGTCTGCGCGGAAGATGTAACGGGGCTAAACCATGCACCGAAGCTGTGGACTTGCACTATGTGCAAGTGGTAGAGGAGCGTTCTGTAAGCCGTTGAAGGTGACTCGTGAGGGTTGCTGGAGGTATCAGAAGTGCGAATGCTGACATAAGTAACGATAAGGGGAGTGAAAAACTTCCCCGCCGGAAGACCAAGGGTTCCTATCCCATGCTAATCAGGGTAGGGTAAGTCGGCCCCTAAGGCGAGGGCGAAAGCCGTAGTCGATGGGAAACGGGTTAATATTCCCGTACCGACAATACTGCGATGGGGGGACGGAGAAAGCTAGGCAGGCATGGCGTTGGTAGTCCATGTGAAAGTGCGTAGGAAGGGGGATTAGGCAAATCCGGTTCCCTATATTCTGAGACACGAGACGAGCCACTACGGTGGTGAAGCTGTTGACGCTACGCTTCCAGGAAAATCCTCTAAGCTTCAGGTATTGTCGACCGTACTCGAAACCGACACAGGTGGTCAGGTAGAGCATACCAAGGCGCTTGAGAGAACTCTGGTGAAGGAACTAGGCAAAATAGTACCGTAACTTCGGGAGAAGGTACGCTCTTGTGGGTGAAGGACTTGCTCCGTAAGCCTATGAGAGTCGCAGTGACCAGCTGGCTGCAACTGTTTATTAAAAACACAGCACTCTGCAAACTCGTAAGAGGACGTATAGGGTGTGACACCTGCCCGGTGCCGGAAGGTTAATTGATGGGGTTAGCGCAAGCGAAGCTCTTGATCGAAGCCCCGGTAAACGGCGGCCGTAACTATAACGGTCCTAAGGTAGCGAAATTCCTTGTCGGGTAAGTTCCGACCTGCACGAATGGTGTAATGATGGCCAGGCTGTCTCCACCAGAGACTCAGTGAAATTGAAATTGCGGTGAAGATGCCGTATACCCGCGGCTAGACGGAAAGACCCCGTGAACCTTTACTATAGCTTGGCACTGAACATTGACCCTACATGTGTAGGATAGGTGGGAGACTTTGAAGTTGGAACGCCAGTTCTGATGGAGTCGTCCTTGAAATACCACCCTTGTATGTTTGATGTTCTAACGTAGGCCCCTAATCGGGGTTGCGGACAGTGTCTGGTGGGTAGTTTGACTGGGGCGGTCTCCTCCTAAAGAGTAACGGAGGAGCACGAAGGTTGGCTAAGTACGGTCGGACATCGTACGGTTAGTGCAAAGGCAGAAGCCAGCTTAACTGCGAGACAGACACGTCGAGCAGGTACGAAAGTAGGTCTTAGTGATCCGGTGGTTCTGTATGGAAGGGCCATCGCTCAACGGATAAAAGGTACTCCGGGGATAACAGGCTGATACCGCCCAAGAGTTCATATCGACGGCGGTGTTTGGCACCTCGATGTCGGCTCATCACATCCTGGGGCTGAAGTCGGTCCCAAGGGTATGGCTGTTCGCCATTTAAAGTGGTACGCGAGCTGGGTTTAGAACGTCGTGAGACAGTTCGGTCCCTATCTGCCGTGGGCGTTGGATGATTGATTGGAGTTGTTCCTAGTACGAGAGGACCGGAATGAACGAACCGCTGGTGTTCGGGTTGTCATGCCAATGGCACTGCCCGGTAGCTACGTTCGGAACGGATAACCGCTGAAAGCATCTAAGCGGGAAGCCGGCCAAGAGATGAGTCATCCCTTGTACCTTGAGTACACATAAGGGTCGTTGGAGACCACAACGTTGATAGGTGAGGTGTGGAAGCGCAGTGATGTGTTAAGCTAACTCATACTAATTGCCCGAGAGGCTTAACCATACAACGCCCAAGGTGTTTGTGTGGGTGTGA
>NZ_RZUF01000052.1 GCF_004005375.1 Rheinheimera sediminis | reverse complement strand
TGGCGTGTCCAGTGTTGCCGGATCAGATCAGGTCTATGTCGCACTCAAACACAGAATACTGCACTCTGGTTCCATAGTTTTGGCAAATTTTTGCGATGTGCCTAAGTCTTCGTTGCCCACCTTCATTGTCAAAAGAAACGTCATAGGTAATTAGCACCATCATACAAATTCCCCCGCAAATTTACTTACTGATAAAAGGTGGATAGTGCTGTAAATCACCACGAATATGCCTTGCCAGTAAAAGCGCCTGCACATGAGGTAACAAACCAATTTCAACATCTTCGTCTAAAAACTGATGCCTGATTTTTTGCTGTTTCCGGCTTTGATATTCTTTCAATACCAGCTTTCTGGCGTCGTCTTTTAGCTTTACAGCGCCACCCGTTTCAGTCACAAAATCTGAAGCTTTTAGCTGCTGTCGGTTCAACAGGGTCAATACCAATCTGTCGGCTATAAAGGCTCTGAACTCTTCCAGCAGATCAAGGGCTAAACTATCCCGTCCTGGTCTTTCCTGATGCAAAAAGCCAACTTGCGGATCCAAGCCAACACCTTGCAACGCGGCGCTGATATCGTTACCAAGTACAGAATACATAAAGGACAACAAACAATTGACCGGATCTGTCGGTGGCCGCCGGACCCGGCCTGAAAACTCAAAACCCTTGTCCTTATTGGTCAACAGCATATTAAATACAGAAAAATATCTGGACGCAGCCTCCCCTTCATAACCCCGGATTTTGTCCAAATCTGAGCATTGTTTTAAGGTATCCAAAATATGGTTAATAGCTGTGATTTGCTGACTAAACTCAGTCGAGTTTCCGTGGTTGCGCTGATGGCGTTGCAATACCTGCTTTTGCATCTGAATTTTTGCCGCCACTATATTTCTGGCGACAGGGACCGGATCTTCATCTGCTTTACGATATTGAGCACGACGCAACAACACATTGCCCGTTTGTTTTCCTTGTACTCTCGCTAAAAACCTGCCGTATTCAGTAAAAAACGCCAGATTGACGGAGTTTTCACCGCAAAAACCCATCACTTGAGGCGACACCATGACATTACCAAAGCAAAAGATAGCCCCAATACCATGAATAGGCAGTTGAGCTACTTTTTCTTTATTAATATCAATAACTAAAGTTTCACGCTCTTTATGCAGGTACGCACCTTGCGTATTGATGTACAAACTATTCTGTAGTTTCTTCATCGAAATCTTCCGTTGAAAAAAGTCGATTCACATACTGCAAGCTGTTGTCCTTTTGTAATAACTTCGGATTACACAAATCAAACAAACTGCAGGCATGGCAATGCTTGTCATACACAGCTTTTGGAGTAACACCCGACGCCAGCATGGCCGCTACATCGGCAATCACCTGTAAAGTGCGCTGACGTAATTCCGGCGTAAAACTAACCGCTTGACGGTGGCGGGTTTGGTTGTACCAAAGCGCTCCTTCAGCCACAGTCTGCCCGGTCATTTCTTCCAGACATAAGGCCTGGGCACAAAGCTGAATTTCATCCCAGTCACTGACTTTGGGTTTGCCACGCTTGTATTCCACGGGAAACAGCTCACCCGAAGATATATCTTTTTCAACCAAATCCAGTTTGCCAGTGATACCAATATTCGGTGCAGCAACCTGCACCCCACGCTCAAACCGTATCCCTTTCCGGGTTTCCGGCTCGCCACTATCCACTCGTTCATGCAACAAATTGCCTTGTGCAGTCAGAAAGTTATCAGCCCACACTTGTTCGTTATGGATTAACGCGCATTGGCGTGGGCAAAAAGCGTAGTGCTGAAGAGCAGCGAGTGGGATCAATCGAACATCATTCATACTATTGCCTGAGCTGCCAACTATCAGGTGCACGCCTGGCATGGAGCACGGCGATGATACTAATCGCCTGTTCTGTTTCGATGAAGTAAATACAATACGGAAAACGTCGGACCACAGCCCGGCGAATAACCTTATAAACAAGCCTATATCGCTTTGGCATACGTTGAATGGCATGCAGCTGTGCATCCACACAAAGCAGAAACTCATGCCCAAGGTTAGGCAAGCAGGATTGGTAATAGTGAAAAGCGTCCTGTATATCCTGCTTGGCCGCTGCACGGATCAATAATTTGGCGGTCATAGTGCTATAATTTGTGCTTTAACACTGTCCCAGCTTTCACCCTGTTCAGGCTCAAGCTCGTACTCAGCCAAACGCTCTGCTAATAGCTTACGCTGCGACACTGTAAGTTCAGAGGCTTCCGCTTCGGCACGAACACTGTCCCATAACTGTTCCGCCAACAGAATCTTTTCGCTGGCACTTAGCTCTTGAAGGTTCATATACACATCTCCGAACTGGTACTTTTGTGCTGTTACTATAGCTTTTCCAGAGCCTGATTGCTGCAGGCTCTGATGTCACTCAGCTTAACACCATATTCAGTTATATTGATTTAGCTTAACTCTAGCCTAACGGTCGAATTAACGAGACACCCTCCGGCCACTCATGATCATTAATACTAACCTCATAATCAGAATAGTCGCGGGCTGGGCCAGCTGATTTTTTAACGATCTGAACCCGATCAAACAAGCTATGAGCAGGAGCGTTACCCAATTTGCTTTCATGCTTAAAAATGTACAACGCTCGGGTATTCATTAAACCTCGCGCAGCTGAGCGATCATGTTCAAACATATTCTGCAATGATTCCCAAAGCAAGCTCAGATCCTCTTCACTAAAACCGGTTTGATCGGCCAAATGTGCAGATATAAATCCATGAGCAACGTAAAGGCCGTAAGGCACAGTGAATTTTCGGCCCATCGTACGATTGTCACCGCTTTGCTTAATTGCCTCGGCTTCTGTTGCAACAGCCATTCGAGTAATCGAGTGTTCGGACGCAACTATCGGGTCTATTGACCGAGCAAAGGTTATTTGAACAGGCCCACGCACTTGTCCACAATTTGGTGCAGATTTCAATGACATAACAGCACCAAAAGTTCTGATGTCATAGAAGTTCTCGCACATCCATTCACGCCCCTGTGCAGTTTCTTCACCACTGGGTTTTCTTGCTTTCACTCCCTTAAGCGAATCCGTTAAGAACTTTTTCAATAACGCAGATGGTTTTGCATCTTTTAAGTAGTCTTTAACCATTTTCACATCAGCGTCTGATGCCACTACAAGAAATGCATTCCCTGCATCGTCTTCTTCTACACTCATGCCATCAGGCAGATCAAAATCCTCAATTAATTCCCCAACTCCATCAGGGATACGATTCCTTGTTTCTTCTCCCAGACCAATACCTAACTCTTTAAACGCTTCAACATGCACCCGTCCAAGAACTGATTTCTCTTTTACATAAATATCATTAGGGCGCTTAAATTCTCTAGTTATCTGAACGTAGTTTCTCACTTTGCGTTTCAAACACACGTCCGTGACCAAACCTCGTCCGGTCTCTGCGTCAATACGCGGCAGGTTACCCGCGTCAGGATCACCATTGGGATTACCATCTTTCACATCGAACAGTAAGGCAAAATCGTAGCGGTTAGAAATACTCATAGTTGTGGTCCTTGTTCAGTAGGTTGAGAATCAAACTTGTCAGACTTCACATAGAATGCTTGGCGTTGATGGTAGTAGCCAATAGCAAAACGTCCTTGATCATCAAGGCTAAGCAATGACGGGAAACCATCCGCTTGTAGCTGTCCAAAAATTTCTTGTAGCAGCTTCTCAAAATAGATTCCCCTACCTTTTTCCAGCTTTCCCAGATGATGATTTTTCATACGCATTAAAATAGGTAGCACGCTGGCAGGTGTACCCGATGCTGCGGAATAGTAACGGTCGCGAATAGTTGTATTTAAACTTGGGCTTGCTTCTTCCTGAATTTTTTCCAGTAAAGCAAAAAGGCGGCCAATACAGTAGCCTGGGTTGGTATTTTGCTTGTCCAGTGACACGGTGATCTCCTTGCCGGATTGGGTTTGAAAACGTAATTCTCTATTTAAACATGCCTTGACAATAGCGGCTCGTTCATAACTAACTTCACGTTCTGCCTTTATCCGACGGATAGCGGCATGCAATAAGGTTTTTGGGTAAGGGCCTCCAATTAAAATGGAACGCATCCACTCTCCGGCCAGATTGGGTGGTATGTTTTCAGATTTACCTTGGGTAGCAATCGAATTTAACAGCCACCAAATTGATAGGTGTTCGCGTTGATGCGGAGCGTGAACAATAGCTAAATCAACAAAGTGTCTGGCTATTTTCGCTGAGAATTCAGCAACAGTTCCTGTGTGCCAAAAACGTACCGAGATTCGCGCAGAATTGGGCGACAAACCTAAGATAAAGAAACGGGTTTGATCATCTTCTAGCGGTAAAACCCCCTTATCCACCGCAATTAGCAATTGACGTACTTTTTCTGATAGGGCGTTCGGGTTATCTTTGATAGGTTCATCAAAATATGCAGCAAAGTCATCCTCCATATTTGATGACTTATCAGACCAAAATACGGTAGTTGCATCGCCTACCTGGAGTTTTTGGGAAGAGCCAGCTCTAAGCAAGTAGTTCAGTGATTTAACATATTGTTGAGCTGCGACCTTACTAACTGGCGCATTTGCAGCTTTCGACTTTCCATACGAACAAAATGCGTCTTTATTAAATGAGACTATTGATGCTCCGGATGTTTGAGCATCTCTTACACCTTTGATAACAGTATGCGTCAACTCAATATTCTGCTCGACTTTGCCGGATACTGGACAGAACCCAATATAACTTTCCTTATCTTCTTTCTTTAGGTTATTTATTACACTAAATACTTCTGGTCTTTCAAATACAAATCCATGATCTTTAATTAGTCTGAATAAAATGATTGGGTTACCTGTGCTAATAGTTTCACCAAAACTTGTGTGTCTCAGTATCGGTGAGAAAAGACTTCTATCGCCCTTTCCTCGTTTGAGAAATTTCAATATTGCAATGATACCTTCGTCAAGATTTTGCGGGAAATACTCCTCAATCGTTTCGATAAAGCTACCGATTTTTAAATCTGCTTTCCCTCCAAGCCCAAAAACAAAGGCCGAATTATCCCAGAGCAAATTAGCATCTTTTGAACTATTACTGTGCTTCAGTGATTGCTTACCAATATTTGGCAAAAACATTTTTCTTGAAAAGATTTTTTTTCCAACAGCCTCCTGCAAGCAATGCAGATCAACAAATACTCCATCTTTATCTAGCACTACTGCGAAATCAGCACCTTTACTTATCCAACCATCTGGAGGCAAGTCATCCCTCTTACGCTCGTAGTAGTCATTCAATGCCTGTAAAATCATCCCCGCACCTCCTCACTGTCCCATGCGGGCACGCGGATCAAACCTTGTTTCATTGCTGCATTAAAAAACCTAGGAAGAGGGTTGTTACCGTCGCTGTAGTCAAGATCGTATAGCATCCAACCAAGATCTTTGTCTTCTTCAATAGGGGGAATATTATCATTCTGTGTATCTTCTACCAGTCTGAAATCACAGGAGAACTCTCTTGTTCCAAGATACGGCTGATTAAAGCACTGGCCTTTTTTTGCCCTACGCTCAAACATCGCTGCATATTTACCATAGTTAGAATTAGGATCTTTTGATCCATCAAAATGCAGGTTCGCATATAAGCGGTACTTCACATCGCGCAGAAATAAACCAGCTCTCTGCTGACGCTCATCTTCTATGTAAAATCCCATAGACTCAGTTGAATGGCCAGCCATTTGCTTTGCATTGGGCGTGTTAAAAACCTTGCCAACCTCATTTCTGCGTACTGAAATCCAATTGATAGGATTCAACACTTCAATGTGGGTGATCTGCCAGCGTATTGCAGGCTTCCAAAGTATTGCTTCAAAAATAGCGCGTGCTGCAGAAGGTGTAATTACATCATAGCTAACACGCTCCACTTTCATTTCTGGACGTGTAAAGCAGGCATAGTCGCCACTGACCTCTAAGCAAAAATTAACGGACATGGAGCCTCCCTAAATTAAAATACACAACTATCTGGCTGGCTTTTATTTAAAACGTCTGCTGTCAGCAAACCAAGTTGTTGATCATAAGCGTTAGTTACACAAACACCCCAGATGTCAGGTTGTAACTCTTCGATGGCACCAAGCTTTCGTAGTGCCTTGAAGTCATTTTCGTAAATATTCACCGTTAAACGCTGCAGCTTACGCATCAACCAACGCTCTGGTCCCATATAACGCAACTGGTCCATTAACTTAAAACCTTCCTTTCCAAAGGGAACCAATACAGATACACCACTATCCGGGATCAAGCTAAACCGCTGTGCAGCACTACGAAACTGCACCATTCCGTAACGCGATGCCTGAGTTAGCAGTGGCATTATCTGGTGTTTATCCGGGTTTTCCTGGCTAAAATATTGGTTGAAATAACGTTCATACAGCCGATGGGAAAGCAGGTCGGACTCTTGCCCATGCCAAACTGAGCGGGTTGCTTGTTCGCCATACAACAGTAGACCCTTAGCTGGCGAGCGGGGCGGCACAAAAACCACAACTTTGCCTTTGACCAATTTCCCGTCACGTTCCAAATTCCCCTCACGATTACAGCGACCAGCAGCCTGCGCAATCGAATCTAACCCTGCCAAAGCTCTATAGACCACTGGAAAATCTAAATCCACACCCGCCTCGACCAATTGAGTACTGACGACTCGAACCGCAATACCGGCTTTTAAACGCTTTTTAATTTCAGTAATCACTGCAGACCGGTGCTCACCACACATTAAAGCAGACAAATGCACTGTGCCTGGTGGCATTAAGCTAAATAGTTCATAGGCATCGCGACGACTATTAACGATCACCAATACGCAAGGATATGCCTCAAGCTCTTTTGCCAAAGAGGCCCAATCGCGGCGTATGCTCAAATCCAAAGGCCTGATGACTTCTGTTCGTCGCATCCTTTCAAACAATGCATCTACATCTGTAATAATTTCTCGCTTGGCATCCAGACCTCGAAGCCGGGTTGTGCCGAAGCTGTCTTTTTGGGATCCTAATGCTGGTTGTGTTGCTGTAGAAAGCACCAAAGAGACACCATAATGCTCTGTCAGCAACCGAAGCACATCTAAAATTGGTTGCAAAAAATCCGGGGGCAAAAGTTGCGCTTCATCAAGCAGAATGACTGAGTTAACAATGTTATGTAATTTGCGACAACGACTGGTTCGCGCCGCAAATAAAGACTCTAAAAGCTGAACATTGGTGGTGACGATTATTGGCGCATCCCAGTTCTCCGCCGCCAACCTAGAGCGTGCGGTTTCCTTCTCAATGTCATCTGGATCTAGGTTGGAGTGATGCTCCAAAACTGCATCGCCAAAGATCTCCCGATACTGCTCAGCTGTTTGTTCTATGATGCTGGTATAAGGTATAGCGACAATAATACGTGTTTTTCCATGTTTTACCGCATGTTCAAGCGCAAACGCCATACCAGATAAAGTTTTACCACCTCCGGTAGGAACCGTGAGCGTGAATATTCCTGGCATTTCAAGAGCAGATTGACGGCAATCATTCAATACATTCTCTCGCACAATGTTGACGTCAGTTCTAGTCGAGCCACTAATTTTCTTCGCAATAAAAGTATCGAATTGTTTTTTCAGCCCGCTCATAGACCATTCAGCTTGCCGGCTAATCGCCTTCTCTGGAGCCATAAACCGTTCTGTATCAAGAAAATCCGCATCAGTCAGGCAAGAAAACAGGATACGCAGCCACAAATGCAAACCATCTTCTCCACCTAATGGTTTAGATAACGGCGACTTGGTACTGTCTGGCTTTAGAATATCCGGAGGAATAAACGCTGTTAAGGTTTCCTCCAAATAACCTTTATCCCTACCTTTCTTCAACCTGTGGGAAAGCGCAGCGCCTCCAGCCTCCGCTTTATCCCAGTCTGGTAATCCTGCATGATGGCCTGCAATCAGATAGGCTAAAAACTGCCCAGCACCTTTAAGTTGTTGACAGGCATAAATAGCTCCGGCGGTTGAATGGTCAACTCGCCCCAGCCCTTGCTCAATATGAGCCTCAGGATCATAGCCTGATGCTTTTTTAATGTAAGACTGGAACACCTTTCGGTATTTCCCCAGATCATGCCAAATACCTGCAGCATTTGCCCACTGTTCACCGCCAAAATGCGCGGCAAATTTAGCAGCTAAATCTGCCACTTCACGCAAATGTTCTTCAAGTAAATGCTCGCGCCATTGGTCGTCTTTCGCTTGCAGAACATGTGCAAGATAATCTGTTGAATGTTCAGAGGTATTCAAAAAATTCCTTATCCGCCATTAGCACGGTCGAGTTTATTATTGCCAAGTCATTTATGACTCTATTTCCATCAAAACACAACACTGTACAAAAACACCTGTAAACTAAGTGTGCAGGTTGTTGGTAAGTTTATGATTTATCTTCAAATAGCCATGGTTTTATAGCGTTGAGGTTCACCAAAACCAGTTGCTGGGCTTCGGGGCTGATGTCGATGTCGCGGATGTTCACCTGCATTTCCTGCAGCACGTATTGGGCTAAACAAGCGCGGGTTTGGAGCAGGAGTTTGCCGTTTTGCATTTGGTAATCGTGGGCTAATACGTCTTGCTGTGCTGGAGTTAAACGGAGATCGGGCTGAAATTCTAAGTAAAGTTTTGTGGTCCAGCCTGGGTCTTGCTCTGCGCTGATATTGGTTTTATCCAATAACTCAGGTACGCCACGAAAGCGGCTTAAGACAAAGTCGCGAAAGCCTTTTGATTTTTCGCAGTAAGCCCGTAAATGCCAGCGTAAGCCTGCACTAACAAAATGATGGGGCACTATAATTCTGCCCTGCCGGTCGGGGTTACTCACCGACACGTAATCCACCTCTACCCTGCGCTTTTGCCGAATGGCAGTGACCAATACCCGGATAATTTCGGCGCTAACCTGGCGTTTGGGTAACGACAAAGTGGTGTATGGCAAAGCTGTGCTTACGTCTGTAATGGCGTCCTGATGGCTAATCCAGTTCAGGTATTCCACTACGTCACCGGAAATGTAGGCTTGCTGAAAAGCAGCTTGTGGCAGAAAACCTTTATAACTGGCGTGATAAAGCAGGTTGCCGGGTAACAGCTGTTGGTAATAAAGAATATCTTTTTGCGCCTGAGTACGGCTAATACTAAATTGGCGAATTAAGTGACTGGCGCTGATACGGCCTTCCCACCAGGCAATCAGCTCAATAAACCATAATCTTTTGTCCTGATTAATGCTAAGCACTTTCTGTCCCTGAATTTTTGCTTATGCCTTACCATAACTGAACAGGAACACCATCGACAATGGCTTTGTTTGAATTTGAGTTTAAACCCATCGAATTCGACGGCTTTGGAAGCGTCTTAATAATTTAGACCAAAGTATCCTTCACAAAAACCTACCCCGTAAAAATCTCATAATCATCAGGCCCTTTCATATAACCCGGTACTTTCTGACTGGAAAGCCGCTGACCTGTTATCGCTGTTTGTACCAGCAACTTGTTGTAA
>NZ_RZUF01000051.1 GCF_004005375.1 Rheinheimera sediminis | reverse complement strand
GCCGATAAACGACGCCCCTACATTAAATAAGGGCTAACGCGTAGGGTCAGGTTTTGCGGTGTGCGTTAAGTCCGCAACTCGCTCTTAGCTGACAAATAAGTCCCTTGAGGCGCTTCGGCCTGACAAGGTTGTTTCCAGCCCCCGGGCCAGTGCTAAAGTCCTGTTAAACACTCAGTGCCATCTCACATATCTATATAAAAAACTAAAAAGGATCTTTCTTTAGAAAACAGCATGCTTATACTCAAAACATCCAGCCACATGAGCAGATCATCATGGCCTTTACGCTGACGTTCCTTAAGCTTTTTTCCATAGCATTGTTTCTGTTGATGCCACTGTTGCTGATATTTATCACCCTGATCCTGATTTTAGGGCAAGTGGTAGCGCGGCTGGAGCGATGGCCAGCATTCGATGGGTTGTACTGGGCGTGCATTACCGCGACCACCGTCGGCTACGGCGATATCAAACCAGCTCGTAAATCATCACGGCTCATTGCCGTACTGATTGCCATGCTGGGTATACTTTTTACAGGCATTGTGCTGGCCGCCGCGATTAACTGTGTGGGTAAAGCATTTGAAATGCATATAGCCGTCGAACTTGAAACTGCAGCTTTGTGGACAGCACCATCTCGCCTCAGTCGTTAACTATGCCTGGATTCTCACTGGCTTGTCGCCTCGCTGCATCTTCAAATGTCTCAGGTAGATAGCCGCTGAATATCAAGCAGAAGCTGTCTGGTGAACTACAGCTGTTTACTGATCGGCAGCCAGGATAATAGGTTAACAAACAACCTGCGAAATACACTGGCTTTCGGCTCTGTGCAGTGCGTTTTGTATTCTGGCGCCGGGCCTGTCTTTTCTATCAATTCACGCCAGCTGATGCGGCATAAAGCACCGGCTTCGTTGTTCAGTACCAGTTGATAGGCCCTGTAGGGTAACAGCTTGTTAATGGCTGCTGTCACTTCTGCTGCATGCTTGGGTGCATCTAACAGAATGCCTATTTCGGTATTAATCGACACAGAACGAGGATCAAGATTTAAAGAACCGATAAACAGGTATCTCTGGTCAAACACAAAGGTTTTTGCATGCAGCGATGCTTTTGACGAACCAGTTACAGCTGTTGCTACTCTGGAGCCGCCTTTCTTACTGTCTGGTTTAAACTCCCAAAGCCCTACCCCTGCATCCAGCAAAGACTGGCGAAAGGGTGCATAACCCGCATGCACTGCAGCCACATCGGTTGCCGCCAGGGAGTTGGTTAATACCGTGACCGAGGCCCCCTCTGCAATCCATTGTTCAAACTTCTTTATCAGCTCAGGCTGAGGCACAAAATAGGCTGAAACCATCAATGCACTTTGTTTTACCCCGCTTAGTACCTGTTGCATCGCTGGGACTAAGTGCCCCACTTTATCTGCTGAAGGCCTGAGTACTTTATCTGGATGATCAAGCAAAATATAACCCTCTACTTTTGCCCCGTATCTCAGTTGCTCCAGCACCTTGTGGTTGTATTCGCCGGCTTGTACCACCAGGGTAGACTGAGCTGCAGTGATGGGTAGCTGTGTCCTTAACTCTTGATAGGCATTGGGCTGCACACCCGGTCTGATGGCCTCAACAGGCACTGACAATGCGTGATGCCAATACAAACCAAAAGCATGCTGCAGGCGGGCAGCAAAAGCTTGCCCTGTCAGAATATCGGCATCATGAAAGCTGGCATTGGCCGTGGCGGTAAAATACTCATCACCAATATTTCGGCCACCCAAAATAGCCAAACTGTTGTCGGCCAGCATCAGCTTATTGTGCATACGGCGGGACTGTAACGAAAAGCTAAACAACAGATCAGCCAGCGGTAGCTGCCTGCTGCGACTGGGATTAAACAACCGCACTGCGATATTCGGATGGCTGGCTAAACTGGCTAAACGGTCATCTTGTTGCGCAGAACCGAAGTCATCCACTAACAACCTGACCAACACCCCACGGTCTGCAGCCTGTAACAGCGCCTGCAAAATTAAATTGGCAGAACTATCGGTCTTCAAAATATAGACTTGCAGGTCCAACTGAGTTTGAGCCCTGGCAATTAATGCCAATCTGGCCAGCAAAGCTTCCTGCCCATCACCCAGCAGTCGGACTGAGGCCTTGACGGGTTGTTGGAATACCTCAAGCTCAGCTTGCATATGCAGGCTGTTCGTTGCTGTTCTGGCATAGTGGCTGGCGGGCGCAGCACAACCTGCCAGAACCAAGGCCATGATGACCCATAAGGCACAGAGTTGCGCAACACCTTGCATCAGCACAGTCGAACCAAAGTAACCCATGGAAGCAAAAACTAATCTCTTTCGTAAAACACCGACGCCTTGATCGATGAATGAAACAGCCAACTAAAACTGTACCACTATGAAACAACCTGACGCCAGGCGCGAGTGCAGTGCAGTTATTTTACATCACCAGCGCCATCGCAGCAGAATGCCCTGCCAGGCGTCGCCTGAACGAACTTAGTCTCCATCAGGCGGATACCTGAAGCTTGTCCGGTTTAGGTATTCGATACAACACAGCATATAGCAAAGGGATCACCACCAGCGTCAGGGCTGTGGCGAACAACAAACCAAACATAATAGTGACGGCCATGCTTTTAAAAAACGGGTCGAGGAACAAAGGCGCTACCCCCAGAATAGTGGTCAGTGCCCCCAGCACCACTGGCCTTGCACGGCTGACGGATGCCTGTATCACGGCAGTCAGAGGGACCAAACCCGCTCTGATGTTCTGATCGGCTTCGTCAACCAGTACTATGGCATTTTTTACCATCATGCCAATTAAGCTTAAAAAGCCGAGTATGGCCATAAATTCAAAAGGGGTATTAAAGGCAACCAGGCCAAACACCACTCCAACCAGAGCCAGCGGTACTGTCAGCCAAATCACCAGAGCGGGCCGTACCGCATTAAACATCAAGACTACGGTCAGGATCATAGCGGCAAAACCCAGCGGGGCTGAGCTGGCAAGCCCCTGATTTGCATCTCTGGACGCTTTAAATTCACCGTACCAGGTTAACTCATAGCCAGGTGGCAGCGGCAAAGCTTCAATCTTGGTCCGAACCTGAGCCAGGGCATCATTCGCCAGCACACCAGGCGCCGGATCCGCTTGCACTAAAATCGTTGGTTGCCTGTCTATGCGCCTGATCATGGCATCCTGCCATTGCAAGCCTGAACTGATAGTCAGGCTGCTCAGGGGGACAGCTTTTTGAGTCAGCGGGCTTATTACCTGCACAGTATCGAGCAATCTCACATCGTTTCGCTCACTGGCCGGGGCTCGCACCACGAGAGGGATCAGCCTGTTGCCTTCGCGAAAACTGCCTATAGTGCTGCCGTTTAAGACTTGTTGCAGCGCCTGATTCACCTCAACCTGAGTCAGGCTCAGTTGCTGCATCAGCGCCGTATCGTAAACAGGCACCATCACAGGAACCTGCTGCCGCCAGTCGTCCTGCACTGCAATAAGGCCGGGTGTCTCTAACATAATGGCTTTTGCCTGCTCAGCTAAAACTCTGAGGACTTTGGGATCAGGGCCTCGAAACCCAGCTTCAATTTTTTTACCACCGCCACGGCCTAACATAAATTTCCAGACTTTCACCGATACATCCGGATACAGCGCTGACAACTGCTGTTGTAGCTGGCCGACCATAGCGCTGATTTGGCGGTGGTCCTCTACATCAACCAGTAACTGAGCGTAAGCAGGGTTGCGGGCTTCGGGGGCATAGGACAGCATAAAACGTAAACCGCCACCACCGCTGAAGCTGGTGATATTGGTCACTCCGTCCTGTTCAGCCACAGTGGCAGCCACCTGGCCAGAGATCTGGGCTGTATGCTCTATTGCCGTGCCCTGCGGAAGATACAAATCGACCACAAACTGTGGCCGCTGTGATTCCGGCATAAAACCTGGTGGAACCCATTGCATGCCAACTAATGCCAAGGCAAAAAGCCCTATAAGCACTGCTGCGCTCAATAGCCGAAAACGTAAAACCTGCAACAGCAACTGCCGGTACAGTAGCAAAATACGGCTTTCAGCTTTGTCAGTGGCAGGACTTACTGTTAAAAACTGATAACAAAGCATTGGCGTAACTGTGACGGCAAAAAGCCAGCTAAGAAACATGGAGTATAAAATCACCCAAAACAGCGACCCGGCATATTCGCCCATATCACTGGTGGACAGTCCTATAGCACTGAACGCCAGAATGCCCACTAAGGTTCCGCCAAGCAAAGGCCAGATGGTCGCATTTACCACATCGGCTATGGCCTGCTCCCTCTCTTCACCTTGTTGCATTTTCACCACTACGCCGTCTGTGACCACTATGGCATTATCCACCAGCATACCAAGGGCAATAATCAAAGCCCCAAGCGAGATACGCTGCATGGCGATGTCTTCTATTAGCATAATGATCAGTGTGCCAGCCACGGTAAGCAACAGCACAAAACCTATGATCACGCCCGGTCTGAAGCCCATAAATATCAGCAGCACCACAAAAACAATCAGGACTGCAGCCAATAAGTTATCCACAAAACTGGCTACTGATGCTTTGACCGACTCTGACTGCATAGAAACAACATGCAGCTCCATTCCGATCGGACGCTGAGATTCCAGCTCGGCCAGCCGCGCCTGAACGGCTTCTCCCATGTCGACCACGTTACCGCCTCTGACATTGGAAACACCAAGGCCAATAGCACGCTCGCCATTGTACGTCATCAGGATGGAAGCTGGAGCTTTGGAGGTTCGGACAATGGTCGCCACATCAGATAAAGCCAGGGTTTTACCGTTTTGACCTATACCTACAGGGAGTTGCTCTAATGCAGTAAAACCAGCAACAGCAGCAGCAGGCATCACAGGTACGCGCATCTGCCCTGCATAAAGTTCTCCGGCTACGGCTACCAGGTTTTGCTTTTGCAGCACGGCGTAGATCTGCTGTGCTGTCATGCCAAGAGCCGTCAGCCTGCTGGTTGAAAACTCAATATAAATTTCTTCTTGCCGGTTGGCCAGCACTGCAGTTTTAGCAACCCCAGCGACCAATGCCAGTTCTTTACTTAAAAAGTCGACATAATCATACAGCTGCCTGTCGGAGTAGCCTGGCCCGGTGACAGCAAAAAACAAGGCATACACATCGGCAAAATCGTCATTGACGACAACGGGGCCAGCCCCCTTGGGCAGGCTGCGCTGAGCATCGCTGATTTTACGCCGCAGTTTATCCCATACCTGATCAAGCTCTGCGGCCGTGCGGGCAAAAGACAGATCAATTTCGACTGTGACCTCGGACATACCCTGACTGGATACAGATTTAACTTCTTTCACTTCCTGTAACGACTGCACCGAACGTTCGATTAAATCAGTCACCTCATCTGCTACTTCTCTGGCGCTGGCGCCAGGATAAGGGGTCGCAATTACAGCTTTGCGTATGATAAATTCCGGGTCTTCAAAGCGGCCAAGTTGCTGATAGCTCAGATAGCCGCCAAGCAGAACCAGCAGCACCAGTACCCACAAGCTGGTGCGTTTGGCAATGGAGTAACGGGCCAGGTTCATTAAGGCGTCTCCACTGTGGTCATTGCATGCACTTGCATCCCCTCAGTCAATGCCTGCACACCAGCCACAACGATGCGATCCCCAGCCATTAAGCCATCAGTGACCTCGATCTGATCACCGAACAGGCGCCCTACTCTGACGGTCCTTTTTTGCACTTTGTCTTGTGATCCAACCAGCCATAAAAACTGTTCGCCCGTATTGGCTGGCACTACAGCTGTCACGGGCACCAGGATATTCTGCTGCTCTGCTGATGACGCAGATTTGGCGAATACCCTTGCATTCATGCCCGGCATTAATTTCACTGCGCCCAGATCATCCAAACCAAGCACCACCTGATAAGTCTGAGCCAGTGGATCTGCATCACTGGCATGATAGCGGTAAGTCACAGCAAAACGCTGCCCTGGCAGGGTATCTATCTCGGCAAGCCCATGCAGACTGGCTTTAGGCTGGACAAAATATTTCGCCGGCACTTCAATCACAACCTCTAAGTCCGTTGGGTTATGCAATACATAAACGGCCTGGTTCACCTGCACTGTATGAAAATTATTCACCAGCTTTTGCGCTATCACGCCGGCAAAGGGAGCCTTAAGCAGCGAGTTATCCAGATTTTGTTCAGCTTGAGTGACTTTGTTGGCCGCCACATCACGTTTTGTCAGCAGTTGCTCCAAATCACTGCGCGAGACAGCCTGGGTATCGCGGTAGATTGCTTCAGCTCTCAGATAATTTGCTTGCGCCTGTTTGTACTCCACCCGAGCGGAATCGAGCAAAGTAGCCAGCTCCTGATTATCCAGCTCGGCCAGTACTTGCCCCGCCTGCACCTGCTGACCTTCCTGCGCGTGCAGCTGCGTTAGTTTTCCGGCCTGACGAAAGGCCAGTTCAACCCGTTGTGCAGAGCGGATCACACCGGTAAAACTAGCCTCGCTCAGTCCGGACTGCTGCACAGTGTAGATCAAGGCCGGTCTTGAAAACTGCTCAGCCGTCGCCTGCTGCTCAGCAGGTTTACTACAGGCAGCAACTGCAGTGCACAGCAGCGATATGATCAGAAACTTAGGTAGATTCAAAGTGCGCCCCATCATCTTGGTCCTCAGTTGCCCAGCTTGGCTTTGCTGAAGCCACGGGCAGAATGATTAATTGAAAGAGAGCAGCCCAAGCTGCTCTGAATACTATAGGCCGAAAGACAGGAAAAGAGGCTGATTCAGCGGCGCTGCTTATCCTGGCGTGAGCTTCGTCAGAACAATAAGTTAACGCCCAGAGTTACAGTACGGCCCTGAAATCTGTCCCTGGCTGAAAACTCTTCGGTCGCTCGGATCATGGCTCCCAGTTTGCCTGGTGTGATCCAATACGACGCTTCGACAGCGGCATTAAACATTCGGTCCCGCCCATCTTCATTACGGTCGGCACCTGAAGCCTTTCCGGTCTCCCATATGCCGCCCGCCATCACACCTAGCATAAATTTCTCGGAAAACGCCATAGAGGCTCCCAGTTCAACCGAGGTGTGCGCCGCAGGTTTGAGGTCAAAGCCTTTTTTACTGCCATTGATTTCATGCAGCACAGAGGCAGATAACAACAGACCAGGGTTGTTGAGCGGAAAAAAAGACACTGTGGCTCTGAAATCGTGGCTCCAGTAGCCAAGACCAACATTGTCGGCACGATCAGCAGAGTACTCACCGATCGGAGCCCAAAATGCATACTGAGCAGAAACAGCCCACATCGGATTCAAATGCCAGGTCAGGTTGGCAGGAATCACGTACAAATCCCCCCAATCCTTATTGTTGTTATCAAATAATGTGATGTTCTGGCCAAATGCCGTCAGTCGCGCGTTAGCACCGGCTTCGCCATAGGCAGGAACAACAGTGATAGCCCAATCCGCATCAAACAACTTAGTCGCCGGAGAATAAACCAGCACAGGGGTAAACATCCACGAATCTGCACCGACGTCGACGCCCTGACTGGCATCGACAGTAGCACCATTGCCTGTTCTGGCTTTTCCGGCGGAATAATAGGACAGATAAGGCGCAAAAACCTGCAAGCCAGCTGGTGCCGAAATCAAATCCCGTGGCGACCAAGATCCAGGCACATAATGGCCTTGCTCACCGCCCTTTGCTACGAATGATGGCAGAGCAAACAACAACGCTGCAGCCATAAATCTCGCACACCTATCCATACCCTCTTCCTTCTGTCAGTCATGGCCAAACACAGATGTAAAACGCAAACTACTCTAATCGGATGCGATATGGCCCAATCACTGAGTTAAACAACATATCTCCGTCTTCAAGAAACTGCAGGATGGCATAGGTGCCATTGCCTTTATTGTTGTGGCCAAAAATAGTTCTGGACACTGTAGCCCCTGTATTCCAATCCAGACCTGTCACTTCCCAACCATCTTTAACGCTGTAACCATTCACGAAAACCGCATTGGCACCTGAACTGGCAAGCGGCACCATGCTGATAGACACTACATCACCTCTGGTCCATGCCGAATAAAAGCGGTTTTCCTTTGGATCCCATACAATTTTTTCAACACCACTTGGCGGGCGATGCACAGGACCTACGGTCATCACATCAATAATTCGGTCAGGGTGCCCCTCTTCAATCAGGTTGTTCACTACAAAAGCACCTTGGCCGGACACAATGATCGTTTGCTCAGACTGCAGCCAGGCGCGTTGTTCAGAAATACCGGCAGTCACTGGCTTTTGATCTGCGATACGAGGCGACAATGCCCCCTTCACTTTACGAGCATCGGCCGGGATGGCATCACGCCAGAAAGCGACTAACTTCATCCGATTCGAACCATCGGTAATGAGTACCAGTTTGTCTTCATCTTCACCAAAGCCCATTAGCGTCGGAGTTGAGCCAGTGCCAGTGCCTGCTTTAATGGCTGGAGGCCAATCTCCGCCATCGTATTGGGCTTTCCAGGCACCATCTTTGGCATCCTTGGAGATTTTGCCACCTGTCCAGACAAATTTATGCATCACACCTGGCAACCTTGGCTTTTTAGAGCCTGTTGCGACATAAATGCCACCTTTACTGTCAATGGCCAGAGAGTTCGTTGCGAGCTGATTATCATCTTCAAAGCTTTGAAATTGACCTTTTTTTAAGTCAGCATCAACTACAGCTATGCCATTGAGGGCGCCAATGACAATATGGCCGTCGTAAGTCATGTTCATGCCGACCAAACCAACACGAGCGGTTTCGCCAAATACGCTGGTAGGAGGCACTATTTTGGCCGTATCAAACTGTGCTTTCACCTCCAGACCCTTGGATATGTCCTTTGGATCGACTCGCCCTATCGCAGAGACTATGGTGCCGGCATTTGCATACACCAGATCTTTGTTGGAGACCAGCGCATAGACGCCCGCAGGCATCAGACTGCCGGGTGACTCGCCAAGAAGGGCTTTCAGGTGAGCTTCGGACTCTTTCATAGACTGATAGTTGTAAGAGACAATCTTATTTAAAGTATCCACTGACTTACGGGTCGCGCCCGGCAGATCAATATCAGCGACCATCTTCCAGTTTTTGCCGCGCGCATCAATTAATGCCACCCTGTCTGTTGAAACGGACCAAAAGTAGCCAGACTCAGTCGATGCATAGGTAGCATTATTGACTGGCCCCCCCCAAACAGGGGTCAAAGTATCCAGATCAACAGTTTGAGTTTTTAACGGAATTTTGTAGGGGATACTATTTTGCTTCGCGGGATTGATATGGGTTACACCATAAATGTCCGCCGACAAAAAGGGGTTACGTTCAGGCCTGAGTTCTGCCTGAGCGAAGCAGGTGATAAGAGAGAAGGACAGAAGAACAACTGTGTTTTGCCGAAATATGTTCATTGTAAAGATCCTTTTTCGAATAAATTGTTACATTACAGTACTCTAGCCACCGAACCACATAACAAAATGACACTCAAGTTTCACCTTAATGCGGCCAATTTGAGAGTCCATAAGCTTCAGGTCAAATTGCGGCCGCCTTCCAACTACGACCTGAGCCGCAATTTTGTTCTGTTCTGGAGCAAAATTTACTTAAAACACCACTAAGAATGACAGGAGCCTCTTATCTTTTTTATCGGAACAGTCCGAAACCTACAGAGGTAAATTATTGATAATAAAAATTAAACCACAAAACAAACTAAGGCAATATCATTTAACAAATATTTAATATCAGAGATTAAAAAACCCAGAAGGCCATATTGAATTGGGAAGTAAGCTGCGAAAGATAGTGCTGATCCAAGCTCAGATGAATTAGTAACTGATGCTCTATCCGGGCAAAATATAAATAACCTGATGTGATGCTCTGCTATTCATGAGCTATCGTATTGTTTTGGTC
Organism: Rheinheimera sediminis; assembly: GCF_004005375.1. Classification (GTDB taxonomy): domain Bacteria; phylum Pseudomonadota; class Gammaproteobacteria; order Enterobacterales; family Alteromonadaceae; genus Pararheinheimera. The sequence continues at coordinate 157 of NZ_RZUF01000051.1, read as the reverse complement.
TGAGTTACCTCGCATAGCCCTTGTAGTTAGCCGCTGTTAACACGTTGATTAACCCATAAAAATCTCATAATCATCAGGCCTTTGCATATAAGCTGGTACTTTGTGGCTGAACAACCGCGCTCCAGATATCGCTGTTTGTACCAGCAACTTGTTGTAA
>NZ_RZUF01000050.1 GCF_004005375.1 Rheinheimera sediminis | reverse complement strand
TTTTGGTTTGTGTGACAACTTCACCATAATCCCTCTCAGGGAGGGGAGTCCATACATCTACAGTGATTTGGGTTAGTCATTATTTTGGTTGGGTCATTGTAGGGGCGGGGTTTATCCCCGCCCGTCAGATGGACATAACAGCCGTTAGTGTCTGGAATTTATGTTGCTGCTTTGCGGGCGACCATAAAGGTCGCCCCTACATTTACGCCTCGCTGCAAAGGGGCGTTTTTTATTTGTGTTGCTCTTTTGTCATAGCACTAGAGCACCTAAGATAAGTCACTTTAGATAGCTTTTAAGTTCTTCCTATGGCGCTCCAACTTATCTCCCCCAACCAATGGCAAACTCAGGCCTGGAAAAATGGCGGTGGCATTACTCATCAACTCGCCCGTTCTGACGACGATATCGGCATGCGCTGGCGTGTATCCATCGCCGAAGTCACCAGTGACGGTGCTTTTTCCCGCTTTGAACAAACCGACCGCATTATTATGCTGCTGCAAGGTAGAGGCTTTTGTCTGCATGGTGCTGAAGATCAGCCCTTAGTGTTGGATAAAGCCTTGCTGCCTTTTGCTTTTGCCGGCGAAACCGCCATTGACTGCACTTTAATAGAAGGGCCAGTGCGGGATTTTAATCTGATGACCAGGCGCGTTGATGTAAAAGCCAGCTTGCAGGTACTGTCTGTAACTGAACCTTTATCTTTAACTCTTGCCAGTGAATCTTTGTTATATCTGGCGTCTGGTGAGCTTCAGGTAAGTTTCAAAGAGCAGAGTTATCAATTGGATGCAGGGCAAAGCTTGTTATGCACTGATGAGGTAGGGGAGTTGCAGATGAAAGCTGGTGTGGAGCCATGTCATTTGGTGTGGATCTGTATTCACCAACGACCTCTTTTACAAGCCAGACAAGGCGCGTAACATAAAGACACTGATGTTAGAAAGGATTTACCTATGAGCAAACAACATTCCCCGGGTTTTCTGGCTGTAGTCGACGATGCCAAAAGTAGAGTGAAAGAGCTGACTATTGCTGATTTACACAAGTTTCCAACCCCTTATGTGCTGGTGGATGTGCGGGAAGATTTAGAGTGGCTGGCCGGGCATTTGCCTGCTGCTATTCATTTGGGTAAAGGCGTGATTGAGCGCGACGTGGAAAATGCAGTGCAGGATAAAAAGCAAACGCTGATTTTGTATTGTGGTGGTGGTTTTCGTTCGGCATTAGCGGCCGATATGCTGCAGAAAATGGGCTATCAGGATGTCTGGAGTTTAGCGGGTGGTTATACAGCCTGGGTCAATGCTGGTTTGCCTTTGACTAAGCCGCAGATTTGATGAATGAAGAGGGACGGGATAAACCCGTCCCCAACAGGGATATTTATTTCAGCAGAGCTTCTGTTAAATGTGGGCGCATGCCTTTTAACATGGCACCTAATACTTTTGGACTGCCAGCAACAATGTTGCCGCTGCGCAGGTAGTTGTTACCACCAGCGAAGTCACTGATTAAGCCACCGGCTTCACGTAAGATCAGCTCGCCTGCAGCAAAATCCCACGGCTTTAAACCAATTTCCCAGAAACCATCAAAACGGCCTGCTGCGACATAACATAAATCCAGCGCTGCTGAACCAGTGCGACGCACGTCTGCGGCCTGAGTCATCAGAGTTTTAAAAGTTTCGGTGTACGCGTCTAAATGGTGTTTGTGTTTAAATGGGAAACCTGTCGCCAGAATAGCGCCGCTTAATTCAGGTAAATTGGTGGTACGGATACGACGGCCATTGAGCTGAGCGCCTGCACCACGGGATGCTGTGAATACTTCACCACGTAATGGGTCAAAAACCACGGCTTGATCCAGTTTGCCCTGATGACGCAAAGCTATGGATACAGCAAAGTGAGGAATGCCTTTGATAAAGTTGGTGGTGCCATCAAGAGGGTCGATGATCCACTGGTAATCGCTATTGTTGTTGCCATATTCGCCGTTCTCTTCACCGATAATATCGTGATCCGGGAATGACTTACGTAAAACATGCACTATGGCCTGTTCTGCTTCTTTATCGATGTTGGTCACAAAGTCATTGGTGCCTTTCTGAGTCGTCTGAACTAAGTCCATCTGACCACAAGCTTTAGCGATGACATTACCTGCGCTGCGGGCAGCACGAATTGCGATGTTTAACATCGGATGCATAACGATTACCTTATTGTATAAAGAACAGTCAAAAGAGCGGCGCGTATTGTAGCCGCTGAGAAGAAAAAGTAAAGCGAATTCAGGGCCTGTGTTTTTGTAGTTTGCGCTGAAGGGTTCGTCTGTGCATGGCAAGTGCTTTGGCGGTCTGGGAGATATTGCCCTGATGTTGTTCCAGAACCCGTTGAATATGCTCCCATTCCAGCTGATCTGTCGATAAAACATCGGCTTCAGTTGCTGCCGTTTGGCTCACTTGGCCACTTAAAGCCTGAGTTAAAGTTGCGAAATCCACAGGCTTGGTCAGGTAGTCGTCTGCTCCGGCTTTTACTGCTTGCACTGCTGTGGCTATGCTGGCGTAGCCCGTTAGTAATACGATGCGACATAACGGCAGTTGTTGTCGTAACGGCGCCACATAATCCAGACCAGAGACAGTACCAAAACGTAAATCCAGCAGGTAACAGTCGGCCTGTTCTGCCACTAATAAGTCCGGGGTTACTGCCTCGTTATAGCATTTTACCTGATGGCCCAAGCCTTCCAGTCGACGACACAAAGTGCGTGTTAAAGTGACATCATCGTCCAGTAGCACCAGTTTCATTGTGCTTTATTACCAAAATAAATACGGGTTAACACGCCGCCATCGGTGCAGTTGCTGCGCTCGACTGTACCACCCAGACTGTCGATGGACACATTCGCGAGGAATTGGCCCAAACCTAAACCTTGTTCACTTGGTTGTGGCTTTTTGCCCAGTTGCGCCAGCTCTTTTTCTGATAAACCAGGGCCATAATCGCGAATTTGTAACTCCAGCTGGCCCTGCTTCTGTTGCATGGTCAGGCTTAATTTAGGCTCTTTGTTGGCTAAGCTGGCGTCAGCTGCGTTATCCAGAATATTAAACAAAGCAGCCGCCAGGCTGATGCTATCCGTCACTGTTAAAGGCGATTGATCGCTTGCGAAGTATTGCTCCATGCTGATTTCAGGCCGGCTCACCAGCCACAGCTGAACGCTGTGCTCAATAGCGTTATACAAAGGCTGGGATTGTACCTCACCTTTACGCAGTTGCTGGGCGTTGCTGCGAAGTTTTTGCACTATCTGCTGACAGAGTTGCAGTTGCTGGCGCAGATCGGCAGCTAAAGCGGCGTCTTGTTGTTGCTCTGTCAGCTCGTCGGTCAGCAGCACCAGATTTTGCAGTGGCGTGGCTAAGTCATGAGCTGCATTAGCGGCATAGGTGGCCACAGCCAGTATTTGCTCATGCTGCAGTTGTTTTTGTTGCAGTTTGTTTAACTGTGCTGAAGTGCTGCGAATACGCTGGGTTTGGGCGCTGATAAACCAGCTGACGATAAAAGCGCTAAAGCTAAAAGCCCACCACATCTGGCTGATATGTTGGCTAAAAGGTTCTATGCCCGCTGGCTCAGCACTATGATGCTGGTGCATGGCATGCACATCTGTGCTGAGTGGAACTTGCAGTAGCAGGCTGTAACAGCCAATAGCCAGTATCGCCATCAGGTAGCTGGGAATTGCAGAAAATAACACCGCAGTAACAGCCACAGGCAGCAGTAATATGGCGACAAAGCCATTGCTGGCGCCTCCTGTCATCGCCAGCAGCGCTGTGATCATAAAGAGATCAATCAAGATGCTGATGGCAATAAAACGTTGTTCTGAGCCTTGCTGACCACGCCAGAGTTTAAGGCTGATATTGGTAAAGCAATGTACTGCAATGACAAAACACAGCAGGCTCCAGCTATGGATAGGGTACTCCAACAGATAACCTATCAGGCTGGCCAGAAGTTCTAAGGCAATCAAGACCCAGCGAAAACGCTGCAGTTGCTGAATGGGGTGAGCCGGGCTGGTATCTTTGCGGGCAAATATGCTGTTCATAGCGTCTCAAAAAAAAGCGGCTGCAAAGCAGCCGTTGCAAAAAACTGACAGCCCAGATTATAGGAGTGGGAACACCTTGTCATCTGGTGGAAGTCGGGATCATTGTCTGCTGCTTGTCTGTACTGCGCAATGTGGCAAAGTGTCGCAGTTGGTTTGTTGGGCTGCTCAATTGGCCAAGAACCCAGTTGGCAATTACCCAGTTGATTGCCACTCGATACGGGCGGGGATAAACCCCGCCCCTACAATAACCAATCCAAAATAATGACCAACCCAAAATACTGTAGGGGCGACCTTTATGGTCGCCCGCGATGCAACAACATCAGTTTCAGACATCAACGCCTGTTATGGCCACCGAACGGGCGGGGATAAACCCCGCCCCTACAATGACTAATCCAAAATAATGACCAACCCGAAATACTGTAGGGGCGACCTTTATGGTCGCCCGCGATGCAGCAACATCAATTTCAGACAGCAACGCCTGTTATGGCCACCGAACGGGCGGGGATAAACCCCGCCCCTACAATTTATTACCCAAATAACAGCAGGGGCAACGGAAGCCCGTGGGATTTATTGTAGGGGCGACCTTTAGGGTCGCCCGCGACGCCGTCAACAAAGCTGCGGCGTCAATTACAAAGGGGAAAGTCATATATCTGTAATAGGTTCGCTATAGTCTGCCAGCATTTTCTGCACTAAAGGTGAAATTGATGAAAGCTGTACTTTATCTGATGCGCCACGCGACGGCAGATGTGCGAACTTCGCTGGTGGATGAAGCCGACCGTTGTCTGAATGAAAAGGGCAGATTACAGGCGCGCCGTGTGGCCGCTTTTATGCAAAAACAGGGTTTATTGCCCGATCGGATTTTTTGTAGCCCACAAACCAAAGCTGTGCAAACGGCCGCTTTGGTGCGCAAAGATTCTGGTGTCAAAACCGCTGTTGAAGAATGGCACTGCTTATTGCCAGCAGTTTCTGCCATTGAAATTAAAGAATATTTAATCAGTCAGTTGCAGGACAATGAAGCTGTGTTGTTGGTAGGGCATGAACCTGAACTGGCGTCGCTGGTGAATGAATTATTGGGGCTGGATAAAGCTTTTCTTGAGCTGAAAAAAGCCTCTTTAACTTGTCTTGAACTGGACTCCGAATCAACAGTGCCTGTGCGGCTGGCCTGGTCTGTGCCTGCAAAATTTATGTGAAACTTGTAAGGTATTTTTTAGCTGAATTGCAGCGCAAATGAACACTGGCTTGAATTCCCTGAGCGAAGCAGATATAACATCATTTGTATACTTTTTGTAATATTAGGGATTTGTATGTATAGGGATTGTTTCACTCGACGAGTCTTTGGCCTTTGCCTTCTTTTAGTTGTTGTTACTGCCTGCAGCCGCAATGCAGTTGTGCCTCAAAGGATGCTCGAAGCAAGATATGCCCATGCGGCAGTTGAGGATGGGAAAAGGATTTTTATCCTTGCAGGGTCTAACGACTCTGGGTTTTTGTCAGATGTTGAAGTTTATGATCCCGTGACAGGACAACTCGAACAATGGAAAGACAAACTTATTCCTCGTCGCTATTTTTCAGCGGTATGGGATGGGAAGGAATCAATTTATATTTTGGGTGGCGTCTCAATGTCCGGTGCTGGTGCTGGTTTGGAAACGCGAGTTGAAGTATTAAATACCAAAACGGGCGATGTGACCTTTGCCGCTAATTTACCAATGCCTACCCGAAGCAATACTGCAGTACTGGCTAATGGCAGGATTTTTGTGTTTGGTGGCTCACTGATTATGCGTACTCATTTGGTGCCAACTGCTACAGTGGCTGTGTATGATTTATCTAAACAGCAGTGGCTGAGGGCTGAAGATATGCCGATGGCAAAAGATACCAGGGCGGTGGTAAAAGACGATTGGATTTATCTGGTGGGTGGCTATGACCATAAGAGGGCGCTCAGATCATTTGAACGTTTTAATCCAACAACCAATGAATGGCAAATGCTGCCTGATTTGCCAATAGCACTCAGTGCTCATTCTGTCACAGTGAAGCAAAATAAATTACTGGTGTTTGGTGATTACGAACAGATGGCCTCAACTTATAGTTATGATTTTAACAAAGCACAGTGGCAAAAATTGGACTTAGGCTACGAGGCAAGCCGACATAATGCAGCTGTCACTTTGGGACAGCAAGTGTACGTCTTTGGCGGTACTACAGGTCAAAGCGGACCTTTTCTTGATTACATTCAAAAATTCAGACTTTAGTGCAATGGGGCAATCTCTACCTGTCAGAGCATGCCCCCTCTTTTATTTTTGTAGTGCACTGATGTGCAGAAAGCAGGGATGTTTGAGCTAAGCTATATTGAATTGAGAATGATTCTCGTTTAATCTGTGCAGCCTTGTTGTTGCTCAGAGGCTATTATGTTGTCTTCACCTGCTACCTTAACTCTTTCTGTTGTTACTGTACTTATGTTTCCTGGTTATGCCCAGACGCTGGATAAACAGCAATCTGAAAAAGAGTTAGAGGTGATAGAGGTCAAAGGCCGCGCCCAGACGCTATACCGGGCTGGACAAAGCAGTGTAGGCACCAGAACAGATACAGATTTAGAACTGGTGCCTCAGAGCATTCAGGTGTTACCCGAAGCCCTGATCCGCGATCAGGCTGCCCGTCAGGTCACAGATTTATACCGCAGTATGAGTGGCGTCAGTGCTTTTAGTTATTCAGGTGTGACTTTCCGTGGTTTCCGTCAGGATGAAATTTTATACGACGGTGTAAGAGGCGATCCTTTTAATGGTTTTGCTGTGCCGCAGTTGTTTAATGTGCAGGAAGTGCAACTACTCAAAGGCAGCAGTGGTGCTTTATATGGCAGCAGCGCACCAGGTGGCTTAATTAACTACGTCACTAAAAAGCCACAACGAAGCAGTAAAAACCAGCTAGAGTTTGCGTTAGGCAATGATAGTTATTGGCAAGGCTCGTTGGAATTGAGTGGCCCTTTAACAGAACAGCAAGCCTATCGTTTTGGCTATTATCGCGATTCTGAGCAGCCTTTTCGCTGGAATACCAAAGTTGAAAACGACATTCTGGACTTGGGTTATCTGATTGATCTGACCGACAGCACCAGCCTGACCCTGCAATACAATACAGTGACTCAGGATTATCAGGGCGCCCGGTTACGGGGTGTACCTACAGATGATCAGGGCAACTTCCTCGGCGACAGAGCCTGGAACCATAACGAAGCGACAGATTTCCAGTCACTGGACGCTGATGTCTGGCAGCTTCGGGCCGATCATGAATTTAATAGCAACTGGCGCACCGACCTGACCTGGCGTCGTTATGAAAATACTGAATTACAAAACTACCATGAACCTTTTTGTAGCTTTGATACAGATGGCGATGGCGTCGTAGATTATTGCCGCCGTCAGTTCAGGGATCAACGCCGTGAAAATACTGCAAACAGTGTGACCTGGAACAATATTGTTGAATTCAGCACCGCAGGCTTTAACCATCAATTGCTGATAGGCGCTGATACCATGACCCAGGACTCCTACTTTTTGGGCCGCAATGTAGCGCCGATAGAGCAGGGCGGTAAAGCTACGGGAATCAGCCTGATCAACCCTGTGTATGGCCTGACCTCAGCTGCTGATTATGATATTGACAGTATTAGGTCCACTCCAACAGATACCACTGCAGTACGTCAGGGGGTTTATCTGCAGGATCAGCTGGATTTAACTTCAAGCTGGAATCTGTTGCTGGGTGTACGCTGGGATAGTTTTGAAGATAAAAACAATATAGCGTCGTCACAAGTGGATGGCAGTGACAGCTCCTGGCGTATAGGTTCTACTTACCAGTTGACGGACTGGGTACGTTTGTATGCACTCAAAGGCACAGGCTTTAGCCCTCAGGCCAGCACCTCCCAGCTGCCTGAAGTGGGTGGCCCTTTTGACGCTGAACAGTCCAGCATTATCGAGGCTGGTGCACGTTTCTCTTTACTCAATGATGCAATACGCCTGAATCTGGCCACTTATGAAATGATCAGAAATAACATATTGCAAACTGATCCTCGTGGTGATGTGGCTGGTGATGGCCGTGATGATTTAATTGCCTTGGGTGAGGTAAAAAGTAAAGGGCTGGAACTGGATTTATTGGGCGATTTAACCGACTCCTGGGTGCTGAATGTTAACTATGCCTATAACGATACCCGTATTATCGAGAGCACCAGTGCTATCACCAATGCTGTGGGTGACAAGTTCGCCAATGCGCCACAACATCAGATTGGGATCTGGAGCCGGTATGAACTGGAAGGCATCAATTCAGCCATAGCTGCTGGTATGGATTATGTCAGTGACCAGATAAGTATGGATGGTCAGCTTGTGAAATCTCACACAGTCTTTGATATGAGCTGGCAAACTCACTGGCAGCAGTGGTTGTTTCAAGCCAACGTGAAAAACCTGTTTGATAAAACCTATGCGACATCTGGTTTTATTCAGCGCACTGGGCATTTTCCCGGTGAACCACGCCGGTTCATAGTGACCGCCAGTTATCAGTTCTAAGTTGGCTATGACTGCTAAAAGCTGGTTTAAGTTGCACTCTTTTGCAGGTTTTGCCTTTGGCCTGCTGCTGTTACTGGTGTGCTTCACAGGCACGCTAGCTGTGGTTAGCCATGAAATTCAGTACCTGGCCGATCAAAAATACCGGGCTTTGTCTGAACGCCAAGGCCCAGTGCCCTGGCAGGTTTTGGAGCAGAACTTAGCCAAAGCTTATCCGGATTATCAAATCAGTAACCTCAATGTACCGGAGCAGTGGTATCTGGCAGGTAGCGTCAGTTTGAATAAAGGCTCAGAGTTTTTATTTGTCTATTTTGATCCCGCTTCCGGTGCCTTAACAGGCGAAGGCCAGTGGGGCACTGTGTCGCGGTTTTTACGCAATCTTCATATGTACCTGTCGCTTGGGCCTACAGGCAAAATTGTGGTCACCAGTTTAAGTTTTTTACTGCTGATTATCCTGGTCAGCAGTTTTTATGTGTACCGGCAGTGGTGGCGTAAAGGCTTTCAGCTGCCTTCGGCTACTAAAGTATCGAGCCGTACTTTTTGGTCCGATTGGCATAAATGGACAGGCATCTGGTGTTGGGGTTTTATTCTGCTGATGTTTTTAACAGGCCTTTGGTACTTCACCGAACATTTCTTACTGAAGTTTAAGGTGGAACATTATCCAAATGCGCCGAAGCTGGAGCTGGTTACAGCACAATATCAAGCCTTGTCTTTAACCGAATTAATGCAGGCCGCGCAAAAGGCCAGGCCAGAGCTGGACATCAGAGCGCTGAATTATCCGCTGTCGGAGAGAAATGCAGTAGTGGTGGTTGGTCAGGACAATAGCCTGCTGGTCAGGGACAGAGCCAACAGAATTTATCTGAACCCGGTGACGGCACAAGTGATTCAGATTCAGCGCGCTGCCGATTTAAAAGCTTTGGCTTATATAGCTGATATGGCCGATCCGCTGCATTTTGGTAACTTTGCCGGCTTGGGTGTCAAGCTGCTGTATTTTGTATTTGGGCTGGGTTTTACTTTTTTAGTCGCAGGTGGAATTTGGATGCACTGGTTGCGTACCAAAAGACAACAACCACAACTTATTCGCTGGTTAGGCTGGAGCGGGGGCCTTTCATCCGTTTTAGTGATCGCCGCTTTAGTGGTCACTTCAGTGCAGTTTTCACAGCGTGAAGTAGAAAACTTACCTTTGTCGCCCCAGCTTGGCGCGTTGCACTAGTTGATTGGTTTTGCTAATGATGGGCAAGGGGATGAGCCACCGTAGTTAACTGCTTTATTCAGTTTACCTCGAGCGTAAGCACCTTCGTTATAAGTCCAGAGGGCTAATCCCATCCCCATAAACCCTGAATTTTTATAATTCATGCGCCCGGTGTTGTTTACTTTTGCTCTTTGTATTGATTTAAAAGCGGGGCAAGGCGTAAGACTTAACCCGTGTGTTATGGAGCGCATTAGTTCTAGCTAGTTTTAATTGAAAAACAGGGACAAGGTTTAAGACTTGCCCCTTAAGTACTCTAATATATTACGAATCTAAGTTAGCAGTTTTACAAAAGTTGATTGGCGTTAAAAGTTGCTCTCCTCGCGCTCTGAACAAATATTCCAGAACTTCATAGTCTGTATCTGTATTGCGACAGGCAAGCTGAGCTCCCCGTAAGTAAACTTTTTCATTCACTAACGGAGTTAATTTTTTTATTGCTGCAAAATTTGCGACAGCCACAGCCTCTTCAAAGGCGGAACGCCCCCAATATTGGGGTTCATTCGGATTTGCACCTAATAACAAGTAAAAGCTCATCCTAAGATCCCGCATGGTCGAAGTGGAATACGATCCTGTTTTATCGGAGACTACAATCATATACAGCGCTAAACTTGGTTTTTTAAATACCTCTACGGTGCCATAAGCAAATCGTGTGATAAAAACAGTCCAAAATATACAGCCGAGAACTAGTGATATTTTTCTCATGATTAATCCAGGCAACCTTGCGCCATAAAAGTATCGTTTCGTTTTAGGTCGCCATTCGGACCGAATAACTTATACTCAATCCCATATCGCCCATCTACGCTAAAAAGAGTTGTCTGCAGTACATCATCATGGTGTGCTTGCACGCCTCCCATGTCTCCGAGCATACTATATCCTCCAAGAGCAAATGATGAGACGCTCAATCCCGTAGCTAGTCCTCCAGTTGCAGTAAAAGAGATCGCTGATAAAGCCATTGCACCTCCCCCAACCCTGAAATTGTTATAGTTATAATTAAAACCATTGTATTGTGGGGTTCTGGTTTTAGACAAAACCTCCGCTTGCTGTGAGAAGGTATTAACTTGTGGAGTTGGCTGTTGGCTGGAGTTACATTCACATAATCCAAGTCGATCAACTTTTGTTACAGGATTCCCACCTACATAACCATAAGTATTCAACCCACCCGCCAAACCAATAGGGTCACTCTGCAAATAGCGCCCTAAAGTCGCGTCATAATCCCTGAAATAGTTATACCAGCTGGCTTTTTCTGCATCCCAATACTGGCCAGGGAATCCTATGTTGAAATCACCAATACTTGTGCTTAACACAGAACGGTCAAAAGCCTCCAACTTAGCCCGCCAGA
>NZ_RZUF01000005.1 GCF_004005375.1 Rheinheimera sediminis | reverse complement strand
GGCATGGCGCGCATTATAGGGAGTTTTTGGCTGCGTGCAATACTCTTTTTAAGAAAACTTGCACTTTTGAGTGCGACAGCCTGAAATTCAATCGAACCGTGCTTTTTTTCAACATTTGTCGCATACTCCTGCAGCAGCAGAGGAAATTCTTATGTCATTAACTTCATATAAAGGTAAAACTCCACAGCTTGCTGACGGGGTTTATGTGCATCCATCGTCTGTTTTAGTTGGCGATATTCAAATTGGCCTTCATAGCAGTATCTGGCCCTTAGTAGCAGCACGGGGTGATGTGAACATTATCCGTATTGGTGAGCGTACTAATGTGCAGGATGGTTCTGTACTGCATGTATCGCGACCAACCACAAAGAACCCGGGCGGTTCTCCTCTTCTTATAGGAGACGATGTCACAGTCGGACATAAAGTGATGTTGCACGGCTGCCAGTTGGGAAACCGTATTCTGGTAGGTATGGGCGCTATAGTAATGGACGACGTGATAGTAGAAGACGATGTCATTATTGGTGCTGGTAGTTTGGTACCACCTGGCAAAAGATTAGAGTCTGGTTATCTCTATGTAGGCAGCCCGGTGAAACAAGCCAGGCCGCTGAATGAAGCAGAACGTAGTTTTCTGACTCAGTCTGCTATTAACTATGTGGTATTAAAAGATGAGTATCTGGCCGAGCCGTTAAGCTGAGCCATCCAGATACAAAACGCCATCCTCATTAAAGCGGTCTGCTTTGGCCGCTTCTTCTATTTGTTCTTCCCAATAAAAGCAGTCTTCTTTTATTTGCTCCAGCCAGCTTTGGTTATCCCAGCCTTGTGGCTTCTTTATATAAATACGTAACCGCATGCCTGCAGCTAAACAACTACAACTGACTGAATCTGTGTTTTCATCAAAAACGAAGTCATGATTAAAAATCAGTTGCTGGTTCATGCTTTCACCATAGCCGTCAGTTGTTGTAGTACTGGCGTGACATCAGGTTTTACGCCACGCCATATCGCAAAACTTTCAGCGGCCTGACTGACTAACATACCTAGACCATCAGCGCACTGAGGCACACCTTGTTGCTGACACCAGACCAGAAAAGCAGTCGGCTCTTTGCCATACAACATATCGTAGGCCAAGGTGCAGTGCTTAAGATTTTGTTCTGCTAACGGCGGTCTTTGCTGGTCAAGCCCGCTTGAAGTGGCATTGATCACCAGGCTCCATTTTTCAGGAGGAACTTGCTCATAACCTGATGCTGTGACTCTGCCATCAAACAGCGCGGCTATGGCTTCAGCTTTAGCTGCAGTTCTGTTGGCTATATGGATGTGCTTTACACCAGCAGCCAATAAAGGCCCGACTACACCACGACAAGCTCCACCAGCACCTAATACCAATATGAAAGCATCCTGAAGCTCTGCGCCTAGCCGGGTTAAATCGGTGACTAAACCTAAACCATCGGTGTTATCACCACAAAGTACACCGGCTTTATCTATATAAAGAGTGTTGACCGCACCAGCCTGCAAAGCTCGTTCACTGAGTTGTTCAGCCAACTGATAAGCCTGCTCTTTGAAAGGCACTGTGACATTGCCACCCCTGCCTCCCGCAGCGACAAAGCTAAACCAGCTGTCGGCAAAGGCGTCGACCGGTGCTAAAATGGCCTCGTAACTCAAAGCTTGTGCGGTTTGTTTGGCAAACCAGCTATGGATCAGCGGCGATTTTGAGTGCCCAACAGGATTTCCAAATACAGCGTAACGGTCCACAGGTTCACCATGAAAAAGTTGTTTGACGCGATTTTTAATAAAAGCCAGCCAAATAGCAAGCCACATCCGACTCCGGCGACCACGCCTTACGAGCTGATTGGCGGCGAAGCAGCAACACGGCGTCTGGCCGACAGATTCTACGACATTATGTCGACAGCACCAGAAGCCGCTGAATTGTATGCTATTCATCCTCTGCCTCTGGATACGATAAGGCAAAAGTTTTTTGAGTTTTTATCCGGCTGGTTGGGTGGCCCATCTTTGTTTGAAGAAAAATACGGTCATCCACGTTTGCGGATGCGCCATATGCCTTTTGCTGTGGATCAGCAGATGCGTGATCAGTGGATGTTTTGTATGGATAAAGCTTTGGCTGAAGTGGTAGAAGACAAGTTGTTGCGCCAGGGCTTAAGTCATTCGCTGGCGCAACTTGCTAGCCATATGATCAACAGATAAAAAGAAAGAGGCGCAGTGCAGCGCCTCTAGTTAATGATTAAGACCTAACCAATCTTGTGGTTGCAGATAACGCTGATATAATTTCGCTTCTGCACTTCCGGCTTCAGGCTGATAACCATATTGCCAGCGCACTAAAGGTGGCATCGACATCAAAATAGATTCGGTGCGACCGCCACTTTGCAAACCAAATAAAGTACCGCGGTCAAACACCAGATTAAACTCGACATAACGGCCACGGCGATACAATTGGAACTGGCGCTCTGCTTCCGAATAGGCTTTGTTTTTATTACGCTGCACTATAGGCACGTAAGCCTTAGTAAAGGCTTCACCTACTGCAGACATAAAAGCAAAACTCTGCTCAAAACCCGGCTCGTTTAAATCATCAAAAAACAAACCACCTACACCACGGGTTTCGTTGCGGTGCTTTAAGTAGAAATATTCATCGCACCATTTTTTGTATTTAGGGTAATAAGTGGCGTCAAAACCATCGCAACAGTCTTTGGCCACCTGATGCCAATGCACCACATCCGCTTCAACCGGATAAAAAGGTGTTAAATCAAAACCGCCACCGAACCACCAGACCGGTGCTTCACCTTCTTTTTCGGCGATAAAAAACCGTACATTGGCGTGACTGGTCGGGATATGTGGATTCAGTGGATGGATCACTAAAGACACGCCCATAGCTTCAAACTTACGCCCTGCCAATTCAGGCCGGTGCGCTGTGGCTGAAGCAGGCATCTTGTCGCCAAACACATGAGAGAAATTCACACCAGCTTGCTCAAATACAGCACCCTGAGTCAGTACACGGCTACGACCACCACCGCCTTCGGCTCTGTCCCAGCTTTCTTCTGCAAAGTCTGCAGCGCCATCAGCAGCGGCGAGCTCAGCACAAATGCTGTCCTGCAGTGCCATTAGAAAAGCTTTTACCTGATGTTTATCGACGTTTTGCATTTGCTTATCTCTTGATTCGCAGGCGGCTATTAACCCGCGCGATAAATATGGCCTGTACTAATATCTCGTATTTCTGACGGCACAGCACGCCCACCTGTGGGAGCATCGACTATGACAGCCACTTGACCCGCCAGTTGCTGCTGAACTTCGGCTGTGCTGCGACAGGGCTCAAGGCCAGATAAATTCGCACTGGTGGATGTAATAGGTTTACCAAAAGCCAAACATAACTGCTGCACCATAGGGTGATCACAAACCCGAATCGCAATGGAATCAAACTGACCTGTCAGCCAGTCACTGCAGCGAGTTGACGCTGGTACGACCCAAGTCACAGCAGCTTTATCTTTGACACCTGCACTGTCGCGCCATGAGTCCAACATCAGCTGAGTTTGTTCTGCACTGAGTGTGTCGGCTGCAATATAAGGAATCAACTGGGAAAAGTCTGCAGCTATTAAGATTAAGCCCTTGGATTTTGGCCTTTGTTTGACCTGCAACAAGCTTTCGATGGCCAAACTATTATCCGGGTCGCAACCGACACCAAACACAGCTTCGGTTGGGTAGGCAATGACCAAGCCTTGCTGCAGGGCCTTAACGGCAGACGAGATATCTGTCATTTTTCTGAGTCCTGTATCTAGGGTTTTTCGTCAAAAATGGTTCTGGTCGAGGCCAGAGTCTTCCCTGAAGCTACAGCTTCAATTACTTTGCGTATATAATAGCGGCCTTATTATGCCAGTTCTTTGCAGCTTTAAGGAAACAACGATGAAAGTAGGTATTATCATGGGGTCTAAATCTGATTGGCCCACAATGAAAAACGCGGCCGATATGTTAGATCGTTTTCAAATTGCCTATGAAACTACCGTTGTTTCAGCTCACAGAACTCCTCAACTTTTAGCCGACTACGCGACCAATGCCGCAGCTCGTGGTTTGAAAGTCATTATTGCCGGTGCAGGTGGTGCAGCGCATTTACCAGGTATGGCGGCGGCGTTTACCAGCCTGCCGGTATTAGGTGTGCCAGTGCAATCTAAAGCCTTAAAAGGTTTGGACTCCTTATTATCTATAGTACAAATGCCAAAAGGGGTTGCTGTAGGTACTCTTGCTATTGGTGATGCAGGTGCAGCCAATGCTGGCTTGTTAGCAGCACAAATTCTGGCGACCTCAGATGCAGAGCTGATGAGCAAAATTGATGCCTTCCGTAAAGAACAAACTGACTCTGTATTGGCTCACCCGAATCCAGCCGAGGAATAATTGATGAAGGTTCTGGTTTTAGGTGCTGGTCAACTGGCTCGTATGATGAGTCTGGCAGGTACTCCACTGAATTTAAAAGTCTCTGCTTATGATGTGAACAGCGACACTATTGTTGACCCTGTCACTCAGCAACAACTGGGCACAGGTCTGGCACAAGCTATCGCCAATGCCGATGTGATCACCTCAGAGTTTGAGCATATCCCCTATCCGGTGCAGGAGCTGTGTCAGCAAAGCGGTAAGTTTTTACCCAACAGCACGGCAATAAAAGCAGGTGGCGATCGCCGTCAGGAAAAACAACTGCTGGATAAAGCGGGCGTGACCAACGCTGCTTATAAAATTGTCGTGACTGAACAGGATTTTTATCAGGCGATTGAACAGCTGGGTTTACCACTAGTGCTGAAAAGCGCTTTGGCAGGTTATGACGGCAAAGGCCAATGGCGCTTAAAAACTCAGGCTGACTCGCAAGCGGTGTGGGCTGATATTGAACAGTTTATGGCAGGCGCCGACCATACTTTACCTCAAGCTATAGTGGCCGAGCAGTTTGTCCGTTTTGACCGTGAAGTCAGTTTAGTTGGAGCCCGTAATCAGGCTGGCGAAATGGTGGTCTACCCTCTGACAGAAAATCATCATGTTGCTGGTGTACTGGCGGTATCTCTGGCCTTACCTGGTCAGCAGGAATTGCAGCAACAAGCCAAGCAGATGTTTGAAGCTGTAGCAACTGCTTTAGATTATGTCGGTGTATTGGCTCTGGAGTTTTTTCAGGTGGGCAACCAACTGCTGGTGAATGAAATAGCACCGCGGGTGCATAACTCAGGGCACTGGACCCAGCAAGGTGCCGACACCTGTCAGTTTGAAAACCACCTAAGGGCTGTTTGTGGTTTGCCACTTGGTAGCACAGCTTTAGTACGCCCCACTTTGATGGTGAATATTCTGGGTGAAGATCATGTCAGCCCTGCAGTATTAAGCTTACCAAGCTGCCATTTGCACTGGTACGGCAAAGGCAAAAGACCGGGTCGCAAGATGGGCCATATCAATTTAAGCGCCATCAGCACCAGCGAACTGGCACAACGTTTTGATGTGCTGCGTCAACACTTACCGGAAGATGAGTTTCCTGAGTTGGATTTAGTAGCGGTACGCTTGAAACAACTGCAATAACAAATCTGCTGTTAACAAAAAAGGCCCTTGTGGGCCTTTTTTGTTTGCCATCAATGCTGGTACTGCACTTTAACTGCCCTGCACTTTCTGACATTTCTTACTGGCGCAGAGTAACTTCATACCAGAAGCCGAAGGTTTTTCCATCAACAATGGATAATTGCAGAACTGGCACTGCCCTTCGACCGGCTTAAAATTCAGCAGGTATTTGCAGTCCGGATATCTGCTGCAGCCATAAAAGGCTTTACCATATTTACTGGTACGCTCCAGCAACTGACCCTTTTTGCACTCAGGACAAGTTACATCACTGGGTTCAGGTTCATCGGCGTGCACTATAAAATGACAATGTGGATAGTTGCTACAACCAATAAACATGCCATAGCGACCATTTTTGACCGCCAACTCGTTGCCGCATTCT
Organism: Rheinheimera sediminis; assembly: GCF_004005375.1. GTDB lineage: Bacteria > Pseudomonadota > Gammaproteobacteria > Enterobacterales > Alteromonadaceae > Pararheinheimera. The sequence continues at coordinate 187,321 of NZ_RZUF01000005.1, read as the reverse complement.
GGACAAAGTTGGTGCTCTAACACCTTTACCACTGTATTTTCATGCGGATGCAGCGCTTTCAGGTAATTGCAGACCGGATAGTTGCTACAGCCTAAAAAAGGTCCATTTTTGCCACTTTTAATCTGCAAAGTATGGCCACACAGAGGACAAGGCTCTGCGGTTTTTTCGTGTTGAAAAAGTGTATCGTCAGACTGGGACATACAAAGGCCATAGAAGAAAACAGCCGCGATTATATACCCAAAGTAATAGAGGCTTACAACGAAAAAGGCCGCTTAATGCAGCGGCCCTGTAGGTTCGTCAAAAATAAGGTCTTCCATCTGGGCATAAGCATTTTCACGACCAGGCACATTAAACAGCACCATCAACACCACCCATTTTAAATCGTCCAGGCTAACAGAACTCTGATCCAGGTCCATCACTCTGTCCAATACCATCTCGCGGGTGGGCGCATCCAGCACGTTGATTTGTTCCAGAAACAGCAGGAAACCCTGACACTCAGTCTCCAGCTTACGTTGCTCTTCCACAGTATAAATACGCACTGCGGTCGAATTCACTTTGGTTAAATAGGGCTTAACATGACTTTCCTGCAAGGCAGATAACGAATCCAGCCAACGCAGGGCCTTAAAAATATCATCATCATGGAAACCAGCTTTGCTGAGCTCACGCTGCAGATCGGCATGATTCACATAAATTTCTGACTCGTTGTGGATATAGTTTTCGAACAAATATATGAGGATATCAAACATAGTCAGGCCCTCCTCACTCTGATGTAACCACCAGGTACTGCTGCCACTTCACCGGCCAATTCCAGTTGAAGCAATTCAATTGAGACTTGCGCTACAGATAAACCACTACGTTCTGCTATCACATCAATCGCAGTGGACTCATCACCTACGTTAGCCAACAAGCTGTCGTCAAACAAGCCCGTTTGTAAATTTTTTTCTTTGTCCTTCACAGTACTTAGACTGTTATTTTGCAAAAAGCTCCATTCTTCTATGATATCGGCGACACAAGTGGTTAATTTAGCACCTTGCTGGATCAGCTGATGACAGCCTGCCGCCTGCGGATTGTAGATAGAACCAGGGATCACAAACAGCTCCCTGCTGTACTCAGCGGCATACCCTGCGCTAATCAGCGAACCACTTTTTAGCGCAGCCTCTACCACTAAAGTTCCTAAGCTTAAGCCTACCACTATACGATTGCGCAGCGGGAAATGGTCAGCTTTAGGCTGTACATCAGGTAAAAACTCCGACACCAAAGCGCCGCTGCTGGCAATTTCTGCTGCCAACTCTTTATGCTGCGCCGGATACACAGTATCAAAACCATGGCCAAGCACAGCTATAGTGTTGCCCCGCACTGACAAAGCACCTCTGTGACTGCAGCCATCTATGCCTTTGGCCATACCGCTGGTGATGGTTAAACCCAAACGGCATAAATCGGCGGCAAAATTAAAAGCCACTTGTTTGCCTGTTGCTGTGGGCTGACGACTACCCACTATTGCAATCTGCGCTTCATTTAACAAAGCCGGGTTACCTTTAATAAACAAAGCAAAAGGCGGCTGTTTAATCTGGCTGAGTAATTCAGGGTAAAGCGGGTCTGTGTAGCGGATAAAATGATGATCGGGGCTAATTTGTAACCACTGCAGGCAATGCTCAATACGCTGCGGCGTGATGGCTCTGTGACACTGGATTTGGCCAAGGGTAAAACCCAGCTGCTGCAGCTGGTAATCATCCAGTTGATGAAAATCTGCGCTCGAAACCAGCTCCACCCATTGCTGATGCTTTAGCCTGTCCATTGACGGAATAGCGGCTAAGCGGATCCAATGCTCGAGGTCGTCCATCTTCCTCTCCTTTATCAGAACATCAGAGATTACCTATTAAATCACCGACCCTAACAGACTGCTCTGTACGTAAAATCATAGCGAAACAGCTGAATTCGTCCACTTTGACAATCATCAGCTGTCCCACTAATTCGGTAGACATTGCATCAGCAGAACCGACCATATCATGTAAAACTCTCTGCTGCTTGTCGCTATCTTCCGGATACGGAGGTTTATTACCAAAATCGACAGCTGAAGGTGATTGGCGAAATATTCCCAGCAAGTGACCAGGTTGCAGCTGAGCGTTCTGGCCTTGATTCAGCAGTACGATTTCGCCTTTGGCAAACTCACGCCTCTGGGATAAGCTATCCACTATCACACCAGACACCAAAACTTCTGGCAAGTGCAGTTGAAAGAATTCCGGATACAACGACTGCTGCGGCATAGGCAATAAGCGATCACCTTGCCTTACTTCCCGTCTGGATTTTTGCACTTCAATCCGACTGACTTGTTGTTCGCCTGCAACAACAGGCGATAACACTTTAACTTCCGCCAGCAATACCGCTTCATAACCCATCAGAACGCCACTTTGTGGGTCTTTATAAGCTGCTCCTTGCCGATAAATGCCATAACGCTGAGTTTGATCTAGCGCTCCCTTAACATAAAGCACATGACCAGATACGGCATTTTTCACATTCTGCGGTCCACCCAGCACATAAGGCAGGTTTTCGAGTTGTTGTTCAGAGAACAACTGCCCTTCCGATAAGAAAGGCTCGATATCAGCAAGCGCTATTGCAGGCAATGCTTTATCAGCTTTTGCGATACGGCGGATTTGAGGTGTTAATTTGATGCTGTCTGAACCTGCGGAATGGCCTGGCACCTGAGCTGAACCTGCGGAACTGACAGCTACTCTTTGACTAGTTAACCCCAGTGTCGGCTGACCACCCTGGTAAATCAGAGGAGGGTTACTCACTTGTGGGTTTAGCTCCCATAAGCCTGGCCACCAGAGGTGTTGCAAATGCAGACCAGCAGTGCCAGCAGGCTGGACTTGATACAAGGTAGACGCATCAGCCTTAAGTTTCAGCTCGTCAGCCAGCAGAATAGTACTGAAAAACATAGAGAAGTTGACTAAAATAGTAAGAAGCTGCTGTCGCATAACACCATCCCCTTCTGTACTTGCAGTAATTCTTGCACACTAAGCTATTCATACTGTGTATAAATGGCTAAAATTAGACCATAGCACAGCCAATTGAACATAGACGACTTTTGTAGGTTCCATGACAGTATTAACAGTTTTACATTATCCAGACGACCGTTTACGCACAGTAGCCGCTGCTGTGCCTGAAGTGACGGCCGAAATAAAGCAACTGACAGCAGATATGCTGGAAACCATGTATGACGAAAATGGTATAGGTTTAGCCGCCACCCAGGTCAATGTGCATAAGCGCGTTGTCGTGATCGATATCTCAGAAAACCGCGACGAGCCGATGATTTTTATCAATCCGGAAATCATTGCCAAAAGTGGTGACACTGAATACGAAGAAGGCTGTTTGTCCGTGCCGCAAAGCTACGCCAAAGTAGAGCGCGCTGCAGCTGTGACCGTCAAAGCGCAAAACACCAAAGGCGAGTGGTTTGAACTTCAGGCCGAAGGTTTACTAGCGATTTGTTTACAGCACGAGCTCGACCATTTAATGGGCAAGTTATTTATCGATTATTTGTCACCGTTAAAACGTGACCGTATTAAGAAAAAGCTGGAAAAAGAAGCTCGCCTCGCAGCCCGTTAACCTAGCAGGAACTATTTTGACCACTCCTTTACGTATTATCTTTGCGGGCACACCAGATTTTGCTGCCCGCCATCTCGCCGCCCTGCTGGATTCTCCTCATCAGGTGATTGCCGTCTACAGTCAACCCGACCGGCCTGCAGGTCGTGGTCATCAATTACAACAAAGCCCGGTGAAACAACTGGCGCTGCAACACGATATTCCGGTGTATCAGCCAAAGTCGTTAAAAAAAGCCGCAGCTCAACAAGAACTGGCGGCGTTAAATGCCGATCTGATGATAGTGGTGGCTTATGGTCTGATCCTGCCTCAAGCTGTACTCGACGCACCACGTTTAGGTTGTATTAATGTGCATGGCTCCTTGTTACCACGCTGGCGTGGTGCAGCGCCAATTCAACGCGCCATTTGGGCAGGTGATGCTGAATCCGGCGTGACTATTATGCAGATGGATATAGGCCTGGATACAGGCGCTATGCTGAGTAAGGTCAGCACGCCTATAGCTGTGGATGAAACCAGCACCAGCTTATACGACAAACTGGCGTTAACAGGCCCAGTCGCATTGGTAGAAGCTTTAGCAAATCTGGAAGCACTGCAAGCTCAAGCTCAGCCACAGCAGGATGAGCTGGCCAACTACGCCGAAAAGCTGTCGAAAGAAGAAGCTTTGCTCGATTTCAGCAAACCAGCCATAGCGCTTGAACGCGAAATCCGGGCTTTTAACCCCTGGCCTATCAGTTATCTGCAATTGGGCGCTCAGCAGCTGAAAATCTGGCGCGCCGTCACAGAGCCTGGTTCTGGTTTAGCTGGCCAAGTCTTGCGGGTTGATAAAAAAGGCATCGCCATTCAAACTTCCGATGGCGTATTGGTGATCACCGAATTACAACCTGCCGGTAAAAAAGCCATGAAAGTGATGGATTTCCTCAATGGCCGCGCTGACTGGTTTCAGCCAGGCCAGATGCTGACTAATGCTGACGGGCAGAGCTGATGAGTAAAAATTTACGCGCTCTGGCGGCAACAGCCTGTTATCAGGTGGTGGATCAGGGTAAGTCCTTGTCCGAAGTGTTGCATAAAGCTCAGATTGAGCTGGACTCGCCTTTAGATAAAGCCCTGCTGCAGGAAATCTGTTTTGGCGTGATGCGCTATTTGCCTCAGCTGGAAACTGTCTGTCAGAAACTGATGGATAAACCGCTGGTCAAACATCTGCGCCCGCTGCAGTTTTTAATTTACGTCGGTTTGTATCAGCTGAAATTTTTACGGGTACCAGACCATGCCGCCATAGGCGAAACCGTAGAAGCGGCCCGTGAATTAAAAGGCCAAAGCCTGACAGGTTTAATTAACGCCGTATTACGTTCAGTGCAGCGTAAACCTGAAGTGTTTGATTTTCAGGATGCGCCTTTACCAGTCCAGTACAACCACCCAAGCTGGATCATCACCCAGCTGCAACAGGCTTATCCTGAGCAGTGGCAGCAAATACTGGGGGAAAATCAGCAAAAAGCGCCTTTATGGCTGCGGGTAAATCAGCTACGAACCACACCCGAAGCTTATCTGGCCGCTCTTGCTGCCGAAGGTATAGCCGCCAGTCAGCCTTTTGCTTATTTACCTTGTGCTTTGCTGCTGGAACAAGCCTCTGATGTGACCTTATTACCAGGTTATGCTGATGGCTGGTTTTCAGTACAAGATGGCGCAGCTCAACATGCGGCGTATTTCCTGGGAGCCCGCAATAAAGATTCGGTATTAGATGCCTGTTGCGCTCCTGGTGGCAAAACCTGCCATATTCTGGAACTGGCACCAGAGGCCGATGTATTAGCACTGGATAAAGACCCACGCCGTTTAGACAGGGTGTATGACAATCTCGACCGTTTAGGCTTAGATGCCCGTGTGATGGCCGCTGACGCTGCAGACCCGGATGACTGGGCAGGTTTTCAAACCTTTGACCGTATATTGTTGGATGTGCCTTGTTCGGCCACTGGCGTGATCCGCCGTCATCCGGATATTCGCTGGTTACGGAAAAAAACCGACATAGCGCCATTAGTCGAGTTGCAGCAACAGATTCTGCGTAAGATATGGCCTTTGTTAAAACCAGACGCTGAATTGTTGTATGCCACCTGCTCTGTACTGCCGGAAGAAAATCTGCAACAAATCCAAGCCTTTTTGACCGACCATGCAGATGCGAAATTAATCCCGTTGGCCGACAGTCACCCGGATTTGCACTGGCAGATTTTGCCCGGCCAGCAGCAGATGGATGGTTTCTTTTATGCCAAACTTCGCAAGACAAAGCGGTAACGCAGAGGCTTTATGAAAATTATCATTCTGGGTGCAGGTCAGGTCGGTGGCACTTTAGCGGAAAACCTGGTCGGTGAACAAAACGACATTACTGTCGTCGACACCAATATTGAAAAGCTACGCGCCCTGCAAGACAGATACGATTTGCAGGTAGTGCATGGCCATAGCGCGCATCCGGATATTTTAAAACGTGCCGGCGCTGAAGATGCCGATATGATTATTGCGGTCACCAGCAGCGACGAAGTGAATATTGTTGCTTGTCAGGTCGCCTACAGTATTTTCAATACGCCGCTGAAAATTGCCCGTATCCGTACCAATCAGTATCTGAAATACCGCGATCAGTTGTTTAACAAAGACGATATGCCGGTTGATCACTTTATTTCCCCTGAGACCCTGGTCACCGACTATATCAAACGCCTGATTGACTACCCTGGCGCTTTGCAGGTGGTGGAATTTGCTGAAGGCCGCGTCAGCTTAGTAGCGGTAAAAGCCTATTACGGTGGTTTGCTGGTAGGCCATGCCTTATCGACCTTAAAACAGCATATGCCGCATGTGGATGCCCGTGTTGCCGCTATTTACCGTCGTGGCCACGCCATTAAGCCTTTAGGCACTACGGTCATTGAAGCAGATGATGAAGTGTTTTTTGTCGCTGCCACTAAACACATCCGCGCTGTGATGAGCGAGCTGCAAAAGCTGGAGAAAAGCTACCACCGCATTATGATCGCAGGTGGCGGTAACGTCGGTTATGGTTTGGCCCGCGCTTTAGAGAAAAACCATAGCGTGAAGCTGATCGAACGCAGCAAGGAGCGCGCCGAATTTCTGTCCAGCGCCTTGGACAATACAGTGGTTTATATTGGCGACGCTTCAGACCCAGAGCTGCTGGAAGAAGAAAACATCGAGCAAGTCGATGTGTTTTTAGCCGTTACCAATGATGATGAAGCCAATATTATGTCGGCCATGCTAGCCAAACGTATGGGCGCACAAAAAACCATGGTACTGATTAAACGCGGTGCTTATGTAGATTTGCTGCAAGGCGGCGAAGTAGATATAGCAGTATCACCACAACAAGCGACTATTTCAGCTTTGCTGACCCATATTCGTCGTGGTGACATAGTGAACGTTTACTCACTGCGCAGAGGCGCTGCCGAAGCTATTGAAGCTGTAGCTCACGGCGATAAATCGACATCCAAAGTAGTAGGTCAGGCCATAGGCCAGATTAAACTGCCACCAGGTGCGACCATAGGCGCCATAGTGCGTGGTGATGAAGTATTAATAGCCCACGATAACGTAGTGATAGAAACTGACGATCATGTGATTTTATTTTTGGTGGATAAAAAGTACATCACCGAAGTGGAACGCTTATTCCAGGTTAGCGCGATATTTATTTAATACAGATCGGCTCTTGTATCTGACCGTCTAATGACAACACAAGGGCCTGGACAAGCCGCGGCCCCTACAATCCAACCAGAACATGGATTAACACCTATTGTGGTAAAAAAACCGTAGGGGCGGGTCTTGCACCAGCCCGTCTAGAATTTCAATCTTAAACTACAAAGATCTAATCCTTCCAAAACGCCGCAGTAAACAGTACTAACAGCGTAAAAATCTCTAAACGTCCAAAGATCATCGCCACTACTAAAATCCACTTGCCTGCATCGGGCACTGAGGCAAAGTTGGCGGCAACTTCACCCAATCCCGGGCCTAAGTTATTTAAACAGGCTGCTGTGGCGGTAAAGGCGCTGATATTGTCCATGCCCACCAACAACAGCAACAACATAATGACCACAAACACCAGGGTATAAGCCGCAAAAAAGCCCCAAACCGCTTCCACTATCCGATCCGGCACAGGCCGCCGCCCAAGCTTGATGGAATACACAGCCCGTGGATGCACTAAGCGGTTTAGCTCCCTTTTACCTTGCAGGAATAACAGCAACACCCTGACTACTTTTAAACCACCGGCAGTCGAACCTGCACAACCACCGATAAAGCTGGCGAAAATCAGCAAAATAGGCAAAAACAAAGGCCAGCTGGAAAAGCTTGCAGTGGAGAAACCTGCAGTAGTCGACATAGACACGGCCTGAAACAGACCGTGGTTCAGCGCGCTGAGCCAGTCCGGATAAATTTGCTCTTCCAAAAGCACCAAAAAACATATCAGCATCAACGCCAACTGGATCACCATAAAAGCTTTTAGCTCAGGGTCACGCCAGTAGGTTTTGATATTTTTGCCCCTCACAGCCGCAAAATGCAGTGGGAAGTTCACTGAACTGATCAGCAAAAACACAACACAAATCATATTAATACTGACGCTGTTAAAGTAACCAATGCTGGCGTCGTAAGTAGAAAAACCACCGATGGCCACTGTGGAAAAGGCATGACAAATGGCATCAAAAGCACTCATACCCGCTATATAAAAAGACAAAGCGCAGGCTATGGTTATGCCTAAATAAATAAACCACAGATGCTTGGCTGTATCTGCAATACGAGGCGTCATTTTGTTATCTTTGACCGGGCCCGGAGTTTCAGCCCTATACAACTGCATACCACCCACCCCTAACATCGGCAGAATAGCCACAGCTAGAACAATAATCCCCATACCACCAAACCACTGCATTTGCTGGCGGTAATACAAAATAGCTTTGGGCAGACTTTCTAACCCGGTTAAGACTGTAGCGCCCGTGGTAGTTAAGCCTGAAAAAGACTCAAACATACTGGCAGCCAGATTCATATCAGGTTTATCTGCCAGCCAGAAGGGCAAAGCACCAACAGCCCCTAACACTGTCCAGAACAACACTACTATTAAAAAGCCCTCCCGAACTTTCAGTTCAGACTTTTCATTGCGGTTGGGATACCAGACGACAAATCCTATCAATAGCGACAGAAAAAATGACAAGAGAAAGGGTACACCAGCGCCATCCTGATACCAATAGGCGATAAAGGCAGGCGGTAACATGGTGATACTAAAGATGGCAACCAACAGGCCTAAAATCCGGATAATAGAACGGTATTGCATCAGGAGCCCTGTTCTGCGTTGTGATGCCAGATAATGCTGGCCTGAAGTTCTTTTAGTCTGAGTATGGTCTGCATAAACTGCTGTTCAAATTCCTGTTGATCGCTTTGAGCGATACGCACTGTTAAGCGCACTTGCTGGTCAAACTCTTGTTGTTCAATCAGCCAGCGGTTCTGCCATAACCGCTGCATAGTTTCAAAAGCCGCATAAGACAAACATAAATCTGCCTGGTGCCTTATAGGTATAAATTCGCGTTGTGCCGACAACAAAGCCTGCCGTACCGCGTCACTGTAAGCACGAACTAAACCGCCAGTGCCCAGCTGAACGCCGCCATAATAACGCACTACGCTGGCACAAATCCCCACCATGCCAGAGCCTTGCAATACGGCCAGCATAGGTTTACCCGCTGTGCCAGATGGTTCACCATCATCACTGAATGCTTGAGGCTGACCTGTTGGGCCAGCTGGCAATAGCATAGCACTGCAGACGTGGGCTGCCTGCGGATGTTGCTGTTTTTGCTGACGAATCACTTGTTGGCCTTCGGTCAGGTTTTGTATTGGCCATAAAGTGCATAAAAACCTGCTGCGTTTGATCTCCGTTTCAGACGAAGCTGTTTTAGCCAACACCCACCAGCCGGACATCAAAATACCTTAAGCCAGCTTCAGATCACGAGTCATATTTTCATTGCGGTCTTTGTGCACTATGACGTTATCTTCAATACGAATACCGCCGTATTTACGGAATTCAGCCACTTTGTCCCAGTTCACCGCTTTGCCATGAGCTGTTTCTTTTAAATCAGCAAGCAAGGAATCAATAAAATACAAACCAGGCTCTATGGTAAAAACCATATTGGCCTCGACCAGACGAGTGGTACGCAGGAATGGATGATCTGCAGGAGCTGCCACATGAGTACCCCGTTCATCCGCCATAAAACCACCGACATCATGTACCTGTAACCCCAAGTGATGACCTAAGCCATGCGGGAAGAAAGTACGGCTGATACCGGATTCCAGGATGCCCTCTGCGGACATCTGTACAAAATTAAAGTCAGCCAGAACCTGAGCTATATATTGATGCGCTTCGATATGTAAATCCGGATACTTGATGCCGGGTTTTAAACCAGCAACCAGCTTCAGCTCCACGTCCGTCATCGCATTAATCAGCGCTGCAAACTCGTCATTTAAATAACTGTAAGTACGGGTAATATCAGCGGCATAACCATGAAAGCTGGCACCAGCGTCTATTAAAAACGAATGAAACTGGTTCGGCTTATTCCGCTCCAAGGCTGTGTAATGCAAGATGGCCGCATTTTGGTTCAGCGCTATGATATTGCCATAAGGTACTTCGTTTTCGCCCTGCCCCACAGCAGCCAGATAAGCCAGCTGAATATCAAACTCTGATCCACCGGCCATAAAAGTAGCTTTCGCCGCACTATGCCCGGCTACCGCAAGGCTATTCGCCTGACGCATACAAGCCAGCTCATAGTCGGTTTTATAAGCGCGGTGATAATGCAGATAACTGATCACGCCTTCAGGGTTAATCTCGCTAAAACCCAAAGCATTAGCCACTTCAATATGTTCGCCCAGATAAGCCATACGGCCTTTGTCATAAGGCAAAACATGTTCAACCTGATTGGCTTTTTCCAGAATCTGAATATCAAAAAAACCAGACCAGAACGAATCAGGAGCATCCGGCACTTTATGCCAGAAATCTTTTGGCAGATAAAAAGCCAGCTTAGGTTTATTCACACCGTCTACGATCAGCCAGCAATTTGGGTTATCTACTACCGGGATCCAGGCTTTAAACAATGGATTTACTTTAAAAGGATAATCCATATCGTCGAGGAACTGGCGTTTTGCCTGGCCAGAGTGGATCACCAAAGCGTCCAAATTCTCGCGGGCTAATACAGCTTTAGTGCGTTGCTGCAACGCAAATAAATGAGCGGCATAAAGTTCTTGATAAGCTGGACGCATAAATTCAAATTCCGTTATTTATTACTAAAAACCATTAAAATCAACTTAGTGTACCATGAAGGCTTAGCCTTCTATCCCTATCCTCATCTCGGCCAGGGGTTCGAAAATACGCTGATTTTTCTGCATTTTTAAACTATAGACCTGATAATACATCATGACGTTTTTGACATAATCACGGGTTTCTTTAAAAGGAATAGTTTCCACCCATATATCCAGAGGTACTGAACCATCTTTAGGGATCCAGGATTTTACTCTGCTAAAACCGGCATTGTAGGACGCAGTAGCAAATACCACATTATTGCCGGTATGTTTCATCAAATAATTCAGATAGTAAGTACCATAGTTGATATTGGTAACCGGATTATACAACTGCTCCACTGGCACTTTACGCCCGGTAATATGTTTGGCCGTCGCTGGCATAATTTGCATCAGACCATGAGCGCCAACAGGAGACTTCGCAGTTGGTATAAAAGTACTTTCACGCCGTGCTATGGCCATAGCCCAAGCCGGGTCAACTTTGGCTTTTTTGGAATAGGTTTGAATTTCTTTGTTATAGGCCATAGGAAAACGTAAATCGACATCATCCCAGTATTCAGCTTTAGCCAGCGCTACTATAGCGTTGTCGTACCAGCCCAGTTCAAAAGCCAGTTTAGCTGCACTGTATTTTTGCAAATCGCTGCCGTATTGCTGTAAATGCGTCAACTCACGTTTAGCCGCATTGGGTCTTTTAATGGCTTGCCATTCTTTCATTCGGCGAATAGGGGCACTACTTTTAAAAGCTAAAAAATCAGTTTCGGATACAGGCACTGGTTTGTGTGCCAGACTAGGGGCCAGCCCCACATGGGCAGCAGCCAGATAGCCATAATAACTGCGCTTTTTCGCCAGTTGCTGATAAATATGAGTGGAGGATTCCTTTAGATCGACCTGCAGATAAGCACGGGCTAACCAATATTGGTTGGCATCATCTTTGGCTAACTCTTCCGGCAAGGCCTTCACGGCTTCAATCACGGCGTACCAGTCTTTTTTACGCAGCAAAGTCGCCAGTTTCCACTGCACAAAAAGACTGTCTTTGTATTCAGCCGGCACTATATTAATAAACTTCTCAGCGCGAGGATCATTTTTACTGGCCAGAGCTATAGCTATCTGTCGCGCTGTGACAGCACGGTTTTCGTTGCTGAACGCAGGGTCGTGAGCAAAACGTTCCCAGACCGTTATAGCTTGATCAGGCTTTTTCCAGACCAACTTTTGTATACCGTAAGCTGCTAAATCCCGCTCCAGCGGGCTGCGTAACGGCAGGAAGTTTTTACGGTACACCAAAGCCGGATTATCCATCACCTGCACCCATTTTTCTGCCAAATACTGTTGATTTTTAGGCAATAAGCTGCGCAAGTAAGGCAACATTCGCTGATTATCTGCGTTCACTGCTGCCAACACTCGCTGCCAGACAGCTTCTGGTGTGCGCTGACCCGCTTTGCGCCAGCGGTCAAAGAGGGGATCACATTCATCTGGTCTTGATTTGCCTACAGCCCATAGGCCTCGCACAGCAGGCCACACAGCAGCAGGCTTTTCTAGAACCAGCCGCATTTCCAGCGCCTGGCAATCCAGCACTACATCTGAGCCATACTGATAATTTTTCAGAAATAACTGCGCTTGTTTACGATCGGCCAGATACATCAGCCAGCGTTTACGTAAAGTACGCTCCAATGGTGTGCCTTGATGCTCCTGCATAAAACGTACAACAGCATTGGTGTCATCCAGCGATTTACTCAGCCACTCCAGCTCCAGATAAGGCTGCAGCGGGTAAGTTTCCATTTCTTTTAATACTTTTTTGGCCTGAGTTTCGGTCAGCTTGTGAATGTTATCTTCAGCTAAAGCAAAACGCTTACGCATGCCTTCATTGATGGCATGAGCGGGAAAAACCAGGGACACAGCGGCTGTTGTCAGTAACCAGAGCGATGGACGGAAAACAGAGCAGAATCGCCACATACAAATTTTTACCACCTATAGTTACTGAGACATCTATCGCAAATTCAAACAAGTGTTTAAATAACGGTTGAAATTTTTACTTAACCACGACACACTGAGACTGCAATAGACTCATCTTACCAGTTGCGAATAAAAGCAATAGTCCACCCTATCGGACGAAGGAGAACATTCATGATCTACCAGAGTAACAGCATCACCGTCGCCTATCTGGCGGATGGTATTGCCGAGTTTACCTTTAATGCTGCAGGTTCAGTTAATAAATTTGACCAACAAACCTTAGCAGATTGTCGCGCCGCTTTGAATCTGCTGCATGCAGATAAAAACCTCAAAGGCGTGATTTACACCTCAGGAAAAGACGCATTCATCGTAGGCGCTGACATTACTGAGTTTTTAGGTACATTCCAGCAGCCTGAAGCTGAACTTATCCCTTGGATCAAATCTGCCTCTGATGTATTTGACCTGGCAGAAGATTTACCAGTTCCTACCATTGCTGCAATTCGTGGTTTTGCCTTAGGTGGTGGTTTTGAGTGGACCTTAGCAGCAGACTACCGTGTGGCAGACACCACAGCCAAAGTAGGTTTACCTGAAGTAAAACTCGGCTTAATGCCTGGCTTTGGTGGTTCAGTTCGTTTACCTCGCATTATTGGTGCTGACGGTGGTATGGAATGGATCACCACTGGTAAAGAGCGTGGCGCTGATGCAGCGTTAAAAGAAGGCGCTATTGACGCCGTGGTTGCTCCTGAAAAATTAAAAGACGCTGCGCTGTCGATGATTAAGGATGCCATAGCCGGCAAACTGAACTGGCAGAAAAAACGCGCTGCTAAATTACAGCCGTTAAAGCTGAATAAAATTGAAGCTATGATGAGCTTCAACACCGCCAAAGGCATGGTGTTTGCCAATGCAGGTAAACATTACCCTGCTCCTATGGTGGCGGTAGAAACTATTGAAGCTGCAGCCCGCTTAGACCGTGCTGGTGCTGTCGCTTTAGAAAACGCCTCTTTTGCTAAACTGGCAAAAACTACAGCTGCTGCTGCACAGATTGGTTTATTCCTCAATGACCAGCTGATTAAAGGCAAAGCGAAAAAAGCCGCCAAAGTAGCAACCAAAGATATCAAAAAAGCAGCCGTATTAGGCGCAGGCATTATGGGCGGCGGTATCGCTTACCAGTCTGCATTAAAAGGCGTGCCAGTCGTGATGAAAGACATAGCCGACAAAGCTTTAGAGCTGGGTATGGGCGAAGCCACTAAGCTATTAAACAAGCAAGTTGAGCGCAAAAAGTTAGATGCTGTAGGTATGGCGAAAGTGATTGCCAGCATTCAGCCAACTTTGAGCATGGAACCGGTAAAAAGCGTTGATATAGTGGTAGAAGCAGTCGTTGAAAACCCAAAAATCAAAGGTGCTGTATTAAAAGAAGTGGAAGAATTAGTAGCGGCAGATGCCATTATTACCTCCAACACCTCAACCATCTCCATTGATTCTTTAGCGGCAAACTTAAAAGACCCAAGCCGCTTCTGTGGTATGCACTTCTTTAACCCTGTGCACCAAATGCCTTTGGTCGAAGTGATTCGTGGTAAAGACACCAGCGAAGAAACTGTAGCTGCAGTGGTAGCTTACGCTGCCAGAATGGGTAAATCTCCTATTGTGGTCAACGACTGCCCTGGTTTCTATGTCAACCGCGTCTTGTTCCCGTACTTTGCAGGTTTCAGCAAACTGGTATTAGACGGTGCTGACTTTGCCAAAGTAGACAAAGTGATGGAAAAAACTTTCGGCTGGCCTATGGGCCCTGCTTACTTGCTGGACGTTGTTGGTTTAGATACCGCCTTCCACTGCACAGACGTGATGGCAGCTGGTTTCCCAACCCGTATGGGCAAAGTCGAAAACGACCCAGTGGCTCTGATGTATCAGGCACAGCGTTATGGTCAGAAAAACGGTGTAGGTTTCTATGCGTACAGCAAAGATGCCAAAGGCAAGCCGAAAAAAGATTCTGATGCAGTATCCTATGACTTACTGGCTAAAGCTGGTGCTTCAGGCGTGGAATTCAGCGCCGACGATATTATTGCCCGTTGTATGGTGCCCATGATTAACGAAGTGATCCGCTGCTTAGAAGAAGGCATTGTTGCCAGCGCTGCAGAAGCGGATATGGGCTTAATTTATGGTTTAGGTTTCCCTCCGTTCCGTGGTGGCCCGTTGCGTTATGCCGACACCATTGGTCTGGCGAACTTTGTTGCTTTAGCTGACAAATATGCCCACTTAGGTGAAATCTATCAGGTAACAGACAAAACCCGCGCCATGGCAGCTTCTGGTGCCGTGTTCTACCCGGTTTAAGGCGGAGAGAAACAAATGAAACAAGCAGTGATCGTTGATTGTATCCGTACCCCTATGGGTCGTTCTAAAGCTGGTATCTTCCGCAACGTGCGTGCTGAAGAATTATCAGCCTATGTAATGGCCGCTCTGGTCGAGCGTAATCCGGCTTTAGATCCGGCCGAGATAGACGACATTATCTGGGGTTGTGTACAACAAACTCTGGAACAAGGTTTTAACGTCGCCCGTAATGCGTCGTTATTGGCAGGTATTCCACATTCAGTGCCGGCAGTCACGGTAAACCGCCTTTGTGGTTCATCGATGCAAGCCTTACACGACGCAGTACGTGCCATTCAAACCGGTATGGGTGAGGTGTATTTAATTGGTGGCGTGGAACATATGGGCCATGTGCCTATGACCCACGGTGTGGATTTCCACCCTGGTTTAGGCAAAAACATCGCCAAAGCTTCAGGCATGATGGGTTTAACAGCTGAACTCTTAGGTAAACTGCATGGCATCAGCCGTCAGCAACAAGACGAGTTTGGCGCCCGCTCACACCGTTTGGCGTATGAAGCCACTTTGCAGGGTCGTTTTAAAAACGAAATTATCCCTGTGCAGGGCCATGACGCTGATGGCGTATTAAGAGTATTTGATACCGACGAAGTCATTCGTCCTGAGACCACAGTAGAAGCTTTGGGCGCTTTACGTCCTGTATTTGACCCGGCTAACGGTACTGTGACTGCTGGTACTTCTTCTGCCTTATCAGACGGTGCTTCTGGCATGCTGGTGATGAGTGAAGAAAAAGCCAAAGCCTTAGGCTTAAAAATCCGCGCCAAAGTCATAGGTATGGGTATCGCAGGTTGTGATCCGTCTATTATGGGTTATGGCCCAGTGCCAGCCAGTAAAAAAGCTTTAAAAGCTGCTGGTATCACTATCGCCGATATCGACTACGCTGAGTTAAACGAAGCTTTCGCTGCACAGGCTCTGCCTGTGATGAAAGACTTAGGTTTACTGGAAGTGATGGACACCAAAGTAAACTTAAATGGCGGCGCTATCGCTTTAGGCCACCCGCTGGGCTGCTCTGGTTCACGGATCAGCACCACACTGATTAACGTGCTGGAAGATAAAGGCGGCAAATACGGCTTAGCTACTATGTGTATTGGCTTAGGCCAGGGTATAGCGACAGTGTTTGAGCGTGTTGAATAGGATACCCTTCGTACTTGAAGCTGCAGCTTTGTTGACTGCGGGCTCTCGCCCCAGTCACATAGTGAGCTATGCTCCTGGGGTCTCGTACCCTTGTTGCCGCTCTGCAACATCAATTACTTAGGGTATTAGATACTAGCTTTTGAATAAGAGGGTTGGCGTTGGCCAGCCCTTTCTATTTGTACTTTGAAATGCAACTGCGGAGGCTTTAAAACACCACAGCCTGAACTTTGACTTTCTGCTGATCAATCACAGCTTTGAAATCAGGGCTTGTTGTCGACCAATCTACAATATCGACTTTCCACGGTAAATCAGACTCCGAAAAGGCTTCGCTTAAACTGGCCATTAAGGCTAAAGGCAAAGGCTGCTGTGACATAACCACCAAATCCAAATCAGAAAAAGGCTTAGCTGCCCCTTTCACGCGTGAGCCAAAAGCCCAGACTTCACAGGAAGGCACTAGTTGTCGCAAGATCTGCTGCACTATGGCCAAATGTTCAGAACTGATATCTAACTGACTGATACTCATGCCATCCTCTTTTGCAACTGCTCAGATAAATAGCTGGCCTCAGCTAAAAACTTTGGAATACCTGCCACCACTTCTAAAGCCACAGCTTCATCGTAGCTATGACTGGTTTTGCCACGCATTTCACGATACAAACGCCAGTCTGGCCAGCTTCCGAGTAATAAACCCTGCTCATTACCGGTGCGGATCAAATCCTGAAAAGGCATCTGATCAAATAGCTCAGGGGTCGCCGACGCCATTTCCAGGTAACGTTTCAGCATTTTATGGCTGATTTCATAAGTAAACTCAAAACGTTGTACCAGACCATCGCGAATTTGCGTGTCACTTATATCTTGCTGATACCTTAACCAACCTTCATGCAGCCTATTGGTGGCATTATGTAAAGGGGTGAGATCGAGAACCAAATCATTCATCAGCTAAGTCCTGTATCAAGCTTTGTCACAACCGCAGGTATAGGGGAAATTAACGCTATGCTAGCGTAATTTGCTATCTTTTGCCCTATCTTAGCCTGAAGTTGGGGTTTTCGCCTAAATCCGGCTTTTCAGCACGAATAAGCTAAGTTAGCATAAGCGCCTTTTCTCACGTGGAACCTGAACTATGTCGAATCCGGAACAGTTGTTTTTAGCGGCCGATCAGCAGCTGGATACTTTAGGTTTACGTTGTCCTGAGCCTGTGATGCTGACTCGACTTGCTATTCGAAAAATGACGGCGGGCCAGACGCTATTGATCATAGCGGACGACCCGGCCACTACCCGCGATATTCCGGCTTTCTGTCGTTTTATGGAACATGAGCTGGTAGCCAGTGATACCAGTGTCGAGCCTTATCGCTATTTAGTGAAAAAATCTGGCTAACCACAGCTAAGACTTAGTTTTCAGGCTTAGCTTTAAGGCTTAAAGAAGCACAAATGCCCGGCAGGTTTTCAGCTGTCATACCTTCTTGTAAAAACCCATCTGCAGAGCTTAGTTTTGCTCTTGCTGCATCATCCGCAGCCATCACCTGATCTATCCAACTGGCATGACTGGATACTCTGGTATACAGCTCTTTGACGCCATATTCGCCTACATCTTTAAACCAGGAATCCACTCTGGAACTCACGCCCAGCAGGTAATAACCATCGTCTTTTTTCAGATACGCCGGGCCACCACTGTCGCCATTGCCTGATATACCTTCCAGCTCCAGAGCTTGTTGATCAGATTCAAAAACAAAACGCAGATCGGATTTGGTCACTGCAGTTACTTTATTCTGAGCCTTACGCAGTACGCCGTTGTTTTCTTTATAGCCTAGAGTTTCACCTGTTAAACCAGTACCAGTGCCGCCGCTGCCAATAAACCAAAGCACTTGATCGCGCTCGTCCTGCTGGCGGTATAACTTAGCAGGCTCCACACCAAGCACAGGTTTTGCCAGTTTAATCAGTGCCAAATCATTGTGTTCACCCAACTGATATGACGGGTAGCTATAACGAGCTTTTACTTCTACCAACTCATCTCCCACCTGAACAGGCTGGCCGGGATTTAAGCAAAACACCGTATGAGCAGCGGTAAGTACCCATTCAGGCGCAATCAAAGTGCCGTGCACACCAATGTTGTAGAAGGTCACCAAAGGTGGAAAATCAGCCCTGGACGCCAGATACAGCTCTGGCGCTTTGTCGTGACGAATAACAATAGCCGAAGCCGGCATGGCCAGAATACTGGTCGCCATAAGTAAGCCACCACTCAACAGCTTTAGATTGATCCTGTTCCGCATCAGATTTTCCTTATTTAGCTTTTAATAACAATCAGACTGACAGAAAAACAAAAACCACTTAAGGCATTAAATGTAAGCAGTTATTTAAACACCATTCGCTATTCCGTCTGAATTTATCCTCCCTTTAAATGCGTTTTTCCGCTCTTTATCTGTTCGCTCTGTGAGGGCCAACCCCCTTCCGCCACACTGCCTGCATCAAGACACTTAGCCACTGATAAACAAGGAAAATACCATGCAACAGTCCAACAAAGTCTTTAACCAAACCAACTTAAACCTGCTGCTAGTCACGGCGCTGGCGGCTTTAACCATTAAAACCCAGCTGCTGCCAAGCGACAGCACTACAGTGCGAGAACTCAATGTGCAGCGTATTAATGTGATGGAACCCAGCGGTCATCCACGTTTGGTCATTGCCAATACCGGCCATGCGCCTAAAGCCATTAAAGATGGCAAAGAGTTTTTTGATCCGGGTCCGCGTCCAGGCATGATTTTTTACAATGACGAAGGTACAGAAAACGGTGGCTTTGTATTCCGGGGTTTTGAAAAAGACGGCAAAGTGGAGCATGGCCTGCATTTATCTTTTGACCGTTACAATCAGGACCAAAGCCTGGCGCTGCAGCATGTGGAACAAGACGGTATGCTGGTGACTGGCCTGAACGTGATAGACAGACCGCAATACCCTGTTGATGACTATATGCAACTGATGCTGGCCGCAGAAAAAGGTGATGCCAAAGCTTCAGCACGCATAAAAGAGCTAGAGCAACTCCACCCAGATATTCATGGTAACAGAAGGGCTTTTTATGGCACATTAAACAAAAAAGCTATGCTGCAACTTAATGATCCACAAGGAAATAAACGAATTGAAATGGCTGTGGGTACAGATGGCAAGCCTCAACTGGTGTTTTATGCCGCAGATGGCAGCGAACTGATGCGTTTACCAGAAGCAGTGCAGGTGAACTAATGAAACAGCTAAAAACCTTTGCCCTGTTATTGTTGTTCTCTTATGGCTTGATGTTGTACCTGGCGCTGCTGCAAACAGCGCCAGGACAACAGCTACAATTTCATGCCGATGCACCTGTCTGGCTAACCTTGCAGGCTATGTTATCGCTTTGGTTAAGCCGCAAGTTAGATGCTGTACTTTGGGCTAAAGGCGCTGCGGCTTCATTGCTGCAGCGTTATAGCCAAAACTTTGGCTTAAGTTTGCTGATTTTTGTTAGCTTGATGACAGGACTACAGCTGCTAATAGACACAGTAACTAGCCAGCCATTGGTACTGCAGCAGTATCTGCGGGTCAGCCTGATGTATCTGCTGGTACATAGTTTAATAGCGGCTGCAGACCTGCTATGGCAGGCATTAAAACGCCAGCAACAACAGCAACTGGAACTGATGCAGGCGCAGCAGCATAACCAGCAGTTCAAACTGCAATTGCTGCAACAACAGCTGGACCCGCACTTTTTATTTAATAACTTAAATGTGCTCTCTGTGCTGATACATAAGAACCCGGATCAGGCCGAACAGTTTCTCGACCATTTTGCCGATATTTACCGTTACCAGTTGCAACAAGGCGGTAAAAATTTAGTACCTTTGGCCGACGAGCTTGCTTTTGCACAGCAGTATATGGCGCTGCTGGCACAGCGTTTTCCGGCCAGTTTTCAGTTGCAAATCACTATTGAGCCGCAGCAGCAAACCAACTACCAATTAGTACCCTGCTGCCTGCAGCTGCTATTGGAAAACGCAGTGAAACATAACAGCGCTTCAGCCGAACAACCTTTGTTGATTCAACTGAAACTTCAGCACAACCAGTTGATAGTGCGCCATTCACTGAGACCCAAAGCTTTTGCTCAGCCAGGCACTGGCACTGGTTTAGCTAACTTATCCGAACGTTGCCTGGCCCTGCTTGGCAAGCCCATCGCAGTGATACAAAACGACGAATTTATCGTTCAAGTGCCGCTGCAGCATAGTGTGTAAATTAGCGGTATAAGCAAGGATTAGCCATGAAAGTACTGATTATTGAAGACGAGCTTTTAGCAGCAGAAAAGCTGGCCGGTTATCTGAAACGATATCAGCCCGATGCCGAAGTGATCGCTCAGCTCAGTTCTGTAGCCCAGGTACTGGAGTTTTTCGCTGCTGAGCCTAAAGCTGTGCAGCTGGATTTAATCTTCTCTGATGTAGAGCTGACAGATGGTCAGGTATTTACTGCGTTGGAACAGCTGGATTTACCTTGTCCTGTGCTTTTCACCACAGCTTACGATCAATACTGGATGCAGGTGTTTCAATACCAAGCCGTGGATTATTTACTGAAGCCCTTCTCCTACCCCAGATTCGCCGAAGCTATGCTGAACTTTGCCCAGCTTAAACATAAGCTGCAGCAGCCCTTTATAGCCGCAGCTCCTGCATATAAAAAACGCTTTTTATTACGTAAAGGCCAAAGCTTATCTATTTTACCAGTTGCCGATATTCTGCTTATCCGTGCCGCAAACGGCGTGTTGCTTGCGACAGATAAACACAACAGCGTGCATATACTGACAGAAGCAAACTTAGGCGATATAGAAAGCCAACTCGACCCCAGCGAATTCTTCCGGCTAAACCGCAGCGATATCCTACATATCAGCAGTATTTTGCAGGTAGAGCCTTACAACAAAGAGTCAGTGGCTGTAGTGCTAAGCTGCGATAAAGAACCGGCTATCAGCAGCAAAACCAGAACGGCGTTGTTTAGGAAGTGGTTAAATCAGTAGGTTTTCGATAAAAAACAGAGCAAGATTGTAAACGAAGATGCTTCATCTACTTTTTGTTCAATTGCACCACTATGAACTAAGAGGTTAATCGAAAGGATAAATGAACAATAAGCAAAACAAGTGGAAAGCCAAATAAGAAACCTAAACTATGTGCGAGAGTTTTTCTTACAATAACAGTTAGATGGGAAACTACCTGTGATGTTTTAATCAACTCAAAAATAATGCAGCCAAAAATGAGGCTTAACATTAAACCGCCGCCGACCTTAATTAAAGCAATATTCGTATCGGAAGCAAAAGTACCAAAGGCGACAAACCAAAGTAGTATATGAAGACCAATTACTAAATTAAGCATTCTATTCACCTTCTTGTGATAAGGCTCTCTCACCCAAGATTACAGAGAACCTTATATTCACACCAATCACCCTGCTATTGTGTAAGCTATAAAAGCGGTAAATCTTTTATAACAGACTTGGCACATCCTTAAGTTTTAATCTTAAATAAAGATAACGTTCACTTGAAGTGGCACAGTTCCAGCTCTCTAAAGTGGTCTGAGCACAATACTTTAGTAACGATTGATGGACAGCTAGAAGTACTGCGAGCGAAACCTATTTGTTCTAATTGAGAAATTAAAAAAGGAGCCGAAGCTCCTTTTTTAATTACTATCAATCAATTAACGATCAAGGCAATGTATCACTGCAATACTGAAATATCCGCTACGCGCAGGAATAACTGACGCAATTGCTGCAACAAAGCCTGACGGTTTAAGCGTACTGCTGCGTCGTCGGCATTCACCATCACTTTGTCGAAGAACTGGTCTACTACATCGCGCATGGCCGCCAGATGGCTTAAACCTTCAGCGTAGCTGCTCACTGTGGCCTGATAGGCCTGTTCAGCCACTATGGCCTTATACAGAGCTTGTTCGGCTTCTTCAGTCAGCAGAGCGCTGTTGATGCTGGCAGGAATAGCTTCTGTCACTTTGGCCAGGATATTCGCTACCCGCTTATTGGCAGCAGCTAAAGCTAAAGCGGCATCCAGTTTACGGAATTCAGCTACAGCTTTAACACGACGGTCGAAGTCGGCCGGATTGGTTGGACGGCGGGCTAATACAGCCTGGATCACGTCTACACCAAAACCTTCGCCTTCGTACCAGGCGCGGAAACGGCCTAACATAAAGTCCAGCACTTCGTCGGAAACGCTGGCTTGAGTCAATTTGTCACCAAAGGTGGTTTTGCTGAATTCAATCAGTTCAATCAGATCCAGTGGTAACTGTTTTTCGACCATAATACGCAGTGCACCAATGGCAGCACGACGTAAGGCGAAGGGGTCTTTGTCGCCTTTTGGCGCCTGACCTATACCAAAAATACCAACCAACGAATCCATCTTATCGGCGATGGCTACAGCACAAGCTTCGAGCTGGCTTGGCAGGCTGTCACCGGCAAAACGTGGTTTGTATTGCTCATTCAGCGCTACAGCCACAGCTTCGGCTTCACCGTCCAGACGGGCATAATGCATACCCATCACGCCCTGCACTTCAGGGAACTCGCCAACCATATTAGTCATTAAATCGGTTTTAGATAACAAACCAGCGCGTTCTGCATGTTGTACATCAGCACCAATTTTGCCGGCAATAAAAGCGGCAACTTTGGCAATACGCTCTGACTTTTCTAATAAAGTACCCAGCTTTTGCTGGAACAATACGGTACTTAAAGCTGGCAGACGATCAACAAGTTTGGTTTTGGCGTCTGTGACAAAAAAGAACTGAGCGTCGGATAAACGTGGGCGCACGACTTTTTCGTTACCAGAGATAATCTGGCTTGGGTCTTTGCTGGCGATGTTCGCTACAAAAATGAATTTATTCAATAACTTGCCATTGTTATCAACCAGCGGAAAATACTTCTGGTTGTCTTTCATGGTGGAGATTAACGGCTCAGCCGGAACTTGCAGGAAACGTTCTTCAAAAGAACCGACCAACACAACTGGCCATTCCACTAAAGAGGCAACTTCTTCAAGCAGGGCATCATCCATCAGCGCCACGCCGTTTAAAGCTTTAGCCTGAGCTGTCACGTTTTCAGCAATAATGGCTTTACGTTTGGCGAAGTCGGCAATGACATAACGCTGTTCCAGCGTGCTTAAGTAGGCATCGGCATTTTTGATTTCTACCAAAGCTGGTGCATGGAAACGGTGGCCATAGCTAACGCGGCCCGACTCTTTGCCAAGAATAGTAGCAGGCACTACGTCGTCACCTAATAAAAGAGTAACAGTGTGCACAGGGCGGATAAATTCGGCCGTTGAATTGCCCCAGCGCATTGGCTTGGCAATTGGCAGTTTAGCTAAAGCAGTGCTGATCACAGCTGGTAATAAAGAAGCAGTGCTTTCGCCTTTAATCAGTGCTTTATGAATGAGCCAGGCGCCTTTGTCGGTTTCTAAACGCTCGGCCTGCTCAGCGGTAATACCGTTTGATGCAGCCCAGGCTGCAGCAGCTTTAGTGGGCTGACCATCGGCATCAAAAGCAGCAGCTAAAGCCGGGCCACGTTTTTCAACCACTTTGTCTTGCTGTTGCAACGCCAGTTGATTGACGCGAACAGCTAAACGACGAGGTGCTGCGTACCAGCTGACGTCGCCATGGCTTAAGTTGTGTTTCGCCAGCTCTTCAACAATGTTGTCGCTAAAGGCAGTAGCTAAGGTTTTTAAAGCTTTTGGTGGTAACTCTTCGGTACCAATTTCTACGAAAAAATCTTGCACAGACATTATGCCTCCTGCGTTGACTGGTTACGGCTCTTGCTGTCACTACATAGGGGAAAACCTAACTTTTCCCGCGCAGCGAAATAGGCTTCAGCACAGGCTTTAGCCAGGGTGCGTACCCGCAGAATATAACGCTGACGCTCGGTCACAGAAATGGCGTGACGAGCATCCAGTAAGTTAAAAGCGTGCGAGGCTTTCATTACTTTTTCATAAGCCGGTAAAGCTAAACCTGCTTCAATCAGCTTCTGGCTTTCAGCTTCACACTGATCGAAGTAAGTGAACAGCGCTGGCACGTCCGCATATTCAAAGTTGTAGGTGGACTGCTCTACTTCGTTCTGGTGGAACACATCACCGTAAGTGACACGGCCTAAAGGACCGTCAGCCCACACCAGATCATAAATACTGTCGACGCCCTGGATGTACATCGCCAGACGCTCTAAACCATAGGTAATTTCGCCTGTGACAGGGCGGCACTCTAAGCCACCTACTTGCTGGAAATAAGTGAACTGAGTCACTTCCATGCCGTTTAGCCATACTTCCCAGCCCAGACCCCAGGCGCCCAGCGTTGGCGATTCCCAGTTGTCTTCGACAAAGCGGATATCGTGCACCAGGGTATCAATACCCAGTTCACGTAAGGAACCTAAATACAGTTCCTGAATATTGGCTGGTGACGGCTTTAAGATCACCTGAAACTGATAGTAGTGCTGCAGACGGTTTGGGTTTTCACCGTAACGGCCATCGGTAGGACGGCGGCAAGGCTGCACATAAGCCACGTTGGTAGGCTCAGGGCCTAAAGAACGTAAAAAAGTCATAGGATGGAAAGTACCGGCCCCTACTTCCATATCCAGCGGCTGAACAATAACGCAGCCCTGGCGTGCCCAATAATCTTGTAATGCCAGGATCAACCCCTGGAAGGTCTTCATATCGTACTTTTGCATTAGCCTGACCTGCTGGTAAAAATGACTGAAAAGTATACCCATTTGCGGCGTCGAACTGTAGCGCTAAGCCGCGTTTTTTATGGGTTTTTTAAGATTCAGGGTCATATTGAAATTTAAATGATATCAAGAGTGTGGTTTTTTTGAACTTACGTACTCAGCATATTGCGGCCTGTTCGCCTTTTCGGATACCTACATGAATAAACACATAAATTGGCTTTGAATCAGCGTAATATGAAATATCCCACTGAGGATAAAACGTGGCAGTCAAGTAGCTGGAGAGCCACCACAAGACCGCCACTCATTTTTCTTTTCAAAATACAAAATCTATTCCAAGGCTTATCAACTGCGCATCATTGTGATAACTGAAATCGTACCAGGGAAGTCTATCTCCTTTGTCTTTAAAATCGTTGTATTCTAGTTTTACAGCTGCACTGCTAGCCAGGTTGTATCTGACACCCACTGTGAAAATCTCATGTTCTTCAGCCTCACCTGTACCAAATCCTTGCCAGTCTTTAGTCAGTTTGAGTTTTGCTGATGACAATCCGACATAAGGTTGCCAAGTATCATGATTGTAAACAAGGCTTAAATAGTAGGTAGGGAACTCGGAACCATAACCATCGTCATAAAAGACATAGTTGTAGTCGAACAAAAAAGTCACATACTCAAACGTAAAACTGCCACCCAAGCCAAAAAAATCTAGACCAAAGTCAGTTAACGGCCAATCTCCTGACGTAATAGGAGTACCATCAGGATTTGTTCTTCGTTCAATTCTTTGGTCTATGACGCCATCGCCATCGAGGTCAAATTCGTCAATAAAATATATGTCAGCTGTTGTATTATAGTTTGTACTAAAGTATGAAGCTCTGATGTCTATCCAGTCATTACTAAACGCAATGTTAGTTCCAAGTATCTTACTCCAGGTTACATCTGCAGTCCCTGCAATATAATTACCTTCTTCTGGAAAATAATACCCGCCTCTGTTTCTCCAAAAATCATGTGATTTAATATTATTCTGTGTCTCTCTTCCGCCAAACACACTAGCGTTTACAGTCCAGTCTCCAAAGTTTATTGTATGAATATAGGTCAAGCCATTGAATTGAGTTATTTCCCACCAATAAAGATTAGCTGGAGGTCTGATCCAAGGATAGGCATACCCTACCTCCATATATTCTGAAAAGTAATACATAGGCAACATTCGTCTACCTACAATTAATGAACCGTCAGTACCCACCTGATAGCTTAAATAGGCCCAATCTATGTCTGGGCTCCATTCATCAGCACCTTTGGCAACAAGTTGTATAGTAGCATTTAGTTTGTCATTAATAGCCGCCTGCATTTGCAAGGCGACCAGAGATTCTTGTTCAAGACCCAGTTCTTCGGTGTAAAACGCATAGTCATAAAAATCGACTTGGAACTCTTTTTCACCTGATGGATCTATATCCCCGCCAATGACCTTACCCGCAACGAAGGATCCATATCCGCTAAATTTGATATCACTATCGGCATGAACGTTAAAGGCTATCACCATCACAATAAAACTAAGTATTTTTAGCATAAGGAAATCCTCAATGTTGGATTAAAACCCGAACCTTATCCGAGACAGCAGCGCTATCAACTATGCCGATAGTGCTTGGATTTTCACTCACGAGCTTTATCATCTCCTCAGCGGTGACTTCTTTTGGCGGAGTTCCTTTTCCTGTGAACATTAACTTTGACCAAAACGCTTTGACTTGTGCATCAGAGCGGCCAAGCACCTTCTGGTTGAACAATGATTGATTAGGATCACCCTCGGGTAAATTTAATACAATCACAGGATTGCCATCAGGGAAGCTTTTTAGTTTTCCGGTAAATAGGTTTTTAATATCTGATTCCGTTAAAGCTTGTTGGTTTGTTGCATGGACGATAACGGCTACCTGACTATAGAGGGGGTTACTGAAAAGACTTAATGTAAAAATCGTTATACCAAGTTTACTTAGGTTCATCTGATTTTCCTTATATTTGCTTCCACTTTCAACTCTAGTAGCAGGCAGTCCTATTTTCCAACCTTACAGTTTTATTTTTTAGAAAATTGATGTTTGGGCAGTTTTATTTGCCATAGCTTTTCTCAGCTGATCGTTGTTGGGTATTATTTTTTATTCGAGATGCAGGCGAAAAATCATTTGTATTCGCAGAGTTTTTCTAGTGCATTGTTAGACAATAAGGCAGATAGCACGCAAGAGGTATAGTATTAAAGAGGTAGGCCAGTTAGCTTCTGCTAACTGGCCTTAATAGATATAAAAAAGAATACCAGTAATAATACTGTATGATTAGAAGTTGTTTGTTTACACGTCCAGGTTTGCAACCCGCAGTGCGTTTTCTTCGATAAAGTTGCGGCGTGGTTCTACGTCGTCACCCATTAGTGTGCTGAATAGCTGGTCGGCACCAATGGCGTCTTCAATAGTAACGCGCAGCATACGGCGAGTATTTGGATCCATGGTGGTTTCCCATAATTGTTCAGGGTTCATCTCACCCAGTCCTTTATAACGCTGGATATATAAACCACGTTTGGATTCGGCCATCAGCCAGTCAAGCCCTTCTACAAAGCTTTCTATTGGCTTGATTTTCTCACCACGACGAACATAACCACCCTCTTCAATCAGGCCCGCTATAGCGCTGCCTAATTCAATTATGCGGCCGTAGTCTACTGAAGTGATAAAGTCATAATGCAGCAGGTATTCGTTGTCGATACCGTGCTGACGGATAATGACTTTTGGTATAAATAGCTGACGTTCGCGGTCTTCTACTATAGAGTGCGCATAGCTTGAACCATCGCCTTCACGCTCTTGTAAGCGTGTGACTATGTGCTTGGCCCAGACTTCTGCTAAAGCAGCGTCTTT
This sequence comes from Rheinheimera sediminis, assembly GCF_004005375.1. Lineage (GTDB taxonomy): Bacteria > Pseudomonadota > Gammaproteobacteria > Enterobacterales > Alteromonadaceae > Pararheinheimera. Next base: position 159,419 of record NZ_RZUF01000005.1, on the reverse strand, counting down.
GCACAGCTCAGGCGTCAGAGCTGGCACATACACCAGTTCGTTCAGTAAGTTCGACGGGATCTTACGACTTAAACGAGTGATAGTAGCTGTTACTTTATGGTACAGCTGCACCAAAGTTTCCAGCTGCAAACCACCTATGCCAGGAGCATCTGCATTCACATGCAAAGTAGCTTCATCAAGTGCCAAAGTAGTTAAGTACTCAGTTAAAGCCGGATCATCTTTAATATATTGTTCTTGCTTACCTTTTTTCACTTTATATAAAGGCGGCTGAGCAATATAGATATAACCACGTTCAATCAGCTCTGGGGTTTGACGGTAGAAGAACGTCAGTAACAGAGTACGGATGTGAGAACCATCTACGTCGGCATCCGTCATCAGGATGATGCTGTGATAACGGGTTTTGTCCGGGTTGTATTCATCACGACCAATACCACAACCTAAAGCGGTGATCAGCGTGCCTACTTCCTGAGATGAAATCATCTTGTCGAAACGGGCTTTTTCTACGTTCAGGATTTTACCTTTTAACGGTAGAATAGCCTGGTTTTTGCGGTTACGGCCCTGCTTGGCAGAACCACCCGCAGAATCACCCTCTACCAGGTAAAGTTCTGATAATGCTGGATCTTTTTCCTGACAGTCGGCCAGCTTACCTGGTAAACCTGCGATATCTAACGCACCTTTACGGCGAGTCATTTCACGGGCTTTACGCGCGGCTTCACGGGCACGGGCTGCGTCGACAATTTTGCCAACAATGATACGGGCTTCACCGGGGTTTTCTAACAGGTATTCGTTCAGTTTTTCGTGCATTGCACTTTCAACTGCAGACTTCACTTCGCTGGATACCAGCTTGTCTTTGGTCTGAGAACTGAACTTAGGGTCCGGCACTTTAACGCTGATAACAGCTGTTAAACCTTCACGGGCGTCGTCGCCTGTGGCCGAAACTTTCATTTTTTTAGCGTAGCCTTCGTGCTCAATATAAGTGTTTAACACCCGGGTTAACGCCGAGCGGAAACCTGCTAAGTGAGCACCACCATCCCGCTGTGGAATGTTGTTGGTGAAACAGTAAATGCCTTCCTGGAAGGAATCGTTCCACTGCATTGCTACTTCGACAGAAATGCCATCTTCTTCACGATGAGAAGTGAAGTAAAAGGCTTTCTGGTGAACCGGAGTTTTTGTGCGGTTTAAGTACTGCACAAAAGCTTCGATACCACCTTCGTATTTGAAATGGTCGGTTTTGTCGTCACGCTCGTCGGTCAGAATAATGCTGACGCCAGAGTTCAGGAATGACAATTCGCGTAAACGTTTGGCCAGAATATCGTAGTGGAAATTGATATCGCTGAAAATGGTTGGGCTTGGCCAGAAACGAATGGAAGTACCAGTGCCTTCTGTTTCACCTACTATAGATAAAGGCGCGTCTGGCACACCTAAACGGTAAATTTGTGAATGCACTTTTTGCTTACGGCGAATGGTCAGCTCTAACTTGTCAGATAAAGCGTTTACTACAGATACACCTACACCGTGCAAACCACCAGATACTTTGTAGGAGTTATCATCGAATTTACCACCGGCGTGTAATACCGTCATGATAACTTCAGCTGCAGATACACCCTCTTCGTGCATATCTGTAGGAATGCCACGACCGTTGTCGCGTACTGATACTGAGTTATCGGTATGGATAGTGACCCATACATCAGTACAGTGGCCAGCTAAGGCTTCATCGATGGAGTTGTCGACGACTTCGAATACCATGTGATGTAAGCCTGAGCCGTCGTCCGTATCACCGATATACATACCGGGTCTTTTACGTACGGCATCCAGGCCTTTTAATACTTTGATACTCGACGAGTCGTAAATATGTTCTTCGGCCATCTTCATTCTGTCCGTATTGTTATCTGTCCGTGTTCCACGTGAAACAATGCTGGATTCACATCCGGTATTGCAGGCAGAACCTGATCAGTATTAATCGCTGAAATAAATACCTGCGAATTAATGGTGTTTAAAAAACTAAATATATGACGCTTGGAATTATCGTCTAATTCCGAGGCCAAATCATCAATTAATAACACTGGCTTTTTATGGCCGTAGTTATAGATCACGTTACTTTGCGCGACTTTCAGCGCAAAGAGTAATACTTTCAGTTGTCCACGCGACAAGACTTCTTCTACCGCTTGGCCCGCTACTTTCAGCTTTAAATCCGCTTTTTGTGGGCCAAACTGGCAATGTCCTAAGCGCAGGTCCTGCAGAAAATTCTGCTGCAGTAGTTGCTGTAATTGCTCCGGCGTATCGATACGTTCGGGCCAGCCTGAATACAACTGCATGGTTAAAGCCGAAGCCCAAGGCGCTTCAATCAACAAAGGCTGAACCGCTGCATCTAAAGCCGAAATGTAACGCTGGCGTAATGCCTGTAATTCAAATGCCAAACTGGTCAGGTTCTGGTCCCAGTAGGCATATTCATCGTTATAGCGCTTTTGTGTTTTTAACAACGCATTTCGATGTTTCAGTACACGCTGCAATTTACTCCACAAGGAATAGAAACTGTGTTCCACGTGAAACAATCCCATATCGAAAAACTGCCGTCTTTCTTTTGGGCCACCCAATAAAAGCTTAAAGCTCTCTGGGGTAATTAGTTGAACCGGCAGCAATTGCGCCAGTTCAGAGACACGGTTCAGGTCTTCCCCGTTTAACCGCATCCGCAGCTCGCCTTCGCGTTCGCGCTGCAAACCAAGATTTACTATCTGCTGCGCCATCTCAACTTTGGCATTGAGTAAAAATGCCGGTTGTTCATAGCGGATCAGTTTTTCTGGTCTGCTACTGCGAAAAGAACGGCCATGCGCCAAATAATAAATGGCCTCGAGCAAACTGGTTTTGCCGCTGCCATTTTCGCCATAAATCAGGTTGATCTCGGAACGAAACTCTAAGTGAGCTTCGGCAATGTTGCGAAACTGCTGAATTCTAAGCGTATTTAATGCCATTCACTATAAACGCATTGGCATCACAACGTACATGGCGCCTGATTTAGCTGCTACACCTTCAATCAGCGCACTGGAATTACCGTCACTTAAATGCAGCAGCACCAGATCAGTTGACAAGGTATTCAGTACATCGAGCAAGTAGCCGACGTTAAAACCAATCTCCAGCGTATCGCCCTGGTATTCCACTTCAATACTTTCTTCCGCTTGTTCGTGCTCAGGATTATTTGCCACAATTTGCAGTTCGCCTGAACTCAAAGTAAAACGTACGCCACGGTATTTTTCATTCGATAAAATGGAAGCGCGGACACAAGAATCTTTTAATACATCGCGGTGCGCTGTTACCAGCTTAGTGCTATTGCGTGGTAGTACACGACGATAATCAGGGAAACGGCCGTCAATCAATTTACAGCTGAAGCTAAACTGAGTGTCGGTTAAACGAATATGATTTTGGCCTAAACTTAAAGTCACCAACTGATCGTCAGCTATTAATAACCGCATGACTTCCAACACACCTTTGCGCGGAATAATGATTTGTTTTGAATGACCAGCTGTAGCAGCTAATTCAATAGAACTCATGGCCAGACGATGACCGTCTGTTGCGACAGAACGTAAAGTGCCGTTATCTACTTCAAACAACAAACCGTTCAGGTAATAACGCACATCCTGGTTTGCCATAGAAAAGGCAGTGTCGTCTAACAAATGACGCAACTGGCTACGTGGCAACTGTAAGTCGACCTCTCCTTGCCAGCTTTCTAAATTTGGATAATCGTTGGCGCTTAAGGTCGATAAAGTAAACTTACTTTTACCTGTGCTAACCACACAGTTGTCCCCCTGCACTGTGACACTTAATAAAGAGGTATCGGGCAGGCTGCGGCAAATATCCAGAATCTTTTTCGCAGGCACTGTAATGCGGCCAGGGCTGAACAATTGCTGGATTGGTGACATGGCCACCAGTTCGATTTCTAAATCGGTACCAGTCAGAATAAGCTGACCGTCGTCACGCGCCTCAATCAACACATTCGACAAAATAGGTAAAGTGTGGCGTCGTTCAATAGCACCTGACACCATTTGCAAGGGTTTGAGCAGAGCGTCGCGTTCAATAGTAAATTGCATCACCATTCCCTATTATGAAGACAATGTTCGAATTAAATTTTGGAAATCTTCTTTAATTTCATGCGTCTCTTCTTTTAACGACTCGATTTTACGACACGCATGCAAGACTGTGGTGTGGTCACGGCCACCAAAAGCATCGCCAATTTCCGGCAAGCTGTGATTGGTCAGCTCTTTCGCCAAAGCCATAGCCATTTGACGAGGACGAGCCACTGACCGACTGCGGCGTTTAGACAGCAAATCCGCCACCCGTATTTTGTAATACTCAGCCACAGTTTTCTGAATATTCTCGATAGTCACTAACTTGTCCTGCAACGCCAGCATATCGCGTAACGCTTCGCGTACGAAATCGATGGTAATAGGACGGCCTGTAAAATTGGCATTGGCAGAAATACGGTTTAACGCCCCTTCTAATTCACGCACATTGGAGCGAAGGCGTTTAGCGACGAAAAAAGCCACTTCTTCCGGCAAGCGAATATTGATCTCCTGAGCTTTACGCATCAGGATCGCAACCCGGGTTTCCAGCTCTGGTGGTTCGATGGCGATAGTTAAACCCCAACCGAAACGACTTTTTAAGCGCTCTTCCACGCCGTCGATTTCTTTTGGATAACGATCGCTGGTTAAAATGATCTGCTGGTTACCTTCAAGCAAAGCATTAAAGGTATGGAAGAACTCTTCCTGGGACCGATCTTTTTTCGCGAAGAATTGAATATCATCGATAAGTAGCGCATCCACAGAACGGTAATAGCGTTTAAATTCTTCTATCGCATTGTTTTGTAAAGCTTTAACCATATCCTGAACAAAACGTTCTGAGTGCATGTAGATGACTTTGGCATTTGGATTTTTCGCCAGAATACCGTTGCCAACTGCATGCAATAAGTGAGTTTTACCTAAACCTGTACCGCCGTATAAAAATAGCGGATTGTAGGCAGTGCCTGGATTATCAGCCACTTGCTTAGCAGCAGCGCGCGCTAACTGGTTCGATTTACCTTCTACAAAGTTATCGAAATTGTGTTTCGCATTGACATTGCTGTTGACAATAGTTTTCGGCGCTGGCTCAGGCATTGCAGCCACCGGCGCCGCAGCAGGTGCAATTCGCGGCAATTGATTCACAGGGGCGGCCAAAGGCTTTTGGGTTGAACCTACGTCAAAGCGTAAACGTGGCGCATGATCGCCACAGTAGCCCTGGATCAATTCATTGATCCGGTTCAGGTATTTGTCACGCACCCAATCCAACACAAAGCGGTTAGGCGCATACAAAGTCAGTGCGTCATGCGAGCTGTCAGCTTGTAATGGACGGATCCAGGTTCCAAAATCACGAGCCGGTAGCTCGGCCTGGAGCGCTTCGAGGCAATTTTTCCAAACGGACTGATACACCATATCTCCAAAAGCCCCTAATAATTATTATTTAGTCAGGCGGGCGGAAGTGAAAAGAGCGGTATTATCATACGATCTTATCCACAAGTTCAATATTGACTTTTGCAAAAATGCAACAAGCGACGAAAACAATATTTAAGTGATTGTTTTATATAAAAATAAACCTCTTATTCTATTTACTGATATGCAGGCAAAATATAAGAGCAAAGCGGTCCAAAAAAAGCTGTTTTTTAAAACAACACACATTTTATCCCAGTCAAGCCATCCACCTTGTGGACAACTTTTAAAGATCGATGAAAAATAATGATCAGATCAGCAGAAACACAAGGATCTGCATTGACAACAGCTGCCGACCCGCTTAGAATTCGCGCTCTTTTTTAATCGCTGCGTTTTGGTTTTTACTAAAACACAGACCCTTAGTAAATATCGACCGGACGGACGAAGTTATGAAAAGAACATTTCAACCTAGCGTTTTAAAACGTGCTCGCGTCCACGGCTTCCGTGCTCGCATGGCTACTAAAAATGGCCGCCAAGTGATTGCACGTCGCCGTGCTAAAGGCCGCAAGCGCTTAACAGTCTAGTCAGATTCGTAAGCGCTGCGTGGTCAGCTATACATTCAGCAGGGAGTTACGTCTGTTAACTCCCCGCGAATTCGACAATGTCTTCCAAAATCCTTTCAGGGTTTCTTCTCCTCTCTTTACCATATTGTGCAAACCTACTCAGTCTTCTCATCCAAGACTAGGTCTGACTATTGCCAAAAAACGTGTTAAATTAGCCACGCATCGAAACCGCATCAAAAGATGTTCACGGGATAGCTTCAGGCTACACCAACATGAACTTCCTCCTGTTGATTTAGTTTTGATGGTAAAAGGTGATATCAGCAACACACCCAATGAAGAATTGCACAAGCAACTGGACAAGTTATGGGGCAAAATAGCTCGCCAATACAAAACACTGGTGCAAGACTGCTAATTTCTACTGTACGTGGTTATCAGAAGTTGCTCAGTCCTTTATTTGGGCCTAGTTGCCGGTTTTATCCCACCTGTTCTCACTACGCTATTGAAGCCATAGAACGCTTTGGTGCCGTAAAAGGTGGTTGGTTAACTACAAAACGTTTATTAAAATGTCACCCCTTACATCCCGGTGGTGAAGACCCGGTTCCACAAAAGCAGAAAGAGACTAACTAACAGATGGATTCTCAACGCAGTTTATTAGTAATAGCACTCGCCTTCGTTAGCTTATTGTTATGGCAAGCATGGCAAACCGATCACGCGCCTAAACCAGTAACTCCTGTTACTGAACAAAGCACAACCAGCTCTGCTGGTTCAGCGGATTTGCAATTAAGCAGTTCAGGCGCATCAGCTCAAGCGGCAGCAGTTGTTGCAGCACAGCAACTGATCACTGTCAGCACAGATGTACTAAAAGTGCAAATCGACACTAAAGGCGGCGATATTGTTGACTTAACCTTGCCTGCTTTTACTTTAACCAAAGACAGCGACCAGCCTTATCAGCTGATGCGTAAGCTCAATGGTTTTGAGTATGTGGCTCAGTCAGGTTTATTGGCCGATGGTCCGGATGACAAACGCAACAGCGGTCGTCCTGTATACAGCGTGGCACAAACCAGTTACACCCTTGCCGAGGGTGAACAGCAAGTGGTCGTCCCTTTAACTTTTAGCCACAACGGCTTAGAAATTGAAAAACGCTACACATTTACCGCTGGAAAATATGATGTCCGGGTAGAGTATTTGCTGAAAAATACCACAACAGGCACTAAGCTGGTTCAGCCTTATCAACATCTGGTGCAAACCATTGATAACGGCGAAGGCAGCAATATGATGATGCCTATTTACCGCGGCGCGGCGTTCTCTACTTCTGAAAAACGTTATGAAAAATACGATTTTGAAGAGATGCAGGAAACCAACCTGGCTCAATCGACCAAAGGGGGTTGGGTAGCCATGCTGGAACACTACTTTGTCGCTGCCTGGATCCCAGAAAAAACAGCTGATAATCAGCTGTATAGCTTAGTGAATAACGGCAACGGTATTGTAGGCGTGAAAGGCCCTGAGCTGACTGTCCCAGCTGGTGAAGGCCTGACGATAGCTTCTACTTTTTATGCCGGTCCTAAGGATCAGGATAAATTAGCCGCTATTGCTGATGGTCTGGATCTGACAGTCGACTACGGTTTTTTATGGTTTATTTCTCAATTTTTATTCTGGTTACTGACCATTATTCAAGGTTTTGTCAGCAACTGGGGTGTAGCCATTATTATAATTACTTTACTGGTGAAGGGTTTAATGTACCCTCTGACCAAAGTGCAGTACGAGTCTATGGCCAAGATGCGTAATCTGAAGCCAAAAATTGACGAGCTGCAGGCCCGTTATAAAGACGACCGCTCAAAAATGGGCCCTGCCATGATGGAGCTGTACCGCAAAGAAAAAGTAAACCCTATGGGTGGCTGCTTACCTATGCTGGTACAAATGCCAATCTTCCTGGCTCTGTACTGGGTGTTCGTTGAGAGCGTGGAATTACGTCAGGCGCCGTTTATGTTATGGATCCAGGATTTATCCACTCAAGATCCTTACTACGTATTACCAGTGCTATTTGGTATCAGTATGTTTGTGATGCAGAAGCTGACGCCTATGACAGTGACGGATCCTATGCAGCAAAAAATTATGCTGTGGATGCCTGTGGTGTTCTCAGTATTCTTCCTGTGGTTCCCAAGTGGTCTGGTGCTGTACTGGTTAGTCAGCAACCTGATTTCTTTAGCCCAGATGCTGTATATCTACCGTGGTATGGAAAAGAAAGGCTTATACACTAAGGCCTGATACTCCTGAGCTACACTTTAAAGGCCTGTTCTCAGGCCTTTTTGTTTTTTTGAGTTTAACAAATTGATCCTGTGGCCAAAGTAATTGGTGTTGCAGTGAGGCGACAAGCGAATCAGGAGCATAGTTGTCTATGTGACTGGGGCGAGTCTCTTCATTAAAATCGGGCGGTCAACAAAACTGCAGCTCCAAGTACGAAGGCTATAAATTAAGTCGAGGTTTGATCTATGTACAGCACAGACACTATCGCCGCTCAGGCCACAGCCACAGGTCGTGCCGGTGTAGGAATTATAAGAGTATCAGGCCCTGCCGTATCTGCAGTGGCTTCTGCCATTCTGGGCAAAGTGCCAAAGCCCCGTACTGCTGAATACCTGCCGTTTTTAGATGCACAAAAACAAACGCTGGATCAGGGCATAGCTTTGTATTTCCCAGGCCCTAATTCCTTTACCGGTGAAGATGTACTTGAATTACAAGGCCACGGCGGCCCTGTGCTTTTGGATATGCTGCTGCGTCGTGTACTCGAGATCAAGGATATACGTATAGCACGCCCAGGCGAGTTTTCCGAACGGGCCTTTTTAAACGATAAATTAGATTTAACTCAAGCCGAAGCCATAGCCGACTTAATTGACGCAAGCTCAGAGCAGGCAGCACGTTCAGCTATGCATTCGTTGCAAGGGGAGTTCTCGCGCAAAATACACGACCTGGTAGAAAAAGTGATTTACCTGCGGATTTATGTCGAAGCAGCTATCGACTTTCCGGATGAAGAAATCGACTTTTTATCAGACGGCAAAGTGGCAGGTGATTTAGCCGAAATTATCTCAGATTTAACAGGTATTCAGAAACAAGCCACTCAAGGCAGCATATTGCGCGAAGGTATGCGCGTAGTGATTGCTGGCCGGCCTAATGCGGGTAAATCCAGCTTATTAAACGCGTTGGCAGGCCGTGAAGCCGCCATAGTGACGGAAATAGCAGGCACCACCCGTGATGTACTGCGTGAACATATTCATATCGACGGTATGCCGTTGCATATCATCGATACCGCGGGTTTACGTGAAGCCACAGACAAAGTGGAACAAATAGGCATAGAACGCGCTTGGCAGGAAATAGAGCAAGCAGACCGCGTACTTTTTATGGTCGACGGCACCACCACCAATGCCACCAGCCCAGCCGATATCTGGCCAGATTTTATGTCACGTTTACCGAAAGACTTAGGCTTAACTGTCATTCGTAATAAAGCGGACTTAACGGGTGAAACTTATGGTGCCAGCCAGGACGGTGACTATCCGGTATTTCATATCTCGGCAAAAACCAATTCCGGTATAGAAGAGTTACGGGATCACTTAAAAGCCTGTATGGGCTTTGACGCCAATACCGAAGGCAGCTTTATCGCACGCCGTCGCCATTTAGACGCGCTGGAACGCGCTGCAGAGCATTTGGCTATTGGCGATGCTCAGTTGCATAACCACCTGGCTGGCGAGCTATTAGCAGAAGAACTACGCCTGACTCAGCAACACCTGAATGAAATTACCGGCGAATTTAGTTCGGATGATTTATTGGGCAGGATTTTCAGCTCATTTTGTATTGGGAAATAACTAGTTTTAACGCCCTCCCCGCATGGCCAGATGATCGCTGGCGGTGCGGCGGATCAGCAGTGTAAGTACTCCGGCTCCACATAACGTAATCACGCTTGCCAGAAGTAAACCTGAATCAAAACTGCCGCTTTGCTTGGCTAAATAACCACTGATCGCAGGTGCAATAACTTGGGCAGTACCATAACAAAGCGTCATTTTACCCATCAGCTGAGCTGGTTTTGCTGGCAATAAGCGCCCTGCCATTGTCAGCATTAAGCTGACGCAACCGACAAAACTGATACCAAATAAAAAAGCACTGAAAAATAACACCAGGCTCTGACTCCAGAGCACAGGTAACACAATAGCCAAAGCGTTTAACAACAAAGCCCAACGTAAACTGACTAAATAACCTGATAGCCGCGCAACCCTATCCCAGATTAGAGCCGCTGGTGCTGCGCCCAGACCTAAAGCAAAAAATGCCCAGTTACCAAAACCTGAAAGTTCTGCATTAATACTCGCCATAGCGACAATAAAAGTGATGGTGACCACATAGCCATAACCGGCGCAGAAATACATCAAAAATAAGGGCCAGAGAAAACTGCGGGGCAAAGCTAAAGGTATTGCATCTGTGTTATTGCTGAATAACGTCAGCTGCGGTGCAGGCAGCCAGCGCCATGCCGGAATAATCAATACCAATCCAAGCAGACTAAGCGCCAGCCATTGTTGATCCCAGCTCAAAGTGGCAAAGCTAAACAACTCGACTAATAACGCCACTAGAGCTATGCCCAAGCCGAGACCAGCAAAATGTAAACCCAGTTCAGCTTTAGCACCACGTGCAGCCAGCTGCTGCAAAATAAGACCAGAGGCCAATAACATCGAAGCAGCGGAACTTAAACCTGCCAGAAAGCGCCACAAGCCCCAAAACAGCGGCTCTGAACTATAAGCAGTGGCTAGTGTGCTTAGGACAGCAAAAATTAAACCTATACGATAGGCATAAAACTTCCAATGCCAGTCTTTTAACCGCACAGCCAATAAAGCACCGGCAAAATACCCCAGATAATTTACTGCTGCTAAATAACCAGCCAAAGCTTCAGTAAGACCAGCACCGGACATTAAAGGAATAAGCGGAGTATAGGCAAAACGCGCTATGCCCAAACACAACAGCTGACTAAAAAAACCAGCCAACAGGAAGCGGCGGGCCACTGGATCAGACATAAACATCCTTTAAAGTACTTTTCCTTTCTACCAGACTGACATGCACAATCCGGCAGAGCTATAGGCGAATAGTCTTAACTAAAAAGACAGCAGCATCTTCAGCGCTATCAGTAATAACACGCAGGCAAACATCTTCTTTAACAAAGCAGCAGGTACTTTCGTAGCCAGCGGCACCCCAATCGGTGCAGCGACCATTGAGCCTATACTCATTCCCAGTACGGCAGGCCAATACACGGCCCCTATCAGATCCGGATGAGCAACAGGAGCTGTTTGCATCATATAGGAAATAGCACCAAACACTGTCACAGGGAAACCAATGGCCACTGAACTGGCTACGGCTTTAGGCATGGCCATAAAACGGCTTAAAAAAGGCACCATCAAAACACCACCCGCAGCGCCGATAAAACTGCCGGTGGCTCCAACTACTGCGGGAAACCAGCGTAATAGTTGATTTGAGGGTGGTGGTTGCAGTTGTGCCGTTTTTAACGAAGCTGGTTTAAGCATTGAAAAAGCCACGTAAAGCAAAAAAGCAGCAAAGATAGACTGTAGCCATAAAGCTGGCAAACGAGTGACCAGCAAGGAACCAAGTACAACGCCGAATAAACTGGCAGGTAACATCAACCTGATCAATGTCCAGTTAATAGTGCCCATTTGCTGATGTACTCGAAGTGACGAAATAGAACCTATAGCGGCAATGACCATAGAACTGCCAAGGGCTATCACAGGCGAAACTTCTGCATTAAAACCTAAAGATGGCAGCATAAAAGTTAAAAAAGGTACTGTGACCAGTGCCATACCTACACCGATCAGGCCCAATAATAATCCGCCTGCTACACCTGCAAAAACAAATAACGTCAGTACCCACAAATCCATAATTTCCCGCTTTAACTAAAAAGGCCTGCTTCTGCAGGCCTTAGATGTACTCATTATTTAGCGCGCATAAGTAGCAGTTAAAGTGGCTTTGCCAATGGCGGTCGCATTCAGCATAAAACCAACCACAGCAGCGCTGGCACCATCAGGTACGCCTAAAGTAGCTTCCGGTAAAGCCCAGACGGTAAACTGATAACGGTGCATACCATGGCCTTCAGGCGGGCAAGCGCCACCAAACTCTTTAATACCATAGTCATTGTTAAAACAGCGGCAGCCTGCTGGTAACAGGCCATTGCCAGCACCCTGAGCTAACGAAGTGATAGCAGCAGGAATATCCAGAACCAGCCAATGCCAGAAACCTGAACCTGTAGGTGCGTCCGGATCAAAGACGGTAATAGCAAAACTTTGAGTACCAACTGGCGCATTCTGCCAATTTAATGCTGGCGACAGGTTAGGGCCATCACAACCAAAACCATTAAATTCAAAAGTTTTTGCCATAAAATGGCCTTCGCTGATGTCCGGGCTGGTCAGCTGAAATACAGTAGATGTCATGGTGTTTCCTTGTGTAAGCATCAAAACAATGGGGATGATTATGGCGTTAGTCTGGGTTTAACAACAGGCAAAATCCAGACTTTTGCGACCAACTTAGTCCGAAGCTCTTTAACTATGTTGCTGTAACCACTGATAAAACATTTGTTTTGGCATAGCACCTGATTGCTGCGCAACCAATTTACCGGCTTTAAACAGCATCAGAGTGGGAATAGATCGAATTTGAAACTGTGCAGCCAGCTGTTGTTGCTGCTCAGTATTTACTTTGGCAAAACGAAATTGCGGCTCTAACTCAACAGCGGCTTGATTAAACACCGGCGCAAAATTCAGGCAAGGCCCACACCAACTGGCCCAAAAATCCACTACCACAGGTAATTCTGACTTTTGGATCTGATTGGCAAAATTTTGCTGGGTTAGCTCTATGGGTTTGCCGGCAAAAAGTGCGTCTTTGCACTGGCCACATTTCGGATGATCGGCAAACTTTTCCGGCTGAACCCGGTTTAAGGTTGAACAGTGAGGACAGGCAATAATCATAACTGACTCCAGATTTGGCTATTGAAGCTAAATATGGGCACTGGAGAGGTTTTCATAGGGGCAGAAACAAGAAACCCGACTTTCGTCGGGTCCTTAATTTAATAAGTCAGAGATTAATCTCTTGGCTTACGTGGTACACGTGGAGCTGCACCTGGACGCGGGCCTGAGCCTGTTTCAGTACGTTCACGACGTGGCGCTGAGCCTGGAGCTGAACCAGAGGTTGAACCGCCAGCTGTTGAGCCAGTATCCACACTGATGTTCAGTTTTTGCTTACGCACATAAACCTTTTTCAGGTGCTGCATAGTTTCAGCCGGGATATTGGCTGGTAATTCTACAGTACTGAAATGATCAAACAGTTTGATGTTACCGATGAACTGGCTATCGATGTTGGCTTCGTTGGCGATAGCGCCAACTATGTCACCAGCGCGCACGCCATGCTCTTTACCCACTTCAATGCGATAATTGGTGTAATCACCTTTTAACTCACGACGTTGACGTGGTGGACGATCGCCACCGCGCTCAGGACGGTCACCTGAACGTTCTGGTCTGTCGCCACGGGAAAATTTATCACGGCCTGAAGACGGAGCACGATCATCACGGTCACGGCTATGTGGTTCACGGATTTCCGGGAACTGGTTCGCTACGTTTAACGGAGAATCTTTTTGCGCCAGATACAACAAGGCTGCAGCCATATCAACATCTGTTGTTTCTAACTTATCACGCCATTCGTTTACCAGATCCTGGAAGAAGCTCAAATTTCTGGCTTCAATAGTCTGAGCTAACTGAGCACGGAAAGACTCAATGCGACGTTGTTCAATGACCTGACCTGTTGGCAGCGACATTTTTTCAATCGGCTGACGAGTCGCATGTTCGATAGTACGCAGTAAACGACGTTCACGTGGTGATACAAACAGGATAGCTTTACCATCACGACCAGCACGACCAGTACGACCGATACGGTGTACATAAGCTTCGCTATCGTATGGAATGTCATAGTTGATAACCAGACTGATACGTTCTACGTCCAGACCACGGGCAGCAACATCTGTAGCCACTATCACATCCAACTGATCAGCCTTTAAACGACGGATTGTCAGTTCGCGGTGAGCCTGGTTCATATCACCATTTAAACAGGCTACAGCATAACCGCGGGCGCCCAGTTTCTCTGCAATTTCTTCAGTCGCACTTTTAGTACGAACGAAAATGATGCTTGCATCATATTCTTCGCCTTCCAGAATACGGGTTAACGCATCCAGCTTCTGGTTATTATCCAGCATCACGTAACGCTGTTGAATACGTTCAACAGTGGACGTTTTTGATTCGATTTTCACTTCATGCGCATTTTTCAAATGCTTCTGAGCGATAGCACGGATCTGGTTTGGCATAGTCGCAGAGAACATAGCCACCTGACGGCCTGGCGGAGTAGCATCCATGATGGTTTGTACATCATCGATAAAACCCATACGCAACATTTCGTCGGCTTCGTCCAGTACTATGGCGCGCAGTTTATCCAGCACTAAAGTGCCACGATCCAAGTGATCCATGATACGACCTGGCGTACCTACAATAACCTGAGAACCACGTTTCAGCGCTTTTAACTGAGTGGTGTAGTTTTGACCGCCGTATAAAGGCAGTACATGGAAAGCTGGCATATAACGGGCATAAGCCTGAAAGGCTTCTGCAACCTGGATAGCCAGTTCGCGGGTTGGAGCCAACACTAAAATTTGTGGATCATTTTGGGCCGGATCTAAACGGGCTAATAAAGGCAGTGCAAATGCAGCTGTTTTACCAGTACCTGTCTGGGCTTGGCCTAGCAAGTCTTCACCAGCCAGTAACTTAGGAATAGCCGCTTCCTGAATTGGAGACGGGTGTTCATAACCAAGTTCTAAAACTGCACGAAGAATAGGTTCCGGCAGCGCTAGCTGGGAAAAAGACATGGACTCGGACATATATTGTATAAACCTCAATAACACGCAGGCGAACGGTTTGTGCTATCGTAGATTTACTGAGCCTGCTTTGCAGTAAAAATACCCAAAAAGGTGCAAGAAGCATTCGCTTTGCACGTTTTAATTCCAGTAGTATAGCCAATCATTTCACTGACAATAGGATGCAGTATGATCGAGATCCTTGTGGGCAGCCAAATGGGCGCTGCAGAATATGCAGCAGAACAAGTAGCTGAAACTTTGGAAAAAGCGGGTTATGAAGTAAAACTTCATCTCACCCCTGATTTAACACTGTTAACCAGAAACAGTATCTGGTTAGTCGTCACTTCGACGTATGGCGCAGGGGATCTGCCCGATAATATCCAACCTTTTGTGGATCAATTAGCACAAGATCAAACAGATCTTACCACAGTTTCGTACGCAGTGATCACTTTAGGTGATTCCAGTTACGATACTTTTTGTCTGGCTGGTAAAAAAATCTCTGAGCTTTTCGATTCTTTAGGCGGCAGATTATTGTTACCAGGACTGAATATCGATGTTTTAACGGCTGAACTGCCTGAAGATCAAGCTTTGGTCTGGCTGCCTGAATTTATCAAAACCCTGCCTTAAACCCCGCTTAGTTATACAGAACAGGATCTTTTACAGTCCGCCACTCAAAGGCCCGTATACAAAGGGCCTGTACTCTTTATAGCCCGATCATGATCCACTTCCATATACAGAGGATCATACTTATGATCCAGTTACACATGGATATCCACAGTTTTAACTAATTTTTAAGTCTAATGTGCATAAGTATAGTTATAACTTATGTAAAAGCTGAAGTTATCCTCTGTGTAACAAATCAGGTTTTATGGTCTGTGTATAAAAGTGCTAGTTAAACACCGCTTGTTCGACTCAGGATCTTGTGTTGATCACAGGATCCGATCCTTTCTAACTGATTGATCTTCAAAACAGATCAAGGGTTACCCACAGAAAAGGCTCTGTATAGTAGTAAACATAATAAAAAGATCTCTTTAAAGATCCTTATATATTATTAGTGATCTTTCCAGGATCGTGATCGAGTTTTAACCATTCCACAAAGCCTAAGATCCAGTTACAATACGCGCCCTTTTTACAGAACTGGTTTTGAGTTCGAGGCTTACTATGCTTTTTCAGGAAACATTTGATGTCATCGTTGTTGGTGGTGGTCACGCCGGCACAGAGGCTGCGCTTGCTGCGGCCCGCATGGGAATGCAAACATTATTGCTGACTCACAACGTTGAGACTTTAGGTCAGATGTCCTGTAACCCAGCCATTGGCGGCATTGGTAAAGGCCATCTGGTGAAAGAAATTGATGCCCTGGGCGGCGTTATGGCAAAAGCAACAGATCGTGCCGGGATCCAATTTAGAACTTTAAATAGTTCCAAAGGCCCTGCCGTCCGCGCAACCCGTGCTCAGGCTGACCGTCAGCTTTATCGTGCAGCTGTACGTTTAGTTCTTGAAAACCAGCCTAATCTGAAGATCTTTCAACAAGCCTGTGATGATTTGATCGTAGAAAATGATCAGGTTTGTGGTGTAGTGACTCAAATGGGTTTGAAATTTAAAGCCAAATCAGTGGTACTGACCGTAGGTACTTTCCTCGGTGGCCAGATCCATATTGGCTTACAAAATTACAGTGGTGGCCGCGCTGGTGATCCACCATCCATAGCTTTAGCGCGACGTCTACGCGAATTGCCTTTCCGTGTAGGTCGTTTAAAAACCGGTACTCCACCTCGTATCGACGCCAGAACCGTTGATTTTTCTGTGATGCAGGCCCAACCTGGTGATAACCCTACTCCAGTGTTTTCGTTTATGGGATCCCACAAGGATCAACCCACTCAGATCCCTTGTCATATCACCTACACCAACGAGCAAACCCACGATATTATTCGTAATGGTTTAGATCGCTCGCCCATGTACACTGGCGTGATTGAAGGCATTGGCCCGAGATATTGCCCTTCAATCGAAGACAAGATCACCCGTTTTGCTGACAAAGATAAACACCAGATCTTTATTGAACCTGAAGGTTTAACCACACACGAACTGTATCCAAACGGCATATCGACCAGCTTGCCTTTTGACGTACAGTTAAACCTTGTGCGGTCAATCAAAGGTTTAGAAAATGCTCACATTACTCGGCCTGGTTATGCCATTGAATATGACTTTTTCGATCCGAGAGACCTAAAAACGTCATTCGAAACTAAATTTATCAAAGGCCTGTTTTTTGCTGGTCAAATTAACGGCACTACAGGTTACGAAGAAGCGGGAGCTCAAGGCTTAATGGCCGGTATGAACGCCGCGCTTTCTGCTCAGGACAAAGACTCCTGGACCCCAAGCCGGGATCAGGCTTATGTCGGTGTATTGGTTGATGATCTAACCACTATGGGTACCAAAGAGCCGTATCGCATGTTCACCAGCCGTGCTGAATACCGTCTGATGTTACGTGAAGACAACGCTGATATTCGTTTAACCGCCAAAGGTCGCGAATTAGGCCTAGTCGACGACGACCGCTGGGCGGCATTTAACCACAAAATTGAACAAATTGAACTGGAACGCCAACGCTTAAAACAGCAGTGGATCCACCCACAACACGCAGCTTTGGCTGAAGTGAACAAGCTGGTGAAAACACCGCTGAGCAAAGAAGCAAGCCTGGAAGATCTAATTCGTCGCCCTGAAGTGAATTATCAGGATCTGATGAAAATCGATTTAGTAGGCCCTGGATTGACAGATCCTGCTGCAGCTGAACAAGTTGAAATTCAGATCAAGTACGAAGGTTATATTAATCGTCAGCAGGATGAGATCTCCAAGCAGGAGCGTAACGAAAATACCCGTTTGCCTGCAAATTTTGATTACAAAGTGGTGAAAGGTTTATCCAACGAAGTGATACTAAAACTAAATCAGGTACAACCTGAAACTATGGGTCAAGCTTCACGTATTTCAGGCATAACGCCTGCTGCTATTTCATTACTGCTGGTGTACCTGAAGAAACAGGGTTTACTGCGCAAATCTGCTTAAGCATTGGGAACAACATGCTGGAAAAATTAAAAAAGCTGGTCGCTCAGACCAGCTTGGTTTTATCTCAACATCAACTAGAACAATTAGTGGCTTATGTTCAGTTATTGGATAAATGGAACAGTGCTTATAATCTGACTTCAGTGCGTGATCCGGAAGAGATGCTGGTGAAACACATCATGGACAGTTTAGCTGTAAGCCCTTTTGTCAGCGGAGAACGCATTATCGATGTAGGCACGGGCCCAGGTTTGCCCGGTATCCCACTTGCGATCGCTTTACCTGACAAACAATTTTACTTGCTGGATAGTCTTGGTAAGCGCATTCGCTTTTTAAATCACGTTAAATTGCAGCTGAAATTACAAAACTTTGAATCTATTCAGAGCCGTGTGGAAGACCATCAACCGGAAACAGGGTATGATGCGGTACTGAGCCGTGCTTTTGCTTCAATGTCGGATATGGTGAACTGGTGTAAGCACCTACCAGCTGCTAATGGCCAGTTTTTAGCCATGAAAGGCGCTTTGGTTCAAGAAGAAATTGCAGCTTTGCCGAATTTTGTTAAAGTTGTCGGCAGTCATCCGTTACAGGTGCCAACACTGAACGCTGAACGTTATCTGGTGGTGTTGGAGAACGTCTAATTTAATTACATTCTTATTGGGGTCCTTGTGGGAAAAGTCATAGCTATTGCAAACCAGAAAGGTGGTGTGGGCAAAACAACCACAGCGGTTAATCTGGCTGCGTCTATGGCCGCAACCAAACGCAAGGTGCTGCTGATTGATTTAGATCCTCAAGGGAATGCCACCATGGGCAGTGGCATAGATAAATATGCTGTGCATGCCAGTGCTTATGAATTGTTGGTGGATGAAAAACCTTTTCATGAAGTTGTGGTGAAGGAAACTGCTGGTGGCTACCACCTGATCGCCGCAAATTCAGATGTAACAGCAGCTGAAGTCAGGTTGATGAATGTTTTCGCACGTGAACTTCGATTACGTAATGCCTTGAAGGAAGCAAGACTGCATTATGATTTTATTTTTATTGATTGCCCGCCTTCCCTCAATATGTTGACGGTGAATGCGATGGCCGCGGCCGATTCTGTGCTGGTGCCTATGCAATGTGAATACTATGCGCTGGAAGGTTTAACCGCTCTGATGGACACCATCAACCAGTTGACGTCCGTGGTGAATGCCGATCTTAAAATTGAAGGTATTCTGCGCACTATGTACGACCCGCGTAATCGCCTGGCCAATGATGTGTCTGAACAGTTGAAACAACATTTTGGTGATAAAGTCTACCGTGCAGTGATCCCACGTAATGTGCGACTGGCGGAAGCGCCGAGTTTTGGTACTCCTGTGATGTATTACGACAAAGGTTCAACAGGGGCCAAGGCTTATCTGGCATTGGCGGGCGAAATTTTACGCCGTGCTGATAAAAAAACCGTAAAAACCTCCATTTCCGCCTAATTAAAAAGCGCCTAATAGACAAGGAATACAACTGAAGATGTCGGTAAAAAAACGTGGCTTAGGCCGGGGCTTAGATGCTTTACTTACGACTAAACCTGTGTCTGAGCAACAGAATGACGCCAACTTTTCTTCAGCCCAACGCAGTGAATTGCAAAAACTACCGATTGAATGGCTCAAGCCAGGTAAATATCAGCCGCGTAAAGACATGTCACAGGATGCGCTGGAAGATTTAGCCAGTTCAATTCGCTCTCAAGGCATTATTCAACCTATTGTTGTGCGCCAAGTGGGGGAAGAATCCTATGAAATCATCGCTGGTGAACGGCGCTGGCGCGCTAGCCAGTTGGCGCAATTGGACGTTATTCCTTGTATTATCAAAGATGTACCTGACGAAGCTGCAGTAGCTATAGCTCTGATTGAAAACATTCAGCGTGAAGATCTGAATGCGATGGAAGAAGCTATTGCTTTGCAGCGTTTGTTATCCGAATTTGAATTGACACATCAGCAAGTGGCTGATGCTGTTGGCAAATCACGCGCCAGTGTGACTAATTTATTGCGCCTGAACCAGTTAAATGATGATGTGAAGTTATTACTGGAACATGGTGATATTGAAATGGGTCATGCCCGTGCTTTATTGGCATTGGATGGTACAGCGCAATCTGATGCTGCCCGCATAGTGGCTGCCAAGCAGATGACAGTGCGAGATACTGAAAATATGGTGCGTCGACTGCTTGAACCAGCTCCTGAAGTGATTCCTAAAATAAAAGATCCTGATGTCAGCTCGCTGGAACAACGCTTAAGTGAACGTTTTGCTGCGCCTGTTGAGATTAATTACAACAAAAAAGGCAAAGGCAATCTGGTGATTTCATACAGCAGTTTAGATGAGCTCGAGGGCATATTAAGCAAATTGCAGACTCAGGATTCTGAATCCTAGACTGTAATTTTTCACTATCTCAGACAAAAAGTTGAGTAATCCCGCTTTTTCTTGCAAAAAAAAGGCAGATAAGTATACTTGCGACGGCATTTTAACCGTGGTTTACAGATGGTTCAGACTGAACAAATTACAGTGGCTTCACATCAACAGAATAAGAAGCAAGCCTATAAATTTGTTGTTTTTCAGCTGGCTCTGACGTTTTTGATCGCTGCTTGTTTCTTTTATTCTGGCGAGCTCGAAGCGAAATCAGCCTTAAAAGGCGGACTAATTGCTGTTATTGCTAATGTAGTATTTGTTTTTTTATCGTTTAAAGTGGATGCGTCACAAAACCAAGAATTGGCCAGGCAAATGATGCAAAAGGCCGTATCGCTGAAAACGATGATTAGTATTTTATTATTTGCAGCTGTTTTAAGTGGTTCGGCCATCGAAGCCGCACCTTTTTTGTTGTCCTACTCTATAGTAGTGATGCTGCAGTTTTGTACAGCTTTCTTTTTTAAACATTAACTATTGGGACTAAAAATGGCAGCAGGCGAAGAGATTACTCTCACCGGTCATATTCAGCACCACCTTACTAATGCAAAAATGTGTACTGTCGATGGCAGTGTCGCATTTAATAAAGCATGTAGTGAGGCTGGCTTCTGGACTTGGCACATTGATACCTTGGCATGGTCTATTGGCTTAGGTTTGCTTTTTTTGTTTTTATTCAAAAGAGCAGCGAGCAAAGCCACTGTGGGCGTACCTGGTAAATTCCAGTGTTTTATCGAAATGGTTGTTGAATTTGTAGCCAACAACGTGAAAGACACTTACCACGGCAAAAGCAAACTTATTGCTCCACTAGCCCTGACGATTTTCGTTTGGGTGTTCTTAATGAACTTGATGGACTTAATCCCTGTTGATTTCCTTCCTGCATTTGCCGGTTATGTCGGTGAAGCTGGTTTTGGTGTCGACTCTCATGACGTGTACATGAAGATAGTACCAACCACAGATATCAATATGACAGCAGCTCTGGCTATTGGCGTATTTTTACTGATGATTGGTTACTCCATCAGAATTAAAGGTGTGACAGGTTTTGTTAAAGAATTAACTCTGCACCCTTTCCACGCTTCAAACGTGTTCGTGCAGGCGTTGTTAGTACCATTCAACCTGTTGTTAGAACTGATTGCATTAGTAGCTAAACCATTCTCGCTGGCACTGCGTCTGTTCGGTAACCTGTATGCCGGCGAGCTGATCTTTATTTTGATCGGTGCTGTAGGTCTGATGCAGTTACCACTGCACTTTATCTGGGCTGTATTCCACATCCTGGTTATTGTGTTACAAGCTTTCGTATTTATGATGCTGACCATTGTTTACCTGAGCATGGCTAGCGCTGACAATCACTAGAAGATTTCGCTTTAACTTTAACAATTGAAACTTTGGAGAAAAAAATGGAACTAGTATTAGGTTTAAAATATATCGCTGTTGCTCTGCTGATCGGTTTCGGTGCTATCGGCACTGCAATTGGTTTCGGTAACATGGGTGGTAAGTTCTTAGAAGCTTGTGCCCGTCAGCCAGAGTTAGCTCCTTCACTGCAAGTTAAAATGTTTATCCTTGCAGGTCTGATCGATGCGGTAGCGATGATCGGTGTTGGTATTGCGATGGTGTTGTTGTTCGTTCTGTAATTCAAAACACTCATTTTTTAATGAACAACAACTTTAATAGGAGGAGGGGTCGTGAATCTTAACGCCACTCTACTCGGAGAGTTAATAGCTTTCGCAGTGTTCGTGCTGTTCTGCATGAAGTTTGTATGGCCACCATTGATTGGTGCTATAGAAGCTCGTCAGCAAAAAATTGCTGACGGTTTAGCAGCCTCTGACCGTGCTGAACAAGACTTACGTCTGGTTCAGGACAAGGTTAAGCAGCAATTAGCTGAAGCCAAAACACAGGCTTCTGCATTAATTGATCAAGCTAAAAAGCGTGAACAACAAATTATTGATGAAGCTTCTGTTAAAGCTCAGTCTGAGCGCGAGAAAATTCTTGCTCAGGCTAAAGCCGAAATCGACGCTGAACGTATTAAAGCCAGAGAAGAATTACGCAAGCAGGTTGCAGTGTTAGCTGTAGCTGGTGCTGAAAAAATTCTTCAGCGTTCTATTGATGCAGCTGCACACAGCGACATCCTGGATAAACTGGTCGCAGAACTTTAATGAGGGTGAGCCATGTCTAAACTGACTATCGTTGCTCGTCCTTATGCTAAAGCAGCCTTTGACGTTGCTGTAGAACAAAAAGCATTGGATTCATGGGCCACCATGTTGTTTTTCGCAGCTGAAGTTGCAAAAACCACTGAAGTAGCTTCACGGTTACATGCTTTAGGTTCTTCAGAAAAGCAAGCTGACTTTTTTATCAAAGTATGCGCAGAACAGCTGAATAGTTCGGGCCAAAACCTGATCCGGATCATGGCTGAAAACCACCGTTTGGTTGCTTTGCCTGAAGTCTTCGACGCCTTTATTCAGTTAAAAGCTGAATATGAAAAAGAAGCCACTGTAGAAGTGGTTTCTGCGACCGAATTAGACGCAGCTCAGCAAGCCAAACTGGTTGAAGCTTTATCGCAACGTTTAGCACGTAAAGTAAAATTGAACTGCAGTGTAGATCCGGCCGTCGTTGGCGGTATGGTTATCAAATCCGGTGATATGGTTATTGATGGCTCGGTTCGTGGCAAATTACATCGTTTAGCTACTGCACTGCAGTCATAATTGGGGATTAGAGCATGCAACTGAATTCCACTGAAATTTCTGAACTGATCAAAAAACGTATTGAGCAGTTTGAGGTTGTCAGTGAAGCTCGCAACGAAGGTACTATAGTCGCAGTTACAGACGGTATTATTCGTATCAATGGCCTTGCTGATTGTATGCAGGGTGAGATGATTGAGCTTCCAGGCAACCGTTACGCTATCGCATTAAACCTTGAGCGCGACTCAGTAGGTGCTGTAGTTATGGGTCCATATGCGGACCTGCGTGAAGGTACAAAAGTTAAATCTACTGGCCGTATCCTTGAAGTACCAGTTGGCCCAGGCTTATTAGGCCGTGTGGTCAACACTTTAGGTGAGCCAATCGACGGTAAAGGCCCAATCGATGCTGCTGGTTTTGCACCAGTAGAAAAAATCGCTCCGGGCGTTATCGATCGTCGTTCAGTAGACCAACCTCTGCAAACTGGTTACAAGTCAGTTGACTCCATGATCCCAATCGGTCGTGGTCAGCGTGAATTGTTAATCGGTGACCGTCAGACGGGTAAAACGGCTTTAGCTATCGATGCCATCATCAACCAGAAAACTTCTGGCGTGAAATGTATCTATGTCGCTATCGGCCAAAAAGCTTCTACTATCGCTAACGTAGTACGTAAACTGGAAGAGCATAACGCTCTGGCCCACACTATTGTTGTTGTAGCTTCAGCTTCTGAAGCGGCTGCACTGCAATTCCTGGCGCCATACTCTGGTTGTACTATGGGTGAATACTTCCGTGACCGCGGTGAAGATGCACTGATCGTATACGATGACTTGTCTAAACAAGCCGTTGCTTACCGTCAAATCTCTCTGTTGTTACGTCGTCCACCAGGCCGTGAAGCTTACCCAGGTGACGTATTCTATCTCCACAGCCGTCTGTTAGAGCGCGCATCTCGTGTCAACGAACATTATGTTGAGCGTTTAACTAACGGTGAAGTGAAAGGCAAAACTGGTTCATTAACTGCACTGCCAATCATCGAAACTCAGGCTGGCGACGTTTCTGCGTTCGTTCCAACCAACGTAATTTCGATCACTGACGGTCAGATCTTCTTAGAATCTGGTTTATTCAACGCCGGTATCCGTCCAGCTGTAAACGCTGGTATCTCGGTATCTCGTGTTGGTGGTGCTGCTCAAACCAAAATCATCAAAAAGCTGGGTGGCGGTATCCGTTTAGCCTTAGCTCAGTACTCTGAACTGGCTGCGTTCGCTCAGTTCGCTTCTGACCTGGATGACGCGACTCGTGCGCAGTTAGACCACGGCCAGAAAGTTACTGAACTGATGAAACAGTTACAATACGCGCCAATGGGCGTAGCTGACATGGGTGTGTCTATTTTCGCTATCGAAAAAGGCTACATGAAAGACATCGAAGTTGCCAAAATCCTTGATTTTGAAGCTGCTTTAATTGCTTACATGCACTCAGAGCACGCAGCGTTTATGGCTGATCTGAACAAAACCGGTAACTACAACGACCAAATCGAAGCGACATTAAAAGGCGCTATTGAGAAGTTTAAAGCAACTCAGACTTGGTAAACATATCGGGTGCGGGTAACCGCACCCGGTCGTTGAAACTTTCGGAGATTAGTCATGGCCGGCGCAAAAGAGATAAAAAGTAAGATCGGGAGTATTAACAATACTCGTAAGATCACCAGCGCAATGGAAAAGGTAGCAGTCAGCAAAATGCGCAGAGCGCAAGAGCGGGTTGCACAAAGCCGTCCATACGCTGAAGGTATGCGCAAAGTGATCGGCAATATTGCAAACGGCAGCATTGAATACCGTCATCCGTATTTAACGGAACGTCCGGTGAAAAGTGTTGGCTACATTGTGATATCGACAGACCGTGGCCTTTGCGGCGGCTTAAATACCAATGAGTTCAAACGTATTGCTCTGGACATGAAAAGCTGGAAAGAGCAGGGAGCCCAGGCTCAAATTGCGGTGATCGGCAACAAAGCTACAGCGTTTTTCAAACGTTTTGGCGGCAAAGTGCTGGCACAACAAGCTGGAGCTGGTGACACCCCACGTTTGGCTGATGTGATTGGTTCGGTTCAGGTGATGCTTAAAGCATACGAAGAAGGCCGTATTGACCGTTTGTTCCTGGTCTACAACAAGTTTGTAAATACCATGAAACAAGAGCCAGTGATCGAACAACTCTTACCTTTGCCAAAAGCAGACGTAGCAGCGAAAAGCCATAGCTGGGATTACATTTACGAACCGGATCCAAAGGTGATTTTAGACAAATTACTGAGCCGTTACGTGGAGTCTCAGGTGTACCAGGGTGTAGTTGAAAACGGCGCCAGCGAACAAGCTGCCCGTATGGTTGCGATGAAAGCCGCAACAGACAACGCTGGTAGCTTAATGGATGACCTGAAGTTGGTTTACAACAAAGCACGTCAAGCAGCTATTACCCAGGAACTGAGCGAAATCGTCGGTGGGGCCGCTGCCGTTTAAGGCTAAGGTTACAGAAATTAGAGGATTAAACATGAGTCAAGGTAAGGTAGTCCAAATCATTGGCGCCGTTGTGGATATCGACTTTCCACAAGAATCGGTACCTGGTATCTATGACGCGTTAAACGTAACAAGCGGCGACCTGGCTGGTTTAGTACTTGAAGTACAACAGCAGTTGGGCGGCGGTACTGTACGTACTATCGCGTTAGGTTCAACTGACGGTTTACGTCGTGGCGCTGAAGTGGCTAACACTGGCAAAGCCATTCACGTACCAGTAGGTAAAGCGACTTTAGGTCGTATCATGAACGTATTAGGCGAGCCAATCGACGAAGCTGGTCCTATCGGTGAAGATGAGCGTATGCCTATCCACCGTGCCGCACCAAGCTACGAAGATCAAGCCGCTTCAAACGCTCTGTTAGAAACAGGCATCAAGGTTATCGACCTGGTATGTCCGTTTGCTAAAGGCGGTAAAGTAGGTCTGTTCGGTGGTGCTGGTGTTGGTAAAACCGTAAACATGATGGAACTGATCCGTAACATCGCAATAGAGCACAGTGGTTATTCTGTATTCGCCGGTGTAGGTGAGCGTACTCGTGAAGGTAACGACTTCTATCACGAAATGAACGATTCAAACGTACTGGACAAAGTATCACTGGTGTATGGCCAGATGAACGAGCCGCCAGGCAACCGTTTACGTGTAGCTTTAACAGGTCTGACTATGGCCGAGAAGTTCCGTGACGAAGGCCGTGACGTGCTGTTCTTCGTGGACAACATCTACCGTTACACCCTGGCCGGTACTGAAGTATCAGCTCTGTTAGGCCGTATGCCATCTGCAGTAGGGTACCAGCCAACGCTGGCCGAAGAGATGGGTGTACTGCAAGAGCGTATCACTTCAACCAAAACTGGTTCTATCACATCTGTACAAGCGGTTTACGTACCAGCGGACGACTTAACTGACCCGTCACCAGCTACTACGTTCTCTCACTTAGATGCGACAGTTGTATTGTCTCGTAACATCGCTTCACTGGGTATCTACCCGGCAATCGATCCACTGGACTCTACTTCACGTCAGCTGGACCCGTTAGTGATTGGTAAAGAACACTACGATACAGCCCGTGGCGTGCAGTCAGTGCTGCAACGTTACAAAGAATTAAAAGACATCATCGCCATCTTAGGTATGGATGAGTTGTCTGATGAAGACAGAACTGTGGTTTACCGTGCACGTAAAATCCAACGTTTCCTGTCTCAGCCATTCTTCGTTGCTGAAGTATTCACTGGTTCACCAGGTAAATACGTTCCGTTGAAAGAAACTATCCGTGGTTTCAAAGGTATTCTGGACGGTGAGTTCGATCACATGCCAGAACAAGCCTTCTACATGGTTGGTTCTATCGACGAAGCCATCGAAAAAGCGAAGAAGCTGTAATCAACTGCAGCTTTAGGAGAGCGAAATGGCAATGACAGTACAACTGGATGTGGTAAGCGCCGAAGAACGGATTTTTTCTGGTCTGGTGGAATCCATTCAGGTAACAGGTAGTGAAGGTGAGCTGGGTATTTTACCTGGCCACATTCCGCTTCTTACTGGAATCAAGCCTGGTATGGTTCGTATCGTCAAACAGTTTGGCGAAGAGCATCTGATTTACGTTGCTGGTGGTGTGCTGGAAGTTCAGCCTCATAGCATCACAGTGCTGGCCGACATTGCGGTACGGGCTGAAGATCTGGACGAGCAAGCTGCATTAGCTGCTCAAAAACGTGCTGAAGAAGCGATGCAACATGCAGGCGCAGACTTCAACTACGCAGAAGCTGCAGCTCAATTAGCTGAAGCTATTGCCCAGTTACGTTTAATTCAGAAACTTCGCAAAAAATAAGCGGATTACTGTATGACAAAGCCACCTTAGGGTGGCTTTTTTTATAGGTCGGCAGGCATGGCGCGTTGCGCGTAAGCGCAACCAGATCGACTGTGGTAGTCAAACTAGTGACTAAGAGGTGTAAGTCCTCTACACACCCGGCNAAATCTGAAGGAAGCTGAAAGCAAAATGCTGGCCCTGACGAACAGACAAAAGCCTAGCGTTGAGCAGCCGCAGGATTGCTCGTGAGGGAGAATTCTGGTTAACCAGCGGCCCAAGCAATCAGCACATCGCTCACTATTGAAATTGTCATATCAGAGTAACTGCCAGTGTGTGTCAAATTTGCATTGTAATTGACTCTGAAACCCGCTGTAAAAATAAAGCTCTCCGTTACGTCCAGCTTAAGGAGCATATAAATGACCAGACAACCTCAAAGCTGCTGATTTTATTAATCCAGAGCGATAAGAATCCCCTTTGTAGAGAGCAAATTCATTACTCATTTGCCTACAGGTCTCGCTGAATTTTTGTTCCTTTATAATGCGATCTACTGTCTCAGAGATTTGCTGCTCATTGTATGAGTCTTCATGAAAGACAGTTGCCACGCCAATTTTTTCACAGTAAAACGAGTTATCTACTGTTTCTCCTCCACTAGGAAATAACAGCATTGGTATAGCGTTTTCAAGTGCAGCGAGTACAGACGTTGTATGCCCAGCTGAGATAAACAAACTTGCATGAGAAACTACCGCTCTGATGGGTATATGGTTAGCAAGAAAAAAGTTGTCTGGTACTTCACCAACAAAGCCGTCCATCCTGTTCACATCAGCTATCACTAAGTAGTCAGAAGCGCCAAATATTGACTTGATCAAACTCCAGAATCCCTTCATATAGAATGTTCGTCCTTGATTTACATACAATACTTTTCGATCTCTATTCTTCGTAAGGTTAAGCCAATTTTCTAACATTTCTTCTGTATCACTCACTGTTTCCGGTTCCCATATACAAGAACCAAAGGGAACAGTTTTTTCGGGTATACCCCCTATTTTGTGCATTAGACCAGGAACGCTTCTCTGAAGCATCAAATCACCTGTAAACGGAATACGAGATAAATCATGGTTGATTTTTTGAAAGCCAAGACTAGCCCTTGATTTCATATAGGTATTAAACATATCTGTCGTACGCCACTTGCAGTGGTCATGAATCTTTTTAGGAAGACCAAATATATTTATATCGTTGACCCATAAATATGAAAAAAAACCAAGAGTAACAACACGCAGGCTATATCTTTCAGCGGCCAGAATTGTGCCAAAGGACAAAGGAGATGTTACAACTAAATCATAACTAAAATTTGAAACTGCATATTCAACATACTTGATCTGGTTGGAAATGTCCTCAAGGTCACCAAAGCGTTTAATTAAAAATGCATCTTTACTTTCTTTATCATGTTCTATCCATCGAATTCCTTGTTTAAGAACAATCTCTTTGATGCTTTTGCTACCAATAAAATGGATATCATATCCGAGCCGTTTGAAACTATTCGCCAGTCCTATCATAGGGTAAAGAAAGCCAAAACTGTCAAAAGTACAAATTAGAATTCTCATGGCGACTCCGGATTGCTTCTGGTATTTAGACATAAAAATCAGTCTAACCAAATTTTCCTAAGTCGAAACCTGTAGAAAATATCAGGTAAGCCAATCCTATAAAGCTATAGCTTAAATCCGCAGCGCCTGACCTATCTCCATCACTTTCCTAATTGTCGACGCCCTGGTGAAAGCAAACGGAGTCCATCGAGTGAGCCTATTACCTGTCATATTTTGCAGGTTGACGATCAACCGAAAAACTATAAATCTTGTGGTTAATGGAACTTTGTATCAATTATGTGAAATATGTATGTTGTTTTTTTAGGTAAATGGCAAAGATCAGAATTCAGAATACAGCAAAGGTCAGAACGGAGTGACTTGTTTGATAAACAAAAAACTCTTTCCATCTTGTATTAAAAAAAGTTCAAGTAGGTGCCGCATGGAAAATGTCATTCAGATTTTTAGATTATCTGACCAAAACGATCTGCCGGTTGATGGTACAGTTTTAAAGGAACAGCCTTCATATGGTCCATCATTGAGTGCTCATCGAACAAGCCAATACACTATTTATGTCGACTTACCGGATAACGATGAGGCTATGATTCTTGTTCATGGTTATCTGGGGCATAGAATATTGGTATCAAAAAAGGTGGCTGCATACCTAAGGAAGCTTGAACTTAAGCGCCCGCCTCGTCCGTTGTACGGAGAGTGGCAAGATGATTTTGAGTTTCAGGGCGAGCCAGAAAAACCGACAGAAGAAACCTTTCAGCAGCTTGTGCACTATGGTTTTTTAACAAAAAGAACAAGTGATGAAGAGTTGGCCTTCTTTAAACGTTATGTAGAGGTGAAACGGCGTAAATCATCTATGAATATGCCTCGTTACCTTTTTATGCCCACCTATGATTGCAATCTGCGCTGCCCATATTGCTTTCAGGATCATATGAGAAAAGAACCCAGCTTTAAAAAATTCTTGAAGTTGATGGATAAGGAAACCGTGGATCGTATCTTTGCCAGTATGCCGCTGATTGAAGAAAAACATGGTTTTGAATTATCTGAAGAGAGACAGCACAGGCATATCTCGTTCTTTGGCGGTGAGCCGCTTTTAAAAGCGAACCGTGACATCATTAGTTACATTATGGATAAAGCGAAAACACTGAGTTCGGCCAGCTTCTCAGCAACAAGCAACGGCACTGAACTTGAGTTTTACCATGATCTGCTAGGTAAGGATGGCATCAGCGAAATTCAGATTACTTTAGATGGTAAACCTGAAGAACATGACAAAAGACGGATCTATCCGGATGGTTCAGGCAGTTTCGCTAAAATTGCCAGTAACATTGATTTAGCCTTGTCAAAAGGAGTTTTTATTAATGTTCGTGTCAATGTGGACTACGGAAACATTAATGATTTACCTGCGTTATCTTCTTTCATTCATTCTAAAAAATGGCATGAACAAGCCAATTTTGGTGCTTATCTGGCACCCATACATGCTCTTAATGACAATACTGATAAAGAGCAATGTATGACTACATTAAAGTTAAATAAAGAAATGGAGATGATGCGCGCCCAGCATCCGCAGACTGCATTGTTTTCAGTTGATGGCGATAAAATGAGAAATCAAGCCATAGGTATATTTAAGAATCCAGAGAAAGCATCCTCAGGTATTAAGACTAATTACTGCGCAGCACATGACAGAATGTATCTTTTTGACGCGCTTGCCGACATTTATGCCTGTTGGGAAAAAACAGGAGATAAAAACATCAGGATTGGCACTGTTGATAAATATGCCGGCTTAATGTTTTTCAATGAGCAGGAAAAAAATTGGCGCTCAAGAAGTGTTGTATCTAATTCTGTGTGCTCACAATGTCGTTATGCTCTGCATTGTGGTGGCGGTTGTGCCGTTTATGCTTCAGAAAAGACCGGTACTTTGCATTCTAACTATTGTGATGGGTACGGGAAAAGATTCAGAGCCAGTGTGGCAGAAGCATATATAAAAACCAGAGAAGATATGCTGGTTGTCTCCTAAGGTTTTAGCATGACACAAACAATCCTATAACAAAATCTGGCTCAGTTAAAAACGAAAATAGTTTTCTGAGTCGTTGTTAAACATCTTGTTGTAACGACAAGTCGCAGAGTTTCTGCGGAAGGTGGTCCAACTGGTTTAATAAAAAACCAAGTATCAATTTATTTATGAGGTTTAATATGACTGAATTTAAAGATCTGACTAAAAAGAAAGCTTCTGCTACTCCAGATGAGGTTTCACCTGAGTTGCTGGATGAAATATCAGGTGGTACGAATCCAGAGCAAGCTGACGATTCCGAATGTATCGGTTTCGCTTGTGGTAGCTATAAAGAAAGCCAGCAGGTTGAGTAAGGCCCTTTACTGGGAAATCTGAATTCGGAATAGGCTGCGTCACTGAATTTGCATTCTTTTTGTACCTCTCTGTGTTGCTTTGTTTGGCTATAGCTCGCTGTGGTCAAACAAAGCACCAGCTGGTCATCAGACTTTTGCGTATTCGGTCAGAACATCGTTCGTTTTTACGCGAGTTAATTCTACTGGGTTCATGTGAAAAGGCAGGGCGCGAGCAGCCCTGCCTCGTCCACAGATGAATATTTGGGTCCTTTGCATTATTACCACTTAAAGAAACTAGGGGCCCAAGCTGTGGTTTGGCCTTATATCCAGAACAGGTAACAACTGGACTACTTTAGCTGTGGAGAGAATGACCTGTGTTATTGGAGGCATAAATGTCACTTCGATGGTCTGACGTGCTGATGATTACCTGCCATATTTTGTTTTTATGTATAGCCCTCAGTGTCTTGCCTCTCACAGCAGAAGAGGCCGACCAGACATCAGGTCAGTTATCATTTGATTATCAGCGCCTGATGAAAAGTGTCGGACCAGATTTGATGCGGTTATCGCCGGATCGACAGTGGCTTATTCTGGCAAATGGTAACAAGTACCCATCTCTTAACGACGAAAGTAATTTGGAGCGAATAGAGTTCTTAGGCCGAGAGTTTTACCTGGGGCGACCTTTGGAAGTCAGCACTACTCTAATCAACACAGTACAACTAATTCATATCAGTACCGGTCGTAGCAAAGACCTGTCATTGCCAGAGCGGACAGTTCGTGATGTGCGTTGGGCTCCCGACTCTGAAAGCTTTGCCTTCATTGGTGTGAGTGACAAGGTGTTGGATATCTGGCGCTTTGATATATCTCAGCAAAAGCTTGAGCTTTGGTCGGATATTGAGGTATCAGGACAATTAGATTCACCTTCCATCGTATGGATGCCTGATAGCCAAAGCATTATTCTTCGGCACAGCCGTATGCATTCTATCAATGCAGCAAAACCGCCAGCTGCTGCGCTGCAAAGTTGGGAGGGGCAGTCAGTTCAGACTCGGATCTATCGAAATACACTTGATACGGAGCTAGCCCGACAAAACTTTAAAGCCTTGTTGAGTCAACAAGCTGTTCTGCTGCATAAAAATGGGGAAGTACGCTCTTTGACGTCAGTGCTTTTACTGGAGGCCATCAGTGTTTCCCCGAATGGGCGGTATCTATTGGTTCAGCATCTTTCGGATGAAGTACAACCTGGGATCCGCATCAATAGGTTGGCTCGAGAGTATCAGGTTGTCGACATCTTAACCTCAGAGGTAAAAGCCGTCTTGCCAAAGCTGCAGACGGATCGACTGCGGGCAAGGGAGCCAGATGCTGCTGCCAAAGGCGCCCGTCTTGTGCAGTGGCGGCCGGATCAACCTGCTACAGTGATTTGGGTGGAGAGCGTGGAACCGCAGGGGCATAGAATTGATGCAAGATATCGTGATGCTGTGATGTCTTTTGAAGCTCCATTTACAAAAGGAGTAACAGAACTTTTTAAAACAAACTGGCGTTTACATCAATTCTATCTGACAAAGGAAGGTCGGCTTGTGTATAGCGATTTTCATGCAGGCCAAAAGCAGCTTAGGTACTGGAGCTTGCAACTTAACGCAGCACAGCAGAAAGAAAGTCTGTTAACTCAATACGATTATACCAATAGTGCTGAGTTTCCCGGCAATCTGCTCACCCAGTTGTTGCCCGATGGGAGAATTGAGCTTATCAGTAATCAGCGGCAAGAGGTGTATTTTCAAGCTGAGGGGCAGCACCGCTGGGGGGATGGAGTTTATGTAGTCAGGCAAGGCAGAAAGGCGTCTGAACAGAGCGTTGCTTTTAAAAGCGACAGCCTAGATCAACAAAGAAAACCCGTTTATCTCAGAACAACGGGCGAGAAAGAATGGCTGATGCTTGTTGCCGAGACACCTCAGAGAGCTCCATCTTTGCAAATACACTATAACAACGGCGACGAAAAACCTTTGTATGATTGGCATTCCGATGATCTGGTTTCAGTACCAAAGCCTGTATTACTGGAATTTGAACGTGGTGACGGTGTGCAGTTGTACAGCCAGCTGTATCTGCCGAAAAGGCAGAGTAATGAGTTGTTACCCGCAGTGATTTGGCTTTACCCTCGCGAGTATCATAGTCATCAGCAACAAGTAAAACCATCACAACACCTTGGATTTAAGCTTCTTGATCCGCAAGGACCTGAGATTGCACTATTAGATGGCTATGCGGTTGTGGATGCCAGTCAGATCCCTATAGTCCGCCAGAACGGTCAAGAACCAAATGATACTTTTATGAGTCAGCAGCAACTTAACATGTCGTCTTTGATTAAAACCCTGGAACAGACCGGCCGTATTGATACTACCCGGCTGGTATTGATGGGACACTCTTACGGTGCTTTTAGTGTTTTAAGCTTGCTGACAGAACGCACAGATTTTCGCTGTGCAATAGCACGAAGTGGTGCTTACAATAGATCGCTGACCCCCTTGGGTTTTCAGGGAGAAAAACGAACCTTGTGGCAGGTACCTGATTTATATCAGCAACTATCCCCATTTTTCCATGCGGACAAGATAAAAACCCCTGTATTACTGATCCACGGTTTGGCTGATGAAAACCCAGGTACAGCTCCATTACAATCTGAAATGATGTTTCAGGCATTAAAAGCCCATCACGTACCTGCCAAGTTGTTATTATTGAATAATGAACGACATGCCTACCGTTATAAAGAAACCATTCAACAAATGCTTGTTGCTCAATCGGATTGGTTACGGCAGTGTGCGCAGGTTAATCAGCATTCAGCCAGAAAATAGGCAAAGCCTTTGCCTTACTCTGTTTCATCGTCGTTTCCTAAGCTATGCAGCAGATCGTCTTATACGACGTAAAACTCTGCATATAAACTAAATCTTTACAATTTTACCTGCTACGGATAATTTTCTTGCCCTGTAAGTTTTTACAGACAATAATGCCATTAGGTTTTTTGTGCCTATTTGGGGTGTATGTCTAAGGTTATTCTTGGAGAGTTTATTTTCGATACCAGTAGCAAAGTTTTGTTTTCTGGCGAAAAAGAGTTAGAAGCCGAGCCTCAGGTATTGGAGCTGCTTGCTTACTTGTATTTACATCGTGATCGTTATATCAGCTTGCAGGAATTGCATCAACATGTCTGGTCTGGTCGTGTAGTCAGTGATACTGCTGTCAGAGGAACAATCAAAAAACTCAGAAACCTGTTTGACGATACTAATGTCGCTGACCCCAAATACATTAAATCGCTATCAAAACGTGGCTATAAGTTGATTTGCTATATCAGTGAAGATACGGACCTTGTCACCCCAGATCATCCGAAGTTGATCGCAACTACAATGATAGCGGGTATGGCTGAAGTGTCGGGTGGTTATACCGCAAGGCCGGAACAGTTTGAGCCAATTGCTTTTCAGCCCGCTAAAATCCTCACTATAGCGGGCTTTGTTGTTTTTGGTGTCTTGGTTATTCTCTTACTGTTCTTTTTTCCAAGAGGAAAAACTGAATCTGATATTTCTGAGCTTTGGCATCTACCCAGTCAGGTGATTACGACCATAGCTGGCGAGAAAAAGGGGCTGACAGTCTCTCCGGATGGGCGATATCTGGCTTTTATTGGTCGTTTAAACCAGAGTGAACCTTGGCAAATTTATCTGAAAAACCGCAAAACCAAAGATATTCACCTTTTGTCTACCAGTGCACAGCAACCATCAATGCTGGAATTTAATAATGACAACTCACTTTTTGTTGTCGATGAAGTGGTGGGTAACTCTTCGGTCTATCTTTTACTGCTCGATGAGAATAAGCGCGTTGTCAGCGAACAGTCTCTTGTCAATTTTTTCATGATTTTCCGGGTAAGCCCTGGTCAACAACAAGGAGAGTTGTTTATTAATGCAATGGAAGCAGAGCAAGGAACAGCCATGCTATACCGCTGGCAAAGTCAGTCAAATACTTTAGAACGAGTGCAAGCTCGCAGCAGCGCTCTGGATCACATTTATCATTCAGTACATTCCCTGGATGGTCAGTGGCTGGCAAGTGCTATTTTGCGTAGTGGTCAGGAATATTGGTTGGAAATTCAAGAGGTAAGCTCGCAGCGTACAGTGTATTCAAAAGCCACACAAGCCCGTGTTGGTCGATTGGAATGGCTGAACGGTAATTCGTTGATGAAACTGGATGAACAGCAACTTAGTGTCGTTAGCTTATCGTCGGGCAGCGAGCAGATTTTGTTGGAGCAGGCTGAAGATCAGATTACGGATTTCTC
The DNA here is from genome assembly GCF_004005375.1 of Rheinheimera sediminis. Classification (GTDB taxonomy): domain Bacteria; phylum Pseudomonadota; class Gammaproteobacteria; order Enterobacterales; family Alteromonadaceae; genus Pararheinheimera. Next base: position 123,786 of record NZ_RZUF01000005.1, on the reverse strand, counting down.
AATTGCTAATACAGATAACAGATTGTATTTATTGCGTAATTCAGATGCTGTTGAGCCAGTTTTTCGTGAGCTGATTCTTACCCCTGAATTGTCCGAAGGACGGATTGTTAACGCTGCCAGTGGAACGCTCATGATGAGCTATTCCGAACATGACCATATATATTATGCCGTTGTCAGTGATCAGAATAAACGTATGCTGGTGAAGTATGATCAAAGCAGTGGTAATAAAGAAACTCTTTTTAGCACCCATAAGAAGCTCGAGTTACTGGATATTCATCCTGAACAGGGGGTCTTGTTATTACATGTGGGAGAGCAACTTCTGGTGGTGAATGTATCCAAAAGTTCTGTGGAGATAGTATCTTCATCGAAAAGTCTTCTGGATAGCCAGGCTGCGTTTTCATCGGATGGTCAAAGAGTCTATTTTGGCCAATTGATCGTCGGAGATTGGGAATTGCACCAATTTGACCGTGTTAGTCAGCGTAGCAAAAGACTCGCGTTAGGCTACAGGTCTGCCAGAGAATACAGCAATGGCTTTATTGCTGTGACTGAAAACGGTGCGTTACATCAGTTAGACACCGGGTTGCGGCAGGTTCGTGCTCTCGGATATAGCATTAACACCGAATTTATTAGCCGCTGGTACGTCAAAAACCAGACCTTGATTTGGAGCGATTTTGATTTTGTATCAACATGGTTAAACCAGTTGGATTTTGTCAGTGGCGAGTTTCGGCAAACCAGTTTTCCTTACGAAAAAATGCGGCCTCGTTTTGCGATTAATCAAAATGGGAGTCTTGTGCTTTACAGCAGCCGAGGGACACGCATGACAAGCCTCAGTGGCATTGATTTATCTGTTTACCTTATAAAGTAGTGATAAATTAACCACAGTAAAATTAGATTCTCGTTATTTCCCCCGCGCTGTTTCTCATTCAAAATTTCCCTGACTTCACTACTAATAAAGGGGAATTTCATGAAAGTCATTGTTATTGCGTTTGTACTCATATTTCCTTCAGCATTGATGGCTGAGAGTAATTCTGAGAGTGAAACTGTTCCACCATTGTCCTGGTGTAAATTGACCAGTAGCTGCGATATTGATTGAAGGTTCAGGGAGGCACTATGAGTTTCTTTGAGCAAACTTTGGCTGAACTGGATCAGGTAGAAACATTGATTCAGTTAGAACGTTATTTGATTCAATTCTCAGAACTGCCTCATATAGACTGGTGCTGCTTTATTGTTCATCGAGACAGTACCTCCTATATAGGTTCAGTGCCAGATGGAGTCAAGCAAAAGCTTACCTTCGCAGCACTTAAACAGCTATGTCTGCATTGCTATAAACCATGCTGGTCTGGTTCAGAGAAATTGACCAAAGTAGCTTTACCACAAGCCAGTCTGCTGATCCCTATTGTCACTTCCCGTCCAGATCATGCATGCCTGATTCTGGGGTTTACCAATCAAGACGTAGAGCCAAAGTTTGCCGAGAAGCTAGGTTGGTTTTGGCAAATTGTAGGTACTTACGTTTACGACACTTATCGACGGTTAAATGAAACAGAACCTGACGTCGAGGTGCGTCTGACTCCTCGTGAGATTGAATGTGTTCACTGGGCTGCTCATGGAAAAACCTCTTGGGAAATCAGCCGGATTCTCAGTATTACAGAGCGGACTGTGAATTTTCATCTGACTAACAGTATGCAAAAAACAGGTAGCGCAAACAGGCAACAACTCATTCATAACTACATGAATAATATTTAGTTTTTTTATGGTTATTTTTTGGTGATAAAAAAAACACAGCACAGTGATGGTGATATCCAGTGGTTAGCATCCATAGTCTGGCTGGCAAATTTGTCTATGAGGTGCAGCATGAAAAATCATATAGCTTTGGAAGAACCACTAGCCGCAACCATCACAGCAGAAGGCTTTATTGAAGTCACTGCTTTGGATGAACTGGATAAGATTGTGGGTGGTTTGCTGAATCCGGAAGATGTTTACATTGAACTGAATGATGAATCTGCGAAATTTTAGTCACAACATAAATGCTTTGGGTACTCAGATAGTTGCAATGTCTGATGGGGTCACCGAATGGCTGATGGCGCCAATGATTGGTCCAAATGTGGCGGTATTGCATGCATTAGAAGGCTTATGATGTCTTATCTCAAACTATTTCGGAAAGAGGCTTTGCGGCATCAGTACCAAACTCAAGAGTTTGGTAAATCTGTTATTCAGCAGTCACATCTGTTGGATAAAGCAATAGTCATTATGTTCATTGCTTTTGGTCTGCTTATTTTTTTCGCTTTGGTGTATCCCTTTGTCAGTCGCGAACAATTAAACCTGGCAGCTCATGAATCAAACTATTTTCCTATTGTTTCTCCTGTACCTGTGGTTGTGGAACGTCATCTGAATATGGATGGCAGTCGAATAAATCGTGAGCAAGTGATAGTACAAGTGCGATCTTTCGATTCTAAAAGTCAGCTTGAGCAAGTTGATTTGTTGAAAAGCAGTGAGTCTGGAACCTACTTTGCGATGGTGAACTCAGGCTCTACTGCTCTGGCTTTTCAAACCATTGCCAAAGTATTGCGAATTAATGAAGACCATTTGTTTTTTTTCTCGTTAACAGGAACTAAGCCTGATCAGATACAACCTGGGCAAGTCGTAAATCTGCGCGCCGGGTCACTGTGGGCCAGGGGAAAAGTTCACTCTGTGATTGGACCTTTTCAGCAAGGCAGAATTAATGTGGGGATACAGCTTCAGCTGCCTTATGAGCCTGGCGTGCTTCATCCATCCGCAGACGTTCGGCTTGAGCTCAATGTGAAGCGTAATAACTTCTTTGCACTGATCAAGGAGGGCTAGTTATGCTTATTGCTGATTATATTCAATTCAGAAGCCAGCAACTACCAGTTTATCTGCAAAGTGAAGTGGCTGAGTGTGGCATTACCTGTATTGCCATGGTGGCTTGCTACCATGGATTTAAAACCAATATGCTTGCTATGCGGCAGAAATACCCCGCTGGTTTACACGGGGTTACGGTAAAACAAATCGTCAATATTGCCGATGAATTAGGCCTGTCTGCACGAGTACTGAAACTTGATCTCGGGCAACTGGCAAAAGTCAAAAAGCCGGCAATTCTACACTGGAACTTTAATCACTTCGTCACGCTTGCGAAAGTGAACAGCAAAGGGATCACTATTCATGATCCGGCAAAAGGACGCTTAAATCTGGATTGGAATCAGGTCTCTGAATCTTTCACTGGTATAGTCATTGAACTGGTCCCATCGAGTGATTTTGCCCGCAAAGATGAACGGATTCGTATACCGCTGCGCCACTTTATAGGTAAAGTGGATGGCCTATGGGCATCACTCGGAAAAATTCTGGTCATTGCGCTGTTGTTGCAGGGGTTATTACTGCTCTCTCCCTATTACATTCGGGTTGTTATAGATAAAGGGATTAACTCAGGCCAAACCAGTATGCTCTGGTCTGTTTTTATCGGTTTTTCATTGGTGTTGATGCTGTCTGTATTGGCCCAGATTATTCGTTCGGCCGCCATAATGTATTTGGATAAGAACCTGAGCTTTCAGGTCAAAGCCAATATACAACGCCATCTTTTGCATTTGCCGCTCAGTTTTTTTGAAAGTCGCCATGTAGGGGATATCAAGTCCAGATTCGAAGCATTTAATGAAGTTCAGCGTATGATTAGCAGAGGCTTTATTACGGCTATAGTCGATGGACTATTGAGCATCACAACGCTAACCATCATGTTTTACTACAACAAGACTCTCGCACTGGTTTCGGTTTGCTTTCTGGTTGCACTGTATTTGATCAGATTTTTCCTGACCAACAAAGAAAATGAGCACCTGGAGCAGCAGCTTAGTAAACACGCCAAGGAAAATAGTCATTTTATTGAAACTATTCGGGCCATTATGCCGATTAAAAGTTTTGCGAAAGAGAATAACCGTTTATCAAGTTGGATGAACCTTTATGCCGATACACTAAACTCCAGTATCCAACGAGAGAAAGTAACCATTGCCAGCGATGTTACCCAAAACGCACTTGGCCGAATTGAATATTTGATTATTGTGATGATTAGTGCCTCTTTTATTATTGAAGGAGCGCTTAGCCTGGGCATGTTTCTGGCTTATTTGGCCTACCGCCAGCAATTTGCCGATAGCGCCCAGTCTTTAGTTGATAACATCTTCCGTTTTCGGATTGCGGGTACCTATCTGCGTCGTATGTCCGATATCGTTATGCAGGTGCCGGAACAGGACCAAGTCAGGGTAGCGCTTAAATCAGAGCAGATAATTGGTGCTCTGGAAGTGCGAAATCTGCATTTTCGTTACAGCGACAGTACCCCCTGGCTGTATCAGGCGCTCAGTTTTCGGGTGGAGGCTGGTGAGTCCGTTGCAATAATTGGGCGCTCAGGTTTAGGTAAATCGACGCTGTTAAAAATCATGACTGGCTTAATACCGCCACAGCAAGGCGACTTGTTGCTGGATGGCATGCCTGTTAAATCATTAGGGTTCCGCCAATTTCGCCAATGTTGTGCAACAGTGATGCAAAATGACCAGTTGCTCAACGGTTCTTTACTGGAAAACATCACTTTTTTTGAACCTTCCCCCCATCTTGAATTAGTCAAAGAAGCTCTTAAAGGTGCTGCTATCTGGGATGAAATACAGGCTATGCCCATGGGCTTGCATACTCAGGTAGGGGATCTGGGAAGTGCGCTATCTGGCGGGCAAAAACAGCGCATCCTGTTGGCTCGTGCATTTTATACCCAACCCAAAATTTTATTCCTGGATGAAGCAACCAGCCATCTTGATAGCGTGAGCGAACAACGTGTAAATCAGTACCTGAAACAAAAAAACATGACGCGTATCAGTGTGGCGCACCGCAAAGAGACTATTGCGGCGGCAGATCGGGTTATTGATTTAACCGAGTTGATTGCCACTATGGCAAGAGCATGAAGATAGGATGAATTATGAAAAAAAATCTGAGCACACTGGTTTATAGTGCCATTGGGCTGATATCGGTACTGCTTTTAATCAGCGGTTGGAGTATTGGTTTTGCTGGAGGCATGCAATACATGAGTTTGTCGTCTGTCAGCATAGCTACAGTACAAAGCGGCAACTTTACCCAAAGAGTTACTGGCTATGGCAGTTTGCAGTCGCAGAACCAACGTATGATCACAGCCAGCAGCGCAGCGACTGTGGATGAAATTAAGTTGCGCCCTGGTGCGGTCGTTGAGCCTGACAGCATTATTCTGACGTTAAAAAACCCGACACTGGAAATAGCTGTGCAACAGGCGATGGCCAATGTTCACAATAAAAAAACCAACGGTCGTAAACTGTCATTGGAACAGCAGCGCGAACTATTGGATCAGCGTTCACGTTTGTCCGAATTTAAATCTGAAGCTGAACTTGCTGGGCTACAAGTCGAGGCTGAAGCGCCGCTGGCTGACGCAGGTATTATCTCGGCAATGGATGCCAGACGCAGTAGAGCCAAAGCCGAGCAACTGAAAGAGCGTTACCAATTAGAGAAACAAAAATTTGATACCTTGCAAGAAGTGCATCAGGAACATTTGCTGATCCTGCAAGAAGAAATTCAACAAGCTGAAGCTGAGTTTAGTAATGCCACTAACCAACAGCAACTGCTTGTGGTGCGAGCTGGGATTGCTGGCGTGTTGCAACGCTTACCTGTCAGTTTGGGACAGAGTGTAAATATTGGCGAAGAACTGGCACTGGTTGGCAGCTTATCGCCGCTTATCGCTGAAGTGAAAGTGCCACAAATGCAAGTACGTTTATTACAACCAGGCGCAAGTGCCGAAGTGGATACCCGGCATGGCATTGTGACTGGGCAGGTATTGCGGATTGATCCGGTGGTCGCAGATGGTGCAGTTCAGGTAGATATTCTATTACCGGAAAATTTAAGTGCTGATATCCGCCCTATGCAGATGGTGGATGCCCGGATCCGTGGACAAAGCCGAGGTCAGGTAAACTTTGTCGACCGGCCAGTTGGAGTGGCTGAGGATACGGAAATAGAGTTATTTAAGGTAGATACTTTTCAAGTTGCAACCAAGGTGCCCGTGCAGTTCGGCAAGGCCTCAGGTCAGCAAATCGAAGTGATATCGGGCCTGGCACCAGGTGACCGTATTATTGTCAGTGACCTTCAGATTGAAAACTCTGTTGCGCAACTAAAATTGACTCAATAAGGATTGCAATGATGAAAACAGATGTACTTAAAGTCAAACACCTTAAAAAAAGCTTTCAATCTGGTCAGCAGCAGCAAACAGTGCTTAACGGTGTTAGTTTTAGTGTGCATGAAGGCGAATATGTCGCTATTTGTGGTCCTTCGGGTTGTGGCAAATCGACCTTATTGAATATTTTAGGTTTACTTGATACCGCAGATAGCGGTGAATATTATATCGACGGTTTACTGGTCTCTGATATGAATGCCGAGCAGCGGGCACAGATGCGTAGTCGCCGCATTGGTTTTGTATTTCAGGCTTTTAACCTGATAGACGAATACACTGTGCTGGATAATGTCGCCTTGCCGCTCAAATATCGGGGGGATAGCCTCAAACAGCGTCAGGCAAGGGCGCTACAGTGTCTGGAAAAAGTTGGCTTATCTGATAAAGCTGCTCTTTTCCCCAATCAATTGTCTGGCGGACAACAGCAGAGGGTGTCCATAGCTCGGGCTCTTGCCGCTGATTCGGGTATTATGCTGGTCGACGAGCCAACCGGTAACCTTGACTCAAAAAATGGCGATGCGGTGATGGCTTTGCTGGCCGAATTGCATGCTCAGGGAACCACCATTTGTCTGGTCACCCATGATCCGCGTTATGCCACTATGGCACACAGGCAAATTCATTTATTGGATGGCCAGGTAGTTTCGGCAGAACAGCTGGAGCAGGTTGCATGAATTGGCAAATGATCTGGCGCACTATTTACCATGCCCGGCAATACTATATCACTGTGGTATTGAGCCTGGTGTTCACTCTAACTTTACTCTTTAGTGTGTTGAGTCTGGTTAACATCACCTTCTTTGCGCCCCTACCTTATAAAAAAGATACTGAACTTTATTATATAGGTGGCGAGTTGAATTATCAGGGAGCCTTGCATCAACAAACTCATATTCAGGGATTGTTTGATTTGCAGCAAAAAAGCCAGTTGCTGGAACAGATGGCCGTATATTTTGGCCTTCAAACAGAGTACCAACTGGTAGATTTACCGCAGCGGCCCGAGGTACAGGTGCTTTTGGGTGCCCATAATATTTTTGAAGTTATGGGAGTTGACCCATTCTTAGGCCGGCTATTTAATGAGCAGGAACAGGTGGGTAATAAGCAACCCTCGGCGATACTAAGTCAGGCGGTATGGCGACAGTATTATCAAGGTCGCAGTGATATTGTCGGCCAGAGTATTCAGCTCAATCAGCGCCAATTTACGGTAATAGGTGTACTTAAGCAGGAGTTGGAATTACCTGGCTTTCATCAAGCTCATCAAGCGATCTGGCTACCTTTGGATATGGATGAGACAGTTAATATTCGTGGCATTGACGGCTACAACGCAAACTTTTCCGCTTTAGGCCGCTTAAAAACAGGTGTGACCCAGCAACAAGCTAGTAATGAAGTCTCGAAACTAATGAAGCAGGCGTCGGCCGAACGCCATCCGGATTTACAGCATATGTTTGATTATAACGGCAAAGCAGTGCCGTTACGTCAGCAAATTCAGGGCGATTCTGGTCGTCTGGTATTGATGCTGTTGGCCGGTGTATCACTACTCACTCTGATTGCTTTGGTTAATTTATGTAGTATGCAATTGGCCAGAGCCGTAAAGCGGTTGCAGCCACTGGCAGTCTGCTATGCCTTTGGCGCTAGTAAAAAACAAATGTTTTATCAGGTGTTTCGCCATAATGCGACTTTGTTAGCCAGCGCAGGCATCTTTGCATTGTTGCTAACATCGCTGAGTTTTGGCGTGATTATCGAGGTTGCTGCAGAGCAACTACCGCGGCTTAGCGTGCTGCGGATAGATGGTTTTATATTATGTCTTACCGCCTTAGTGTTGTTGGGTATTGCATTGCTGTTTAGCTGGATTGAGCTCAGCGGAGTGCGGGAGATGCAGCTAATGGCAAGTTTGCAAAGCAGTGGTAAAGGCGCAGGGAAACAGCTGCGTCAGGGAACAGCTCACAGTCTAATTGGTGTGCAGTTGTTATTATCTCTGTTGGTATTGTTGGCAACTGTACACGTATTTGCAGCGGCCTGGTCTGAAGCTAGTCGTCCAACCGGATTGAATTCCACTGATCTTTGGTCTTTAACGGTGAATTATGCCGATGTAGACAATAGTGAGCAGCAACAAAATTACCATCGAGCATTATTACAAAGTCTGGCGGCCTTACCACAAGTGCAACAAGTGACGCCTGTTTCTGAACCAAGGGTACCAAGGGTACGCAATCAGGACAGGATCAGTAATACACAAGGAGAGGTGATCTCTGCAGCACGACAAATTGGTGTGTTGCCAGGGTACTTTCAATTGTATGGATTAGAGCTTTCGGGGCAGGACTTTAGCGCTGAGCAGGTCGGGTTGGAGCATCATCCTGTGATCGTAAACCAGCGCTTGGCTGATCGCATTGCCCGGTTGAACGGAAAACCCGCTTTGGGGCAAAGCATAGCTTTGAGTGACAGCAGCATTCAGCGGCAGATTATAGGTGTGGTTGCCAATACTAACTTTCCTGGAGCCCCCGATTTTGAAGTTGATGAAGTGTTTTACCCGGTTGAAAACACTGGTCGTCGTGAATACAGTTATTTGCTGAAACTAAGCTCTGGAGCTGTACTGACTGATGCCGCCGTGCTGGAGCTGTTGAGACAGCAAGACCCAAGGCTGGATTTGCAGCAGTTGACCACGTTAAATGCCGCATTTGCCCATTTTTCACTGGCCCACCGTTTGGCTGCTGCGTTATCGGCCACCTTGGCACTGATGAGTTTACTCACTGTGCTGGCTGGAGTGGCTGGTATTGTCAGCTATCTGGTGCAGGCTCGTCGCTATCAGTTGGGTGTAGAGATGGCAATGGGGGCCAGTATCCATCAGTTGCTGCGTGATAACTTGCTAAAGCTAGTCCAACCGCTGGCGGGGGCGCTGCTACTGGGGTTTTCTTGCTTTTATTTTGTAACAGGAATAAGCCGGATTCAGCCTGAGCTGATGTATCAAGCCGATTGGAGGCTGGTTTTTGCGGTGTTGTTGCTGTTGGCCATTGCCACTCTGTTGTGTAGCTTTGTGCCATTACGGAGGGTGTTGTTGGGCGATCCGATCAAAGCTTTGCGTAATGAGTAATACCGCATGCAGAGCTTTTACACTGGCATGTCACGCGGTATCATTAAAGGACACAACAATCACAATCAGACCCTAAAAACTCAGGCTGTGTGGCTAGATCCAAAAGATACAGCCATTTAAGAATAAGTATCAGGGCTTGTGTTTCCACTGAATAAATTCCAGCGCCAGCTCTGGCGTGACAAATACTGTTGCATAGAGCTGGTCTGGATTATGTGGATCCAGATGTATGCCTAATAATTGATAAGGCAGTTGGCTCAATTGTGTTTCACCTGTGACAATATTATGTCGCTCAAGATGCCCCAACATGCCGAAACGATAGTGTTGCTGTCCCTGTAATAACCAAAGAGCTACCAGGTTTGCATCACTTGATGTTTTGAGTTCTATGTCACTTTTTCCACCATCAATATAACGTATCAACTTGCCGTCACGGTGATAATGCAATTGTCCGTGAGCATCGAACTGCGCAAAAGTGCCTGCAGAAAAGGTCAATTGCGTTAACTCGTTGCTGATTAAATCCAATTGCCACAGATTCTGGCTGTTGTCTTGGAGTCTGGTCAGTACCAGACCGCTGTTATCAGGCAGCCATACCGCCTGGCCAACGTCATTACTTTCCAGTTTGTTGATTAATTGCTGGCGCTGGTTGTCATATAAATGCAAGTTACCTTGTTTATGGAAAGCAATATAGCGACCATCACCCGACCAGTTGATACCGCCAAGACGCTGATCGTCCGGAGCAAACTCTGTCAGTTGCACATTCTGCCCCTTTTTATGCAGCCATAGCTGCCAGCTACCTGTCCAATTGGCGGAGAATGCATAGCTGCTGCTATCTACTGGTGAGACAGCCAGATCTGCAGCACTTCCTGCAACATCATCAAGCAAGGTGATTTTCCGCTCTGTAGCATCAAAAGGCCGCTCTATTTTAATCAGTTGCATAGAATTTTGGGTGGCGTTGCCTGCGGTAAAGCCAGATATATAAGCTTGATCTTCTGCGAGCATAGTCAACTCTCCCAGAGTTACGCCCTCAGGAAGCTTAATCAGGCTCTTACTTTTATCTGTTATATTCAGCTGCAATATGCCATCGCCACCAGGTAAAATGAGACTAGCCTGATCAATGCTCCAATCTAAACCTAATAGAATCAAAGGAAAGGGTAAGCTCGCTACTCTGGTATGTTCTCTGGTGCTGGGCTCATAGATGTAGATATCGGGTTTATTGGATTCTGGCATCAGAATATAGGCCAGTTTGCTGCCATCCGCAGACAAAGCCACTATAGTAACGCCAAGACCAGCTGAGGGAGCCGCTAGCAAGGTTTGTACTGTGCCACTAGCCAGATTTTCAGCCAGCAGGGCATTGCTGGAATACAAGCCGCCATTGCTTTTACTGTAATACAGCCATTGTCCATCTGCACTTTGTTGTGCTGTGCCAAAGTTAAGGCCTGAGCAAGAGGTTAATGTGGTGACCTGATACTGCGGGTACTTGCTGAAATCATAATTCTGGTATTTACAATCCTGGCCATCTTTGCCTATGACCTGAATTAACAAATTGCGGCTTAATGGTTGCCAGTTTTGAATGTTATACAGATTGTTGTTCCCTTCAATCACAACTTCTTGCAAAGCGCTGCCTGTGCCTATACCCAACTTACGTACTACGACTCGCAAAGTGCCATCCGGTTGTGAGTGGCTGTAGGCTAGTAGTTGTTTATCCGGGGACAACAAAGGCCGCGATTCAATGCCTTTAAACCAGGTCACTTTTTGTCTGGTGACAAGTTCCATTTCGACTAGCCGGGGTTTGTCATCCTGCTTTGAACTCTCAAGGGGTAAAGCTGGCTTTGGGTTAAAAAAATAAAAAATGACTGCTGTTGTGGCTAGTAGCAAAGTGGTTAGTGCAATAAACCAAAGCGGGAAGCGTCGTCTATATGGTGTGGCTTGATCTAAGACAATGCTTCCATCGTTAGTGACTTGTTCAATGTTGATGTTTGTTTGATGCGGTAACTGCAGGCTATACCCTTTGCGATGGTGAGTTTTAATCAGTGACTGCGGTACTTCAGGATGTTGCAACGCTTTTCGAAGTTCTGATATGGCGCGGTTGATCGCGTTGTCATCCACATAACTTTGCTGCCATATAGCGTCGACAAGCTGTTGGCGGGAGATTATTTTGCCGGGATGTTCAGTAAAATAATGCAGTAGTTTAGATAACAGAGGTTCCAGCTCTATCCGTTGAGCCTTGTCATGAATGCTGTAATCGTCTGGTGTAAAAGTCCATGGTCCCAGCTGCATCTTATCCATCTGTTAATTATTCTTCCATTTTTTAACCAGATGTAACTTTAACAGATGCAACTTCTGATTCAAGTGAAATAAGCGGGGTCCTGAAAAACCTTATTATTTCGCCATAAGATTTTCATAAGGTTTTATTAAGTTAATTAAAAACAATTGCTTACGTTGTTTTTTCTTACCAATAAATTGCTTAGATCCAGATAAGAGACTTTCTTAGATTTGTTGGCTAGATTGAGCTCAACAACCTGACGGACAGGCAGTAAGTCCGGTGTTGTCAGCAGACAAAATGTCACTTACTGAAGCAATAGAAGGGCTAACAAGATGAAAAAAATCAAACAAGCAAGCATACGTGTCTTTATCATGGCTACATTATTCATCAGCGCTGCGGCACTGGCTCAGGGCTCAGAGCAGACAACTGAGGTGGTTCAACCTCAACCTCAACCTGAAGCTATGGTTCGGTTCAATACAATAAGTGAGTCAGTTGTTCAGGACCTTAGAGCTCAATTGAATCACAACATTAAGCATCAAGTAAACATGGCCTTGAGTCATTCAGTTGAGTCGATTCAGCCCTCGTTGCGTTAATACCAAAAACCAAAAGGCTGTCAATCGGCCTGTATAAGTTCAACATACACTTTCAGGACTATTACTATGAAACTAACAAGGTTATTTAAAACAAGTTTAAGCGCATTTGTACTGACGTCAGCTTTGGCATCGCCCTCAGCTCTGGCTGAAACTTCCGTCTGGAAGGTGAGTAAAGGTAATGATTATCTGTATCTTGGCGGCACAGTGCACCTGTTACCTGAGTCAGCTTTTCCATTGCCGGCGGAATTTGGCAAAGCTTATGCAGACTCCGACACTCTGGTGTTAGAGACTAAAATACCAGAACCCACAGATACCGAATTTCAAACTGTGATGTTAAAGGCTATGTCTTACAGCGATAGCAGAAGCTTATCTAAAGTGTTGTCGCCTGAAGTCTACAAGCAGGTGAGTGACTACTTCGCACCTTACGGTGTGCAGCTACAGCAACTTGATGGTTATAAACCCAGCTTTATTATGATTCAGATGTTGGCGCTGGAAATGATGAAAGCACAGATGGCGGGTGAAGGGGTTGATAGTTACTTTGATAAGCTGGCACAAACTGACGGTAAATCAATACTGTATCTTGAGACCGTAGAGAGTCAGATTAATTTGTTGGCGAATATGGGCGAAGGGTATGAAGATGCCTTTATGAAAATGAATCTGGAACAGTTTAGCGACTTTAAGCAGTATTTCTCCGCAATGATCGACGCCTGGCGAGCCGGAGATATGGCTGAATTGAACACTCTTGCAGTTGAACCCGCCCGGCAGTTGGATCCAAAGCTATATCAGGCTTTATTTGTTCAGCGTAATCAAAACTGGTTGCCACAGATTGAACAGATGTTTGGCAACAGCAGTAAAGAGTTGGTGCTGGTTGGAGGTGGCCATTTGGCGGGTGAGCACAGTGTATTGACATTATTGCAGCAGGCTGGTTACAAGTTGGAGCAGCTCAGCTTGTAGGTTTTTTTGGGGCAGAGTTAGCAAAATTTTAGCAGTTAGTATCCCCCATGAGCCGCATTAGACGTGAGTGGGGGTTATGATTCTCTGCACTGGATTGATAGGTTGGTGTCTATGAGTAATGTGTTGCTATGCCGCACTAAGTCAGTGCAAGAATACAAAAACATGTTTATTATCAGTGGTATATGGTTGACTGTCTGGATGGTTGCGAATTTAGGCTTATTACACAGCCTGATGTTTTTTGCTTAGACAGTCAGCCCTGTCGTTCAGCTAAATTTCACCCTGCTCCTGTAATCTGCTGCATTATCTATTAGAATAACCGCATCGAAATTACATGGATTTTTTTATGGCTTTAAATGTTGTGATCCTAGCGGCCGGTAAAGGCACGCGGATGAAATCTGCTTTACCTAAAGTACTGCACAAGGTGGCTGAACGCTCTATGGTGCAGCATGTGATCGACACGGCCCGTTCATTGGGCGCAGAGTCTGTTAACCTGGTCTATGGCTATGGCGCAGACCAGCTGAAATCTGCTTTAGGTGAACAGGATTTACACTGGGTATTACAAGCCGAACAATTAGGTACTGGCCATGCGGTGCAGCAGGCTGTGCCTCATATCGCAGATAACGACACTGTGCTGGTGCTGTACGGTGATGTGCCTTTAACCCGTAAAGAAACTTTAGAGCAACTGCTGGCCGCGAAATCTGCCGATGGTTTAGCTGTGCTGACTGTGCATCTGGCAAACCCTACAGGTTATGGCCGTATGGTGCGTGAAAACGGTAAAGTGGTGGGTATTGTCGAGCAAAAAGATGCCAACGCCGAACAGCTGAAAATTACTGAAGTAAACAGCGGTATTATGGCTGTACCTGGCAAACAACTGAAAAAGTGGTTAAGCCAGTTACAGAACAACAATGCTCAGGGCGAATTTTACCTGACCGATATTATCGCTATGGCGCATAAAGAAGGCGTGGACATTACAACGGCTCATCCTGCCACTGCCATTGAAACTGAAGGCGCCAATAACCGTGTGCAACTGGCACAGTTGGAACGGGCATATCAGGCGCGTAAAGCAGAAGAGCTGATGTTAAACGGCGCTAACCTGCGTGATCCTGCCCGTATTGATATACGGGGTGACGTCACAGTCGGCAACGACGTAATGATCGACATCAACGTGATTTTTGAAGGCAAAGTGGTGCTGGGCAATGGCGTTATTATTGGCCCTAACTGCGTGATAAAAGATGCAGTGATAGGAGATAACACTGAAGTGAAAGCCAACAGTATGATTGAAAAATCCACTGTTGGAGTTGGCTGCTCTGTCGGTCCTTATGCGCGTATCCGTCCGGATTCAGTATTAGCCGACGACAGCCATGTAGGTAACTTTGTTGAACTGAAAAAAACTACTTTAGGTGTGGGTTCTAAGGCCAACCATTTAACCTATTTAGGTGATGCAGTAATTGGCAGCAAAGTAAACGTGGGCGCTGGCACTATTACCTGTAACTACGATGGCGCCAACAAGTTTGTTACCACTATTGAAGACGGTGTTTTTGTCGGCTCCAACAGCTCTTTAGTGGCTCCTGTCACTTTAGGACAAAACTCTACTGTTGGTGCAGGTTCTGTAGTTACAGCCAGTGTCGCTGCCGATGAGCTGGTCGTTGCTCGTTCTAAACAGCGTCATATTAGTGGTTGGAAAAGACCTCTGAAAATTAGCAAAAAATGAGCTGTTGAGCAAAACAAAAACCCGTCTTTCTGGCGGGTTTTGCGTTTTGGGCATTTTACTTTTTAGCTGATAATTTCAATTTGAGGGCAGCGCTGATGAAAAAAAGCTTTCACTGCCGGTAGCTGCTCCAGCGGAAAACTGAATTTCAACTTACCATACATAGTGTAGGGAAAATCTATAAAAGCTTTGGTGTCATCCAGTTTATCAATGGCAACTTTTTTGACATTTACAGCTTCCACCTGATGTTGTTTCACGTGAAGCATTTCGCCTTCCAGCCGCAATTGGCTGAACGGGTCGTCAAAAAATTCTGGAAACAGCTGGTGATTTTTGTTGTTGTTGCTAAAAGGCAGTACAGCAAGCAGAATCGAATACACAAAAGGAGTAAACCAGAGTTGACCCAGCTCAACGTAAAACATACTTAGCAACAGCAGAGCACTTCCACTCCAACTTAAAAAAGCCCAGCGCTTTGCCTTTTTATCTGCCAATATTTGTTTAAATGTCATCCATTACTTCCTGTTTTCTGTTACACTCAGCCGGATAAAAATACACAGGAAAATCAAGTTAATCCAACTATTTAACAAAAATTTAAAATAAAATCTCCAGCCAGCGGATGGGGAACAATAAATACGGAGCGACCAGAGGCTGCTGATGTAAATTGAAACTTAGCCACTGCAATACCGAATCAAAAACCAATAGAACCAGCACCAGCACGATAAATGCCGTAGTAAGTTGCCGTAGACCTGGTAACTTGATTTGTTCTGGTGTTTTCATGCTGTGCCTGCCGTTTCCCTGATGTTCTGATACTAAGTCGGACTTGTGACGACAATAGTTGGAAGCTATACGAAAAAAAATCAGCATAGGTTCAGCCGAACTTGCTAGAGTTCGCGCCAAAGCTGCATAAAATGGATAACATCACCTTGAAAAAACAAAAGATTTTGACGCTTGCGCTGCTGCTCTTAGCCTCCTGTACCCAATTAAATCGCATCGATATGTTCAGTCTGAAACAACAGGAATTGCAGACTGTAATCTTGGAACAGTTAGAGCAACAACAAGGCAAAGGTAAAATGCTGGGTTTGCCTTTGACCTTAACAGTCCAGCAACTGGAGTTGCATTTGGCTCCGGACAATAAGCAGCAGATCGAATTAAAACTGGCGCTTGGGGCTGAGGTGGACGCCTTATTTAAACCCTTGCATACGGATCTGAAATTACACTTATCGGCTTTACCCTATTTTGACGATGAAAAAAACGCCATTTATCTGAAAAATTTAAACATTTTGGATTCCAGTGTTGGTAGTGGCAGTTCTCAGCTCAAACTTGCCCCATTAAGCAACGAAGCCAAAGCCATACTGAGCGAAGTACTGAACCGCCAGCCGATTTATAAGCTCGATTGCAGCAAAGTGACAGAAAAAGTCTTATGTGGCATGCCTTTAACTTTAGTGTTGCAACCGGGCGAGCTGCTGTTAAAGCCTAACTACTCTGCTCAGTAACCACTGCTTTACCAGCAAGGCCCCAATTGGAGGGCCTTTTAGCCTGTTCAGCGTAAAGATAAACCGATCCAGTTGCAAATGATTCTCATTTGATTTAGAGTGGCGCCTATGAATTAAATGAGATCTATTCTCATTAACTGGAGCGCCCTATGTTTAAACTAAAACCCCTGCTTTGTTCAGCCCCTTTGTTGTTGGCTTTTACTGCGACAGCACACACACCCTATCTGGCACCAGCCAGCTTTGAGCCTTTGGCTGGCTGGGTCACGCTGGACGCTGCTTTTGCTGAGAAGTTTTTTGTACCCGAAGTAGCCTTTGATCAAAGCGAATTTCAAGTGCTGCAACCCGATGGCAAAGCTGTTACCCCAAAAGAGCTGTTTGTAGGTAAAACCCGCACTGCGGTGGCTCATCAGTTGGAGCAAGACGGCACTTATAAATTCAGCACAGGCCAACGTTTTGGTGCTGTATTTCGTAGCTGGCAACAAGACGGCAAAACCCACAATAGCAGAGATCCAAAGGAACAAATTCCTGCTGGTGCGAAATTAACGGCGCATTTCCAGTCGGTGACCTTGTCTGAAACTTATGTCAGCAAAGGTGCGCCAAGTCAAACTGCATTAAAACCAAGCAATCAAGGGCTGGAGCTGGTATTCCAAAGTCATCCAAACGATTTGTATATCCAAAGCCCGATCAAAGCCACTGTGCTTTATAACGGCAAAGCTTTGGCTGAACAAAAAGTGCAGGTGTATCCAGCCGACTCGCCAGAAGCTGAAACCAAAGCTTCCAAAGAACTGATGACGGACAAAGAAGGTCAGCTGAATTTTGAATTGGATAAAGCCGGTACCTATTTGCTGCTGACCCGTTTTCGTACCGATGCACCAGCAGGTGCCAAAGCCCCAACCTACAGTTACAGCTATAGCGCTGTAGTTGAAGTGACTGAATAACAGGAGTAGATGATGCAACGAAGAAGCACAGCCCTCACTTTATTTTTAGCCATCAGCAGCTGTTATTTAGCTGCTGATGAAAAAGCGCCAAAAAAACCGGCTCATCAGCCTACAGCTCAGGGCAAAGCCAGTTTTATTCAGGATTATGATTTGAATAAAGACGGCACTGTCAGTCAGGCCGAATTTGAGCAGGTACGGCAGCAACGTTACGGCGCCATGGATGAAAATCAGGATGGTCAGGTGTCAGTGGACGAATACGTTAATGAATACGCCGGTCGCTTGGATAAAAAACTCGAGACCGAACGCACAGGCCAAATTAAACAAACGCTGGTGCGGATTGAAGCGCTTGATACCAACAAAAGCAAAGCCATAGGGCAGGACGAATACAATGCCTCAGGTGATAAAGCTTTTGCCTACATCGACACCAATAAAGATGGGGTAATCAGCAAAGCCGATCCGCTGCCAGAGCGCGAGCGTAAACCCGACGCCAACCAAAGAGTACGAGCCCGCCCGGCCTTAGTGATGCCAACGACACACAGTGTGGACGGTATGCTGGCTATGTATGACCAGAATGGCGACGGTCAAGTCGACAAAGTTGAATACCAGCAACAACGTGATGCCGCTTTCGCCCGTACCGATCTGGACAAAAACGACGAGCTGAGCAGCGATGAATACCTGAGCGAGTTTGTAGACCGTCTGGATCGCCAAATCGCGAAAACCCGAACCGCCCAGTTAAAGCAGGCTGCAGTGCGCTTTAAAGCTTTGGACAAAGACAATAATCAGCAAGTCAGCAGTGCCGAGTTTAATGCTTCAGGTGAGCGTATGTTCAAACGCTGGGATACAGATCTAAACCAGCAAGTGACTATGGCTGAAGCTTTGCCTGTTATTAACAACGAACAAACCAAAGGTACGGCTGAGTAATGAAGAGTTTTGTCTGGCCTTTGACGCTATTAACCTTGGTTCCTTTGATGGTGCTGGCAACCCCTGTCAGCTTCCAACAGGATGTTGCAGGGAAGCAGCTGAAACTGCAACTGGAAGGCGTCAGCCAAAAGGACTGGCAGGCCAGACTACCCCAGTTTCAGCACTGGTTAGCCGCTGCTCAACCAAAACAGCACGAGTTAATTCAGCTCTGCGAAGAATGGCGCACACTAAGCCAGCATAGCTATAGCTGCCGGCTGGGCGCTATAGCCCAGCAATGGCAACAAGCGGTAAAAAACCAGGTATTACCAGACAGAGTGGAGCTACGCCGTCAAACCAGAGCCATAGAACAGCAAGCTGTTTCAGCTGCTAATTACAATACGCAAGTATGGCAGCTAGACGGCTTAGCCAATGCCCGCTTGCTGGACGATGTTACTACACTGCTAAAAAGCTGGTTCCCAGCGTTAAAGCAGATAGATTTACAATCTGGTGTCAGCCGGGTGTTATGGTCTGATGCGCTCAGCACAAAGCTGAGTCTGGGCACTGAACAACCGTTGTTACAGCAACTGCAGCTAAGTTCGATTGCTTTAGCTCAGACCGAAACCGCCAAAACACAGCAGGGCTACAAAGTATCGTACCGGACTTTTAGCCCGCTGCTGAACCCGGCAGAAGGCTGGCCTGTCGAATACAGCCCAACAGCCACTGTGCTGGCTAAAGATGCTGTCACAGCCTATTTACTGGCGCAAAGTTTGGCGGTGCTCGATCTGAAGCAAGGCCTGCAGCTTACTGAACAACAGCAAGCCGCAGCTTTAATTAGAACTGATTCAGCCAACTGGTATGCGTCCAATTCCTGGTATGGCTATCTGGCGGATAAAAACCAAAGCCAGCACCAGAGGCTAGAGATTAGCTATCAGTTACCCAAATTCACTGATGGTAATTACAAAAGACCTTATGTTTCGGTTTGGCTGACCGATCAGCAGAAAAAACCTGTGCGCCAGCTTAGTTTGGTCGGCCAGCAAAGTCGCTGGTATCAGGAGCTGAATCACTGGTGGCGTAGGTTGGGTCGGAAAAACCCTGAACAAATAGATCAGATCGCTGGTGCTACCCAAAAGCCCGGTACTTACCAGTTGCAGTGGGATGGCCGTGATCAACAAGGTGCTGTGGTGCCCTGGGGCCAGTATCAATTGCATCTGGAAGTGGCGCGTGAACATGGTGGTCATGAACATTTAACTCTGCCTTTGAACTGGCAAGCCGATCTGCAGCCTGTGCAGCGGCAAGGTGCAGCTGAACTGGGCGTGGTGCGCCTGCAATTGCACAGTAAAGACGGCTAAGTTTGTAGTCGCTATTCCTGTCGAGTTGCCTGCCAACTCCTGTTGTTCTCCCTATTCTTTGAGTAGGGAGCTTTTTGTATTTTTAATTTTAAGCTGTTGAAAAATATAAAAATAATTTCATTTTTATTGTTGAGAATAGTTCTCATTTGATCTAGCATGACGCCATCCTGTGGACTTACCACAACTGTTTAGCTCGTCAAGGAGAGCGCCATGCCCTGTTCTAAAACTGTAATTGCTGTTGCTATTAGCAGCTTATTTTCCACTTCCCTGTTGGCAGAAGTTGCAGCAGAAGAGGCCGCAAAAGATTTGTCGCAACTGGATGCTGTGACAGTTACAGCTACAGCACTTGAAGATAAAAAATCGACCACAGCCAATAGCACAGTGCTCAAAGCCAAGCAGCTGGAACAGCAGCAGGTACAGCGTTTAGAAGACATGGTGCGTTATATCCCGGGCGTCAGCTTAACTGACCAGGGCCGTTTTGGTTCTGCTGGCTTTAACATCCGTGGCCTGGAAGGCAATCAGGTCGCAATTACGGTCGACGGTTTGTCAGTCGGTGAAACCTTAAACCCGCCCACTTATGCCTTTTATGATTTCTTTGCGGCCGGCCGTGGTGGTATAGACCCGGATGCGGTAAAACAAATTGAAATCGTCAAAGGTGCTGATGCCATAGCTGCAGGCAGTGGCTCTTTAGGTGGCGCCGTGCTTTTCGTCACTAAAGATGCAGCAGACTACTTAGAACCAGAAGGCAACGACACTTTTGTCCGGTTAAAAGCGGCTTACAGTGGCGCCAATGATGAAACTCAGGGCACTGTGACTGTGGCAAACCGTAGTGGTAAACTGGAAGCTTTGGCCGTGCTGACCAAGCGTGAAGGTCACGAAATGGAAAACTATGCCGACTCAGCCGAACGCCAGGCCATTACAGGCTCTGGCCGCCCTGTTGCAGATCCTCAGGACAATAACAGCCACAATATACTGACCAAATTAAAGTACCAACTGACAGAGGCTCAGGATATTGGCCTGACCGCTGAGTTATTTAAAGCAGATATAGATACCAACAACTTATCCTGGTTAAGCCGCAGTTACCTGACCCGTACCAGTGACGACCAGCAGGAACGCAGCCGTATTGGTCTGAAATACAATTGGTTAGCCGGTCATCCACTTTTTGATGGGTTGGCAACCAGCCTGGATTATCAGAAAACCAACAATGACGCTTTCACCCTGATGCTTGCCCCTGCCAGTGTAGCCCGTTTATGTACTACCGGCCCTTGTTACCGCAGTGAAGACCGGGATTACCAGCAGGACTTGCTGAAGTGGGCTTTTGCCTTGGATAAAGAACTGCAAACTCAGGGTAGCAGCCATCAACTGGTGTACGGCGGTGCTTTGGAGCAAAAGTCGGTTGATTTCTCTGCCATTGATACTAGCTACGTTGGCCAAACTATGGAAATTGCCCGGCAAGATATAGATCCGGATTTTGTACCAGAGACTGATGCTGACTTATGGCACCTGTATGTACGCGACAGTATTAAATTTAATAACAGTGCTTTTAGCTTAACTAGTGGCCTGCGTTACGATCATCTGTCATACAAACCTCAGTTAAATACTGGTTTTACCGATGCGACAGGCACAGTGCAGGACAGTAGCTTCAGCGCAGTGACAGGTCAGATAGTGGGTCACTATCAGCTGACAGATCAGCAAAGTGTAGCGCTGCAGTTAGGCCGTGGCTTCCGTGCACCAAGTACAGAAGAAATGTATTTCCAGACCTCATCCGTCAGCCGCACTGAACAAGCCACTGGTAAAGTAGTGACAGGTTTATATGGTTCTTTATCTAACCCCAATTTAGAAGCTGAGTACAGTACTAATCTGGAACTGGCTTATCAGTGGCAAGGTAACAATAGCAGGATCAAAGTGGCGGTGTTTAAAGATAACTACCGCGATATGATTGAAAATGTCACCAAAGTACAAAACCCAGACACAGTGTATGAAAGCTGCACCAGCTTCGGCTGTACTGTCACTCAAGGCAACCCTTATACCATCAACGAAAACGTCGGTGATGTAGATGTGGCAGGAGTCGAGCTGCAAGGCGCCTGGCGCTTTAATCAAAACTGGAGTGCTCAGTTCTCTTATAGCCATCATGAAGGTGAAAAAGAAAATGGCGACCCGCTGATCACTATAAGCCCAGACAAACTGGTTGCTGGTGTTAGCTACCGCGCCACCGACTGGTGGAGTCTTGCGACTAATTTAAGCTACAGCTCTGAAGTCAAAGCCAAAGATGCGTATGAAACTGAAGAAGACGGCACTCAAACCCAATTAGTCACCTACCTACCAAATAGTGCCACGGTAGTGGATGTCGTCAGCACTATGGAGTTTGGCGACAACTGGTTACTGAATCTTGGTGTTTATAACCTGCTGGATAAAGAATACTACCGCTGGGAGCGTATTCGTTATGCCGCCAGCACACGGAACAATATTAGTGCCGATGGTATCCAGAGGTATAGCGAACCAGGCCGTTATGCCAAGTTGAGTGTCAGTTATAGTTTCTAAATCTTTGCTGATATTGGATGAAAGCTCCAGACGGGCGCGGATAAACCGCGCCCCTACATTACCCTGGTCTTTTGAGAGATGCTCAACCACCTGCTGGGAAGACAGGTGGTTTTTTTATTCGCAGCCATCCGTGGCGCATTCCGGCCAGTGGACTGAGCCACTGGCGCTCATCCGGACATTGCCAAACTGTTGGCAATGCTATTTCCGGCTTCGCCCTTCGGGCCAATGCTTGGCATTGTTAAAAATCGTTCCTGACGATTTTTTCTTTAAAAAACAAAGATTATATCGGGGAAAAAACGTTATAATGTCACAGGTTTTTAGCTTGGCTTTGGCTGCCTGGCCCTGATCATCTTTATCTGCTGTTATTACCCATAGGACAGGATTGTATATGTTAACTTTGTTTATCCTGCTGGCTGCCTTTTTGGTGATGCTGGTATCCCTGTCCGGGGCCGTGTTATTTCTGCTGCCGCAAAGCAAACTCCAACGTTTTTTACCACTGATTTTAAGCCTGGCCGTAGGTGTATTGCTATCGAATGCCTTTTTGCATTTGTTGCCTGATGCCCTGCACCATCAGGACTCACCGCGCGAACTCTTTGGCTGGGTGTTAGCTGGTTTATTAGGTTTTTATTTTCTGGAGCGTGCGCTGCAACATGGTCATCCGCAACTCCCTGATCAGGCAATAAGCACAGCCAGTTACGGTAAAGTGAATCTGGTGGCTGATGGAGTTCATAATTTTATTGATGGTGTATTGATAGCAGGCAGTTTTTTGGTCGACCCTTTATTGGGGGTGACGACCACTGTGGCTATTCTGATCCACGAAATTCCACAGGAAATTGCTGATGTCGCTGTATTGCTGCACGCTGGTTTTAACCGCAAAAAAGCTCTGTTGTATAACCTGCTATCGGCCAGCGCTTGTGTTTTAGGTGCTGTGGCCACTTTAACCATTAGTCATTGGTTAACCCCTAATTTAAATATCTTATTGGCTATTACTGCTGGCGCTTTTATTTATTTAGCCAGTGCAGACTTAATGCCACTATTACGTAAAAATGTCGATCAACCATTTTGGTTACATAGCTTGATGATGGGTTTTGGAGTGCTATTAATGCTGTTGCTTCTCGGTCCTGAAGCCTCACATCACCATTAAGTTGTAATAGGGGCGCAGGCTTGCTCCTGCCTTGCCATGCGCACCTCGGTATCATTAACCGGGCGGGTTGTAGGGGCCGTGGCTTGTCCCGGCCCGTCCATCTGCACCGCGGTATCATTAGACGTGCGGGTACAAGAACCGCCCCTGCATTTTTTATTTAATATGCCCCGATACCTTCTTCACCAAAAATCTAACCCACAATAGTTGAATTTAACTTTCACTCTTGCACTTACCTTTCGTTTCTGTAAAATGCCTTTCGAAACGAAACTTAAGTGGTTTGCAGATGAACAAACGAAACACCCAACAACGTCGCCGCGCTATTCTTGACCTGCTCAACCAGCAGGGCGAAGTCAGTGTGGATCAGTTGGCTCATCATTTTGAAACCTCTGAAGTGACTATTCGTAAAGACTTATCTGCGCTGGAAGACAATGGTCTACTATTGCGGCGCTACGGTGGTGCTGTGCAGGTACCACAAGAATTAATCCAGGAAGCTGCGGTCGAAAAGGTTTCGGAACGAAAGCAAATTCTGGCGAAAGCAGCGGCAGAGCTGATTCGCGACCACAACCGCATTATTCTCGACAGCGGCAGCACCACGGCCGCTTTATTGCCTGAATTGTCACATAAACAAGGTTTAGTGGTGATGACCAACTCCTTGTCTATTGCCAATGCCTTACGTGAACTTGAAAACGAGCCTACGCTGTTGATGACAGGTGGCAGTTGGGATCCGCAGTCTGAGGCTTTTCAGGGCCAGCTGGCGGAGCAGGTGTTACGTGCATACGATTTTGATCAGCTGTTTATTGGTGCCGATGGCATTGATCTGCAGCGTGGTACTACTACTTTTAATGAGCTGACCAACTTAAGCCGTGTCATGGCCGAGGTGGCGCGTGAAGTGGTGGTGATGGTGGAATCCGACAAAATAGGTCGGAAAATCCATAACTTAGAATTGCCCTGGTCGTCTATTAAAATACTGGTAACAGACGACAAGTTACCCGCCAGCGCAAAACAACAAATAGAACAACAAGGCGTGAAGGTGATTTGCGCCCCCCTTGGCTCAGTGGAGTAAGACTTTATGTGTGGAATAGTAGGTGCTGTAGCGCAACGTGACGTAGTAGACATTCTGGTAGAAGGCTTACGCCGTCTGGAATACCGCGGTTATGACTCAGCTGGTGTGGCTGTGATAAGCCCAACAGGCGAATTACAACGTATCCGCCGCTTAGGTAAAGTAAAAGAACTGTCTGACGCGGTAAAATTAACCCCTGTTGTTGGCGGCACTGGTATTGCGCACACCCGCTGGGCTACGCATGGCGAACCTTCAGAGCGTAACGCTCACCCACACGTTTCAGGCAATATCTCTGTAGTGCACAACGGCATTATCGAAAACCACGGCCCGCTGCGTGAAATGTTAAAAGCCAAAGGTTATGTGTTTAATTCAGACACTGACACCGAAGTCATAGCGCACTTAGTGGCTGAAGAAATGAAAACTGCGGGTTCTTTGTTAGCTGCAGTACAAACTGCGGTAAAACAATTTAACGGCGCGTACGGCACTGTATTGATGGACCAAAACGACCCAAGCCATTTAGTTGTCGCCCGTTCAGGCAGCCCATTGGTGATTGGCTTTGGTATCGGCGAAAACTTTATCGCTTCGGATCAGTTAGCGCTGTTGCCAGTGACTCGTCGTTTTATGTTTTTAGAAGAAGGCGATGTGGCCGAAATTACCCGCTTTGGCGTCACTGTGTTCGACAAAAACGGCAAACAAGTAGAGCGCACTATCACTGAATCCACCGCCAGCTATGATGCCGGTGATAAAGGTCAGTATCGCCACTTTATGCTGAAAGAAATCTACGAACAGCCACACGCCATTAATAACACGCTGGAAGGTCGTTTAGGTTCTGATTCAGTATTGGATGAAACCTTTGGTAACGGCGCTGCTGAATTGTTCAAAAAAGTACGTCATGTGCAAATCGTCGCCTGCGGTACTTCGTATCACTCAGGTATGGTGGCCCGTTACTGGCTGGAATCTTTAGCTGGCATTTCCTGTAACGTCGAAATTGCCTCTGAATTCCGTTACCGCAAATCTTTTGTCCAGCCTGGCAGCCTGTTGGTCAGCATTTCCCAGTCAGGTGAAACTGCAGATACCTTAGCAGCCTTACGTTTAGCCAAAGAAGCAGGTTATATCGGCAGCTTAACTATTTGTAACGTAGCGGGTTCTTCGCTGGTACGTGAATCTGATCTGGCTTTTATGACCCGTGCTGGTGCTGAAATTGGTGTGGCTTCCACTAAAGCCTTCACCACTCAGCTGGTTGGTTTGTCTATGCTGACTTTGGCTATTGGTAAATACAATGGTTTAACGGTTGAGCAGCAACAGGACATGGTACAGGCCTTAAAAACTCTGCCAGCCAAACTGGAAGAAACCTTAACGCTGGCGCCAAAAATCGAAGCTTTGGCGACAGAGTTCGCTGACAAGCACCACTCTTTGTTCTTAGGCCGTGGCGATCAGTACCCTATCGCTATGGAAGGCGCGCTGAAACTGAAAGAAATTTCTTACATTCACGCTGAAGCTTATGCCGCAGGCGAGCTGAAACACGGCCCGTTAGCGCTGATAGACGCCGATATGCCAATTATTGTGGTAGCGCCAAACAACGAACTGCTGGAAAAGCTGCAGTCAAACGTGGAAGAAGTGCGCGCCCGTGGCGGTATTATGTACATCTTCGCTGATGTGGATGCGCACTTTAAATCAGACGCGACGCAGCGTGTGATCAGCGTGCCACACGTGCACCCGCTTATTGCACCAATCATCTACACTATCCCGCTGCAGTTATTAAGCTACTACGTTGCCATTATCAAAGGCACAGACGTAGACCAGCCACGTAACTTGGCCAAGTCGGTGACTGTAGAGTAAAGGAAGTTTTTCATTTGTTTTAAGGCCCGGCTTGTTCGGGCTTTTTTATTGGCTAGAAAATAAAATGTATATGACTCAATACAAAGCCGGCTTTTTTCGCAGCTTTTAACTTATTTATTTAGTGTTCACTAATATATCAAAGTGGTATATGCTTATATCTATAAGTTTGGGGTTTGGTTGTAAAATGAGCAGGTCTTTTGTTGCGACCACTATTTATTGAGACCACTAGTAGCACGAGAGGGGACTTATGATTGATTGGACGCATTTTACACCGCAGTCGGCTTTATCAGGTGGACTGATTATTGGCTTTGCGACCGCTCTGCTTTGGTTGCTAAATGGTCGTATTGCCGGAATTAGCGGTATTGCGGCCGGAGCTTTGACTTCTGTTGGCGCTGAGCGACAGTGGCGGCTGGCTTTTGTTTTGGGCCTGGTATCGTCTTCCTGGATTTGGTTAATGCTGGCTCCCTTGCCTGAAGTGGTGGTCACGTCTAATTACCAGCTATTAGCTTTGGCGGGTTTGTTGGTTGGCTTTGGTGCTCGTTTAGGCTCTGGCTGTACCAGCGGTCACGGCGTCTGTGGTTTATCCCGTCTGTCAGGACGTTCTTTGGTTGCTACTGTGACTTTTATGACAGTGGCTATGGGCACAGTTTTTGTTGTGCGGCATGTCGTCTAAGGAAAAATCTATGCGAAAAAACTGGTTTATATCCGCGAGCGCTTTTATCTGCGGTCTGCTGTTTGGTTTGGGTTTACTCATGGCTGGCATGGCAAATCCTGCCAAAGTGCTGGGGTTTTTAGATATCGCAGGCTTATGGGATCCGTCTTTGGCGTTGGTGATGGTTGGCGGCATAGTAGTGACTTTTATCGCTTTTACCATCAGCAAAAAAATGCCGCAAAGTCTGTTACAAACTAAGTTCAACTGGCCTGATGCGACTGCTATTACCCGACCTTTGCTGATCGGCAGCACCTTATTTGGTTTAGGCTGGGGCTTAGTGGGTCTGTGCCCTGGCCCTGCTCTGGTATTGGCAGGTTCAGGAGCTATAGAGGGGCTAATTTTTGTCGTTTTTATGTTGATTGGTTTTCGGTTGGCAGATGTCGTACAGGCCAGACTGAGTTAAACAGTCAGTTTCACCTTATAGCTCTGTCGCAATACACCTATACCCGTCGTCCTTGAAGTTGCTGCTTTGTTGACTACGCCCTCTCGCCCCACTCACATAGGTTTACTATGCTCCTGGGGTCTCACTGGCTTGTCGCCTCGCCGAACCTTCAAGTGTCTTGAGTATAAAGAAATGAAGCCGCATTAGTGCGGCTTCATTCGTATAGTGATCTGCAGCATATATCCTCTCAAAAGTGTTCAAAATTTCCGCTTGCTAACCTCTAATATGATCTGTTATACATATTACTATGTATTGCAAGGTATGCTTTATCGCATGGTTACTTTATGACAACAGAAGAGAAAGAAGAAAAAATTCAGGAAAAGTGGGAAGTACAGTTGCGTAAAGGCACGCTGGAGCTGGTGATTTTAGCTGCCCTGCAACACCGTACTTTGTATGGTCTGGAGCTGTTAAAGCTGCTGCAAAGTTTCAAAAGTGCCGCCATTACCGAAGGCACTTTATATCCGCTGTTAGACAGGCTGAAACGTGAAGGCATTGTGGATGCACAGTGGGTGCAGGACGGCGATACCAGACCACGTAAGTACTACAGTCTGACCGCCACTGGCCACCATAAACTGGCTGACTTGGTTACTTTATGGCGTCAGTCCGTGCTTGATATTGAATTCTTATTGGCTCATCCGGGCCCTGCCATTTTACCTGTTCAAGGAGAATAACAATGGAACAACGAGATCTCATTTATAAGTACCTGAAAGAGCTGGAGCGTTACCTGGCCAGATTGGAGAAGGCACAAGCGCAGGAAGTCCTAAAGGAAATTGAAAGTCATATTTTTGATGCGCTGGAGCAGCAACAAAGTTCAGACCAGGTTGAGGATGCCAGCACAATTTTGCGGGGTTTTGGTGAGCCTCGTCAGTTGGCCTTTGCCTATGTCGCTCATATCACGGATGGCGCGCCACCTCCTGCTGGTTTTAAAGCCATTCAAAAAGTAAAACAGGGAGTGACCGCGACTTTGTTCTACGCCATGGCCGTATTTGGTTTCAGCATTGCTGTTGCGCTGATTTTTGTTGCCGGAGCTGAGGTGTTTATGCCGGATTCGGTAGGGGTTTGGTCTGCTGGCAATGGCAACAGTATGGCTATTGGTTTCTTGGCTAAGCCTTATCCGGCTGAACAGGAATTACTTGGAGCTTGGTTAACGCCTGTAGCTGTTGTCGCTGCATTACTTGTGAGCCTCTTAACAAGACAAGTACTCAGACAGTTAAAACATCAGAGATAAGCAGCTAGCCCGAAGAGCCTATGCTGTGGTTTTTTGCTGCAAATAGGCTTTAAAATCTTTCGCCGACAGAGGTTTGCTGTAAAAGAAGCCTTGTCCAACCTGGCAGCCCAGTTCCAGCAGTTTGTGTGTTTGCGCTTCGAGTTCGATGCCTTCGGCTACGAGCTGTAAATTCATCGACTGAGCCAGAGAGATCACGGCTTTAACTATTTCCATATCACCTTTGTCGGTTAACATTTCATGCACAAAGGATTTGTCTATTTTCAGGACATCTACCTGAAATTTTTTCAAATAAGACAAGCTTGAGTAGCCAGTGCCAAAGTCGTCTATCGAAATACAAATACCGGCTGCCTTGAGCTGGCTCAGTATGTTTTGGGTTTTACTGACATCAAGCATCAGTGCACTTTCAGTGACTTCCAGCTCTAGCATACTGGCTGGTAATTGTAATTCTGTCAGCAAGTTTAAAATTTGCCTCACCAGTTGGGGGTTAGCAAACTGAGGTGCAGCAATATTGACAGATACAGGAACCTGAAAACCTAGTTGCCGCCAGCTCAGACACTCTTTACAAGCGCGGCGCAGCACTTGTAGCCCTAGTTCAGTGATTAAACCTGTCTCTTCGGCTAGTGGAATAAATTCAACAGGTGATACCCAGTGCCCCTGCTGATTTTTCAGGCGTGCCAAAGCTTCAGCACCTAACAACTTTCCTGTTTTTAAACAAAGTTTGGGCTGGTAATGCACCTGGAGTTGTTGGTTAGCTAAGGTATCGCGCAGCAGCAGTTCAAGCTGATGACGATGAATCATATGTTGTTCCAGCTCTTCGGAGAAAAAACTGGTTCTGTTGCGGCCCTCAGATTTTGCTTTAAACATAGCCACATCGGCATGGCGCATTAACATTTCGATGGTTTGGGCGTCGTCCGGAAAAATGCTGACGCCAATACTGACCGTCATCTGGTATTTTTTATCTTCCCATACAAAAGCCTGCTGAAACTGACTATGTACCTGGCTGGCAAACAAACTCACCTCCTCCACGGACCACAGCTCCTGTAGCACCAGCACAAATTCATCACCTCCTAAACGAGCCAGTGTAGTGCCTGCAGCGCAAATCGAACTCAAACGCTCAGAGACATGTTTTATCAGTAAATCACCCAGATTGTGACCTATGGAGTCATTGATGTATTTAAAGTTATCCAGATCAATCAACAGTAACGCCGATTTGTGGTGTAGCTGCTCTGCTCTTTTTAGAGCTTGCTCTATGCGATCGTAAAGCAGCACTCTGTTCGGTAAGTTTGTCAAAGGATCATGATTGGCTAGATGGCTCATTTTTAATGCCAGCGCCATACTTTCACTGACATCATGGAATACCACTATACTGCCATGGCACTGGCCATTGCGATCTATAATAGGAGCTGCAGAATCTTCCACCTGAAACAGTTGTCCTGAACGTGACACCAGCTGGCAATTTAATGCCATGGCCACTACCCGTTGTTCTTTTAACGCAAAATAAATCGGATTCCAGTGTGGCTCTAAAGTATGAGCATCCCGCAGTTGCATTACTTCTTCTATAGGCCTGCCTAATACTTCTCTGGCTAACCAGCCTGTCATACGTTCAGCAATAGGGTTCATAAAGCTGATTTTGCCATCCAGATCTGTGGCTATCACGGCATCACCAATGGAATCCAGTGTGACTTTTAACCACTCTTTTTCTGCCACCACTTGACGGCTGTAGCGGCTTAAATCCAATAAATTCTTAATTCGGATCCGGCTGGATACCGCATGCAAAGGCTTACGTAAAAAGTCTATGCCACCTTCAGATAGAGAGGTGATTTCATGTTCTATATCGATATGGGATGTCATGAATACAATTGCTATGTCACTGGTGATTGGATCTGCCTTTAAGGCCCTGCATACAGCAAAACCATCCATACCAGGCATTTCAATATCCAGTACTATCAGTTCAGGGCGATGCTGACGAGCCAGTTCGAGGGCATGAGGGCCATTTGTAGCAAAATACAACGTGGCCAAATTGTGTAAGAGCTCTCGTAACAGCAGCAAAGAAGATGTTTGGTCATCAACCAACAAAATTTTTGCGGCCAGCCCGTCCGACTGAGTACTTTGCATCAGATTATTCCCTGTTTTCTGTATGTCCCAAGTCTAGTGTAGTCGAAAAAATAACCAGACAAAGCAGGGGATTTTTCAGTCAAAGCCAATTATGCTGAGACAAATCATTAGGGTGACGAGTTATGTTGTTTAATTTTAAAGTACTTGAGCAGTTAATAGGCTTTTCCCCTGAAGCATTTGCACACCTGTCCCCTGCCATAGCTCAATTGATTGCATCCACGCAATCTGAAATTCAGCAGTTGACTCTGTGTTATCAGCGACAGGATCACAAAGCTCTTGAGCAGTTATTACACAAGTTACGGGGCAGCTACGCTACTTTGGGTGCCCTGGCTTTGCCTGAATTGTCCCGTATTTTGGAGCAAAGGCTGCAGCAACAAGGGCAATTGCCTGCCACTGCTGACTTTGAGCTTTATCTGGAATGCCTTAACCAAACAGCTCTTGCTCTGGAGTTATGGTTGAGTCAGTTCAATGTCAGCTCAAATTCCAATTTGCCCGATGTTCCCCTGTTTATTCAGTACCTTGAAAATAATGACATGCAAGCCTATAGCTTATTTCAGTTACAAAGAGCTGGCTGGATAGCCTATTTGGGGCCTGAAGATTTTGTGCTGATGGAGCAGGACATGCTGATGTTAAATTTTGTGGCTGTAGCGGCTCGTCTGAAGCAGAGTCTGAACAGGCACGTAAAGGAGGCTGAATAATGGAGTGGCTGAAACGTAATCTGCAGGATCTAGCATTTATAGTGGTTCCTGCTCTGGTGTTGGTAGTCCTCAGTTTTTATTTATCTCTGCATTTTGAGCAACAGCAGCAACAGCAAAACGAGCAACGTATTCAGCAAAGTCTTGATGCAAAAGCCACTCAGCTTGCTACGGCTATTGCCGAAAAAATGACTATTTATCAATATGGTTTACGTGGTATGCGCGGTGCAGTGTTAAGCGCCGGACCAGAGAACTTCAGTTATAGAAACATGTTGGCTTATAGCCAGAGCCGCGATTTGAGCCTGGAGTTCCCAGGGGCGCGCGGTTTTGGCGTTATTCGTAAAGTGACCCAGAATCAATTGCAGGATTTCTTACAAAAGAGCGCAGCAGACAGAGGTCAGGAGTTTAACTTAAGTCAGTACAGTCCTCATCAGCATGACTTGTTTGTGATTCAATATATTGAGCCTCTGGCTGATAACGCCAGTGCTGTTGGGTTGGATATTTCATCAGAAAAAATACGCTATGAAGCAGCAATGTCTGCTGCTTTGCAGAATAAAGCTGTGTTAACCGAGCCTATTACACTGGTGCAGGCGCAAAATAAAAAATCCCATGGATTTCTATTGCTGATGCCAATTTACCAGCAAACTCCTGCTTCTGAATTAGCTGAAGCGCGGTATCAAGCCTTGTATGGTTTTGCTTATGCCCCCTTATTGATTGATGAAATTTTGTTCAGTATTCATAGCGCGGATGAAGGCATCCAGCTTGAGGTAGTTGATTTAGATGCCGCACCTCAGCAGCCATTTTTTATCCGATCTGCAGTGGATACCAGGTTAACTGCATTGCAGGCAAAAACTGAATTTCCCCTCTTTGGCCGTAACTGGCAGGTCCGACTGGTAGCTGGTCAAGTGTTTATAACCCAACTTCAGCTTCAGGAGCCACAGCAGGTGTTTTATACCTCTTTGGGGATCTGCGCTTTGATCATCTTAATTATCGCGTCTTTCCAATTGGCGTTAATCAGACGTTTGCAATTGTCCAGACACAGGGCGGTTTTGGCGGCCATAGTAGAAAACGCCAATGAAGCTGTGATTGGGTCTGACCAAGCAGGCCTTATTAGCAGTTGGAACCCAGCTGCAGAACAAATGTTTGGTTACGCTGAAGAAGATGCTCTAGGGCGGACTATTGCTGAACTTATAGTGCCGGCTGATTTAAAGCCAGAGCAGTTACAATTGGAGCAAAGGGTTCGTAGTGGTCAGAAAATACGTTATGTGCAGACAGAGCGTCAGGACCTGTATGGTGATCTGCATGCGGTATCGTTAAATTTGTCGCCCATTCTGGATGAAAAAGGCCTGTTTATCGGTTCTGCTCTCACGGTAAACGACATTAGCCATATCAAAGAGGCAGAGCAAAAGTTGCAACAAGCCAATGAGGAGCTGGAGCATCAGGTGGAATTGCGCACTGCTGAAATTGAGCGTGTCTCAGCCTTGCAGCGCAGCATTCTGAGCAATGCCAACTACGCCATTATCACCACAGATTTAAATGGAGTCATCACGTCTTTTAATCCGGCAGCTGAAACTATGTTGCGGTATCAGGCGCAGGAATTGGTTGGATGTCACAGTACTGCTATTTTCCACGATCAGGCCGAAGTGGCGGACTATGCCGATCAACTCTCTCAGCAGCTTGGTTATCAGGTAGAGCCTGATTTTTCTGTTTTTGTCGCTAAGCCCAAGCAGGGAAAAACTGATAACAGAGAATGGATTTATATCCGCAAAGATGGCAGTCGTTGCCCTGTGCAACTGGCAGTCACTGCGCTGTTGGATCAGCAAAAACTGGTGGTAGGTTATTTAGGCATTGCCCGAGACTTAACCCTGCAAAAGGAGCTGGAGTTTGAGCTGGCGCTAGCTAAAGTGTCTACAGAGCAGAGTCCGGACCTCGTGTTCTGGTTAACGGACAGCGCAGATGTGATCAAAGCTAATCCCGCTGCTTTGGCCTGCTGTGCAGGCAGTTTAAGCCTGACCGATATCGCCTTACAGTTGGTTGGTGACAGATTGCCGCAGCTGATGCAAAACCCAGAAAAAAAACGTAGCGTGCAGTTTGAAAGTCAGTTTGAAGACTCAGAAGGCAGAGTCATACCCTTCTCTGTGAATTTGTGCTGGATCCGTTTTGAGCAACGCAGTTATTTTTATCTGGTGGCAAGGGACAGGTCAGAACAACACAGGAGAGAGCAAGAACTGGCACAGGCAAGGCAATTGGCTGATGCGGCGAATGACGCTAAGTCATCATTTTTGGCCAATATGAGTCATGAAATCCGCACTCCAATGAATGCCATTCTGGGGATGTTACAACTGGTGCAGCAAACAAGCCTGACAAACAGGCAAGAAGATTATATCCGTCAGACTGAAGTGGCAGCCAAGTCTTTGTTAGCCATTCTGAACGATATTTTGGATTTCTCTAAAGTGGAAGCCGGTAAGTTGGAGATGGATAGCCATAGTTTTGAGCTTTCTGCTCTGATGGAAGATTTAGGCACTATTTTGTCGGCAAATCTGGGCAGTAAAGATGTCGAAGTTTTGTATCAGTTTGCCGATGACTTGCCACAGCTTGTGGTGGGTGATAGTTTGAGATTGAAGCAAGTGCTGCTAAATCTGACCGGTAATGCCATTAAGTTTACTGAGAAAGGTGAAGTTGTTGTCAGTCTTGAAGTCACAGAGCGTACTGCCGAGGCGGCCAAAATCAGGTTCAGGGTAAAGGATACTGGTATTGGCATGACAGAGCAGCAACTGGCTGTTATTTTTCAAAGCTTCAGCCAGGCGGAATCTTCCATCAGCCGTCGTTACGGGGGCACAGGTTTAGGCCTGGCGATCAGCAAAGGCTTGGTTGAGCTTATGGGAGGGCAGCTCTCTGTTGAGAGTAAGTTCGGCTTTGGCAGTAGCTTTGAATTTGAGCTCTGGTTTAATTTCCTCAATCTTTTCGCTGCTCAGGCCGATTTAAGTTTATTGCAGGATCTGAAGGTGCTGGTGGTAGATGATAACCAGCAATCAAGGCAAATTTTATCTGAGGTGATGCTTCACTACGGTTGCCAGGTTGATTTAGCCAGCAGTGGTGAACAGGCACTACAACTGCTTGAACAGAAAAATAGCTATAAGTTGGTGTTGCTTGACTGGCTGATGCCAGGTCTGGATGGGTGGCAGACCGCTGAAAAAATTCGTCAGTTGGTGCAGGGGCCTGAAATGCCCCTAGTGATTATGGTAACGGCACATGGCCGGGAATGCCTGGCGCAAAAACAACAGGAAGATCAGCGCCAGCATCTACTCAATGGTTTTATTGTTAAGCCTGTTACCCCCAGCCGCTTATTAGATGCGGTCCTGGATGTACTGGCAGGTAAAAAGATGCTTTCTAACAGTCAACAACACAGAGCCTTGGGCCAAAGCAGGCTGCACGGTCTGCGACTGTTATTAGTCGAAGATAATCCGACCAATCAGATAGTGGCATCCGAATTGTTGGCGAATGAGGGGGCTTCAGTAGATATAGCGCCTGGCGGTACTTTTGCTCTGGCTATGCTGGAACAGGAAGCCGATAAATATGATATGGTGTTGATGGATATACAGATGCCGGATTTGGATGGTTATGAAACCACCAGACGGATCCGCAGTAAAGCATCTATGCTGGCTTTGCCTATAATAGCGATGACAGCCAATGCGATGTTGTCAGATAAACAAGCTTGTCTGGAAGCAGGCATGAATGATCATGTCGCGAAACCTTTTGCCATAGACGCTTTGGTTCAAACCATACTGAAATGGTCAAAAACGCCTGATGATCCGAAGTCGCTCCAGGCCACAGTCAGGCAGACTGCGCTGAACCCAACGCTGGTCGCGGAAGCGTTGATCCATGGAGTGCAACTGAACACTGCATTAAAGCGTTTAGGCAATTCTGTGGTTGTCTACCATAAAACACTGAAGTCTTTTTTGGTCGAGTTGGATAATGCGCTGCTGAAGTTAAAAGCAGTTCCAATGGTTTTGACGGAAAAGGAACTTTATCTGCTGGCGCATTCGCTCAAAGGTTCAGCCAGTTCTTTAGGTATTGTATGTTTATCCGAACCTGCTGCTGCTATCGAGCATTCCATTAAGCAAAAAACAGTGCTGGATTTACCTAGATCTTTGGGGCGTTTTGTCGCTGATGCGCAAGCTTTCACCGCTTTTGCACCATTCCTGCTGGCCGGAACAGCACCTACAGCTGAGCCGGTTGTATCTGTTTCGTCAGATGACACTGATACAGTTGTGCAGCTTGAGCAACTGCATTCTGCTCTGCAAAGTTTTAATATGAATGCGCTGGACCAGTTTGCTGAGTTGAAAGGTGCTTTGTATCGTTTGAATCCTGAATGGCTGAGCCAACTTGAGAGTGCTTTAGAACAACTGAATTTTATACAGGCTTTGTTGTTTACAGAGCAGTATCAAACCCTACTGAAAAGGTAGTTATTGATGAGTGTCAGCCCGTTACAGAATACCGATAAAGCCAGGATACTAGTGGTCGACGATCAGCCGGTAAATATTCAGATTATTCATCAGATGCTAAACGCTGATTATCAGGTGTTTATGGCGACCTCGGGGTCTCAGGCACTCACTTTGTGTCAAAGCAACCCACCTGACCTGATTTTATTAGATGTGGTAATGCCAGAACCTGATGGTTTAACTACCTGCCGTTTATTAAAACAAATACCTGACCTTGCGGATATACCAGTGATTTTTGTCAGTGGTGTACAAAACCCTGAGGAGGAGGTTTTATGCTGGGAAGCTGGAGGTGCTGATTTTGTGATCAAACCTGTGAATGCTGTGACTTTAAAACACAGAATAAAAACTCAGTTAAAACTTAAGCTACAACAGGACTTATTAAAGCAGTTTGCTGAGATTTCAGCTCAGGATTGACGGCTTATGCCTAAGACTGCAGATAAATGACGCTGCATTCAGCGGAAGTTGAACTTATGGTGCTCTTTCGTCAGTACTTGCATCAGACGCTGGTATTTTCGTTGCAGCTGTTGCAGCCCATGCCGGCAGGATGCCCATGCGTTTCAGTGCTGGCCTTGAGCAAAAGCTGAGGCGTCCATCTCATAGAATCGGTCTGAGCTTTGGTTATTCCGGCTATTCTTTTGTTGAAAATAACGACGTCTCGCTGCTTCAGCTGTGCTCCATTTTACCTGAGCCTTATGGCATCAGTCTTGGATTAAAATTTATGAAACTTCTGTTAGCAGCTACTTTGGCGGCTGCACTAAGTCAAAGTGGGATGATGGTACTGGGCGAATGAGAGTTCAGTTGATCCTTTTGTCTTTTGTCTCTGTATCTGATTTGGGCTGAGGTCCTTTGTCGCTTTAAACAGACGTCTGACCGAAAGTCAGGCCATCTTTACTCAATCTTGACACTTGCTTCATTGCGGCACTTTACCGGCTGAATTAGAGTAGGGCCGTTTTACTTAACCTAAATTTTGTTACAGGGATAGATTATGTCTTTGCTGAAAAAGCCTTTTGTTTTAGCTGCTGGTTTGGCTGTTGCCGTCGCCGCTGTCTATTGGTTCTGGCCTGGTGCCGAATCTGCTGCTGTGGAAGGTCAGGCAGTAGCAGGTAAACCAGGGGCAGGGCAAAGACCGGGTGGACAAAGACCAGGTGGCCCTCGCCCGGCAGGCGCTGGTGCAGTCACTAATCCTTGGGCTATGCCTGTGCCTGTAAGGGTGATTGAAGCCGGATCTACAGATTTAAAAGTGCAGATTAAAGCCATAGGCACAGTGACCCCCTTGAACACTGTGTTGGTGCAAAGTCGCGTCTCTGGCCCACTCCAGCAGTTGCATTTTAAAGAAGGTGAAAAAGTAGAAGTTGGGCAACTACTGGCTCAGATTGATCCCGCCGATTACAAAACGGAACTGGCGCAGGTGCAGGGCCAAAAAGAACAAAATGTGGCTTTGCTAAAAAGTGCGGAGCAGGATTTAGAACGTTTTACCAAGCTGAAGGAACAAAATACCATAGCTGCACAGCAAATAAATGCGCAGCAAGCCTTAGTGAGTCAACTTAAAGGCGCTATTAAGTCGAATCAGGCCGCTATTGATGCTGCAGCCTTGCAATTGTCTTATACCCAAATCAAAGCACCTATCAGTGGCCGCCTGGGCTTACGTGCGGTCGACCCGGGGAATTTAATACAGGCCAATAGTGCTGAAGGTTTAGTGACTATTACCCAGAGCTCGCCTATCGCAGTCGTATTCACTATTCCCGAAACTCAGTTGCAGCAAGTGCGCACCGCTTTTCGCGCTGGTGCTGCTTTATCGGTAGAAGCCTGGGATAGGGCGGAGCAGATGCCTCTGGCCAGCGGTACTTTAACGACTTTAGATAACCAGATCGATATATCGACCGGCACTTTGAAGCTCAAAGCCGAATTTGCTAACCAAAACGAAGAGCTATTTCCAAATCAATTTGTCAATGTGCGTTTAAATGTTGCGGTACAAAGTGGCGCTGTGACTATTCCACAGGACGCTGTGCAATATGGCTCCCAGGGTACTTACGTATATATGATCGATGACAACAATAAAGCGCAAATCCGTTTGCTGAAATTAGGTGCTGTAGATAATGGCTTAGTGGCAGTGGAAGAAGGTTTAAAGGCAGGTGATAAAGTGGTGCTGGAAGGTCTGGACCGTTTGCGCCCTGACCGTGAGGTTGAGGTGATCCAGGACGCGCCTAAGGGGTAAATGATGAACCTGTCCAAGCCTTTTATTTTACGCCCTGTCGCTACGTCGTTATTAATGCTGGCGATTTTAATTGCCGGTATTTTAAGCTGGCGTTTGTTACCTGTGGCTGCTTTGCCACAGGTCGATTACCCTATTATTCAGGTGTTTAGCTTTAACCCTGGTGCCAGCCCGGACATTATGGCTCGCACTGTTACTGCACCTTTGGAGCGGCGCTTGGGGCAAATTCCAGGCTTAAAACAAATGTCGTCCAACAGCTCAGCCGGTGCCTCAGTCATTACCTTACAGTTTGCCTTAGTGGTGGATATGGGCGTGGCAGAGCAGGAAGTGCAAGCCGCTATCAATACTGCATCCTCATTATTGCCCAGTGATTTACCTACACCCCCTATCTACCGTAAGGTCAATCCGGCAGATGCACCTATTCTGACCTTAGCTGTCAGTTCTGATACTCTGCCCTTGCCTGCGGTTTACGATTTAGTGGACACCCGCATGGCTCAGAAGCTGGCACAGCTGACAGGTGTGGGGATGGTCAGCCTGGCAGGCGGTCAGCGTCCTGCTATTAGGATCAAAGCCAATCCTGCTGCTTTAGCCAGTCTGGATTTAAGTGTGGAAAGCTTGCGTAGTGCTATAGCTGCCGCCAACACCAATCAGCCTAAGGGCAGCTTTGATGGTGATTTTCGCTCTACTATGCTTGAGGCCAATGATCAAATTCGCAGCACAGACGAATACGAAGAGTTGATTATTGCTTACCGTGCAGGTGCGCCTATCCGCTTAAAAGATGTGGCGAAGATTGAAGATGGTGCTGAAGATAGATTTCTTGCCGCCTGGGCCAATCAGCAAGCCGCAGTCTTAGTCAACATTCAGCGCCAGCCGGGTGCTAACGTCATTGATGTAGCCGACAGAGTACAGGAGCTGTTACCTCAACTGACCGCCACTATGCCTGCGGCTGTGAAAGTTGAAGTCTTAACAGACCGCACCCACAGTATTAGAGCTTCGGTGCGTGATGTACAAAAAGAACTGGTATTTGCCATAGTGCTGGTAGTACTGGTGACTTTTGCTTTTTTGCGCAGTATTCCCGCTACTATTATCCCCAGTCTGGCTGTGCCTTTATCCCTGATTGGTACTTTCGCTGTGATGGTGTTGCTGGATTTCTCCGTCAATAACCTGACCTTAATGGCGCTGACCATAGCCACTGGTTTTGTGGTGGATGACGCCATTGTCATGCTGGAAAACGTGGCGCGGCACCGTGAACAGGGTGCTTCACCTATGGAAGCAGCACTGAAAGGTGCCAAAGAAATAGGTTTTACGCTGATTTCACTAACCTTTTCGCTGATTGCCGTGCTGATCCCTCTGCTCTTTATGGCAGATGTGGTCGGCCGGCTCTTTTTTGAATTTGCTGTAACTCTCGCTGTGGCCATTCTGATTTCGTTAGTGGTGTCTTTAACGCTGACCCCTATGCTCTGCGCGCGTTTATTAAAAACTCTGCCGGAACATCATGATCAAAATGGCCTGATGGACCGCATTATTGCCTCTTATGGCCGTTGTTTGCAGTGGGTGTTACGTCATCAAACCTTAGCTATGTTCAGTATGCTGGCGACAGTAGCTTTAACAGCTCTGTTGTATCTTGCTGTACCCAAAGGCTTTTTCCCATTGCAAGACAGTGGTGTGATCCAGGTAGTGACAGAAGCACCTCAGGATATCTCGTTTCAGGCTATGGCTTCACGCCAGCAGGAACTGGCAGAAAATATTCTGCAGCATCCGGATGTCAGCAGTTTGTCGTCTTTTATTGGGGTGGATGGCAGCAATACCAGCATTAACAGTGGCCGTATTCAAATCAATCTGAAGCAACATGGTGAACGAGAGTTGTCTGCTATGGAGGTGATCCGCCAGCTGGAGCAACAAGTTCAGGTTGTACCTGGTATTAAAGGCTGGTTTCAGCCGGTGCAGGAATTGAGTATCGAGGATAGAGTCAGCCGGACTCAGTATCAATTCAGCTTAACCACGCCGGATCAGGAGGTACTGAATCAGTGGTTACCGGATTTAGTCGAAGCTTTGCAACAACGGCCTGAATTATCTGAAGTCGCCCATGATTTACAGCAACAGGGCCTGCAGGCTTATATCGACATAGACCGCACAGCCGCTGCCCGTTTAGGTATTAATGTGTCGCAAATCAGTACTGTACTGCAAAGTGCTTACAGCCAGCGGCAGGTAACGACCTTATTTACTCAGGCCAATCAATATCGGGTCATTCTTGAAGTAGACCCGGATCAGATCAAGGGCGTTGATGCGCTGAATAAACTCTACATCAGCTCAGGCTCTGGCACTCCAGTGCCTTTATCTGCTGTGGCAAAAGTGACACAACGACCTGCTAAGTTACTGATTAACCATCAGGGCCAGTTCCCGTCCGTGACTTTGTCTTTTAATCTGGCAGAAGGTTATTCGCTGGGTGAAGCAGTAGCCGCTATTGAAGAAGTGCAGCAGCAATTACAACTGCCTGCCGAAGTGGAACTGACTTTCCAGGGCGCTGCTGAAGCCTTTAGGGCGTCGCTGAGTAATACGCTTTGGCTGGTGCTGGCCGCTGTGGTCACTATGTATATAGTGTTGGGCATTTTGTACGAGAGCTTAATTCATCCGGTCACCATATTGTCGACTTTGCCTTCAGCCACTGTGGGCGCTTTGCTGGCGTTGCTGATTGCTAATCAGCCGCTGGATTTAATAGCGGTGATCGGCATAGTGCTGCTGATAGGGTTAGTGAAGAAAAACGGCATTATGATGGTCGACTTTGCCCTGGATGCGCAGCGTAATCAGGGCTTGTCACCACGAGATGCTATTTATCAGGCGGCTTTAATGCGTTTCCGACCTATTTTAATGACTACTCTGGCGGCGTTATTTGGTGCAGTGCCATTGTTGTTGGCCAGCGGTTCAGGTGCTGAATTACGCCAGCCTTTAGGTTTGGTGATGGTGGGTGGTTTATTGGTCAGTCAGGTGCTGACGCTATTTACTACACCCGTAGTGTATTTGTGGTTTGACCGTCACTTCAGTGGCAAAGAGGGTAGCAAAGAAGGCCACAAAGAAAACCAGATCGAAGCTGAGGCGAAAACGCTATGAATTTAGCTCAGCCTTTTATTCAGCGCCCTGTCGCCAGTGGCTTAATTGCCACTGCTATTTTGTTGCTGGGCATGTTGTGCTGGCGTTTATTGCCGGTATCGCCTCTGCCTGCTGTCGATTTCCCTATGATAGTGGTCACTGCCAGTTTACCAGGTGCCAGCCCTGAAAGTATGGCTTCTACTGTGGCGACTCCGCTGGAGCGGGCTTTGGGTAGTATCGCAGGTATCAACCGTATCAGCTCCAGCAGTAATCAAGGTTCAACGCAGATCAGACTGGAGTTTGATTTGGACCGCAATGTAGATGAAGCGGCCCGGGAAGTACAGGCTGCTATTAATGCAGCCCGCAGCCAGTTGCCATCCGGTATGCCCCGTAATCCAAGTTACCGTAAATTTAACCCGTCACAAGCTCCTGTGATGGCGCTGGCGTTGAGTTCTGAGCACCTCGCATCCAGCGCTTTATACGATGCCGCTTCTACTGTATTGGCGCAAAAATTGGCCGCTATTAACGGTGTGGGCGAAGTGGAAGTAACAGGGGCTTCATTGCCTGCTGTACGGGTGCAGCTCAATCCTGGCATGTTGACTCACTATGGGGTGGCTTTGGATGAGGTGCGCGCTGCTATCAGCGGTGCAAACGCTGCTGTGCCTTTGGGGGTATTGGAAAGCAACGATCAGCGCTGGCAACTGGCAACCAGTCAAACCTTGCGTCAGGCTTCGGATTATCAGTCTTTAGTGGTGAAGTATGTCAACGGCGCTCCTATTCGTTTATCTGATGTGGCTTTGGTGACTGACTCCACCGAAAATCGCTACAGCGCAGGTTTTCATAACGATAAAAACGCGGTGATATTGCTGGTCAGTCGTCGCACCGGTGCCAATATTGTTGAAACCATAGATGCTATTTATCAGCAAATGCCTTTGCTGCGGGCCTTGATACCGGCAGACGCTGATTTAGCTGTGGTGATGGACCGCAGTCCGGTGATACGCGCCACTTTAACTGAAGCTCAAATCAGCTTGTTGATTGCTGTGGTATTAGTGGTACTGGTCGTTTGGGCCTTTTTAGGC
Organism: Rheinheimera sediminis; assembly: GCF_004005375.1. Taxonomy (GTDB): domain Bacteria; phylum Pseudomonadota; class Gammaproteobacteria; order Enterobacterales; family Alteromonadaceae; genus Pararheinheimera. The sequence goes on along the minus strand of NZ_RZUF01000005.1, from coordinate 81,633 downwards.
AGCCTGCGTAGCGCTTTGATCCCAAGTCTGGCTATTCCTGTGTCTTTGGTTGGCTCCTTTACCGTGATGTATCTCTGTGATTTTTCGCTGAATAACTTGTCTGTGATGGCACTCATTGTTGCGACAGGTTTAGTGGTGGATGACGCCATAGTGGTGGTGGAAAATATAAAACGCCATATAGAACGCGGTTTAACGCCTTTAGCCGCGGCAAGACTAGGCGCATCTGAAGTGGGTTTTACCTTGTTGGCGATGAACCTGGCTTTAGTGGTTATTTTCCTGTCGATTTTATTTATGGGTGGTTTGGTCGAGCGTTTATTCCGTGAGTTTTCCATCACTCTGGCTGCTGCTATGACCATTAGCCTGGTGGTGTCGTTAACCCTGACTCCGAGTCTGTCAGCGCTGTTGCTTAAAGCTAAAAAGCCGGAAGAAAGAGAGGCCGGAGCTTTCCAGAGATTTCAGTACAAGTATCACCAGAGTGTGAATTGGAGCTTAAGTCATTACCGCTGGTTTTTGGCTGCTTTGGTGCTATTGTTTGCTGCTAATGCCTGGTTGTACAAACAGGTTCCTACAGGTTTGCTACCGAATCAGGATACTGGCCAGCTAAACGGCTTTGTCCGTGGTGACGATGGTTTTTCGTTTCAGATTATGCAGCCGAAAATAAAAGCCTTTCGCCAGCACATCTTAAAAGATCCTGCTATAGCCGACGTGACTGGCTCCAGTGGCGGTGATACAGGTTTGAGCAACAGTTGGATGCGGGTGCGGTTAAAACCTTTGGCAGAGCGTAAAATATCAGCCCAGCAAGTGGTCGATCGTATTCGTGCTACGGCGCCTAAAGTGCCAGGTGGCATGGTGTTTTTAAATGTCGATCAGGATATTCGATTGTCTTCGCCTTTTGGCCGCAGCGACTATGAACTATTGATGTTATCCGGTGATTTGCAATTGCTGCGCAAATGGAGCAAACAAGTCGCCGAAAAAATGCAGGAACTGCCAGAGCTGGTGGATGTGGACACGCCCAGTGGTGAAGATGCACAGCAAATCTCGCTGACGATAGACCGCGAAGCGGCGCAGCGCTTAGGTGTCGATATGCGTACTATTGCCACCTTACTGAATAACTCTTTTTCGCAGCGGCAGGTGGCCACTTTATACGATGAGATGAATCAATATCGGGTGGTGATGGAGCTTAGCCCAGGCTACACAGCTCAGCCTGAAGTATTAAAGCAGTTGCAATTAGTGACGGCAGACGGTAGTAGGGTGCCTTTATCCAGTATTGCCAGTTATCAGTACAGTCTGGCCAATGATCGTATTCGCCGCGATGGTCAGTTTGCTTCTGTGGGCATAGGTTATGGTTTGGCTCCTGGAGTGACTGCACAACAGGCATCGGCTGCTATTGATCGGGTGCTGGCTCTGGCTATGGTGCCCAGCGGTATTCATACCATCAATGGTGAAGATCAGCGTAACGCTATGTTTAAAACCGGCGATCAGCTGTGGTTGATTATTGGCGTGATTCTCACTGTCTATCTGCTGCTTGGCGTGTTGTATGAAAGTACCATCCAGCCGATCACCATTTTATCGACCTTACCTTGTGCTGGTTTAGGGGCTCTGCTGGCGCTGTATGTCAGTAACACCGACTTTAACCTGATAGCTTTGCTGGGGCTGTTTTTACTGATAGGTATAGTGATGAAAAACGCTATCTTACTGGTCGATTTTGCCTTGCATGCTGAACGAGATCTCGGCTTATCGCCGAAAGAGGCGGTCGCTTTGGCGGCAGCGCAACGTTTGCGTCCTATTTTAATGACCAACTTTGCGGCTTTGTTGGGCGCTGTGCCTCTGCTCTTTGGTATGGGCGAAGGCTCAGAGTTACGCCAGCCTTTAGGAATTACCATAGTAGGTGGCTTGCTGGTCAGTCAGTTGCTGACGCTCTACAGCACGCCAGCTGTGTATCTGGCATTAAGTAAATTCCGCAGGAAAACAGCAGAAGACCTGTTGATGTCTGAGCATAGTAATCAAAAAAAGGCTGAGGTTTAGCTCAGCCTGAGAGGTTAAAACAGGCAAGGCCAAACCGGGAAAACAACTGCCTTGCCCCGGCTTGCGCCTTAACTGGTTACTTTGCGACTACGTAAACCGAAGTAGCAGATATAGAAGTAACAAAATACTGGCAAGATAAAAGACAAAGCCAAACCAAATGAGTCGGCTAACATGCCCTGAGCAACCGGTACTAAAGCACCGCCCACTATCGCCAGACACAATAAACCTGCACCCTGACTGGTGTATTTTCCTAAGCCATGTAACGCCAGACTAAAGATGGTTGGGAACATAATGGAGTTGGCAACACCTACAAGCAGTAGTGCAAATAACGCCAGTTGACCCTGACCTGTAATGACCAGCACCAGCAACAGTATGGCGGCAACAGCGTGAATGGTCAGCAATAAACCTGGGTTAATACGTTGCATCAACACAGCACCGGCAAAACGGCCGATCATAGCGCCAAACCAATACCAGGTTACATAGTGAGCTGCTTCGGCGATCGGCAGCCCGGTAATTTCAGGCAGAGCAATAAAGTTGACCATCACTGAACCTATAGCCACTTCAGCGCCAACATACATAAATATGCCTAAAGCACCGAGCCATAAATGGTTGTATGGCAGCAGGGCTTTAATGGAAATTTTTTCTGCCGCAGTGGTGTTTTCAACTACAGGTAAGTTCAGCCGTGAAAAGATAAAAGCTACCGCAAATAAGGCAATGGTCAGCACCAGATAAGGCAGTTGTACTGCGTCTGCGCCTTCGGTGCTGTCGAGCTGACTGAGGATCAAGGCCGCGCCAATCATAGGTGCGACAGTAGTGCCTAAAGAGTTAAAAGCTTGCGTCATGGTCAATCGGCTGGAGGCGGTTTTTGGATTGCCCAGTACTGTGACATAAGGGTTGGCGGCCACTTGCAAAATAGTAATGCCGGATGCCAGCACAAATAAAGCCGCTAAAAACCAGGCGTAACTGTGAAAGCTTGCTGCCGGAATAAAGTTCAGCGTGCCAAAACCAGCAATAGCTAAACCTATCACTATGCCTTTTTGATAACCCAGCTTATTAATCAAGGCTCCTGCAGGTAAAGACACCACAAAATAAGCACTAAAGAAGCAGAATTGGATCAACATGGCCTGAGTGTAGGTCAGGTCGAAGACGGCTTTTAAATGCGGAATTAAAATGTCATTCAGACAAGTAATAAAGCCCCAGATAAAAAATAAAAACGTTAAGGTTGGCAGAGCCCAGCTGCTGATTGGTGCGCTGGAACCCTTTATTTCTGTGTTGTGAATCGTTTGCATTCTCTTCCCCATCAGGCCGTCGGTTGACGGCCTTTATTATTATTTGGTCTGGTTAAAAACTATTGAGCCGCAGGGCAGCTCAGATCGGCCGTTGCTGTGGCAGGGGTCAGTCGGATATTGGAAATACTTAACTGATAAGCTGCTTCGCTGTGTAATACAAAAGGCTGCTGTAGATGATTCAGTGCTGCGCCTTTGGCAGCAAAACAGCTTAAATCAATCACTACTTTGTGCCACTGGCCAGCTGCTTTGCCGCTGATAAGTGGTGCCAAATCCAAAGTGCCACCACAGCCTGAACCACAGGATTGAGCTAAAGTCACAGCTGCTGTTGGTGGTGAACTCCATTTCATATCCACCACCAACTGACCATAAGCACTGGCATCCAGTGGCACTGCAGCCTGCAGCACCAACTTAGCTTTTGAATTCGCAGCCCAGTCGAGCAATAAGGCATCTTCCTGCTTTTGCCAGTTCACTGCGGCTAAGCTCAGGCTTTGGTCGGTACTCTTGGCTTTGTTGCCTGTGACTGTGACCATACCTTGTTCATCCTGCAGCAACAGGCTGTAACCTGAAGCCGGACGGCGCTCAAATAAACTTAAGCTCTCATTGCTGGCGCTGGTTGCACTGTTGATTTGTTCGGATAAATCATTGGCGATAGTGGTGTTGTCCTGATAGGTCAGACCATAACCCAGGGTAAAAAGCGGATCGTAGTTGCTATCTCCTTGATTTAACGGGGATTGATCCGCATTTTTAGGCCAGGAGAATGGCAGTTTTCCTTTAAAATCATACTGAATTTCACCAGCTTGAGTTTTAAATAAAACGTCAGCCACCGCTTGACCTGCAGTACCCGGCAACCAGGCCGCAACAAAAGCATCGGACTGATTTAATTCAGGGTTCACCCATAAAGGCCTACCTGTTAAAAATACAGTGACTACAGGAATGCCGTCCGCTTTGAGTTTTTTCAGTAATTCCAGATCGGTATTTTTACCAGCCTGATAATCCAGAGTACGGATATCGCCGTCAAATTCGGCATATGGGTTTTCACCTATCACTACAATAGCAACGTCAGGCTTTTGCTGATAACTGCCATCGACGCTTAATTCTACATAGCCCTGAGCTGCTTCAACCTGTTGCTGTATGCCTGAATAAATGGAGCGCCCATTCGGGAAATCGGCATTGGTGTTGCCTGTACCTTGCCAGGTTAAAGTCCAGCCACCACTTTGTTTACCAATATTGTCGGCACCATCGCCTGTTACCAGCACTTTTTGCTGAGGTGCTAAAGGCAGCAATTGATTGTTGTTTTTCAACATTACTAAAGATTCACGCACGGCCTGGGCTGCAATAGCCTGATGATCAGCATGGCCTATCAGTTCTGATTTACCAGCCAGTTCCGACTGCGCCGGATTGCCGCGTTCAAATAAACCCGCACGGATTTTCACTCTTAAAATACGGCTGACAGCGTCATCCAAACGAGCAGCAGATATTTCACCGGCTTTGGCCTGAGCCAGAGTATTTTGATACAGTAGCTTCCAGTCTTCCGGTGCCATTAAAATATCCACACCTGCATTGACTGCCGCGGCGCAGTTATTATTGGTGCAGCCCGGAATCTGGCCGTGACCGTTCCAGTCTCCCACCACTAAACCATCAAACCCCATACGCTCTTTTAAAACAGTAGTAAGCAGATAGTGACTGCCATGTATTTTCTCGCCATGCCAGCTGTTAAAGGTGGCCATCACGGTTTGCACACCTGCATTCAGGCTACTGATATAACCCTGAGCATGTAAGCGGACTAAATCGGCTTCGGTGTTCAGGTTGTTGCCCTGATCTTTACCATTTTCAGTGCCGCCATCCCCCAGATAATGCTTCGCTGTGGCTATTAAGCGGCCGTTGTGCATAAAGTCAGAGCCAACATTGCCCTGAATACCTTTGACCAATGCTGCGCCTAACTCTTTCACAATAGTTGGGTCTTCCGAATAACTTTCATAACTGCGACCCCAGCGGTCATCCCTGGCTACAGCCACTGTAGGTGCAAATATCCAGTTGATACCAGTGGCAGCCACTTCCACTGCTGTGGCTTTGCCTATAGCTTCCACTAATTCTGTGTTGTTGGCGGCACCTAAACCTATATTGTGTGGAAAGACGGTAGCGCCAAATACATTGTTATGGCCATGTACAGCATCTGTGCCCCAAATTGGTGGAATAGAGCTGCCATCTTTACTTGAGTCCACGCCTGCATCGTAATAGGCCTGAGCTAAAGCTACCCAATCTGCTGCAGTGGATTTTTTATTGTCCTTTGGATAAGCACCACCACCATTTAAATAGGAGCCAAAACCATACTGACGCATATCTTCTACAGTCATCCAGCGGATATCCGGCTGGATCAGTTGAGCTACTTTTTGCTCTATGGTCATAGCGGACAGCAGTTGTTGTATTTTTTGTTCTGACTCGTGGTTGGCTAAAGGGCTTTTTAATTCTGGCCACAGATCCAGACCTTCAGCCGGAGCCACTTTGACTTCTGCCGTTTTCTCAGTAGCCGTATTTTGTTGGCCGCAACCAGATAGGGTTGTCACAAGGGCTGCACTGCATAACAACGCCAATGGTGTAAATCTAAACATAATGTTCGTCCTGTTGAGCGCTGTCTGTCTTTGTGTCCTTGTCCGCCTGAAAGTCGGAGCTTTAAAAGGTATCAGCAGCGTTTTGATCGGCGGGGCTTGGCAGGCAAATCAGAACCTTGTAGCCGTAAAAACATACAAAGGCCCTAATGAGTGCTTGATGATTTATCCCCGTGTCCTCCGGGCTTTATCTAAAGCTCCGGAATGCAAATCTATGATTTGCTTATTATTGTTTTAAATGCACATTGCATTATCTCAAGCAAGGAAAGCACAACACTTTGATCAACCCTGCCATAAAGCAATTGTAAGCGGTTTCATTTTTAACTGATAACGCGCTTATTGCCAACTGTTTTTTAACCAAATTGCAAGAATTAGTTTTTCTGTATTGACGAGTTAAAAAAAATCACCTAAGTTTGTGTAAGCGCTTACAGTTGGTTTTGGGGAGTAGTTCAGCTAGCTGCCAGGCGTACCAATCATTTTCTTAAAAAAGTAAAAAGCCAAAAACAGTCGACAGGGAACTAAGATGAAATCCAAAACATTCAAAAAGACCAGACTCGCCACCAGTCTGTCATTAGTGCTTGGAGTAGGCGTTGTTATGCCTGCTTTTGCGGATGACGCTCAGGAGCAAAACGCTAAAGCTGAAGAAAAAATTGAAGTGATCAGCGTCACAGGTATTCGCGGTAGTCTGATTAAATCTATGGATACCAAACGTTCATCCACTGGTATTGTGGATGCCATTTCAGCAGAAGATATAGGTAAATTCCCTGATACCAACCTGGCAGAATCACTGCAACGTATCAGCGGCGTGTCTATTGACCGTGTCAACGGTGAAGGCAGCAGAGTTTCTGTCCGTGGTTTCGGTCCGGATTTTAACTTAGTGACGCTGAACGGCCGTCAAATGCCTGTGACTACAGGCTCGCGTTCTTTTGATTTCGCCAATATTTCTGCGGACACCATCAGCGGTGTTGAAGTCAATAAAACCAGTTTTGCTGCGAATCCTACTGGTGGCATAGGTTCTGTTATTGATGTTCAAACCTTAAAACCTTTAAACGCTGGCGGCGAAAAAGCCGTATTCAGTGCGGCTATGGTTGATGACAGATCAACCGAAGAAGGCAGTGCTACTCCGGAATTAGCAGCTTTGTACTCTACCACTTTTAATGATGATAAGTTTGGCGTGTTAGTATCTGCCAGTTATCAGGAGCGTGAAAGTGGCAGCCAGCAGGCCAACGTAGGTACGGGCTGGCGCAGTTTTCCAGGTTCAGTCGATATCACTTCAGGTCAGTGGGGTAGTATCCCCAATGATAATCAGGTAAATCGTCCTGGTGCCAGTGATGTGTATTCTGTGCCACAAACCACCATTTACAAATTTGAAGAGCAGCAACGCGCCCGCACCAACGGCCAGTTAGTGCTGCAATATGCTCCTACTGACAATTTGACCGCATCCTTAGACTATACCTACATGCGCAATGATATAGACACTCAATACAATGATGTGTCTGCCTGGTATACCTATGTGCCTTCACAAAGCGTCTGGACAGATGGCCCTGTATCATCACCGCTGATTTATTCAGAAGACTATGGTAATAGTCCTGCAGACTTGTCTATGGGGGCTGGTGATTATGGTGTGCGTAACCAAAGTGGTTCTTTGGGTTTGAATCTGGAATGGCAAGCAACAGACAACTTAACACTGAGTTTTGATGCGCACCAATCAGATGCTGAATTCAAGCCAAACCATGAGTTAGGTTCAAGCAATACTTTAAGTACTGCGGCTTTTATCCGTCAGAGTGCTGCTACAGATTTTACCGGTGATTTACCATTGTTGGCGGTGGAAGGCGGTAATGCTGTTCGTCCTTCCGATATGATAGTCACAGGCAGCGTGTTCGGTAATTCGACCAACAAGTCTGAAATTGATCAGTATCAGTTTGATGGCGAATATGTATTTGAAAACGCGGGCAGTATAGATTTTGGCATTGCTATCACAAATGTCGACAACCACTCAAAATCTGTCAATGTACAACGTAACGATTGGGGTGGCGTTGGTCAAGCGGGCGATTTTGATGATTCCTACTTCCCTGCTGGTACCATCCATGACAAATTTAATGCAGGTAAAGGTGATTTTTCCTTAATGCCTGATCGTGATTTTGAAGTTCTGGATACTATTTTCTTCTGGGATTTCAATACTGTGCGTGCCAGAGCTGAACAGTTGTATACACCAGCTGGTTTTGTTGGCGCCGGTGACTGCGGCACCAACTTCTGCCCTTCCACTGACTATGACAGCGACGTAAACCGTTACACTAAGGAAGAGTCACGTTCTGCTTATGTGCAGTACAACTATGAAAATGAAATCTCTGGCATGCCGTACGATCTTCATGTCGGCGTGCGTTACGAGCAAACAGACGTCACTTCAACTTCAGCAGTGGCATCATACAACGGTGCTCGTTGGGTTGCCGATACTGAAGTGGTACTGCAAGCCAGTGGACAGCGCGAATTCCAGACAAAAAGCGGTGATTACGACTATCTATTACCTAGCCTGAACTTCAACATCGAGGTAGTGGATGATGTAATGTTACGTGCTGCCTACAGCGAAACCATAGGTCGTCCTGATTACGTTGCCATTCAGGGGGGGACAGTGGTGGCCACTATAGCCAACCGCGCTGGTGGTGGTGGTAATTCAGGTAACCCTAGCTTGTTGCCTTTAGAATCAAAAAATATCGACCTTTCGGCTGAATGGTACTACGCACCAGCCAGTTACGTTTCTTTAGGTTATTTCCGCAAAGATACCAGTAACTTTATCAGCAACGCCATTGTTAAATCGACCATCTATAGCATTCCTAACCCTGTGGATGGTAAAAAATATGATGAAGCTGTAGCTGCCGTTGGTAATGACGCAAGTGCAATTCGTAACTGGATTTTTGCTAATTATCCAAATGCCCCTGGTGTCAATGTAGCCAACAAAACTATTGATGGTGTTGCTGGTGAAGATGAAGCCCTGATATTTGATATCAATACTCCATCCAACGGTACTGATTCTGAAGTTATAGATGGCTGGGAATTTGCGGTTCAGCACGCTTTTGGTGAAACAGGTTTTGGTGCTATTGCGAACTACACTATGGTAGACAGCGAAACACAATATAATAACTTCCTGTTACAGGATCAGCCTGCTCTGATTGGTTTAAGTGACACCGCCAACGCCATTCTGTTTTACGAGATGGATGGTTTTCAGGCTCGTATCGCCTATAACTGGCGTGATCAGTTCCTGAATTCCAGAGGTCATGATACTGGTGCTCATCCGAAATACACTGAGGCGTACCATCAAATTGATATGTCAGTCAGCTATGACTTACCACAAGTGGAAGGCTTAACTGTTTTTGTCGAAGCGCTGAACATCACAGATGAACATATTCGTGTGCATGGTCGTGCCAAAGAGCAGGTACTGAGTCTGATTGAGTCTGGCGCCCGTTACAGTCTGGGGGCTCGTTACAGCTTCTAAACTTAGACTGGGCCATAAGGATATGGCCCATAGCTACATCAGCATCTTCAACCTTAGATGAAGATGCTATATCTTGATCAATTCTGCCCTATGAATAAGTAATAAAGTGCGGTCCTGATTTCGGGTCGCATGCTCCAGACAAACTAAAACTAAAAAATACAGACAACAGACCGGGATACAATATGAGTCACAATGTTTTACTAAACAGTGTTGAACACAAAGAGCTGAAGGTGATAACAGCCAGAGGCGCACAATATGGCGATGCGGTCTGGTTCGCCGTCACTTTTCCTCAAGAATTTCGTACAGTTCAGGCCCACTATCCGATTTTTTTTCATAAAGACAGCCAGAGTAATCAGTTTTTTGCCGTGACCCTTTTTGGTTTTCAGGATCAGGAAAACCTGTTTTTGCAGCAGGATAACTGGCGGGGCTGCTATGTACCATTGATGCTCAGACGCCAGCCTTTCTTGATTGGTCAGCAGCAGGTGCGTGAAGACGGTATGGAAAGAACACAACGTGTTATTCATATCGACCTGAATAATCCACGAGTCAGCAGCACTGAAGGCGAAAGCTTATTTTTACCTTTTGGTGGTAATAGCCCTTATCTGGATGAAGTAGCCAGCATGCTGGAAACTATTCATTTTGGCATGCTCGATAGCAAAGCCTTTATCGGCTTGTTACTTGAGCATCAGTTGCTTGAATCCTTCACTTTGGATTTGACCTTCAGTAATGGTCAGAAGCAACAGCTGGCAGGTTTCTACACTATCCATGAAGATAATCTGGCGGCATTATCGCCAGAAGTTCTGAGTCAGCTGCATCAAAAAGGCTATTTGCAGGCGATTTATATGGCGATAGCCTCTCAGGCGAACATCCGTCATTTACTGCAGTTAAAAAACAAGCAGTTTGAGTAAGGTCTGAATCCTAATGCAAAGCACAACGTCATTAGCACAAGTAAAAACTCTGCAGGGATTGAGCTTAGCTGATGTATTGAGCTTTATTCACGCTGCTGATTCCCCGATCATATTCAAAGGCTTGTGTAAAGATTGGCCTTTAGTCAAAGCGGGTTTGCTATCCGACGCCTCTGCCGCAGATTATTTACGACAGTTTTACCAGGGCCTTCCTGTCAGCGCCTGTTATATAGAGCCAGAACATCAGGGCAGAGTATTCTATAACGCAGCACAAAATGGCTTTAACTATCAAGGCGGTAAAATTGATTTTAATCAGTTGCTGGACCGCCTTTTTGCATTAAACAGCCAGGATAATGCGCCTACCTACTACATGGGGTCGACCGAAATCAATAACTGGTTTCCGGGCTTAGCACAGCACAATTCTTTACAGCTGGAGGGTATTACTCCACTGACCAGTGTCTGGCTTGGCAATAGATCCCGCATCGCAGCTCATTATGATTTCCCACAAAATCTGGCCTGTAATGCAGTAGGGCACCGCGTTTTCACCTTATTTCCTCCTGAGCAAATTGGTAACTTGTACCCTGGTCCTATGGAGTTTGCTCCAGGGGGGCAGGATGTCAGTATGGTGGATTTTGCCGCGCCCGATTTTGAGCGTTTTCCTAAGTTTGCCGAAGCCTTACAGCATGCTCAGATTGCTCAGCTTGAACCTGGTGATCTGTTATTTATCCCGAGTATGTGGTGGCACCATGTTGAAGCTCAGGATGCTTTTAATGTGCTGATCAGCCACTGGTGGCGTGATACTCCTGCATTTTTAGGTCGGCCAAACAATGCGTTATCTATGGCAGTGTTGAGTTTACGTAGTTTGCCAAAAGCCCAGCGCCAGGCCTGGAAAGCCATTTTTGATTACTATATTTTTGAGCATGACGATGTCTCGCAGGAGCATATTCAGCCAGAGGCTTTAAACATGCTGACCAAGCCACTGGATGAGTTAAATGCCCGTCAGATCAGAGCTGATTTATTGAATAAATTAAAACGCTGACCACAAGCTAAAACAAAAATAGTGTCAGGCAACAGGGGAAGTCTATGAACAACGAGCAGAACAGAATTAAAAAAGTAGTGATAGCAGGAGGTGGCACTTCAGGCTGGATGACGGCTGTGGCCCTGACCAAGTTACTTGGCAAAAACCTCGAAGTGGTGTTAGTCGAGTCTGATGATATTGGCACTGTGGGGGTTGGTGAGGCCACTATCCCTACGCTGCATATCTTTCACCGTTTACTGAACATCAAAGAATCCGAAGTGATGGCCGCTACCAATGCCACTTTTAAACTGGGTATTCAGTTTGAAAATTGGAAAACACTAGGCGAAGACTATATTCACTCCTTTGGTTTTTTAGGCAAAGATTGCTGGGCTTGTGGTTTTCAGCATTTTTGGGTCAAAGGCAGGCAAAAAGGCATAGCCACTGAAATAGGTGACTATTGCGTTGAGCATTTAGGTGCTCGTCAGGGCCGTTTTGCGGTGATGCCAAATCAAGACCTGAACCATGCCTATCATATGGATGCCTCATTGTATGCCGGGTTTTTACGCCGTTTGTCCGAGCAGCACGGAATCAAACGTATTGAAGGCAAAATTCGTGAAGTACAGCAGCATATGGATGGCGCTATCAGTGCGTTATTGCTTGAGTCCGGCGAGCTGGTGGAAGGCGATTTATTTATCGATTGCACTGGTTTCCGGGCTTTGTTGATCGAACAAACGCTGAACACTGGTTTTGAAGATTGGAGTCACTGGCTGCCTTGTGACAGTGCTTATGCAGTACAAACCAAAACCACGCAGGAACCTTTGGCTTACACCAGAGCCATTGCCCGCGGCGCAGGCTGGCAATGGAAAATCCCACTGCAAAGTCGGGTGGGAAATGGTCTGGTGTTTTGCAGTAAATTTATGACAGAAGCTGAAGCCAAACAAACTCTGATCGACAATGTCGAAGGGGAAATGCTGTTTGAGCCAAGGCTGATTAAATTTAAAACCGGCACCCGCCGCCAGCATTGGAATAAAAACTGTGTGGCCATTGGTTTATCTAGTGGTTTTCTCGAGCCTTTAGAATCGACCAGTATCCACCTGATCCACCGCAGTATTATTCGTCTGCTGCAGATGTTTCCATCAAACGGCATAGTCTCTGCTGATGTGGCTGAGTTTAACCGTCAAACCAAAATTGAAATGGATAATATCCGCGATTTTATTATCCTGCACTACAAAGCCACAGAGCGAACAGACACCAGGTTCTGGCGTTACTGCAAAAATATGGATATTCCTGAGACGCTGACTCACCGGATGGAGCTATTTAAACAATCTGGTAAAGTCTACAAGTTTGCACAGGAATTGTTTGGCGAAAGTTCCTGGTTGCAGGTGCTGATTGGCCAGGGCTTAATGCCGCAGCAGTACCACCCTATTGTCGATTTAATGCCGGATTCTGAATTAAACGATTTCCTGATGAGCATTAAACACAATGTGAGACGCACCGTGAGTCAATTCCCGACTCATCAGGAGTTTATTCAGCATTACTGCAAGTCGTCTTTGGTCTGAGCAGGCGATGATGGACGCGCTGAATTATCAGGTCAATACCGCCATCCGGCCCGAAATTATTTATCTTGGGCAGGAGAAAACACCATTGATTATGATAGATAATTTTGCATTGGATTTATCAGCTGTGCGCCAGTATGCCTTGAAGAGTTGCTTTACTCAGCAGAGCGAGACTTATTACCCCGGCCAGCGTGCTGTTTTACCAAAAGCCTATGTCGCAGCCAGTTTAAATGCGTTATACCAGCTGATTTATCAGGTGTATCAGGTGCCTGAAAAGTTGCGTTTAAAACCGCAAATGCTGTTTTATGCACTGATTACCCAGCCAGAACATAGTCTTGCTCCGCTGCAATGTATGCCACATTTTGATACCAGTGCCCCTTATTATTTTGCGCTGTTGCATTACCTGAATGATTCGCCTCATGGCAGTACTGGCTTTTTCCGCCATAAGCCCACTGGGTTTGAACGGGTTACGGATCAAAGACGGCAAGAATATTTTCAGTCTGCTCAGCGGTTTATTGATAATCATGGCGCGCCACCTCAGCGTTATCAGGTGCAAACGAATGAGCATTATGAGTTGTACCACCAGATCCCATACCAGGCCAACAGACTGATCATTTACCCAGGTCATTTACTGCATTCGACTTTGGTGGATATCAATACAGATATAGACAGCTCTGCTGTCACAGGGCGCTTAACTGCCAATATGTTTGTCGATTTCGTATAAATCCGGAACCTGTGTGACACCAGCTGAAAAGGAACTGAGTATGGCTTTAACAAAAATAAAGATGGAAGCGATTACATTGCTGTTTTAGTCGCACAGATAACACTTTTACCCTCCTATTTTAAAGATGAAAAGAAGATAACGATGAACTATGAATTGCCAAAAGGCTCAAGATTGTTAAAGAAAGAATTTACTTATGGTGTGGCTACATCGTCCTTCCAGATTGAAGGTGGAGTTGAGTCTCGTCTGCCTTGTATCTGGGATACCTTTTGCGCCACGCCAGGTAAAGTCAAAGATGGCTCCAACGGCGACCTGGCCTGTGATCACTATCACTTGTGGCGTGACGATATCGCTCTGATCAGCTCCTTAGGTGTCGACGCCTATCGTTTATCTATTGCCTGGGCAAGGGTAATGAATCAAGACGGCAGCCTGAATCAGCAAGGTGTAGATTTTTACATAGGTATACTGGATGAACTGAAAGCAAAAAATATTAAATCTTTTGTCACTTTGTACCACTGGGATTTACCTCAACATATTGAAGATCAGGGAGGCTGGCTGAATCGCAACACGGCCTATTTGTTTCAGGATTATGCTGACAAGTTAAGTAAAGCCTTTGGTGACAGAGTCTATTCATATGCCACCTTAAATGAGCCGTTTTGCAGCTCCTATTTAGGTTATGAGGCTGGTATTCATGCGCCTGGTTTAACTAAAAAAGCCTATGGCCGTCAGTCAGCACATCATTTACTACTAGCGCATGGTTTGGCTATGCAGGTACTGCAGAAAAATAGCCCAACTAGTATGAATGGTTTAGTGCTGAACTTCACTCCAGCTTATCCATTGACCGACAGCGCGGCAGATATAAGAGCGGCCCAGCTTGCCGACGAATACTTTAACCAGTGGTATATCAAACCGGTATTTGATGGCGCTTACCCGGATTCATTCGCTTTGCTGGCGGATGAAGACAAGCCAGTGATTGAAGCAGGTGACTTTGACATTATTAAAGCGCCGCTAGACTTTTTAGGCGTTAATTTCTATACCCGCACTGTGTATAAAGCCGCTGAAGGCCGCGACTTTATTGAAGTCGACATGGTAGGCGCGCCTAAAACAGACATAGGCTGGGAAATTTACCCTCAAGCTTTTACCGATCTGTTAGTGTCTTTGCATCAGAACTATAAACTGCCTCCGGTTTATATTACTGAAAATGGAGCTGCTGCTGCTGATCAACTGGACAATGGTGAGGTTGATGATCAACTGCGCTTGTCTTATTACCAAACGCATTTAAATGCAGTGCATCAGGCGGTTGAGCAAGGTGTCGATATTCAGGGCTATTTTGCCTGGAGTTTAATGGACAACTTTGAGTGGGCTGAAGGCTACTTAAAGCGTTTTGGTATTGTCTATGTCGACTACAACAGCCAGCAAAGAACTGTGAAAAACAGCGGTCTGGCGTATAAAAATTTAATAAGTAATCGTTAAGTTATAAAAAACAATAATTTCAAATCAACACTTTATAGGAAGCGCCTGACATGGTTAGTGTAAAGGAGAAAATTGCTTACGGCCTCGGGGATACGGCAAGCAATATAGTGTTCCAGACCGTTATGTTGTTTTTGACGTTTTTTTATACCGATATCTACGGCATTTCGCCTGCCTTTGTCGGCACCATGTTTCTGGTGGTCCGTATAATTGATGCGGTAACAGACCCCTTGATGGGGGCTCTTGCTGACCGTACTCAAAGTAAATATGGCAAGTTCAGGCCTTACTTACTCTGGTTTGCTTTGCCTTTTGGCTTGATCAGTGTATTGGCGTTTACCACCCCTGATTTTGGCGAAGAAGGCAAAATGATCTATGCCTTTGTCACCTACACCTTACTGATGCTGGTCTATACAGCCATTAATATCCCTTATTGCGCTTTAGGCGCTGTACTAACCGCAGATCCTAAAGAGCGGGTATCGGTCCAGTCCTATCGTTTTGTCTTTGCCATGCTAGGTGGTTTGATGGTGACCTCTTTAACGTTACCTTTGGTAGAGTTTTTTGGTCAGGGCGATAAAGCCAAAGGTTATCAGTTGACGATAATGGCGATGAGTGTTTTAGGCGTGCTGATGTTTTTAGCTTGTTTTTATGGCACTAAAGAACGAGTCAACCCACCTCAAGAAGCGGTCAGCCGCAGCTACATGGATAACTTTCGTCAGCTATGGCAAAACGATCAATGGCGTGTTCTTGCACTAGTAGCCTTATGTCTGCTGAGTGGTTATGTACTTCGCACCACGCTGGCGATTTATTATGTGAAGTACTATCTGGACATGCCGGATAGCATCACCTTGTTTATCACTTTGGGTATGCTTGGCAGTATGGTGGGCTGTATTATTGCGCAGCCTCTGGCCAAACGTTACTGCAAGGTGAAACTTTATATTGGCATACAGATTTTAGCCGCAGCCCTTTGTGCCAGCAGCTATTTTATCGCAGCAGACAATGTCACTGTGGCCATAGGTTTGTATGTACTGTGGAATTTAGTATTCAACACTGGAACACCGCTGCTCTGGGCGAAAATGGCTGACACAGTGGATTATGGCCAATGGCTTACTGGGGTTCGTAGTGCTGGTATGGTCTATTCCTCTATTATCTTCTTTATCAAAATGGGCATAGCCATAGGTGGAGCTTTAGGCGGTTGGTTGCTGGCAGGTATGGGCTATCAGGCGGATGTGGCTCAAACCGAAGAAACCAAAGCAGGACTCTTACTGGCTTTTAGTTTGTATCCGGCCATAGGGTCGTTGATTGTGGCTTTTGCCATGGGTGCTTATAAGCTAAATACGCAAAAAGTTGATGAAATTACCCTGGAATTGAAGAGAGCTGCAGAATAAAAGCTGATAATATGACGGACTACAGAGCAATTTAGTCTTTGCTGAATTACTCTGTAGCTCCCGAATTTCTTAGACTTAACCAGAAGTGACAGCACTATTTATGGCGACTATTTACGACGTTTCTCAGCTTGCAGGTGTATCTCTGGCCACTGTATCCAGAGTAATGAATAAAAACACCAATGTCAGTGAAAAGACCAAACAAAAAGTGCTAGCCGCTATGGCTGAACTGGGCTACAGACCCAACACTTTTGCTCAGTCTTTAGCGTCAAATTGCTCCAATAGTGTTGGGGTTTTAGTTTCCCAACTAGATGGTCCTTATTACGGCCCTATGATGGCTGAAATTGAAGCTGCACTGCGAGCGGACAACCGCCATGTCATTATTGCTGTGGGTCATAGTGATGCAGCACAGGAAATTGATAGTGTGGAGTTTCTGCTGAGTAAAGGCTGCGACGCACTGATCCTCGATGTTGAAGCTATCTCAGACGAATACCTGATTAAATTGAGCCAGAGCTCAACTCCTATAGTGCTAATCAACAGATACATAGCTGAAATCAGCGATTGCTGTATTTACCTGAACAATGAACTGGGTGGTTATTTGGCGACCCGGCATCTGATTGAGTTAGGGCACCGCGATATCGCCTATATTTCCGGCCCTGCGAAAAAACACGATGCAATAGAGCGTTTGGAGGGGCATAAAAGAGCTTTGGCCGAAGTGGGTGTATCTTTTGATCCTGCTTTGTGTTTTGAGGGAGATTACAAAGAAGACAGCGGTGTAGACGGCATGAACTACTTGCTCAGTCTGGACAAAAAATTTACTGCAGTGGTCTGCGCCAACGATCAAATGGTCTCTGGCGCTATCTCGGTTTGCCTGGAGCGGGGTATGAAAATTCCGCAGGACTTGTCTTTTGTCGGTTACGACAATATTCCCTTTGCCCGTTACGTATCGCCTAAATTGACCACAGTCAATAACCCTATTCATGAAATGGGCAAGATGGCCGCTTTGTGGCTGTTGAAAAATCTATACAACAAAGATATTGCAGTAGAAAACGTATTTGAGCCTGAGTTAGTAGTGCGTAACTCTGCAATCTCTATCTAATTTGGTTAACCTAGGCTGACTTTTGTTCACCTCAAGAGTTTGGCCTTGAACTCTGATTATTCTTTTACTCTAAACGGGTAAAAATAGGATTGGAGTAAAACCATAGGTCCTTGTAGTTTCGCTCATTGATGCGCTGGTAGTAAGCGCGTCCACCTGTGTTGTCGAGTTTGATGACCGCTGAAGGTTGAGGCTCTCCATCAATAGTCAGGCCTTTTTCGTTGTAATCAAGGTTGGTTCCTCTGAGTCGGAAATACTGAGCGCGTGTTGCTGTCATGGTAAAGTGCATCACGTAGTACCCCTCGCTATCGAGCTGCCATTCTTCTGCAGTGAAAGAATGAATGACCTTTGTAGTAGGGTTATAGGGCTGATTATAGGCTGGGGTCTCTGGCTGCGCTTTTTCACCAAGATCGCCGGCAATCAGGTCAATATGGTGTAGTTTAGGTACAGTACCCTCGTACCGACCATTACCCACTTGTGTCTCTTGATTATTATGCCCAGGCTGCTTGAATCGTATAGTTATTTCGATGCGTTGTTGTGGTTGGATAGTTAAGCTTTGCCCCATAGTGGCCTTATTCGTTTTGCTGGAAATATGAAAGTCGAGCGCGTTAATCAAGTCGCCAAAAACGGAGAAACTGTTGCCGCTTTTAAGGGCCTGTAGCCAGGCTTTTTTTTGCAAGGGCTGCTGCGAATTTTCAGGCAACCATACATAGGTTTTGGCATACTCACCCGGAAAGTAGCCGCTGCTGTAGGGCAGTGAAATTTTGAAGTGATGATCGGAATTGGCGATAGTCCAGAGGTGGCGCCCTTCACCTAGTAAAGCATCCCAATTACCGCCAAGCTCAGCTACGAAAGGATCTGTGCCACCAAGTAAACCCGATCGACTTGCGCTACTGTAGTCGCCTCGCTCACCGTTAAACTGATTTCCCACCATCCCTTCGACTAAAAATAAAACATCAGGCGCTGCGTCATTAAATTCGCGGATATCGCTTATTTTGTAACTTGTCGCATAACGTGTTGGGTGGTTGAGTGTGGCGTAGCTGGAATCACGATGATGTTGCTGTAACCAGCTAAGTGCGCTTATGGCATCCTGATGGGTCCTGTTTTGCCTGGGTACTCCTTGTTTTTCGAAGGCCTCAATGACCTCGGCGGGAAAATCATGCAGGGTGTTTTTCGCTCCAAAGCGGTATTCAAAATAGCGGGTAAACTCCAGTGTCTGTTCGAAATCATCGCCAAAACTCAGTTTGCCTATATTCATATGTTCATGGGTAGGCGCATCCCACTCAAATGAACTGATGATGAGCTTGTTGGCAAAGTTTTTTTGCATACCTTGGAGCTCTGGCAGTTCATATGTTGCGATCGCATCTGAAAACAGCAAATGAATGTTTTCCCGACCAAAGTTATCTCTGCTGTTGTTGCGCAGATGATTTGAGATGGCCATATAGTCGAGATCAAATTGCTCAAAGCCTGCAGACAATACCTGAGACAACGAAGATTTTGCATCTGCGGACAAAGCGGTGTGAATATGCATGTCTCCCTTTATCCAGTGTCCTTGTTCTGCAGGTGCTTGAGGTGTGGCACAGCTGATTAAATTGGGCAGCAAGCCGAATAGCAGGTAGGTGCTAAGTTTGGTCATTTTCACTTTCGTTCCTCTTTGGTTTTCTTATGAAACAGCTGTGTTTCTCTGAGTCATAAAAAAGGGAACAATGCAGCATTGTTCCCTTTTTGCTTTTAGAATTGATAAGAGGCGAATACTTTTAAGGTGCGGCCTGTTTCCACATAGGAGCCGTTACCGCCACCATCCTGACTACCCATATAGTCTTTACTTGTCCCCAGAGTTTTATAAAAGGCTTCATCATCAAGCAAATTTTGCACTTGTGCTGTGACTGACCAGTCGTCCTGGCGGTAAGTCACGTTCAAGTCTAATTGCTGGTGTGCTTGTAAGTATTTATCTAATTTATCACTGGTTAAGCTCAGTAATTGACGACCAATATATTGCCAGGTTAAACCAGTAGATATTTCATCACCCTGGTAGAACAACTGGAAGTTGTACATTTGTTTTGGCGAGCGGGGTAAAGCGGTTTCGCCTGGTCTATTGCTTTCAGAGCTTTCGGCAGTGCTATGTTGAAAGGTCGCAGTTGCATCAATACCAAAACCATCAAAAACGCTGCCATTCATCGGAAACTTATAGCGTGTATGAGTTTCTATGCCTTTTAATGTTGCACCTTTGCCATTCGCTGGCATTTCGTAGGTGACGCCATCTTGTAGGTTATCAGCGTATTCTGCCGGAGGAACTCCTCCTGTGGTGCTGGCGGTATAGATGAAGTTGTTGAAGTCCTTACGATACACAGCCACTTCCATAACAGATGTATCTGTTGGATACCATTCTATGCTTGCATCGTAGTTATTCGCCGTGGTTGGTTTCAGATCCGGATTGGAGCGGGTGACTTTTTTAATCTGGTCTGTATTGTCGTTATAACTGTAACTTTCCGGTCCGGCAATAAGCGAAAAGGCCGGCCGAGAGAAGCTGCGGCGGGCCGCAAAGCGATAGACCAGATCTTCAGTTGGACGATAGCTGATGTTTAAGTTCGGTGAATACTGGCCGTAGCTGTTGCTGTCGCTGATAAAACGATGATTGTCTCGATCCAATAACCAATGTGACTCTTCAAAGTCGGTATTTTCGTAGCGTATACCAGTGGCGAAACTCCAATTCATCACCTCATGCTTAGATTGGAGATAAAACGCGCTGATGGTTTCTGTGCCGTAAACTGTCTTGCGGTTCCAATCATCCTGGGTGTAAGCCCCCGGGTTTGGTGCTCCTGTTTCAGTAAAGACGTCAGTGAATGCCACAGGCAGCATGTAATTTTCAAAGTAGCTGCGGTCATAAACCCGGAAGTTGTTGAAAACACCGTTACCGAAATTAATGTCCTGGCCTGCAATCTGCGAGGCGTAAGGGCCCTGTGGATTTGAGCTACCACCGGGTTTCCCATCAGGTGTTGGGATAGAGTAATTGCCATTGTCATGTACCAGAGGACGGTCATATTGGTCTCTGTCAGACACACTGTAATCAACACCAGTTTTGATTTCATCGAAAAAGCCACCAGGTGTATAGCTTAAATCCAGTTTTACACCATACATGGTGTTTTTGGCCGCCGCATCGCCGCCCTGAGTTTTGCGGAATCGTGCTGCATCCCGGTCTGTAAGTTGTGCTCTTAATTGCTCAGAGCTGTAATTGATTTGCGGATTTGTTGGATCTGATAAATCAAAACTCAAGGCACCATCATACTTCTGGCTGTACAAACTACCTTCAATATAGTTTGGAGTTTTTACTTCGCTATCCCCGAACGAGAGGTTATAGGCTAAGTTCAGATTTTCCTGAATTATCCAGTTACCGCCAGTTTGGACGTTGGCCAATGTAGCTTCCTGATCGCGTAGCTGGAAGTAGCCATTGGAGCCAGCAGTTTTACCTGTGTAAAATCCTGTTTGATTATCAAATGTTGACGAATCTATATAAAGTTTACGCTGTGAATCAGAGCCTTCCGCTGTGTAATGGCCGTAGTTGGCTCGTAAATACAAATCACCATTTTCCAGCTTTTGATCGAGGGAAAAATTTCCACCAAAGCGTTCGATGGCAGTTTCATAAAAATCCAACCTTAGCTCTTTAGCGACGAGGCCGTGCTGCAGAGTGCTCCAGTCAGTCACATCTTTTTCTGATTGATGCGCTTGGGTATAAACGGCTTCCAGTGTCTCACCTGCAGCATAACGCGTTTCATGATAGATAGTGCCGTAAAAGCCAGTGTCCTGGTCATCGCCGTATAGATTGGCAAATTCAAACTGAGCGACGTGACCTGTAGCATCAAAGTCCCTGTCGTTGGCTAATTCTGAATAGTTCAGTCCTCCGGTAAAGTTGCGATAGTCGTCTCCTTTTTCAAAACCTGTTGGCGTGTTAATTTCCACTATGGCGCCAATAGCGTCAGCTGGGTCTTCTGCCATTGGCGTTTTTGCAATGCGCGCTGAGCTTAAGCCGTAAGGCGCAATCATTTTCATTGAAATGGCTCGGGTAGAAGAGTCAGCCTGAGGCATACGCATGCCGTTCATCAAATAGGCGTTATAGCTTGAATCTATGCCCCGGACTGACAAAAACTCAGATTCACCTGTGGCTGCCTGGCCTTTGCCCATATCCGAATAAGCCGTCACACTAGGTAAGGTGGATAGTATGTCTGTGATATTGCCGCCTGGCCTTTCCATAATGGCTTTAGCCGACATGATGGCGTTTACACCAACACTTAACTTTTTATCTAATAGTGCACCAGACTCGTCATCAATAATGCGACTGCTTGTGACTGATATTTTCTCAATAGTCTTGTCATCTCCGGCAGTGGCACTCGCCTCTGCTGCGTAGGTATTTACGGCTGCAACTACCGATGCAAGTAATGAGAGTTTGAATATCTTCGAGAGCTGTCTGGTGGTGGCCAGCGCTGAATTAGCTGTTGTTCTATGTTTCATTTAGTGTTTCCAAACCTTTAAATTAACCTGATGTCGGTATCCATACGCAAAGCCTGGCGCAGAAATAATTTAGCTCTGGCTTGGTATGTCAGGCTCTTGATGTTTAAGTCCCCCGGATTTTTCAGTTGTGGCACAAGCTTCACAAAAACTTCATAAATAAGTTAAGTAAAAGTTTTTATAGTGCGGCCTTGTTAGCGGAGCGCTCGGTCATGGTTAGGTGCTTAAGCTGGATTGATTTTTGAATTAGATTTGCGGCGCAAGATAAGCGCGCGGCAAGTACTTAGAAGGTAACGAATAGCCGAAAGGCTAAACCTAATCTTAACCCCCGTGGAATACAATGAAATACATCAGCGAATACCATAGCTCAGGGGCTTTAATCGACAATAAAAGCACTTCTGGTATCACAGGGGTTGTGACAGACCTGGCTAAAATACGCGGAAAAAAACAACTCGAAGCTCTCTATCGGGAGCATCATCATAGCTTGTGTGGCTGGTTAATGCGCCGCTATGGCAAGCATGCAGCAGATGCTGAAGAAATTGCCCACAAAGCTTTTGCGCGGCTATTGGAGCTGGAAAACCTTGATTCTATCCTCAACCTAAAAGCTTTTTTATATACAGTAGCGGTCAATTTTGCGCTACTGGATGTGCGGGCTCATGCCACTAGTCAAAAGTTTATTGAGCAAGAATTGCATTTATTTTCGGAAAATGTGGAAGAAATGACGCCTGAACGCATCTATTCTGCAGAGAAAAGTGGCCTGCATTTAATAAAAGGGATTGAACTGTTGTCCGAGAAACAGAAAAAGATACTTTACCTGAGTCGTATCGAAGGCAAAAGTTACGAGCAAATCACAGAACAAACCGGCTGGAGTCAGGCTGACATATCCAGACAATTGAAAAAATCGCTCTCAATCATACGTGAAGAGTTGGCTAAAAAATCTGTCGGTGAAGGTTAATTCGAATGACTCTACAACAAGAACTACCTTTCCCCGCTGAGAATAGTGCCGATCCAATTGACGCTGCCGATGAATGGTTAGTCTATCTATACTCAGGTCAGGTTAGCGAGGCTGGAAAAGTTGCTTTTCGTGCCTGGTTAGCTCAGTCACCAGAGCATGTGCAAGCCTACAAAGATGCCGAACAGCTATGGCGTGATATCGGATTGTGTTCGCTACCTCTGGCTGAACAGGTCGAGCTCAGCTCGGGATTGAATGCTGAACCTGAGGTGGAGCATCCTCAGCTTCAACCAAGGGCCGCAATGCGCAATAGGTTCGCAGCTCTGGCGGCAAGTCTGGTTTTGATCGCAAGCACTGCAGTCTGGTGGTTTGAACAAGATACACAGTTTGCTACCACTCGCTATGTAAGCCATATCGCACAAACACGCACCATCACTCTGGAGGACAACTCCAAAGTCGTATTGTCTGCAGATTCCAGTCTGACAGTATCATTTAATCAGCATGCCAGAAGCTTGAATTTACTGAAAGGGCGAGCTTATTTTGATGTGTCCCCAGATCCATCCAGGCCATTTGTGGTCAGAGCTGGCAACGCAACAGCAACAGCTGTAGGCACGGCGTTTGACCTGAACTCTGATGATGAAGGAGTTACCGTATCAGTGACTCATGGCATAGTGGATGTTAAATCGTACGCCAATGCTCAGTCTGAGCCTCAGCTTGCTCTGAGAAAAATTAACGCCGGGCAGATGGTGCGGGCTGACAAACAAGGTGTCATTAGCAACGCTACAGCCTTTGATATTGATGATGTGCTGGCCTGGCGCTCAGGTAGGCTGGTCTATCAGGGAGAAAAACTTTCAGTGATCACCGCCGAAATTAATAGGTATAGAACCAAGAAAATTCGCTTATTAGATAAAACGTTACGGGATAAACGCATCACCTTGTCTGTTGCAGCTGATAAAACAGAGCAGCTTATTGCTGCGATACAAGTCGCAGAGGCTGTGCATATTGTGGATACACCAACAGAAATATTAATCAGCAAGGCGAAACCTTACTGACAAAGTGCGAGCCAAGGTGATAGTTGACAACATGAAGAGGTAGATTTTGTTGACCAGGTCCCACTTTGAGTTTGTCACTATCATCATCGCTAAACTGCGGGCTTGCGGTCGCTTCAACTTACTTCATTGGCCATCTTTTCACCTTGCTGTGCCAAAAAAGCTGGTTTTGAGTCTGGCGTTGATGAGCTTTTTTAGCACAGCGAATGAAATCCAGCAGAGCAGTTTAAATATAGCCATAGCTCCTTCTTCACTACAAAAAGCTCTGATGTCTGCTTCAGAGCAAATGCAAATTACCATTTATGCTGACTTTGACCTGATCAAAGATAAAAAAGTAGCAGGTGTAAGTGGTCGCCTTAGTGCAGATCAAATGCTGAGTGCTTTGTTGAAAGGGCATCAGCTTAGTTTTCAAACCAGTGGCGAAGGTTTTTATGTCATTATCCCGCTAAAAGAAATCAAATCTGTAGCTTCCAGTCCAGCTGTTGAAAAAGTAGCAGCAGCTACTCAGCACACAGACATCTATAACCTCAGGGTCATTGGACAGCGTTTGTGGAACAGTGACAACGGGCTGGCACATAAAAAGGGCTGGGTAGGTAACAATGCCTTCATCTCAAAAGACGCTTTAGCTTTGTCAGCGAGTAGTACTATTTCAGATGCTCTGAACATACTGCCAAGTGTTATTGCTTATGCCGATATGCGTTTGGGGCAAGCCGCTACAGGCGAATCAGAATATGTGTCTGTTCGTAGTATGAATTCTGACTACACCTCCACCTATGTAAATGGTATTCAGGTGCAGGGAGCAGATCCATTCTCGCGGTCGTTGTCGTTAAAAATGATTATGCCCAATAGTTTAGATTCAGTTCGTATCCTTAAAACCCCGACTGTTGAATGGGGAGGAGAAGGAATTGGTGGTGTGATTAACATCGTTAGCCCCAATGGTTTTGATTTTGGGCCGGATTATCTTCGGGTTACTTCAGGTTTCACCTATTCGGATTTATCGGAGAAACATGGTTTTTCCACACCAGGTAAAGTGACACAGCTAGATCTGGGTCAGTTATGGGGTGAGGACGACGAATGGGCTTTTTACACTTCTGCTTATCAACAGCAAAAATATGCGGCAGCAGAAAGCCTCGAAGCCGGAGGATATGTTGCAGCCACTCTCGCTGAATCAAAGCTCAGTGATTTACGTCTGGTACGTGAGGGGCTGATGCCAACGGATATCCGTTTTGATTTTTACCATTCACTGGTAGAGCGAACAGGTGGTAACTTTTCCCTGGATTATCGAAAGGGCGCCCACAAGCTGTTTTTTCGGGGGAATGTTAGTCGATATGACGCCACAGGTTCTGATGTACAACGTAAATTAGTCCGTGGTGTTGAACAGGTTTATAACCAACAAGGACTGTTTCAACCACAAGGTGTTGTGGCCAGCGGTTACTTTCAGACTCGAGACTACAGTGAAGTTCTCAGTACATTGCAACTGGGTGGTGACACAGCTATTGATGCGGACTGGGATCTCGCTTTTCATGTTGCCGCTGCAGATAGCCGTATTGAACGGCCAGATTATGTGGAGAGTAGTTTAAATGGCTTAAGCACGCCTGGTTCATTTACCTTTGATATCTCTAACCCACAACGACTTAATCTGGCGTTTGATAGCCCCAGCACCCGAGATTATTTGCTGGACCCTGGCTCGGTGCGGGTACGAAAGTTTCAGGGCAGTGACAGCAGCTCACGAAACTCCTTCTATGATACAAAACTGGAACTTGAGTACCAAAGTTTGTCTGTACTCAGCGAGATTAAAATGGGTATTGAGCACAATCAATCGATTCGAACTCATTTTAACCGCGCAATGACAGGTAATAATGGCGCTAATTACGTTATTCCAAAGGTGGAAGGCCGGTTACCACAGAGCACTGCTCCGCAAGGACCAACCGGAGCTGAATTAGCCGGCACAACTATCGACTTTATGCGTGGCTTGGTGCCCAATTTTAAGGTCTACCACAGGGATTATTTTGAAAACACCCTGCTCCCTTTGGCCTATCAAGATTTATTTAGCCCAAGTGGTGAGCCAAACCCAGGCCGCTACACTGTAGATGATTACAACCGTAACACTATAAAAGGTACAGAGTATAACTCTGCCGTTTACCTGCAAGCTAAAGGGAGCATAGCCGGCTTCACTATTGTACCTGGGCTACGTATTGAGAAAAGCCGAATGCTTGTCACTCATTGGGACACCGTAAAAGAGCCCCATCAGTTTGTTGATTTCAGCCTTGATCATGCTGTACTACTACCTAATTTGAATATTTCCTATCAATCCGACCCAGAGCTGCTCTTTCGTTTTGCAGCGCGTCGCGCAATCTCAAGAGCCGCCTTTGCTCAATTGGCAGAGGCAGAAAGCATTGAATACGATAGTTTGACCGATCAAGTCAGCACCATTTCCCGTGCCAATCCTCAGTTAAAGCCAGAACGGGCAATGAATTATGATCTGAGTGCTGAGTGGTATTTGAGCTCGTCATCTTTAGCTGAGCTGGCGTTTTATTATAAAAAAATCAAAGATGTAATTTATACTGGCAATATTTCTTTTATGCCAAATAACCATAAAGTAACTCTGACTCAACCTCTCAATGGTTATCCTGCCCAGCTTCGTGGTGTAGATTTTCATCTTCGCCACCAATTCGACTATTTGCCCTATTTTTGGCAAAACACTGGGGTGGATCTGTCCGCGACAGTGCAGCACAGCTGGATGCAAAACAGCCTTGTTTCAGACGGGGCGACTATTGAAATGCCACGTGCGCCAAAACAAAATTATAAGCTACAGATATTTTATCAGTCTGACAGTTATCTGATCGCGGCAAACTGGGTGCATACAGGAAAACAATTATTAAGTGTTTCGGATTCTGGTTTGGACAAATATTTACAGTCTAGTCAGCGACTGGATTTGTCGATGATCTATAAATACAGCCCTTTTTCTTTTAGCGTACAGCTGGAAAACCTGTTAAATGACGTTAGCTTTTATAAAACTCTGGGACGAAGTACTCAATATTTAGGGACTCAGGATGCGGGAGGCAATGGCTCTTTTGTGCAAACAGGTCGCTTTGCCACATTTACCCTCAGCTTTCAGTTTTAGCCAGGTGTTAGACATTTATCTTCGCTTTGAAAAGCGCCTCTGTGCCAGTGACACAGAGGCTTAAACAGACTTAAGGTAAAGCAGCTTCTAAAGTTAAAGTTAAGCCTTCGCGGATTTGGTCAGCCAATTCAGATTCAGCTTTAGCTGAATAAGAGGCTTCAATCAGAAATACGCCCGCTTCAACAGGGGTGTAAGTAAACTGGCCACTGGCGTCAGTTTTATGCTGAATGCGACCTGCTTCATCACGGTAGCGCTCCCCTTCGTACGACACTTCCAGTTCAACACCAGCTTGCGCCTTACCATTGACTAAAAAGGTAAAAGTCACAGGCTCGCCCGCTACTATGTCAGCCGGGTGCACTGAGCTTTTAAACTCCAAACCTTGGTTTTTCAGTGCCAACACTTCTGAGGTTGGTTTATTTACTGTGATAAAAGCTATAGAGCGGCTGCGGCTTTGGCTGGTCACTACGTCTGTGGCATTCGCCGGTAGTTCTTTAGCACGGGTCTTTTTGTCGGCCATCAGGCGTTTACGTTCATCACCAACTTTGTACATAGTGCTAAAACGTGCCGGGCCACCTAACTCCAGCCTGTAAGTACCTTCAGCATTCAGTTGTGCGTCAACCTGAGATTTACGTTTACCCTGGTACTTATGCTCAATGGCCTGCTGTTTACCATCTGGTGTATATAAAGCCACATTGTCTACCGGAATACCTTTGTCGGCGACAAAAGTCATATTGGCGGCACTGACATCAGCAGACACCCAGCTGCCTGTTTTTGACAAGACAAAATGACTTGGTACTACCCATAAGGTGTGAGCCAGAGCCGGAGCGCTGACCGCTGTCGCCAGCAGTAGTGAAGCCAAAATAGATTTTTTCATTGGACTAGTTTCCCTGTACTGAAGTAAGTTTAATTTTTCCCAGCTCAGTGCTGGCTTGTATGTCGATCTGAACAGCGCTGCCGTCCCAGCTGAATGCTTGCTTCGCCAGATTACGTCCGCCTTGTTCGCGGGCTGCTTCGACAAAAAGCACATAGTTACCTGCAGCCACAGCTTTACCTTGTTCGTCTTTACCATCCCAACGCACTTTATAGCTGCCAGGACCTTTGGTGGCACCTGTTCTTGCGTCCACCAATTGCGGCTCACTACGGCCCAATTTGCGCCAGAAACGGCGTAAGTCTTTAATCCAGTCAGGCTTATCTAACCAGGCTTCCACCAGCCGTACAGGTTGTTGTTGTTCATCTTCGATCCATACAGCCACATAAGGTCTGTGGTAAGTGCCAGTCTCAATTTTTGGCAGTTCAACCTGAACTTCCAGTTCTTGCTGAGCTATGGCAGTGCCGCAACAAAGCAACAACGCGGCGACTAAATATGTGCGCATAAATTTCCCTCTTAATGAAACGAAGCTATATAAGCTAATAAAGCTAATACCAAACCAGCTACAGCCGTGGCATTGCCAAAATCTCTCCGGTTGGGCTGGCGCCACAATAAATAAAATCCGGACAGCGAAAACAACACACAAAACACAGCTGTAATATCAATCAGCCATTTCCAGCTGCTACCCGCGTAACGGCCTTTATGTAAATCGTTGGCCAAGGCCAGATAACCGCCAAACTCTGCATCAAGCTCTGCAGTGCGCTCTGCTAAATTAATCACCACTGAGGCGTAACCGGCAGGGCGTTTAAAATCGACTTCCAGCAGCTCATCTTCAGGCGAAAAATTCAGGTTGTAGCCGCCCTGCAACTGGTGCTCTTGCTTTAACCAGTCAACATACAAGGCCAAAGCTCCTTGTTGCTGATTGTCAGGAATATTGAGCAGATCAGGTAACTGTTCTGGCAGTTCCAACTCCAACTGCTGACTGGTTTTCCCCAAGCTGCTGCTGAGCTCAGGATGGTTCAAGGTAATACCCGTAATGGCAAAAAATAACAGCAGTAACAATACCAACATCGCGCTGTAGGTATGTAACCAACGCATCCAACGAGCTAAAGCTGAACTCTTCACAACACCCCCACAAAAAACTGAATATATGCTACTGAGAATTGTTCTTGTTTGCAAGGGGTCTGCAAGTGATTGATTTTGCTGTTCGTCTCAAAAACACTTTTTCGTAGCTCATCTCGACATCTGCAATTGCAAATAGTTCGCAATTGCTATTGATCTTTTAATGAGAATCACTATCATTGGCAGCCATTGCCCTTTGATGGCGTTTCTTTACATAGTCCGGGTGTTGGTTTTATCTACTTTGTTGTGGTGAGCTGCCCGAATAACAGGAGTTTTTATGTTCAAGTCCCGTCCGGCCAAATTGGTGTTAGCCACCCAACTTGCTTTAGGTTTAATTGTTACGGCGCAGGCAGAAGAAGCTGCTGCACTCCGAGATAACAATATTGAACATATAGTGGTTACGGCTTCAGGTTTTGAACAAAAACTGGTGGAGGCACCTGCAAGTATTTCAGTGATTACTGCAGAAGAGCTGCGATCTCGCCCTTACACTACTTTACTGGATGCGGTACGTGATCTGGAAGGTGTTGATATTGGTGAAACCCGTGACAAAACCGGCCAGGGCACTATCAGTATGCGTGGTATGGGCTCAGACTACACCCTGATTTTGGTGGATGGTAAACGTCAGAACAACCATGGTGATATTTATCCAAATAACTTTGGTGGTAACCAGTTTGGTCATATGCCACCACTGGATACCATAGAACGAATTGAAGTGGTGCGTGGCCCTGCTTCTACCTTGTATGGCGCCGACGCTTTAGGCGGTGTCATCAACATTATCACTAAAAAAGTAACGAATGAATGGGCTGGCTCTGTCAGTCATAGCCGCACCGCGCAAACAGATGACAGATTTGGTGAAGAGATCACGACTGATTTCAACGTCATGGGGCCGTTAATACCAAATGTACTGGGCATGTCTGTTCGTGGCAGTGCTTATGACCGCATGGCTTCTACCCCAACTTTTGCACCTGTGGTTTATCCCAATGGCCAAGTGCTGAATCGCTCTTTGGGCTTTGGTTCTGGCGGTAAAACAGTAGACAATAAAAGTTCTGTATTAGGTGGCCGTCTGAGCTGGACTCCGGTTAATAATCAGGCAATTTGGTTTGATATCGAAACATCCACTCAGGAATACGATAACAGCCCTATTATCAATGACGACGGCAGCCGCGAATATCCTGTCGGCACAGTCGACAATATCAACAGTATCTGGGCGGCTGGCAATTTTTGTAAAGGTGCCACAGGCAATAACGCCAATGTCTGCCGAACCAATGGTGGCACCTGGAGCCGTCGTGCCAACCCGCAGGTCGGTTATAGCCCAACTCAGGAATTTACTCGTGATACCTGGTCCTTGAGCCACGAGGGCAAATGGGATCTGGGTAATAGTTTTATGTCGTTATCTTATGTCGACACGCAAAACCATGGCCGTACTTTGCCTTTTACTTTGGCTGAACGTGCTCAGTTATTGACGATGATCGATGGCACTGGTGCTTATGCAGGAATGAGTGCAGATCAACGCAAGGCACTGGCGGAAGACACCTTCCTGCCAAGAGCCAAACGTAAAATGGCCAGCAATCAATATACTTTTGACGCCAAAATGGATATGCCGTTTGAACTGGCGGGCCAGCACACAGCGGTAGTGGGTACGCAAGTGATCCGTGGTGAACTGGAAGATGGTGTCTTTGGTATGGAAAGCGGCACTCCAGGTGAAGTGCAGGAACACAATATGTGGTCCATTTTTGCTGAAGATACCTGGGACGCCACTCAGGAATTCGCATTAACTGCGGGCTTACGTCGTGACGACCACGAAGTCTTTGGCAGTGAGATGAGTCCACGTTTATATGGTGTGTATACCTTAAGCCCGGAATGGACTATCAAAGGCGGTGTCAGCACTGGTTATAAAACGCCAAAAACCACCCAGCTGTATGACGGCGTAGTGGGTTTTGGTGGCCAGGGTACATCCCCAATGTTTGGTAATCCGGATCTGAAACCAGAAACCAGTACTTCAACAGAGCTTGCGCTGTATTGGGAGCATCCAGGTAACCATAATTTCAACATCACTATTTTCAATAATGAATTTGAAGACAAGATTGCCTCTCAGCCTTGTGGTACAGGCACAGCCTTGGTCTGTACTAACACAGGTGAATATGCTGAATTGGGTTATGCCACCAGCAGCAAAACGGTCAATATCGATAAAGTGACGATACAAGGCGCTGAGCTGGCAGGACGCTGGCAGATTATCGACACTATCGCTTTCCGTGCTAACTACACTTACACCGACAGTGAGCAAAAAAGTGGTGCTAATGCAGGACAACCCCTGACCAACACCGCCAAACATATGGCCAACCTGACACTGGACTGGGCTGCGACTGACGATTTAAAACTGTTTCTGACCTCAGAAATCCGTACTAAACGCTACCGTACCTGGGACACTATTAAAGACGAAGCTCTATACTTTAAAGCTTATGAAGTGCTGCACTTAGGTGCCAGCTATGAAGCCAGTGACACTGTCACCTTCACGGCCCGGATCAATAACTTAACGGATAAAGACTTCACCACCTACGACCTGAACTTTGTTGAATGCGACAGCGGCACTAACTGTGTGTTTGATACCAATGGCGCAAATGGCTATATAGGCAGCTACACAGACCATTACAACAACAAAGACAAAGCCCGTAACTTATGGGTGAGTGTAAACGTTCGCTTCTAAGCTGGTCCGCAGGCTAACCACAGAAAACCGCAGATGATCTCTGCGGTTTTTATTTACAGCAACTGCTGTTGCAAAAATACAAATCCTGTTTCTGTGATGAATAACTTAAGGCCTTGTGATGTGGTATCGGCTCTGTAATTTCTGCTGTTTTTTACAAAAAGTATTTTTTCGCCTTTGTTCAGGTTTACCTACTGTTATTCAGGTCTTGTGTGGTTTGTTGTACTTTGCAACAGCTCCGGTAGTTGCTGATGACTGGACTGAATATCGTTCAGAGCATTTTATAGTGTTTACCGATAGTCCGGCAGATGACGCCAGGCAGTACTTGCATCATGCAGAACAGTTCAGGCAAGTGCTAAGCCACTTTATGCCGTTGCATGACAGCATCTCGCTGAAGCTTGTCCTTTATAGCAATAACAGCATGTTTCGTAGTCTGGTGAACCAGGAGCTGGCAGGGGTATTATTGCCGCCGTCAGATGATGAACAGTTTATGCTGCTTGATGCAACCAGGGAACAGCGGCTTCAGAACGCAGGGCTCCATCATCTTTATACTCAGTATCAGCTGCAAGACAGTGGAGCTGATTACCCATATTGGTTCCGAATGGCTCTGGTTGAGCTGTTATCTGCAACCAGGCTGGAAGAAG
This sequence comes from Rheinheimera sediminis, assembly GCF_004005375.1. GTDB lineage: Bacteria > Pseudomonadota > Gammaproteobacteria > Enterobacterales > Alteromonadaceae > Pararheinheimera. The sequence goes on along the minus strand of NZ_RZUF01000005.1, from coordinate 49,112 downwards.
GCAAAGCCTTAGTTGGTGTAACAAACCAGATGGCCCGGGGCACAGAAAGCCAGCTGATTGCCATCAAAGCTTTGCTGCAACTGCACAGAGCGTCGCATACAAATGAGCAACGTCACCACTTGTGGGCTTTGGGCCATTTCCTGCTATTAGGCAAGCTGGCGGGCGCGACAGACTATACCGCCGCCACAGTGAAGTACCTGCGGATGCGAAGAGAAGGTGAGTCTGATGACACTGCATTTGTGACTGCGTTTGGCAAAAGCCCGGAAGTGATGTCGTCAGAGTTGAACGCTTATATACTCAGTAGTGCATTAAAAGCTGCGGTAGTGCCGTTGCAACCTTATGATGGTGAAGTTGCTATTCGTGTATTACCGGACCCTGAAATTCAGTTGCTTTTAGGGCGTATTGCTTTATTGGCAAACCAGCCTGAACTGGCAGTGCAGCATCTACAGAAAATACCACAAGGCGCTGCTGGCTTTTTGCCGTCTCAACAGCTGTTAGAGTCTGCAGCTCTGGTAATACAGGGCAGGAAAAACGCCCTAAACAACGCCGCTCAGCCTGGCAAAAACGCGGAAAAACAGCAGGTTCTGAGCTCCAGAATTACAGAACTGGAACGGCAACTAAAGCAGAAGCCACAAGATGTCAGTTTGCTGGCTGAACTTGCCGGGCACTACAAGCAACTTGCAGTCTTAGCCAAAGATGCCAGCCAGCATCAAAAGCGAACACAACAGGCTATTGATTATGCCGAGCGATCATTAAAACTGAAGCCTGCACAACAAGACATGCACAACCTGCTGTACGTCAGCTACAAAAGTATTGGCAAAAGGGAAAAAGCATTTGTGCATTTAAAGGCCATACAGCAAGTGGAACCTGAAAACATCATGTTAAAACTGAGCGTGGGGCGTTTTCTGTTTAATGACAGAAAATATCAGCAAGCATTGCCTTATCTTAAAGCTGCTGAAAACTATGCTGGCTGTAAAGCCTTGTGCCAGCAAGATCTGGCGGACAAGTTGAAGAAGATACAGCAAAAAGCGGGAAAGTCCTGACGGATTATGTAACTGGCTTAGTAGAAAGATATTGCCGAACAAGGTCCTTGGGAAAAGATCCAAAAACGGCCAGCACAATCTTAGAAAAAAAGTAAAACTGAAACTAAGTTTATCTGCCATCTGCAGTGCTTTGGTTGCGCTAACAATGCTACATTGTTGCTTTGCCAACCCAACCCTTTCCAACCAAACAAAGGTGACAAGGATGCGACATAGTTTAACGCTGCTTTTTTTTACATCTTCACTGGCTTTTGCCAATCCATCCCCTATTCCAGCCAACCCGGTACAACAACTAAAACCAGAGCTTGCGCAGGTGATTGCTGCCGATGCTCAGCTAGAGATACTGGCTGAAGGTTTTCGCTGGGCTGAAGGCCCAGTGGCTGAACCCAAAACAGGGGATATTTTATTTTCCGATGTACCGGAAAACAAAGTCTGGCGTTGGAATACGAAAGACGGTTTAACTTTGTATCTCAGCCCGTCAGGCCATACAGGTGTTGTTGACGAACCTTCGAGTGGTGAAGGTGCTAATGGCTTGATTTTTAATCAAAACAATCAGTTGGTGCTGGCACAGCATGGTGACAGAAGACTGGCCGTATTGACGTCAATCGATACCAAAGGCCCGGTCTACCAGAGCCTGGCCACCAGTTATCAGGGCAAGTTGTTTAACAGCCCTAATGATTTGGTACAACACAGCAATGGTAGCTATTTATTCACCGACCCGCCTTATGGCTTAAAAGATGCGGATAACTCCAAGCAAAAACAGCAGAGCTTTAACGGTGTCTATTGGCTTAAAGGCACTGATGTAACTGTTGTCACAGAGAAACTAACCCGCCCTAACGGTTTGGCGTTATCGCCGGATGAACAATGGCTTTATGTTGCCAACTCAGATCCACAAGCGGCACAGTGGTGGAAATATCCGCTGGCAGCAGATGGCACTGCAGGTGAAGGTCAGCTGTTTTTTGATGCCACAGCCTGGGTGAACAGCAAGCCTGGCTTACCTGATGGGTTAAAAGTATTGCCATCTGGCCACTTGCTGGCGACTGGTCCTGGTGGTGTGCTGGTGTTTAACGCTAAAGGTGAACATTTAGGCACTATTCAAACCGGAGTGGCAGCGGCCAATGTGGCATTGAGTTTGGATAAACAGTATTTATACATTACCGCCTCCAGCTACTTACTGCGGATTAAACTGAAAACCGCAGTGTAAGCAAAGGGCTGTGTATAGAAATGTAAAGCTGCTCTATTAGTGAGCAGCTTAAGGTTAAACTGCGGCCAATTGAATCCGGAGTAACAGCCCTTGAACCCTTTATTGCTGATCGACGATGATCGTGAACTGACCTCCATATTAAGCACTTACTTACAGCGTGAGGGCTTTGTGGTCCAGGTTGCAAACGACAGCCAGCTGGGCCTGCGCCAAGCCATTTCGGGGCAGTATGAATTGTTGGTGCTGGATGTGATGATGCCAGGCTTAGATGGCATCTCTTTGCTGCGCCAAATACGTCAGCATTCCAAAGTACCTGTCATCATGCTGACAGCTAAAGGCGATGACATCGACAAAGTGCTGGGGTTGGAGTTGGGCGCTGATGACTATGTCGCCAAACCTTGTTTGCCGCGCGAATTAGTGGCTCGTATTCGGGCTATTTTGCGTCGGGTACAACAGCAGCAGGATGAACCAACCGAAGTAAAGGTAGGGCCTTTAACACTTGAACCTGGTGCACGTAAAGCCTGGGTCAATGGTCAGTTGATTCAGTTGACTGGCGCTGAATTCAGCGTGCTCTGGGTTTTAGCTTGTCAGGCCGGACGACTGGTTAGTAAAGCCGAATTATCCTTACAGGCTTTGGGTAAAACCTTAACTCAATATGATCGCAGTCTGGATGTGCATATCAGCAATATCCGCCAAAAACTGGGCAAAAGAGCAGACCAACAAGCCTGGATTGAAGCCGTGCGTGGCAAAGGCTATCAACTGATGCAGCGAATTTAAGTTATGGGCCAGGTGTTTTGGAAGTTTCTGTTAGCTTTTTGGGGCGCGTTAATTCTGGCAGGTACTTTGGTTTGGGCTGTGAACGAAGTCAGCCGATCGACAGATGATGCAGCCAAACCTGTCTGGATAGGTCCGCAGCTGCGCTTGGTGTTAGGTTCAGCTCAACTGATGATGGATTCTGGTGGCATTCAATTACTGGGCGACGTATTGCAGCGCTGGGAAGACGATCCTATGTCGCGCGACAAAGTTTTGCTGCTTAATCAGCAGGGGGACGATTATTTGCAGCGTGAGGTGCCTGAACACTGGGCAGAATTATTGAAAGAACAGCCCGAGTACAAAGTTCAGGACAAGACGGGCCAGAGCTGGTTTTTGCTGGCAGTACCCCGTCACGAATTTCTGTTGGACTGGCTGCGCAGCGGCAGAGGAATGGCTCAAGCCTCTTTATCAACTCAACCCACTCAAAAATCCATCGAACCAAGAGGCTTAGAGCCTCCATTTGATTATAAAAAGTCACCCCGTGGCATTATGCCTATGCCACCTATCTGGTTTCATCCGGCTTTTTTACTGGCTGCTATTTTGGGGACCAGTTTATTGGTCAGCTTCTGGTTGGCTTGGTACTTTGCCTCACCGGTACGCCAATTAAAACAAGCTTTGCAGTCGCTGGCATCTGATCATTGGCTGACTCAGTTGGGCCCTAAGGTGACAGGGCGGCGTGATGAATTTGGTGCTGTAGCCCGCAGTTTTAACCAGATGGCTCAAAGTGTAGAGCAAGCCATTAGTGGTCAGCGTCGGTTGTTGCATGATGTATCTCACGAGTTCCGCTCGCCTTTGGCACGGTTACAAATACTGGTTGGGCTGGCGCGGCAAACTCCGTCAGAAAGCGCTATGGTGCTGGACAAAGTGGAAGCTGAAACTCAGAAACTCAATGCGTTGGTCGAAGAAATTCTGACCTATTCGCGACTGGAAAGCGGTGCCGCCGCAGTCAAATTGCAGCAAGTGGATTTGCTGGAACTTCTGGAGTCTGTGGCTGAAGATGGCCGACTGGAAGCTTTATCACAGCATAAACAATTGCTGGTAAAAGCTGATACAAAAGTGCAGGTTCAAGCTGACCCGGACTTACTTTATCGGGCTTTGGAAAATCTGATCCGTAATGCCATTAAATTTACCGCTGCAGACACACAAGTGACTGTTGAACTGCAGCAGCAGGAACAGCAGGTACAGATTAAAATTTCTGATCAGGGGCCTGGCGTGGCGCATGCCGATGTAGCTAAACTTTTCACTCCCTTTTTTCGTGGTCAAAGCAAAAAAGACGGAGTGGGTTTAGGTTTAAGTATTGCTAAAAGAGCAGTCGAAAGTTGTGGCGGAGAATTGCAGCTGCATAACCTTTATGCAGCTTCTGGTATTGCTTGTGGTTTTCAGGCGGTAATCGTACTGCCCTTGGTGTTGAAAACTTAGGGTGAAGTTACGCTTATCGTCAGTGTATTGCCTTCAATCGTGCTAAGAGACAGGGTAGCTATATCTGTACTGTTACTCCCGGACACATTAATAGGCAAACGGCACACACCGTTTCTGTCGGTCATTCTATGGGTTCCTGAGTTGCAGTTTCCTACAGTGACTAAAAGACCACCAGTATTGGCTGAACCATAACTGACGCTGGTTGATATATTCATAAAAGGTAAGCGTATAGAAGAGGCATCTTCAACTGCAAGCTGCACTACTGCAGAGCCTCTTATTGCAGTTTGTCCAGTGGTCTCAGTTATAGTTGCAGGACTCATATAATTGAAACATTCCTGATTATCTATAGTTGTTGCGCTGCTGGCGCTTGCTTCTGCCACTACCCAGACCTGTGCCGAACCCTGTGGTGAAAAACGAGTCTCTGCATCTGGATCGACACAACCTGCTCTGATGGTATTTTGATTAGCCGGATAAGTCAGATAAAAAGTGGCAGCGCCGTCAGAGGTGACTGCTTGACCACTGACTAATTCTTGTTTTGCCGGATCTACGCCGGCAATCTGAGCACCCAGCAAAGATGCACCTATCATATATTCCAGTTGGCTTGCAGTATTCAGATAAGCTTTATTGGTTGTCAGACTGATATCTTGCTCAGGTAGTGCCGCCACAAAACGGCTCTTATCTGCAGCCTGAGCATTCAGAATGAGCACCCTGTCCTGCGCTTCGATAAAGCGGCTGGTATTATTGCGGGTGATTACAGCGCTTTTAAATAACGCATTGGTTAAATCAGTTAACAACGTCGAATTCGACGTTGTGGAGGCATTACCATCAATCACTGTACTGCTAAAGCCGTAGTTAATTTGTGGTGCGCGGTTGGACAGCAACACACTGTCGACCACACCTAAATTCACCACTGTACCGTCTGCTACCGGGTTACCGTATCTGTCCGTTGCCAGCAAACCGCCAATTCGTCTGTAGATACCGTTTCCCATGTTTTCAATAGCATTTTCTCTTGGGTAAGTCAGCACTATAGAGTGAGTAGGGCCTGAAGCTATACTCATAGCCGAAATAGTGGCCTGAATAGCAGGGCTGTAGCTAGTACCGCTGTTATTTAAGGCTTCCGCTTTTAACTCAACTACACCAGGCAATTGTCCTGAGCTTAAAGTTAAGGTTGCCACCCCGTTGCTGGTGGCTACATCGACAGTTTTAGTATTTTGTACCAGTTGTCCGGAAGCTTGAGTCCCGAATAGCAATTCTCCACCATTAGGCTGGGTGACAAAACTAACCCGCACATTATTTACGCCGGCCGGAGCATCTTGCGCAGCGCCACCTGTAGATGTCAGTAAACGCACGGTAATAGTGCTACTTTCCATTTGGCCTACACCAGCCACAAAAATAGCACGTTCGCTGGCGGCAATACTGATACTGGCTGGTACTGGCCGTTCAGGTTCAGCTGCAGTGCCCGCTATAGTGACTGTTGTCGTGGTCTGCACACCGTTGATATAAGCGGTAACAGTAGCGGAACCGGCACTCTGGCCAGGATACAAGCGCACTGTTGCAACACCATTACCTGCATCATTAGAACCGCCTCGGCCTGTTTCAGCTGTGGTGCGTGTCATCACTTCTGTGGCACTAAAACTACCCAAATTGGTATTGAATTGGACTGTGGCGTTAGGTAGCAAAGACCCATCAGTGTCTCTGACAGTGGCCGACAGGGTAATAAAGCGCTCTGGAAAGCCAATATCCAGGCTGGCTGAACTGGCACTGACAGTAACAGCTGTCGCATCTTCAGTTTTATCCGAACCACAGCCAGTTACCAATAACAAAGGCAGAATCAAAAGCAGAGTGGATAAAAAACGTGGCAACACCGTCATACATCATCCTTGTAACCCGAGCGTTAACTTATATAAAATTTTACAAATCTTACTGAATTCTAAAGAGGTCTGTCGCTTTTGTATAGCCACTTGAGTTCAGTGTTGACAGCATGCGGTTTGCTTGTGCTTTACTTCAGAACAGCGCATGCTGAGGTTTCACTTATCCGGAAAATCAGATTGTTATGCTAATTACTTTTAAATCAATTGCCGCAGCGCCGGTACAGATGTTTGACCATGTTGCTCTGCAGTTACTGGAACTGATGGGTCGTTTACCTAAAGCGCCTGGAGCTTTATTTGCTGAAGACGTCTCTGAAGCTCTGACTTTACTGCAGCAAGGCTTATCCGCATTAGAAGTAGCGCAAGAGCCTGAATTATCTGATGATTCAGCAGATAAAGATCAGGAAAAGCCGGGTACAGTTCCGCTAAAACACCGCGCTTTGCCTTTAATAGCCTTGTTGCAGGCGGCGATACGCGAGCAAAAAGGTGTGAGCTGGGAATGATTCGCCGCTTTAGATGACCATCATAGCCTGAAGCTGTGTGGCTGGTTTGTCCTCAACACCTCATTTCTCTGCTCTGTAGTTTCGCTTTTTTAGCTGCGATTTAGTTGCAGATAGCAGGGAAATGTCAGAGTAAAACAGGTGCCTTTGCCAAGCTCTGACTCAAAGTCTATGCTGCCATGCATCATTTCAACCAGAGTTTTACTGATATTTAAACCCAAGCCAGATCCCTGATTACTGCGGCTATCGGAGTTGTCGGCTTGCGCAAATTTCTGGAAAATTTTAGTGTGGAAAGACTCAGCTATACCAGTGCCCTGATCTTTTACTTTAATCACAAGGTCATCATTATGTCGCTGATAACTCAACTCTACGACTGAGTGGCTGGGGGAAAACTTAATGGCATTCGAGATTAAATTCGACAAAATTTGTAACAAGCGGAATTTATCCTGAAATAAATAAAGCTGTGCTTGAGTTGCGGGTGCCGCCAAATTCAACCGTACTGAGTATTTATCGGCATAAGCCTGATTTTGTTGTTTGGCTTCTTGCAGTAATTCCCAAACCTCCACTTCTACAGGCTGTAGCTTTAACTGACCAAACTCTAGCTTTTCAATATCCAGAATATCATTCACCAGCCTTGCCAGTCGGTCGGTGTTGGTTTTGGCAATCTGTACCAGTTGTTGGGCTTGTGGTGGTAATTCACCGACTACGCCACCAGCCAACAGGCCTAAAGAACCGTTGATCGAAGTGAGCGGCGTGCGAAGCTCATGGCTGACGGTGGAGATAAATTCACTTTTCATCCGATCGATTTTTTTGCGCTCACGTAAATCGTGCAACATCAGGGTGTACAAATGTTTATCTGCTATATCTACCCGGCTTAAGCCCATTTCCAGCGGAATTTGCCGGCCATCTTCGCTTAACCCTGTCACTTCTACCGTATTGCCTACCCACAAGTTCAGTTGGTCTATCGTTAAAGGTTGCAATAATTGATGGTTTTTGTGCTCAGGTAAACAAGCCAATAGTTTACTGATAGGCTGACGAAGTAAGGAAGACATAGCAAAGCCAAACAGCAAAGAGGTTTCTTTATTGACTCGTTCAATTAAGCCCTGTTGATCGACTATCACTATAGATTCAATAGCATTGTCCAGAATAGAACTCAGCTCTTTGGTTCGTTGCGTGATTAAATGCTCAATGCGGGCCGAACGCCCTGTTAAAACCAGCAGGAAAATACCAAGCAGACTACATAACACCAAGCCACCCGTTAGCACATACCAGCTTTGTTGTCCTGAATTGAGGTTCAACAGGGTTTGACTTGGAACCAGTTGTAGTTCAAGTGAACGTCCGGCATGGGACCACTGGCGGGTCCATGTCAGATCACGGGCCTGTATCGGCAGTTCAGGCAAGGCGCCATAATAAGAAAGCCCTGTGCCTAAATCTTTGACTTGCAGGTGGAACTCTGACGTATCGTATTGGCTTAAGCTGGTCTGCACCAGTGCTGATGTTTCAAAGATGCCACAGATAAAACCACGAATCTTTTTACGTTTTTCCTCAATAGTTTGTGGTACCACACCCTCTTGGTATACCGGAATAAAAAACAGAGCAGCGTCATTGCCACCGACAAGCTGCACTGGTGCAGATATACTGATACGGCCAGAGTCCATCGCATAATCCATGGCCTCTTTGCGTGCAGGATCTGCGGCTAAATCAAGCCCTACAAGCGATCGATCACCTGTGGATGAAGCGACAAAACGAATCACGCTATAGTATGGACGCACTGCAGCAGGTTTTATTCCTGGGGTGGCATATTCCTTAAACAAGCTGTTTAGCTCAGCTTCTACTGCCGCACGCCTGGAATGAGGTATCACTTCAACCCAATCAAAAAACAACACACCTGCTTGATTCCAAGGATAGTTTTGTAAAAACTGCTGAAACATTTCGTCAGTCACTTCAGCCTGAATGGCAAAGAGTCGCTCCAGCATTTGCATCTGTTGCAGCACTTTGCTAACCCTGAATTGAAAAGTGGCGCTGATTTGCTCTGACTGATCAAAAAACTTTCGCTGCAGGTTCTGGTGGTGCTGAAAACGAGCCAGCACAAATAAAGCTATGACCAAAGCTGTGCAGACCAACAAAGGTAAGCCCACAGTCAGCCAGCGTGCACGCCATAAAGGGCGGGGTTTGGCGAACAACATAAATACTAAGGGAACAGCAATCATCACGCCAATCATGTCGCCAACCCACCAGGTAAACCAGTTCAGCATCGCATTCTGGTGGGTGACTAACCCATACTGTTCTAATACCAAAGTGGATAAAATTGAGCTTATCAAACACGCAAAGGGACCTGATAGGGCAAAGAGCCAAAGAATGCTTTTTTCAAAAGTTAAGGCACTGTGAAACTGAGCAAAGCGACGCACAGCCCATAGGGCACAAGCTACAGTGATAGCCGTAATAGCAGCCATACTGAGGCTGTAGACCACTTTATCTGACCAGTTTAAATAGTGCGGCCAGTCGGGCTGGGCCAGTTTCAGAATAAGGGAGCCTAAAAATGCGCCGGCCAGCATAGGGTAACCCCACAACAAGGCTGCTGCTATGGCTATACCTAAAGAGGGAAATACCGAAGTCGCCATGCCTGGTGCTATGGCCAGCAACATAGCCAATTGGCCAAATACAAAATAGGCGATAGCCAGCAAAAGGGCCCGCAACAACGTCAAGCTGGGAGCTGGAATTTTAATCAAGACTGACACTTCACCAAAACAGATACCGGTTTCTTCCGGCGAACCCCTAGCTTACCCCGAGCCCGTCAGAAAACAAATGCTCCAGGCTTTGCTTTTTTGGGAAAACTAGGGTTAAATTAACTGTTTTTTTATACAGTTCTCCGTCGGGCTTCTATTATGCGTCTATTTATCGCCGAAAAACCCAGTATGGCTCGCGCCATTGCCGATGCCTTTGGTTCTCATCAAAAGCAGCAAGGGTATCTGCAACTGAGCAACGGCGATAAAGTCAGTTGGTGTCTTGGTCATTTGTTAGAGCAGGCCGAACCTGAAGTGTATGATCCGGTATTTAAAAGCTGGCGGCTGGAGCATTTGCCCATTGTGCCGCAAGAGTGGAAGCTGGTGCCGAAAACACAAAGCAAAGCTCAGCTGAAAATACTGACCCAACTGATCAAAGAAGCTACCGAACTGGTGCATGCAGGCGACCCGGATCGGGAAGGCCAGTTGCTGGTGGATGAAGTATTGCAGCACAGTAAAGTCAGTCAAACCAAATTGAAGCAAACCAAAAGGTTACTGTTAAATGATTTAACTCCGACAGCTGTGCGCCTGGCGTTGCAGCAGTTAAAAATGAATGCTGAATTTGCGCCTTTGTCGCAAAGTGCTTTAGCGCGAAGCAGGGCTGACTGGCTGTACGGTATTAATTTAACCCGTACTTATACTTTACATGGTCAGAGACAGGGTTATCGGGGCGTGTTGTCGGTGGGCCGGGTGCAAACGCCAGTGTTGGGTTTAGTAGTGCAGCGTGACTTGCAGATCGAAAACTTCGTCAGCCGTGATTTTTATCAGGTCAAAGCGCATTTAACAGGAGCTGATTGGCCTTTTAGCGCCATCTGGCAGCCCAGTGAAGCCTGCGAGCCTTATCAGGACGAAGAAGGCCGTGTACTGAACCGTGAGTTGGCCGAACTGGTGCAGCGCAAAACCAGTTTTCAGCCCGCTGTAGTAGAGCAGGTGCAGCAACAACCAAAAAAACACTATGCGCCTTTGCCTTTTAGTTTGTCGGCTTTGCAAATTGAAGCGGCAAAACTCTATGGCATGACAGCACAACAAGTGCTGGATACTTGTCAGCAATTGTATGAACGTCATCAGCTTATTACTTATCCCCGTTCTGATTGCAGGCATTTACCAGAGCAGCAATTTGGCCAGTCTGCTGCGGTTTGCCGCGCTATAGTGGCGAACAGCCCTGAACATGCAGAGATGCAACAACAGGCAAATTTAAGCTTACGCAGCAAAGCCTGGGATGACAGTAAAATCACGGCCCACCACGCTATTATTCCTACCGACAAAGCCTTGAAGTCAGCCAGTTTGAATACCTTTGAAGCCAAACTCTATTGGCTGATAGCGCGGCAGTTTTTATGGCAGTTTTTCCCGCCTTATTGTTATCTGGAGCAACAAGCGCTGATTAAAATTGCCGGAGGTTTATTTAAGGCTCAGGCACGGCAGCTGCAGTCTTTGGGCTGGAAAGCTTTTTATAAAGCCAGTCAAAAAGAAGATCAGGACGAGGATACGGCAGAATTGCAAAGGCTGCCTCCTTTAACCAAAGGCCAGCCATTGCAGTCGGGCCAGTCGGAATTGCTATCAAAACAAACCCAGCCACCGGCTTATTTTACTGATGCCACTTTATTGGCTGCTATGACAGGCATCAGTCGTTTTGTGACTGATCCAGAGTTGAAACGTATCTTAAAAGAAACAGCTGGTTTGGGCACAGAAGCCACCAGGGCCGGTATTCTGGAGTTGTTATTCAAACGTGGTTATTTGCAGCGTCAGGGCAAACAAATTCGGGCCAGCCAGTTAGGCCGGGTTTTTATTCAAAGTTTGCCACAACGTATCACAGCACCGGATTTAACCGCCTTGTGGGAAGCTCAGTTAGAGCAAATTTGCCACCAGCAACAAGATTATCCGCACTTTATGGCGCAATTAGAACCAGAAATTACCAGGCTGGTGCAGCAGGCAAAGGTTTCTGCAGAGATAGCGAAAGCAGGCTCATCACAAAAACCTGCTTATAAAAATACCAGGCGCAAAACAACGCAGGGCAAAGCGGCTTCCTCTGCAAAACGGACAAAAGTTAACAAAGTTGTTTAGTTCGTTATTAAGTGTAATGCCTCTGGATTGCTGTGGCAGACTGCATTAAAGTCGGGGCACTTTGTTTCAGGGATTTTTATAATGTTTAAAAAAACTATACTAACAACCACTTTTGCCGCCGTTTTAGCTTTCAGCAGTCAACAAGCGAACGCCACCATCGTATTGGTTGAAACCAATATGGGGGATTTTGAAATCAACCTGTTTGACCAAACCACACCAAAAACTGTGACTAACTTTCTGAACTATGTAAAAGATGGTAGCTATGACAATGTGGTATTTCACCGTTCAGTGAAAGACTTTGTCGTACAAGGTGGTGGTTTTCGTTACAGCGGAAACAATACCAGCCCTTTTGCTGCAGTAGCAACAAGGGGCCCTGTGGATAACGAGCCTAAGCTGTCTAATGTTAGGGGTACTGTGGCTATGGCGAAAGTAGCCGACAGCCCAAATAGCGCTACTAATCAATGGTTTGTTAATTTGGGAAATAACGCCAGCAATCTGGACAGACAAAATAGTGGTTTTACGGTTTTTGGCGTAGTGACTGGCACAGGTATGTCCATTCTGGATAGCATCGAAGATTTATATGTGCCTGCTACAGGGAATTTTGCCGGTGCACCATTGCGCAATTACAGTGCGACAGATCTTGCGAATAATGTGGCTTTGACGGCCAGCAATCTGGTTGTGATTGAAAAAATTACCGTGATCAACGACAGCCCAACGACAGCTGCTAACCTGAATCCTGCACCAAATACGCTGGCAGGTCAGCAGACTGACAGCAGTTCTTCAGGTGGTGGTTCAATGGGTTCTGCTTTACTACTGGCTTTGGCTGGTTTGGCGTTTTGGCGTCGTCGTAAAGTTTAAACTGAATAGGTTGGTCATTCTGTTGGATTAAAGACGGGCGCGGATAAACCGTGCCCCTACAGTTTTGTCGAATCAGGCAGGCTGTTGGCGTAAGTGGCTGGTTAATAGCTCGCCTGCTTGCTGAATATGCTGCTGCAGTAAAGCTACAGCAGCATCCAATTGTTGCGCCCGCAGTAACTCCAGCAACTGCCAGTGTTCCTGATGGCTGGTATCAGCGTAATTCAGGCTGATTTCCTGAAAACCTAAATAGCGCTCCACCTGCTGGTGCAGGCTGTGCAATAAACGCAGCAAATGTGGGCTCTGACTTGCCTGATATAACATCAGGTGAAACTGCCAGTTTAATGCGCCTCTGTCTGCGGCAGATAAATTCTGATCGTGCTCAATACGATGCAATAAATCTTCCGCCTGACCAATTATACTAAAAGTGAGCTGGGGAAAAGCGCGGCGTAGTGCCATAGGTTCCAGCTGCAAACGAATTTGATACAACTCTTCGGCTTCTGCTGCGGTTAAAGGCGGCACCATTAAACTGGCTTTACCAGCCATCACCAGTAAAGCTTCAGCTTTGAGTTGCTGCAAAGCATCCCGCACCGGAATACGGCTGACCTGATAATAATCCGATAACTTCTGTTGATTCAGTGCAACACCTGCAGGCCAAACGCCCTGACGGATATCCTGTTTTAACTGCTGATATAAGCTGGCTTTGGTCATATTAAACTACCTTTCTCTGTGGCAGTTTCAGTACCAGAGTGCAAAGCAAGCCTGCTACTAAACCCCAAAATGCCGGGGCTATATCAAAGAAGCTGACACCTGAAACTGTGACCAGTAAAGTCACAACAGCAGCTTCTCTGTGCGGCCCGGCTTGTGTGGTTAAGGCCAGATTGGTTCCTATAGTGCCAAGCAAAGCCAAACCGGCCAAAGCTGTGACTAGAGTTGTTGGAAAGGCGGCAAATAAAGCCACAACTGCTGCGCCAGCTAAACCCGTCAGCAAGTAAAAAATACCTGCAGCCACACCTGCGCTGTATCTTTTGGCGGGGTCGGCATGAGCTTCAGGGCTGGCACAAATAGCAGCAGTAATAGCTGCTAAATTGATAGAAAAAGCGCCTAAAGGCGCCAGCACTATGGTAGTCAAAGCACTGGCGTTAATCAGTGGGGATACCGGCAGCTGGTAACCGCTGCTTTTAAAGACAGCTAAACCCGGAATATTTTGTGAGGTTAAAGTGACAATAAAAAGTGGTACACCTACGCCCAATAAAGCACTGACAGACCACTGTGGCCAAATCCAGACTGGCGCTGGCCAGTCAAACTGCACCTGGGCAAGATTCAACTGACCTTGCAGGCTGGCATAAAGCACTGAGACTACCAACACTAATGGAATAGCGTAGCGGGGCAGATACTGTTTACTGACCAGATAAGTCACGCACATCAGTCCTACCAGCCTTAGATCCTGCTGCAGCGAGGTAAAAATCGACAAGCCAAAGTTAAACAAAATACCAGCTAGCATAGCACAAGCGATTTGCAGCGGAATTTTACTACTGAGCTTTTCAAACCAGCCTGTCAGACCCAGTAATAAACTTAAAGCCGCGGCAAAAATAAACACACCTACAGCTTCAGCTAAACTCAGGCCTTGTAAACTGCTGACCAAAAGTGCAGCCCCAGGCGTGGACCAGGCTGTGAGCACTGGCGCTTTAAAATACAAGGACAAACCAATACAGGTGAAGCCCATGCCAAGGCCCAAAGCTAAAATCCAGGACGCCATCACCGCCTGATCGGCGCCAGCAGCTGCTGCAGCCTGAAAGACAATAGCCACTGAGCTGGCAAAACCAACCAATACAGCCACAAAACCAGCAGCTATGGCTGATAAGCTAAAGTCGCGCCACATAAAGGTCACCTGAAAGGATATTTATGAATACATTAATTTATTTTGTATACAAATTTCAAGCTAAGTGATAAATAAATCCGTAGCGACGGGGCTTGCCCTGCCCGTCATGAATTCCAAACAAATCTCTATCGGCGCTTGCACCCGTCTATCGATAATTAAAATTCGTTATTTTAGTGTCAGGCAGGGTAGAAGAGGGTTGTTTGCTCATTGAATTTTTTCAGGCATTCACTGCATATACAGCTATTTTGATCCGGCACTTTTGCCAGCAGTTCAGCCGGAAACTGTTGTTGCATGCACCAACACTGGTTTTGTTCTGTTGTGCCTGCTTTGCATAAATTAGCTTGCTGACATAAAGGGCATAGTTGCTCGGGCATAAAAATGCTCTGTTTTAGTTTAGTTGTACTATACCTCAGCAAGCCAGAAGTAGCGGAAATCATTAAGTGTTGGTTGATGATTTTTGTTATGCTCTTGCACATTAAATCAAGGAGCTACAGATGAGCCAGATAGGAACCCCGGGTGCCGCCAATGCCACTAAAGTGCTGTTATTGGGTAGCGGAGAACTGGGTAAAGAAGTATGTATTGAACTCAAACGTTTAGGCTGTGAAGTGATAGCGGTCGACCGTTACGCCAATGCACCTGCTATGCAGGTGGCCGACCGTCACTATGTTATTTCCATGCTGGACGGTGCAACCTTGCGCCAAATTGTGATCAAAGAAAAACCCGCACTGATAGTGCCTGAACTGGAAGCTATAGCCACCAGCACGCTGGTAGAACTGGAGCAACAAGGTTTTACTGTGATCCCAAGCGCCAAAGCGGCCAATTTAACCATGAACCGCGAAGGCATCCGCCGTTTAGCGGCAGAAGAGTTACAACTGCCTACCTCGCCTTTCCGTTTTGCCGATGACAAAGCTAGCTACTTAGCTGCTGTGGCGCATATTGGTTACCCTTGTGTGGTGAAACCTATTATGTCCTCCTCCGGCAAAGGCCAGTCTGTACTGAAATCCGACGCTGATTTAGAAGCCGCCTGGGCTTATGCACAGGAAGGTGGCCGTGCCGGTAAAGGCCGGGTGATAGTGGAAGGTTTTATCGACTTTGATTACGAAATCACGCTGCTGACAGTACGTTCCATTTCCGGCACCCAATACTGCGAAGCTGTAGGCCATAGACAAGAAAAAGGCGATTACCGCGAGTCATGGCAACCTCAAGCCATGTCGGCTGTGGCTTTGGAGAAAGCCCAGCGTTACGCCGCTGTAGTGACTGAAGCTTTAGGTGGTTTTGGTTTATTTGGTGTGGAGCTATTCGTGAAGGGTGACGAGGTGTGGTTTAGCGAAGTATCACCCCGACCACATGACACCGGCATGGTAACCTTAATTTCGCAAAACTATTCCGAATTTGCTTTGCATGCCCGCGCCATTTTAGGTTTGCCTATTCCGGTTATTCGCCAATACGGCCCGGCCGCTTCAGCTGTGTTATTAGTGCCTGGCAATTCACAGCAAATTAGTTACGGCAACCTGGCCCAGGCCTTAATGCAACCCGACACCGACCTGCGAATTTTTGGTAAACCCGAAGTGCAAGGTGAACGCCGTATGGGTGTAGCTTTAGCTTTAGGTGACAGTGTAGAGCAGGCCAAACAAAAAGCACTGGATGTAATAGCGCAAATTAAGGTGGATGTGCTTTAGGTTTTATACTTAGTGCTGCTTCACTTTTAACATTTGAATTTGAAAACAAGGGCCTGCGGGCCCTTTTTGTATAGTAGTGGCCCCGCAAAATCAGTCACTTAGCCATAAATTGGGCTTAAAACCAGACAACCAATTTTTGATGTCGGCCAGGACCGCCTGATGTTGTCTTTTTTGCGATGGAACAAGCAGAGGCGAGCAAGTCCTGTTTTCTTTTTCGGCCTAGCGTTATTTTCAAAAGCGCCATTACAAAACTAAATTTCTCTAATCATCAAAGTATTAAAGCCAATTCTTGATTTTGGGTGCGTTAGAGCTTGTTTTTTCTTTTTGTTAAATTATATTTAATTTTAAGTTAAATATAATTTCTTTTTTCATTTGTAGTGTGGGAGCGCATAGAGTCGGCGTTTTTAACAACACTGCTCCGTTACGACTGA
This sequence comes from Rheinheimera sediminis, assembly GCF_004005375.1. GTDB lineage: Bacteria > Pseudomonadota > Gammaproteobacteria > Enterobacterales > Alteromonadaceae > Pararheinheimera. The sequence continues at coordinate 32,580 of NZ_RZUF01000005.1, read as the reverse complement.
GCGTGATGCTAAATGTGGATGTAGTGCAAAAACAGAGCAGTCTGATGACCGAGTTGTATTAGCTGATCTTGTGGCTGAAAGACAGGCTGCACTCTTTAATCTTATCGAGGAGAGATAAAATGCGAGAGTTAACATTTGAACAACTGGAAAACATTAGTGGCGGAGACCGCGGAGCTGTCGTGGCAGGAGCTTCTATCACGACAGGTATGGGGGCTGGTGGATATGCTGCGGCTGCTGCTCGTGGGGCCGGATACGGTGCTAGAGCTGGAGCCATCTTTGGGATTGCTGGTTTTTTAGGTGGGGCTATTTTAGGTGGGGCTGTAGGTTTCATTGCCTACGAAATAGGCCGGTAATAGTGTGTTGGAGGGCAAGGCCCTCCAGCTGTTTGTCTGGAGTTTCTTATGATATGGAATAAGGATATTAAGTTTGCTGTATTACTATCAATAGCTGCATCATTTTCTTTCTTTTTTATTTATTCTGGCAATGTATATGCTCAGGTGGCTGTGGGCAGCGTCGCATTTGTGATTGTCAGTATGCTTTTTTTCTATAAAAAAAATGAGGATTTGACTACCCTTGGTAATGTGAAGTGTTTTTTATTCAAGTTATTACTAAGTTCTTCTGTAGCTATACCACTAGTGTTTTTAACTGTTTGGTTGTCTTACTATCTGGGTGGGTGAACCAAGGCAAGCGCAGAAATTTCAGCCCGTTATTTGTGTGTTTTTAGAGCAAAACAGGCATAGTTAGTTTCGTCTTCTCCGTTGACCAGCTCGATTGTTAAACAACCTGAAGTAAAAATGAACACTTACCCCCTCGCTCTGCCGCGAGTCGGCTTTCTGTTTGGTTTTAAGGTCAATACCATTCTTTAAAGGCAGGTTTTTTATGAGAGAACTGGCAACTACAGACTGGCTGGAACTATCGCTGGTACTGCTGTTTGTGGTTTTGGCAGCGGCTGCTGTGTTATTGGTTTTTCTCAGGTTTAAACGTAACTACTGGCCACTGAAAAAAGCTCCCTTCTGGTTTGAGGCATTGCAGCTGGGTGCAGTGATCAACGCTGGATTTTTTAGCGCCAGACTGGTGCAGATTTATTTGCTGCCATTATTCGGTTGATTTATGGAGCTGAATTAAGCCGCACCACACGCAGGCTCAGAGTTTTAATCTTTTTTAAACTCTTCCAGCTTCGGATATTGCCTTAATACATCACAAGCTCTTTGCATGGCGTCGCCAAATAAGGCCGGGTGAAAATCACCCTTTTGGCAGTAGTCGCGGCGAAACTGCAATAAGTTGTCTATAGTGCGCGCTGCCTTGGCTAAGGCTTCCTGCTGGCCTGTGCCTTAATCCTTGCCTATGGCATAAAAGGCTTGCTGAATTTTGCGGGTAACCATTGAATCGGATTGAGCACCGGGCAACGAGATGTGCTCAGCCAACCAGTCCAGCACAGGTTCTGAGTAAGCATAAGGCAGCATTTTTGGATGGTCATAAAATGTCAGGGTGCTGACAATCAGCAAACATAACAGCAAAAATTGCGGATAACTTGTTACCCCATTTATAACGCTATTGTTTTTAACACAGCAATAGCAGCATAACACTGTCAATCTGATAGCCAAATACCCTTGTGCTGTCAACGAAGTTTACAGGTTAAAACTAAGAAGAATATAAAAACCCAATATGGATCATGGTGTTATATAATTGCTGCCTTTGGTTCAATTATTGCAGCTATTCTTCCAGAGTGTAAACTGGGTTACAACATAAAGCAGTAAGGGCAGCCTTCACAGCGTTGATCACAATGCCTCCATGCAGACTGGCATAGTGAACAATTTTCATTAGATAAAGCTGAGATTGTCTTGCATCAACAAGCTGCACTAAACAGCCTGCTACACTGAATATCGGCTAGCAGCACGAGGTATGGGCGTGGATAACAAAATAGATATTAAGAATATTCCGGTAGAGGTGCACAAACCTAAGTCGGATAAAAACAACAAATATAATCCAAGAGATCGCATTTATATAAGAGCGGTAAAGGGGTTGCATCAGAGTTTAAGGCGTAATATCGGCTTTGTTTTTATGGGCCTATTTATGTTACTGCCTTGGCTGGAATTTAACGGCCAGCAGGCTATTTTGCTCGATATTGTCGAGCAAAAATTCTATATCTTCGGTATGACTTTATGGCCGCAGGACTTCACTATTCTGGCATGGATTTTTGTCATTAGCGCTTTTGCGTTGTTTTTTGTTACCACCTTTTATGGTCGGGTCTGGTGTGGTTATTTATGTCCACAAACCGTCTGGACCTTTATTTTTATGTGGTTTGAAGAAAAAATTCAGGGCACCCGTAATCAGCGCATGAAGCTGGATCAGGACCCCTGGTCATTGAGTAAATTGGGTAAAAAAGCGCTAACCCACTTTTGTTGGCTTGCGTTTTCAGTATTAACAGCCTTAATTTTTGTCGGCTACTTTACGCCGGTAGATCAACTGTTTATCCAATTTTTCACCTTCGAAGCCAGTTTTTGGGCTGCAGTATCTGTTTGGTTTTTTGCCGTTTGTACTTATGGTAATGCCGGTTGGATGCGCGAAATTATGTGTACTCATATTTGTCCTTACGCCCGCTTTCAATCTGCCATGTTTGATAAAGACACCTTTACCGTGACGTACGATGCCAAGCGCGGTGAAAACCGCGGGCCACGCTCTCGTAAAGACACAGACTATAAAGCCAAAGGCTTAGGTGATTGTATCGACTGTAATTTATGTGTGCATGTATGTCCTACAGGTATTGATATCCGCAATGGATTGCAGTACGAGTGTATTAACTGTGGCGCTTGTATTGACGCTTGTGACGATACGATGGATAAAATGGGCTATGCCAAAGGCCTGATCAGCTACACCACAGAACATAGCCTGGAAGGTAAAACCACTAAGGTTATACGTGGTAAGTTAGTAGGTTACTTTATGGTATTGGTGGCTGTTTGTGCGGCTTTCGCCTGGACCTTGGTGGTGCGTAAACCAGTGGTGATGGACATAGTGCGCGACCGTGGTGCTTTGTACCGAGAAACCGATGAAGGTTTAATTGAAAACACTTATACCCTCAGAGTCATTAACAAATCGCAACTGGAGCAAACCTATAAACTGTCTATTGAGGGGTTGGATAAAGCGCAGTGGTTGGGCAGCCAAGAGCTGACTATTAAAGGTGGTGAAACAGCCAACCTGCCAATCAGCTTATCGTTGGACCCTGTAGATGCGAAAAAACCTGTGCTGGATATTGAGTTTGTTTTACAGGACAGCGACGAGCCTGAGATTCGGTTAACTCAGGGCAGTAAGTTCTTTTCCGCCCGTTAGATCTGTAAAAGCGTTAGACTAGGGAGCTTCGGCTCCCTATTTTTTTGGGTGCAGTATCGACCAAATGGAATTCCATGAGCACTTTTGATTTTTCTACTTTAAGTCCGGATTTAATGCTGGATGCCCTATTTCATTATGGCTTTGATGTCAGCTCAGGCTTATTGCAACTGAACAGTTTTGAAAACAGAGTCTGTCAATTCAGAGATGCTGATAACAAAAGGTGGGTGGTGAAGTTTTACCGGCCTGAGCGCTGGAGCCTTGAACAATTACAGGAAGAGCATCAGTTTGTGCGCGAACTGGCTGACATTGAAGTACCTGTAGCCGAAGCGGTAGCACGCGATGGTCAGCAGGTATTGTCTTATGGCGGCTTTTATTTATCTGTATTTCCGAGTCGGGGCGGTCGCACTTTAGAGCCTGATAACGAAAATCAAATGCTGCAACTTGGGCGTTTTTTAGGCATGGTGCATCAGGTCGGTGCGGCGAGGCCTTTTATACACAGGCCCACCATTAATCATCAGACTTTTTTGCTCGACAGCCAGCAAAGCTTGCTGCATTCAGGTTTAATTCCACCTTCGCTGGAAAAAGATTATCAGGCCATGATGCAACAACTGTGCGATAAGGTGGGGCCTTTGTATAAGCCGGAAAAAATCCGTCGGGTGCATGGCGACTGTCATATTGGTAATTTGCTGTGGCACGACGACAGGCCACTCTTGCTGGACTTTGATGATAGTCGCAACGGCCCTGCAGTGCAGGATTTATGGTTATTGCTGAACGGTGACAGAGCCGAGCAGACTTTTCAGTTGTCGTTGTTGCTGGAAGAGTATGAGCAGTACTGCGATTTTGACCATAAAGAACTGCGTTTCATCGAGCCGTTGCGCGCGATGCGCATCTTGTCTTATATGGCCTGGATAGCCAAAAGATGGGCCGACCCGGCATTTCCACAGAACTTTCCATGGTTTAGTACAGACCAATATTGGCAGCAACAATTACGGGCATTGGATGAACAGCTGAAATTCTGTGACCAGAGCCCACTTTCGCTGATGCCTCAGTGGTAAGTTTTTGTTAGAGTAGTGACAGTTATATTCCAAGGAACATTCGAATAATGAAAAAGTTAACAGCATTTTTAATCGGGGCTATGTTATTACCTGCGGCAGTGTTCGCTGCTCAGTTTGAAGAAGGTAAACATTACGAAGTGATTTCAGAGCAAGCTACAGCTAAGCCTGAAGTAAAAGAATTTTTCTCCTTTTACTGCCCGGCCTGTTTTGCCTATGAGCCGAAAGTTCAGGCCTTAGCTAAACAATTGCCTGCAGGAGCGGATATGAAGAAAGTGCATGTCGACTTTTTACAGCACGCCAAACCTGAGCTGCAGGCCACTTTAGCCAAAGCCTATCTGGTCGCTAAAAATCTGGGTAAAGGTGACGACGTTGCTAACGCGTTTTTTAAACATATCCATCTGGATCGTAAAACCTTTGCCAGCGACGACGATATCAAAGCTGTGGTCATTGCCAACGGTATAGATGCAGAGAACTATGACAAGGCGATAAAAAGCTTTACTGTCGTTGGTGGTGCCAAACAAATGAAGAAAGAGCAGGATGCATTATCTGCTCGCCGTGTTCTCACTGGCGTGCCAACCTTCATCGTAAACGGTAAATATAAAATTCTGAATCAGGGGTTAAGCCGGGATAATCAGGATGAAGAGTTTAAGCAGTTAGTGAATTTTCTACTGACTCAATCTTAATTAGAAGGCGTTACTTATGCTGAAGACATTACTGTTTGCTTTGCTATTCGCTCCTTTGGCCGCCTTTGCTTCTGCAGCTGCACCTGTGCAATATCAGCAAGGTGTGCATTACGACGTGGTTGCTGAGAAAGCAACAGAAGTACCTGAAGTGCTTGAGTTCTTTTCGTTTTACTGCCCACACTGTAAAGCCTTTGAACCTTTTGCTCAGACGTTGGATAAGAACCTGCCCTCAGGCGTCAAACTAACTAAACACCATGTCGATTTTTTGAGAGTAGCACCGCCAGAATTACAGCAGTCTTTAGCCAAGGCTTATGTGGTCGCTAAAAATGCCGGCCAAGGTGACCGTATAGCTGATGCGATCTTTGATTATTTGCACCTTCATCGTGGCAGTTTTACCACTGAGCAGGATATTCGCAGTTTATTAGTTGCCAATGACATTCCTGCGATGTTGGTTGACTCAGGCATGGTTAATCCTGCCGTAGTCGCTGAAGTGGACGCTATGAAAAGAAGTCAGGATCATTACTCTGAAGCCAAAGTGCTGCAGGGAGTTCCGACACTCCTGGTCAATGGCAAGTATCAGGTGAAATTTTCGGGTTTAAGCAAAGATAACTTTCAGCAGGACTTAAACGATTTGGTGGCGTTTCTGTTGGCGAAAAAAGATTAAATCCTCCGCAGAGGCCTGAATTTCTCAGGCCTCTGTCTTATTGATACCCCTAGTGTTAATTTTTTGCTTCCCATCAATATCTTTACCGCCCTTCTGTTATTGTTGTTATTTTTCTGTTGCCTATTGACACTTGAATTCAAATGAATACACTCGATTAATAGTTGAACAATCTGAATTCAGGTGGCCGATGAGCGGAAAAACCGTACCTTTTAGTGCAAGGATTAGTGTTGATGATGCTGAATTTATCAGCCAGTTGCAGTATGACGGCGCTTATACCCCTTCAGATAAACTCAGAGCCTTATTGGTTGAGGTACGGCGGCAGCGGCAGCAGGGGGCGAATTACGCAGACAATTTAGCTGTGGCACAAGAGTGGTTTAGTCGACTAAAGCGCCAATGGCTGTCGCGTGAGCAGGAAGTCGGTGCACACTCCGAGCTGATGATTCGAACATTGGACCTGCTGCCTGAACTATTGGCTCAGATCCAAACTGCAACTGCAGAAAAAGTGGATGTGAAGTTAGGCGAGTTTCAGCAACAAGAGCAGGCCGTTGCTCAGCTCGTACTGCGTTTAAGCGAGCTGATTTTGCCTTTGGCGTTGTCAGCGGCGCCAAACACAAACAACTCAACACAACAAGGTTTAATCAGATTGGCTGATTTGATTTGTCAGTCTCAAGTCGCAACTCAAGGAGAAAAGGAATGGCGGAAAGTATAAGTCAAAGAGTAGCGCGCCTGGTCAGTGGCAGCGTTAATGCGTTAGTAGACGCTGTCGAAGGACAGCTTCCGGAAGCCGTGATGGAACAAGCGCTACGTGAACTGGATAGCGCGATAGACGAGGCTCGCTCAGAGTTGGGTAAGTTTGTCGCGCAAAAACATCTGGCCAGCAAAAAGCTGATGGAAGAAAACAGTCGTCACGAGACCTTGTCTGAACAGCTTGAGGCTGCGATCCGCTCGGGTCGCGATGATTTGGCCGAAGTAGGTATTGCTCAACAAATTGATATCGAATCACGAATTCCTGTGTTGGAAGCCAGTATTGCAGAATGCAGCAGCAAAGAAAAAGAGCTGGAAGGCTTGATACAGGCTTTGCAGGCGAAAAAGCGTGATATGAAAGCTGATTTAAACCAGTTCAGGCAAGCCAGGCAAGAGGCAGGTTCAGCGACAGCTGAAGCACCATCCAATGGTTCTGCTGCCCAGAAAAAAGCGGAGTCAGCTGCGGCCAGTTTTGAGCGCGTGATGGAAAAGCAATCAGGTATTGCCAGTCGCTCTACGACCACAGATACGGCCGTTAAATTGGCTGAACTAGAGGAATTGACGCGTAAAAACCGGATTTCGGAGCGTTTGGCAGCGCTTAAAGCGGATAAAAACTAATGCTGCAGTTATTGCTTGCCTCAGAGAATAAAGTATTCAGTATAGCTTTAGCGCTGATGCTATTGATTGCTGTGGTTGAATTAGTTGCTGTGGTGCTGGGGGGCGGTTTATCTGCTTCGCTGGACTCGATATTGCCTGACCCTGAAGTGGCACAACCTGAAACTGAGGGAGTATTAAGTCGTTTGCTGACCTGGCTTCGGATTGGCGAAGTTCCGCTCTTGATGGTTTTGATTGTGTTTTTAATGGGTTTTTCCTTGATAGGTTTATTTTCACAAAAACTGATCATGGCTTTCTTTGGTGTTTACAGTCCAGGTTGGTTAGCCGTCTTTTGTGTGTTGCCTTTGTCATTACCTTTTGTGCGCTGGGGCACAGGTGTATTACAGCGGGTTATTCCGAAAGACGAAACCACGGCCATTACAGCCGAAAGTTTAATAGGTCGTGTTGCCTTGATAACTTTAGGCACTGCCAAAGCCGGGTATCCGGCCGAGGCAAAGGTAAAAGACCAGTATAACTACTACCACTACATTCAGGTAGAACCTGACGACGAGGGGCAGGAGTATGTGACTGGTAGTGAACTTTTATTGTTGTCCAGGCAAGGTAATGTCTACAAAGGCATTTTGAATCTGAATCCACATTTGTCTGAACGACAAAGTGAGCAGAATTAAAGGTTGTGATGAACTGATAAAGCTGGCAAAGCTGCAGTTTTGAGTGCAAAGGGTGTTTTTCTAAAAGGATGTGTTGATGATGTTAACTGATAACTTAATGGATATCGTATTTGTGGCTGGTGTGGTGTTTGCCGGGCTGCTGTTATTAGGGCTTATTCTGGCCCGTTTGTACAAAAGGGCTACCAAAGAAGTGTCTTTTGTCCGTACAGGCTTTCGTGGTGAAAAAGTCATTATGAATGGCGGGGCCATAGTACTGCCGGTTTTGCACGAAATTATCCCTGTGAATATGAATACCTTGAGGCTGGAGGTGCGTCGCGCTAATGAACAGGCTCTGATCACCAGAGACCGCATGCGTGCCGATGTGACCGCTGAGTTTTATGTACGGGTTAAACCTACAGTAGATTCTATTGCTAATGCGGCACAGACTTTGGGTTTAAAAACCATGAACCCAAATGAATTAAAAGAATTAGTTGAAGGCAAGTTTGTTGATGCATTGCGATCTGTAGCTGCTGAAATGGCTATGGAAGAGTTGCATGAGAAACGGGTGGATTTTGTACAAAAAGTTCAGCAAGTGGTCTCAGAAGACTTATTAAAAAATGGTTTGGAATTGGAGTCTGTGTCGCTGACCGGTTTAGACCAAACTGCTTTTGAGCATTTTAATCCACAAAATGCGTTTGATGCTGAAGGTTTAACCAAACTGACTCAGGCGATTGAATCCCGCCGTAAAATTCGTAACGACATTGAACAGGAAACCGATTTAGCCATCAAGCAAAAAAACCTTGAAGCAGAGCGGGCTAAATTGCAGATTTCGCGTGAAGAAGAGTATGCAAAATTAGAGCAGGAGCGTGAAGTTTCTATTCGCCGTGCTTCACAAATGTCGGAAATCGCCCGCGAACAGGCAGAGAAAAAACGAGAAGCAGAAGAAGCACAAATTGCTTCTCAACGTGAAGTCGACCTGAAGCGTATTTTGTCCGAGCGTGATATCGAAAACGAAACCATTCAAAAAGAACGTGCAGTGCGCGAAATGGAAATTTCGAAGCAACGTTCGTTAGAGCAGGCTGAAATTGAGAGGCAAAAAGCTGTAGAGCTGGCGTCTCAGGACAAAGCCATAGCTGTAGCTGAGAAATCACGGGCTGAATCTGAGGCTAAAGCCTTGGCAGATAAAGCCAGAGCTATAGCGGTAAAAGAAGAGGAAAGCGTTGTGACAGTGCGCGAGACCGAAAGAGCTGAGCGTGTTAAACAGGTTGAACTGGTGATGGCACGACAACAAGCAGAGAAAGAAGCAATTCAAATTATTGTTGCCGCCGACGCAGAGAAAAAAGCAGCAGAAGATCAGGCTGAATCACTGCGGGTTGTAGCTCAAGGCCAGGCCGATAAAGATCGCTTGTCAGCTCAGGGCCAGGCCGATGCAGAAATTTTGCTGGCGGCAGCCAAAGAGCGTAGCTATCAGGTCGAAGCTGAAGGTAAAAAAGCCATCAACGCTGCAGCCAATATGCTTTCTGCAGAACAAATTGCAATGCAGGTTCGTTTGGCCTTGATAGAACAACTGCCAGAGATCATTGCCCAAAGCGTGAAACCTATGGAGCAGATCAGCGACATTAAAATTTTGCAGGTGAATGGTTTAAATGGTGCTTCTGCTCAAGCTGGTGAAGCAGATGGCCAGGCAAGTACGTCATTACCCGACCAAGTGGTGAACAGTGCTTTGCGTTACAGAGCCCAAGCTCCACTTTTAGACAGCCTGCTTAATGAAATTGGTATAAAAGCTGGCGACATTAATGGCTTAACTGCAGTGCTAAAAGACTAAGTTGAACTTAGCGTAACAGCAGTGACTGGTGCTGAACTCTAAGGGGCGGATTGAACCGCCCCTTTTTGCTTTTCATCCGACCAGGCAGGACGGTTTAAAAATTACATTTATTTACACCAGCATTGGCTATGACATGAGCTTTAACCTGGTTAGTAGGTAACAAGGTAAAGTTGTACGGCAGGTTTAATACGGCATTAGGTTGCACATTAGGACCAGCAATTACACCTTCAGCAGGCATGGCTTGCCAGTTGGTGTTGCTAAACTCATTACCTCTGGTATCCCAGTAGCCCAAAGCGCTGGAGTAAAACGACACTATAGGGTTAGTGGTGTTTTCAAATACATTATTTTCAATGCGGATCACCGCGCCCATTCGGCTGTTGATACCTGTGTCCTGTACCTCTGTGTAGTAATTGTTATAAATATGACCCTGGCCAAAACGGAATAACGGCAGGCGCGAATTGACTCTTTGCCAATAGTTATGGTGGAAGGTGATACGACGGTTGAAATTGTCCGAATCATTGTTGCCCCACAACGAGGTTTTCCAGCTGTCGTGCAGGTAATTGTAGGAAATGGTGACTTTGTCTACGTCTTTTTTGCCGCTGATCAGCTCGTCATAAAAGTCCTTACCTACATTCAGGCTGTTGTAAATTTCATTATGGTCGATCCAGATATTACTGGCTGGTCCCTCTAGCGTAATAGCGTCTTTGTCACCTGTATTGACATAACGCAGCTTTAAATTGCGCAGGATTACGTTATTGGCGCGGAATACTTTAATACCTATACCATCAAATAAGGCCGTATTGCCGACCCCAATAATGCTGACGTTATTCATATCTTTAATATCAAACTTGCTGACGCCACCTGAGTTGGCCGGAGTAATAGTGCCATTGACTCTGATGGTCAAAGGACGGTTTAAATCCCGGTTTGCCAAAGCGGCTTGAATTTGTGCACCTGTACTTGCAGTGACCGTTACCGCATTTGGACCTGCACCACCTGTGGTACCTCCATCCAATGAGGCATATCCCTGTGGTAAAGCACTGCAAGAGGTTACTCCGGCTGAAGGCGGTGGAGTAGGTGTTGGTGCTGGTTCAACAGGCTCTGGTGCACCCTCTGTGATCAGGTATACCTCAAACTCGGCGATACGAGGTGCTGAGCTGGCACTGATCACTTCTAAATTCAGTTTTTTACTGCTGATAGTCGCAAAGTTAATGATCTTGTTGCTACCAATAGTGGTTCCGCTGGCAAGCTGGGCTCCGTTATCGTTATTCACCAGGCGCCAACTGGTCACAGCTGAGCCTAGTTCTTTCAAAACTACCCGATTCAGCTGTACAGCTGAACTCCATTTCACGGAGACACGCTGGTTCGAAGGGGTTGTGGGTTGCCAGGCGCTTTGACTGTTTCCGTCTCTGATGTTTGTATAGCTGATACCGCTGGCTTTACTGGAGCCGTCAGCTGCTGCACCCGGGCCTGTGATCGCAAGATTATTGGCATGTACCGCGGTACTGACGGCACAGCTTAAGGCTAAAAGTGAGCAGAGTAAGTGTTTATGTTGCATCTAGTTGTCCTCAAATGGCTGTTGTTTTTATACCGACTCCGGCCCTGATTCGGGTCCTGAACGGTACAGCAGAGTGTGGACTAACATTTTAGGTACAGCTATTTCACATCTGGAAATATAGATGGATTCTGAATTTGCTAAATTGCATAGCAGTTGTTGCGAATTATTCGCAATTAATCTAGTCTAGATGACATTAGTTCTCAACTGGAGCCATGGCATGGAACATTGGCAATACATCATTGCGCAGGGTAATCAGGCGTTCACGCAAAGGCATTTTGCGGCGGCTGTCACTTTCTATCGTCAGGCTATTTCGGATGTCTGGCCCGTCTGGTATCACTGTGGTTTTGTGTTTTGCCCGCCAGAGTTAAGCCGGGAAGAAGCGTCGTTACCTACCTTCTGTTTGTCGATTTCTATTCAGAACTTAGCTGAAACTTATGCTCAGCAACAAAGATGGCGGCGTTGTCAGGCCACGCTAAAGCAAGGTGTAAGCTGGTTTGAACAAATGCTGCAGCGCTTGGATGGTGCACATCCTGCCAGTATTGCAGTGCTGCAGGAATCGGCCAAACTCAGAGCTGAATACAAGGCCGTGTGTCAGAGATACAAAGAGTGGCAGTTATCATCTTTACCTGTGGACAGGCCCTATTTACATTAAGGTCAATACTATTGCTGTGCAAAGTGCGGCCTGACATGGCCAAGCAGGTGGGATTCGTAAGCAAGCTTGTCGGTTCTGAAATGGCTTGAGGGCATGCTCTCTTTGCAGATGGCCATGCCCGACCGGTTTTACAACGCTCAGATTAGTAGGTGCAGAGCTAGAAATCCTGTACCGCAGGGCGCAGTACTATTTCGTTAATATCCACTTCTTTCGGTTGTTCTATGGCGTAAGCCACGGCTCTGGCTACTGAATCAGCGGGAATAGCTATTTGATAGAAATTGCCCACGAATTCAGCGCTTTGCTGATGACTGCTGCCGTGTTTCAGCTCAGAATCCACAGCTCCTGGCAGTATGGTGGTCGTGCGGATAGCACCACCCACTTCATGCCGCAAACCTTCGCTTATGGCCCGAACTGCAAACTTAGTACCACTGTATACTGTGCCACCCGGGCTAAATACTTTGATGCCGGCAACAGAGGATATGTTGATAAAATGGCCATGTTGTTGTTGCTCAAATACAGGCAGAGCTGCAGCTATACCATAGAGCACCCCTTTAATATTGATGTCGATCATCCGATCCCATTCGTCGGTTTTTAACTCACTGATCGGTGCTATAGACATCAGACCGGCATTGTTGATGATGACATCTAACTGGCCAAAACGACTGACAGCCAGTTGTACCAAAGCTTGAACTTCACTGGCCTTAGTGACATCTGTCACTTGATAGGCGGCCTGACCACCTTTCGCCTCGATCTTTTCTACTATTTGCTGCAGCTTGTCTTCACGACGAGCGCCCAGCACGACTTTTGCACCCAGACTGGCCAGATGGTAGGCCGTCGCTTCGCCTAAACCACTACTGGCACCAGTGATCACTACGGTTTTTCCTGCAATATTCTGACTCATGGCTATCTTCCCGCTCAGGTTAAACAAAGTTAAATTCGACCTGCTTAGTATGAAGGGATAGACAAATCCAAAAAATGGAAATATTTTGATTTTATAATTCCACATTGGGGAATAATTGGTGCTGAACAAAGTCGAATTATTACGAATTTTTTGTACTGCTGCAGAAAGTGACAGTTTTAAAGCTGCAGCTGTACGGCTGGGTATTTCACCTCAGGCTGTGACCAGAGCAGTGCAGCAGCTGGAACAAAGCACTGGGGAGCTGTTATTCCACCGCAGTACCCGCCATATCCGCCTGACTCGTTTTGCGGAGGGTTTCGCTATACAGGCCAAAAGCAGCCTACAGCAACTTGATAGGTTATTTCAGCAGCATCAGGCGTTACCAAATGATACTGTCAGCGGTTTAGTGCGAGTGGCGGCTCCACGAGTGATGCGTCCCATACTGATGCCTGTACTCAGTGCTTTAGTGCTGCAGCACCCAGCCTTGCAGCTTGATCTGCGTTTGTCTGATCAAATTGCGGACGTAGTGGATGAGCAAATTGATGTAGGTGTGCGGATTGGATTGATCCGGGACAACAGTTTTATTGCCCGCACAGTCTCGTCCGTTGGCCTGTTTCTGGTTGCTAGTCCACTGTTATGGACAAAATACCCTATGCCGCAGAACTTAGATCATCTGGCAGAACTGCCAACTACAGCTCTGATGGATAAAGCAACGGGCCGGGCCTGGCATTGGTATTTTCAGGAAGGCCAGCTCTGGGCACCGAAAAAAGTCAGTTTTGTAGCCGATGACTCTGAAACAGAAGCAGACGCAACTCTGGCTGGTCTTGGCGTATCGCAGTTGGCCTCTTGTATGGCTATTCCTTATTTGCGTTCAGGTGCTTTAGTGCGCTTACTCCCTGAACTTGATCCCAAACCCTGGCCTTTGTCCGTCTATCGACCACAACGAGGGCCGGTACCAGAGAGGATCCGACTGGTATTTGATGCCCTGACCAGCGCATTAAGTGACAGAGATATATTGCCTGAAGTGCCTTAATTCTTCTCGTTGTGAGCTAAGCAGAACAGTAGGCTAAACCACTTACCTAAAAGACATCAGGCAGCTATGTGCTAGCAAAACATAAAAATTTCCCCAGCTTTATACCCAAGTTACCTGAAGTTTCGGCGAGGCGACAAGGTTGTCAGACCCCGGGAGCATAGTAAAGCTATGTGACTGGGGCGAGATGGTGCAGTCAACAAAACAGCAACTTCAGGGACTAGGACTATACACAGCATACACAGTTTTACTTTTGCTGCTGAACGTCACGGATCACAGTTTGCGTTTGTAGTTCTGTAGAGTTAAAGCTGATTTGGTCGCTTAAATTATTCAATTTAACCGGATTTAGCTTGTTGTTCTTTTGCGCTTTGGTCACTCTCTGCGTACTACAATAAAACAGGAAATGTCCCTATGAAAACAGTGATGACCAGTCTGGCCACTTTGCTCTTATCGTACTCCGCTGCCGCAGCAGTTCCGGCTATTGAAATGAACCAGAAGGCTGAACTGGATGCCGATACACTGGTACTGCTGGTTAGCCCGGAGCAACTGAGGCAATCTTCTTCTGCAGTCTTGCAACACAAAGCCATACAGCACGCTATTAAAACCGCAGACTTTAAAGCCAAAAAAGCGGCTCAACTGGATGTGCTGGCTGAAGTTGCCGGGTACAACAGAGTGGTTCTGCTTGGTACAGGTGAACCTAAAGATCTGACGGCCGCTACCAGCAATAACCTGGGGGCAGACATTGCCGCCTGGATAAAAAAAGACAACGCCACCTCTTTTACGGTAGACACTGGGGGTCTGCAATCGGCTTTAAGCAATGCTGATTTTGCCGCTCAGCTGGCGCATGGTATTGAGTTACGTTCTTACAGTTTTGACCGTTATTTCACCAAAAACAAAGCAGAAAAAGCCAAAAAGCTGGAAATACTGGTGACAGATGAAAAAGCGGCAGATCGTCAGTTCAGCAAGCTGCAGGCTGTTACTCAAGGTGTATTTTTAGCCCGCGATATGGTGAATGAGCCTGCAGCTGGTTTAACACCTGAAACTTTTGCGGCAGAAGCAAAAGCTCTGGAGACGCTGGGGGTAAAAGTTCGGGTACTAGACGTGCCTGCTATGGAAAAACTTGGTATGGGTGCTTTACTGGCTGTGGGTAAAGGCAGTCAAAGACCACCCCGTTTAGTGGTTGCGCACTGGCAGGGCAGTGAGCAAAAGCCACTGGCTATAGTCGGCAAAGGCATTACTTTTGATACGGGCGGCTACAATCTGAAAACAGATGCCGATTCTATAGTGAGAATGACCAGCGATATGGCAGGTGCAGCTGCTGCTTTAGGCACGATCAAAGCATTAGCGCTGCAAAAAGCCCCTGTGAACGTGGTGGCTGTGATGGCAATGGCCGAGAATATGATTTCGGACAACGCCATGTTACCAGGCGATGTATTGAAATCAGCTGCGGGTTTAACTATTCAGGTCACCAATACCGATGCCGAGGGCCGTTTAGTCCTGGCTGATGCCCTCTGGTATGCCAATAAAGAATTCCAGCCGCGCGCTATGGTAGACATTGCTACCTTAACAGGCGCCAAAGTCGGGGCTGTGGGTACTTATTATGCCGGTTTGTTTTCCGAGCAACAGTCGCTGGTGGACCAACTGACCCTGGCGGGTGAAAAAGTCGATGAGCCCGTCTGGCGTTTGCCTTTAGGTGCGCAGTTTGCCGATGAAATCAAAAGTGATATTGCTGATATGAAAAACACTGGCAGCAGCACTGGCGCCTCCACAGCAGCCTGGTTCTTAAAGCAATTTACCGGTGACACGCCCTGGGCTCACCTGGATATCGCAGGCAATGCGTTAAGCAGAACAGATAACGAAGTGAATACCAAAGGTGCAACGGGTTATGGTGTGCGTTTACTGACGGAATGGGCTTTGCAACAACAGTAAAGTTTATTTCTAATACAGAGTCGTTTGGAGTTTTAGGCGGACGTGTTGTAGGGACAGTGGCTTGTCCCGACCCGCCAAAGGACACCGAGCTATGAACAGGGGCGGATGCAACACCAATCCCTGCACCTTGGGGCGTAAGGCCTGGGATTAAATTAATCCCGGGCAAGAGCACGCAGTCCACAAAGCTGCATCTTAAGGTCATTTGGGTATATATGGGCAGGCTGAGGCAGAAACCCAGCCAGTTGCGTTTGGCTGCTGATCCCTGCTGTTGGAATGCCGTACACTAAAACAACACGGAAACTTGTTTTAGAAATTAACTAATGACTTTGTTTTTAAGACTCTTTTTATTTGCTCTGGTACTGTTGCTCTCCACGGATAGGGTTTGTGCTGAAACCAGTGGTTGGGTAAAGGCCAGCCATTTAAAAGCACAGCTGGTCAGTGATCATCAGGATTTAACACCAGGGCAGACGTTTAAACTTGCTTTGCATTTTATTCCGGATGAGCATTGGCACACCTACTGGCAAAATCCCGGAGATTCAGGTTTAGCAACCAGTATTGAATGGGTCTTACCTGATGGCGTAACAGCCGGCGCGATCCAGTGGCCAGCACCAATGGCTATTTCAGTGCCCCCTTTGGTGAATTATGGTTTTGAAGGCCCAACTCTTTTAGTGTCCGATCTTAGTATTCCTGCCGATTTTAAAAATTCCCTGCTCGCCATCAAGGCAAAAGTAGACTGGTTAGTATGCAAAGAAGTTTGTATTCCGGCCGAGGCTAGTTTTGAGTTGAATCTGCCTGTTACACAAACTGCAATCGAAGCTCGTGATTACAAACAACTCTTTGAGCAAGCCAGTCAGCAGCAACCCAAAATGGTGGCTTTACAGGGGCGCTACGATGTACAAAACCAAAAGTTTTCAGCTGCAGTGCAGATGCCGGAGGACTTAAAAGTATCGGCTTTTTTTGTCTCAGCCCCAGAGCTGGTTGATCATGCCGCGCCTCAGCAAATCGAATGGGTGAATGGCGAATTGTTATTACGCCAGCAGAAAAACACTTACTTCAGTCAGGCGCCGGAACGGTTCGATTTGGTGTTAAATACTTTGGCAGGCCCTGTAGTGCTGCAACTGCAGCACGAAGGAGTACCAGTGGCGTCCAAACTAAGTCTGGCTGAATTTAGCTTGCTGGACTGGCTGGGCATGCTGCTGTTGGCTGCTGTTGGCGGATTAATCCTCAATCTGATGCCGTGCGTTTTTCCGGTGTTGTCATTAAAAGCGTTAAGTGTGGCCAATGGCCAAAATTCGACACGGCAGGGAAAAGCTGAAGCATTATGGTACAGCGCTGGCGTCATCATTAGTTTTGTGTTGTTAGCTGCAGTACTGTTAGTGTTCCGCGCCGCAGGTCAGGCTGCTGGTTGGGGATTTCAGTTACAGAACCCGTTGATCGTAGGCCTGTTGGCGTACCTGTTGTTTATTCTGGGGTTAAGCTTATCTGGAGTGATACAACTGGGGTCAGGCTGGATGAATTCAGGCCAGCAACTGACGCAGCAGCAAGGGTATAAAGGTTCGTTTTTTACCGGTGTGCTGGCCGTAGTCGTTGCCAGTCCTTGCACAGCTCCTTTTATGGGCACGGCATTAGGATACGCCGCCACTCAGCCCGCCTTAGCAGCTTTGGTTATTTTTGCTGCCCTGGGTGTAGGTATGGCATCGCCTTTCCTGCTCATAGCCTGGTGGCCTGGTTTTGCTGCGCTCTTACCCAAACCCGGGCTTTGGATGGAACAGCTAAAGCAGTGGCTTGCCTATCCTTTGTATTTAAGTGCAGTTTGGTTATTGTGGGTTTATGGTCGTCAGCAAGGTTTAGATGCTATGGCTCTGGCCTTAGTGGGCCTGGTGCTGGTGAGTGCAGCCTGTTGGTTATGGGGCCGGAAACAACTACAACAAGCGGGTCAAGTCAGCAGCCTGATAGCACTGTTGCTTGTGGCAGGCTCCATTGCTTTACTCTGGTATCCGCAGCCGGCAGAGCAGCAGATTGCAAAAACTGATCATGCTGAAGTCTGGTCTGAGCAACGCTTAAAACAACTGGTGCAGGAGGGGAAACCTGTGCTGGTCAATATGACAGCCGACTGGTGCATTACCTGTTTAGTCAATGAACGTGTGGCCTTGGACACAGACAGCAGTAAAGCCGCTATGGCATTGTATAACCTGACCTATTTAAAAGGCGACTGGACCAACAAAGACCCGGCTATCAGTGCTTATTTACGACAGTTTCAGCGCGACGGTGTGCCTTTGTATGTGCTGTATTGGCCAGGACAGCCGCCTGAAATTTTACCCCAAATTTTAACGCCGGATTCATTGCGTCAGGCGTTAGAGCAGTTGAGTAGTAAACAACCCTTAATTACCAGTCAATAGCCATAGGAGTTAAACCATGAAACTCAAGCTTGCTTTAAGTGTATCTGCATTATTTTTTGCCGGTAGTTTGTTTGCCGCACCCCAAGTTGGTCAGGCGGCACCTGCATTCAAACTGACTGACAGCAAAGGCCAAAACCATTCTCTGGCCGACTTTGCTGGCAAAACTGTAGTACTGGAATGGACCAATCATGACTGTCCTTTTGTGGTGAAACATTACAGCGGCAATATGCAGGGTTTACAAAAACAGTTTGGCACTGATGATGTGGTCTGGTTGACCGTGATTTCTTCAGCTCCGGGTAAACAAGGTCATGTCACTCCTGCGAAAGCCGATGAACTGACCAGCAGTCGCAGTGCTATGCCAGATGCAGTGTTGTTTGATGAAACAGGGGTAGTGGGCAAAGCCTATGACGCCAAAACTACACCTCATATGTATGTGATTGATCAAAAAGGTGTATTGCAGTATATGGGCGGCATTGACAGTATCCCGTCAGCCAAAGTGGACGATATAGCCAAAGCCACCCCCTATTTTTCCAACGCTTTAACAGCTGTACTGGCTGGTAATCCGGCGAACCCTGCAGTGACTAAGCCATACGGTTGTAGCATCAAATACTAATGTCCTCTGGTTTTTCAAGTCGCCGCTTAGTTGTCTGCGCATCATAGCCCCAGTCGTATAGACAGTTATGCCACTGGGGGCTCTGTTTGGGCTGCAACTCTAATTATCCCGAGTTTAGGTTTATTACTTAGGGTATGTTGACTGCATTTTTATCATGGCTCTTTCTTTGCCTTTATAAAAAATAGGATTTACTCTTTTACCCTCGCCTTAAACAAGGTATAAGTGCGCAATGAAAACTCCAAAACGCATTCAGCCGCTGATCGATGAAGGTCTGGTGGATGAAGTACTCAGGCCACTGATGAGTGGCAAAGAAGCCTCCGTATACGTGGTTCGTTGCGGGGACGATATTCGCTGCGCTAAAGTTTATAAAGATGCCAGTCAGCGCAGCTTTAAAAAAGCCGTGCAGTATCAGGAAGGTCGCAAAGTTCGCAGCTCCAGACGGGCCCGGGCTATGGAAAAAGGCTCCAGTTTTGGCCGTGAGCAAGCAGAAGAGAGCTGGCAAAACGCTGAAGTAGATGCCTTGTACAAACTGGCCGATGCTGGTGTGCGGGTGCCTGTGCCTT
Organism: Rheinheimera sediminis; assembly: GCF_004005375.1. GTDB lineage: Bacteria > Pseudomonadota > Gammaproteobacteria > Enterobacterales > Alteromonadaceae > Pararheinheimera. The sequence continues at coordinate 13,381 of NZ_RZUF01000005.1, read as the reverse complement.
ATGGTTGTTTTGACGGTATTTTGTTGATGGAACTGATTTTAGACGAAGACGGCGATGTGGCCCCTCGTTTAAATGACATTCAACTCAGTGCAGAGCAAGCCCGACGTGATCACAAAACCATGATGCAGGATATTCTGCGCATGTTGTCCGTCGGTTTAGTGCATGGCGACTTATCTGAATTCAACGTACTGCAGGATCCGCAAGGCCCTGTCATTATCGACTTGCCTCAAGCTGTCGATGCTGCTGCCAATAATAACGCACAGTGGATGCTGGAGCGGGATGTTAATAACATCACCCAGTATTACGCCCAGTTTGCACCTGAGCTAGCTGCTACTAAATATGCCAAAGAAATCTGGGCTTTATTCGAGGCTGGTAATCTCAATCCAAATACCGAACTAACAGGCGAATTCACTGAAGCAGAGCAGGCCGCTGATGTTGGTGCTGTGCTGGATGAAATCAATGCCGCTTTTGCTGAAATGCAGGAACGTAAAGAACGGCAACAGGCCGCCAATGAACCGGATTAGCGGAGAGAGCATGATGTTAGTCAAACAGATGGACAGCCTAGTACTGCTGATTGATATGCAGGAAAAACTGGCTCCGGCGATCGAGCAAGGTAAAGAAGTAGAACAAGCTGCTGCCTGGGTATTGCAAATTGCCGTGCAACTTGGCGTGCCTGTGCTTGCAACCGAACAGTATCCGCAAGGTTTGGGTGTCACTTTGCCTGCTTTGGCCGAGCTAGTGCCTGAAGACCATGTGATGGAAAAAATCCATTTCAGCGCTTTGCGTGAACCCCTGATCGCAGAGCGTTTAAAGTTAAGCGGTAAAAGCCAGCTGGTGATCATCGGCACTGAAACTCATGTCTGCGTGTTACAAACTGCTATGGATGCCTTAGCTGCTGGTTATCAGGTGTTTATCGTCGAAGAAGCCGTTGGCTCCCGTACTGAGCAAAACCGTCAACTGGCGTTGTTGCGTTTACAGCAGGCCGGCGCCCAGATTATCAGTAAAGAAATGCTGGCCTTTGAGTGGCTGGATAAAGCGGGCACAGATAGTTTTCGTACCATCAGCAAAGGTTGGATCCGCTAACGTGGTAAATCAGTAAATCAGTAAAGCGGTAAAGTTGTTATGTTAAAACTGCTGGCAGTCTCTTTCTGGCGTTTATTGGCCTGCATTAGTTTGCTGCTGGGGTTGATTGGTGTGGTGCTGCCCGGGTTACCTACAGTGCCATTTTTGCTGGTGTCAGCCTGGTCTGCAGGTAAAGGCTGGCCTCGTTTAGAACTCTGGTTATTGGCTCATCCCAGCTTTGGCCCGCCATTAAAGCGCTGGCGTGAACAGGGCGCTGTTCCCCGTAAAGCTAAATATATGGCCATTCTGATGATGACCTCATCTGTTGTCCTACTGCAATTTTCGGCAGCCCCCTTCTGGCTTAAACTTACGTTACCCGCTTTTCTTTGTGGTGTCGCTATCTGGTTATGGCGCAGGCCTGAAGTCTGATTTGTTCGTTTTAAATCAACGCTTTAAGTTGTTGACAGTTGGATAATTACTCACTAAATTGTTTACATAATTTTAAACAAAGGAGTCTGTGATGGAGCAAACCTTAAGTCAGTTGCGGCAAAGTTTTGAACAAAGAACCAACCGATCTATGTCGATGCCACTGGCTGGCACTGTGTTTTGGTTGGTGGTATTGGTGCTTAGTTTTGTCTTGCCTTATAACACTGCTTTAATGCTGATGTTGTTTGGTTCAGGTTGTATTTTTCCGTTAGCTTTGTTGTTCGCGAAATGGCGTAACGAAGACTTTTTTATGAAAGGCCATGCCTTGGGCAAGTTAATGCTGACTGGCGTGATTATGGCCAACTCACTCTGGGTTTTGCATATAATTTTGCTGTTCGCTCAAGCCAAACTGGTACCTTTTAGTCTGGCTTTAGCTTTAGCCATTCACTGGCCTTTGTACGGCTGGGTCATTCAACACAAGCTGGGTTTGCAGCATTTATTAATGCGTGCCTTTGGCCTCTTTGCTGCGTTTTTATGGTTACCCATCAATTCCATTACTGCGGCAGCCTTGGTCACAGTGATTTGTTACCTGGTTACCCTGCTGCAAATGCAGCGCCGGGTGGTGGATGCTGGAGATACCGCGTTGTGATTTTTGCGGGCGACCATAAAGGTCGCCGCTACGAAAATGTTGATGGAAAAAACCTGGCGGCGGGCCTTGTGTCCGCCCGTCTATTTGCTGAAAAAATCCAGCAAGAGTTTATCTCCGCCCGGCAGCCCCTTTACGTTAGGTCACTTTAAAACTGCATCTTCACCTTCTGCTCAGCTTTAGTTCTGGGCTTAGTTCACTATTTGTCACGCCAAGAGTTTTACGATAAACATAAAAAAATAGTTGATCATCATAAAATGATCGGCTAGATTCAACCTCTATGAACATACAAATTAATCTCGATATAGAACTGGCGAAAAAGAAGATGTCGCTTACCGAGTTATCGCAACAGGTTGGGGTGTCCATGACCAATCTATCGTTGCTAAAAACCGGCAAGGTAAAGGCTATCCGCTTTAGTACCCTGGCCGCCATTTGTCAGGCGCTGAGTTGCCAGCCTGGCGATATTTTGCAATATGTTGCCGATGACTCTGCGAAAGACAAAAACGGCATTTGAGTTAAACAGGAGGTTTTATGCGAAATCATGAGTATCTGTGGCCCGGCATTGCGGCTTTGTTGTTGGCGCTGTGTTTTCCGGTGTATTGGCTCTATGTTTTTCATCTGAGTTCAGAGAACTTTATGCAAGTATATAAGGCGGACTTGCTGAAACTCAGCTGGTCAGATTTGGCTTTTGTGCTGATAGGCGCGCTTGAGGTCTATGTGTATCTGAGTTTGCGCCGTAGTTTTGCAGAACGTTTGCAGTCGGGGTCGGCAGCTGTGTTGTTGCTTGTGATGACCATGCTGGTTGTCGCCTTTCACGCCACAGTAGTGGTTGATCTGGTCATAGTGTTTTCAGGTGGAGTAATGCCGGATGCGCAACTTAGCATGATCGCTGAAACTACAGTTGCTGTGGCACTTGGTCTCTTGTTTGCCTATGCAGTAGTTGCATTTGTGCTGGCTATTGTTTTGTTATTAAAGCGAACCGCAGCTTCTGGCCTGTTAAAATGTTTTGCCGTGGTGCTGTTGCTTTGTTGTGTGTTGCAGTTCAGCATTTTTTTAAGCCCTGGTACTATTTTCCTGTTTCCTGTGGCTCTATTGTTGCTTGCGTTCTATTTTTTGAAAGAGCCGCAAGAACTGGAACTGGTGTAAAAATAAAACTATGGGGGCGACATTTCAGTCGCCCCCATAGATTGTTAATCTGCAATTTCAACGGCAACAGGCACCAACTGATACAAAGTAATAGCTTCTGTCACGCTGGCTGGATCAAAGGCTTCGCCTTGTTCCTCTGCTTTATGCGCCAGATATTCGCGGGTCGATTCTAAATCCATTTCGATAGGGTCCAACTTGCCACTGGCGTAAGCCGTTTTACCTTTGGCGCTAACCGGAAACACCATATCGCCGTCTTTGACTTTAATGCGAAAAGTCGGTTGATTGGCGTCAGCAGCGAATTGCATCCAGCAGCCTTTTTTCTTGCAGACCGCTTCTACAGTGCCTTTGACTGTCACTTGTTGCTGCAGATAACTTTGTGGTTTCGCCAGAATATCAGCAACCTCAACCAGCTTGGTTTTATCCACAACACCACCAAAAGTGCTGGCCGAAGTGCTAAAGGCAGTTAGAGCTAATGTAGTTGTCAGTAAAAAATGCCGTACTAGTTTCATGCTGCACTCCTTTGGTCTGTTTGAGCCATTATGCGCAACCTGCAGAGGCATGTCATCCGTTCATTGAACTGAGTCATTATCTGAATATAGGCAATTCATAGCAGCGAAGAACGTTCTCTGCCCGTAAATGTAGCTTAGGTACTTAACACCTGTTGCCAGAACCATTTGGCTACATCGCCTGTGATATCCGCTTCGGCATTGGTTAGCAGTACTAAACCTATGTCCTGCTCTGGTGAATAAGCGATATAAGGCCGGAAACCATCCACCACACCACCGTGATAAAACAGTTTGTTTTCATCGTATTGGATCACCCGCCAACCACGGCCATACCAGCTGGACACTTGCTTGAATTGTTGCCACACCGGCCAGCGAGGTTTGCCGCGTAATTTCACCATAGGTTGTTGCAACTGAGCTAAAGCTTCAGCGCTAAATACGCCGGGTTTATGCCCCAACATGGCAATCAGATATTTGGCCATATCATTGACGCTGGCATTGACGCCGGCGGCCGGATTGACCCAATAAAAGTTCGGGTCTATTTTCACCGGACGCCAGCCTTTGCCGCCTCTTTTATGCGGAATGGCTTTGTTTTCAGTGGCTAAAAAAGGCGCATAGCCCACCGAAGCTGTGCTCATTTGTAGAGGTTTAAAAATACGTTCGGGCAGTAATTCTTCGTAAGTTTTGCCTGTGCCACGGCTTAATACCTGGTCGAGCAAAGCAAACACAATATTCTGGTAGCTGTAACAAGTGCCAGGTTTACAGCCTGGGTCAAGTTCCCGAAATTTCGGTAAAATTTGCTCCGGTGTTTGTTTGGCTTCTAACATATTTTCATAAGCATGAGGCATTAATCCCGTGCTTTGGCTAAGTACCTGATCTACTTTAATCTGCCTAGTTGCAGCAGCTGTTTTTAATTTAAATTCAGGTACATAATTAATCAGCGGCAAATCTAAATTGACTTTGCCTTGCTGAGCCGCCAATACGCTGATACCTCCGGTAAAGGTTTTCGATACCGAGGCCAGCCGGAACACAGTATCTGCATCAATTTTGTCCGGTTTGCCCATAGCCCGCACACCATAACTGCCGGTGGCAATAATCTGGTTACCACGCACTACAGCATAAGCTCCGCCCGGCACTTTGGCTTTGTTCAGCTGCACTCTGAATTGTAAATCCAGCCCTTGCAGCAGTTCGGTTTGTTGAAACTGTGCTGAGGTTGAAAAAACGCTTAGCAAGAGGCCGCATAAGCTAGTTTTTATAAATAATTTCATCAGGTTGCCTACAACTTTAAGTAAGGAGTTGGGTCTTGCTGCTTGCCGTCGACCAATAATTCAAAATGTAAATGTGGCCCTGTTACCCGGCCTGTAGAACCCACTTTGCCTATAGGCTGGCCCGGTTCTAACGTCTGGCCTGCTTTGATATAAAAATCATCCAGATGGGCGTAGAGCGTTTGATAACCATGGCCATGATCAATCAATACCGCTTTGCCATATCTGCTGTTCAGACTGGTTTGGTCCGCTATCAGCACTTTGCCTTTTTGCGCTGCTTTGACTGTAGCGCCACGTTTGGCGCCAAAATCCAACCCCTGATGTGGTCTGTTCTGGCGAAAGGGGTGTTTTACACCATAAAAAGAGGTGATGGGCACTTTACCAACGGGCAATACCCATTCTTCAGGCGGTGAGCTGAAGCTAAGCTGAGCGCAACCTACATTCAGCAGTAAAGCTGTGCTGCATAACGCAGCTGTAGCGCGCCATTTTTGCCAAAAGGACAATGCAGGAGCTGGCTGAAATAACTGCTGCAAACGTTGTTGGTAAAAACTTTGGCTTGCTTGGCTTTGAATAAAGCCCGGCATCAGCGCCGGCATCTGTTCTGCCTGACTCTGCTTTAAGCTGCAAAGCAGAGTTTGACCATACAGCAGCGCTTGCTCTGGCTGTTTTTGCAGTACAGCTTTGTCTACCGCCAATTCCATACTGCGGATAAAGGCCTGCTCAATCCGTCGCAACACAGGGTTAAACCAACATAAAGCCACCAGAATTCTCAGTGCCAGAAGCTGCTGCGGGTCGCATCTTTGCAGATGAGTCAGTTCGTGATCAATCAATAATTGGCGCTGCTGCTCAGACATAGTGTTTATATAAGCGGGCAGCACTAAAACCATGCGGTTCCAGCCCGCAATAAAAGGCGAAATAGCGGCCTGGGTTTGGCGGATTTCAAATTGAGCGGGCAAAAGTGTCAGTTGTGTTTTGTTCAGCAGCAAAGCTTTGTCTACAGGTTCGGACAGCTGGATCAGCCGCTGTACCCGTTGCCATTGTTTGACTACACGCCAGAGCGATAACAGACTGATAATGGCTGTTAGCCCCAAAGCCAGTCGCCAGTAAAAAGTTGTATTCACTGCTGGTTCTGTTAAAGAAGGATGTTGGGGCTGAGCCGTTAAAGCCTGTACTGACGTCACCGTATCCAGCAGGAGCACTGAAGGCACTGTCCAGTGCTGATACAATTCTGGCATCGGCAATAAAGGTAAAAAACTTAACGCCAGCAAGCACCAATAGAAGGCTGGCCAATGCTGCAAAGCGCTGAGTTTTTTCAGTAAATACTGACTGGAAAACCAAAGTAAGCCAGACCAAAGACTGCAAAGCAGCAAGGACAACAACACTTGTTCAGCCATCTTAAGCCTCGCCTTTTTTGTTTGGCGCATTTTGCTGCTGGGCTAAATCAGCCAGCAGTTTTTCTAAATCAGCTATTTCATCCGCATTCACCAGCTTGCTGTTGGCAAACATGGCTACAGGCAAAGGGCCATTCAGCTCAAATACCCTACGGGCAAAATCCTGCGCAAAAGCCGCCAGCGTCGGCATTTTATCCAGTAGCGCTTTGTAGCTGTTTTTATTACCCAGAGTTTCACAAGCAACAAAACCTTTTTCGCCCATACGCTCCAGAGTTTTACGGGTAGAGGAGTAACCCCAACCCAATACAGACTCCAGCTCGTCATGTAATTCACGGGCAGTAAGAGGTTGCTTTAACCACAATAATTTCAGAATTTCCAGCTCAGGAGCAGTAGGTTGGTGCATAACATTGAGTCTGTGATTTTACTATGCCTTTAGAGTGCGACAAATGTCACACCAAGGTCAAGTAAAATCTGCGACATTTGTCGCGGTGGTTTGTTTGGTATTCTATTTCTCGATTGTTACGTAAGTGATTTTCTACCAAATGGATACAAGGTGTTGAGTTTAGTGTGAGTTATCCGACCTTGACCATGTAACCTCATGGGTTACAATTTTGGCATGATTAAGAACTTTAAACATAAAGGTCTTGAGCGCTTCTATAAAACAGGCAGTACGGCTGGTATACAGGCCAAACATCAGAATCGCCTGATACTTATCCTGTCAAACCTTGATCAGGCACAAGCCATAGATGATATGGATCTGCCTGGCCTGAGGCTGCATGAACATTCGGGCGAGCGGAAAGGTATTTGGTCTGTCACCGTGAATGGAAATTGGCGTGTCACATTCAGATTTATTGGCCGGGATGCTGAAATTGTTAACTACGAGGATGATCACTCATGAGTATGCATAACCCGGCTCACCCTGGTGAGATTCTGCAAGAGCTGATTATTAATCCTTTGGCTTTAACTGTGACTGATGTTTCAGCGCATTTAAATATCAGCCGTAAAACCTTATCCAAAGTACTGAATGCCAGAGGCGCTATTACACCGGAAATGGCACTGCGTCTGGAGCTGGCGTTTAGCAAACCTTCGGCTGAGCATTGGCTCCGATTACAAAACGCCTACGATCTGTGGCTGGTACGTGAGCAACAAGCACAGTTACAGGTTCTGCCTTAACTGTTGAAATTTGCCTGACATCACAGGCCGCAGCGGGTGACCATAAAGGTCACCCCTACAATTCATCTTTAAATTCTGTTGCAGTCCAAGTCTAACCAGGTCGATAGCATCGACATATCAAGAAAACATCTTTAAAAAAACGTATTTTTTCGACACGTTTTTAAGTCATGTCGATACGATAAACATCAACTGGCTGTAATAAACTGATTTTGGCGTTATGCTGCTGGTGTTGGCATGACACTAGGCATAGCAGCGGATGACCATAAAGGTCACCCCTACAATTTTTAGCATTGAGAAAGGACTACTCTATGTTACCTACTACGGTTTTTATTCATCCTTTGCGGCAATTGGCCTTGTTGCTGCGGAAAATCTATCAGTATGACGCTGCTTTGCTGGAGTCGGCTTTAACTCCGGAACAATTTCCTTTATGGCAACAGGCACAGACTGCTATTGGTTTTTCACTACGAGCTTGCTGTCCGTTGTGCGAGCAGGGAAAACCTGAGTTTGGTCAACCCAGGCCAAGCTGGGCTGATCTGCAGCAGCAAATCCATTTAACCATAGAGTTTTTGCAGTCTTTGAAAGCTGAAGATTTTGCCGGTTGGCAACAAAAACGGATTGAAACCATGGCTGGTTTTGCCGAACTGGAATTGACGGGGGAGCAGTTTGTTTATTTGTATGCTTTGCCGAATTTTTACTTTCATTGCAGCATGGTATACGCCATAGCCCGCGCTCAGCAGGTGCCTTTAAGTAAGGCTGATTTTGATGGCTGGCATCAGTATCCGGCAGGTTTTTCTTTTCTGCGTTAGAAGACTAAGAAAAAGGGCAAAGTAAATTTGCCCTGTTCAGGTTTGAAAGGTCGCTCGCTTATTGCACTTTTACAACCAGTATTGATTTTGCAGGTAACTCCAGGCTCAGCTTGCCGTTTTCACCTTTGGCACTAAAAGCTTTTGGTTTGATGGCCTCTGGTTTGGCGAAGGTATTATGCGCGTCCATCGCATCAGCTGTCAGTAACTGGCCTGATACAGTGTTGATACTAATGCCTGCCAGGTTGATCTCTGCTGTTTCTGCTTTGTTTGGATTGGCATTTACCAGCGCCAGATACACATGGCCGTCTTTGGCTTTGGCTGCTGTGGCACTGACTGCTGGTATTGAAACCTCACCCAGTTTGTAATCCGGTACATTGCTCAGCTTCAGCGGTAAGGCTGTGGCATCCTGGAAGGGCACATACATTTTAAAGGCATGATAAGTCGGAGTCAGGAGCATTTTTTCCTTATCTGTCAGTATCATGGCCTGCAATACATTCACCATCTGAGCAATATTGGTCATATGCACCCGGTCGGCGTGCTTATGAAAAATATTGAAGTTCAGCGCCGCCACTATGGCGTCTCTCAAGCTGTTCTGCTGGTACAAAAAGCCCGGGTTATCGCCTTTTTCAACGTCATACCAGGTGCCCCATTCATCGACATAAAAGCCTACTTTTTTCTCTGGATCATGTTTATCCATCACCACTTTGTTATTGGTAATAAAACCATCCATTGCCAGAGTGCGATGCATAGTGCTGATCCAGTCGCTCTCCGGGAATTGCAGCGCTGCGCCTTTCACATCCCATTGGCCTGTAGGTAAGGTGTAATAGTGAAAACTAACGGCATCCATTTTTTGTTTTACATTGGCGGTCAGATATTCAGCCCATGAGGTGTCTTCGCTGTGACCGCCGCTGGCTATCCATTTGGGCGTGTTGTTCGCCGGAGCTTTCAGAAAGGTGGTGTAATGTTTATACAAGTTGGTGTAGTACTCTGGCGTCATGTTGCCACCACAGCCCCAGGCTTCGTTACCCACAGCAAAATAATGCACCTTAAACGGCTTATCGCGGCCGTTTTTACGACGTAATTCAGCCAGGCTGGATTTTCCTTCGGCTGTCATATATTCCAGCCATTCAGCCATTTCCTGTGGAGTGCCTGTACCAAGGTTACCGTTGACATAAGCTTCAGCGCCGAGCATTTCCACCAGCTCAAAAAACTCATGGGTACCTACGGCGTTGTCTTCTTCCACGCCACCCCAGTTGGTATTTACTTTGACTGGTCTTTGTTTATGTGGGCCTATGCCATCACGCCAATGGTATTCGTCGGCAAAGCAGCCGCCAGGCCAGCGGACCAGAGGAACCTGTAAGTCTTTTAGCGCGGCTAACACATCGTTACGCCAGCCTTTGGTGTTGGCAATTTTTGAATCCGGGCCAACCCAAATCCCTTCATAAATGCCGCGGCCTAAATGTTCGGCAAACTGACCATAGATATTTTTATTGATCACAGCGCCTTGAGTGCTGCTATCGAGCTGAATTTGTGTGGCGGCCAGCGCTGTAGCGCTCAGGCCAAAACCAAGGGCCAGCAATAGTGGTTTTATGACTCTCATCGAGTTCTCCTGTTGATTTCCTACCCTTCCTACTTGAAACCGCAGCTTTGTGCCTGCGCCACTCCTTCTGGTCACATCAAGCAACCAGATCGTCCGAGGCTTGTTCGCTTATTGCCACCTGCACTTCAATTACTTGAGGTAGAGCGGTGAGTTTAATTTCTGCTGTCGGTAGTGAGGGTTTTTTATACATCCTATTGTAAGACAAAACAACATTTAACCTGCCAGAGAGGAAAAAGATGAAGTCGCTTTGAGAAAAAACATAAAACGGCTGTTACCAGTGATTGCTTTCAGTCCAAAACAAACTGATGCTAATGAACAGCAATAATAAAGCGCTGACCTGCTTCAGCCAGCGGGTAGCTTTAGGCATTTGACGGATTTGGGCAAGAATAAACCGGTAGGACAGGTGTAGTCGTTGTGCTGAAAATGATAAATTAGTGCCAAAAGTGAAATAGTTGTTTTGATCTCGTACAGGGATGTGGGGTAGTGAAGTGAAATTATTGTATGCAGTGGCCGTGGCTCTGTTGTTGACGGGGTGTGGCGGTGGTGGTTCAGGTAGCGGCACAGTCGGTGGTTCTGGAGGAAGCGCTGGTGGCGGTTCTGGCGCTGACCCTTTGGCTCAATACATTAATGTGAACTCTTTGTACTTGGGGAATAAAAACGACGCCCCGGTAAACTCAGCGTCTTTGCCTGCTTTTTTTGAGTATTTGTCCTTTGTGGCTCCTGAACTATTACCTGACTATGTAGATTCTGATACTGAAGGTTTTCTTGACGGCGTCTGCCCTGAGGGCGGCTCAGTCAATGTAGAAGTGGCTGCATCTGCTACTGAAGTGAAGTTAATTTTTAGTAATTGCAAAGATGAAGGCATCATTTACGATGGCGTAACCACTGGCCGTATTCTGGCTAAGAACAGTCGGGACGACGTCACCGAAGCTCAGTTTGTTTTTCAGGATCTGACGGTGCGTTCAAGTTTCGGCAGCTATATTATGCGCGGCACTATTCATGAAAAATTAGCGCCTACCAGTTGCCCAGACAGCACTATCACCTTCAATATTTTGCTCAAGGGTCAGAATAACCAGCAGATATTTTTTAACGATTTTAAATTCCGTCAAGCCGGTGCTCAGGGGCAATCCTGCGGTGATGATGGTATTCATTTATCAGGTAAAATCTTTGATTCTAGTTTGGGTCTGATGTCATATCAGACAACTGATGCGTTCAAACTGGATACCATGTTTGTACCTCCACAGAAAGGCCGTCTGGTGCTGACTGGTGCTGCGAATAGCAGTGCTGTCTGGTCGGTGCACTTTTATGAAAGAAATCGGTATCAGACCGCCTATTACAGCACTGAAATTGATAGCGATGGCGATCAGGTCTATGAAACCAACTACCGCTATATCAAAGAGCTATTCAGTTATCAGCTGCTAACCTCTTTTGTTGACGCCGATCAGGACGGTATGCAGGATGCCTGGGAGCTGTTGGTTGGTTTATCACCTACTAATCCGGCTGATGCTTTGTTAGATACGGATGGGGACGGATACACTAATCTTGAAGAGTTTAAGTATCTTGGACATCCGACTGATGCACTGGTCAAAGCCTCGGTAACAGATCTGAACCTGCGGGCAGAGCACGGCTCCTATACCTATAACGAGACTATGGCAGCTTCTTTTATACTGACAAATACCTCGAACCTGGATGCTTTAGATGTTGTGATCCGCCTGACTGCCAAGAACGCAAAGTTCAGCGCTATGCGGAACTGTGAGTTAGCTCAAAACGATATGCAATTAATTTGTCGCTATCAAACGCTGCGGGCCGGACAAAGAATGTATCCTTCTTATCTGCTAACCGAAGCATCAGTGACAACTGATGCTTGGCAGGATCAGATCAAGGTTGAAGTCAGTAGTTTATCTTATGACCCTGAGCTTGCTAATAATAAGGTCGTGATCCACCTCTCAAAGGCAAAAGCGAATCCAGACTATGGGATCAGTAGCCGCATCAGCAATGGCCCTGCCTATAACTTTATCGGTCTGCCAGGCGATAGTATCAATTATGAATTTTCGCTGTTCAATCAGGGGGACAAACCTGCTGGCAGTCTTTTGCAGCTTGAGTTACCCACTTTGTTAACTGCTACTGAAATGACGTGTTTTGATTCGGTGAGCCAGAATTGGCTGAACTGCGATCTGAGCAAAGGTTGGCCTCTGCAATCCGATACCTTAGAGATTCGATTCTCCTTAAGAGCTGATCAGCAAGGTGTAGACCAGCTCAGGTTGATAGTGCTGAATGACAACTTCAGCACCAGGCAGTTGAAAGTTTTTCAGTTACCCGTGGTTGTTGGTCAATCTAGTCAGGTGTTGCAGGATTTGATTGATGGCGCCGCCGATGGTGCTACTGTAGTAGCTCCAACTGGTATTTATATTGGATCTTTGGATTTAACCAGTAAAAACACCAAGCTTGAAAGTGCAGCTGGTGCACAACATAGCTATCTTATCGCTAAACATTGGCGCTTTGGGGACGCTCCTGTCCGTGTGCGGTTGGCTAAAGGCAGCGATCTGAAAGGCTTCACTATAACCAATACAGTGTTGATAGAAGATGAAGGCTCAGTAATAGAGCAAAATCATTTTGGTAAAACCGACTGGCACCTCGATGGTGTCAGTATTAGCACTGAGCATAGTCTGACTTTCCGTCAGAACAAATTGTTTGCAGCTTTTACCAATACAGGTATAGGTGGCGTTCCAGCATTGATTAGCGGATGCTCCGGCCTTTCGCTGTACGGGCAAAATGGTCCGATAGAGGCGACAGTTGAAAACAACTTATTTGTTGGACCTTTAGTTTATAGCGAAGAAGTGAATAGACGTTGTTCCGCTGCTGTGACTGCTCAGGGTCAGGTTAATCTGAAGTTTAACCACAATACTGTCAGCAGCTATGTGTCGGCATTGACTACAAGTTCTGGTGGTACAACGGAAAGTGTTGCTGTGCAGCTAAACAACAATATTTTTAACGCCAATGTCTATGCAGTAACTGCAGGCTGGACTGTGCAGGAGCCGAAGCAATTTGTACTTGAAGTAAAAAACAACCTGTACTGGAGCAATTATCAAGATTACAGAGGCTTGGCTGCACATCTGCAGGAAGTAGCAAAGATGTCTGCCGACCCTCTATTGAATACAGATGGAACACTGAATTCAGGCTCCAAAGCCATAGACGGCGCGTATGATTTGGGTTTAGCTATGGACGTAAACGGAGCTGTCCGTCCTGTCGATGGCAATGGCGATGGTGTTGCTGCAGCAGATATTGGCGCTGTTGAATTTCAGCCTTAATGTTTCAGTGGGGTCAGGCATCTAACCTGATAATCATCTAGCCTAAGTGGCCTTG
>NZ_RZUF01000049.1:3554-11600 GCF_004005375.1 Rheinheimera sediminis | reverse complement strand
GATAGTTCAGGGGAGTCCATATAAGGGGCGAGGCTTGCCTCGTCCTTCTGGTGTTGAAATCAATGCAGGAATAAATAGGGCAGCAAACAAAGCTGCGGCTTCAAGTACGAGGGATTAATCCAAAGTAATTGGAGTTGCAGCGCGAAGACAAGTAAGTGAGTTCCCATGAACATAGCTGTCTATGTGTTTATGGATGGAGGTGAGTGCTCGCTAGAGAGCAAAGTTTATCAGTCGCAATAGGTGATTGGGGCGAGCGTCGCAGTCGACAAAGCTGCGGCTTCAAGTACGAGGGATAAAAGGTTCTCCGAATTGCCGTGTCAAGTATCAGCCCTTGAACCTAAGGTTCAAGGCGGGAGTCAGTTTGTCACCGTAGGCTTCTCGGTACGAGCCGAGCCTGCACAAAAGCAACGAGAAAGAGCCCCTAAAGTAAAACAATTATCGGCTCAGGGACATCTACCTAATCACTGACAACTCAGAGAACGTGATAAGTATAACACCGGCTTTTTGATTATTCCGCCTTCTTTTTCACTTCCACGAGCTCATTGCACAAATTTAGCGCAATCATCAGCAAAACATCCTCGTTCATGTGCACACCTGGTTTAAATTTTGTACTGGCAACCCGTTGTTCTAATTCATCAATGGCATTTTGTAGCCGTTGTTCTTCGCCCAAAGGGCAAGAAACTTTTAACACCCGGCCCAAAACAGAAATAGTTAATTGCTTAGGTTTTGTACTGGCATCAGGTTTGGCTACAGGTTTTTTCACTACAGCTTCAGCTGGAGGTGGATCAACAGGACGAAATTTACGTAAATGCATGATAGATACCTCTGGGCCTGCGATTGGGGCGTCCATCTGTTGGCGGGTAGAACCAGCAAATGGTAGGATAGCTGCCTTGAAAAGTCGCTTGGGCCGAAAAAATTATGACGACAGAAAGTTTTAAATCTTACGATCACTGGACCAGTATGCTGGATCAATCTTACCTGATGGCGTCGGCCGCCGAAGTACATGGCTTGATCGCAGGTTTGCTAAGTGCCGGTGTGAGCGCAGAACCAGCAAAGATATTACCAGTTCTGCACGACTTCTTAAATGACGGACAAGCTCTATCTGCCCCTGTTAAAGCAGAAATTTCTGATTTAATCATGCAAACGTCTGAATCTTTGGCACAGACCGACTATTCCTTTGCGTTATTGCTGCCTGGTGACGATGATTCCTTGCCGGAACGCCTCGAAGCTATGGTCGAATGGACCCAGTCTTTTTTAGTAGGTTTTGCCATTCAGCAGAACGATTTATCCATTTGTTCGGCTGAAGTAAAAGATGCAATCGAAGAGCTGACCGAAATCACCAAAATTGACGTATTTGCTATAGATGACAACAGCGCCGAAAGTAACGAAGAGTCGTACTTTTTAGTGCTGGAGCATATTCGTTTACTGGTGCTGACCGTCTTTAACGAAGTGGGGCTGAAATTCAGCAAAACCGAAGTTCAGAATAAAACTTTGCATTAAGAGCCTTTAGCAAATGACAGTGAGCATTTATTCAAACAGACGTGAGCGCTTGCTTACATTGATCCCTAACAACAGCGTGGTGTTAGTACCAGCAGCTGTGGAGTTAACCCGCAGCCGGGATACCGAATACCCGTTTCGTCAGGACAGCGACTTCTTTTACCTGACTGGTTTTAATGAACCTGACGCGCTTTTGATCCTGAGCAAAGACAATTCTGCCAACACTGCTAGTCTGCTGCTGTGCCGCCCGAAAGACCAGTTGGCTGAAATCTGGCAAGGTCGTCGTTTAGGGCCAGAACAAGCTAAAGCTGTATTAGGTGTAGATGCTTTGCCCATTGCAGAGCTGGAAAACGAGCTGTTAAAAGCACTGAATCAAAAAACGACGCTGTTTTATGCTCAGGGCACTTATGCAGAGTTTGACGCCAAAGTAGCGGCTACCTTAGCTACCTTACGACTTTATCCAAAACGGGGTTATGCGGCACCTACAGTGCAGCAGGATTTAAGGCCTGTAACGGCTGAAATGCGTTTGTTTAAAGATGCAGACGAAATAAAGCTGATGCGCAAAGCCGGCGTTATTAGTGCCAATGCGCATAAAAGAGCGATGCAGGCTGCCAAAGCAGGTGTATGGGAATATCAGCTCGAAGCGCATATTTTGCATGAGTTTGCTATGCACGGCGCTCGTTTTCCTGGCTACAACTGCATAGTCGGAGCTGGTGAAAATGGCTGTATTTTGCATTACACCGACAACAGCAGTCAGCTGAAAGACGGCGATTTAGTGCTGATTGACGCTGGCGCTGAGTATCAGGGCTATACGGCGGATATTACCCGTACTTTCCCGGTCAGTGGCAAATTCAGCCCGGAGCAGGCCGCTTTGTACCAAGTGGTGCTGAATGCCCAGTACGCTGCTTGTACCCAGGTAAAACCTGGCAACAAGTTTAAAGATGCGCTCGACGCTGCCTGTTTAGAGCTGACTAAAGGCTTATTGGAGTTGGGTATTTTACAAGGCGAGCTGGAACAGCTGTTAAATGACAATGCCTGTAAAACCTATTTTATCCATGGCTTAGGCCATTGGTTAGGGCTGGACGTACATGATGTTGGTGCTTACAAAGTTGCTGGTGAAGAGCGGCCTTTTGCAGCTGGCATGATTCTAACCATAGAGCCGGGTTTATATATTCCAACAGGATCGCAGTGCGATCCGAAGTGGTGGGGCCTGGCGGTACGGATTGAAGATGATGTGCTGGTCACAGCCGAAGGGCACGACAATTTAACAGAGTCAGTGCCAAAAGAAATCGCAGAAATAGAAGCTTTAATGGCGCAGGCTTAAAGGCTTAGGGTAAAACAAACACAGGATCATTTGATGTCATTTAGTCAGTCAGCAGAACAACCTATGGATCTGGTGATCGCAGGCGGTGGTATGGCCGGATCCATGTTGGCTTATGTGCTGCTGAGTCAAAACCCTGGATTAAAGCTGGCTATTGTTGAACAAAGCTCTGAACTTGCTACTGATCAGCAGCCTTCCAAAGCCAGCTTTGATAGCCGCAGCATAGCGCTGGCGCATGGTAGTGTGGAACTGCTGCAGCAATGGGGTTTATGGCAGGAGCTGCAACAAAGCGGCTGTGCCATCAAACATATTCAGATTTCCGACCGTGGTCATTTTGGTAAAACCTACTTAAATGCCACCGATCATCAGTTAACTGCGTTAGGTCAGGTGATTGAAGTGGAAGCCATGGGCGAAGTCTTGTGGCACAAGCTCAAAGCTTTCACTGCTCAAGGCCGTTTAAGCTGGTTTTACAGCGATGCAATTAGCGCGTTAAAACCAACAGCAGAGCTGCAGCACATTCAGTTGCAAAGTGGCGCAGTTCTGCAGGCGAAATTACTGGTGATAGCTGAAGGTGGTTTATCTCCAAGCCGCGCTTTAGCCGGTTTTGAGCTGAAATCGGATGACTACCAGCAGCATGCACTAATCGCTAATATTGGTTTGGCGGAATCGCATCAACACAAAGCTTTTGAGCGTTTTACCCCAACCGGGCCTTTGGCCTTATTGCCGTTAACCCGGCAGCGTTATTCGCTGGTCTGGACTTTAACGCCCGAACAAGCTGCACATCATCTAAACCAAACCGAAGAAGAGTTCTTAGCTGCGCTGCAACAAGCAGCAGGGCACAGAGCTGGTGTATTTAAAAGTGTCGGTCAGCGGGTGGTGTACCCTTTAAGTTTAAAGCGGGCCACCGAAGCGGCGCGTCATCGCACTCTGTTACTCGGCAATAGTTTGCATAACCTGCACCCTATAGCGGGGCAGGGCTTTAACCTCGCCATCCGCGATATTTTTAGTTTAAGTTTGTTGCTGCAAAAACATCAGACAGATGCTGGTTGTTATCAACTAACAAAAGCCTATCAGCAGGCGCGTTTGCCTGATATGCAGCAAGTGATTTTGTATACCGACTCGCTAGTAAGGCTATTTTCCAACTCTTCCCGCCTGATGGCGCTTGGCCGTAACACAGGTTTATTCGCATTAAACCTTTGTCCTGAATTAAAACAAGTCGTGGCGAACCAGGCTATGGGTCTGAATTCTATTCGCCAGTTAAAGGCGCTTTTGACTGAAAAAAAGAACCTTCACCCAAAGTAATTGAAGTTGCAGTGCGACGACGAATAAACGAGACCCCATGAGCATAGTTAACCTATGTGATTGGGGCGAGAGAGTGAAGTCAACAAAACTGCGGCTTCAAGGACGCAGGGGGAATTATGCAGGAATATGACGTAACGATCGTTGGTGCTGGCAGTGCAGGTTTAACCCTTGCACTATTGCTCGCCGACTCACAACTTAAAATTGCTGTGTTGGATAAAGAGCCGGCTCCAGAGGCTGTCGCACCCAGCTTAAAACGAGTGAGCGCGCTGAATCAGGCATCAAAACGCTTGTTGAGTCAGCTTGGCGTTTGGCAGGACTTAACATCAGCTGCGCCATACAGCGATATGAAAGTATGGGAAGCCGACAGTTTTGGCCGTATCGAGTTTTCTGCGCTGGAGCAAGGTTGTGATGAGCTGGGCTGGATAGTCGACAACGAACAGCTGCGTGCTGTGCTTTACAGCAAACTGATATACAAAACCAATGTCAGTTGCCTGTTTCAAAGTACGATTCAAAGCATCAGCAATAGCGAACAACAAAACCTGCTGACTATTGCTGATCAAAGCCCAATGCTGTGCAAACTGCTGGTGGCCGCTGATGGCGCTAACTCTTTTGTCCGCCAGCAATTACAAATGCCTATCGCGTTTTGGGATTACCAGCATCAGGCGTTGGTGGCACAAATCCGCACCACTGAACCGCATCAAAGCTGTGCCCGTCAGGTATTTTTACCGACAGGCCCGCTGGCGTTGTTGCCATTGGCAGACCCGAATTTAGTTTCTATTGTCTGGAGTACCAGCCCAGAGCAGGCCGCAGAGCTGCAAGCTATGCCAAGCGAACAGTTCAATAAAGCTTTAACAGCAGCCAGCAATTCGGTATTAGGCTTGCTGCAGCTTGAGTCGACACTCAGCAGTTACCCGCTGAAAATGCGTTATGCCAGCGAATGGGTGTTGAATAAAACCGTACTGGTGGCCGACGCAGCCCATACCATTCACCCATTGGCGGGGCAGGGCATGAACCTGGGTTTAATGGACGTTGCCGCATTAGCAGAACTAATAGGTCAGCAAATAAGCGCGCAAAAGCCCATCAATGAACAACGAATGCTGCGAAATTACGAACGCTGGCGTAAAGCCGAAGCACAAACCCTGATCGCCGCTATGGAGGCGTTTAAACAAGGCTTTGGCCGACAAAACCCACTACTGAAGTTAGTGCGTGGGCTGGGAATGAAACTGACAGATAAACTGCCTTTCATAAAACAAAAAATAATGGCTGCAGCTTTGGGGGATTCTGGCGATCTCCCAATAAGGGCAAGGCCTGCAGCCAAGTAATAGGCTATTAAGGGGCCTGAAATGGCAGGGGTATTTGCTATAGCTCTGCCATTCGCATTATTAAATCTAATCCAAAAGGGGCTGTTGGCCTCTTGTCCCATCGGTTATAATCCGGTTCATCTTAAAAATGTCATATGGTTATAAGCAGATTTTTGTGACTGACTGATGACAGCAAGTCTGAGTGTTTGAAGTTGCATAACGCGGCCTGAAAAGCTCCAGCGGCACAGGCCAGAATTTATTGACTGCTCCGGCAGCATAATTACCTAAGTAGTTTGAAGTTACGGCGAGGCGACAAGCCGTGAGACCCCAGGAGCATAGTTACCTATGTGACTGGGGCGAGATGGCGCAGTCAACAAAGCTGTAGCTTCAAATACGACGGTATAAACTGGAAAAAATACAGATGGCCCAAAAAACAGTGTTATTCGCCAAGCATGTAGAATGTGGCGCAAAGATGGTGGACTTTCACGGCTGGGATATGCCACTGAACTACGGTTCACAAATTGAAGAACACCACAATGTCCGCCAGGACGCTGGTATGTTCGACGTCTCTCACATGACTATCGTTGACCTGCAAGGGCCAAACACTCGTAATTTCCTGCGTTATTTACTCGCTAACGACGTTAACAAACTGACTGTACCAGGCAAAGCCTTATACAGCGGCATGTTAAACGAAGCCGGTGGCGTGATTGACGACTTGATCGTGTACTTCCTGACCGAAGACTTCTTCCGCTTAGTAGTGAACTCAGCCACCCGTGAAAACGATCTGGCCTGGATCAACAAACAAGCTGCAGCATTTAATGTCACTGTGACCGAACGCCCAGAGTTCGCCATGATTGCAGTGCAAGGCCCACAAGCCAAAGCCAAAGTAGCCACCTTATTAACCGAAGAGCAAAAAGCAGCTGTTGCTGGTATGAAGCCATTTTTTGGTGTTCAGGCCGGTTCTCTGTTTATTGCTACGACTGGCTACACAGGCGAAGACGGTTACGAAATCTCTTTACCTAACGAAGAAGCCGCTGACTTCTGGCAAAAACTGCTGGACGCGGGTGTGAAACCTGCTGGTTTAGGCGCTCGTGACACCTTACGTTTAGAAGCAGGTATGAACCTGTATGGCCAGGATATGGACGAAACCGTATCTCCGCTGGCAGCTAACATGGGCTGGACTATTGCGTGGGAACCAAGCGACCGTAACTTTATCGGCCGTGCTGCTTTAGAACAACAAAAAGCTGCTGGCACCATGAAGCTGGTGGGTTTAGTGATGGAACAAAAAGGCGTATTACGTCACGGCCAGAAAGTGGTGACTGAAGGCGGCGAAGGCGAAATTACCTCTGGTACTTTCTCTCCTACTTTAGGTTTCAGTATTGCTATGGCCCGTGTACCAGCGTCGACTGGCGACACTGCAGAAGTGGATATCCGCGGCAAACTGGTTCAGGTGAAAGTAGTAAAACCTAACTTTGTACGTATGGGTAAAAAAGTAATTTAATATACCGGTCGTACGGGAAGGCGCGGCTTTGTTGACTGCGCCATTTCTTAAATTCAAAGTACTTAGGTATAGATCTAGTGGTTTGCTTTGTTTGTTAGCTGTTGATTGAAAAATAAACAAACAAGGTGAGCCGCCATAAGCTTGCGGCAAAAGCATAGCTTCGCTATGTTGTTTGCCAGAGTCAGTTTGTAGACTGACTGCGATTAACAACAAATTCAGCACCAAGGAACATAACAATGAGCAACATCCCTAACGATTTAAAATACGCAACGTCACACGAATGGGTTCGTGACGAAGGCAATGGCGTTTACACCGTAGGTATTACTGAGCATGCTCAGGACCTGTTAGGTGACATGGTATTTGTTGAATTACCAGACGTAGGTGATGTAGTAGCTCAGGGCGACGACGTAGCTGTAGCTGAGTCTGTAAAAGCTGCATCAGACATCTACGCTCCGGTATCTGGCGAAATCGTTGCAGTAAACGATGCATTAAACGACTCTCCTGAGCTGGTGAACAGCGCGCCATACGGTGACGGCTGGATGTTCCAGGTTAAGGTTTCCGACGAATCTGAACTGGCCGGCTTATTAGACGCTGATGGTTACCAGAGCGTTGTTGACTCTGAATAAGTAGATTCAAAACAATTGTAAAGCCCTGTTCGCACAGGGCTTTTACTTATCGGATAGACGGGCGAGGACAAGCCTCGCCCCTACGGATATCTGATAGATCATTGATATACATGGGTTTTGTAGGGGCGGGGTTTACCCCGCCCGTGACAGACCCAGATAAAACCGAATAGACGTGCGTTATTGTAGGGGCGGTGTTTACCCGCCCGAGCATCGGATTAAACCGAATAGACGGGCGAGGACAAGCCTCGCCCCTACGGATATCTGATAGATCATTGATATACATGGGTTTTGTAGGGGCGGGGTTTACCCCGCCCGTGACAGACCCAGATAAAACCGAATAGACGTGCGTTATTGTAGGGGCGGTGTTTACCCGCCCGAGCATCGGATTAAACCGAATAGACGGGCGAGGACAAGCCTCGCCCCTACGGATATCTGATAGATCATTGATATACATGGGTTTTGTAGGGGCGGGGTTTACCCCGCCCGTGACAGACCCAA
>NZ_RZUF01000049.1:0-3527 GCF_004005375.1 Rheinheimera sediminis | reverse complement strand
ATAGACGGGCGAGGACAAGCCTCGCCCCTACGGATATCTGATAGATCATTGATATACATGGGTTTTGTAGGGGCGGGGTTTACCCCGCCCGTGACAGACCCAACAAAACCGCAGATGTCGACAGATAGACATAGGCGGCCCAACCGTAAAAGGTTGGGTGAGAACGAATAAATAAACGGGTTTTGTAGGGGCGGGGTTTACCCCGCCCGTGCTGACCCTAACAGGGATTTTACCAACAGCTGGGCCAAAACCCGCTGCTGTGCGTAAACATCCAGCATATTGTTAAGACCATTTAGGAACTTCAAGGCATGACCACTTCAGCTGTGAAAACCCTGTCGCAACTTGCGAACCACCAGGAATTTATACAACGCCATATAGGCCCGGACGCTAACGAAACAGCAGCTATGCTGGCTGAATTAGGCGTAAGCAGCATGGAAGAGCTGATCGCACAAACTGTGCCTGCTTCCATTCGCCTGCCACAGCCATTGGCAACTGGTGAAGCCACAACTGAAGCGGACGCTCTGGCGTACTTAAAAGCCGCTGCGAACAAAAACAAACTATTCAAAAGCTACATTGGTATGGGCTACCACCCAACACTGACACCAAACGTTATCTTACGTAACGTGTTAGAAAACCCGGGCTGGTACACTGCGTACACCCCATACCAGCCGGAAATTGCTCAGGGCCGTTTAGAAGCTCTGCTGAACTTCCAACAAATTTCTTTAGATTTAACAGGTATGGAGCTGGCATCAGCTTCATTACTGGACGAAGCCACTGCAGCTGCTGAAGCTATGGCGCTGGCTAAACGTGTAGCGAAAAGCAAAGCCAATACGTACTTTATCGCTGACGACGTACACCCACAAACTATTGACGTAGTGCGTACCCGTGCTGAAATGTTTGGTTTTGACGTGATCATTGGCAAAGCCACTGACGCAGTCAACCACGACGTGTTTGGTGCTTTATTACAGTACCCTTCTACGACTGGTGAAGTACGTGACGACAGCGCTTTAATCGCTGCCTTACAAGCGAAAAAAGCTGTAGTAGCAGTAGCTTCTGACATGATGAGCTTATTGTTATTAAAATCGCCAGGCGAATTAGGTGCAGACGTAGTTTTAGGTTCTGCCCAGCGTTTTGGTGTGCCTATGGCCTTCGGTGGCCCACACTCAGCCTTCTTCGCTACCCGTGACGATTACAAACGTTCTATGCCAGGCCGTATCATAGGTGTGTCGAAAGACCGTCGTGGTAATCAGGCGCTGCGTATGGCAATGCAAACCCGTGAACAGCATATCCGTCGTGAAAAAGCCAACTCCAACATCTGTACTGCACAGGTGTTACTGGCGAACATGGCGTCTTTCTTCGCTGTGTACCACGGCCCAGAAGGCCTGAAAAACATCGCAGAGCGTATTCACCGTTCTGCTGATGTATTTGCAGCCGGCCTGCAAGCCAAAGGCGTTTCATTAGTACATAACACCTGGTTTGACACTGTTACTTTTAAAGTGGCTGATCGCGCCGCTGTAATAGCTCGCGCTATCGCCGCTGAAGTGAACTTACGTACTGATATCGCCGATAGCTTAAGCGTAAGCTTCAACGAACTGACAAGTGCTTCTGACATCGCTCAGTTGTTTGATATAGTTCTGGGCGCTGGCCATGGCTTAGACGTCACTAAGTTAGACGCTGACATCGTAGCTAAAGGCTCAAACTCTATTCCTGCTGACTTAGTTCGTACTTCTAAGTACTTAACGCACCCGGTATTTAACCAGTACCATTCTGAAACTGAAATGCTGCGTTATATCAAAAAGCTGGAAAACAAAGACTTAGCACTGAACCACTCGATGATTTCTTTAGGTTCGTGCACCATGAAGTTAAACGCCACAGCCGAAATGATCCCGGTCACCTGGCCAGAATTTGGTTCGCTGCACCCATTCGTGCCACGCGACCAGGCTGAAGGTTACTACGACATGATTGGCGAGCTGGCCAACTGGTTAGTAGAAATCACAGGCTACGATGCTGTGTCTATGCAACCAAACTCAGGCGCGCAAGGCGAATACGCCGGTATGATCGCCATTCGTAAATACCACGAAAGCCGCGGCGATTCACACCGTAACGTGTGTTTAATTCCTGTGTCTGCGCACGGTACTAACCCTGCAACAGCAGCTATGGCTTGCTTTGAAGTAGTACTGGTAGATTGCGACAAGAGCGGTAACATCGACATGGCTGATTTAAAAGCCAAAGCCGAAGCCGTATCAGACAAGTTAGCCGCCATTATGGTGACTTACCCTTCCACACATGGTGTGTTTGAAGAGTCTATCCGCGAGCTGTGTGACATAGTTCACGCGCACGGTGGCCAGGTGTATATGGACGGCGCCAATATGAACGCTCAGGTAGGTATTACTTCTCCTGGCTTTATCGGTGCTGACGTATCGCATTTAAACCTGCACAAAACCTTCTGTATTCCTCACGGCGGTGGCGGCCCAGGTATGGGTCCAATTGGTGTGAAGAAACAATTGGCTCCGTTTATGCCAAACCACGCTGTCGTTAAAATTGAAGGCACAGGCCAGGACAACGGCGCAGTATCTGCAGCACCATTTGGTAGCGCAGGCATTCTGCCAATCAGCTGGATGTATATCAAAATGATGGGCGGCGACGGTTTACGTCAAGCCACTGAAATGGCGATTTTAAGCGCTAACTACATGGCGAAAAAACTGGGCGGCCTGTTCCCAGTACTGTACGTAGGTACCAACGGCCGCGTAGCGCACGAATGTATTATCGACATGCGTCCATTAAAAGAAAAAACCGGCGTCACCGAAATGGACATCGCCAAACGTTTAATGGACTACGGCTTCCACGCCCCAACTATGTCATTCCCGGTAGCCGGCACGCTGATGATCGAGCCTACTGAGTCCGAAAGCAAAGTAGAGCTGGACAAATTTATCACCGCCATGACTTCTATCCGCAATGAAATTGCCAAAGTAGAAGCAGGGGAGTGGACTGCAGACAACAACCCACTGCACTTCGCACCTCACACCATGGAAGATATTTTCGACCCAAGCTGGGACCGCCCATACGAGCGTCAGTACGCTGCATTCCCTGCACAGTACGTGGCAGAAAACAAATTCTGGCCAACAGTCACCCGTATCGACGACGTATACGGCGACCGCAACCTGATGTGTGCTTGCCCTAGTCCGGAAGATTATAGGTAATAAAGAAACCCGCCACTCGGCGGGTTTTTTATTACCTACTGATATTCAACTGTAGGGGCGTGGGCTTGTCCCCGCCCGCATTCTCTATGCTTAGCTGAATGCCTGATAATTTCAACTGTAGCGGTTTGGCTCTGACCCCAGTTTGCCAACTGCGGTCGGGTTTAGGTGGTTGCAGGTTGTAGCAGATTATTGATTGATTTACTTTGAAACCCGCCCTTTGTGGCGGGTTTTTAGTTTGGGTTTAAAAGCGGCAAACCTATCGACATGGATACAGATAACTTATTCATCTAGCATTATTTGTCAACAACAGTCTAAAAGTGATCCACA
>NZ_RZUF01000048.1 GCF_004005375.1 Rheinheimera sediminis | reverse complement strand
GTGGATCAGTTTTGCATTGTTGGTAACAGCTCTGCCTAATCCCTTACTTTGCTTATTTGGATCTTTTCACTTTGAATTTATAATCGCCTGAGCCTAGCTCCATAGATACTAAGCCTGAGCTATAACTCAGCTCACTGATCCCTGCAGATTGTGCCAGATGTTGGCCATTCTCCGTGATATCAGACAGTGACTCTGCTGGTAATATCAGTTCTGCAGTGCTGTTTGCCGGTACCTTAGCTTGATAAATGAAAGTTTCCGCTTCTATAGTCCAGCTACTTTTAATGGTGCCGTAGGGCGAGTCATATTCAGCTTTCACCCAGCTTATCTCCGCTTCGGGATCAAGTTCAGGTTTTAGTTTAATACGTTGAAAACCAGGAGTACCGCGCTGGATACCTGCCGAGTGGGCCATCAGCCATTGGCCTACTGCACCAAAGGAGTAATGATTGAAAGAGTTCATGCCATTATTGCCCCCAAACCCATTTTCTGCAGTATAACCATTCAGTCTTTCCCATATGGTCGTTGCACCTTGCTTGACGGGATAAAGCCAAGAGGGGTATTGATCATTGAGAAGTAAGCGATAGGCGTCATTGCTGTAGCCGTTTTCTGATAATGCTGAACTAATCCAGGCTGTGCCAATAAAACCAGTCATTAACGAGTATGCTGGTCTGATGATTCCATCGTCATCTGTACTCTCTGCTCTGACTGTTTGGGCTAACTGTTGTGCCATTATTTGTCTTAACCCGGGGGAAAATGCCCCGAGTGCCAGACCAACAGCATAAGAGGTTTGAGTGTTTGCTTCGACGGTCTTCAGCTGTCCTGACATTGCGTTAAATGGCGTGCCCTGACCAATAATTCCTACCGTACGTTTATTGTCATTCACAAAAGTTTTATTAAAATGCGCAGTGCGCTCCAGCCGTTCAGCTTTATATTTTTCTGCATCAGTGTTTTCCCCCAAAATTTTCGCTATTTCAGACATGATATCCAGTGCATAAATATGGTATGCAGATGCGAGAAAAGCTGAACCTAACTGGTTGTTACGGGGGCCGAGCCAATCACCAAGCTGAGCATCTGCTATTAAACCATTATCTTTATTGATATTTTTTCTAAGATACTTGACGTAGTTTTTCATTGCAGGGTAGTGCTCTGCTAAAAGAGCGGTGTCACCATACTGCCAGTATGCTTCCCACGGTACTGTGATGCCCGCAACCCCCCAGAGTATGCCACCAATACCGCCACCTACAGGGGCTATGTCTGCAAAACGGCCATCTGCTGATTGAGTATCTCTCATTGCCAGCATGTGACGTCGCAAAAACTGTGATGAATTGCTGACATAGGTCGCAGTACGTCCGAAAACATTCAAATCTCCTGACCATCCCATGCGCTCATTACGCTGCGGGCAATCGGTAGGGACAGATAAAAAATTGTCAATGTTTGACCAGACAATGTTCGACCATAACTGATTGACTGCGGTATGTGAGTTTTCAAACCTGGATGTTATTTTATCAATAGATGTGATCACCAGCGCCTGTACTTGCTCTGTTGCCGGAGGGCTCTCCAGACCTGTTATTTCAAGATATTGAAAGCCATGTGAAGTAAAACGTGGTTCATACGTCTGATCGCCATCTTTCATTGTATAGATATCCTGGCTTAAGGCAGAACGATAGTTTTCTGTCAGGATCATGCCAACATTAGGGCCTGAGTCAGGTTTGTCCGGGTAAAGCATTTCGGCATAACGCAAAGTGATAATGTGGCCTGCCTGACCAGCATGAAAATTGATTTTAGGTACGCCAACCAGGTTTTGTCCAAAGTCGTAAACAAAAACACCAGGCCGTACTTCGGTTCTGCTTTTGGCGGTGAGTACCTGATATCCCCGTGCCGGCTGTCCAATTTGACCAATAAGCTGCATGCTGTCGTAGTTCAGTTGCTGAGGAGTGGACATCATATTCGGCTGAACGCCGATGCTTGCAGAGCCTTCTAAGGGGACAACCTTTGCCGGAGTCCAGTTGTTGTCGTCGAAGTCTGCGCGACTCCAATTTTGGAATTCGTCTTCCAGTGTTGCATCGTAAACTTCCCCCATCAGCAAACTACCATAGCGATAGGGCCCCAGGTTGCTGAACTTCCATTCTTGCTCATTAGTCGTGATTACTTTTTCAGTGCCATCTTCATAGCTGACCATCATCATGGCCAACAAAGACTGGCGATCACCAAATCCATTCCAGGTATTCCCATAGCTGAGGAGGCCGCTCCACCATCCTTCGCCTAATATCGCACCAAAAGCATTATTGCCTTGTTTTAAAAAGCTTGTGATATCAAATGTTTGGTAAAGCTGAGTCCGGTTGTACTGAGTCAGCCCCGGATTATAGAAATCGTGACTGACTTTTTTTCCGTTGATGAAAAACTCATATATTCCGCGCGCTGTAACATACAAACGCGCTTTCGATATCTTCGCTTTACCAAGATCTGCTGTGCTGCGCAGCATAGGAGAACCTATCGTTACTGGCTTGGCCAGCACCTTGGCTCCAGCATGACCACCTTGAACTTCAAAACTATTGTCTCTGATGCTCAGGATTGGGTTTGTTCCAGTGAGATAGCTCGCAAAAATACCCGAATAGCCTGCTACAGGAGTTTCCTGAACTATGCTATTTCGGGGCTGATGGATATGACGTATTGTCAACTCGCCAAAATTTACAACTTCGTTGGCAGCTACCTCGAATCCTATCGAATTTAACATGCCATAGCTGATCGCTTCATGGTTTACTCCTGCAGGATTTAGAGTGACCTTTGCTTCATCGTCCTGGCGTGGGGAGTGGTCCTGATGGCTGTTTTTATCTGATACATAAAAATCAGATACATCGTTAAGTTTTACTGTCAGAGTGCCGTATTCATTGTGGATATGTAATCGATGTGCCTGATGTCTGTTACTTGTGTTCAGCACTTCCTGCTTGATTTTAAACTGTTTAACAGGCACTTCTGCTTGATCTTGTGGCGTGTAGCCAGAGCGATAAAAATTCAGCAGTGCATGTTCAGCTGAAGTCTTGAGCAGTGGGCTGATATCTAGTTCAACTTTAAAGTAGCTCTGGCCTTTCTGACTTTGTGTTTGGTAAATATTTTTATGTTTATTTAAAAATCGTGGGTCATCCGCAGCAAGGATGACTGCGGCTTTTTTACTGTTAGTCTGTATTTTCACCGACACATCTAAGTCGTAAAGGGACTGATAGTCGGCATAAAATGGCAGACTGGCTTCGTCGCCACCTATCCATTGAGCGCCATGCCAAGCGCTGATTTTAGGATCCAGTAAGCCGGTTTCAAACCATGAGTCAGTGGTGTAAGCAACTTCATTTTCGTCCCAAACAGTTAAGTTCCACCTGTATCTGCTTTTGGCTTTTAATGCTTCGCCCTGATACAAAACGTGGAGTGACGTCTTTGATTTGACAATGCCAGAGTTCCAGACTTCTTTTTGTAAGGGGTCTAACACTTTAATCTGATAAGCCGTCTGGAATTGCATACGCTTACTGGGGGCTGAGGCCATTTGCCAGCTAAATCTCGGTTGTACTACATCAATACCCAGCGGTGTTTGGCTGTATTCAACCTGAAGATTGTTTATGCGTTGGGTTACATCAGGAGTTGCCGCTGCACTGGTAGTATAAAAACCAATGAATACCAGAGCAAAGACTATGACCGAAAGCTTGCTGAGTACTTGTTGCATTTGTTTAACCTGTTAATCTTCATGGCAATCTGTTCAACACACTATAGCTATAACAGTTTTGTTGAAAAATAACGAACGGTTTTTGACCAGCCGGACGCCTGGAGCCTGGTCAAGTTGTCAGCTCTTGACCAGAGATGCCGCCTGTTGCTAAATGGTCAACTCTCTGAACCTGTATGTACTCTCTTAGCACTTTTATAGCATCGAAAACATTCGACACGAAGAGGTTAATATCCGGCATGCAGAACCTAAGCAGCATGAAATGCTCAATTAAGTGCTGTAGAAAGTTACTGAAATCTGTTGCAGTGGATGAGGCAAATTGGATAGGGGGCTATCAGGAGGATCAGACAAAGTAGAAGACTCGCCATCATGCAAATAGAAAGGCCAATTCAACCTTTGTTTGTATCGGCCCTGATGCTTGTTCCTGAAAATTAGCGGCTCTGCCATCCCCGAACTGAGTGGTCGCCGCCCTGCAACTTCAAGTTACTTGGGTATAGGCATCTTTTTACGCCTCGAGATCCCTAAAAAATCTGCGCATTCAGTAAGTAAATTGGTCAGCTTTTAAAGAAACTATTATTTCATTCATTAAATTAATAAAGGCCAGCATTCGTTATCCCTGGTTCAGTTTGAATATTGCAGGCGAACTAACTGGTCTAGGCCGCCATTTATATCCAACAGAAGTTTTTAGGTTATCTGTTCCGTCTAAAGGCAGGTTGTGGAGAGTGTTACAAGAGATCAAACGCAACATTGATAAACCTGGGTCAAAAATAGTTGTTTACCCGGTTCAACTTTCTCCGGTTGGGTTGTTTTTGCAGGTTGGATGACCTGAACCGGCTCATTTTTGGGCTATTGAGCCTGTAAATTGCAGCCTGTGCTGGCGATCACAAATAGAAACGTCAGCAAAGTTTTGTTCATTATGAGTCACCTCAATCTCTATTTTCCCCTCTAACTATAGATTGGTTTAATCCAAGATATTGATATAAATCAAAAAAATCTAATTTTGATTTATTCATCGATTTGTTGAATTAGATTAGTCTAATTTATTTATTTCCTTTGGTTATATGCTTATACTAAATTTGAATACTAAAGTTAGACCCAACCAAACAACTGAGGTATTCGAGATGACTGAATCAACTGTAGCTTTTCCACAATTAAATCAACCGGCTCCAGACTTTACTGCAAAGACTACGCACGGTATGAAATCGCTTGCCGACTATAAAGGTAAGTGGTTGATACTGTTTTCGCACCCTGCTGACTTCACGCCCGTCTGTACAACCGAATTTATCGGTTTTGCGACTCGGGCAGACCAATTTACCGCATTGAATTGTGATCTATTGGGCTTGTCCATTGACAGTGTGCACTCACACATTGCCTGGGCTCGTAGTATTGAGCAAAACTTTGGTGTCACAATTCCATTCCCAATCATTGCCGACCTGTCAATGGCGGTCGCAAAGTCTTACGGCATGATCCAACCGGGTGCTAGTGATACTGCGGCAGTTCGTGCGACTTTCTTCATTGACCCGAATGGCATTATGAGAGCCATGGTGTATTACCCTATGAGTAATGGCCGCAGCATTGACGAGTTCGTTCGTATGCTTGAAGCCATGCAAACCAGTGATGCAAATAAGATAGCAACCCCAGAAAACTGGCATGCGGGTGAACCAGTTATCGTTCCTCCACCGGCAACAATGGCGGATGCAGCAGTGCGGAAAGACCAAGGCCATAACTACGTGGATTGGTACTACTGTACTAAAACACTGTAAATCTGTTTGTTAATACAAAAGGGAGTGCTTTGCGCTGCCTCAGGAGTAAGAGATGAGTGATATTCATGTACAAGCATTTTGGGCAAAGACGGTAAAAGAGCCAAAAAATTCAGTGACTATTGGCGGTCGCAAGTCTGCGAGCTTCGGCCCATAACTCTGGCTCCAACTAAGCCATGACCGCCAGAAAAACCAAGCTGTCATGCTTATTGTTGAAATACTTTTGCTGCAAGCGTTGCCAGTTCCCCAGCCACTGTGCTTTGTCCCACTCTTCTGCTACTGGTGCGCGAATGCCCGCATCCAGCAGAGCCTCAACGGCTGAATCCGAATGCGCAGCGGTGCTGCTATTATGCGAATTATCAATAAGGGTGGTAATGCCCGCTTCAATGACCCCCCAAGGCTGTTAGTTGGTTATTTATGTAGATATCGGCAGGGCGATAGTATTTGGCGAACGAGAAGTGAGTGGCGTTGCTGCAGTTGTCCAGCCAGGTGGCATTGGGGTTGATGCGGCGCAGTTGCCATTCCCAGGCATGACGATGAGACTCCACCATACCCAGCATGGCAATCATGTTGCTGGCATCAATGAGCACTGTTGGGCTAGCGGGCGCCCAGCTTCTGGAAGCGCCATACTTCGCTGGAAGCGGGATATCAGTGGCGTCTGCCCTGATGCGACCCCCAACGCGTCAGGCTGACGACCGGCCGGTCCCAAATGATTATCAGAAGGCGATCTGCGTCACCTTGCCGTTGTTCATGACAAAGGCGTTCTGATTGTTGATCGAGAGGGTAAGGTTGGTGACGAAGCTGTTGGCCATCTGGTAGGCATAGCCCCAATCACTCTGGGCGTTCTGCAGGTCGGTCAGCGCCTCGTTCATCTGGCCACTGTTCGCATCCTTCGCCGCTTGCTGCAGGTCGGCGATGCTATTCGCACAATCGGTCAGGAACTCGCTCAGGATCGTCTGCAACTGAGCGATGGGGCCGGTGCTGGATGTCAGGTTGCTCATCGTGCTCTGAAAGGATGTCAATTGTGATTTCATCGACGAGATCGAGACCAGTGCCTGATTGTCCTGCGTTTGCATGGCCTGGTCGTTCTGGATCGTCTGCTGCATCGACGTGATTTCCGACTGCTGGGCAGCTTCTTCCATCTCGGCGATGGCTGTGCCAATGAAGGAACCGATGATCAGGATGCCACCGACCAGCGGGTTCCACGACATCAGTACTGGTATGCGAGTGGCGAAGCTGATGGCGGCCACGCCCGTGGCAATCATCTCTGCCGGGATCAGATAATCCAACTCGGTGATTTTGCTGTTGAGCTGGTCGATCTGGGAACTTAGCGAACTGATGTCACTCTGGACATCGGCGTAAAGGGTCGTGAGGTCCGACAGCGCGGTGCCGAGACTGGTGAATTCGGCCGCGAAGCTGGTTGCGAAACTTGTCAGCTCCTGCTGGTTCGAATTCGTTGTGGACTGCACAAGGGCAATGTGTTGCTGGCAAGCGTTGATCTGATTGTCCAGATCGTTTAACGCTGCCGTATCGTTGGGATTGACGATCAGGGCTTGGGCATCCTGGATTGCCGCGTTGATGAAGCCGGTGATACCGGCGTTGTTGATTGTATAGATCTGGGGCACCGTCTGGATCATCGGGCCAACTGCCTCAATCCACATTACGCATTGACTGCTGACCGATCCGTAATTACTGACCAGATCATCATAGGTCGTGCCATCGACTCTGCTCAGCGTCGTGTTGGCCGGAATCTGATAGGCGTTGACCGAATTGGCAAAGGCATTCATCGAGGCAAGGGAATTGCCCCAGTCGGCAAGGGTCGTGGCAAGCTGGTTATTACTGACGCTCATGGGAGGCTCCTTCATTGGAAAGATGAGACTGGGGTATGCGGCACTGTTGTGACGGCCCCGTTGTTTACGACATAGAGGGTCTGGCTATCTACGCTGACGTTCACATTCTGCTGAAGGGATTGGGCCAGCGCGAAATCCTGGTTCCAGGCCGACAGCGCGCCCTGCAGGTCGGTGATCGTCTGCGTGATCTGGCCGCCATTATCGTCCTGCGCCGCCTGTGCAAGGTCCGTGATCGATTGCTGCATCTGCGTTACGAACTGCTCCAGTACCTGCGCGATCTGCGTGAAGGGGCCGGCGGGGGCTGTCAGGGACTGTGCCAGCACCAACATTCCCTGAATGGTCCCCTGTGCCGCCAGCAAGGCGGAAACCGATTGGATATCCTGGGTCTGGTCAAGGGCTGCGGCCTGAAGTGTCGCCTGCAGGTTCTGGATGTCCTGGTTCAGCGCCGACTCCTCCATCATCGCAATGCTGGCGCCGATGAAACCGGCAATCAGCAGAATGCCGCCAGCGACCGGATTCCATGACATCAGCAGCGGAATGCGCAGAGCGAAGGCCATCAGTCCCATGCCGGTCGTGACCTCAGCCGCTGGAACCGCCACTTGCAGGGCCGCGATCTTGCTGTTCAGCGTCGAGATCTGCGCCTGAAGCGATGCGATGTCGCTTTCTACATCATTGTACAAGGTCGACACATCCTGCAGTGCTGTCTGCAATGCTCCGACATTGTTTTCTAATGTGCCCGCATATTCGGATGCGTCACCGGAAGTGGCGGATAAGATGTCCTGGATTCCCTGGATATGGCTGGTGAGCAAAGAAAGTTGCTGTTGCAAGTCTTGCTGTGCCGCCTGATCGCCGGGGTTCTGCTGAA
This sequence comes from Rheinheimera sediminis, assembly GCF_004005375.1. Lineage (GTDB taxonomy): Bacteria > Pseudomonadota > Gammaproteobacteria > Enterobacterales > Alteromonadaceae > Pararheinheimera. The sequence continues at coordinate 4,394 of NZ_RZUF01000048.1, read as the reverse complement.
GGGCTGCGGCGTCCGTCAGGCAACTGGTGAAGAAGGACTGAACGTCGGGGTTCAGGCTGACATAGACCTGCGGCAGTGCGTTCAGCAACGGCTCCACCCCCTCCAACCACAAATAGCAGCTCTGTGCCACCTGGCCATAGCTTTCGACGAGATTGCTATAGGTAGCGCCGCCAACCCTGCTCAGAGTTGACGCGTCCGGAAGCTGATAGGTAGTTATCGTATTTGCGAATGACGAGATAGTTGCAATCCCATTCATCCAACCTGCTAGTAGTTCGGCGTTCTGCGGCTGCGTTGCTATGATGGCTCTCCTTCATGCGTGAACGATCTCGCCAGGGCGAGTTTCGACTTTGGCGACATTGGCATATGGAATAGCATATAATCACAGTCTCAGGCAAGATCGTAAATGCTTATTTTTTATCCACTCCTAAGCCTGCCATGACAACCTTCTCAAGATAACTTTCATCAATATGGGCTTTGCGCTTTTTACGTGGCTTGCTCATCACTTTGCTGGTCTCTGCCCGAAGCATGTTTAACTCAAGATGTCTCATTGTTGCCGTATTCTCTACAGCATTTCCCACGAAAATTTGGTTATCGTCTTCATCCATACTGAGGTGAGTAGACCGCAGGAACTTCCCCTGCAACCCCTCACAGAGCGATACTTGAGCCTCTCGCGGAGAGGCATTATCGTCAAGCTTCCAAATATCAGGTTCAGATGTTTTAGATGAATTAGCAAAAAAAGACAGTGGTTATCCCAAACAACTAAAATCCTGGTAGATAGTTAATTCAAAGTGTGGACTTTCGGAGCAAAGGTTATTTTATGGAGTCAGAAAAGGGGGGTAATCAAATGAATGGTCACGCCATGCTCACCGATTGGTCACCGGACATAAAAAAACCACTTGAGTTGTCTCTAAGTGTTTGATTTATATGGCGCATCCATCAGGTTCGAACAGAAACTGTATTAGGGTTATGTTTGATCATTCTGAAACCCATATAAATAAAGGATTTAACTAATAGTCTACTGATCTTCAATCTCTGTGTCTGTTTACTCTTTACGCCGGTTAGGAGCGTCGAGCAACGATTTTTTCAGTCTCAATTTTGCAATTTTTGATACCTGTACTCTTCAGCTTTTAGGTTCACGAGGCTTGAGCTTGTTAATGCGACGCATTGAGAAGCGAAAGTCTAGTGAACTATTGAGATGGGTTGGTCATGTTTTGTAGTAAAGGGACCTAACAGCACTAAGGTGCGCACTACAAACGCGACCGTATCAAACAAAATAATTTTAACCCCTATGGCGGATACAATTGAAAATATCCTCTTTAGGGGTTAAAGTTCTTTTAACCTTTATAGGGGTTAAATTTGTAAGGTGAACTATGGGAGTAACATCACCCGCGGCGCTCGCGAATGCAATCCGTGAACAGCGTAAGTTGGGGCAAAATACACAGCGGGAAATTGCGGATCTGGTGGGGATCAAACAAACCACAGTCTCTGATTTTGAGTTGAAGCCTGAATCGACCAAACTTGAAACCTTATTCAAGATTTTAGCCGCACTGGATCTAGAGCTGCATGTCAGCAAAAGAGGTGCCGAGTTAACGGACGGTAGCAACAAAAAACGGGAGTGGTAAAGCATGCGCGCGCAGATACTGCAGGTTGCGATGAATGGCGAAGAAGTCGGAACTTTATACCGCGATGGTAACGGTGCTATGTCGTTCCAATATGCCACCTCGTGGTTGCAATACCCTGACGCACGGCCCATTTCGTTATAATTGCCACTTCGTACACAGCGCCATCGGGGCTCGGCAGTATTTAATTTCTTTCAGAACCTGTTACCTGATTCAGAGGCAATTCTTGCTGAATGCAGGCCAGGTTTCAGGTAGCGACCACTCATCCATTTGATCTGCTCGCTGCAATAGGCCGTGATTGTGTTGGCGCCATCCAGTTATATCCTGTCCAAAACCAAATTCCACCTGTGACAACAATGACAGCAACTCCACTCACAGTGACTCAAATTGAAGCATTGTTGGCTGGTTATCAAACCGCACCGCTCGGAATGACTGACCACAGTGATTTTCGAATTTCACTGGCGGGGGCGCAGGAGAAAACAGCGCTACTTTGGGCCGATGGACGGTGGCAATTGCCCGTTGGCAGTACAGCCACCAGTCATATCCTGAAACTGCCGATAGGCCGGCTGGAACATCACAATATCGACCTCAGCGAAAGCTGTGACAATGAATGGCTGTGTCTGCACATCGCCAAAGCATTTGGTTTGCATACAGCCAATGCGGAGCTTGCAACTTTTGGTGAAAAAAAAGTCTTAGTTGTCGAGCGCTTTGACAGACGCTGGTCGCAAAACGGGCAGTGGCTGATGCGTTTACCGCAGGAAGACTTTTGTCAGGCTATGGGAATAGCTCCAGCGTTAAAGTATCAGGCAGATGGCGGTCCAGGCATCGAAAATTCAATGCACTTGCTGTTAGGCTCCCGCTTGGCCAGTGCAGATCGTGAGATTTTTTTCCGGACGCAAATTTTGTTTTGGATGCTGGCGGCTATCGATGGTCATGGCAAAAACTTTAGTCTGTTTATCGAGGCTGGTTCATCCTATCGCATGACACCACTGTACGACGTGCTTTCCGCATTCCCACTGTTTGCTTCTGCTGGTATCCAGGAAAAGAAAGCCAAAATGGCGATGGCATTAGAAGGCAAAAATCGTCAGTACCATTTCTCCATGATCCAGCCACGCCATTTTGTTAGCACAGCCGAGCGAGTAGGGTTCTCCAGCCAAAAAGTAGTCGAGATGATGCGGCAAATGGCAGCACAAACAGAACACGTGATAGCAGACGTGACCGCTAGATTGCCAGCAGGTTTTCCACAGTCGATAAGTAGCGCTATTTTTTCTGGATTGAATGAGCAGGCAGATAAAATAAAAAGGGCATTCACGACGACTCAGTTCACCTGAGGTGCGTGTTATGCGCCAGAGAGTGATTAAAACCCTTTGATGGACTAACCCATTGGAAGGACAACTGATCAGTTGTAGCTGTCACCTTACCACTGACCAAAAAGCAGCTTTGTGCCAAAAGCGGAAACTCGGCGCTATGTTAAATGCCTATTAATAACTCCGTTTATTAGCACAAACCACTGAATAAATTCCCAAGTATCCAGCTTGAGTATATTCAAAAAAAACTAGCGTGCTGGCTGTATAAATTTTGCCGCACGTAAGTTTACCGATGCCAGAAAAACTTATTGAAAAAAAGGTACGTGAGCGTTAGTTTGGTATGAGTAGAATTCAGGAAAAAAGGCGTAAAAATGTTCGACTTGCGCGCAGACCCCCTTCTATTAAAAAGTTAGCCACATACCCACTAGAGAGATCCTCATGGAATTAAAATTCACAGATCAAGATAAAAAAGAGCTTCAAGTTGCAAAAAATCTTCTAGAAAATCCTGGTGTTGCCGCAAAAGTGACAAATTTCATTGGTACCCCAATTGAAAAAGGGCTCGGCTTATTACCTGATAGCTGGAACAAAAATATTGGGGAAATTACAAAGACTGCTTTGCTTAAAGCATCAGAAGCCGCAGTTTTTACTATGAAAGATATTCCTGGAGAAGAGTCATCTAATATTTGGCACAAACTTGGCGTAGCTGTTAGTGGAGGTGTTGGAGGCTTCTTCGGAATCGCAGCAATATCCATTGAGTTGCCGATATCAACTTCAATAATGCTACGATCAATAGCCGACATTGCAAGAAGCGAAGGTGAATCCATATCAGCTATAGAAACTAAACTGGCTTGTTTGGAAGTTTTTGCCCTAGGTGGCAATAGCGAATCTGATGATGGCACAGAAAGCGGATATTATGCGGTTAGAGCTGTATTAGCGAGATCCGTAGCAGAAGCGTCAGAGTTTCTTGTAGGAAAAACAATTACTGACGAAGGTGCGCCCATCTTAATTAGGTTTATTGCAAAAGTTGCTGAACGGTTTGGAATTCAAGTTACAGAGAAAGCAGCAGCTCAAGCCATACCAGCAATCGGCGCTGCTGGCGGAGCAATAATTAATACCATCTTCATTGATCATTTCCAAGATATGGCTAGAGGGCATTTCATAGTGCGGAAGCTTGAACGAAAATATGGTAAAGAATTAATTAAATCTATATATCTTGATCTTCCAAAGCTTGGCTAACAAGGTCAGGCACAGCGACGGCTTTTCCGTTGCGGCTTCGCCTTCAATACAAAGCCGCGCGTGCTGGCGGCGTTAGGTATAAATATGTCAGATTCAGAACTTACGGCAGAAGAAATCGCAGAGCACCAACTAATTACAGCGCTCCGACTTTGGCATGAAGAAGATTATTTATCTGCTCTTACGCTAGCCGGTGCCGCTGAATGCGTATTCTGATTTATCTGAACACCTATTC
>NZ_RZUF01000047.1 GCF_004005375.1 Rheinheimera sediminis | reverse complement strand
TCAGCGGGTCCAGCAGGGACGAACCCCAGGATGGGGTGAGCAAAGTAGTTCACCGCCCGGTGTCAACAACAGTCTAAAAGTGATCCACTAATGAGTTTACCTTTCTGTAAATGCAAGGACAGTGATAATAGTCTGTATTTTTTGTCCTGAAGCCATGACGGATCGTAGCTTAGTTGATGAGCGCCGTTAGGTTGCTGAATAAACTTTCCAACATAGGTTTGGTTCATCTAGAACGATAACGATGTCATTTACCAGGTCTCATCATCAGAAGCTGACGCTAATTTTTATGGTAGCTCAAGCAATTCCATATAGAGATGCAGCCCCTGCAGAATTTTAAACAAGGTCTGTAATTGGTAGCGGTCAGGATCGTTTTCAAAATTCGATAAGGTCGATTGCTTGATCCCTACTTTTTAGCAATATCGGCCTGCGACCAGTTGTTACTAATCCGAATTAACTTAATTTTATTGGCCAACTACTGGGAGCTAAAAATCATAACATTGCTCTCTATATATCCTCTGTAAAGGATAATGATGTTTTATCCCTTTCAGCCGGAAGCCGATAGATGGCTGTATGTTTTTCACATGTTTTGCTCTTTGCGTTTGGACTGAATACAGTAGTGTCTGAATTGTAAAAGATAGAGTTTGTATACTCAGATTGTACGTCCTTGAAATACTTCAAAGTCTCAATTTTCAGACCGTCCGGCGATCCAGTTTTTCTACCATTTTAAAAAAAACGTCTCGAGACCGCATCATTCTGAGCTTGATTATTCATAGTCATATGGAGCAAAGAACAGCGAAAAATATAGAAAGTAAGGCTTGATTAGTCAGGCCCTTTTGAATTCGATATCGACAGAAATATTCGAACCTGCTGATTAGAGGATCGACTTCTGTACGGTAAAAGCTCCTCTTAGTTCTGTCGCGGTAAAACCTGTGGCTGAATCTGCTGGGTACAAGGTCGAGATTTTTGTTTTGACTTCCTCTGTTATATGTTCGCCGTGACAGGCTGTGCACCTGGTATCCATCGGGATAGCTTTTAGGTAGCGGAAGGTTTTTTTGCCCTGAAGCTCTATTATTTCAGCTTTCGCCATGGTGACTAAGGGCTCACCTTTTTGATGTGCAGATAACATCTGGAGCAGGTTCTGCTGCTCCCATTGGTCTGGCTTGTTAGCAGGATTCCGGTATTTTAGAGCTGTTCTCGCTACTATCCAGCCGTCTTTGGCCAGCTTTTTTTGAATTTCAGGCGCAATAATATGACAGGCCTGAACGCCATTTACAGGGCCACCTTGCTTAGTAGCCTGCATCAGATTGCTTTTTAGCTCTGCAGAAAACAGCTTGATACGCGCCTGAGCTTCAGCCGTCAAGCTTTCTATTGTTTGGGCAGCGACAGGCAAAGAGACGCACAGGGCTAGCGTTATGCCCCAGTGCTTGGTGTAGGTTCTTTTGAACATAAATTTCTCCTCAATAAGTTATTAACTAAGGCATCCAGGTTTTAAAGCCGAAATACCAGTGTGGTTCTGCACGTTAATGGCCAGTCTTTGCCAAGATTAGCTGATCTGACAGAACAAAAAAGTGCCAGCACTTAACTGACGTCAAAGTTACAGCTGGGTTTAACATGCCTGTCTGTGGGTAAGTCATCTTTTTGTATCGAAGCTGCCATCCATTCATGGCCTTTTAACATGGCATACCAATACAGGGGCGGCAGCATTTTCTCTTTTAAAAACCAGGATAGAGCTGAGGGTTGGGTGCCATTTATGAACCAGGAAGGGAAGGTGGGCGCTAATTTGCCACCATAGATAAACTCGGCCAGCACAATTTTTCCTCGTTCTACGGTCAGAGGACAGGAACCATAGCCATCGTAGACTGAGGTTAATTTTCTATTTTTCAATAAGTTAAGGACATTTTCTGCGACTACAGGGGCTTGTTTACGCACAGCTGCTGCAGTTTTTGAATTTGGGGTGTTGGCGCAGTCGCCCAGCGCAAATACGTTGGCATAGTTTTTGTGCTGTAGTGTATCCGGGAATACATCCACCCAACCTGCGACATCAGCCAATGGGCTTTGACGAATCACATCTAGTGCTACTTGTGGTGGTGTCAGGTGCAGCATATCAAATTCTTTTTCAATGATCTCAGTGCTGCTGTCTGCATTGGTTTTTTTAAAACGCGCAGTTTTAGCGCTGGCATCAATACTAAGCAGTTGAGTTTGCAGGTTAAGACTGATGTCATATTTTTCTATGTAACTGTTCAGTGCTGGCACATAATCGGGTACGCCAAATAACACCGCTCCTGCGCTGCAAAATTGTACATCGATGTGGCGTAGTCTTTGTCGACGCAGCCAGTGATCGCAGGATAAATACATGGCTTTTTGTGGCGCGCCTGCACATTTAATTGGCATCACAGGTTGAGTGAAAATAGCTCTACCCTTGTCTAAATTCTGCACCAGCTCCCAAGTATATGGCGCAAGGCCCGGCGCATAGTTTGATGTAATGCCACAACTGCCAAGATGGTTGTCTAATCCTGCAATGGCGCCCCAATCGAGCTTCAGCCCTGTTGCCACAATAAGACTGCGATACTGCAGCTTTGTATTGTCCGCCAGTAGTACGGAGTTTTGCAGTGGGGAGAAACTCTGTGCTGCAGTATCAAACCAGCTGACAGTTTGGGGTATTAAATCCGCCATGTTTTTTACAGTGCTGCTTTGCTCAAACACACCTCCACCGACCAAAGTCCAGCCTGGCTGGTAAAAATGCTGTTGTGAGGGCTCAGCCAGTGCAATGCTTAAATCTGGTTGTCGCTTCAACAGGCTGGCTATAGTGGCTAAACCTGCGGCTCCGCCACCAATAACTACCACATCATAAACTCGAGCAGTTACAGGACTCTTTGTATTCACAACGCCTCCCAGTACGGCCTAGCCGTAACCTGTTGATGATTAAAAAATATATATTCTTATTTAGAATAAGATATTCCAATAACGAATATATTGATTAACTCTAGGCTTTGCGGCAAATTTGCGCAAGCAAAAGCAGATATTTCATGCACGGTTTTTGTCAGGGGCTTTGTATCTGTTGATAAATCGCATTTGGTATTTTCACCATGCGATGAGGTTGCATAGAACCTTATGAGGAGGTGAAGCACAGATAGTTTTAATGCAAATTACCGCCAGTACTGACACCGGATGACTCTCAAGTTTCTTAGTTCTGCTTCAACTGATGGTCTCACTGTATTTGCAAACTTGTGCGCTCAGTTCGAGAATTCTGCTGTGATCAAGTTTTTTTCGATTAGATTTATCTAATTCTTTTATTTCTATTTGATATATGCTTATACTTATTTCGAATACTCGTATGGACTAATCAAGCCGCAGTATTAAATCTCAAGACTGCGGCTGCAGCTGTATAGCATTAAACCTGTATGCCGCTGAAATTGCGGCGAGCTTTAAGTCTGATATGAACTCGTTAGCAGGCATGAATCTTCTGTGACTGCTCGGTTAAAGCCTTAGAAGGCAGCTGATGTGTTAACACTAAAGGGAGCGATAAAGCCCCTTAGGAGGAAAAAATGAGCGATATTCATGTGCAAGCATTTTTGGACAAAGACAGCGAGACATTCAGTTATGTCGTCACTGATCTCGCTTCAAAACACGCTGTAGTAATCGATCCTGTGCTGGATTTTGATTACAAATCAGGCCGCACTTCGACACAAAGTGCAGAACTCATGCTGGCTTATATTCAGCAAAATGAGCTGATACTGGACTGGGTGCTGGAAACCCATGCTCATGCTGATCATTTATCCGCAGCGCCATTTTTCAAAGAGCATCTGGGAGCGAAAGTCGGTATAGGCGCCCATATCAAGCAGGTACAAACTATTTTCAAAGAAGTGTTTAATCTTGAAAAAGAGTTTTTACCCAATGGAGCTCAATTTGACCGTTTATTCCATGATGGCGAAGTACTGCACGTAGGAGCGATGTCTATTCGTGTGATCCACACTCCGGGTCATACACCCGCTGATCTTGCCTACCTGATGAATGATGAAACTGCATTTGTAGGCGATACCTTATTTATGCCTGATGTCGGAACTTCTCGCTGCGATTTCCCAGGCGGCAGTGCTTCGACTTTGTTCCAGTCCATCTCAAAGTTACTGGCTCTACCAGAAGAGACAAAAATTTATGTCTGTCACGATTACCCAACAAAAGGACGTGAACATGAATATCTGACCACAGTAGGTGAACAACGTGAGCACAATATTCACGTGCATGATGGCGTTACAGAAGCACAATTTGTTGAAAAACGTGAAGCGCGGGATGCAACTCTGGCGATGCCACGACTTATTTTACCTTCAATACAGGTCAATATCCGTGCTGGGCATATGCCTCCTGCAGATGAGCAAGGTAAGGTGTATTTAAAGCTCCCGATAAACATGCTTTGACTATGTTTATCTATTCAGGCTTCACTGGCAAAGAGAAGAAATTATGATCCATGCAATATTGGGGGCAATCTTAATAGGATTAAGCCTTGGCATCTTTGGTTCAGGCGGCTCTATCCTGACTGTTCCAGTACTAATGTATTTAGTCGATATGCCGGCGAATCTGGCGATTGCTTCCTCTTTACTCATCGTTGCCGGTATCAGCTTATTTGGCAGTATCCCTAACATTTGGCACAAGAGAGTATCCTGGCCTCATGTACTACTGTTTGGTATTCCTGGCATGGTGGGGACTTATGGTGGTGCTTGGCTGGGAACTCTGGTTGACAGCGTTATTCAGCTATCTGTATTCGTTCTGTTGATGGTTGTCGCTGCAGTGATGATGTGGCGCAGCAAAAAAAGTTCTGAAGCTACGCCCAAGGTAAACTTTCTTAAGGTCGCTTTGGATGGGTTAGTCGTTGGAGTCATCACAGGCTTTGTCGGCGTAGGCGGTGGTTTTTTGATAGTGCCTGCGCTAGTTCTGCTTGGTGGTGTTCCCATGATCATGGCAATAGGCACCAGTTTACTGATTATCGCACTGAAATCTGTGGTGGGTTTTGCTAAGTACTACGAAGTATTAACCGCCCAGAACTTTTCGTTCGACTGGACTGTCATTGGAATTATGGTGGTTGGCGGTGTAGCTGGTAGTTTCTTTGGCGTCTGGATAGGGCATAAATTGCCAAAAGAAAAACTGCAAAAAGCCTTTTCAATCTTCCTGATTATCATGGCCACTGTAGTCCTTACTCAATCCGTTTTAAATTAGTGAAAGAGGTAATGTATGAAGAGTTCGCAACAAATAGTGAATGAAGCTAAGGCCAGAATCGTTGAAGTTTCTGTTCAGGAATTAGCTTCTGCTCTGCAGGATCATCATGCCATACTCATTGATGTGCGTGAGCCTGATGAATATATTCAGGGTTACGTCGACCGCTCGGTAAATTATCCTCGAGGTGTGCTTGAGATGCGTATTCACCAACATCCGAGTGTTGGTTCGAATTGTGACAGCATGGCAGCGCTTGAGCAGTTATCTGCCAAGCCCATTTATCTAATCTGTCGCTCGGGTTCACGCTCTGCTCTGGCTGCAGATTCGTTGAAAAACATGGGCTTTACTCAAGTCTTATCGGTTGCTGGCGGATTCCAAGCCTGGTTGGATGCAGGTTACCCAACCGAACGTTAATTCATATCAAAATGGCCTCCGCTGCGCAGGCCAGATAAAAATTCTCACTGTCATTAGGTGCAGGCTAATGACAGTTTTTTCAACAGATAATTAGTTTTATACGCATCAAAATTAGCCTGTTCTCTGCTACAAGAGAGTTGTTTATTCATAAGACTTTACTATCTTAAACGTCAGTTTCATTTTTTCTTCAACACAAAAGGACGATTTCAATGGACAATACGACGAATAGTTCGGCCGGAAAATGCCCTGTAGTGCATGGTGGTAATACTTCTGCTGCTAAATCTGTAATGGATTGGTGGCCTAATGCGTTGAACTTAGACATCCTGCATCAGCATGATACTAAGACTAACCCCTTAGGAAATGATTTTAATTACCCTGAAGAATTTAACAAACTTGATTTAGAAGCGGTCAAACATGATTTAAAAACTCTAATGACACAGAGTCAGAGCTGGTGGCCTGCCGATTGGGGGCATTATGGTGGTTTGATGATCCGTATGGCCTGGCATAGTGCAGGCAGTTACCGTATTGCTGATGGGCGTGGCGGTGGTGGCACAGGCAATCAACGCTTTGCGCCTATTAATAGCTGGCCTGATAACGCCAACCTGGATAAAGCTCGCCGCTTACTCTGGTCTATTAAGAAAAAATACGGCAACAAATTATCCTGGGCCGATTTAATTATTTTGGCCGGTAATATGGCATATGAGTCGATGGGCTTTAAAACCTTCGGTTTTGCGGGCGGTCGTCAGGATATATGGCATCCTGAAAAAGACACCTACTGGGGCAGTGAAAAAGAGTGGTTAGCCAAATCGGACAGTGCAGGTAGTCGCTATTCTGGTGAGCGAGACTTAGACAATCCGCTGGCTGCTGTGATGATGGGATTGATTTACGTGAACCCGGAAGGTGTTGATGGCAAGCCAGATCCTCTGAAAACAGCACATGATGTTCGTGTCACCTTTGCCCGTATGGCGATGAATGATGAGGAAACTGTTGCTCTGACTGCAGGTGGACATACGGTAGGTAAATGTCATGGCAATGGTCGTGCAGAGAATTTAGGTCCTGAACCTGAGGCGGCTGGCATCGAGGAGCAAGGTTTAGGCTGGAATAATCACAAAACCCGTGGCATAGGCCGTGATACAGTCACCAGCGGCATTGAAGGTGCCTGGACCACGAATCCAACTCAATGGGATAACGGCTACTTTTATCTGTTGTTAAACTATGACTGGGAATTGAAAAAGAGCCCCGCCGGTGCCTGGCAGTGGGAGCCAATCAATATTAAAGAAGAGGATAAACCAGTCGACGTAGAAGATCCGTCTATCCGCTACAATCCGATCATGACCGATGCTGATATGGCGATGAAAGTCGATCCTGAATACAGAAAAATATCAGAGCGCTTTTATAACGATCAGGCGTACTTTGAAGACGTGTTTGCTCGTGCTTGGTTTAAGTTAACCCATCGTGATTTAGGCCCTAAAAGTCGCTACTTAGGACCTGATGTTCCGCAAGAAGATTTAATTTGGCAAGATCCGATCCCTGCCGTTGACTATAAACTTACAGATGCAGAAATCAGTGAGCTCAAAACAAAGATCCTGGCAAGTGGCTTATCTATAAGCGAGTTGGTATCGACCGCTTGGGATAGCGCTCGAACTTTCCGTGGGTCGGACTACCGTGGCGGCGCCAATGGGGCTCGTATTCGTTTAGCGCCTCAAAAAGACTGGGAAGCTAATGAGCCAGTACGCTTACATAAAGTGTTATCAACATTGGAGAATATCCAGGCAGTTTTGAATAAAAAAGTCAGTCTGGCCGATTTGATCGTCCTTGGTGGCTCTGCGGCTATTGAGCAGGCAGCAAAAGCTGCTGGCGTGATGATTACCGTGCCTTTTACACCAGGGCGAGGCGATGCGACGCAGGAGCAAACAGAGGTTGAGTCGTTTGAAGTATTAGAGCCACTGCATGACGCTTACCGTAACTACCTGAAAAAAGATTATGTGGTCCAGCCTGAAGAAATGATGTTGGATAAAACTCAATTACTGGGTTTAACAGCACCGGAAATGACAGCACTGATTGGTGGTATGCGTGTACTGGATACCAACTATGGAGGCGTTAAACAGGGTGTCTTTACCGACAGACCAGGTGCACTGACCAATGATTTTTTTGTCAATCTGACCGATATGAACTATAGCTGGCAGCCCACAGGCCGCAACAGCTATAACATAGTCGAGCGCAGCAGCGGCGAGGTAAAATGGACAGCGACCCGTGTTGATCTGGTGTTTGGTTCAAACTCGATTCTGCGCTCCTACGCTGAAGTCTATGCTCAGGACGATAACAAAGAAAAATTTGTGAAAGACTTTGTTAAAGCCTGGTGCAAAGTGATGAATGCTGACAGGTTTGATTGCTAAGTCAGGTTTTGCGGTTTTTAAGCTAAGTTTTTAATAGAACTGAGTGCTCATTCTTTAGGCCGAATGGGCACTTTTTTATTTTAGTGTGTCAGCTTTTTTGCGGCTAAGAGTTCCATTCTTATCCACTGTAAAGGGGCCATTCTAAGTTCACGGTAGGCATCACAAGCACGCTTGAACTATGAGCTGTACCGTCATTTTAAATGAGCTGTGGCCTCAGGCTTTCTTTGGTTTGGATCACCAAACAGATTAAACCCGGGTTGTGTCTGTTTTGTAGCTGGTGTTTTTCTAGCTGTCGTCGACAGCGTTCAACCTGTTGAACTTAAGTTTTGTCGTGGTCAAGCAGGTACTATGTCAGGTATCTTGGGGGATATCACGAATTAAATCGTTATCTTGTTGCCGGAGTTCCGATGATCAAAACTGCTGTTATTGGCTATGGCTTGTCTGCTAAAACCTTCCACCTCCCATTTATTGTGCAGCAACCAGAGCTGGAGCTGGTGGCGATCAGCAGTACCAAACCTGAACTCATATCAGATTATCCGCTGTTACAGCGTTATCAAAATGGCGATGAGCTGATCCGTTTATCAGATGCTGAGCTGGTGGTGATCTCCTCACCCAATGACAGTCATTACCCACTGGCAAAACAAGCCTTGCTTGCCGGAAAACATGTGCTGGTGGAAAAACCTTTTGTGCTGACGGAGGCTCAAGGACGTGAACTGTTTAAGCTGGCCGAGAAGCTGCAACTTCAGCTTTTTGTCTACCATAACAGGCGTTTTGATGGAGATTTTCTGACACTACAGCAACTGCTTGGCTCCAACGAACTGGGGGCTATCCGTTATTTTGAATCGCATTTTGACCGTTTTCGGCCTGTGCCAAGACCACGCTGGCGTGAACAACAAGGAGTTGGCACAGGTATTTTGTATGACTTAGGTCCTCATCTGATTGACCAGGCTATCGCGTTATTTGGTGTACCAGAGGCGGTAACTGCCCGTTGTCGCGCTTTACGGCAGGGCAGTGAGACGGTGGATTATTTTCATTTGCTGCTGCATTACGCTGATAAAGAAGTAGTGCTGCATTCCAGCCCTTTTTCTGCGCTTCCTACCACTCGTTTTATTCTGCAGGGGGATAACGGCTCTTATCATAAAACAGGGTTAGATCCGCAGGAAGACGCATTAAGAGCAGGGCAAAAACCTTTGGGGGAAAACTGGGGGCTGGAGTCTGAAGCTCTGTATGGTGTGGTGGCTAAAGCCGACGGACAAAGAACTTATCCCACCTTAGCAGGGAACTATCAGCTGTTTTATCAGCACCTGGTGGCCGCATTGCAGCAAGGCAAAGCCAGCCCGGTTTCTGTAACCCAAGCTTTGCAAGGGATCCGGCTGATTGAACTGGCACAACAAAGCCAGCAGCTTGGCCGCACAGTGACGTTCTAACTGATGTTATCTGCTGCCGGCAAATTGCTGATCCAAGGGGCTGTGCTCTGTTGTACTTTTTCAGCTACTTTAGCGCAGAGCACACCACCACTGGCTAAAATCCAGTTTCAGCAGTACCACACACCAGACCTGGCTTTGCCTGTGCAAAGACCTGCGGTGAAAGGCTTGAATGAGCAAGTTTTGCATCAGCTGTTGTTGCAGCTACAGGACAAGACAGCAAGCGGTTATCAGCAAGTACATAGCCTGTTGCTGTATAAATCCGGCGCTTTGGTGCTGGAGCATTATCAAAAGGGCAATAACGACTTTATCAACTTTGAACAAGGGATCAAGGTGGTGAAAGGGGCGCAGGATTTTCGCTGGTCAGCGGATAAACCGCATTATGTAGCTTCTGTGACAAAGGCTGTGACTGCCACTTTAACAGGTATTGCTTTGCAGCAAACTGGTCTGACTATTGATGCCACTTTGGCACAGTTGTTACCACAAAATGCTGTGATCAAATCGGATCCGTTAAAAGCCAGTATTAGCCTGCATCAGTTGTTGTCGATGCAGGCAGGATTTGTTTGGGATGAATGGACAGGGCAGGATTTGGTCACGCTGTGGCAGCAGCAGAGTTTTGTCGATTACCTGCTGCAACAGCCCAATACCGGTCCTGGTAAAAGCTGGGCTTACAATAGCGCCTTGCCTAATCTGGTATTGACGCTGCTACAGCAGCAGTTAAAACAACCTCTGCAGCCTTGGGCCAAACAGCAGCTATTTGATAAGTTAGGATTTACTCAGTACCGCTGGGACACTCAACCCGACGGCGTACCCGAAGGTTCAGCCCGGTTATGGCTCACCCCACGTGACATGCTCAAACTAGGTATGTTGTATTTGCAGCAAGGTCAGTGGCAGGGGCAACAGCTGTTGCCAGTTGGCTGGGTACAGCAGATGACCAGTCCACAGGCTAAAAGTCCTGCCGGAGACTATGGCTACTACTTCTGGCTGCGACAGCAAGCTGGTGTGTGTTATTTCACAGCTGAAGGAGATGGCGGGCAATATATAGCTGTCTTGCCAGGTCTTGATATGGTAATGGTGCTGACACAAGGTAATTATTTGCAATGGTCAGTCTACAAAGCTCAAGCAGATCGAATTATCCGACAACTGATTTTAAGTGCTCGCAGTTCAACTGAGCCAATGGATAGCTCAGTGACTCCATGCTGACAACTTGTAGTTTTAGTTTAGTGTGGCAGCGCAGGCCTTATTACGACCTTCGGCTTTGGCTTGATACATGGCTTTGTCTGCCAGCGTCAACAAATGTTCAGCTTTGGCTCCTGGGTAAACAGTGACGTATCCAAGACTGGCGCTGAGCTCTATGGGGGTATTTTGCCAAATCAGCTGGCAGCCAGATAAAGTCATGCGAATTTTCTCAGCTATTGTTGGCAGTTCTGATGCCGACACTCCAGGAAAAAGTAACAAAAACTCTTCCCCACCATAACGACTGACCAAATCCTGAGTACGGACCACTGCAGACAAGGTGGTGGCTAAGCGGCGCAGGGCGGCATCACCAGCGTCGTGGCCCAAACTGTCGTTAATCCGCTTAAAGTGGTCTAAATCCAACAAGATCAGACTATAGCTTTGTTGTTGTTTATGCCAGAGCTCATGTATTTCTTGTAGTTTTTCTAACGCTGCCCTTCTGTTCCATAAACCTGTTAACTGATCCCTTTCTGCAAATTGGCGAATTTTCGCGATCAGTCGGGCCAAAGCGCCCCACACCATGACGATATTAATAGCCAGCGTTAACAGAATAGAAGACCACAACAAAGGTATGCCTTCGTCTGTGTAGGTAGCAATAAATGCGTCAGCTTTTGGATCGGGCCATACCAGGATCAGAGTTCTGGCAAAAAAGATAACTGTCATCACAAACAAGGGGGCTGACATCAGGCAAGCGGCGGGAAAGCCAAAGTCTTTTTGTATGGCTTGATAGTTATTACGGCTGGCTGAAAACGAAAACACAGTGGCTGTGACTGAGAAGACCACACCAAAAAAAACGGCATGCAGCTGCAACAATTGGCCTGTCAGTAGCAAGATCGCCGTGAGCAGTAAAATCAGGCTGTCCTGTTTGACACTTGATTTGAGTTTAAACAACTGCTGTATTCCCCAGCCAATCAGCATAAAACTGCAGAGTATGGCCATATCAGCAAGAAACCAGTTTAATAAATTTGTTTCTGTGGTGCGTAGGGTCAGCAAGTAAATTCCAATCCCCAGGCTCAGATTCGCAATAAAAAACCTGAAGCTGGCTTTAGGAGCTATACCCAGTGGATGTGCCATTAAACACCAGGCTATGCTGGCAACTAATGCCAACAACCAGATAAATGACAGTAGTAGCTCGGAGGATGGATGCTCAATCATAAATTTTTAGTTCTGTCCGGCGGGCAATAAAACCTCTTTATTGCAGGCTATAGGTCATTTGTGACGCGCAGTTTAAAAACTCAGCTCAATCCATCCTGATAGCTGATAAGACATTGGTACCCAGCCACTTCACTAAGTTTCGGGAACTGGCCTGACATTATATAGGTATTTAATGGGCAGCCGTAGCTGAATATAAGCTGCTGCAAACTAAATATAGCGAAGCTTATGACTTTAATCAGTTTTATTGTTGAACAAAATAGCTGATCTGAGCCCGTGGATTTAAGTAGGCAAACACTTCTGGCGGTAAGGCCTTTGGCTTAATTACTTTATCAATCGATAGTTTATTCGGCTCCAAGGTAACTATAGCCGCTTCCAGGCGCGGAACCTCAGCATCATAAATCAGCACATTAGGATGCAGCATGGATTCAGAGTTAACGGCCATGACTATGCCGACTCTTTTGTCGGACAGCAGTACTACAGTACCGGGCGGGTAAATACCCATCATCTTGATCATGACTTTCATTTCCAGATCGCCAAGTTTCCCTTTCATTGTTTTATACATTAGGGATAAAGCATGATGAGGCGAGCGAGCTTGTGTCATATCAAGTGGATGGCAGAGGTTATCAAATTCATTTACTACAGCAACGACACGAGCCAGCTTGTTGATTTGGCCGGCTTTTAAAGCCGCGGGATAACCGCTGCCATCCAGATACTCGTGGTGTTGTTCTACAATTGCCTTAGCTTCAGCCGGAAATTGTTCGGTTAAACCGAGCAATTCAATGCCGAATTTCGGATGCAGTTTCAGGAAATTCAGCTCTGGAGTGGTTAAATCTGTTGTTTTACGTAAGATTTGGCTCGGTATTTTCAGCTTTCCTATGTCGTGGAACATAGCACCTAAGCCTGTCCATTTTACTTCGTCTGCGCTGTAGTTTAAGTTTTTGGCCAGCATCATTGCCAGAATAGATACGTTTAACACATGAAAGTACATCGATTCCTGTTCTTTGCCTGCCTGTGATATCAGGTGCAATACCAATGCGTCTTCGCTCAAAATGGTATCTGCCAAATTGCTAATCAATTGGCTGGCATCTTCAACAGCATTGAGTGGACGGCCTTGCACCTTGGTCATCAGATTTCGCACCTGCGCCATGGACTGTGCAAAGGCTTTTTCCGTTTTTTGCAACTCGCGCCTGTGGCTTTTAGCCTGTTCAATTCGTTGTTCTTTTTCTAACTGCATTTCGTTGCGTAGTTGTAAGTCTTCAATATCCTGACTAACACAAAGGTCACTATCATCAGCCTGAGGGGCATGAATAACGCTACTGCGCTCCGGATAAAAATACACATAGTCGAGTTCTAGTGACAAAATGATCCGCAACTGTTGCGTAGATTCAACTATCAGTTTATTGGTTAGAAAAGGATGTTTCATCCAGCCAACAGGAAGCTTAATGGCATAACCCAGTTTGATATCTTTTGGCGCTATTTTCACTGGCACTGGTACTGCAACCCCTGTTGATTCTCGGTTTGTGGACTAATGATCGGAGTTATAAAGATTAACAAGTATAATTGCAATACATGGTTTGGTGCATTTATCATTCTCATTCCACGGCTTGCCCATCAGGCAGAGCTGTGTTTTCGCTTCCTGTCTTTGTCAACAAGAGTTGTTGTATTGCTATTTAATGCTGCAATGCCTATGATTTTTTGTTATTTATTATGAAAAACTAATGGAATCAGACAGCTGTTAGGTTTTTTAACAGTAAATCGGTTAACATAAATCCTATTGTAGTAAGAATTTGTTTTTGGCCTGAATTGCAGGTCGATGTTTAGGGGATCTGCATGGCAAATCAGTTAAAAAGCCGGCCTCAAAGTATTCATGGCTGGGTGGCGGAAGAATTGGGCACCCGTATTGTCAGTGGCATTTATTCACCAGGTGAATATATTCCTAACGAAACCACAATAGGCGAAGAGTTAGGCGTTTCCCGCACTGCGCTGCGTGAAGCTTTTAAAATTCTGACCTCCAAAGGTTTGCTGGAATCCCGGCCTAAGTTGGGTACCCGCATTCGGCCACGTAAACACTGGAATATGTTCGACAGTGAAATTTTAAGCTGGTGCTTTGAATCCAAACCATCACCGCAGTTTTTTATCTCTTTATTTGAAATTCGCGAGATTTTTGAACCAGCAGCTGCAGAGTTGGCTGCGAAAAATCGCACTGAAGAACAAGCTGTTGTTCTAGGTCTAGCTTATCAAGCCATGGAAAAAGCGGAAATTGGCACTGATGCTGTGTTCTCAAGCGATTTGGAATTTCATATGGCGGTGCTGGATGCCACCAATAATGAATTTATGATTTCATTGGGCATGACGATACAAACGGCTTTGATGGGATTATTCAGATTAAGCAGTGCTATTGCCGAAGAGTACGTCGATTCATTGCCCGGTCACAAAGCTGTGTATCAGGCAATAGCTGCAGGCGATGCCGCCAAAGCGAAGATAGAGATGTTCCAGTTGTTGGCTAAATCGAAAGAAAACTTAGAATATGCGCTGAAAAATTTGGCTAAACAGCCGGATTAAGAAAAAAGGGGGCAGATCACATTGTTAATTTTAAACACTGTTCTGATAATCATCTAGCCTAAGTGGCCTTGA
>NZ_RZUF01000046.1 GCF_004005375.1 Rheinheimera sediminis | reverse complement strand
CCACTTAGGCTAGATGATTATCAGGTCTTGCGGTGTGCGTCATTTCCGCAATTCGCTCACTGCAGCCGATCAAAAATGGCCTCATCAGACAAAAAAGCGCAGCCTCTCGGCTGCGCCTTCACTCTCAAACTCTCACCACTAACCCCAACAGCTTAAAAGAACCCCAGCGGGTCTTCACTGTAGCTAACCAGCAGGTTTTTGGTTTGTTGGTAGTGGTTCAGAGCCAGCTTGTGGGTTTCGCGGCCTATGCCTGATTTTTTGTAGCCACCAAAGGCGGCGTGGGCCGGGTACATGTGGTAACAGTTGGTCCATACCCGACCTGCTTCAATTTTGCGGCCGAAGTGGTAGGCGCGATTGGTGTTGCGGGTCCATACACCGGCGCCTAAACCAAACTCGGAACTGTTGGCCAGTTTCAGCGCTTCGGCTTCATCTTTAAAGGTAGACATCGAGATCACAGGGCCAAAAATTTCCTCCTGAAATACCCGCATATCGTTAGTGCCTTTGAGGATAGTAGGCTGAATGTAGTAACCGCCGTTCAGCTCGTCGCTGAGCAGTTCAACATTGCCGCCGGTCAGCACAGTGGCGCCTTCTTTTTTACCTATGTCGATGTAATGCAATATTTTATCAAACTGCGCCTTCGACGCTTGTGCGCCCACCATGGTTTCGGTGTCCAGCGGGTTGCCGCGTTTTATTTCTAAGGTGCGCTGCAGAATGCGCGCCATAAAAGCGTCGTAAATATCTTCCTGAATAAACAAGCGTGATGGGCAAGTGCATACTTCGCCCTGGTTAAAGTAGGCCAGTACGGCACCTTCCACGGCTTTGCTTAAATAGGAGTCGTCTTTATCCATTACGTCGTTAAAGAAAATATTTGGCGATTTGCCACCCAGTTCCACAGTGGAAGGAATGATATTGGCCGCAGCGCATTTCAGAATATGTGAGCCAACAGGTGTTGAACCGGTAAAGGCAATTTTGGCAATGCGGGTACTGGTGGCCAGCGCTTCGCCTGCTTCTTTACCAAAGCCGTTCACCACGTTCAGCACGCCAGCGGGCAGTAAGTCACCTATCAGTTCCATCAGTATTAAAATGGATGCCGGTGTTTGTTCGGCTGGTTTTAAAATAATGCAGTTGCCTGCAGCCAGCGCCGGTGCCAGTTTCCAGGCCGCCATTAACAGTGGGAAGTTCCATGGAATAATCTGGCCCACCACACCTAAGGGTTCGTGAAAATGGTAAGCCACAGTGTGTTCGTCAATCTCGGCAATGCTGCCTTCCTGAGCGCGGATACAACCGGCAAAATAGCGGAAGTGGTCGGCGGCCAGCGGGATATCGGCGGCCAGGGTTTCGCGAATGGCTTTGCCGTTGTCCCAGGTTTCGGCCACGGCCAGCAGTTCCAGGTTTTGTTCAATGCGGTCGGCAATTTTTAGCAAAATATTGCTGCGCACTGTGACCGAAGTGGTGCCCCATGCCGCTTTGGCCTGATGGGCTTTGTCGAGCGCCAGCTCAATGTCGGCTTTGCCTGATCGTGGAATTTTACAAAATACCTTGCCATTCACCGGGCTGATATTGTCGAAATACTGGCCTTCCAGCGGGGCAACCCAGGCTCCGCCAATGTAATTTTCGTACTGAGCTTTAAACTGAATAAGGGCGCCTTCGCTGCCCGGATTTGCGTAAATCATAGCTGTCTCCGTTGTCCAATCTATCTGTTGATTACCCCCGTCGTACTTGAAGCCGCAGCTTTCTTGACTGCGCCATCTCGCCCCAGTCACATAGGTTTACTATGCTCCTGGGGTCTCACTGGCTTGTTGCCTCGCCGCAACGTCAAGTGACTTGGGGTAGGGGGTGTAAGCCTTGCTACCTGCAGCCACATTTTTTGCAACTGCGTGATTTGATAACTACAAGGTGCTTGGCTAAAAACCCGGCGTTGGGTTATTGTTTATCCCTTCGTACTTGAAGTTGCAGCTTTGTTGACTGCGTGTTCTCGCCCCATCACATAGGTAGATCACATAGCTACACTATGCTCCTGGGGGCTCGCACACTTGTCGCCGCCCTGCGTCTTCACGCGATTTGGGGGATATCTTTGTTCGCCGCATTTACCTTAGTGCAGCAAACAGGAGTTGGCTTGATTTGTAGTCCGGATTAGTTGTCTATCTGTCCATAGTTCAGATCCGGTAAAGCAGGAGATAAAGCGGCGATGAATACATCTGTGCTGGCCCAAAAGCGGCAACGCATTAACGCACTGGTTGAAAACAAAGTGAGTTTTGCCGGTGAACAGGCTGAATTAAGTATTTACGACACCTACCAAAGTGCGCAGCAGGTGGCGCTGCATTCCAGTGAGTTGCTGTTTTGCGGCATGATCAGTGGTAAAAAAATAATGCATGTGGCCGACAGTCAGTACCACAAGGCCTTTTTACCTGAGCAGTCTTTTGTCTTGGCGCCGGGCCAGAAAGTGTTGATCGACTTTCCCGAGGCGTCCTTGTATCAGCCCACCACTTGTCTGGCGATTGAGATCAGCAGCGATAAAATCCGCCAGGTGGCGAACGCGCTCAACCTGCAGCAACAGATCAGCAAAGACGATTTTTTTCAGTACGTGCCGCGGCTGGTGCACAGCCAGCACAATGTGCAAACTCAGCAATTGCTGCAGCGAATGATTGGCCTGTTCAGCGAAAACGAGCCGCACCGCGATTACCTGATTGAGTTGTCGTTAAATGAACTGATCACCAGGTTATTGCAGCACCAAAGCCGCGATTTAATGCTGTCCAGTTGCCAACAGCAGCGCAGCACCACGCCTTTTAGTCAGGTGCTGCTTTATATTGAACAGCACTTAAGCGACAGCCTGGACATCGACAGCTTGTGCAAAATGGCTTGCATGAGCCGCAGTAAGTTTTATCAGCAGTTTAAACTGGCCTTTGGTATAACCCCTGCATTATGGCAACAGCAACGGCGCTTGCAAAAAGCCTACGAATTAGTGCAACAAGGCCAGCCTGTCAGTCAGGTGGGTTATCAGTTAGGCTTCAACAACCCCAGCCATTTCAGCCGGGTATTTAAACAAAGCTTTGGTGCTGCGCCAACAACAGTGGCGAAGCAAGGCAACTAAGAGCCGCCTCTGCATCAGTGTCAAGTTGGATTGTTGTAGATACAGTGTGTTAGACCACTCATTATCCCGAAATCAGGTTATTTAACCTGAACTCGGGATAACGAGAGCCGACCTTTGTTGATTTATTCAATAAAATCAAAGAAGTAAAAGTGTCTTTTTAAAGAACTGAACTCTTTACTGACTGAATGCGCAGATTTTTATGGATCTCAAGGCGCTTTGTCGTACGCCATAGCAAGCTATGGCTAGACAGAGCAACGCAGAGAGGCGTAAAAAGATGCCTATTCAGTGGCGCAGCTTATCCCGAGCTCAGGTGATTTAGCACGACGCATCACAACTAATACACAGAGCGCCAGACATAACCATATACCAAAAGTTGCCGAATACCCCATCAAAGCTACCAGGGTAATGGCGGATGACGATGCCAGCATCTCACCAGTATCACGGGCGCTTTGTACCGTTGCCATATCAGTTCCACTTTGTCGTCCTGCGGCAGCAAATGTGGCCGCGAAAGTCATCACACAAACCGATATTCCTCCTGTTGCAATAGCCCCCAAAATCACTGCTGTGTAAATGATTAGATCGTTTAGAACAGGCGAGCTAAGAGCAATAAACAGCCAGCAAGCGGATGCAATTAACGCACAGAAAACGCTCATTTTAGTTACAGCGGATAAACCCAAGTAAAATATAGCCAGAACTATACCGCCGCATCCCACCAAAATTGTAACCATACCACTAAGTATTCCTAGCTGGCCTACTTCAAACATACTCCAGCCGTTATCTATCAGAAAAAGTTTACCTAACGTAAAACCGCCAACGGTCAAAGTAGCTGATGTTGCAGAGATAACTAACAGTTTCTTCGCCCCTGGTCTGATGACAAATTGAAGCAAATTGGCTTTGGATCTGTTTTCAACAGGCTGGCGACTGTCTTCCTCCGTTTTCATAAACAGTGATAGCAAAATCCCTGAGATCGGAATAGCGATCATCACCAGGATTCCGTTACTTTCGCCGAGAACATTTACTGCCATTAAAGTGACATTACCCCCTACAAAAAAGCCTGTTAATACTCCAGCCATCTGTACGGCATTAGCTATCGGCAGCATATTTTCTGCAAATCTCTCTGCAATTAATCCATCGGTGGCGATATCCTGAGTGGCGGCTACCAGCGACATAAGAAGGAACAGACATAATATTAATGATATGGATTGTCCAGAAAACCCCACCATGGCCACAAGAAAAAGCAATGATACAACTAACGCTTGCATCGGGATGATCCAACTACGGCGTTTACCTAAGGTCGCGTTCCAATAGTTATCAACAAGTGATGCCCATAAAAACTTAATGATCCAGGGAACACCAATTAAAGGTAGCCAGCGTAACAGTGATAAATCTGCCCCATTGGCTCGCAAAATAGTGGGTAAAAAATCCATTGCCAATCCCATGGGAAGGCCCTGACATACATAGAGAAGGCCAACGGTCAGTAAGGTAAAAAAGGATCGCAATGTCAGAGTTTGATGTTTCATAATATATTCATTCGTTGGTTAATTTTCATGTCGGGACAAGCTCTGCAAATGCCGGCGTTTTATCCATAACCAGGCACCGGATATGCTAATCAGTAGCATCACAAGCGCAATTACAAAATAAATCAATGCCGTCATTGATGTACCCCAAATGCCAGTATGGATAGCTTTCATTGCAATCATGACTTTCATAAACCACGGCGTGTTTCTGGTGGTTATAGGTTTACCTGTTAGCCGATCAAACGACAACGCCTGAGACTTATTCCAAGGCAGGGCGCCACGATCTAGCAGCATCACCATAAAGGACTTTTTATCAGGAGACAGCATAATGCCTTGCAGTGATTTATCAGGGTTAGAATTAGAAATAGAAACAAATATAGATGTAAAGTCTGGCTGGGCGGTGATAGGAGCTCGCTGATTTTCAGTGATGTTAAATGCGGAGCTGCGGGCTTTTTGCATTAACATCTTGTAACCGCTTAATGCTACGCCAGTGAAACACCAGATAAATAAAAACAAGCTGAATACTAGTGCAAACCAGCGATGCAGTGAATAGACGCTACGCCATTTCGGTCCCTTAACCACAGTAAAGATTATTTTCGACTGACTGAATAAGCCTGATCCTATAAGCAATAATGTAGCTACTCCTGTCACTAAAACAAGCCAGTCTCCTTGCTCACCTAAGGCAAGACTATTATGCAGATTCAACCATGTCTGATGTGCAGAACCGCTTTCCGATAAGGTGTGCTGCCAATCCGGTTGGGGGTTTATTGTCTTCTGCGTACGATCAGAAAATGACACCTGCCAACTATCTTGTAATGTGCGTCCGGGGATAATCATGTTGACAGACGAATTAGTAGGACCTGAACTCATTTCATTTAAGCTATGGCTGATAGTGGCAAACTGAGATTGTCTGTCGGCTATAGTGAGTTGCTTATTCCAAGTGACTGGCGCTAATGTCAACAACACTGCGCCAGTCACGATTAGCCCGCTTAATGACGGCAATACGATCAGTCCGATCCAGCGATGGATTGCACTCCAATGATGTTTACCTAACATGACAAGCCTCGTCTTTCAATACAGGTTTTCGTTCTGTGCTTTTTGTGGGCGACACAAATAGCAGACGTGACGGTGCAATAAGTGTCAAACGATGCCATAAGCCTTGCTGAATTACGCAGCCGTTTTCAGCCTCTAATGTTAGATTTTCTGCCACAGGCGATTCAAAGATGACTTCCACTGCTCCATTGATTAAAAACAGATACTCGTCCCCTTCAAGATGTCGCTCCCAGATGTTTGGATGAACTTCTTCAGGGTCATCAAGTTGCAGAAAACCGAACACATAACCGTCCACATTCTGCACCTGACGACGCCAGCGAATGTCAGTTGCGTCCACAACTTCCATCTTGTTAGCTTTCGTTAAGCTAACAAATTGCTGATAGTATTTAGCTGGTCCCATATCCTGCCTACAACTTCACACGAAGAGAAAGCTGGACGTTTAGAGGTTCTCCATACCAGTTATTCCAGCCTATGGCTCCAATGCGGGATAAATAGTGTTTATCAAACAAATTCTTAACGTTGAGTGCCAATTGAGTAGTTGGGCTGATTTCCCACTGAGCATCTGCATTGAAAGTGGTATAGCCTCCCTGAGTCATGCGAATAGTGCCTGAATCAACGTAATACTCGCTTTGAGAGTTCATCCCTGCGCCAATGGAAAACTTATGGGTGAATAAATCCGGCCTGTAGTGTAACCACAGTTTAAACAGATGATGGGGTGTAAAACTCGAATAGGCAGTTCCTTCAAGATTGCTAGAAGTCCCCGAAGCATTGCGGTCTTGCACATACTCAGTGTCTAGCCAGGTATAGCCTGCTTGCAATTGCAGGTTATCATCAAGCTGGCCGGAAACATCCACATCAAAGCCCTGGCTTTCCACAATACCATTGGCGATATAGACACAATCAGAGCCTCCAGAGCAAGGAGCATTGGGATCAACTTGGGCTCTGTCTTTTTGAGTGATTTTGAATCCTGAAATTGCTCCATACAATTTGCCCTGATAAAAGCTACCTTTAAGGCCTAATTCTTTGTTTGAGCCCGTCATCGGGTTCAAAACATCGCCAGCAGCGTCCACATAATTTTGCGGTTTAAAGATAGATGTGTAGCTGCTATAAAATGAAATATTGTCGTTTATATCGTAGACAATACCGCCATAGGGCGTAACCTCGCTATCCAATTCGTACTGCCCCGTGGGTACTGTAGGACCACCCACTTCAGAGCGGCGCTGTACATCAGTATCCCACCAGCTTGCTCGAGCACCTACTATCAGGGTAAGCCCTGAGGTCAGTAAACTGCGGTTCGCAAAATAGCCACCATATTGTCGGGTTGATGTGATTTGCTCACCCGTCCAGTTTTTTGATGTCGGCGTGGAAACATCAGATGGATCATAGGTATTAATATCCAGATTCCCACTGACACCGGCAAGAGAGTACGATGTTTGTCCTGATTCAGCATCCCAATAATTAGCGCCTACAACGATGTTTTGCTCTACTTCCAGTACATCGTAAGAACCAGTAACATAAGCGTCAAAATCTGTTTCCTGATTATCAAAGTCATATGCCCCTTGCATGAACATCATACTTTTGCTAGTGGCTTCATTGACTGCACCGAAGAAGCTGGCATATATCAGATCACTGTCTCCATCAATACGCGAAACGGAGACCTTACCCTGCCAGCTGTCATTAAATACGTGTTTAACTTCCAGAAAGTGTTGATAGTTCTGCCAGTTTCGTTCGCCCCAGCCCGCGCCTGCGTTTGTTGAGCGCGAAACGTTTAACGCTCTACCGTCTGAATAACGAGGCAAACCCATTGAGATGCCGTCATCAGATGTATCCTGATATTTTGTTGTCAGAGCTATGACTGTTTGCTCTGAAACATTCCATTCTGTAGTTGCATACAGTAGGGATTTGTCTCTCGATGCTTGTTCATAAAAATAATCACGATTATCTTTAATCGCGATGAAGCGTCCTTTGATATTGTTGTTTTCGTTCAAAGAGCCTGACACATCGGCTTCTCCACGATAAGTATTCCAACTACCTATGGTTAACTTTGCTTCTGCCAACAGATTTTCTGTTGGTCGTTTTCTGACCAGATTAATGGTTCCAGACGGATTTCCTGTTCCTTGCAGCAGACCTGATGCTCCGCGTAGCAACTCTACACGTTGATAAATTGCCATATCTTCTGTATTGATGGCTTCATTCCAGCCGGAGGTTGTAATACCATCAAAACTCATCGAATCAATTGAAAACCCTCTGGAATAATATGCTGTGCGTAGTGAGGTGCCTGGTTGCACTGTAATGCCGGGGGAATAAAGCATCACGTCATCTAGTGTGACTAAGTTTTGAACATCAAGACGCTGATTATCAATAATGGTTATACTCTGCGGAAGCTCGGTGATTTTGGTCGGCATTTTTAAACCCACGTCAGCACCTAATTCAGAGGATGCCGTTATGCGGATATGCTCAAGCGGATCCTTTGAGTCAGACACAGTTTCAGCCCAGCATAACTGGCTAATCAGAGCCGGTAGCACTGCAATAGCAAAAGGTTTCAATATTCGAAAAGGGTGGGAATGATGCACACAACACCTCCAAGCAAATGGGACTAATTATCATTTGCGTTGGATGGTAGATGACCTTTGGTTTTCATGCTTTTGAAATTAAGAAAATTATATTCGATTTTCGGGCATTCATCGTACATGACTCGGAGGAACGCCAAAATGCTGATGAAACAAAGTTGAAAAATGAGCAAAGCTATACCCTACCATAGCGGAGGTATTGGTAACGTCCAGCTTATGAATAGCTAATAATTCCCATGCCTTTTCCATCTTCTTATTGCGAATAAAGTCCGCCACGCTGCATGAGTAAAGCCCTATAAACAAGTTGTTCAACTTTCTAACATTGAACCCTGCTAATTTGGCTAGTTGTTCGCTGGTGTATGATTTTGCAAGATCCTGACAAATCAACTGGGCAACTTCTTTTGCTCGCAGAGCATCTTTTGTATGGGGGAAAGCTGTTCTGTTGTCTTTAGTCTCTAATTGCTGGACCAAAAGTGCCGCTAATTCAAAGCATTTCGCCTGACGATAAAATGGGGTAGAACATGAATTTAAGGGGCACGTATGTAACTGGCAGATAACTGATTGCATACACGCATTGATCGGCATGCTTATCGCGGTAACACCTTGATAACTAGCCTCTAATGTCTGTTGAGGCAGTTGTGTAAATGTATCAAAATACTGACGGCTAAAATCAATAGTAACAAAATCAATCTGGCTATTTGCTTCAAAGCGATGTTCAAGTTGCCAATGGTTGTCACTGGTTAACATGTAGCAAAATCCGTTTCTTACGTCGATGCTCTGCTCGGCATTAACTACTAACTTAAATTCCCCGTTTTGGATAAACGCCAGCTTGGCTCCCGCCTTCAGCTGTTCGGTTACAATATGAGGTTCCTCATTATGAATTCGGCCTATCTCGTGAGAGTAGGGTAATATTGAACCATGATTGTTCATATTCAGTTACACCTGAGAAAACGAAAATAATTCGCATACTTCATCCCCACAACCCCGGCTAGCTTATCCAGTGTGGGTTTTAATTGTGGTTACACAGCAACCCTGCATATTGTTGTATAGACACAAACAAGTCAATGATGATAATAGTTATCGTTTGCGTGCTTTGTTATCTAACCTGAGCACGGGATAATGAGTGTCGACCTTCGTCGATTTAACGAATTAAAACAACGAAGTAAGTTTATTATTCTTTAAGCGAAGTCTTAGCTGACCGAATACACAGATTTTTGTGGATTTCAAGGCGCTTTGTTGTACGCCATAGCAAACTATGGCTGAACGGATGAGGGGCAGAGAGGCTCAAAAAAATGTTCATGCATCGGGCTGATATCCTGCTTTACCCCAAGCGATAAATCCTGGTGCGTTGATAAAATCTCCTACAAACTATTACCGATATAGGTTATATATTGTTGACCTATTGATTGCTCGATCTGAATTTTAGGTCTACAATTAATTACGTTATTGATTATAAATTGTAGACTCAAGTGACAAAGACTGAAAAGTTAATTGCCTGTTTTGCCAGTGCTGTGAAGGCCGGTGGTGGTGTTCATACCTCTGCTGAATTGGCTTATATGATGGGTGAGCAAGTCAGTGTTGCCTTCACCAAATTTCTCGCAGACTGCGTAAAAAAAAGCGTAGTGCGGCGGGTTGCTCATGGTGTTTTTGAAAGTACTATTACGCCACCAGAGCCGTCGACTGCCATTTATAAGATTGTTAAAAAGCTACGCGGTGGTGTGCTGAATTACATTAGTCTTGAAAGCCAACTTAGTCACACAGGCGATATTTCTCAGGTGATGATGGACAGGCTCACTGTGGTGACAAAAGGCCGCAGTGGTAGTTTTTCAACCCCTTATGGTGTGATTGAATTTACCCATACCAAGAAGCCAGTCGCTAAAATTGCGCCTAATCTTTATCTTGATAACGATATAGCTATGTACAGAGCAAAGACGGAGCAGGCTATAGCCGATTTAACAGACTGCAACAGAAACCTTCATATGCTGGAGCGCTGAAATGTTGAAACAATATATACAGCAGATAGTGGCTTCGAACCCTGAATATGCAGGCATTATTCCGGTGATAGAAAAGGAAATCCTGCATCACGACATTATGGATGTGATGATAAAACAGGGCGCTATGCAGTCTTTAACTTTCATCGGCGGAACATCGCTTCGCTTGTGCTACAACAGTTCACGCTTGTCCGAAGATTTGGATTTCAACGGCGGTTTTAACTTTAAACCTTCGGATTTTGACGGGCTGGATGCGGAGATCCAAAAGTACATTCAGAACAAATATGAAACAGAAGTCTGGGTGAACAAACCCAGTGCAGATAATCAGGGTGATATCTCGTCCTGGAAAATCAGCATTGTTAAAGAGGCGAACAGGCCTGACTTACCCAGGCAAAAGATGCATATATACCCTTCGTACTTGTAGCCGCAGCTTTGTTGACTGCGTGCTCTCGCCCCAGTCACATAGGATGACTATGCTCCTGGGGTCTCACGCACTTGTCGCCTCCCTGCAACTCCAATTACTTTGGGTATAGATGTGTGTGCCATTCCGTCTTTTGATGTAGAAAAAAGAGCATTAATCAATCACTACAATATTCTGCTGCCTACTGAAGGTTTGTTGATCCCGGTTCAATCATTAAATGAAGCGCTGGCTGATAAGTTTATTGCCCTTGCTTACCGTGCCAGGCTAATAAAACCTAGAGATCTTTGGGATATCCTCTGGCTCAAACAGCGCGGAATCAGCATTTCGCAAGTTCTTGTTGATCAAAAGCTTGAAGCGAGAGGCAAAACCAAAGACGACTTTGTTGACGCTTTGGCTATTCAACTGGGCAAGCTGCTAAAGGATGACGAGGTTCGTAGCGACTTTAATGCAGAGATGAGCCGCTTTATCCCCAAACAGCTGAAAGAGCGAACCTTAGACGATCCTGCCTATTGGGCCTATGTTCAATCGCAAATCACAAGCATGTCGGAGCCATTGCTGGGTAGGGGCCAATCAAAACATAGGTTTGATATGGGGTTGTAAGCGGCGGCCTCTTTGGCTCTAAACCTTTGCTTTGAGCTCTGCCCTTAGCTAATTTATGGCTTTTTAAATTTCTGAGCATCACCAAATGGCGCAGTTCTCCCAAACTGCGCCATATTCAGCAACAAAAACTGGCGCAGTTCGATAAACTGCGCCACAATTGTGCCATTCAGTATTAAACTGCGCCAATTTATTTATGTCAGTCACTACTCAAGCGTTGTTTCACATCATTAGTCAGGCCGCTGAAGGGCTTAGTTTGGCTGAACTGCAGAGCAGTTATCCGGCTATTGCCCGCCGTACTTTGCAGCGTCATATTGCCAAGCTGATTGATGCCGGACAAATCAAAGCTGTGGGTGAGGGGCGGGCCAGACGTTATTTTGTGGGTAGGCTCAATCCAGTAGCTGTAGCCACGCTGTCAGGCCAACAAAGCCAGACTGACAGCTTTCCGGCTTTTATTCCGTTATCTGCCGATAGCTGGGATATTCTGGCCTATATCGACCAGCCTGTGGAAGCTCGTAAACCTGTAGGGTATCAGCGCGATTTTCTTGAGGCTTACCAGCCGAATCAAAGCTGGTATTTGTCGGAGTCGCTGCGCAGGCAGTTGCATAAAATGGGCAAAACTACGGAGCTGGCACAACCTGCAGGAACCTACAGCCGCGCCATTCTGAACCGATTGTTAATTGACTTGTCCTGGGCATCCAGTCAGTTAGAGGGGAATACCTATTCCAGGCTCGATACGCTGGAACTGATTGAACATGGCAAAGCTGCACAAGGCAAAGCTGTGCTGGAAACTCAGATGATCCTGAATCACAAAGCCGCCATTGAACTGCTGGTGGAAAATACCGATACAGCGCAGTTCAACCGCTACACCTTGATGAATTTGCATAGCGCTTTGGCGGAGAACTTATTACCTAACCCTGCGGATGAAGGTCGTATTCGTCAGCACGCTGTCGATATAGGCAAAAGTGTGTACCGGCCTTTATCTGTGCCTCAGCAGATTGACGCTATGCTGGATTTGCTGCTTGATAAGGTGAATCAAATTCAGGATCCGTTTGAGCAGTCGTTTTTTATGCTGGTGCATTTGCCTTATTTGCAGCCATTTGCGGATATCAATAAACGCACCTCGCGCCTTGCTGCCAACCTGCCGTTGTTTCGGGCTAACTTGTGCCCACTTACCTTTCTGGATGTATCGGAGCAAGCCTACAGCAGGGCCACTTTGGGCCTTTACGAGCTGACCAGAGTAGAATTGTTGCGCGACCTTTATGTTTGGGCTTATGAGCGCTCTACGCAGGAATATATCGCTATCCGGCAAGATCTGGCGGAACCCGACCCACTGCGCCTGAAATGGCGGGAGCTGTTGAAACAAAGCATCCGTCAGGTGGTGTGTGATCCAGCCACAGAGCCTTTGGTTGTTATTCAGCAGCAGGTTGCTTTACAAGTGCCGCAGCCACAGCAAGCCGCTGTGCAGGCTTTGATTATTGAAGAGCTGCGCCGCTTACATGAAGGCGTATTAGCCCGTTATGGCTTGCGGCCTTCAGACTTCGCAAAGTGGAAGGCGGTGAAGCGAGATTGACTGCATCAAGTTGGAAAAAAGTGCCTTATAGATGCTGGTACAGATCTCAGTGATGGCGTATTTGTATAACGGGGATTGGGTCTACAAATTATTACCCATAAGGTTCTATTTTGTAGGCCTTGGTCACCAACAGCTTAGGTTTTGCCTGGACCAGCAGATAGTAAGCTAATGCAATTATACAGAGCTGGCCTGCCTGTTTTTCAATGGTTTACACTCGTACCAGGTTCATCAATGGCTCAAATGAATAGAGAGCAGGGCGTCGGCCTGAGGCTTCTTCAATGGTTACCAGCATGCCGCTATCAAGCATAGCGCGGGTGAATCGGGCTGCTGTTGCTGTTGGTATTCCACTGGTGGCAGTAAATTTGTTATTTCTGAATACAGGTGTGGTAAATACAAAATCTAAAGCTTTTACGCTCCATTTCGATGACAACATATCAGAGAATTTGTGTTTCATTTCTTCGTAAAGCGTTCTGATGTTTTCTGCAATGGTCAGATTTCGGATTGCCTGATGCTCTACTGCTTCCAAAAAGAAGGAACACCATTCCTCCCAATTTCCGGTCTGCGAAACCCTGCGCATAGTATCTATGTATTGGTCTTTATGATCTTCAAAGTAGCCACTGATATAAAAGTGTGGGGCTGTTATCGTACCTGAAGACCATAACATCAGTGTTATCAGCATTCTTCCTATCCTGCCGTTCCCGTCTTTAAACGGATGCAGTGCTTCAAATTCTATGTGAGTAACTGCTGATTTTAACAATGCCGGATGTTGACTTTTTTCAATATAATCAAACAGAAAGTCCATTCCATCTTGCAGTTTTTCAGGGCTGATAGGTACAAATAAAATTTCTTTTTTATTCCGGTCGGCCAGATAGTTTTGTTCAGTTTTGAATTCGCCTGGTGACTTGTTTGCACCCCGGCCCCAAGACAACAAGCGTTGATGAATTGACTTGATTAAGGACTGCGATAATGGGTATCCATCCTCGATTGCCTTCTGGGCTGATTTTAAAGCTCTTTGGTAGAGAATGGTTTCAATGACTTCTGAGCGTACATTGGAAGTTGTCGCTGTTTCGTCTGCGTGATCGGCTTCGTACTTCAGTATTTCATCCATAGTACTTACAGTTCCTTCCATCCGGGAAGAAATGACAGCCTCTTGATTTCTGAGCGGAGCTAACAAGATTTCACTGTTATGCATGTTTTTCAACATTTGGTCATACCGGGCTATTGCAGCTGTCGCCTTGATGATGGCATCTATAAATCGCGCGTAATTCAATTCTGCAGGTGGAAACTTATCATAGTGATAAGTGACAGCATTACTCATATTTAAATGCATTTGACAGCCTTTGTTGTTAAAACGTACTCAATGAGTATTTTGATTATCATATCATCGGCTTTTTGATTGTCAAAATGTTTGATTTTTGATGATCAACTAAAGTTGTGGATCACAAATGCGCATCAAATTGGGTTGAATCTCAAAATGTCAGATAAATGAGAAACAAGGTGGGTTGTTGTGCATAAATGCACGTCAAACCAGGTTGTTTATCAAAAAGCCATCTGAATGAGAGACAAGGGCAGTTGTTGTGCACAAATGCACGCCAAACTGGGTTGTTTATCAAAATGACGGATAAATGAGAGACAAAGAAAAGTGATAGCTGAGTTGGCTCAGCGTCACCCCAACGCACTCCTCACCATAGGCAATATCCTGCGGCTGACTGGTACTTGGTCGCCGTTGTTCATTAGTGAAAAGCCTGTGCTGGCTGCGGTGTTTTGCTGGGCAGTGGATTTTTCTAAGGCAGCTATACAGTCGGTGTTGACCACGTAAGAGCGATGCACCCGTAAAAAGG
>NZ_RZUF01000045.1 GCF_004005375.1 Rheinheimera sediminis | reverse complement strand
GAATAGGTGTTCAGATAAATCAGAATACGCAAAATGAAGATGCAAGACTTTTTTTTGCCAATTTACCTGCGTTAAAGGAGATGGTAAACAATCGTTTTGATGAGTATCAGAATGGGTGGTTAATCCAGTTTCATCAATGGTTATTGAATCTGCAGCCGGTGATTGACTGTGATGAAGTGATTGCCGCTTTCAATAAATTCGCAGAACATTACCGAACAACTTAATTTAAAAAAACATTTTAATTTCAACTAAAAACTCGCTGTTCCACACTGCCATTGTTCGCCTAATCCATGACTTGGAGAGCTACAGTTTTATGGTCTGTGTATCGTGGTTGTAACCACCTATTGCCAGAAATTAACCGGCACCCTGGCAACCAAACTACGGTTAGGGAGTGATCGATGTCCTCAAGGCTAAATGTAACACTTGCCTTAACTTTTATATCAGCCTAAATTTTTTAGGCCAATCTTAGGTACGTAACAAAAAACCGGACTAAAAAGTCCGGTTTTCAAAGCTAACGTAAAACCAAATGGTTAAACGTTAAACAAGAAATGCATGACGTCCCCGTCTTTACAGACGTAGGTTTTACCTTCAACACGCAGTTTGCCTGCTTCTTTGGCACCGGCTTCACCTTTACAGGCGATAAAGTCGTCGTATGACACCACTTGAGCGCGGATAAAACCACGTTCGAAGTCGGTGTGGATCACGCCAGCTGCTTGTGGTGCTGTGGCGCCAACTGGAATAGTCCAGGCGCGAACTTCTTTTACACCAGCAGTGAAGTAGGTGTGCAGGTTCAGCAGTGAGTAACCACCACGAATGACGCGGTTTAAGCCTGGTTCTTCTAAGCCCATAGACTCTAAGAATTCAGCTTTTTCTTCGTCTTCCAGCTCAGCAATTTCAGATTCAATAGCAGCACAGATAGACACCACAATAGCGCCTTCTTTAGCGGCTATGGCTTTGACTACGTCTAAGTGTGGGTTATTTTCAAAACCATCTTCCAGTACGTTAGCGATGTACATCGTAGGTTTGATGGTCAGGAAGTTCATGTACGACACCAGGGCTTTTTCGTCGTCGCTTAAGTCCAGCTGACGTAAAGTTAAGCCTGTCTCTAAGTGTTTTTTAACTTTTTCCAGCACTTCCATTTCAGCTTTGGCGTCTTTATCACCAGCTTTGGCTTTTTTGCTGACACGGAAAATAGCTTTATCGGCGCTGTCCATATCAGACAATACCAGTTCCATATTGATGGTATCGATATCGTCTGCCGGATCAATTTTGCCTGCAACGTGGATGATGTTTTCATCATCAAAACAACGTACTACGTGGCCGATTGCGTCGGTTTCACGGATGTTGGCCAGGAATTTATTACCTAAACCTTCACCTTTAGAAGCGCCTTTTACCAAACCTGCGATATCGACAAATTCCATGGTCGTTGGCAGTATACGTTGTGGTTTTACAATGTCGGCCAGTTGCTGTAAACGCAAATCAGGCACAGGCACCACACCGGTATTTGGTTCGATAGTACAAAACGGGAAGTTAGCCGCTTCAATACCAGCTTTTGTCAGTGCGTTGAACAGAGTGGATTTACCTACGTTTGGTAAACCAACGATGCCACATTTAAAACCCATGGGTGTTTCCTTTGTGCTTAGACGGCAAAGCCGTGCTGTTTGCGAACCGGACGCGCTTAAACTGGACTGATGCCTTATTTAAGCCGCGCTAAAACTATGTAACCTGTGCTGCGCTTTAATTAAGCCATCGCTTAACCAGAGCTCAAAACAACGCATCGATTCATCCAGAGCTTGGTCGATCAGCTTCTGTTCGGATTGCGGTGCTTTGCCCAGCACATAACCTGTGACTAAATCTTTGTGGCCAGGATGGCCAATACCCAGTCGCAGGCGATAAAAATTGGCATTATTGCCGAGTTTACTGGTGATGTCTTTTAAACCATTGTGACCGGCATGACCGCCACCCAGTTTAAATTTAGCTACGCCGGGCGCTATCGCCATTTCGTCGTGAGCCACCAGAATGTTTTCGGGTAAAAGTTTATAGAACTGCGCCATAGCTGCAACGGCTTTGCCACTTAAATTCATGTACGTAGTGGGAACCAGCAGTTTATATTCCTGACCTTGGGTGACAAATTTACCAGTCAGGCCAAAAAATTTAGAGTCAGGACGAAGAGAAACGTTATAGCGGCGGGCAAGTTGTTCTACAAACCATTGACCTGCGTTGTGGCGGGTCTGGCTGTATTCTGGGCCTGGATTACCCAGGCCCACAATTAACTGAATTGCTTCAGTCATTACTCAGCTGTGTCTTCGTCTGCTTTGCCAGCAGGCTTGTTCACAGATACAACGGCTTGGTCATGACCAGCGCCTTTGGCTAACTCAGTGATAGTTACGCCAGCAGGAACTTTCAGATCTGACAAGTGCAGAGTTACGCCTACTTCAACGTCTGCTAAATCCACTTCAATGAATTCTGGCAGGTTCTGTGGTAACACAGTGATAGCCAGTTCGTTGATGTGGTGAGCAACTACGCCGCCTTTCTTAGTTGCAGCAGCTTCGTTGATGAAGTGTACTGGAACTACAGTGTGTAACTCGTGGCCAGCTTCTACGCGTTGGAAGTCAACGTGCATAACTTTTGGCTTGAACGGGTGACGTTGCATAGCTTTAACTATAGTTTTTACTTCTTCACCGCCAACAACGATAGTCAGGATGTGAGTGTAGAAACCTTCGTTAGCCTGAGCTTGTAACAGTTTAGAGTGATCTAAAGTGATAGACAGAGCTTCTTGATGACCACCGTAAATGATAGCTGGTACTTTGTCTGCGTGACGTAGGCGGCGGCTCGCACCTTTCCCTAAATCAGAGCGGACTTCTGCATTTAACGTGTAAATGGCGTTTGACATGGTATTCTCCAAAAATTAATAGACCCTGAGTTCCGCGACCTGACCCCAGGAAGAAGCTTTTTTGCCTGACGAATTGAAATTCAGCCGACGCAAAAAAGCGCGCTATGGTATCACTGCAGCCTTAAGGCTGCAAATGAAAGCTACAAAAGACAAGTATAAAAAAAGACACCTTTTGGTGTCTTTTTCAAATCTGCAGTCTGAAGTTAATCAGGCGTCTGATTAATCAAACATAGAAGAGATAGATTCTTCATTGCTGATACGACGGATACATTCGGCCAGCATATCGCTTAATGTCAGTTGCTTCACTTTGGCGATAGCGCGAATTTCAGCACTGAGTGGCATAGTGTCAGTGATGATTAGCTCATCAATCACTGAGTTTCTGATATTTTCCGCTGCATTGCCAGAGAACACTGGGTGGGTAGCGTAGGCAAATACTCGTTTTGCACCTTGTTCTTTTAAGGCTTCAGCAGCTTTGCATAAGGTGCCACCTGTATCAATCATGTCGTCAACAATAATACAATCGCGATCTTTGACATCACCGATGATATGCATCACCTGAGACACGTTGGCCTTAGGACGACGTTTATCGATAATAGCTAAATCAGCATCATTCAACAGTTTGGCGATAGCGCGGGCTCGTACTACACCACCTATATCCGGAGAAACTACCACTGGTGCAACAAATTCGCGCTTACGCATATCGTCCAGCAAAATAGGGCTGCCAAATACATTGTCTACTGGGACGTCGAAGAACCCCTGAATTTGTTCGGCATGTAAATCTACGGTAAGTACACGGTCCACACCAACGCTGGATAAAAAGTCAGCTACTACTTTGGCAGTGATAGGCACACGGGCAGAGCGCACGCGTCTGTCCTGGCGGGCATAACCAAAATATGGAATTACCGCAGTAATACGACCGGCAGAAGCGCGGCGTAAGGCATCTACCATGACAATAAGTTCCATCAGATTATCATTGGTTGGAGCACAGGTAGACTGGATAATAAAAACGTCAGATCCCCTGACGTTTTCATTGATTTGCACACTGACTTCACCGTCGCTAAAACGGCCGACTTCGGCATCGCCCAGTTTGATATATAAACGGCTGGCTATTTTCTTGGCGAGTTCTGGTACGGCGTTACCAGCGAATATCTTCATGTCGGGCACGGCAGGATCCTCAGGGCAATTTATGAGTCCGGTTAATAATACAGCAGGCCTTTTGTGGCGCCTGCTATGCGTCATACGGCATGTTCCAATTCAGTCAGGACAGCAGACTGATTGACCCCTTTAGCAACAAAACCACGCCATGGTGCAGGCAATTTTGCAAGGGTTTGACGGGCACTTAATTCGTCCTGGAACTCGGCAAACACGCTGGCGCCGGTACCTGTCATTCTGGACGGCGCGTATTCTATCAACCAGTCCAGTACCATTGCAACCTCGGGGTAAAGCCGTTTGACCAGAGTTTCGCAGTCATTTTGCCACTCTGAGTCTAGTAGATCTTTCACCGACATGATGGGCGTATTGCGGATTAAATCAGGGTTACCAAAGACTTCAGCCGTGCTGACATGCACCTCCGGCGTCACAATCAGGTAATATTTTTCCGGCAAACTAATGGGTTGTAATTTTTCTCCAACCCCCTCCGCAAAAGCTGTTTTTCCGAATACAAACACAGGAACGTCGGCACCTAACTTTAAGCCGAGTTCACAAAGCTGTGCGTTTGATAGCTTTAATTGCCATAATTGGTTCAGTGCCAGCAGCGTGGTCGCCGCATCGGAAGAGCCGCCACCTAAGCCGCCCCCCATAGGCACTTGTTTATCCAGATAGATTTTTACACCAGCGTTATCCGAGGCAAAAGGCTGTAATAACCTAGCCGCGCGCACTACCAGATTACTGTCATTTTCTATGCTTTTATCCGAACAACTAAAGTGGATTTCACCATCCCTGGTGAGTGTGAAACTAAGCTGGTCGCCACAATCCAGCATTTGAAACAAGGTTTGCAGATTGTGATAACCATCGGCCCTGCGGCCTGTGATATGTAAAAATAGATTCAGTTTAGCCGGCGCTGATAAGGTTAAAGTTGCCATTTACGCACCACTAGCTTAATACTGCTGCCATCGGCCTGAGCTTTTAGTCGGATCTCTCTAGGTAAGGCTAAGGCATCGGGGAAAAACGCCACATAACTGACTTGCCAGTCACGCTGCTGGCTGTCTTTGAGCGTAAAGCTGGTTAAACGGCCTTGGGCGTCCCACTGATGATTAAAACTTTCTGCGCTTGCTACACCTTTGAGCCACAACGGCATTTCTTCAATAGGTAAACTCCAGCCGGATAAATAATCCAGCAGAGCACTGGCCGACTGAGCTTTATGCGTTTCACCCTCGGCTTTGACCGTAGCACCGCGGGCATCGGTTTCCAGTTCAAACACACTGATACCAACAAAGGTAGTCATATTGGCCTGAAAATAAGGCCCTTGTTGTTGCCAGTTTAAACTGCCGCTAACACTCTCTGCAGGGGATTTTACATTTAAGGCTCCGGTCAGAGTAAACTCCTGCAATTGATCTAATTGCACTTGCCGTTGTTGGGCTGATAGCGGAATAACTGGCTTTAGCTGGCTGCTGTTGCTGGCACAACCTGTCAAAATCAGACTCAAAACTACAAAACAACCAGTTTTTATCACTGCAAACACACTAATTCCTTCTCTACGCTTTTTTTAGTTTGGGCTTTTTCGTACAATTCGCCCTCTTTTGACTAACGCCGGTTTTTTCGAAACGGGCCACACAGGTGAATGATCATTTTTGCTTTAGGTATTAACCATAAAACTGCACCTGTCTCCTTACGTGAGCAGGTCGCTTTTGCGCCTGAACAAATTTTGGACGCCTTAAAGGATCTGACCACTCAGACTCAGGTGCCTGATGCTGTGATTTTGTCCACCTGCAACAGAACTGAGCTGTATTTTAGCGGCAGCGCTGAGCAATCGAAACAAGTAATTGACTGGCTCAGCAAATTTCATCAGTTGGACTTAGCCGAATTGCAGCATCATTTATACCTGCATCAGGATCAGCAGGCCAGCAGTCATTTAATGCGTGTGGCCTGTGGTTTGGATTCTTTAGTGCTGGGTGAGCCACAAATTCTCGGGCAAGTGAAGCAGGCCTATAGCCATTCGCGTCAGGCCGGTACTATTAACCCGGCTTTTGAACGTTTGTTTCAAAAGACCTTTTCAGTCGCTAAGCAGGTTCGTACTGAAACAGATATTGGTGCCAGTGCCGTATCCGTCGCTTTTGCTGCGGTAAGCCTTGCCCGGCAAATATTCGGACAGCTCGGCAAAGTGAAGGTGCTGTTGATTGGCGCAGGTGAGACCATAGAGTTGGTGGCTAAACATTTGCTGGAGCAGGGCGCGGAAAAAATTACGGTCGCTAACCGCTCTTATGACAAAGCTGCGGCTCTGGCCAGTCAGTTTAATGGTGAAGCAGTGAGCCTGGCTCAAGTGCCGCAGGCTCTGGCCAATGCCGATGTTGTTATTAGTTCTACCGCCAGTACCTTGCCCATTGTCGGTAAAGGTATGGTGGAACAGGCGCTGAAAAAACGGCGTCATAAACCTATGTTTTTTGTCGATTTAGCTGTGCCACGCGATATTGAAGAGCAAGTATCCGAACTGGAAGACGCTTATTTGTATACAGTGGATGACTTGCAATCCATAGTGCTGCAAAATTTGCAGAACCGTCAGGAAGCGGCGGCTGAAGCCGAGCAGATGATTTTGCAGGGCGTCAATGAGTTCAATTCGTGGCTGAGTTTGCATGGCCAGTTGGACGTAGTGCGCGATTACCGCGACAAAGGCGAAGCCATACGTGACGAATTGCTGGCCAAAGCGGGTAAACAAATTGCAGCAGGGCAGGACCCGGAAAAAGTATTAGCTGAACTTGCGACTAAACTCAGTAACAGGTTGATGCATGCACCAACCAAGGCGCTGAGGCAGTTACTGCAAGATGAGCAACCTCAACAACAATCTTTGATCAACACTTTGTTAGATCTGTAATCAGGTAAATAGAAACAACATGAAAGAATCGGTGTACCGCAAACTCGAAGCTCTGGTCGAACGTTATGAAGAAGTTCAGGCGTTATTAAGTGACGCTGGCGTAATTTCTGACCAAAGTCGTTTTCGTGAGTTGTCTAAAGAGTACAGCCAACTGGAAGAACTGAGCCATGCCTTTGGTTTGTATCGTCAGGCGCAGGAGGATTTAGCCAGCGCTGAAGACATGATGAAAGACTCAGATCCGGACATGCGTGAAATGGCGCAGGACGAATACAAAGCGGCCAAAGAACGTATTGAGCAGTTGGATCAGGACTTACAGATTCTGTTGTTACCCAAAGATCCAAACGACAGCAATAGCTGCTTCCTTGAAATTCGTGCCGGTGCCGGTGGTGATGAAGCCGCTATTTTTGCTGGCGACGTATTCCGTATGTACAGCCGTTTTTGTGAACGCAAACGCTGGAAAGTAGAAATTGTCAGCTGCAACGACGGCGAACACGGTGGCTATAAAGAAGTGATCGCCAGTATTCAGGGCGAAGGCGCTTATGGTATTTTGAAATTTGAATCCGGTGGTCACCGCGTACAACGTGTGCCAGCCACTGAATCTCAGGGTAGGGTGCATACCTCAGCTTGTACTGTGGCCATTATGCCGGAAGTACCAGAAAGCGAAGCCATTGAAATTAACCCGGCGGACTTAAAAGTAGATACCTACCGCGCCTCAGGTGCCGGTGGTCAGCACGTCAACAGAACGGACTCTGCCATTCGTATCACTCACTTACCAACAGGTATAGTGGTGGAATGTCAGGATGAGCGTTCGCAGCATAAAAACCGTGCCCGCGCTATGAGCGTGTTGCAGTCGCGTATTCAGGCCGCTGAAGATGAAAAACGCCGCTTAGTGGAAGAATCGACCCGCCGCTCTTTAGTCGGCAGTGGTGATCGTTCAGAACGTATTCGTACTTACAACTTCCCACAAGGCCGCTTAACGGATCACCGTATCAACCTGACCATTTACCGTTTATTAGATGTGATGGAAGGGGATTTAGACTTGGTGATTGGTCCATTAAGCCATGAACACCAGGCCGACTTGTTAGCTGCTTTGGCTGATGAAAATCGCTAATACTGCTATTGGTAATTCGCCAACTTTGACGCAGTGGCTGCAACAAGCTGCTGCGTTATTGACTCCTTTACTTGAAACCGGCCCTGTATCTGCGGATGCAAAACAGGAAGCCCGGCGTATTCTGTTGGAAGTGCTGGATATCAACGCCACTACTTTGATGTTGTATCCAGAGCGTGAGCTGACCCAAGCTCAACTGCTGTTAGTAGAACCAGTGCTGACCCGCCGTCTGAGCGGTGAGCCTTTGGCGCATATTCTGGGCTACTGGTATTTCTGGGATTTTAAAATCGCTGTTGCCCCTTGCACCTTAATACCCAGACCTGACACCGAACTGTTAGTCGAACAGTCTTTAGCTTTGCCTTTGCCTGCTAACGCCAAAGTGCTGGATCTAGGCACTGGCACAGGAGCTATAGCTTTAGCTTTAGCGAAAGAGAAACCAAACTGGATTGTGACTGGCGTTGATTTACAACCTGATGCTGTAGCACTTGCAAAGCAGAATGTTCAGCTTCTGGCTTTAACCAATTGCCAGATCAAACAAAGCAGCTGGTTTGATGACATAGCAGGGCAACAGTTTGATTTAATCGTCAGCAATCCGCCTTATATCGATGCAGAAGACCCGCATTTAGCTTTGGGCGATGTGCGCTTTGAACCAGACTCAGCCTTGGTAGCACCAGAGCAAGGCCTGGCCGATATTCGGCATATTTGCACCCAAGCCCCACAATTCCTGACTCCTTCCGGCTGGTTATGGCTGGAACACGGCTACCAGCAAAGCGACGCTGTGCAACAAATTCTAACCAACGCAGGTTTTACTTCTGTGCAATCAGTAAAAGATTACGGCGACCAGTGGCGTATCACTGGTGGGCAGCTTCCAGCTTAAGTTTGATTTTTTCCTTTCTTTGAATTACTTCTGCCAAAACCTGCTGTAGGGGCGCGGTTTATCCGCGCCCGTCTGTTGTCTTTGGCGTTATCCAATCGCTTTTATTTATTAATTGCCGAACAAGGAAAGCTAAGATAATTTAGGAACTTAGTTCAACAAAACCATAGAAATTAGCACGCTATTATATTGGTGATTTTGCCAGCGTTTTGCTAAGCGTTATCAGACATAAGGATATATTTTGAAAAAATACATGGTAGTCGAAAACTTTAAACCTGGGCTTATGGCAGAAAACTACAAAGTTTATAACGCCAAAGGCCGCCAGTTTCCTGAGGGCTTGTACTACTTAAATTCATGGGTGAATGCGGAGAAAAACATCTGTTTTCAGTTGATGGAATCGAATGACGAAGCTTTGTTTTACCAGTGGTTTAAAAAGTGGGAAGAGTTCGTAGATTTTGAGCTATATCCTCTTGATTAAGCTGGATAACCCCTCACTCATTTGGACGCGAAATGACAGCTGAAATCCAGGTTAAATTCTCCAGCTATCCGTTAGTGGCGCAAAAGCAGCTTGAAGAGGTGCGCCGTCTTATCTTTGCTGTTGCAGAGGAAGATGCCTTAGGTGTAGTGGAAGAAAGTCTGAAATGGGGGAAGCCAGCTATCTGGTCAAAGGGGGCAGTGCAATTCGAATCGACTGGAAGCCAAAAGATCCTGATGTTATTAAGGTTTACTTTCATTGCCAGACCAGCCTGATCGAAACTTTCAGGGAAATACATCGGCAGGATTTCGACTATCAAGGCAAAAGAGCCATTGTTCTGCCTTTAACTGCCTTTGCTGAAAGCGGGCCATTAAAACACTGCTGCAACTGGCACTGAAATACCATCGCCTGAAATACCTCCATTACTGGGTGTTTGATATAGGCACTTTTTTGCTGTGCTCATTGAAGGTTAGTCAACCTACCTGTTCCAG
Organism: Rheinheimera sediminis; assembly: GCF_004005375.1. Lineage (GTDB taxonomy): Bacteria > Pseudomonadota > Gammaproteobacteria > Enterobacterales > Alteromonadaceae > Pararheinheimera. Next base: position 5,112 of record NZ_RZUF01000045.1, on the reverse strand, counting down.
TTAGCGTACAAGTCAGGGCTTTGAGTTTATACTTGTACTGTAAGTTGTACATGTGGAGGTTTTATGAGAATTGTATCTTTTACAGAAGCAAGAAATAGCTTAAAAGCGCTTTTAGATTCGGTGGTCAATGATGCTGATACCGCGGTAATAACTCGTCGTGATGCAGAAGATGCCGTTGTTATGTCACTCGATTATTACAATAGCCTGATGGAGACTGTGCATTTATTACGTTCTCCTGCAAATGCTGAGCATTTGAATCGCTCAATTGCGCAATTCAAAGCTGGTCAAGTGACGCCACGGGATTTGCTTGATGAGTAGTGGTTTACTTTCATGGACTGACGAGGCATGGAATGACTACTTGTATTGGCAAACGCAGGATAAGAAAACGCTCAAACGTATAAACAAACTTATCAGTGATGTAAAGCGTTCACCTTTTGAAGGTATTGGTAAACCTGAACCGCTCAAAGAAAACTTAGCAGATTTTTGGTCTCGTCGTATAGATGATACAAACAGACTGGTCTTCGCTGTTGATAATCATGCAATTACGATTATTTCGTGTCGTTATTACTATTAAATTAAATCCTTTGTTTAATTGGCAAGCTTAAACTCTGGCAGGACCTGGCCTTATCGTTCATTAACCGCAATCTTTGCTACTTCAATTCCAAAATATTTATATTTTCAACGACTTTGCTTTGACCCTTCCTTGTTTAGCGCATATAAATAAACACAAAGCGATTCAATGCGCGGCAAGCTAAAAGGAGTGTTGCATGGCGAATGATTTTTTGTTTGCTGATGAACCTGAGGAAGTAGTGCATGTTTCCCAAGGAAGTTGGAAAGTTTTAATAGTAGACGATGAGCCTGAGGTTCATGCGGTGACTAAACTTGCGTTAAGTGATTTTTCTTTTCAAGGTAGACACTTAGACTTTATTAGCGCTTATTCAGGCCGTGAAGCCCGAGAAATGCTGGCCAAGCACCACGATGCAGCTATTGTACTTCTGGACGTGGTGATGGAGACCGACGATGCAGGTTTGCTGGTGGCACGTTATATTCGGGAAGAGCTGCATAATCATTATGTGCGTATTATTTTACGCACAGGTCAGCCAGGTCAGGCGCCTGAGCGTCAGGTGATAGTCAATTACGATATTAACGACTATAAGTCCAAAACTGAGTTGACGGCGCAAAAGCTGTTCACTGTGGTGATGTCGAGCTTAAGGTCTTATCGCGATATTCTGGCTATTGACCACAGCCGTCAAGGCCTTGAGAAAATCATCACGGCCTCTGCTGACTTATTTTCTGCGCATTCTATGGAGCAGTTTATTGATGGTGTACTGCAACAACTGACTTCTATTTTGGGAGGTAACGACAATGCTTTACTGGTCAGGTCTTCTTTGGTTGCAGGAAATATTAACGAAGAGGATGACCCAGAGCGTTTAGTCGTATTTGCTGGCTTGGGCCAGTTTGAGAAACAGGAAGGCAAACAGATCAGTGAAGTACTGGAGCCTGCTTTACTGGACGCATTTCACCAAGCGCTTTACAGCCGTAGTATAGTGTACCGCGACAATTATTTAGTGGCCTATTGCACCAGTAAGTTTACGTCGGGTTCTTTGCTTTATGTGTCTGGTTTACCTAATCAGATGACCGAAACGCAAAAGCGTTTGATAGAGTTGTTTTCACAAAATGTACAAATTGCTTATGAAAACGTTCAGTTACAAAGTGAGATCGAAGATACGCAACGCGAAATTGTTTATCGATTGAGTGAAGCCGTTGAGCACAGGTCTATCGAGACAGGTAATCATGTAAAGAGGGTGGCCTTTATTTGCTATGATCTGGCCAAAGCTTATGGTTTGCCGGAAGAAGAAGCGGAAAAGCTGATGTTTGCGTCGCCTTTGCATGATGTCGGCAAAGTAGGTATACCAGACGGTATTCTGAATAAACCTATGAGACTTCAAGGCCAGGAGTGGGAAGTGATGAAAACACACTCCAGCATTGGTTACGAAATTCTAAAGAATTCAAAGCGTACCATTATTCAGGCTGGTGCTGTGATTGCTCAGGATCATCACGAAAAATGGGATGGATCTGGGTACCCCAACGGTAAAAAAGGTGATGAGATCCATATTTATGGCCGCATTGCTGCTTTAGCTGATGTTTATGATGCATTGCGGCACAGACGCTGTTATAAATCGGCTTGGACTTTAACCCAGGTGCTGGAAAAGATTAGTAGCGAGTCGGGCAAGCATTTTGACCCTAAGTTGGTCGAAATTTTTAAAACCCGGGTCGACAAACTTGAGGCAATACTGCAAAAATACCCAGATGACGATGAGTAGCGTTGCTCATGGTAAAGGCCACCTCGGGGTGGCCTTGTCACTTTTAGATTTTTAAGCAAATGAGTGTAAGGAAATTATTTTTATGTATATGGCATTAAAACATTCTCACATGCTGTTTATTGCGCTTAGCGTGACTTTTCTGGCAGTACGGTTTTTATTGAGTTTAAAATCCCCGGCATTGTTACAGAATAAGTTCTTAAAAATTGCGCCTCATGTGGTAGATACTTTTTTACTACTCACAGCTATTGGCCTGATGCTGACTATTCAGCAATACCCATTTCAAACGCCATGGCTGACAGATAAACTCTTTGGTTTATTTGCTTATATTGGTTTGGCGGTTATGGCGTTAAAAGGCCGTACTTTGCTGATGCGCTGGGTTGGTTTTATAGGTGCTTTAAGTTGGTTGGCGCTGGTAGGTAAAGTGGCTGTTACTAAAACCTCAGTGCTTTTTGGTTAAAAGGGCTGATTGCTCAGGATAACCTTGCTTTTTGGTTTTATTTTTCATGGTTTTAGGTAGTACATGAAGTCTGAGTTAAAACAGCAGGGCTTGGCCCTGCTTGAGTTATTATTAGCGATAGAGCAACAGTGGACGGATGCCGGGCAAATTCAGCTGGCCAGAGAGTGCTGGTTTGCAATAGCACCAGCTTCGGCGGAAAAAATTCCGACCATGAATGCGCTGGCCCGTCATGTCGACAACTTTTATCGTGACGCCTTTTTTACTCCACCACTCAAACCTTTGCTAATTGAAGAGATGCATCAGCCCACCTTACTGAGTTACGCCATTAATCAACGCGAAGCCGACCCTTTGGTGTTAGTACTGCTGTTGTTATGCTGGCTGCAACAAGCGGGTTTTGAGAGCGATATAGTGCGTTACAAAGGCGAATATTTAGTTCAGGTGCATTTATCCAAAGCGGAAAAAGTGTGGGTTGATCCATATACTGGCGCCTGGCAATGTTTGTTAAGCCCTGAAAACGGACTTGCTTTAAGTATCACTCAGGAGCTGGCGACACAAAATGTTGATTTTTCAGCCTTTTGCGCTAGCCTTTGGCAGCTACAAAAGCAGCTGCTGTTGGCTTTAGGTAAACGTGAACAAGCGATGGCTGTGGTACAGCATTTATTGGACCAGAAGCCTGGGGATCCTTATTTACACCGGGAGCGTGGTTTATTGTCCGAGCTGTTGGATTATTGGTCATTGGCAATTAGTGACTACCAGTACTTTGTTGATCAAAAGCCGGACGACCCATCCAACGACCATATGAAACAACAAATCCGCCAGTTGTCGTCCTACCCACAATGGCTGCATTAGTTGTAGTATGAGCACAAGTATCCAGTATTTTGTCTGAGGAATAAAAAGTGACAAACCAACATACTATTCAGGTTGGCGCTATTGAAGTCGCCAATAACAAACCTTTTGTGCTTTTTGGTGGCATGAACGTTTTAGAGTCGCGTGATTTAGCCATGCAAGTGGCGGAGTACTACGTTAAAGTCACAGAAAAGCTGGGCATTCCTTATGTCTTTAAAGCCTCTTTTGACAAAGCCAACCGTTCTTCTGTGCATTCGTACCGTGGCCCTGGTATGGAAGAAGGCTTAAAGATTTTTGAAGAGATTAAAAAAACTTTTAACGTCCCCTTGATCACCGACGTGCATGAACCTTATCAGGCCGCTATTGTGGCAGAAGTGGTGGATGTGATTCAGTTGCCGGCCTTTTTAGCCCGTCAGACCGATTTAGTCATAGCAATGGCGCAGACCGGTGCTGTGATTAACGTGAAAAAACCACAGTTTTTAGCGCCGCATGAAATGCGTCATATCATCACCAAGTTTCAGGAAGCGGGCAACGATAAAATTATCCTCTGCGAACGTGGCTCCAGCTTTGGTTATAACAACCTAGTGGTCGACATGCTAGGTATGGATGATATGAAGCAATACGCTCCAGTGATTTTTGATGCGACTCATGCGTTGCAGCGCCCGGGTGGTCGTGCTGATTCAGCTGATGGCCGTCGTGCTCAGGCGGCTCAGTTGGCCCGCTCTGGTATGGCATTAGGTTTAGCTGGTTTGTTTATCGAAGCCCATCCGAATCCAAATGAAGCTAAATGTGATGGTCCTTGTGCTTTACCTTTGGCAAAACTGGAACCTTATCTGCAGCAAATGAAAGAATTGGATCAGTTAGTCAAATCTTTTGCGCCTTTGGATACATCGGCAAATTGATTTTGTTGGGGTGGGCAGGGACAAGCCCAGCCCCTGCAACCCGCCCGTCGTTAATTCCAATTTGATTGCGTAAATTTGGGGCATAAAGGGATGAAAAACGCGCTCTTTGCTCAAGTATTAAGCTAACGATTCAGGCAATTAAAAAATAAGTTGACTTGGTTAGCCGAAATCCGTTTAATACCCCCCGTTGCCCAGATAGCTCAGTCGGTAGAGCAGCGGATTGAAAATCCGCGTGTCGGTGGTTCGATTCCGCCTCTGGGCACCATAAATTTTTGTGATGTGGTTGCGTTGTAGTCCTGTCACACAGTTTAGGTTGCCGCTTTAGCTCAGTTGGTAGAGCAACTGACTTGTAATCAGTAGGTCATCCGTTCGACTCGGATAAGCGGCACCATTCACGTTAGGCCCAGATAGCTCAGTCGGTAGAGCAGCGGATTGAAAATCCGCGTGTCGGTGGTTCGATTCCGCCTCTGGGCACCATAAAAATAAAAAAGCCAGTCTCATAAGACTGGCTTTTTTATTTCATGCCCAACGGCTTCATCTTCGATTACAAAATACATCCATGTATTTTGCCCTTTGGGCCAGC
>NZ_RZUF01000044.1 GCF_004005375.1 Rheinheimera sediminis | reverse complement strand
CTTCTGGCGCTTTGTCGATTTGATCGAAAGCGAACGCCTGACCACCGTAGTGCTTAGCCAGTACGTTAGTGATAGCAGCAGTTAAAGTAGTTTTACCGTGGTCAACGTGACCGATGGTGCCCACGTTAACGTGCGGTTTATTACGTTCGAATTTAGCCTTAGCCATTTTAATTACCTTCTGTTAAATAGATCCAACTTAAAGTGGATCAAATTAAGTGATTAATCGTTACTACCAGTACTGCTACGAGCTGCAATAATTGCTTCAGTCACGTTATTTGGTGCTTCCATATACTTCAATGGTTCCATTGAATAAGAAGCACGGCCCTGGGTCAATGAACGCATGCTGGTTGCATAACCAAACATTTCGGACAAAGGAACCTGAGCGTCAACGATCTTGATACCACCAGGAGCATCTTCCATACCGTTGATGATACCGCGACGACGGTTTAAGTCACCAACGATGTCACCCATGAAGTCTTCCGGTGTTACCACTTCAACTTTCATGACGGGTTCAAGGATCACTGGCTTAGCTTGCAGTGCGCCTTTTCTGAAGCCCATAGAGGCGGCAACTTTGAACGCCATTTCGTTCGAGTCCACATCGTGGTATGAACCATCGAATACGGTAACTTTTACGTCAATGACAGGGTAGCCTGCGAGGATACCGTTTTTCATCTGTTCGATAATGCCTTTGTCAATTGCCGGAATGTATTCCTTTGGAATCACCCCACCTACAACAGCATTAACGAACTCATAGCCTTTGCCTTCTTCCTGAGGTTCGATTTTCAGCCAGCAATGACCGAATTGACCGCGACCACCAGATTGACGAACAAATTTACCTTCAACTTCAGTGCTGGCGCGAATAGTTTCGCGATAAGCGACCTGAGGTTTACCAACGTTCGCGTCCACTTTGAATTCGCGTTTCATACGATCCACGATGATTTCTAAGTGCAGCTCACCCATACCAGAAATAATAGTCTGGCTGGTTTCTTCGTCGGTATGAACGCGGAAAGATGGATCCTCAGCAGCAAGTTTGCTCAGAGCAATACCCATTTTTTCCTGGTCAGCTTTGGTTTTTGGTTCCACTGCAACAGAAATTACCGGCTCCGGAAATTCCATACGCTCCAGTGTGATGATGTGGTCTGGGTCACATAAAGTGTCACCTGTAGTCACATCTTTAAAACCTATACCGGCAGCGATATCACCAGCACGAACTTCTTTGATTTCCTGACGATCATTGGCGTGCATCTGAACGATACGGCCAATACGCTCTTTCTTTTGCTTCACAGGGTTATAGACACTGTCACCAGAGTTAATCACGCCAGAGTAGCAACGGAAGAAGGTTAATGTACCGACAAAAGGGTCAGTTGCGATCTTGAACGCAAGTGCCGCAAATGGTGCATCATCATCAGCATGGCGTACACCTTCTGATTCATCTTCGTTAATACCCTTGATCGCTTTGACTTCAGTCGGTGATGGTAAGTATTCAATCACGGCATCAAGCATCGCCTGAACGCCTTTGTTTTTGAATGCCGAACCACAAAGCACAAGAACTACTTCGTTAGAAAGAGTACGTTGGCGTAAAGCAGAACGGATTTCGTCTTCAGTCAGCTCACCGCCTTCCAAATAACGTTCCATCAACTCTTCATTGGCTTCAGCTGCTGCTTCTACCATATTCGCACGCCACTCTTCACACTCAGCAAGCATTTCCGCAGGAATTTCTTCGTACGTGAAGGTCATACCCTGGTCAGCTTCGTTCCAGTTGATTGCTTTCATTTTCAACAAGTCAACCACGCCACGGAAGTTCTCTTCAGAACCAATAGGTAACTGAATAGGCACTATGGTGTGATTCAGACGGTCACGGGCTTGCTTCACAACACGCAGGAAGTTTGCGCCGGTGCGGTCCATCTTATTGACGAAGATCAAACGTGGAACTTCGTATTTATTTGCCTGACGCCATACTGTTTCGGTTTGAGGCTGAACGCCTGAAGAACCACAGAGTACGACAACAGCACCATCTAAGACACGCAGGGAACGTTCTACTTCAATAGTGAAGTCAACGTGCCCTGGTGTATCGATGATGTTTACACGATGTTGGGGGAACTGGCCCTGCATACCACGCCAAAAGGTCGTAGTAGCAGCAGAGGTGATAGTGATACCACGCTCTTGCTCCTGTTCCATCCAATCCATCGTGGCGGCGCCGTCATGAACTTCACCGATCTTGTGAGACAAGCCGGTATAGAACAAAACTCGTTCAGTTGTCGTGGTTTTACCCGCGTCAACGTGAGCACAAATACCAATATTCCGGTAAAGCTCAATAGGAGTTGTACGTGCCACAATCGAATCCTCTTAAAAAGGTCTGTCTTACCAACGGAAATGAGCGAAAGCTTTGTTCGCTTCAGCCATACGGTGAACGTCTTCACGTTTCTTAACAGCAGAACCTTTATTCTCAACAGCATCCAGCATTTCACCAGCTAAACGCTGGGCCATTGATTTCTCACCACGTTTACGGGCAGCTTCAACCAACCAACGCATAGCTAAAGCGTTACGACGAACCTGACGAACTTCACATGGAACCTGGTAAGTAGAACCACCCACACGGCGTGATTTAACTTCAACAGTAGGACGAATGTTGTCTAATGCAACTTCGAACAGATCCAGCTCTGGTTTTTTAGATTTTGTCGCAGCGATGTCTAATGCGCCGTATACAATTGATTCAGCTGTAGATTTTTTACCGTCGATCATTACGACGTTTACGAACTTGGCAAGTAATTCACTTCCGAATTTAGGATCTGGAAGGATTTTACGTTGACCTATGACGCGTCTTCTTGGCATTCGAAACTCCGATTGCTTCAGGGGATTCCAAAACTTTTAATGAAAAAAGTTACTTAGTTTGGCCTTACTTAACGGAGTTAAGTTATTTGTTCTTCGGCCGTTTAGCGCCGTATTTAGAACGGCCTTGCTTACGATCTTTAACGCCTGCACAGTCTAAAGTGCCGCGTACGGTGTGATAACGCACACCTGGAAGGTCTTTTACCCGGCCGCCACGGATCAGAACAACACTGTGTTCCTGTAAGTTGTGGCCTTCACCGCCGATGTAAGAAGTAACTTCGAATCCGTTAGTTAAACGAACACGGCATACTTTACGTAATGCAGAGTTAGGCTTCTTAGGTGTGGTGGTGTATACGCGGGTACAAACACCACGCTTCTGTGGGCAAGCTTCGAGCGCCGGCACGGTGCTCTTAGAGACCACCTGGCTGCGCGGCTTACGCACTAGCTGGTTGATTGTTGCCATTAAATACTCCTGGTTAAATAACTACCTATAAACGTGAAAATTCCGCACCCAAAATTGGGGCTGCGGAATTCTACTGGTCAACCTTTGACCTGTCAAGGAACAAAAAGGGATGGTCATTTGCTGGCGACCATCCCAATCTGCGGCTTCGGCTTATTCGTCGTTGCCAGACAAGTCCATATTCAGAGCATCAGTCAGAGCTTGTTCAGCACTTTCTGCACTCATCGCCGGTTCAGCGACTTCGCCATTGGCGATACGTTGACGCTGACGGATACGGTTTTGGTGATACGCAAAACCAGTACCTGCCGGGATCAAACGACCGACAATTACGTTTTCTTTCAGGCCACGCAGCTCGTCGAACTTTCCTCCGACTGCAGCTTCTGTTAATACTCGCGTTGTTTCCTGGAACGACGCCGCAGAAATGAAAGAGTCCGTAGACAGTGATGCTTTGGTAATACCTAACAACGACCGCTCGTACTTCGCAGGGATCTTACCTGCAGCTTCCAATTCAGCGTTTGCAATATTAACGCGTGACACTTCCGCCATTTCACCTTCTAAGAACTCACTGTCACCTGGGTGAATGATTAAACATTTACGCAGCATTTGACGAATGATGGTCTCGATGTGCTTGTCGTTAATTTTAACGCCTTGCAGACGGTATACGTCCTGTACTTCATTCACGATGTAACTGGCTACATGGTGAATACCACGTAAGCGCAGGATATCGTGTGGTGACTCTGGACCTTCCGAGATCACTTCACCTTTTTCGATACGTTCACCTTCGAACACGTTCACCTGACGCCATTTCGGGATCATCTCTTCATGAGAATCACCTTGCTCTGGCGTGATAATCAGACGACGTTTGCCTTTAGTTTCTTTACCGAAGCTAATCACACCTGAGATTTCCGCCAAAATGGCAGGATCTTTTGGCTTACGGGCTTCGAACAAGTCGGCAACGCGTGGCAGACCACCCGTGATGTCGCGTGTTTTCGAGCTTTCTTGTGGAATACGAGCCAATACAGCACCGGCTTTTACATTCGAGCCATCAGCCACTTCAATAGTGGTGAAACTCGGTAAGCGGATTTCCTGTAATGCACCGTCGTCCATTTCTAAAATTAACTTAGGTTCTTTCGCATTGGCCTTGGACAGGTCTTTCACCACAGTACGGGTTAAACCAGTCAGGTCGTCCTGCTGAACTTCAGTGTTGGTATCATCTACATCACTGTGAGATACCTTGGCACCACGTTCTACGATAATTGGGTGTGAGTGCGGATCCCAGCTTGCAACGATTTGGCCTGATGTGACCTTGGCGTTGTCATCTGTGGCTAACACAGAACCATATGGCAGCTTGTAACGCTCTTTCTCACGACCTTGCTCGTCGAACACTGTGACTTCAGCTGAACGTGAAGTGATAACAATTTTGTTGTCACTGTTACGTACGAACTTCGCATTGTGTAACTTCAGGATACCTGAGTTCTTCACTTGTACGCTGTTCTCAGCTGATGACCGCGATGCAGCACCACCGATGTGGAATGTACGCATCGTTAACTGTGTACCTGGCTCACCGATGGACTGAGCGGCGATAACGCCTACAGCTTCACCAGCATTGATGATATGGCCACGGGCCAAATCACGACCGTAACACTTGGCACAAACACCAAAGTTGGTCTGACAGGTAATTACAGAACGAACATAAACTTCGTCAATTGAGTGTTTTTCAATCGCATCACACAGCTTCTCGTCAAGCATGGTGCCGTCTTCAACCAGCACTTCGCCAGTTGCAGGAACCACCACGTCACCGATCACAACACGACCTAATACGCGCTCACGCAGACCCTCTACAACGTCACCACCTTCAATCAGTGGCTTCATCATGATGCCTTCTGTTGAGCCACAGTCAGATTCAGTTACGACTAAATCCTGTGCAACGTCAACCAGACGACGAGTCAGGTAACCGGAGTTTGCTGTTTTTAACGCTGTATCCGCCAAACCTTTACGAGCACCGTGAGTAGAGATGAAGTACTGAAGTACGCTCAGACCTTCACGGAAGTTCGCTGTGATTGGCGTTTCGATGATTGAACCATCTGGTTTAGCCATCAGACCACGCATACCGGCTAACTGACGGATCTGAGCTGGAGAGCCCCGTGCGCCAGAGTCGGCCATCATATAAACAGAGTTAAATGACGGTTGAGTGACTGTATTGCCATCGCGATCGACCACTGACTCTTTCGATAAGTTGTCCATCATCGCCTTAGATAAGGCTTCGTTGGCAGTTGACCAAATATCGATGACTTTGTTGTACTTTTCACCGGCCGTTACTAAACCTTGTTGGAACTGGTCCTGGATCTCTGCCACTTCAGCTTCTGCAGCAGAAATGATATCAACCTTAGCTGCCGGAATGACCATATCGTCAATACCAACAGACACACCAGACAACATGGCGTAATGGAAACCTGTGTACATGATCTGATCCGCTAAAATAACGGTATTTTTCAGACCAATACGACGGTAAGAGCCGTTCAGTAAACGTGAAATCTGTTTCTTACCCATAGCCTGGTTGATTGAATCAAAGGCTAAGCCTTCCGGCATGATGGAGTACAGAATGGCACGGCCTACTGTAGTGTCGCGTACTGCAGTTACTGAAGAACGGGTACCGTCTTCGGCAATGGTCACTTCAGTGATACGTACTTTGACACGGGCGTGTAAGCTGGCAACACCGGCACGGAATGCTTTTTCAGCTTCCTTGGCATGTTTAAAGATCATGCCTTCGCCTTTGGCGTTTACCGCATCACGCGTCATGTAATACAGACCCAATACAACGTCCTGTGAAGGAACTATGATTGGTTCACCGTTCGCTGGTGACAGAACGTTATTCGTCGACATCATCAGCGCACGGGCTTCTAACTGAGCTTCAATGGTCAGAGGCACGTGAACGGCCATCTGGTCACCGTCGAAGTCGGCGTTGTATGCAGCACACACCAATGGGTGTAACTGGATAGCCTTACCTTCGATCAGTACAGGTTCAAAAGCCTGAATACCTAAACGGTGCAGTGTAGGAGCACGGTTTAACAGCACCGGATGTTCACGGATAACTTCGTCCAGAACGTCCCATACAGCGCCTTCTTCACGTTCAACCATCTTTTTAGCCGCTTTAATAGTAGTGGCTAAACCGCGGGCTTCTAACTTACCGTAGATGAAAGGCTTGAATAACTCTAAAGCCATTTTCTTTGGTAAACCGCACTGATGCAGACGTAAAGTAGGACCTACTGTGATTACAGAACGGCCTGAGTAGTCAACACGCTTACCTAACAAGTTCTGACGGAAACGACCTTGTTTACCTTTGATCATATCGGCCAAAGATTTCAGAGGACGCTTGTTCGAACCCGTGATAGCGCGACCGCGACGACCGTTGTCTAACAACGCATCCACAGCTTCCTGCAACATACGCTTTTCGTTACGTACTATGATGTCAGGAGCTGACAGGTCTAACAGACGCTTCAGACGGTTGTTACGGTTGATCACACGGCGGTATAAATCGTTCAGATCAGACGTAGCAAAACGGCCACCGTCCAATGGAACTAAAGGACGCAGATCTGGTGGCAGTACTGGCAGTACTGTCATGATCATCCACTCTGGTTTGTTACCAGAAGTGTGGAATGCTTCCATCAGTTTCAGACGTTTGCTGATCTTTTTACGTTTGGTTTCTGAGTTGATGGTTGGCAACTCTTCGCGCATTTGTTTGATCTCTGTTGCCAGTTCAATGCCACGTAAAATGTCCAGAATTGCTTCTGCACCCATTTTGGCTTCGAACTCGTCGCCGTGCTCTTCCAGCACGTCCAGATATTCTTCTTCAGTCAGCATCTGACGACGCTCTAAAGAAGTCATGCCTGGTTCGGTCACAACATAAGATTCAAAATACAGTACACGTTCGATATCACGTAACGTCATATCTAACAGCAAACCGATACGGCTTGGCAGTGATTTCAGGAACCAAATGTGGGCTGTTGGGCTAGCCAGTTCAATGTGACCCATACGCTCACGACGTACTTTAGTCAGAGTGACTTCAACACCACATTTTTCACAGATCACACCGCGGTGCTTTAAGCGTTTGTATTTACCACACAGACACTCATAGTCTTTTACCGGGCCAAAAATCCGTGCACAAAACAAACCATCGCGCTCTGGCTTGAAGGTACGGTAGTTGATCGTCTCAGGCTTTTTCACTTCACCAAAAGACCATGAACGGATCATGTCTGGTGAAGAAAGGCCGATACGAATCACATCGAACTCTTCAGTTTTAGTTTGTTGTTTCAGAAACTTTAATAAGTCTTTCACCTTTGCTCTCCTGTAAGAGGTTAACCAGCAAGGGGCGGCGTACCGCCCCGGACAATTCGATTAGTTTTGCTAACCGGGGTTATTCCTCTTCCAATTCGATGTTGATACCGAGTGAACGGATCTCTTTCATCAATACGTTGAAAGATTCTGGCATGCCTGGTTCCATGCGGTGGTCGCCATCCACGATGTTTTTATACATCTTGGTACGGCCATTCACGTCATCAGACTTGACTGTTAACATCTCTTGCAGCGTGTATGCTGCGCCGTATGCTTCCAGAGCCCACACTTCCATCTCACCGAAACGCTGACCACCAAACTGAGCTTTACCGCCCAATGGTTGTTGAGTAACCAGACTGTACGAACCAGTAGAACGGGCGTGCATCTTGTCATCTACCAAGTGGTTCAGTTTCAGCATGTACATGTAGCCAACAGTGACCTTACGTTCGAAGGTATTGCCGGTACGACCATCGTACAATGTGATCTGACCGCTGGTCGGTAAGTCACCTAAAGTCAACAGCTCTTTGATTTCGCTTTCTTTGGCGCCATCAAACACTGGAGTAGCTACAGGTAAACCTTTGCGCAGGTTTTCTGCTAAACGACGCACTTCGTCATCTGTGAAACTGGCGATATCAACGTTTTGACGCGATTCACCCAGTGCATAGACTTTGGTCAAGAATTCACGGATTTCCGCAACTTCTTTCTGGTCTTTGATCATGCCGTCGATCTTGTCACCTATACCACGGGCCGCTAAGCCTAAGTGAGTTTCAAGGATCTGACCTATGTTCATACGAGACGGTACACCCAACGGGTTCAGTACGATATCAACCGGCTGACCTTTTTCGTCATATGGCATGTCTTCAACTGGAACAATGGTAGAAACCACACCTTTGTTACCGTGACGACCGGCCATCTTGTCACCAGGCTGGATACGACGTTTCACAGCTAAGTACACTTTAACAATCTTCAGAACGCCTGGAGCTAAATCGTCGCCCTGAACAATCTTGCGACGTTTGGCTTCGAATTTCTTATCGTATTCAATACGGATTTCTTCGTACTGAGCCGCTAATTGTTCCAGATCGTTTTGCTTATCTTCATCAGCCAGGCTGTAGCCTAACAGAGCATCACCACGTAAGCCGTTCAGCTTAGTGCGGTCAACGCCTGTGCTTTCAACCAGGTTACGGGCACGTGAGAAGATACCTTCTTCAAGGATACGGAATTCTTCATTCAGGTCTTTCTTAGCCTGTTTGACTTCCATTTCTTCGATTTCACGGGCACGTTTGTCTTTTTCAACGCCATCACGGGTGAAGACCTGAACGTCGATCACTGTACCAGTGACAGAGTTAGGCACGCGTAATGAGCTGTCTTTTACGTCAGAAGCTTTTTCACCGAAGATAGCGCGTAACAGTTTTTCTTCCGGAGTCAGCTGGCTTTCACCTTTAGGTGTCACCTTACCAACCAGAATGTCGCCGCCTTTCACTTCAGCACCGATGTAAACGATACCGGCTTCGTCCAGCTTAGATAAAGCAGACTCACCTACGTTTGGAATATCGGCAGTGATTTCTTCAGGCCCTAACTTAGTATCACGAGCGATACAGCTCAGTTCCTGAATGTGAATAGTGGTTAAACGATCTTCCTGTACTAAACGCTCGGATAACAAGATCGAATCTTCGAAGTTGTAACCGTTCCACGGCATGAATGCTACGCGTAAGTTTTGACCTAAAGCCAGTTCACCTAAGTCCGTAGACGGACCATCAGCCAGTACATCACCACGTTCAATCGGCTCACCATGGTTTACACATGGACGCTGGTTGATACAGGTGTTCTGGTTAGAACGGGTGTATTTAGTCAGGTTGTAGATGTCGATACCGGCTTCACCGGCTACCATTTCTTCTTCGTGTACTTTAATTACGATACGGCTGGCGTCGACATAGTCAACAGTACCACCACGTTTCGCCACAACTGTTACACCAGAGTCTTTAGCTACAACACGTTCTACACCAGTACCTACCAACGGCTTATCAGCACGTAATGTAGGAACGGCCTGACGTTGCATGTTTGAACCCATTAATGCACGGTTGGCGTCATCGTGTTCCAGGAACGGGATCAGAGCAGCAGCAACAGATACGATCTGCTGTGGTGCAACGTCCATATACTGAACCTTGTCGGCCGGCATTAAGGTGAATTCGTTTTTGTAACGGCAAGGTACCAAATCTTCAACCAGACGGTTTTCTGCGCTTAACTCGGCGTTCGCCTGAGCGATAACAAAGTTACCTTCTTCAATCGCAGATAAGAAATCGACTTCGTCAGTCACAATACCATCTTCAATACGACGGTAAGGCGTTTCGAGGAAACCGTATTCGTTGGTTTGAGCAAACATAGACAGCGAGTTGATCAAACCGATGTTTGGACCTTCTGGCGTCTCGATTGGACAAACACGACCGTAGTGGGTTGGGTGAACGTCACGTACTTCGAAGCCTGCGCGCTCACGGGTCAAACCACCCGGGCCTAACGCAGAAATACGACGTTTGTGCGTTACTTCTGACAGTGGGTTGTTCTGGTCCATAAACTGAGACAGCTGGCTTGAACCAAAGAACTCTTTCACCGCTGCAGAAATAGGCTTAGCGTTGATCAGATCCTGTGGCATCACAGCATCCAGATCACCTAAAGACAGGCGCTCTTTTACTGCACGTTCCACACGAACTAAACCAACACGGAATTGGTTTTCAGCCATTTCACCAACAGAACGGATACGTCTGTTACCTAAGTGGTCGATATCGTCCACTTCGCCTTTACCGTTACGAATGTCGATTAAGACCTTCATGACAGCCAGGATATCCTCTTTGGATAAAACGCCTACACCAGTACCTTCTTCAAAGTTAACACGACGGTTAAACTTCATACGACCTACAGTAGACAGGTCATAACGGTCTTCAGAGAAGAACAGGTTTTCAAATAAAGTTTCAGCAGCTTCACGCGTTGGTGGCTCGCCTGGACGCATCATACGGTAGATTTCTACCAATGCTTCCATACGGTTGCTACTTGGATCGATTCGGATGGTTTCAGAAATATAAGAACCTTGGTCCAAATCGTTAATGTAAAGAGTTTCGAAAGTTTCGTAGCCCGCTTTTGCTAGTTTTGCTAACAGCTCCAATGTGAGCTCTGCGTTCGCCTCGGCAATAATCTCTCCGGTTGAACGGTCAGCGTAATTTTTTGATAAAACGCGGCCTACTACATATTCATGTGGAACTTCCATCAGTGTCATGCCAGTTTTTTCTAACTGACGCACGTGACGGGCAGTAATACGACGACCGGCTTCAACTATCACTTCGCCATCGTTGTCTTTGATATCAAAAGCTGCTGTTTCACCACGTAAGCGGTTTGCGACCACTTCCATCAACAGTTTACCGTCTTTAATTTCAAAACGGGTGCTTTCGAAGAAAGTACCTAGAATTTCTTCAGTACTTAAGCTCAGCGCACGTAATAAAATAGTGGCTGGCAATTTGCGGCGGCGATCGATACGCACGAACAGGTTATCTTTGGCATCGAACTCAAAGTCTAACCATGAACCACGGTAAGGGATCACGCGAGCATTGTATAAAACCTTGCCTGAAGAGTGAGTCTTGCCACGGTCGTGGTCGAAGAATACGCCCGGGCTACGGTGCAGCTGAGAAACGATAACACGTTCAGTACCATTGATCACAAAGGTGCCGTTTTCAGTCATCAACGGGATTTCGCCCATGTAGACTTCTTGTTCACGGATATCTTTAATTGTACCTGGTACTTCTTTATCAAATAACACCATGCGCAGTTTGACACGCAGCGGAGCTGAGTAAGTCACACCACGAATTTGGCACTCTTTGACGTCAAAAACCGGCTCGCCAATGCGGTAGCTGACGTATTGCAGCTCGGCGCTACCTGAGTAGCTTTTAATTGGGAATACAGAACGGAATGCAGCTTCTAAGCCGTATCCACCTTCTGGATCAGGTTCGATAAATTTGCTGAACGATTCGATTTGAATCGACAACAGATATGGCACATCCAACACTTGTGGACGTTTGCCGAAGTCCTTACGGATACGTTTCTTTTCAGAATAAGAGTAAGTCATGGGGTTCCTCAGCTAGCTGATTTTTTACCCTACCTACCCTCGAGGGGCGGCTTGAATGTCGCCGACATGGCAACATTAGGGTGGGGAAAATCAATGTCCCACAGCGCAAAAAGGCCGGTGGTTATTTCACCACCAGCCTAGCCTGAAATCAGGCGTATAATCTAGAAAAATCTAGATTATTTAACTTCAACAGTAGCACCAGCTTCTTCTAACTCTTTCTTCAGAGCTTCAGCTTCGGCTTTAGAAACTGCTTCTTTAATTGCAGCTGGAGCAGCTTCAACTAAATCTTTAGCTTCTTTCAGGCCTAAACCAGTAGCGCCGCGAACAGCTTTGATTACTGATACTTTGTTAGCGCCAACAGCTGCCAGAATTACGTTGAATTCTGTTTGTTCTTCAACAACAGCAGCTGGACCAGCAGCAACTGCAACAGCAGCAGCAGCAGAAACGCCGAATTTTTCTTCCATAGCGCTAACTAATTCTACAACTTCCATTACAGACATTGCAGCGATAGCATCTAAGATTTGATCTTTAGTAACTGACATTGCTCAGATTCCTAAATTAAGGGGACGTATCCCGTATTAAACTTTAATTCTAAACAAAACGTAAAATTACGTCGCTTAGGCTTGTTTTTGGTCGCGAACTGCGGCGATGGTACGTACCAATTTGCCGGCTGCTGCTTCTTTCATAGTGCTCATTAAACGTGCGATAGCTTCGTTGCGCGTTGGCAATGATGCTAAAACGTCAATGCTTACTGTGGCGCCATTGAAGGCTGCGCCTTTCAGCTCAAACTTAGCATTTTCTTTCGCGAAATCTTTGAAGATACGCGCTGCAGCACCTGGGTGCTCTTTAGAGAATGCAATCAGTGTTGGGCCAACGAACGCGTTGCTTAAACACTCGAACTCGGTGCCAGCTACTGCACGGCGTACTAACGTGTTACGGACAACTTTCATCCACACGCCAGCTTCACGAGCCTGCTTACGCAGAGTTGTGATTTTACCTACAGTAACACCGCGAGCGTCTGCAACTACCGCAGATAAAGCACCTATGGCAGCTTCCTGAACTTCAGCAACGATCGCTTTTTTGTCATCAAGCTTAATAGCCATTGGCTCTTAACTCCTGGTTCTTCCAGACGGTATTGTCTGGTTGCCTACACAACGTTAAGCAGTAAGAACTACTGTTTAACGCGCGATTTACGGTGAGAGCCAGATTGATAGGAATCTTTCTGGGGCTAACACCGTCTGCGTAGGTTGTGCTTTTAAGCCACGTATCTTAAAAAGATTTGTGGCACCTACGGTCTTGGACGGAAGCCGAAAACTTTGTAAACAAAGCCCGGCTTCTACCCGAATTTTTGAGCGCGAGATTATAAAATAACCACGCGCTCCTGTAAAGCAGCTATTTCAGAGGACTGAATTAGATTTTGGCGTCTAAAGAAGCCTGGTCTAAAACGATACCTGCGCCGTGAGTAGTAGAAATGGTCACTTTCTTGATGAAAACGCCTTTTGCTACAGATGGCTTAGCACGCTTTAAAGCAACTAACAGAGACTCGATGTTCTCTTTCAGTTTGTCAGTGTCGAAGTTAACCTTACCCACTGTAGAATGGATGATACCATTCTTGTCGTTACGGTAACGAACCTGACCAGCTTTAGCGTTTTTCACTGCTTCAGCAACGTTTGGAGTCACTGTGCCAGTTTTAGGGTTAGGCATTAAACCGCGTGGGCCTAAGATCTGACCTAACATACCAACAACACGCATTGCGTCTGGAGAAGCGATAACAACATCAAAGTTCATCTCGCCTTTCTTAACTAATTCAGCTAAGTCTTCCATACCCACGATGTCAGCGCCTGCAGCTTTAGCAGCTTCAGCGTTAGCACCCTGAGTGAACACAGCAACACGTACAGTGCGGCCAGTACCGTGTGGTAACACAGTAGCGCCACGAACGTTTTGATCTGACTTACGAGCGTCGATACCCAGGTTGATGGCAACATCAACTGATTCAACGAACTTGCCAGCTGTTAATTCTTTTAATAACGCAACTGCGTCATTGATCGCGTATTCACGAGTAGAATCTACTTTTGAACGGATTAATTTAGCACGCTTTGATAATTTAGCCATTGATTAACCCTCCACCACTAAGCCCATTGAACGGGCAGTACCAGCAATAGTGCTCAGTGCTGCTTCGTCGCTACCCGCTGTTAAATCAGCACGTTTGATCTTAACGATCTCTTCCAGCTGAGCAACAGTCACTTTACCCACTTTCTGGGTATTAGGACGGCCTGAACCACCTTTTAAACCAGCAGCTTTCAATAATAAGAAAGAAGCAGGTGGGGTGCGGGTTTCAAATGTAAATGAGCGGTCGCTGTATACAGTGATCACTACTGGAATAGGCATGCCTTTTTCCAGTGATTCTGTACGGGCGTTGAAGCCTTTACAGAATTCCATGATGTTCACACCGTGTTGACCCAACGCTGGACCAACTGGTGGCGACGGGTTTGCCATACCAGCTTTAACTTGTAATTTTACAAGTGCCGTGACTTTCTTTGCCATGTTTCACCTCAATTTAGGGTATTCGCCTCGTAAGTGTGAGGACACTTACTCAAACGGCTCCCCTGACGTTAAAAAAGGCCGCGATTATATTTTAATCAGCGGCCCGTTACAAACTATTTCTGCTTAGGCTTTTTCGACCTGACCAAATTCCAGTTCAACAGGAGTAGAACGACCGAAAATCAACACGGACACCTTCACGCGGCTTTTCTCGTAATCTACTTCTTCTACTACGCCGTTAAAGTCAGCAAATGGACCTTCAGTCACACGTACCACTTCACCAGCTTCGAACAGAGTCTTAGGCTTCGGCTTATCAGCGTTGTCCTGCAGACGGTTCAGAATAGTGTCAGCTTCTTTCTGGCTGATAGGCGCAGGGCGGTCTGAAGTACCACCGATAAACCCTAATACACGTGGCACGCTTTTCACTAAGTGCCATGCTTCTTCACACATTTCCATCTGCACTAATACGTAGCCAGGGAAAAATTTGCGTTCAGACTTACGTTTCTGGCCAGCACGCATTTCCACTACTTCTTCAGTCGGAACCAGCACTTCGCCAAATTTGTCTTCCATTTGCTGGATCTTGATATGCTCACGCAATGAAGTCGCTACGCGCTGTTCAAAACCCGAAAAAGCCTGAACTACATACCAACGCATTTTTCCTGACATAACTTAGATCCCCAGACCTGTGATAAATGATACAAGGCTTAATAAAATAGAATCTAAGCCCCACAGTAATAATGCAACGATCAAGGTTGCAACCATTACAATAATAGTGGTTTGCATTGTTTCCTGACGGGTTGGCCATACGACTTTGCGAACTTCTGTTCTGGCTTCTTTCGCAAACTCAAGAAAAGCAGCGCCTTTGCTGGTTTTAGCAGCTATAAAGGCAGCCAAACCCACTAAAACTACTATGCTTGCAGCTTTCTCCACTGCAGAAAACTCATATATATAGTTGGCTGCGACCATCAGGGTCAGCAGAACTAAGACGCTTAGCCATTTCACTAAATCTAAGCCGCCTTTTGGGGTTTCACTCGTTGCATTCATGCTTTAACTCACTTTCCCATGGCTTGTTGGTACAAGCTACTACTTCGACTAACGTGCTAAACACCTTAGCGCCTAATATAAGTGGCAGGGGCGGAGGGATTCGAACCCCCAACCATCGGTTTTGGAGACCGCTGTTCTACCAATTGGAACTACGCCCCTACAGAATATTGCATCAACTGCTAAAGCAGTCCCGCAAAAATAGCCGCTCATTATACTGTCTTAGGCGACTAAAACAAGATAAGGATCCGACTTGAAACTATTTAATCAGGGTTTGCTGTGTCGAACTCAAGCCTGTTGTTCTGAATTTTCCGGCTTAAGCTAACAAGTCATCATCCTTAAATACTACCTAGATAGCCAAAGTAACTGGAGTTGCAGAGAGACGGCAAGTGATTGAGACGCCAGGAGCATAGTTTCCTATGTGACTGGTGCGAAACCACGCAGCTAACAAAGCTGCAGCTTCAAGTACGAAAGCTATATAAAAAAGGGCCCCTTTGGAGCCCTTTTCAAGTGCTGATTATTAAACCAGTACTT
>NZ_RZUF01000043.1 GCF_004005375.1 Rheinheimera sediminis | reverse complement strand
CAACGCAGCCACAGCGCCAAGGACGCAGGATTTTCAGAAATAGATAATCATCTCAGCAGCTTCACAGCGACAATCAAAACCACAACGCACACATTCATAACCGTTATGGCTGTCTTCACGCCATTTATCCGGATGAATTTTTACCAACTGCCCACCTTGCTTGCTGAAATACTTCACCGCCGCATTGCCCGGACTTTGCCGCCATAAGTGTGCGACACCCGCCTTGGCGCCTTGCTGCTTTAAGGCCGCTATGGAGCGATTCATTAATTCACCGCCTACACCTCGCCCCTGCCACAGCGGGGCTATGGTATTGCATTTAAAATAGCTGGTATCGGCCACAGCGGTTTTCCAAAGCTCTGTGCTGCACCAGTGGTCCGGTTGCCATTGTCCGGCAGCCCAACATAAACGAAACCCCACCAGTTGCTGGTCGGCATAAGCGACGAAACTGGCATCTATGCCTTGTTTAATACTCAACTGATGGAAATAAGCCAGAGCCTGTTGATCCAGATAACCTTCGCCATGCACCTGATTGGCTAATTGCAGCAAAGCTGCATAATCCTGCAGTTGCAATTGGCGATACTGAATAGCTGTGGAAAACATAAAAGGCTCTTGGTTTTCTCTATGGTTCTTGCCATGATCACCAAAATCTCCTGCTAATACAACATTGAGCTGTAACAAAAGGAAAAACGGATGTATGACCCGCTAATCGACCCTCATCCAGGCCAGGGCCAGCCTTACCCACAGAGCTATTGGGCCGCTCATTCAGGCGCAGCACCAGCAGATGATGGGCAGTTGCAGCAGGATTTATCAGTGGATGTCGCTATTATCGGCGCTGGTTATACCGGCTTATCCTGCGCTTATCATCTGGCAGCCGAACATGGCGTCAAAGCAGTGGTACTGGAAGCCAATCAAACAGCCTGGGGCTGCAGCGGTCGTAATGCGGGTTTTGTATTGAAATCCTCGGGGCGGAAACCCTATTCGGTCATGCGGGCCCAGTATGGTGACGCCGCCATGCACGGCATTTATAACGAATTTTGTGCTGGCCTTGAAACCGTCAAAGCACTGATTGCCACAGGTATAGACTGCGACCAGCAAGAATCAGGTTATTTACGGATGGCGCATAAGCCCTCTATGATCAAAACCCTGCAGCAGCAAGCCAGCTTGTTACAAAGAGAATTTGGTTATCAGGTGGAGTTATTCAGTCGTGACGAGTTACATCAGAAATTTGTTGCCGACCAACACGCCTATGCCGCCTTGCGTTTTTACGATGGTTTTGGTGTTAATCCATTAAAACTAGCCTGGGGTTATCAGCAACTGGCCAGAACCGCAGGGGCTAAAATTCACAGCTCAAGCCCTGTCACCCAGTGGCAACAAGACGGGGAACATCAGCTTTTGAACACACCACAAGGCTTGGTCAGGGCAAAAAAAGTAGTGATAGCAAGCAATGGTTACACACCTAAACTACTACACAGTGGGGTGCAGTCCCGCACTTTGCCTGTGTTATCACAAATTATTGTCACAGAACCTTTGTCTGAAGCTCAGCTGGCGGCCTGCAACTTTTTAACCTCACAAGTCATCATGGACACCCGAGCCCTGAAGTATTACTACCGTAAACTACCTGACAACAGAATTTTGTTTGGTGGCCGTGGAGCTATTACAGGTCAGGGCGCAGAAGATCCTTATTTTGCCCGTCGTTTACTTGAAGTGCTTAAACTGAGTTTTCCTGCTTTGCAGTCCTTAAATTACCACTACAGCTGGTCAGGCTGGATTTGTATGGCGCTGGACGATATCCCCCATCTGGCTCAGGCAGATGATAACGGCAATGTACTTTACAGCATGGGCTATTGCGGCAGTGGCCTGACCTTTTCAGTTCAGGCAGGTAAACGACTGGCCGAACGTTTAATGGGGCTGCCCCTACCTGCTATTCCAATCTATCAGACCCTTTTACCACAATTCCCTTTGCCAGCACTACGGCGTTTAGGCCAGTGGGGTTATTTTCATTACGGCATGGTGAAAGACCGCTGGTTTTGATCCCCTTGCTGCGGCCAGAATGAGACACAAGACAAGCGGGAAAAACCTGTCCAGCATCGGCTTGGCATTATGGACGGGCAGCGATCAACCCCGCCCCTACAGAAGCTGCAGCAATTTCTTGGGTATATAAACAGAGTCAGGTAAACTGGTTACTCTATCTGGAGTAAGAAGTGACATCATGAGTTCAAGCAAAGCGTTAAAAAAGAAAATCAGCAAAAGAGCCAAACAAAAGAAAAATATTTTGGTGAAAAATTCCATCCGCTTAAAACAAAAAGCGCAAGAACTGCAGACCGAAACCGGCAGTACTGAGCCTACTCAGGTTGAAGCCACTGAAGCTGCTGATTCACTTCAGAAAAATACTTCAGCTGCAGCTGAGTAAACACAGGTTCCAGCTGCACCTCAGCCAGAGCCTTGTCAAATTTTTTCCTTAATTGTGGATTTGTAAAAGCAACACTATACAAGCTGGGTTGAAACAGGGCTGCAACATCAAAAGACTGCATACCGTGGCCCGCCAACTTGGCATAGTAATAAAAAATATTCCTGTCCATCACTACGACATCACATCGTTCCAGCAATAACATTTGCAGTTGCTGACGCTGATGGGCCACTTCCTGATAATTCATCATCAAGGGCACCACCTGCTGATAGTCAGGCCCTAACAATGTGCGGGCATTATGAAAAGCCACTACAGAATAAGGTTTCAGCTGTTCCAACTGGTGCAACTGCAAAGTTTTGGATGCCAGACTGGCTGCAATATTCTGATAACGAATGTAGGGCTGTGAATAATACAAAACCTGCTGTTCCGGGTCTGGCCTTTGCAAAGTCGCCATATCGGCTCGCCCATCCAACATTAAGTCTTTAATCCTGGCATTAGGCACATGCAAAAAAACGGCATCGAAACCCATTTTTTTGCTCAGCACACGTAACAAATCCAGCTCGTAGCCTGAGCTATCTTTTAACTCGATATAAGGGGGTTTATCCAGACCAACCAGAATAGTCAGCTCTGTTTTGGCCTGCGCCGTCAAACTGATGGCGATACATAAAAATAACGACCATCGCATGCGTTTACCTCTGTAGTTCACTGTTATCGTTTTAGAACCACTCAAACGTCAAACAGTGGCTTTAGCGAATGCCCTTTGTTCTCCCGCTGAATGCTGCATCTTGCGCTCACTTGGGTCTATACCCGCCCTCAGAAAAAGTTTAGTCTGCAGCAGATTACTCTTCACCTACTCAGGCCGTTCTATATGACCATATCTGTTGAGATCCAGCACCATCCTCAAGAAAATCGCTTTGTTATTCAGTGGGAGAAAGCACAGGCAGAGCTCTTATATAGCCTTGACCCAAACTCAAATAAAATCAATTTTTACCGCACCTATGTTCCGGAAAGTGCCAGAGGAAAAGGTTTAGCTAAACAACTGGTTAAAGCAGGCCTAAGCTGGGCCTCCCGACAAGGCTATCAGGTAGAAGCCAGTTGCTCTTATGTTTTACCTTTTTTAAAAGGCTGAAATTGTTTCGGAAAAAATTCAAAGAGCAGCTCAGACATAACTTAACGGTAACTTCAGTTCAAAATTCAGTTTGAGTACAGTTTGACACACCTACACTATGCTCAACTTCATTGCCGCAGGCAATCGAACTTTATAACAAAGAATTGAGGTGTAGGATGAACAAGTCTCTTATTGCAGGTTTAGTAGTAGGTGGTATAGCCGTTACTGCTTTAGGCTCTATGGCAGGCTACAGCTATATTGATAAAAAACCAGAATACGCCGAAGTTGTTGCCAGCAAAGCTGTCTATGAAAGCTATAACGTGCCGGTTGAACAATGTACCGACCAGATTGTACAGCAGAAAAAAGCTGTTCAAGACCAACATCAAATCGCAGGCACTGTGTTAGGTGCTGTAGTAGGTGGTGTACTGGGTAATCAGGTGGGCGGTGGTTCAGGTAAAAAGATTGCGACTGTTGCAGGAGCGGCAGCTGGTGGTTATGCCGGTAAACAAGTGCAAAACGACATGCAAAACAAAGATGTAGAGAGTACGACACGTCGCGTTTGTAAAACAGTGCAGAAAAAAGAACAACGAGTTGTGGGTTACGACGTTACTTACCTGCTGAACGGGAAAGTACACAAAACCCGCTTAAATGAAGAGCCGGCAGAACGCCTTCCGCTGGTAGACGGCAAGCTACTTACAGCCAACATCAACTAAGCTCACGCCCCTTCATGGGGCATTTTGTCTCAGCGCACTTCTGGCTAACCTGATGTACACAAAATAGGGATAATGAGTATCGATACTTTTCGATTTAATGAATTAAATCAACAAAGTAAAATTACTACAACAAACTAAAGTCTCTGCTGACTGAATTCACAGATTTTTGTCGATTTCAAGCAGCAAAAATATGCCTTTTCAGTGACACAGCTTATCCCGAGTTCAAGTTATTTCAGGCCTCTTCTGTTTATATTTTGCTATTTACCTTGCAGCGTACCTAAACCAGACCTATGGTGCTAAAGAGCATATGCCATAACACAGGGCAGTTTATCTCATGTCAGCATTGGGCTTTAAGGGTACCGGCTCCATTCTTTTGTTTTGCTTTTTCATGGCAAATACAACGGTATGGGCAACACCTATCCTGTCTGATGCTCAGACCCGGTATCTGCAACAAAGAGGGAAAGTCACTTATTGTATAGACCCGGACTGGCTGCCTTTTGAAGCTTTGTCTGAGCATGGCAAACACACAGGTATTTCAGCCGAATACATGGCCTTACTGCAAAAGATGTTGCCCGTGCCACTGCAACTGCATCCAACCTCAGACTGGCCCGCCTCGCTGCAAGCTGCGAAAGACAGACACTGCGATCTGCTCACCCTCGCCATGCCTACTCCATCCCGTCTGGACTATTTAAACTTCAGCAAAGCATACCTGGCCGTTCCAAATGTGGTTGTGACAACCAAAGACAAAGCTTTTATCCGCTCAGTAGCTGATATTCCCGCCTTATCCCCTGTAGGGATCAGAGCAGGATTTGGTACACTTGAGCTGTATCAGCAACGTTATCCTCAACTACAGCTGGTCCCATTTCATGACTATGAACAAGGGCTATTGCAGGTGCAGGCCGGTAACTTGTTCGGCATGCTGGGCAACATGGGAAGTATTAGCTTCAGTCTGCAACAAAACAGCATCACCAATCTGAAAATAGCGGGACGCTTGCCTGAAGATACGCAACTGAGTATGGCTTGCCGTAACGATGAACCTATACTGCTGGAAATTTTCGATATCTTGCTGGCAGAGATAAGCCCGGAACAAAAACAACTGATCAATAATCACTGGCTGGCAGTTCGCTACGATCAGGGTTTTGACTATGAGTTGTTCTGGCAAATGCTGGTAGCCTTTGTGCTATTGATGTCTATCATCAGCATCAGTTATCTGAAACTGAAAAAACTAAATTTGGCACTGATTGAAGCAAACAGAAGACTGGAGCAACTGAGCCAGCATGACCCTTTAACCGGCTTGTACAACAGGCAATACTTTGAGCCTCGGGTGCAACAAGCGTTGGCTTTGTGTCAACGCCAACAGTTGCCGCTCACCTTAGCCATGATGGATTTAGACCACTTTAAACGTATTAACGATAAGCTTGGTCACAATTTTGGGGATCAATGTTTAAAAGACTTTGCTGCTTTATGCCAAAGCCAGTTCCAACGTAAAGACGACTTACTGGTGCGTTATGGCGGTGAAGAATTTATATTGGTCAGCGTAGGCTGCGACGCAGAGACTATGCAGAAGTTATTGCAGGACTTTTTACAGCGCCTGGAAGCCCATCAGGTGCAATTGAATAAGCAACAAGGCCACTGCACCGTCAGTATCGGCTGGTACTGTGATATTCCACCCTCTGACATGGACAGCGAAAGTCTGATCGAACTGGCAGATCGGGCTTTGTATCAGGCTAAAGATGCAGGGCGTAACTGCCTGGTTCGCTCCACACTGGCCCGGTCTTTTAAGCCAGATTGTTAATCCATTCACTCATCACCACATGAGTGCGGATTTTAATCACATCCAATTCCGCGTCCAATAACTCTCGTATTTCATGCAGGCGCTGCATAGATCCGGTTTTGACATAAACCAATAAATCCATCTCACCGCTGATACCGTGGCAAGTCATCACTTCAGGAATAGCCCGAAACACATGCATCACGTCGGCACAACGACCACACCTGTGCTGAATTTCAAAATAAGCTGACACCGCACTTTTTTGTGACTCAGACAATAGTACCTGATAACCGCGGATCACCCCGCTCTGCTCCAGCCGCTTAATGCGGTCGGACACAGCAGTGCGCGACAAGCTGACTTTCTCCGCTAAAGTAGACACACTTTGCCGCGCATCTTTTTTCAGTTCGGCCAGAATATGTTGATCAAATTTATCCATCTATATACCCCAGTGACCTCAAGATGTGAATTCTACATCGTGAAGTTATCCGGATGTAGATGCTCCGGCATTTTGCCGCCGTTTTTATCAATACAACTGCATTTTCACGTTACAAAACCGCAGTTTGCAGCCTGAGTTTTTATTAGAATATCACCAGCCCTAACCGAAGAGAAAAACTATGTCACACAAAGGAATTGGACGCTGGCAAGGCGCGGCATTGATGGCCACCACCTTACTGGGTACCGGAGTATTTATTCTGCCGCAAATGACTGTCGCAGTGGCTGGTCCATGGGCTTTGCTGGCCTGGCTGTTACTCACTGTTGCAGTTTTGCCTTTGGCCTTTACTTTTGGTTTGCTCGCCAGCCGTTTCCCTCATGCCACCGGGCCTGCGCATTTTGTCGCTTTAGCTTTTGGTGAACTGACAGGCCGAATTTTGGGTCTGATGTTTTTGTTGGTGGTGCCACTGGGCGCATCTGCTGCATTAATGATTACTTTTGAATTTATTGCCCCCTTGATACCACAGGCCCAACAATGGCGCTTACCGGTTGAACTGGGTTTGCTTGGGTTATTATGGCTGCTGAACTACCGGGGTTTACAGCTCTCAGCCCGATTGCAGTTTGGCTTAACCCTGTTGATTATTGCCGTTGTGTTGCTGTTATTACTGGCCTTTGGCTTGCTGCAACAGCAAAACCTGCAACAGCTCTCTTTGCCTGATTTTAATGGCAGCGCATTAGCGGCGGCCTGTGCTATTGCTTTCTGGAGTTTTTTAGGCATCGAAGCTATGACACATTTGGCTCATGATTTCAGAGATGCCAGCAAAGATTTACTAGCTGCGCTGATCCGCGGTTGCCTGGTGGTTGGTGCTATTTATCTGGCCTGTAGCTATCTGGTGTTGGTGATGGGCTCTGGCCATCCGCTGGCTATGATTGGCGTTTTTAATCAGTTGCTGGGAGGCTATGGCGAACTGGTACTTGGCATCTTGGGCTTTTGTAGTGGCATAGCCACAGTCAATGTTTATACCGCCAGTGTGGCGCGTTCTTTGGCCAGCTTTAGCGAACAAGGTATTACTCCTGCTTATTTTCAACAGAAAAATGCTTACCTGATGCCACAACGTGCTTTAACTGCCGTTATCGCTGCCATGGCTGGCGTCTTAGTTCTGACTTGGTTTAGCGGCCAGCAGCTGGAAGATTTAATCAGCTGGGTCAACGGCGTTTTCGTGGTGATTTATCTGCTCAGTATGGCAGCAGCTTATCAACTGCTGCCCGGCCGCTATAAAGGCTTGTGTCTGTTAAGTTTGGCCTTGTGCTTCATTCTGGCAGTGGCTATAGCAGAACATATGTTGTACGCCTTGCTGCTGATTGCAGCGCTTGGGCCGCTGCTTTATTTGCAGCAGCAAAGACAACGTCTCAGTGCTCCACCTGCAGTGCTCCGTCCTGGATCTGACGGATAACAGTGTAAGGCAACACTAAGGTATCAGTAACGGCACAAAGCAATGTGTCAGAAGCCCAAAAAGAGAAATCCATAGCTGTGTTATGCCCACTTCGAGTTGGCTCGCCATAGAGTTGGCAGAAGTTATGGGCAGTCCCGCTGTAGATGCGTGGAATAGACTGACAGTAACTTTTTTTATTGTTGAAACTGATCGCTACTTTGCCTTTTTCGGGCTCCAGGGTTCGCACTGTGCCGCAGCCTGTTAAAACCAACAGCATAGTGAAAAGAGCCAGGATTTTTTTAGGTACTCGCATTTATCATCCTTAGGTGAATGGGGAAATTCGGCGGCCTTGCAGCTTGAGCATAAAAAATAAGCAGTCCAGAAGATTCAGTCCCACTTTTTTCTACTGCAAGCAGCCCTTACCAGGTCTGCCAAAGCATCTCCTACTTCTGGCACATTAAATTTACCATTTATTAACCAAGGTTCCAACTGACCTCGTAACACAACAGGAAACAAAATCTGGTCTGGCAAAGGTTGAGCACAATCAGTGGAGAGCGACAGGTACTTATCAGCAGATTAAGCCGATGGTTGCTTTAACACAACCAACACCGCACAGACAGATCACTTGAAGACTGCCACAACTATACAAAGCACTTCAGTTCAGTGGATCTTCAGTTAACATTCTTTATAGTAGGCCGTTAAATAACTGCCTACCGCAAGACAAGAGCGAAAAAGTAGGCGTTTAACCAATGTAAGTTTCTTCACTCATTTTGTATCTATTACAGAGGATTTCCCAAATGCAGCCCACAGCTTCAGCGTTTCGCTTCAGTTTAAAATTCAGCATCGGCCTTTTTGTGCTGCTGACCTTATGGCTGCTGTATCTGGACTGGCAACTGTTAGTGCCAGGTTGGCTGAAGTATGTTTTTTTGTTGATCAACGCTGTGACTTTGTTTGGCTACTGGCGGGATAAAAAAGCAGCTGAACAACAGGCATGGCGCACTCAGGAAAGCACTTTATTACTTTTAGGCCTGGCTGGCGGCTGGCCTGCTGCTTTTGTCGCCCAACACTGGTTCAGGCATAAAAACAGAAAAGTCAGCTTTCAACTGCTGTTTTGGTTAACTGTGCTTCTTAATATATTTGCTTGCTACAGCCTGCGGCTCTCTGGCTGGCTGGTGCCATAACAGTGTAAACGACTCCCCGAAAGGAGGCGTTGTTGATCCTTTGATCGCTCGCTGAATTCCGCATCCAGGAGAGACTTAGGCCTATACCAGAAGCTCAAAGCGCGATAGATTAGGAAAAACCGTTGCAACAGACAACGGTATCTTCCACCCAGAAACTATCGAGGCTTGTATGCGCTTTTCTTTATTATCCATCAGTATGGTCGCCGCTTTGAGTCTGCCAGTTATAGCGGCAGACTTTAGCCAACAGGCCAATAAAATCGCCCAAAGCATGTTAATTATCGACACTCATATCGATGTGCCTTACCGTTTACATGATGACTGGGAAGATGTCAGCAAAGCCACCAAAAGAGGCGAATTTGACTACCCTCGCGCTAAAGCTGGTGGTTTAAATGCACCTTTTATGTCGATTTATATTCCGTCTTCTTATGAAAAAAAAGGCGGTGGTTATCTGTTTGCCAACCAACTCATCGACACTATGGAAGCCTTAGTAGGCCGCGCGCCGGACAAATTTGCCATGGCCTATCACAGCACCGATTTAGCCAAACACTTTAAAGAAGGCAAAATTTCACTGGCTTTGGGTATGGAAAATGGCACTCCTATTGAAGGTAAGCTGGAAAACCTGCAGCATTTTTATGACCGCGGTATTCGTTACATCACCCTGACTCACTCTGAAAGCAATCATATAGCCGACTCCAGTTATGATTTGCGCCGGCAATGGAAAGGTTTAAGCCCCTTTGGTAAAAAGTTGGTCAAAGCTATGAATGAAACAGGTGTGATGATCGATATCTCTCACGTTTCTGACGACGCTTTTTATCAGGCAGTTGAACTTAGTAAAGTGCCAGTGATCGCTTCACACTCCTCATTACGGGCTTTTGTACCTGGTTTTGAACGTAATATGGATGACAAAATGATTAAAGCACTGGCGAAAAACGGTGGTGTGATCCAAATTAACTTTGGCTCAGCTTTTGTCGTTTCAGCTGCAAATCAGTGGGGTCTGCAACGTGATGGCGCTTTTAAAGCATCAGGCCAAACCGATAAAGACGCCTTTACTGCAGAATACAAAAAGCAACATCCTTACCCCTTTGCCTCTTTAGACAAAGTGCTGGACCATATAGATTATGTGAAAAACCTGGTTGGCATAGACTATGTTGGCATAGGCTCAGACTATGATGGTGTAGGAGATTCGTTGCCAGAGCAGTTAAAAGATGTGTCTACCTACCCCAACCTGATCCGCGGTTTATTAGAACGTGGCTATACAGAGCAGGAAATTGAAAAAATATTATCCGGCAATACACTAAGGGTTTGGCGTGCTGTAGAGGATTATGCAGCTAACCATGAAGTGGCTCCAATGAATTGAAGTTGCAATAAGGCAAATCAGCAGTAAGAGGTAAAAGTAATGGAATGGTTAAGTCAGTTGTTTGAACATCCAGCCGATCCATTGCTGTTATCTGGCAGTTACGATCTCAGTTTAGTGGTTCTGTCGTTTTTTATAGCTGTATTTGCTTCTGCCATGGCGCTGCAAATCACAGCTCAGGCTATTAGTATCCGAAAAAATTCCTTACGTTTATTGATGCTTGGCAGCGGCAGTGTGGCGCTTGGCGGTGGCGTCTGGTCTATGCATTTTATCGGCATGCTGGCCTTCACTTTATGCACAGAAGTCAATTATCACTTTGGTTTAACTCTGTTGTCTATGCTACCCAGTGTCGCAGCGTCCTGGGTTGCTTTGGATCTGATCAGTAAAAAGCAGATCAGCCTGCCCAGGCTGTTGCTGGGTGGACTTTTGGTGGGCGCAGGTATTGGCACTATGCACTACAGTGGCATGGCCGCCATGCAAATGTCGATCGCATTGCGTTACGACTTGCCGATGTTTTTACTCTCTATTCTGGTTGCTGTGGTGCTTGCCATAGTGGCGCTCTGGATCCGTTTTGGCTTAAAACGTTTTCATTTGGCCCCGACCTGGTCCACGCTATGGAGCAGCTTGGTGATGGGCTCTGCTATCACAGGCATGCATTACACAGGTATGGCTGCAGCTCGCTTTGTGCCTCCGGTAGGCTTTAGACCTGCTGAGCAGAATGGAGAAATGCCTTTGATACTCGCGATGGGCATTAGTTTTGCGACTTTACTCATCAGTAGTTTTGTTTTTGCCATCAACTTACTGTTGAAATATCGCGAGGTCAGTGCTGTCGCTAAAACCAGTGAGAGCCGTTTACTGGCTATGATGGATACAGCAGTCGATGGCATAGTCACCATTAATGCTCAGGGCCTGATCCGTGGCATGAATAAAGCTGCAGAACAAATTTTTGGCTGGACTCAAGCCGAGTTGCTGCAGAAGAACGTTAATATTCTCACCCCTGCGGCCATTCGGCCTCATCATGACTCCTATTTGAGTAACTATCTGGCCACAGGCACAGCAAAAATTATTGGCATAGGCCGTGACGTTGAAGCTATGCATAAAAATGGCCAGACACTCATGGTTCGACTGGCTATAGGTCATGTCAAATTACCCAACGAAGATATTTTCGTCGCTTTTATCACTGACATCAGCCAGCGCTTGCAGATGGAGAAAGCGTTAAAAGAAAACGAAGAAAAGTTTCGCTCTTTAATTGGCAATATTCCGGGGGCTGCGTATCGTTGTTTTTATAATGAAAACTGGGACATGCTGTTTATCAGTGACGCAGTTGAAAGCCTGTCAGGTTACCCTGCCAGTGATTTTATGCTGCCATCTCCCAAACGCAGCTGGTCTGATTTAGTGCACAAAGACGATATAAGCACCACCAGCCAATTGGATTTATATCAGGGTAATTTCAGTATTGAATACCGCATCTATCATAAAGACGGCTCTATACGCTGGATGCTGGAATATGGCGAAGCCATTAAAACCGATCAAGGCGAAATAGCTTGGCTGGATGGCTTTATTATGGATATCAGCCAGCGTAAGCAGATGGAAGTCGAGCTGTTAGAGGCCAAAAATAAAGCTGAGCAGGCCGCCGAAAGCCGTAGCGCTTTTCTTGCCAATATGAGTCATGAAATCCGCACGCCCATGAATGCTATTATCGGCTTCAGCGATTTGC
Organism: Rheinheimera sediminis; assembly: GCF_004005375.1. GTDB lineage: Bacteria > Pseudomonadota > Gammaproteobacteria > Enterobacterales > Alteromonadaceae > Pararheinheimera. The sequence continues at coordinate 5,338 of NZ_RZUF01000043.1, read as the reverse complement.
TATTAAGCTCGGACCTTTCTACTGAACAGAAAAAGCATCTGGCAACTATTCATGGTTCAGCTTTTTCATTATTGCATTTACTGAACGATATTCTGGACAGCGCCAAACTGGAAAAAGGCAAACTGGAATTGGATTGCTGCGACTTCTCTTTGCCCGCAGTGTTGGATGCTGTAGTCTCTACTTTATGGATCCAGGCGCGCAAAAAACAGCTGGAACTGAAGCTGGAACTGGACCCCAAGCTTGGTGAATTTTACTACGGTGCACCAGACAGATTGCGTCAGGTACTGACCAACCTGATAGGCAATGCGATTAAATTCACTGATCAGGGTTCAGTCTGGGTTCGGGTGACGCCAACAGCAGAGCAGCAACTCAAGTTCAGTATTCAGGATACAGGCATTGGCATAGCAAGCGATCGCTTAGCCTTGATTTTTGACGCCTTCACTCAGGCTGATGCCTCAATGAGCCGTCGCTTTGGTGGTACTGGCCTTGGCACCACCATCAGCAAACAATTGGTAGAACTGATGGGCGGCGAAATCAGCGTGCAAAGTACTGAAGGTGCGGGCAGTTGTTTTGAATTCAGTTTACCCCTCAAAGCAGGTAAAGCCATTGTTGCGGCTCAACAAGGTTATGTGCCGGCACTACCAGCCTTAAAAGTACTGATAGCAGACGATATCCCACAAAATCTTGAACTGCTGAAGCTCTTGCTACAACGCGCCGGACATCAGGTCGTAGCGGTAACAGATGGTATCGAAGCAGTAAAAGCTGTGCAGCAACAGCCCTTTGATCTGGTGCTGATGGATATTCAGATGCCAAACCTGGATGGGCTGAACGCCTGCCAGCAAATCCGCTTATGGGAGCAGGAGCATCACAAAACTACAGTGCCGGTTATCGCCTTAACAGCCAGTGTGTTGGACGAGGATAAAACTGCAGCCAAAGAAGCTGGCATGCAGGGTTTTGCCAGTAAACCTATAGATTTTGCCGCTTTATGTTTTGAAATCGCGCAGGTGTTACAAATTGAAGTCCCGCAGCCTTTATCCCAACTGATGTTAACTCCTGCCTCTGATCTGTTCGTTAATTTGCCAAAAGCACTACAGCTCTGGGGGAATCTTGCGACCTACCTGCCGCAATTGCAGCAGTTTTTGCAGCAACAACTACCACAGCTCCAAAGAGCTATCGAAGAATTACAGGCCGAAAATTATCAGTTAGTGCAACAGCAGGCTCACGCCGTTAAAGGTGTCAGCGCAAACTTAGGTCTGGATCCGCTGAGCAAAGTCAGTGCTGAGCTGGAACAAGCAAGCCGGCAGCAGCAGCAGCAACGAGCCATAGAATTGGTGCAAAAAATTCTGGATTGCTGGCCAACCTTTGAAGCCGAGTATCAGAAATTACTGGCTGAGCAACCCGAATCTGGCCAGGCACAGTCAACACAGCTGAATAACCAACAATTATCTGCCTTGCTCGACCAGTTCAAACCATCGTTACTAAGGCATGAACTGGACGAGCGGACTATAGATATAGTATCGCAGTACAGCGGCAATCATCAGTCTTTGGTGCTAATGCTGCTCGATGCCGTCAATGATTTTGACTTTAATCTGGCGCTGCAACTGCTTGAGCAGTTAAAGCAGAGGCTGGCGGAAGGAGAGTTGTGATGACAAACAGACAAAGCTTGTTACTGGTAGATGATGAGCCCACCAATTTAAGAGTACTGCGCACTATATTGCAGGAGCAGTACCGCCTGTTTTTTGCCAAAAGTGGTGAAGAAGCTTTACAGCTGCTGGAACAAGAACAAGCCGATTTAATACTGCTGGATGTGATGATGCCTGGTTTAACCGGCTTTGATGTCTGTGCCCGTTTAAAAGCCAACCCGGCGACCAGTCACATCCCGGTGATTTTTGTCACAGCTTTAAAAGATGAAATGGATGAAACCAAAGGTTTTGAAGTAGGAGCTGTAGATTACATCACCAAACCGATCAGCCCTGCTGTAGTGCGAGCCAGAGTGAAAACCCATTTATCCCTGGTGCGGGCGCAGGAGCTGAAACAAACCCGGTTGCAAGTGATCCAACGTTTAGGCCGGGCCGCAGAATACAAAGACAATGAAACCGGCTTACATGTGATGCGGATGAGTCATTATTCCCAGCTGCTGGCTTTAGCTTATGGCTTTAGTGAACAAAAAGCCGAAGACTTGCTGCATGCGGCCCCTATGCATGACATAGGAAAAATAGGTATGGCCGACAGTATTTTGCTGAAGCCTGGCAAGCTGACAAGCGACGAATACAAAGAGATGCAAAAACATCCGCTGATAGGAGCAGAAATTATTGGCGGTTGTGAATCTGATTTGTTAAAAATGGCCAAAGCTGTGGCTTTGTACCATCACGAAAAATGGGACGGCACAGGTTATCCTTTCGGCTTAAGCGGTGAACAAATTCCGGTTGAAGCCCGCATTGTTGCCTTATCCGACGTATTTGATGCCTTAACCAGCGACAGACCTTACAAGCAGGCCTGGAGCATTGAAGAAACCTTGCATTACATCCGCCAGCAAAAAGGTTTGCATTTTGAACCCAGGCTGGTCGATTTGCTGGATGAAAACCTGCAACAAATCCTTGAAATCAGACAACGTTGGGCTGAATAGCAAACCTTGAGTCTGGCGCTCTGATGCCGTAGATTGGATAACGTTCAACGACATTCTGACCTACAGGCAGTAAAGGCAGAACTGGGATCCAATTCTATAACTCTCAAGGATTTTGTATGAAAAACACCCCACTTTATCTTGCAGCATTGGTCAGTGTCCTGCTGCTCAGTGGCTGTGATAAAACGCCGAAAACCGACACAGCTGTGGCAGAAACTGCGGTTGAAGCCAAAGCTATTCCTGGCTATAGCCCAACCCAGTTTTATGCCACCAAGTCGTATCTGGGGAATGACATTAACCACAAAGCCGATGCGCTGTTAGTGGCCTCTGATGAGACTGGTGTATTTAACCTGTACAAAGTCAGTCTGGATGGCAAAACCTGGACGCCCCTGACCAATTCCACCACCGAATCTATTTTACCTGTAGGCTGGTTTCCGCAGGATGACCGTGTTCTTTATCGTGCCGATCAGGGTGGTAACGAACTGCACCATTTATATGTGCGTGAATTGGATGGCTCAGTCAAAGATTTAACCCCGGGCGATAAACATAAAGCCGAGTTTATTGGCTGGACAGAGGATAACCAATTCTGGGTGATGAGTAACGAACGGGATCCGAAGTTCTTTGACCTGTACAGCTATAACAGCACCGACTATCAACGCACTTTGGTGTATCAGAATAACCAAGGTTATGACATTGGCGCTTTAAGCGATAATGGCCGCTATATCGCCTTATCGAAAGAGCGCACTAATGCCGACAACAATCTGTATTTGGTTGACTTGCAAAGCGCTGATAAAACGCCAGTACATATCACCCCCCATCAGGGTAATGTATCTCATGGCATCTATGGTTTTAGCCGTGATAATAATCAGCTGATTTTTGGTAGTGATGAGAAATCTGAATTCAGCGAAGCTTTTGCCTACAACATCACTGAAAAAACGGTAAAACCTTACAGCAAAGCCGATTGGGACATTATGTACATTGGCTTTAGCAAAGATAATAAATACAAAGTAGAAGCGGTCAACGCTGATGCATCGACCAAAATCAGCATCACAGACCAAAGCACAGGTAAAGCCCTGCAACTACCTGAATTACCTGCAGGTGATTTACGGGGTGTCACCTTTTCGGACGACAGCCAGTACCTGAGCTTTTACGTCAATGCCGACGACAGCCCTTCTAATTTATTTGTCTGGAAACTGTCAGAACCCAAAGCTGAACGTTTAACTCAGGCGTTGGATAAAGCCATAGATGAAAACGTACTGGTGAAAAGTGAAGTGGTGCGTTACCCAAGCTTTGACGACCTGGCCATACCTGCCCTGCTGTATAAACCTAAACAAGCCAGCAGCAGTACAAAAGTTCCTGCCCTGATTTGGATCCATGGTGGTCCCGGTGGTCAGTCGCGCACAGGCTACAGCCCTGTCATTCAGCATTTGGTTAATCAGGGGTATGCCGTGTTATCGGTCAATAACAGAGGATCCAGCGGTTATGGCAAAACCTTTTTCCACCTGGATGATTTAAGACACGGCGAAGACGATTTACAGGACATAGTGTACGGTAAAAAATACCTGCAATCGCTGGACTGGGTAGCGGCAGACCGTATTGGCGTGATGGGTGGCAGTTACGGTGGTTATCTGACCATGGCAGCTATGGCTTTTACCGATGAGTTTAAAGTCGGCATTAATATCTTTGGTGTAACCAACTGGGTACGCACTTTAGAAAGTATTCCACCTTGGTGGGAGTCTTTCCGTGAGTCCTTGTATGCGGAGCTGGGCGACCCGGCAGTAGACGGTGAGCGTTTACGTCGTATTTCGCCTGTATTCCATGGCGACAAAGTGAAAAAGCCGGTATTGGTGGTGCAAGGGGCTAATGATCCTCGGGTACTGCAGGTTGAGAGCGATGAAATGGTGGCAGCAATTCGAGCTCAGAATGTACCGGTCGACTATGTATTATTTCCGGATGAAGGCCATGGTTTTCTGAAAAAGGAAAACCGTATTAAGGCACAAGAGGCTTATTTAGCCTTTTTACAAAAATACCTGTAGCATTTAAAACAACAGGGAGCAGATAAAAGCTCTGCTCCCATTGATGATAAATAATTTGAGCCCTATGAAAACCAACTTCAGCTTTGTTTTGATCAGCAGCATGTTACTGACCGCTTGTGCCATACCCCGTTACACAGAGCGGTTACAGCAACCTATGCCTTTGCCTGAAGGTGAATGGACAGTCAGCCAAAGCAATCCTAAAGATCTAGATAATGTCACTGAGATGCGCTGGCAATCCGTTGATTCAGACAATTATGTGCAAAGTTTTGTGTTTGAACAACAGCCTGACAGCGACCTGATGAAAACCAAAACCATTGATGATCAGCAAGGCCAGCGCAATTGTGACGAGTTGTTTGATAGTCAGATTTTAAGCCAGGAGCCGGTGAATGGTTATCCGACCTTGGTGTGGGTATCTGAGTGTAAAAGTAAAAGCGGCGCTTATTCCAAAATTTTGCACAAATCCATAGCGGGCAAAGAGTCGCTCTATGTTTTTAACAAGGTATGGCGTAGCTTACCTTTGCAAACCGAATGGGATTTATGGCTGAATTACACCAACAAAATCCATGTTTGTCATGTAAACAGCAAAAACCAGCCTTGTAAGTAAGTCTAAAACTGGAGTCAGGTCACATTGTTAATAATTAACAACGTGACCTGATAATCATCTAGCCTAAGTGGCCTT
>NZ_RZUF01000042.1 GCF_004005375.1 Rheinheimera sediminis | reverse complement strand
TTTGCTGGGCAGTGGATTTTTCTAAGGCAGCGATACAGTCAGTGTTCACCACGTAAGAGCGATGCACCCGTAAAAAGGTGCTGGGTAGCTGGCTTTCCAGTTCTTTTAAATTGCCGCTGTAGAGGATGGATTTTTGGTCGCTGAAAAATAGTTCGGTGTAATCGCCTGCAGCTTTGCAGTACACTAGGCTGTCGGTAGACACCCATTCCACTTTGCCTGCACTGCTGATTTTCAGTTTATGTGGTTGTTGTTTTTGCTGCAGTTGGTCCAGCTTCAGTTGCAGCTTCGCCACTTGCTGCTCTTCGGTTTTTCTTCTGGCTTGTTCGTTACTCAGTTCCTGTGCCTGTTGCACAAATAAAAAGCCTAACACCAGGCTTATCAGGTAATAAAACACACTGTCGTGAAAACGGCCCAGGCTAAGCTGGATGGCAGCACTAAGCAGGCCGTACACCAGCAGAGATAGCCATAATGTGGGGGAACGCTGCTGAGTGAGCCGATAGGCAATAAGCAGTGTCGAAAGCAGCGCTGGCATCAAAATAGCCATAGAGGTTTTCGTATCAAAGCCTGTCACCATCAGCACAGCAGCGAGGGTTAGGGCTATTCCGCCGCCAATCCACAGCGCTTTGTGTTGTTCGGCAAATTTGCGCACATTGTACACCCACAAGCTGCAACCAAAGCCCATCGCGAAACACACAATCAGCAGTAGCCGCACATCGTGCATAGGGTAGGTATAGCTGAACAGGGGGCGGGATAATTCGGCCAGCAGCTGACTGGCGGCGAACAATGCCATCAGAAAAAACAGCACGTGAGACTGCCGGCGATAAGGATTAAAGCTGGACACCGCAAAATACAAAGCACCCATGATCAGTGCACCCAGTGGGATCAGGGATAGCCAGTTATCTTGCCATATCGAACTGGCCTGCAATGCATAAGAGCCAAGCCCGATAAAATGGATCGGTGCTTTAAGCTGTAAAAAGCCGTGATGCGACGACAGCTGCAGTACCAGTTCGTTGTGGTTTTGTTTGAGCAGATCCGGTGGCAGATAAAAGCTGGTGTCCATTAATCCGGCAAATTCTTTGTTGGCCGCCAGGCTGGGCGTGCCATTTTGGCCCAGGTAGTGGCCATTAAAAAATACCCGGCTGGAGGTTTTGGCGTAGACATAAATGGCATAAGGCTGATCGTTGTTCAGCACCTGATCTGGCAGTTCAAGCTTCGCCTTGAGCCAAAGCGCTGTGTTTTGCGGGTCTATTTCAGCGGCTGTTACTGTGTTGCAGCCAGGCTCGTTAAATGCAGGCGGCGTTTCGCTGTCGGAAGTGGCCGGGCACACTATCACCTCGTCAGGGTCAATAGGGATCACGGTCTGAGCCAGAGCATGGCCGCAACAAAGAGCAGCAAGCACTAAGCATTTCAGCAGAGTTAAATAGTTCAGAACAGCCTCTCTACACTCTATTGGTTTTTAGCATAACCGCTTATCGACCCTTTACTACCGCTTATCAGCCTTTACCGAAAAAAGACTGCCGCCAGTAGATTAACAGCTGAAAAGCCAGCCGGATACAGCAATAGTGACTGCAGTTACCGCACAATGAAAAGGGAATCAACTTATGAAATTCAGATACTTAAGTACCATAATCATCACCATAACTACTTTGCTGCTGAGTTGCACGCACTGTTCTATCGCAAGCGCATCGCAGCCCCAGGTTTTTGCCAATGAAAAAAGTATCATCTTTGAAAATGATGGCCAAAAAGTGGCGGCTTATGAAGGTAGTATTCAGGTGCCGGAAAACCGTGTTAAGCCAAATAGCCGGCTTATTCCGGTAAAATACATCCGCTTTCCGGCCACAGGAAAACAAAAAGGCTCGCCTATTATTTACCTGTCAGGTGGCCCTGGTGTTTCTGGGATTCAAACCGCGCGGCAACCTAATTTTCGCTTTCCGCTTTTTATGGCATTACGTGAATTCGGTGACGTGATAGCGCTGGATCAGCGCGGCACAGGTGCTTCGGATATCACGCCTGAATGTGTCTCAGGCCAGAAAGTGCCAACGACAACAGTGTTCACCGACAGCGAAGTGGATCTGCTGTATAAAAAAGCCGCTGCTGAATGTGTGGAGTTCTGGACTAAAAAAGGCGTCGATGTCTGGGGTTACACCACCAAAGAAAGCGTGTTTGATTTAAACGACTTAAGGCAGCATTTTAACGCCGACAAAATGACTTTATGGGGCATTTCCTACGGTAGCCACCTGGCGCTGGCCAGTTTGAAATACATAGACCAGCATATTGATAAAGTGGTGATCGCTAGTGCTGAAGGCCTGGATCAAACTGTGAAATACCCAGCCCGTACCGATGAGTATTTTGACCGCTTACAGCAGGCTATTAACCAACAACCAGCTGCGGCTAAAGCCTATCCGGATATCAAACAACTGATCCGCCGCGTGCATGCCAAACTTGAACAACAACCGCTGGCGCTAAGCATACCGCAAGAAGATGGCAGCGAGTTTAAATTGCTGTTTCAGCGCAGCCACTTGCAAGGTTTTGCCTCAGCCATGATTTCCGACCCAGACCGCGCTGTGCCTATGTTTCTTAGCCTTTATCACACGCTGGATCAAGGCAATACTGACCTGTTAATGGCTATTTTAAAGCAAGGTTATATCACTGATGATGCTATCTCTTTTCGGGTGATGCCCTTTGCGATGGATATTGCCTCAGGCATTACCGAACAGCGTTTAGCCTTAGTCAATCAGCAGGCCAAAACAGCCTTGTTAGGCAAAGCGCTGAATTTCCCAATGCCACAATTGAATAAGGCTGTAGCTGGCTTAGATTTGGGCGATGAATTCCGCGCCTTGCCGCGCAGTAAGGTGCCAACTTTACTACTGACAGGCACATTAGACGGCCGCACTTATATTCAAAGCCAGCAAGAGGCCACAGCAGGTCTGACTAACTTAACTCAGGTGATGGTGGTCAATGCCGGACATAACTTGTTTATGTCCTCACCTAAAGTGACTGAAGTAATTAAAGACTTCTTAAAAGGCGAAAAGGTTAGCACTGAGGAAATTCAGCTAGAGCTGAAACCTTTGCTGGCAAACTAGCAGAGTGTATTAGCCGATAAAATTGGCGCAGTTCTATGAAACTGCGCCATTGGGTCCTTTAACCTTTTATGATCCAGCGCCCTTGTTTTTTGGGCCTTCAAACTACAGCAAACCTTCGGTTTGCAACACATTTCCGCCAAAGTACGGCGTTACACTGATATGGCTATATTCACGTCCGGCATTGACAGGTCGATGCCGGACGTAAGTTCATTCGCAATAGTGTGAGTGTCCGTCAGTAGTTTTTCTATTTCACCCAACTGCTTTTGCGTTTCTTTGTCATTGTCTTCTGTGCGTAACAAGGCTTTTAGTCTATTGAATAACGACTTCAGCTCTTGTGCCGTCTCCTGCAGCAGGCGTTGATCTTCACGGCGCTGTTGCTGAGATTGTGCTTTTTCTGTCTGCTGCGACAAAGATGTTGCTGTGGACGTATCGCCCTGTGCTGTTTCATCATCGCCAGGGGCTTGTTCATCTTCGCCAGAGGCAGCCTCATCAGCAGCTTGTGCTGTGTCTTGTTGCTCAGTGCCCGTATTGTCAGTGCTCGTATTGTCAGTGGTACTCTCTTCAAACGGCTCAGAAAGCGCAGCTGTTGTTTCTGGCTCAGTCGCTGTCAAACTACCGCCAATAGCAGTTCCAGCTGAGCCGCCCCAGCCCTCTTTTAGCTCGTTGGCTGTGCTTTTTAGCTCATTCGCCAGTTGCTTCAGTTCCCGCAGCAGTGCTTTAGGCGCCAAAGCGCCTAACAAAGACACCAATCTTTTTAATTCATCAACGCGTTGTTTAATTTCAGCGGCCCGTTCGCGGGCTCGGGCTTTTTTTGCTTCCGACATTTGGTGCTGATAGGGGTTAAGTGATAGCTTCAGTTTTTCCTGTGCCGCAGGGCTAAAACTCACCTTGGTGGATTCAGAGCTCTGTTGCGCCGCAGCATCCACAGCAGGCAGAGGTAAGGCTGAGGTTTTAGTGTCAGGCTTGGTTTTAGTCGCAACATAGCTTTGCAGCAGGTTATTCGCTGGAATGGGTGACACCATAAAGAAGCTGGCCTTTTTAAAACAGTTTTTATGGTATCGGCCAGAAAGGTCGTAGATTGAACTGTATTTCAATACTGAATGAGTTGGAGTCTCAAGCTGTCTCGTCACCAGAAGACGGGAAAAACGCTTCTACTCTGTCAGCGCTTGGTCCGCAACTGTCTATCGCTGAATTCGAATTCACTGAAAATACACTTCAACTGTGTCAGTGGGTTCATTAACCTGATGTGATGGGACATCGAGATTTTCCGCCTAACTTAACCAGAGAAAAACAGGCTATTTCGCTTGTTTTTCTCTGCTGTTCGTTGCACCTTTCTGCACTTCGCCGCTTTCAGGCACTGGACAGAGCGGCAAATGAGCGTTAAAACAAAGTAATTATAAAGTTGACTGTGGTAGCGTGGCGCTCGGGTCACTGCAAGATGGCCCGCAGAGCTGTAGCGTTATTGCTGGTACAACTGCAAAAAAATACAAAAACAAAAAATAAAAAAAGCCAAAAAATGGCAGATTCTATCGACAGGGGAGCGAACAATTAAATTGTTTAGCAACGTTTTGAAATTTATATGGCGGAAAACTGAAGGTCTTTCGTCTTGGTATTCTGCATGGGGGAGAAACATGCAGGGGGGATATCGAAGCTTCAAACGGCTTTTATGGATAGTGCTGATTGTATATAGCTTAAGTGCTGTCACAGTTGCTAATGAAATGCCAGCTGAAATTGCTTTCAATATACCAAGACAAAGAGCTGACTTATCACTGATCAGTTTCGCCGAACAAGCCGACATCACTTTGCTGTTTCCGTTGGAAAAAATGGCAGACAAAGAGACCAATGCTTTGCGTGGGCGTTACTCCATCCATCAGGCTTTAAGCCTGATGCTGATGAACACGGGTTTAAAACCAGTGATCAGTGAAAGTGGGCAGGTATCGATTCAGATAGATACCACTTTCGAGGGTAACAACGACATGAATTATAAGAAAAACAAACTTGCAACAGCAGTATTGGCTGTGGTCGGTGCCACAGCGGTGGCACCTGCAGTAGCTGCAGCGCAGGAAGTAAAAGAAAAGAAAACAGAAGTCATAGAAGTGCGTGGTATTCGTGGTGCATTGGGGCGTGCCATGGATTCAAAACGCGAAGCAGGTGGTGTGGTCGATTCCATTTCGGCTGAGGACATAGGTAAGTTTCCCGACACCAACCTGGCAGAATCTCTGCAACGTATTTCTGGTGTCTCGATAGATCGCTCAGGCGGTGAAGGCCAATTAATTACTGTGCGTGGTTTTGGCCCTGAGTTTAACACTGTGCTGGTGAATGGCCGGCAGATGGCCTCTGAAAACCAAAGCCGCGCTTTTAGTTTTGACACTATAGCCGCTGAGTTGGTGCGTAGTTTAGATGTGCATAAAACCTCAACTGCCACTCAGCAGTCAGGTGGCATAGGGTCTACGGTCAATGTGAATACAGCGCGGCCTTTTGCTATTGGCGGCTTTAAAGTAGCTGGTAGTGTGAAGGGGGTGTACGAAGAAAACAGCGAACAAACCTCGCCTCAGGTGTCTGGTTTAATCAGCAACACTTTTAACGATGGCAGCATGGGCGCTTTATTGGCTGTGTCACATCAACAACGTGAAACCCGACTGGATCAGGCGCAAATCGACGGCTGGCTGGAGAACGTGGGTGTGCCAAACCCTGTTACTCAGGGCGGTCAGGCTTATACCGGCAATATTTTTTCACCTCGTAATTACGATCACAAAGTGACTTTTGAAGATCGCAGCAGAACCAACGCCAATTTAGTGCTGCAGTATGCGCCGTCCGATACCTTAGAAATCACCGCCGATGCGCTCTATTCCGACTTTGATGTGGAAGCGGACACCACCTCGTACGGCCACTGGTTTACTGCGCCTAACCTGGAAGGTTTTGGTGGTGCAGCAGGCCCTGTAGTGGATGGCAATGGAACAGTGATCGATTTGTATCAGGAAGTGGGTTTAGCCACTGATATGCATGCCAAGAAATTTGACCGTTTAACGAATACCAGTTCATTAGGCTTAAATTTTAACTGGGACGTCAACGACAACCTGAATATGAAGTTTGATCTAAGCCACTCTTCGGCAGAGCGCGAGCCAAATAATGGCCGTGGCGATCAGCTGTCGTTAATAGGTTATGCCAACAGAGTGCGTTTCCAGGTTGACGATAATATTCTGCCGTACGCCAGCGAGTTTGCTGCGGCTAATCCTAATATTTTCAGTGGTCAGCAAGAGTTAAACGGCGTGGCTTATCAGCCGGGTGTTACGCCCGCTGGTGTTTCGAATCATTTGGACCCTGCCAACAGCAAAGCTCACGTGATGTTGCGCCGTGGTTGGGCTGTGGAAGACGACATTAACCAGTTGCGCTGGGACGGCGTGTGGAACGAAGACGCCAGCAGCGGCTTAACTAAAGTAAAGTTTGGCGCTATGTACTCTACTGAAAGTAAAAGTCTGGAGCGCTGGGACAACGAAGGTGTCGGTATTCACTGTACTTTCTGTGGTTACCCTGACGCGCCAAATATGGCGGGTTTCCCGCAATATGTGTTTGATGCCGGCAGCAACTTTTTAGGTGATGTCAGTGGTAGTGGCCGTATGCCAACATCCTGGCTGGCTCATGATGGTGAAGCTAACTTTGTGTTTCTGGAGCAATATGCCGCTTCGATAGGTAACCCAATCAGTTTTGACGCAGTGCGCCGTAACAAGTCGTACGAAGTCGGTGAAGATACCATGTCTTTTTATCTGGAAATGGACTTTGAGGGTGAATTAGCCGGTATGCCACTGAGCAGCACTGCTGGTGTGCGTTATGAGCGAACCAGTGTCGGCGTGGACGGTACAGATGCACCTGTCACTGGCCTGACTATTCTGGACGAAACTGAAATGCTGGCACAGTACGGTGCAGCTCAGTCGATCAGCACCAGTTCCAGCTACGAAGCTATTTTGCCAAACTTTAGTGTCAAACTGGATATTTCAGATGATTTGGTCGGTCGTTTTGCCGCTTCGCAAACGATAACCCGTCCTACGCTGGAAAGTATGTCTCCAGTGACTGTGATAGGCACAACCCGTCAGGGCGGCGATTTAACCTCCAGCTCAGGTAACCCTGAACTGGACCCGTTCAGCTCTACGAACCTCGACTTCTCACTGGAATGGTATTACGCCGATGCAAGTTATTTATCAGGCGGCTATTTCCGTAAAAATGTGTCGAACTTTATTACTACTATTACCGAAGACAAAACTTTCGTGCTGGCGAACGGCGACACTTTAACTGACCCTTCTACAGGCACTAATACCGGTGCAGCGGACAGTGCTGACAGCGTGGCAGTCTTTACCAATACGCTGCCTGATAACGGTGAGTCCGCTATAGTGGATGGCTTTGAATTGGCACTGCAGCATACCTTTGAGTCAGGTTTTGGTGTGATGGCCAACGCCACTTTAGTTGGCAGTAATGCCGAATTGGATCCGGCGGATATCAATCAGGTGTTTGCGTTAACGGGGTTAAGTGATTCCTACAACCTGGTGGCTTTTTATGAAAATGGTCCTTTCCAGGGGCGTGTTGCTTATAACTGGCGTGACTCTTTTGTACAGTCATTAACTCAGAGCAACGGTGACGGTGTGGTCATAGTCGAAGACTATGCCCAGATAGACGCCAGTGCCAGTTATGATATTAACGACAACCTGACGCTGGTGCTGGAAGGCATTAACCTGACCAACGAATACGTGCATAAACGTGGCCGTTTTGCCAACCACCTGTTGTTGGTGGAAGACAGTGGCCGCCGGGTTGCTTTTGGTGTGCGTGGCAGCTTCTAAGCAAAGCTGAGTCGTCAGATAAGGCGTTGGTATATACCCACGCCTTCTTTCTACTGAATAACGAAAAGAGACAACTATGCTGGATGCAGACAAAGCGGCTGACCGCACTGTTCAGACGGTGGTAATAGTAGGAGGCGGCAACGCTGGCTGGTTAACAGCCGGACGTATCGCAGCTAAACACAAAGCCAAAGCGGGTGGCATTAAAGTAGTGCTGGTGGAATCGCCTTCTGTCGCACCTATTGGCGTAGGTGAGGGCACCTGGCCCACTATGCGCAGCACATTGATTGCTTTGGGCATCAGTGAAACTGATTTTATCCGCGAATGTGACGCCACCTTCAAACAAGGCGCCAAGTTTGCCCGTTGGGTCACAGGAGCAGAAGAGGATTTTTATTACCATCCGCTGGTGTTGCCGCAGGGGTTTAGCAAGGCCGATATGGCAGCTTATTGGTTACAAGCTCAAAGCAAGCCAGAGCTGGCGCCGCAATTTAGCTCCTTTTCCAATGATCTCTGTTATCAGGAAGCTATTTGCGAGCGCAGTTTAGCGCCTAAAACTATTAGGCACCCAGAGTTTGGTGCTGTGGCTAACTATGCCTACCATCTGGATTCGGGCAAATTTGGTCTGTTTTTGCAAAAACACTGTACTGAACAACTCGGCGTTGAGCATATTCTGGATGACGTTACTGCTATTCAAAGCGCAGCCAATGGCGATATAGCAGCTGTGCAGACCAAGAACTCTGGTCTTATTGCCGGTGATTTATTCGTTGATTGCACTGGGTTTTCTTCGTTGCTGCTGGGCAAACATTATCAGGTGCCTTTTAAAGCCTGTGACGACATTTTATTTATCGATACAGCGCTTGCTGTGCAAGTGCCTTACCCTAATGAGGATGCGCCTATTGCGTCTCATACTATTTCTACAGCTCAGGATGCGGGCTGGATTTGGGATATAGGGCTGCAGCACAGACGCGGTGTGGGTTATGTCTATTCCAGTAAACACTGCTCAGAAGAAGAGGCCCGTGCCACCCTGGCGCGTTATGTAGGCCCTGCGATCAGCGATCTGAAGGTACGAAAAATTCCTATCGTCAGTGGTCACAGAACTGAATTCTGGAAAAACAACTGTGTGGCTGTGGGGTTATCCGCCGGTTTTCTCGAACCGCTGGAAGCTTCGGCTTTAGTGCTGGTGGAAATGTCGGCGCAGATGATCAGCGAGCAACTGCCAGCCAATCGGCAGGTGATGGACATAGTCGCCAAGCGTTTTAATCAAACCTTTTTGTACCGCTGGGACAAGATTATCGACTTTTTAAAGCTGCATTATATTTTGAGCAAACGCAGCGACACGGCATTTTGGCGCGACAACAGAAAGCCGGAAACTATTCCGCAAAGCCTGCAGGAACTGATGCAGCTTTGGTCGCATCGGGCGCCTTGTGATTTGGATTTCACCAGCAACAACGAAGTTTTTCCGGCCGCCAGTTATCAGTATGTGCTCTTTGGTATGGGTTTTAAACCAAACTTATCGGCGCAGCAGTATCTGCTGGATAACTGGGATTTTGCCACTCAGCAGTTTCAGCAAAACCGCAAAATGATTGAGCAAGCTGTGTCTACCTTGCCGACGCATCGCGAACTGATTAGCAAAATCCGCCATTATGGCTTTAGCAGGATTTAATCTTCAGGCCCCCCCAAAAAACAAAAAGCAAAAAAATCAAAATAAAAGGTAAGCCATGGCGCATTTAGTTGCAGTGGATCCACAGATCCACAAAGAGTATTACGTGTATCCGGAGCGGACTGAGTCTGCTGGTGCTGAATTACACTTAATCCCTGTGGTACCTGCTGAGGTGGCACATGTTGCCTGCCAGATGCCGGTGCTGCTGACCAAAAATGAACTCACAGGCCAGTTTGTGCTGGCCGCTATGACGGGCTTTGAACCCAAGCAAAATTTGTTTTGGCAGGATGGACGCTGGCAAGGATTGTATGTACCGCTGCAGTTGCAGCGTCAGCCGTTTTTCCTCGGAAAAAATGAGGGCTCAGGCGCCGATTATGCTGTCTGTCTGGATATACAAAACCCTGCTGTTGGTCAAGGCGCTGTGCCAGAAGGGGCGCAGGCTTTATTCAGCAGCACAGGAGCAGAAACAGAGTATTACCGCCATGTTAAACAGCTATTAGCCAGTATTTTGCAAGGCGAAGCTCAGGTGCAACAACTGACAGAGCTGTTGTTGTCTATGGCGCTGATCCAGCCTGTATCACTGGATATTACTTTTGCTGATCAAAGTTCGACCCGGCTTCAAGGTTTATACAGCATAGATCAGCAAAAACTAGCTACTTTGGATCCGGCCCATCTGGTGCTGTTGCATCAACAAGGTCTATTGGCTGTTGTTTACACCATGTTGAGTTCTATGTCGCAGATCTATGGCTTAATTGACAGGAAAAACCAGCAGTTGGCGCGCTTATGACTGTGGAAGTTTGTGTTTTAGATAGTCAGATCCAATTTTTGCAGCTTGGCTTGGAGCGAACGCCTTTGCTGGTGATCGATAATGTGTTGCTCGAGACAGACTGGCTCTGCCAGCAGGCACAGCAAGCCAAATTTAGCGGTCAGGCTGATAATTATTATCCCGGCATCCGGGCTGTCTCGCCTTTAGTCTACCAACAGGCTATCACCCAGGCCTTGTTTCCCTTGTTGCACAATGTGTTTGCGCCCAAAGCAACAGGGCTGCGGACTCTGATGTCGGCCTATTCTATAGCCACTACCGGAGTGCAGGAGCTAAGGCCCATTCAAATGTTGCCGCATTTTGATACTGTCGAGCCACTACAACTGGCGATGGTGCATTATCTGTGCAGCGAAGAGTTTGGCGGTACTTCGTTTTACCGGCACAATGAAACAGGTTTTGAGCGCATTACGGCGGCACGTTTACCAGCCTATGCCGGCTTATTAAAGCAACAGGCCAAAGCCGCCAGATTGCACGAAAGGCCGGGTTATATGAATGGAACTACGCCGTTGTTTGAACGACTTCATCAGGTATCGGCGCAGATGAACAGGGTGGTGATTTATCCGGGTAACTTATTGCACTCAGGTGATATTCAAGCTGCCAGATTGTCGGCTGACCCTACCAAAGGCCGCCTGACGATTAGCAGTTTTTTGCAGTTGTACTAAATGACTCTTTGTACTTAGAGATAAGTATTAAAATTTTTTTATTCGGGTATGGCGGATTTTTATCAGCTGTTTCGTCTGTAGAAAGAGGGCAGACTTGTTGTGCAGTAACACAGCAGCAGGCTCTCGAATTGGCAGCCAATAAAAACATTATAAACGGAAAAAAATGTCAAACGATTCATTGTTTTATAAGCTATATCTGGCATCACGCCGCGGTATCTACCGCGCTGTGTCGCGTATAGTTCCGCCACACGAAATTGAAGATATTTTACAAGAGACTTATGTACGGATTTGCCAGATAGAAAATAAAGAGCAGATCAGTTCGCCAAAATCTTTTATCTTTACCATAGCTCGTAATCTGGCGTTGGACTATAAAAAGCAGGCCAATGTAAAACAAGTGGATCATGTGGATGATCCAGAATTACTGGACCAGTTATTGTCCGAAGACTGCCGCGATGAAGTCTATGATTTAGTCTTATCCGGCACTGAGTTTGGCCATTTTTGTGAAGCTGTGCGGCAGTTGCCATTGCAATGTCGTAAGGTGTTTGTGTTAAAGAAAGTCTATGGTTATTCGCAAAAAGAGATAGCCGCTAAGTTAAGAATAAGTGAAAGCACTGTAGAAAAACATATAGCTACAGGCATGAAAAGTTGTACGCTCTTTATGCGCAAAGCAACACGTGATGATTCAGGACAGGGTCAAAGTAACGCCAACCGACACTATAGAGGAGGATCTTATGAATAACGTTCACCCGATCCATCTGCTGTCGAAACGCCATCAGGCTGAAACTGATGAGCAGCGTTTGGAACAGGCCTGTGACTGGATTTCCAGAATAGATCGTGGCTTAGAGCCCGAGGAACATCAGGCCTTACAGCAGTGGCTTGCAGAACATCCGCAGCATCAGGACGTGCTGTTTGAAGTGGCAAAATTATGGGACAAGATGGATGCATTAAGCCGTTTGTCTGATTTATTTCCAGCAACAGAAAAAGCAAAAAGCACAACCTCAGGCAAGCACTGGGCTATAGCGGCTTCTGTGTCTGCTTTGTGTTTGCTTGGCGCTTTGTTTTATCGCGTCCAATTGTTGCCACAGCAAGAGTTGGTGCAGCAAACGGCAGCAACTTCATTGCATGCCACTTATCAGACTAAGGTTGGTGAAAATAACACCATAGAGCTGCCTGACCGCAGCAAGCTGGTGCTCAATACCAATAGCTTTGTCACAGTGCGTTACAGTGAAAAAAGCCGGATTATTGAGCTGTTGCGCGGTGAAATTAATATTGATGTGGCGCACGACACAGCCAGACCACTAAGCGTGATTGCCGGTGGCAAGGTGATCCAGGCCGTGGGTACTGCTTTTAATGTCGATATTCATAAAGATTACGTTGAGCTTATTGTCACTGATGGCAAGGTCTTAGTGGGTGCTCAGCCTAAGGCTATGGATGATGCTGCCGAGCTGTTATTGGCTAAACCTTTACCTGTCAGCTCTTTGGCTATATCCAAAGGCGAGCGGGTGGACTTAGATCCAAAAGCTAAAACCACAACAGCCCAGGTGAAGAAAATTGATCAGGGTGATATAGCGGCCAGTTTATCCTGGCGCTCAGGTAACCTGATTTTCCGCGGCGAAACCTTGCAAGAAGCCTTGGCTGAAATCAGCAGGTACACTGATATTGAATTTGAGCTAGGCGATGATGAAACAATGAAACAACTTCCTGTGGCCGGAATGTTTAAAACCGGTGACGTGGATGGCTTGTTGGAGGTGTTTAAAAATAACTTTAACGTTAGCCACGAGCGATTAAGTCCGGACAGAATACGCCTGAAATACGCAGGCTAAGTCTCCATTTGCTGCGGCCTTTTCACAGTGCCGCAGCTTAACTTGCAGGCTCCAGATTGGCCTGTGCCAGAATCAATCATCAATAAGGACAAACTAAAAATGCCAGCTTCTGCAGAGGTCGGACAAACTCGGCCTGAAATCAGCCACAACAGCACGGATCAAGGCTCAGTGTGGTATGTGTTTTTTATCTCAGCCGTTGCAGCTATTGGCGGCTTTCTCTTTGGTTTTGACTCAGGCGTGATCAACGGCACAGTCACTGCGTTGAGTAATACCTTTCAGTCCGACGCTGTCGCTACTGGCTTTAACGTCGCTTCAGTTTTACTGGGGTGTGCTGCAGGGGCGCTGCTGGCAGGTCCGGCGGCGGATAAGTTTGGCCGCAAGCCTGTGATGCTTTTGACAGCTATTGTGTTTGCTATTAGTGCCTGGGGCTCTGGTGATGCTGCGTCTGCGTCCGCTTTTATTTGGTACAGGCTGATAGGTGGCTTAGGTATAGGTGCGGCTTCAGTATTGGCGCCGGCTTATATTTCTGAGGTTGCTCCTGCTGCTTTCAGAGGCAGGCTGGCCACCTTACAGCAACTGGCTATTGTGTTGGGGTTGTTTGCAGCTTTTGTCAGTAATTATCTGATTGTGCTGGACGCGGGAAGTGCAGAAACTGCCTATTGGCTGGGTTTCTCTGCCTGGAGATGGATGTTCTGGGTTGAATTATTTCCTGCGTTGCTTTTTTTAGCTGGCGTATTTTTTATTCCTGAATCACCACGCTATCTGGTTGCAAAGGGCGATATTCAGCGTGCAGGCCAGGTTTTTGGCAGGATTTCGCGCGAGCCTGTAGCCATACAAATTCAGCAAGTACAGCTGTCGTTGCGCGGTGATAAAAAACCTGGCTTGCGAGACTTGCTGATCCCGGGCAAAAAGGCCATTCATCCTGTGGTGTGGGTGGGCATAGCTTTGTCGGTGTTTCAGCAGTTTGTCGGTATTAATGTGGTGTTTTACTACGGCGCAGAACTCTGGCAAGCGGCGGGTTTTGATGAATCGCAGTCTTTGTTTATCAATGTACTGGCGGGCACCACCAATATTTTGTCGACCTTTATTGCTATTGCTTTGATTGATAAAGTAGGGCGTAAACCTCTGTTGCTGGTGGGGAGCGTCGGTATGTTTATCAGCCTTGCTATCTTGACCTTGGTATTCGCCAGCTCTGGTTTAGATGCCGCGGGCAAGCTGATGCTAACGGACACTATGGGTCTGGTTGCACTAGTGACTGCGAATTTATTTGTGGTGTTTTTTGGCTTGAGCTGGGGTCCTGTGGTCTGGGTTTTATTAGGCGAAATCTTTAATAACAGAATACGTGGTGCAGCTTTGGCTGTGGCTGCTAGTGCGCAGTGGGTGGCGAATTTTGTTATTACCATGACCTTTCCGATTTTACTGGGCTCTGTTGGCTTGGCTGGGGCCTATGGTCTGTACACAGTGTCAGCCTTTATCAGTATTTTCTTTGTCGTGCGTTACATAGGTGAAACGAAAGGCAAACGGCTGGAAGAGATCTAGGCTGAAAATGATGGCTTGCTCTTGCACAAGAGCAAGCATTAACTGGCAGTTTTTTCCTGTAACAGGCTGTACAAAGCGGATAACTGCACTGGCTTAGATAGCAAGAAGCCTTGGGCTGAATCACAGTCCAGGCGGCTGAGAATATTCAGAATATTTTGATCTTCGACGCCTTCGGCTACTGTGGTTAATCCAAGAGTTTTGGCTAAAACTATGATGCCTTTTACCAGATTATAGTGCTGTGACGATGTGCTCAGCTTTTTCACAAAAGACTGGTCTATTTTCAGGGTAGCGGCTTGAAACCTGCTCAGGTAATGCAGGTTGGAATAACCTGTACCGAAGTCGTCTATCGCAAAGTTGATCCCTTGCTTACTTAATGTGGATATTTGCGAGTCTATGGCCTTTTGGTCCTGCATTAACATGGATTCAGTGATCTCTAATTCCAGATAACGAGGGGCCAGTTGGGTTTCAGTCAAAATAGCTAAGACATGCTCGGGTAGCATACCGCTACTCAGTTGAGCGGCGGATAAGTTCACAGAAACAGGCATATCATAGCCTTTTGCCAGCCAGTCTTTGCAATCGATACAAGCTTGTTTCAGTACAAATAAACCTATGTCATCAATTAAGCCTGTTTCTTCAGCTAAAGGGATAAAGGTTGCAGGGCTGACCAGACCAAAATCTTTGGATTGCCAGCGAACCAGGGCTTCAACCCCATTGATGCTTAGCTTGGCTAAGTGGTATTTCGGCTGATAATGCAGAAATAACTCGTTATTTTGCACGGCAAAACGTAGTGCCTGAATTAACTCTGACTTTTTGCGTTGTTCATCCTGCCATTCCGGCTGATAAAGTATGGCGGTGTTGCGGCCTGACACTTTGGATCTGTACATGGCAAGATCAGCCAAACGGCACAATTCGTTAAAATCTACGGCATGGTCCGGGTAGTGCGCCACACCAATAGAAGCTGAAATTTTAAAAGTGCGAAGTTCAATCAGCATTTCTTCGGCGATAAGCGCTAAAAACAAGCTATAACGCCTGTCGCTGCGCTGTACGCCCTGAGATTTAAGGACCAATACGAATTCATCGCCGCCAAAACGGCAGCAGAATTCCCCGGGTTCCAGCAGTCTGGTTAAGCGCTGCGCAAGAATTTTAAGTACCAGATCGCCATAGGCATGGCCATAAGCATCGTTAATAGGTTTGAAATTATCTAGATCAATAAAGACCACAGCCAACTGGGTTTCAGCAGATGCAAGTTTGTAGAACTCCTGCTCGGCATTTTTTCTGTTCAATAAGCCTGTGAGCGGGTCTAGTGTGGCTATACGTTTGATTTCTTGTTGCGACAGTCTGGATTGCTGGTTTTCGTGTCTTAGTTCGCGTAGCAGCGTATGGAAATCTCTGGCGATATACCAGGCCGTGAATCCTGTGATGGCAATAAAAATATTCATGGCTACTACCGAGATGCCACGAACTTGTGGAGTAGGCTCTGGTAAATAGTCCCATAGGATCATGAACAAAAGTGCGGTGCAATACAGGCTGATAAAAACTAATAAGCCAACAAAGGTGCGGCGGGAAGAGAATAGTGCTGCATACATCAAAATTAACGCATAACAAATGACCAGAGGATCGTAGACCGTATTATTAATAGTAATGAGGGCGCTGGTAAGAAAGGTGGTTAACCAAAGAAAACATTGAATGGCGAGACGGTGCTTTTGTTTGGTAAACACCAGCCAGAATATTCCGCACATGCCTGCGGCAGCGAGCAATAAAATGAACTGAGATTTAGGTCCGGACAGCACAGCGCCCAGTACGCAGCTGAAAAAGTAAACCGTGAGCACTTGAATAAAACGGCGCCGTTGCTGCTGGCTGGACTTGATTTGCTGATATCGCATTGTTCGTCCTTGCGCTTAAAAGGATAAAACCCGACTTTATCGGCAGACTAACAAAATTATGCTCCATGCTCTAGAGCGTGTTGACGTATCAGGGAGATTTTCGCCTATTTATGCTGTGATTGAGCTAACTAGCGAATGGATTAATCTGCATATTGGGTTAGTTCCGCGAGACTGAAGCTGCTAAGATTGGCTCAACCTTTCATCAGGTAAACCGTTCACGTCGAATTGGCGTAAACTCACCTCATTTAGCCAGAAGAGTTATGGATCTGCGATGCGTTATATCAATACTCCGAATTACGACCACAAACAAAACGACAAAATTGGTATTTTACTGACCAATTTAGGCACACCTGATGAGCCAACTCCAAAGGCGCTGAAGCGTTATCTGAAACAATTTTTATCAGACCCAAGAGTAGTGGAAGTGCCACGTTTATTGTGGTGGCTGATTTTAAACTGCGTGATTTTGCAAATCCGGCCACGGCGCTCGGCCAAAGCGTACGCTACAGTCTTTACCGATAAGGGCTCGCCGCTGCTATTTAATACGCAGGCGCAAAGCGATGCTATTGCTGCCCAACTGCAGCAACAAGGGGTGCAGAATGTGGTGGTTGATTTTGCTATGCGTTATGGCAACCCCAGTTTTGATACTGTGCTGGATAAGATGTTTGCTCAGGGCGTACGCAAGTTATTGGTATTGCCTTTGTATCCTCAGTATTCAGGCTCGACTTCTGCTTCGACCTTCGACGAACTGGCTGGTAATTTTATGCGTCGGCGCTGGTTGCCTGATTTACGTTTCATCTCGCATTACCCGGACTACGCACCTTTTATTCGCGCCGCTGCTGAAAAAATTCGCCAGCACTGGCAACAACATGGTCAGGCCGACAAATTGATGTTGTCTTACCATGGTATTCCAAAACGTTACTTACTCAATGGTGACCCTTATCACTGTGAGTGCTACAAAACCTCGCGCTTAATTGCAGAGGAATTGGGGCTGAGCAAAGATCAGTATCTGACTACTTTCCAGTCGCGTTTTGGCCGCGAAGAATGGTTAAAACCTTACACAGATGAAACCTTAAAGGCCTTGCCAGCTCAGGGCGTAAAAAGCGTGCAGGTGTTTTGCCCTGGCTTTGCTGCGGATTGCCTGGAAACCATTGAAGAAATTGGCGAAGAAAATAAAGAGTATTTCTTACATGCAGGTGGTGAGCGCTATGAATACATCACAGCATTAAACGCTGAACCCGCTCATATCGATGCTCTCTGTCAGTTGATCCACGAAAACCTGCAGGGTTGGCAAGTTGCAGCTGATCCACTGCGAGCTGTTCGGGCTGAGGAGTTGCGGGTGGAGAAGTCACAGTGCTGAGAGTGAGGCACTCTGTTTTGTTGCCTCGATATCGGGCTAATGCTGCCTCGCCCACGTGAAAAGTGGCAAGGTCCCGGATATATCCAATACACTTGAAGTTGCGGCGAGGCGACAAGTCAACCAGACCCCAGGAGCATAGTCAACCTATGTGACTGGGGTGAGAGGGCGCGGTGCAGCTTCAAGGACGAAGACGATATATCAGGCCAGGGTGAAACAGAGCGATAAAAAGAGACGTCAATAGAAGTCTTTTCATTGGCTCTGCCTAATCCCTTGTCAACAACAGTCTAAAAGTGATCCACAG
>NZ_RZUF01000041.1 GCF_004005375.1 Rheinheimera sediminis | reverse complement strand
CAGTGGCGCTGCTTATCCCGAGTTCAGGTTACTTAGACTGATCGGGTTCTTCATCGCAAACGACAAGGTAGGGAAGTCTGTTGATGCTTGAGTTGATTTTTGCCGCTATGGCCTTGGGTATTGTGCTGCTGGTTGTGCCTTACTTTTGCTTGCAACTGCAGCAGAGTAAGCACTTGATGCCGCTGAGCATAGTGCTTTTGTCATTGGCCTTTATTGCCACTGGGCCTGTGGTTTTTACTCTGTGGCCTTCATTGGTTTTTGCATACATCGCACTGATGCCATTAGCTTTTTTCACTTTGAATCCTGCCTTGTGGTTCTACATCAAAGCTTTAACTGCAGAACAGCCCTGGCGCTTCAAAGGTGCAGATGGCTGGCATGTATTACCTCTGGGTTTTGCCGGGGTACTGGCGGTGCTGATCCAGAGCTTGTCTTATGAGCAGCGTCAGTTGTTATTTTTTTCTGAGGCGTCAGATGTGGCTGGTTACACTTTACTGGTTGCTATCGTATTTTTAGCGGCTGTGTTGCTATGGTTGGGGCAAAGTTGTTTTTACCTGTGGCTGATACTCAGCAGGGTTAGAAGTTACAGACGAAAGCTGCGTCAGGTTTTTGCCGAAGACAGTGGTAAACGGCTGGCATGGCTGGAAATGCTGGTGCTGTTGCTACTGTTCAGTTGGAGTTATGCAGTGCTGAACCTGATGCTGGCTGAGCGCTTGAATTCTGTATTGTTGTCGGATGCCCTGGTGCTGTTTTGCTTGTTACTGGTAGCGTGGTTAGTTGCCTGGTGTGGTTTAACGCAGCAACCGGGTTTTAGTGAAACCTATAAACTACAGGCTGCTTGCACTGAAGCTGAAGAGTTAAAGCCTGATCAAACTGAAACGACAGATGCAGCTCAAGGCCTAACAAAATACCAACGCTCAGCCTTGGGCGAGCAACAGTCTGCTCGTATTGCTGCCAAGCTTCAGCAAACTATGCAGTCTGAGTTGTTATATCTGGATGAAACACTGACCTTATATAAACTGGCCGAACATCTTGCGGTGCCTGCGCACTATTTATCCCAAACGTTAAATCAAAGCCTGCAGATGTCATTTTTTGAGTATGTGAATCAGGCTCGTGTAGAAGCCGCTAAACAAAAACTCAAACAAAGCGATGATTCAGTGTTAAGCATCGCTATGGCTGTGGGGTTTAATGCCCGCTCGTCTTTTTATACCGCCTTTAAAACCAATACAGGCCAAAGTCCGGCGCAGTTCAGAGCTGCCCATCGGCAAGACAAGCAGCTGTTATAAGCCCGTTAGCTTTGTCTGAACCCCCAGGCCTGAAAATGTGCAGGCTGTATTTCGCTAAAGCAGGTTAAGCGGCTTTCGGCCAGATCGTATTCAGTCCTGTTCCAGTGGTGTTCGGCTGGTAAGGCTACTACTTTCATACCTGCTGCTTTGGCTGCGGTTAAACCTGTGACTGAGTCTTCAAACACCAGACAATGTTCTGAAGCTACGCCCAGTTTGCTGGCGGCTAAATGGTAAATTTCTGGTTTAGGTTTGCCTTGTGTGACCAGCTCGATAGAACATAGCGCCTGAAAGTAAGGGCGAATTTGTAGTTTATCCAGCACAGTATTCATCAGTGATCCGGGTGAGTTGGTGGCTAACGCAACCGGAATTTGCCAACTTTGCAGTTGTTGCAATAGCTCTAGTACACCTTTTTTCACCACTCCACGCTCAAGCACAGCCGCAGCCACGTAATCAATAACGGCTTGTTCGGTTTGTTCAATGGTTAAATCCTGCCAGGGCGAATGCTGAAACCAAAGTTCAGTAACAGCTCTGGTGGTCATGCCACTGGTTTGCGACGTAATGGCCGGATCCAGTTTCACACCTAACTGGCGAAACACATGCTGTTCGGCCTCAGCCCAATAAGGTTCAGAATCAATCAGTACCCCATCCATATCAAAAATAACTGCCTGAACCACCTGACTACACCTCTTCTGCTATCTCTGGTTTTATTATTCAACAGCAGACGATTCTGCACCACAGCTTTATCCGTATTCACAGGCTAAATTCTGTGTCTGGCTTTATTTTTGCGATGAAGTGTAAAAAACCAGATTGGAGTCTGAAAGTAATTGCTCTATGGTAAAGCCTCACTTTAAAAAAAGGATCTTGTAGTGCGCCTGTTTTTTGCATTGTCTTGCGTATTTTTGTGCAGCTTCAGCCTGTTAGCAGCAGAAACCTCAGTTAAACCAACGGTCAGCTATCATTTATCATTTGCTAATGCAGCGCATCATGAAGCTGTCATTCAGGCGCGATTTGATGATGTCAGATCTGCCAATCTGTTGCTGAATATGAGCAGTGCTTCACCTGGCCGTTACGCACTTCATGCTTTTGCCAAAAATATCTACGACTTAAAAGCCACAGACAGCGCAGGCAACGTATTGCCACTGCGGCGGGTCAGTCCGAGTCAATGGTCTGTAGGGCAACACGATGGTACTGTAATTGTGACTTATCGGCTTTACGGCGACAGAGCCGATGGTACGTACAACCAAATCGACCGCTCTCATGCTCATTTAAATATGCCAGCGACCTTATTATTCGCCCATGACTATGAATTCTTGCCGTCATCTTTGCGTTTTGATTTACCCGACCCGCACTGGAAAATAGCTACTCAGCTGCAATTACAGAGCGACGGCAGCTATATAGCTCCCGATCTGCAGTACTTGATGGATAGCCCGGTTGAATTAAGTGCTTTTAGCAGCCGTAGTTGGAAAGTCTCAGATCATCAGTCTGAAGCCACTATTCATTTAGTGATGCACCATGAGGGGACTGAGCAACAACTTGATGTTTTCACGGAGAAAGCAAAAGCTGTAGTGGCGGAACAGCAAAAGATTTTTGGTGAATATCCTAAATTTGATTACGGCCAGTATGTTTTTATTGCTGATTATCTGCCTTATGTCAGTGGTGACGGCATGGAACATCGCAACTCTACTATTCTGACGGACGAGCGTTCATTGAGCGAAGCGAATTATGAGCAGATAGAAACCTTATCGCATGAGTTTTTCCATGCCTGGAATGTAGAGAGGTTGCGTCCCGCCGATTTAGTACCTTTTGATTTTAAGCGTGCCAATATGAGCCGCAACTTATGGTTTGCCGAAGGGGTGACCAACTACTATGGCAAACTCATCTTGAGTCGAACCGGTCATTTTGATTTAGCCACTTATCTGGAGAAAACAGTGGCGGCGCTGAACAGAGTGCAGCTGTCACCAGGCCGGCTGTTTTTTGCTGCAACAGGTATGAGTGAGCAGGCTCCTTTTGTTGATGCTGCCGTATCTGTAGACCCGACTAACTATGCCAATAGTTACATCTCTTATTACACCTATGGTGAGGTGTTGGGCCTGGCACTCGACTTAACCTTGCGTACTGAATTTGCCGGGTTGAGCCTGGATTTGCTGATGCGAAAACTGTGGCAAGACTTTGGGAAAACGGGGCGCTTTTACACCGAGCAGGATTTGCAGCAGGCTTTGGCTGTACTGACAGCTAATCCGGAATTTGCAAAAAACTTCTTTAGCCGTTATGTCGATGGTCAGCAGCTACCGGATTTCAACACTTTGTTTGCCGCTATGGGGTTGAAGTTGGCACCAGCTCAACCTAAACAGGCGTTTTTAACGGCAGTCTCTTTGTTTGAGCAGGATAAGCAGCTCAAAGTTGGCAGCAATACGCTGCTAGGCACGCCTTTGTATCAGGCTGGCGTAGACAAAGGCGATCTGTTGTTAAAACTTGGGAGGTATAAATTAAGCTCTAAAGCCCAGTGGGATAAAGCCATGTCTTATTACAAAGTGGGGGATACAGCAGAGCTGAGTTTTAGCAGCCGGGGTAAAAACTACCGCACTCAAGTGACTTTTACTGCTGACCCCAGCTGGGCTTTAACAGAAAACGAAGACGCGACAACAGAGCAGTTGGCGAAAAGGGCTTTGTGGTTAAAAGCCCAAGATTGAAGTTGGATTTTATTTTGCTAAAAACTGAGCCATTTTCACCAGAGCCTGAATTTGCTGACCTTTGCGATTGGCGTAATTGGCGTCAGTATAACCCCACCAATCCCAACAAGCTTGTGGGTTCATTGGCATCAGTGCTGAGGAGCGCGTTTGTGGATACAGCACCACTATGTTGTTGCTGTCGGCATAGCGGTTAAATCCTGCATTTTCGACATAAGCCATACCTACTGCCTCTGCGTGCTGGTTGCAGCCGTGAAAGCTGATATGCAAAGTACAGAGCTCGCCTTGCTGACAACTTTTTGGCACATAGACAAAACCTTGCTCTGCCAAAGTGGCGGCCAAATCTCCTGCAATTTTTTGCTGCTCTATTGGATAAACAGTACCGCTGCTACTATCCGCTGGGGCTTTTAAACTGGGCTGAATAAACTTCAGTGCTTCCCCTGCTGCATCGTAATTACATTGGCCTAAAAACGGTGCCTCTGAAGTTCCGCATGCGCTGCCGTGACCTACTGTCGGCATATGGTGCGCAAAGTCTTTGTCCTGAATATAATGAAGTTGTGTTGCTGGTAGCCACTCTTGGTACTGCTGATAGAGGGCCTTTGCCACTTCCTTACTGATTTTTTGATCGGCGCTGCCGTGTAACAACCAGATTTTGCTTTGTTTAATTTCTGTTTCAGGCGCCAACAAACCCTGCACTGACCACTCTTTTAGCTGCTTGTTAATATCAGCCAAAGGGATAGGGTTGTCCACTTTATTGATGCAGTGATCCAAAGCTGTCATTAAGTTGTTCTGTGCACAATATACTGGACCTGCTGCCACTATGGCAGCGCCTTTTATCCAATCGGCATGAGCGAGCTGAAACTGGGCAGCCATATAACCGCCGCTGGATAAACCCGACACTGTGGTTTGGTCTAAATTCAGTTTTAATGCAGGTAAAGCTGCAGCATAAGCTGCGCTGCTCAGAGCAAAAGCGAGGGGAGATAAAACAAAAGGCAAGGTTTTCATCTGAACTGTCCTTTTAAAGGCTACAACTTGATGGATAGCATTCTGATTGCTTTAGGCTAATGCCGCTATAGCACTAAGGTACAGTAAGTGTCAGGACTGCTCTGGTAAAAAGATCCGTCAAAGCAGTGATACAATTCCGTGCAAAAGCCGTAGTATAACGGCACCTAATTTTCGGCAAAAATACACCATGTTGTCTTACTCTAATGAACTGTTAATCTTAGGCTGCGGCCATTCTGAATCTGATACTTTGTTTAATAACAATGCATTAGTCACTAACGATAAAGGTAATGTGCTGATTGACTGTGGTTATACTATTAAGCCCGCTTTACAGGCTCAGGGGTTAACACTGCAAGACATAGATGCTGTTTTTATTACTCATGTACACGCTGACCATATGTTTGGCCTGGAGCGACTGGCGAATGAAGGCCGTTACAAGTATCGAAAAAAAGCCCGACTGATGTTGCATCATGAGCTGTATGACGAGTTATGGCATCAGTGTTTAAAAGGGGTGCTTGGGAAAAATGGTGAAGGCGAAAACGAGCTCTCTGATTATTTCGACCTGGTCCTGCTGCATAACGATGCATTTGAGCTTTTTGGCAACCAGTACCAGCTGCACAGAGTCAATCATACGCCGGGTAAAGTGTGCTTTGGTGTACTGATCAACCAGTCGGTGTTTTACTCTGGCGATACAGTGGCTATACCTGAACTACTGATGCAGCTCAGTCCAGAGCTGATTTTCCATGATGTCACTTTAACTGAATATAATCCTGTGCATGCCTCTGTGCATTCGCTGATAAGTTTGTATCCAGAAGCGCTGCGCAAAAAAACCTTTTTAATGAGTTATGAGGATCACTGGCCAGATTATATGCAGATGGTAGAACAGCATTTTGCCGGTTTTGCCAGACAAGGACAGCGGGTGCAATTAACTGTAAAACCTCAAACGGATACGGCACAAGGCTGAATCACAAGGAGTTGTATGTATTATGTGATTTCGATAGGGTCCAATATTCAGCCTGAGCAGCATCTGGCTGCAGCAATCCGGCTGCTGGTACAAGGCTTTGGTTCCTTGTATCTTTATCAGCGTGTCTATACTCAGGCTGAGCTGGTTGAATCCACCAATGTATTTATTAATTCAGTGCTGGTGCTAAGGTCAGAGCTGTCTGCAACTTCGTTGAAAGCTGAACTTTGCCGTATTGAAGAGCAACTTGGACGAGACAGAAGCGATCCAAAACGTAGTATAAAAGACCGTAGTTGTGATTTGGATATTCTAAGCTGCCAGCAGCAGTGGTCTGAAACTTGGAAAACAGAGCTGACTGAGTCCTACTTGCAGCAAGTATTTGACCCAGCCAGTAAACAAGCTCCTATCCAATTAGGGGATCAGTTATTTTCCGAGCGACCGGCCGCCATCTATTTTCAGGCTCAGGCCAGTGACAAATTTATTCTCGACCAAAAACCGGACGCCCTGATAAATTGGCTCGAAACCGGCCTCTTGCGCAATTAAGGTTTGTTGCATTACCTGCTGTTTTTCGCTGTTGCTATGCTCTGGCAAAAACATAATAGGACCAGGCTGAATGCTGTTCACTCTGATTTGTGGCGCATAAGCTTTAGCTGCCGACTTCATTAAATTCTCCAATCCGGCTTTGGTGCTGCAATAGAGCGAAAAAGCCGGATTTGGGTTTTCACTATAGATATCGGTGATATGCACTATTAAGCCGCCGCCTTCTGTGGCTGCTAGTTGTGGAGCCAGTTGCTGATTTAATAGCGCAGGCAACTGCATATGCACAGCAAATAACGCCTGATAAAAACTGACCATATCTTCGGTGTGTAAATGATCTTTTTCAAATAAAGAGGCATTATGGATCAATAAATCAATACTGCCTTGCTGCTGCAAATGATGGATTGCCTCCATCACCGAATCTGGTGACTGATAGTCGACGACGAGTTGAGTCAAATACTGCTGTTCTGGATTGGCCTTGCGAGTCAGACCAAAGACTCTGTAGCCTTCTTTAGTTAATTTCTCTGCCAGGTAAGAGCCCAAGCGTCTGCTGGTTCCGGTAATGACTGCTGTTTTCATGCTAACCCCTAATTATTTACTGGCATATACGCTGACGAGCCGATTTAGTTCAGTGCGGCAAACCTGAGCAGAATCTGATTTTTCCCAGAACTATTTTTAACAAAATTTGGCGTAAAGTCATTCTGTTATCAATACTCAGTGCAGTATTTCAACAGTAGTGGATGCTTACTATGAACCTGCACAGTATCAGAGTGAAAAGTAGTTTACCTATGCTTGTTCGGGCTTTGACCTTGTTAACAGTGGTCTCTATGTTCAGTTATTTATCTGGTTTGCAAAAAGTGCGCAGGGAGCTTTAGTTGACTGCCGCCGCATAGTGTTATCCGTCAGTTGTCTGATACCTTGTATGGCCTGGTCGGAAAATTCAAAATTAGTTAGCTCAATGTAAAAAGATGGGATTGCCAAAGGGGTTCTTTTTGCATAAGCTGCGTGCCCTTTTTAATTTTGCCACTTGTGGCTGACGTGACCTGACCTCATGATCAGATTAGATCCTGAGGGGTGATGTAATAGGTAGGTAAGTATGTCAAAGGCAGTAATTTTAGTAATGGACAGCTTTGGAATAGGCAGTACACCCGACGCTGATAAATTCGGTGACGTCGGCGCCAATACCTTTGCCAGCATCAGCAAAGCTTTTTTTCAGGCCAAAGGCCGTCAGTTGCACTTGCCTCATCTGGCTAGCCTTGGCTTAGTCAAAGCCGGTTTTGCTGCAAGTGGTGAAATGGCATTAGTCGAAGACAGTCCGACTCTGCTTGGCAGCTACGGACATGCCCGCGAATTATCCAGCGGTAAAGACACGCCCAGTGGTCACTGGGAAATTGCTGGTGTTCCTGTGCTGTTCGACTGGGGTTATTTCCACGATAAGCAAAATAGCTTTCCTGCAGAACTGATTGACGAGCTGGTACGCCGTACTGGTGTGCCAGGAATTCTCGGTAACTGCCATGCTTCAGGCACTGACATTCTGGTGAAGCTGGGTGATGAACATATCAAAACCGGTAAACCTATTTGTTACACCTCTGCAGACAGCGTGTTTCAGGTGGCAGCTCATGAAGAACATTTTGGTTTGCAGAAGCTGTTAGATTTCTGTGAGACCGCTCGTGAGCTTCTTGACAGCTACAATATTGGCCGTGTTATTGCCCGTCCTTTTCTCGGTACAGATGCAAGCAACTACGCCCGCACTGGTAATAGAAAAGACTATTCGGTATTACCGCCAGCGCCAACAGTGCTGGATACCCTGACTCAGTCGGGCGGCACTGTGGTCAGTATTGGTAAAATTGCCGATATTTATGCGCATCAGGGCATTAGTAAAGAAGTTAAAGCCACAGGTTTAGCTGCTTTAGTAGATAAAACTCTGGCCGAAATGGCGATAGCGCCAGAACGGAGTTTGGTGTTCACTAATCTGGTCGATTTTGACCAAAATTATGGTCATCGCCGTGATGCTATTGGCTATGGAGAAGCCCTTGAGTACTTCGATACACGATTACCGGAGATTATGGCTGCGCTGGACGAAGATGCAGTCTTGTTGTTAACAGCCGACCATGGTTGCGATCCAACCTGGGTGGGCACTGAACACACCCGTGAATATGTGCCAGTGTTGTTTTATGGTAAAAACCACGCACCTAAAGATTTAGGCGAAAGAGCAAGTTTCGCTGATATGGGCCAGACTCTGGCCGACTATTTCGATTTAGCGGCCATGCCTTATGGCCAGTCCTTTTTAAATTATTAATTTAGAGTAACTCATGGCAACTCCTCATATTAATGCGCCAGAAGGCGCTTTTGCAGAAACCGTATTAATGCCTGGCGATCCGCTGCGAGCTAAACATATTGCCGATACCTTTTTACAGGATGTTGAGTGCGTCAACACTGTGCGTAATATGTTTGGTTATACCGGTACTTATCAGGGTAAAAAAGTCAGCGTATTAGGCTCAGGTATGGGTATTCCATCCATGTCGATTTATGCCACTGAACTGGTAAAGTTTTATGGTGTGAAAAACATTATCCGTATTGGCTCCTGTGGCGGTTTACCGCTTGAAGTAAAAGTACGTGATGTAGTGATTGCTATGGGCGCTAGCACCGACTCTAACGTGAACCGTAACCGCTTAGGGGGTGGTTTGGATTTCGCCGCTCTGGCAGATTTTGGTTTGCTGGAAGGTGCTGTAGCAGCAGCTCGTGCCAAAAACATTGATGTGAAAGTAGGTAACCTCTTTACCTCGGATTTATTCTACAACCCGGACCCAACTTTGTTTGATCGTCTGGAAAAATACGGTGTTTTAGGTGTAGAGATGGAAGCCGCTGGTTTATACGGTGTAGCTGCAGAATTTGGCATTAAAGCGCTGGCTATTATGACGGTCAGCGACCATATCCGCACTGGCGAAGCCTTAAGCGCTGAATTGCGTCAAACCTCGTTTAACGAGATGGTTGAAATCGCTTTGGCTCTGGTTTAAAGGGTAGGGAACTGTTATATGTCACTGACCACCAACAAAATGTTCTATGTGTCATGGGAAGCTTTCCACAGAGCAACGAAGGAACTGGCAAAGGGTTTATTAAACCGTAACTTTGACAGCATAGTGGCCGTTAGCCGTGGTGGTTTAGTGCCAGCAGCTATTTTGGCGCGTGAATTAGAGATCCGTGTAGTAGATAGCATTTGTGTTTCCAGCTACGACCATGATCAACAACGTGAATTAAAAGTACTGAAAGACGCCGCTTTGGCAGATAGTCCACGTTTATTAATAGTGGACGATTTGGTCGATACAGGCGAAACAGCCAAAGCGCTGCGGGAACATTTTCCAACAGCTTGTTTTGTCACTGTGTATGCCAAACCTCAGGGCAAACCTTTGGTTGACCATTATGTGACTGATATAGAGCAGGACACTTGGATCCAACTGCCATGGGATATGGAACTGGCTTACAGCGCACCACTGGCTGAGCAGAAGTAATAACAATGGGGTCAGAACAGATTAGTTCTAAGTAACTAATCTGTTCTGACCCCATCTTTTATGCTACTTGGTCAGTTTCAGTTTCACCCACACCATGCGATGATCCGAGCTCGCTGCACGATCCGCCACCAGTTCATAAAAAGGCTGGCCTTTTGCTGGCCAAAACACGCCGCTGGACACCACTCTAAAGCCTGCTTTGGAAGGCAATACATAATCCGCTCTCATCCGCCAACCTGCTGTATGGGTAGCACCATAAGGACTGTCAGGGCTATGTGCCTTACCGCCGGTACTTTGTGGTGTAAAACTACTGTTGACTCTCGGATGCATCAGCAAATTACCAATACCTTCTTTATAAGCATTGCCTTCTACAGGGGAAGAGTTTAAATCTCCCAAGACTACAAAACGTTTCTCCTCGGCCAGACCACCTTTTTGCCCTCTGTCATCATAAATATACCCAGCTTTTTCAGGGCTCAGATAATCAGTCCAAAATCGCACTTCGTCATGGTTGCGTTTACCGTTTCTGTCTTCTTCGCCGTCAAACACCGGAGGGGTAGGGTGGCTGATTAGCAGATGCACTGACTTTTTGTTGACTAGTACAGGCACATCCCAATGCGATTTTGACGACAAGGGCATTAATTGCCAGGCATCAGCACTATACCAGGGCGAGCCGTCGGTCTTCGCCGTTTGCAAAGCGCCTGGCATATCTTTCCATTTAAAGTATTGAAAAGTC
Organism: Rheinheimera sediminis; assembly: GCF_004005375.1. Lineage (GTDB taxonomy): Bacteria > Pseudomonadota > Gammaproteobacteria > Enterobacterales > Alteromonadaceae > Pararheinheimera. The sequence continues at coordinate 9,764 of NZ_RZUF01000041.1, read as the reverse complement.
CTGATCTTACTGGTGTTAATTGGATACTTCGACAATAACATCATACCGTACTGGCCTGGATACTGGCCAAAACCCCAGGCGTCCGCGCCCTTATTGGTCAGTTGCCCGTCATTGTCTAAATCAAAACCGCTGGGTTGACCTGTGTTAACCGTGCTGTAATAGAAATAAGGGTAATCAATAGTTTTACCATCCGCGCTTTGTGCTTTATTTAGATAATTGCGGATAAATAACTCTACCCCGGCAGCAGGGTCTTCGATGTAATCAAACTCATTCAGCAGCAGAATATCCGGCTGTGTTTGTTGAATGATGGCTGCTACATTTTTAATCTGTGGATGCTGCCCCTCTGCGAGCAGAGTGCTCAAAACCTGTGGACTTCCTGCAACACCTCTCGCCAGATAGTTTTCAGATTCCATACTGACATTGAAAGTGGCGACTGTAATTTGATCTGACGCCATTGATACTCCATGGTAACAAATGAAAGTGATGGTTAATACGCTGCGTAATAAAGTGAATTTCACATTTTGCTCCGTGAGCCGCTTAACTTTTAATCAAAGCACAACAAACAGTCTGGTTTGCATGATAAAAAAAACCGATGGTCAGAACCATCGGTTTTTCAATTTAGTTAGGCAAAATTTAGTCTATAAGACTCATTTTGATTAACTATTTTTAGAAACGGTATTTAACACCCATTACTACTTCCCACAGTGAACCAACCTGGAACACTGACTCAGCAGCGTTTTGTGGTGATACGCTATTGATAGTGTAGGTACCGTCAGCATTCATTGCTGCATCAACAACAGCGGCAGAGTTGAAAGGACCACGACGTTGTACGCCCCAATCACTGTTCAGTAAGTTGCCTAAGTTTTTGATAACAAAAAATGCATTAGCAGAATGACCTTCGGCAAAAGCTGGTAATTCCTGATCCACTTTAAAGTCAACACGGGTATACCAGCTAGACTCGCCAGCGTTACGAGGCACAATTTGACCACGGTATTTTTCTAAATCAGCATCTGAAATAAACTTATCAAAAGCTGCTTGGACATCGGCTGATGCAAATACAACGTCATTGCCATACTGTTCTAATGTAGGAACGTACATTAATGAACGGTAGTCAGCTAAGTCAGTACCAGGACGGAAGTTATCAAAGGTGTAAGAGAAGTTACGACCTGCTTTGCGGTTTGCAAACAATGAGAATCTGGTGTCATAACCACCGATTAGCTCTGCAGTGTAGCGCAGGCTTAATGTAAAGTTATGAGGTATCTCATAGTTTGACGTAGCAATACCAGGATCATTCTGATCTGACACGGAAATGTTAGTGAAGTTAGAGTAAGCAACTGAGCTTGTCATTGGGTTGTAGTCTTTCGATTTGTTATAAGCATAACCAATCTGTGCGTCTAAACCAAAGTCGTACTCTTTTTTCGCAGCAAGAGAGATAGTTGTAGAGCTACCGTCTTTTGGCGCATTCGTCAGTAACAAATCACTGTAACGGCTGTTACGAGTGACATTACGGCCTCGGCTATCGACCCCCAATACTTTTTTGCCATAAATTGGACGACCGTCGATAGTGTCTTCACCAGTATCGAAGCTACTTAAATCAACGATAGTAGCTGAGTCTTGTTTTTGGCTGTACAAAATATCAGCAGAAAAAATATACTCGTTTTCGGTTTCATAAGTTGCACCTATGTTGTATTTCCACTCTGAAGGCATCTCAAAGTTAGGATCTACTGCATTGGTTGATGGCTCTGAACCCAGTACTGGTCTATTTGCCGTGACTTCATCAACCATGACTTGAAGAGGATTGTAGATAGCTTGGCCATTGCCTGACTTGGCAGCGTCCAGAATATTGATATCACCTCTGTAAGTATCAATGTTAGTGATACCATCATTGGAGTAGCTGTTAGACAACCAAACATTCGGGTTACCACCTGAATATAAGCCTACACCACCACGTACTTCAAAGCTTTCATTGACAGCCCAGTTAAAGCCAAAACGTGGTTGGAATAAATCTTTGCCATCAAAAGTAGCCTGATTTGTTACATCGTAACGTTCTTCAAATAACGCATTGTACTTAGGAGTATCACTGCTGCTGATCCAGTCATAACGCACACCAAACATCAATGTCAGGTCGTCCATGGTCCATTTATCTTGTGCATAAACAGCATGGGTTGTGTAAGCAAAGTTAGCTGCAGCATCAACAGGATTATTTGTCACTGCTGAGTTGTTGTAGTAAGCATCATCTGCTATGCCCTGCTCGAAATCGTCTAGACCACTGGCTCCACCAATAGTGTTACGGTTGCGGTCACCACCGAAAACGTATTCACCTATGGTGTGTTGCATAAATAAGTTGTAAACATCCAGACTTTCACTTTCATAACCACCAGTAATGGTGTGGTCATCCAGGTAATAAGTACCAGCAAGCTTGATCGTATCGTTAGTCCAGTCCATTTCGTTGGATTGACGAGAATCATCCGGACCAATGTAGATGGTTCCGCCATTTGCTAACGAAGTAATTTGTACTTCGCCGAAGCCACTTGCAGCATCAGTAGAGCGTTGTAAGTTCTCTAATTTGGTATGACCTAAGCGTATTTCAGTTGAGAAGTTCTCTGTCCAGTCTGAGTACACAGAAACTACTGCAGAATTAAGGGTGGCGCCTTTTTTGTAGAAGTGATTTGATAACGCCAGACGTTCGCTTGAATCGTCTGACTGGTCGATTTCGAAACCATCATTGTAGTTATAAACTAAGGAAGCACGGTGGGCATCATTGATGTTCCAATCCAACTTCATTAACAGTTTTTCATCTTCAACAGGTGCTGATGGTGGAAGTCCACCTGCGTCATATCCGTAAACGTCCCTTGCAATCTGAATGGCTCTGTTCACTTCATCCATAGTTACAGAACCATTTTGCAGGGCTTCATAACTAAAAATTTGTGCGCCTTCAAGCTTCTCGTAAGAAACGAAACCGAACAATTTGTCTTCAAGTAAAGGGAAACCTACGTTAATACCGTAACGTTTTACGTCGTAGCTACCTAAATCGAATTTGTCATCACCAGCTTCATCGCCACGCAGTGAGTCGTTAGTATAATCGTAGAAGAAACCGCCATGCACGTCATTAGTGCCTGATTTTGTTACTGCGTTGATGTTACAGCCAGTAAAACCGCCGTATTGCACATCAAATGGTGCCAGCTCTACTGCAACTTGGTCTATAGCGTCGAATGAAAACGGCATACGAGTTGTAGGGTAACCGTTGTTATTTAAACCGAAGCTGTCGTTCATCCGAACACCATCAACAGTCAGGCTACTAAAGCGCGGATGGCTACCAGCACAGATGATAGATTCAGAGCCATTATCTTCAGAAATAGAAATACGCGGGTCTATTCTGACTAAATCTTTCAGGTCACGGTCAGCTGATGGCGCGTTTTCGATATCTTCTAAATTGAACACAGAACTTGGGCTGATGTTACCGAAATCGCTTGATGCCAGTTGTGAACCTGTTACCGTGATGGTTTCAATGTTTTGTGCTTTCAACGTTAAATTGATGTTGTAAGCTTCACCCAGGTTTAAAAAAACTTTCTCAACGGTAGTGTCCTGAAACTCCTGAGAATCAACTATAACTTTATAAGGGCCACCAACACGAAGACCTTTGGCTGAGAAAGAGCCATTCTGTCCAACAGTTGCACTTTTCGAAGTACCTGATGGTTCGTGAATAATTGTCACTGTCGTGCCTGTAGCAGGTGCGCCTGCCGGAGTCATAATGCGACCAGTGATGTTTGATGATGTTTCCTGAGCCTGCAAAGGCGCAATGACACCCAAAGTAGCCGCAACTGCAAATGCAATTTGACTGAGTTTTAGTTTATTTGCCATGGTTCATTCCTGAAGTTTTTGTTTTAAATTGATTTATTAACATGTCGTAGTGAGGCTCTGAACAAAATTCCTTAAGCTCTGAAAAACATGCTTATGATTAGTTTACAGCCTAATTATTAAAAAATCATGACAAAAAGTACATGCAGGAAAGTTCAATTCAATTACCTATATTTTTAATTGAGATTATTCGTTGTGCCATTGCCGCTAAATCGTAGATAATCTGCATTATTTATTGATGTTTATGGGACCACTGTAATTGCCAAAAAGTACCATTATTGCCATTGCTGGCGCCTCGGCCTCTGGTAAAAGTTTGTTTGCATCTACTGTCTATCAGGAACTGGTAGCGGAATTAGGTGGCGAGCGCATTGCTGTATTGGCAGAAGATGCCTACTATCGTGATCAGGCGCATCTGTCTTTTGATCAACGTACTTTGACAAATTACGATCATCCCGCCGCTTTTGAGCATGAGCTGTTGGCAACTCATTTACAGCAGTTAAAGGATGGCCACTCTGTATCTATGCCGCAGTACTGCTATAAAACGCATACCCGCAAAGCTGAAACCATCACTGTGCACCCGGCGAAGGTGGTATTGGTCGAAGGGATTTTGTTACTGACGGACGATAAGTTACGACAGCAATTTAATATAACTGTTTTTATGGATACACCTTTGGATGTCTGTTTGTTGCGTCGTATTAAACGCGACATGGAAGACAGAGGCAGAAGCTTAAGTTCTATCACTGAACAATACGAAAACTATGTTCGCCCAGCATTTTTTGAGTTTATTAACCCGTCCAAGCAATACGCCGATTTGGTGGTGACTCGTGGTGGTAAAAACGAAATTGCCATCGATATTATCAAGACAAAAATTCGTCAGTTATTGCAGGAGTAAACTCATCTTCTTAAACAGACAAACAGCGGCCAGAATCATGGCTAGGCTGCTGTTTTGTCCTGAGCCCCTCAAGCAACATTTGCTTTGCAAGCTTTTCAATTCTGTTATAATCGCGCGGCAAAACGTCAAGTTTAGACAACCCCTGAACAGCAATTACAAGTGTTTGAAGCCGGCTACGGTGGTTAACACTCCCGCTCGGAAACTGTAACTACTTGATCTTTTGATGCTATTCTGGGATTTGGCATCACAAGAACAAAAAATCTGTGCCTGTATGGCCGGACCCTATATCCAAGGAATAACTATGATGAGTTTGGTTGGCATTCTTGCCATCTTAATAACAGCGTATTTAGCTTCTGCTAACAGAAATCGCATTAAATGGCGTACCGTCTGCGGTGCTTTTGCAATCCAACTAGCGATAGGCGCTTTTGTACTTTATGTGCCTTTTGGTAAAGACGTGCTGTTAAGCATTTCAGCCTTCGTTGGCAATATTATCTCTTATGCTCAGTCCGGCATTATTTTCCTTTTTGGTGATGCAGGGGCGCAAAAGTATGGTTTTGTGTTTGCCATTCATGTGCTAACGGTCATTATCTTCTTCTCCTCTTTAATTGCGGTGCTGTATCACATTGGCGTGATGCGTATCGTCATCACTGTATTAGGCGGTGGTTTGCAAAAGCTATTAGGCACCAGTCGTCCTGAATCGATGAGCGCTGCAGCCAATATCTTTGTTGGGCAAACTGAGGCACCTCTGGTTGTTCGGCCTTTTATCCCAACCATGACTCGTTCTGAATTATTTGCGGTGATGGTAGGGGGCTTATCTTCAGTTGCTGGTTCTGTTCTCGCTGGTTATGCCGGTATGGGGATTGAGCTCAAATATTTAATCGCCGCCAGCTTTATGGCCGCCCCAGGTGGTTTGTTGATGGCAAAACTCTTGTTGCCAGAAACCGAAGCACCAAAAAATGATTTAACTGACATTGGTATGATGGAACAAAATACCAATGTCATTGACGCTGCAGCTTCAGGTGCCGCCAGTGGTTTGCAATTGGCATTAAACGTTGGCGCTATGTTGTTGGCTTTTGTTGGTTTGATTGCATTAGTAAATGGTTTAATCGGCTGGGTAGGCACTTTAGTTGGATTTGAAGGTTTAACGCTGCAACTGATTTTTGGCTATATTTTCCAGCCACTGGCTTTCATCTTAGGCGTGTCATGGGAAGAAGCCCGTTTGGCAGGTAGCTTTATCGGCCAGAAGCTAGTGATCAATGAGTTTGTGGCTTATCTGGATTTTATCCAATATGTCAAAGCCGGACAGTTGAGTGAACACACACAAATTATCGTCACCATAGCGTTATGTGGTTTTGCAAACTTCTCATCGATTGCCATTCTGTTAGGTGGCTTAGGAGTCATGGCTCCGAATCGTCGGTCAGATATTGCAGAGCTGGGTTTGAAAGCTCTATTAGCTGCTACTCTGGCTAACCTGATGAGTGCAGCAATAGCAGGCTTTTTCTTTTCGTTAAGTTAAATAGGTTATAACTATGACTCAACAACAAGTCCCTACGTTGGACATCAGACGGTTTGCCACCGACAAAGCTAGCTTTGTTGCCGAAATTGGCAAAGCCTACACTGAGTTTGGATTCTGTGGCATAAGCGGCCATGGTATCCCGGATGAAGTTGTGGACAATACCTACAAAGCAATTAAGCAGTTTTTTGCTTTACCGACTGAAGTAAAACAAAAATACCATGTGCCTGGTCAAGGCGGTGCGCGTGGTTATACGGGATTTGGTGTTGAAAAAGCCAAAGACAGTAATCACCCGGATTTAAAAGAGTTCTTCCACGTTGGCCGTGAATTATCAGGTCCGGCGCCACATCCAAGTTTGTATCCAAACCTGTGGCCGTCTGAAGTGGCAGAGTTTAAAGAAGCGACTTATGCTTTGTATGCTGCATTGGAAAAGTTAGGCAATACAGTGCTGGAAGCTTTGGCGTTATTCTTAAAACAGGATCAGGCCTATTTTGCTGACAAAGTGAATTACGGCAATTCGATTTTACGTCCTATCCATTATCCGCCTATCCAGGATACTTCGACTCAGTCTATCCGTGCGGGTCAGCATGAAGATATCAATCTGATCACTTTATTGGTTGGATCGCACGAGTCTGGCCTGGAAATTTTGCGCCGCGATGGCAGCTGGTTACCTGTCACTACTATTGAAGGCACCATAGTAGTGAATATTGGTGATATGTTGCAGCGTCTGACCAACCATCTGTTGCCTTCAACTACTCACCGTGTGGTGAATCCGGCTGGGGCAGCAGCAGGTCAACCTCGTTACTCTATTCCGTTTTTTATGCATCCTAATCCGGATTATGTGATTGATACTTTGGAGAGCTGTATTTCTGTTGAACAGCCGAACCGTTACCCTGAACCTATCAATTCAAACGACTATCTGATGCAGCGTTTGGAAGAAATTGGTTTAATTAAAAAAGCTAAGTACTGATAGGCGCGAGGCTTAGTCTCATAAAAAGGCGAACATCAGTTCGCCTTTTTCTTTTAATCTGCTTTTTAATAGGGTATCCGACGTAAAAGCCGACACTTTGTTGAATATTTCAGCAGTGGTGGTGAAAAGCACTGAAAATTTGCATCAGACAGTTGACGATTGCCTACTTGACGCATAACATGCACGCCGTCAACGACGCTTTGCNGACAGTTGACGATTGCCTACTTGACGCATAACATGCACGCCGTCAACGACGCTTTGCGCCGCGGTGGTGGAATTGGTAGACACACTAGCTTCAGGTGTTAGCGCTTCACGGCGTGGGGGTTCGAGTCCCCCCCCCGGCACCAAAACATCGTTGACAGAGACAAATTGAGTTGCCGCGGTGGTGGAATTGGTAGACACACTAGCTTCAGGTGTTAGCGCTTCACGGCGTGGGGGTTCGAGTCCCCCCCCCGGCACCAAAACATCGTTGACAGAGACAAATTGAGTTGCCGCGGTGGTGGAATTGGTAGACACACTAGCTTCAGGTGTTAGCGCTTCACGGCGTGGGGGTTCGAGTCCCCCCCCCGGCACCAACTCTCTTCTTTAGTATCAACTCCTATCTCTAGCTGTCTTATACAGCCTTAAATATTCTCAATGTTATGCATCTTTTTTACTAAAGCTTCTCTTTGCACAGAATAAATGCATTTGTTGTCTTGCACCTTTCTTGCTATTTCAGATCTTAAGCCTATTCTTTACAAAACAAACAGATACGTCTTGTCGTATAGGTGGCGCTTTGTTAAAAAATATAAGCATCAAAAGTCGTCTTTTTACCATAGTCAGTGTTGCCGTACTTGGTCAAATTCTGGTGTGTTGGTTAGTTCTGTCGGGTTTAAAGCAAAGTATTCTCGAAGAGAAACGCCTCTCCACTCTCTATTTGTCTCAAGTTGCCGTAGCTTTGGTCAACAACTATCACAGTAAAGTAGGCAGCGGCGAATTGGATGAGGCGAAGGCCAAGCAATTGGCATTAGCTGAGTTGAAAACCATACGCTACAAAGAAAACGACTACTATTTTGTCATCGATCAGCAGGTCACTATGTTGATGCACCCGTTCAGGCCTGACCTTGATGGTAAAGATGTTGCCAGTTTCAAAGACAAACAAGGCGAACCCCTGTTTCAAAATATGGCTGATGGTGTAGCAGACGATGGTTCCCACTCAGTGTTCTACAACTGGCCCAAGCCAGGTGCAACAGAAGAAGTTCCTAAAATCACTCACGTCGAGCTGTTCAAACCTTGGGGCTGGATAGTAGGAACAGGTATTTATATAGATGATGTGGAAGAGTCTTTTTACGAGGTAGCAACACAGCTTGCCGTTCTGGTGTTTCTGGTTGTAGGTCTGATGTTGGCGCTAAGCTGGTATGTGACTCGCTCAGTGGTCAAGCCTATGACTGATGTTGTTGCTGCTATGCAAGATATAGCCTCCGGCGATGGTGATTTGACAGTCAAATTAAGTTATGACGGCAAAGATGAGCTCGCAGCCTTAGCTACAGCCTTTAATCTTTTTGTCGGAAAGATTCGGCAGTTGATTACGTCTGTAGGAGCTACCTCTGTTGAAGTGAGCGAAAGTGCCCTCGACGTTGCCCGTATATCCCAGCAGATTTCTAAAGAGAGTGTGCAGCAACAGCAAGAAACCGACATGGTCGCTACAGCTATTACTGAAATGAGTTCTGCTATAGCTGAAGTCGCTCAAAGTGCTGAACAAGCGAATCATGAAACTGGTCAGGTTGAAACTTTAGTTCAGCAGGGGATGAAACTAATGGAGGCTTCGGTTGAGAGTATTCATACTCAAAGCCAAACTATAGAACAAAGTTCGATAGCAGCTTCCGCTTTATATAGCTCTTCACAAAATATTAGTCATGTACTTAACATCATTAATAAATTGGCAGATCAAACTAACTTGTTAGCTTTAAACGCTGCTATTGAAGCTGCGCGGGCGGGTGAACATGGTAGGGGATTTTCAGTGGTTGCGGACGAAGTGCGTAATTTGGCGCATCAAACGCAAAAATCCACTCAGGAAATTTCAAGTATTATTACAGAGCTACAACAAGGCACCCAACAGATGACCGCTGCTGTGCAGGAGAGTAGAGGTGCTGCAGAGTTGAATATCAATCTTGCAGCTCAAGTTCAGAAAGCTCTGACCGACATTGCTAATTCGATAACTCAGATTTCGGATATGAACGCACACATAGCTACAGCAGCAGAACAACAAAGTGCTGTAGCAGGTGAAGTAGACCAGAATGTACATACTATTAGTCTATTAGTGCATCAGACAGCCGGAGCTATTAAAGGTAGTGATCAATCGACTCAACGTTTGACCCAGCTAAGCAAAGTTTTAAAGGATCTGGTGAGCCAATTTAGAGTGTAGTTACAGCCTTTTTTCCTGGTCATAGCGATTTCCTATGTTAAAAAGAGCAAAGCAGAGTGTTTTTTGCTCTTTCTGCTCCTTTAATGAGCGAACGATCGCGAATATCATCAAATTGTCATTTTAGGGG